>NZ_FUWR01000001.1:117268-684616 GCF_900167465.1 Trichlorobacter thiogenes | reverse complement strand
CTCAACACCAGATGGATGTGGTCAGGCATGGCATGACCCTCGATAAGTTCAACTTCCTTCTGCCGACATAACTGACGGATGATTTTGCCAACTTCTCCTCGAAGCCTGCCGTAAAGAACCTTCTTACGGTATTTCGGCACGATCACAACATGATATTTGCACTCCCATTTTACATGGGCTAAACTTTGCCACTCTCGCATGGCAGTTCCTCCTGTTGATTGCCTTTAGGGGCTTTCCTCAGGAGGAACTATCGCTGGAACGGCAGAGCCTTTTCAAGTCTCACCGGCAGAGCCGGTGGTTTACTGAAAACCTTCAATTAAAGGCTTTGCCTTTGGTGGTAACGCAGCTGATGCATGTATTTCTGGTGTTTTTATCCCAATAATTGCTACCGTTGGTGGGCAGGGAAATAAATATATTGAACCAGGGACTAGTGCTCATTTGCCAAATGTAGGTATTTTTAAGCAGCATTTTTATGCCAGGGTGCAAGATGTTCCAGCAAGCAAAAGTCCGAATTGGACAGGTTATCCATATACGGGATCAGACAAGGATTTGTTGATGCTGCCGATATTCGTAGCTCAAAGTGGAGATGAAGCTCCAAAATTTGCCGACTTCCGTGCTACACGCGGCGGTAATATGAAGAACGCCTGGGTAGACCAGGGTGAGACGTACTCCAGGGTATGTGCTGGCTGCCATGTTGTTGGTTTGAAGGTTCAGGTAACGAAAGATGCGGACATGCTTACCACTGAGTTTAGCTATCTCGAACCAGGTGTAGGTTGTGAAAATTGTCACGGACCTGGGTCAGAACACGCCAGCAATCCAGGCAGAGCAAAAAAGATTATCATTCCTACCAGGTTAACTGCAAAGGCGGAACGCGAAACCTGTGCAAGATGCCATGGGTTGGCTCTCCCTACAAGCGCTAGCCCTAAAAGTGCATTAAAATATCCTTGGAATGACAATTATAAAAACAAACTTGGTAATGGCAATTTTGTCCCAGGCGTATATGAACTCGCAGATTTCATGCCGGGCTGGAAGGATGGTAACGGTTTTACAAGTTGGGATGGTAAACATGGAAGACATCATAAACAACAATCTTATGAATTTGAACATTCTGTACACGCAAACAACCCTGTTGAGAAAGTAACATGCACCTCATGTCATTCTGTTCACAGTCTATATCAAGGACCGACCCATGCACTTTCGGTAGATTCATCCGGGAATAAATATGACTATCAAGGAACAAAATTTAAAAATAATACGATCTGTCTCCGTTGCCATGCCTCGACTGGGCAATTTTCTGGCATTACAAAGGATGACGTGGCGGCAATAAATGCTGCATATGGCCAAAATACGTATCTCAATGGATCAAGCAAACCAATTTATGATTCTAAAACTACCGACCCTATTGAACAGCTAAAAATAAATACAGCTATGAACAAAGTGGCTCATGAGGTTGTTAAACACATGAACAATAAGGCTGGAATGGGCCTAGCAGTCGGATACACTCCATTAGATGATTCAAGACCTATTGGACGTTGTCAAACATGCCACATGCCAAAGACCGGAATGATGGGAGGTTACAAGTCTATTGCTGACCCAAATGACAAAAAAAATCGTGCAATGATAGAGGGTGATGTAACTTCACATGTAGGCGACATAATTTATCCGTCAAATGTCTATTCAATGTACCAAAAAATACACTCAAACGCCCCCCAACAGAGCGCAATGAGGAGAAACAAAATGCCTGCCTTCTCGAGTGTTATGCCGAATTCATGCTCTAGATGTCATGACGGAGCTCGATATTATATGAAATAATACCTTCTTTTATGGGGCTGTCCTAGATAACTGAAAATATCTAGGATAGTCCCAAAAAAGTGTTCTTTACCTGGAATAATGGCACATATTTTAATTTGCAACACTACGTGTGACAGACACATTCCAAAGATTTCTCATTGCTCACTCCATGACAGCCTTATGAGCTGTATGTACGAGTCCGGATATGAATCAGCACATTCTCTCGACCTTCCTGGGCGACGTAATGCGATTTCCATTCTGATGAAGCAGGAAATATCTGACTGTCTGTCAACGTGGCAAGCTGACGATAGGGTAGAGTGCGTTATCATAACTGGAGCAGGGAGTTCCTTCTTAGCGGGGTTCGATCTGGATGAATTCAAGCAGGCGGAACGCCATGCCGAGTTATTGGCATCTTCTTCCCGATATCACCTCAACTTGTGAAATTTTCCCAAGCCGACCATCGCAATGATAAACGGGCCGGCAATGGGCGGCTTTGATCTGGCCTGTTTCTGCGATATCCCGATTGCCGCCATGTCAGCCTCTTTTGGCCACCTCTGGGTACGCCCGCGATCTCTGTCTAACTGGACGAAGGATTGACGCCGCAGAGGCGCTGAAGATCCGACTGGTTACTGCGGTTCTTGCGGGTGCCGGGGAGCTTTCTGAAGGGACGGTTGTTCAGAAGTTCCAGCCGTCCTCTGATAGCAGCATTCGCTTCTGCCAGACTGAAGAAGGTGTGATGTCGTAATCCGGCAAGAATGAACCGTTGCACGAACTGGACACCGACTTCGACCTTAGGCTTGTCTCGTGGTTTGCGGACACGGGCGGGAATAACAGCGGTGCCGTAATGAGTTGCCATTTCCTGATAGGTGGCATTGATGCCAGGTTCATATCGGCAGGTCTTGGTGACTCCTGACAGTAAGTTATCTGGAACGAGACAATGAGGAACGGCACCGAAGTAGGAGAACGTTCTGACATGTGAACCTGTCCAGTCAGCAAGGGACTGACTCCATGTGGTTTCGGCATAGGTGTAGTTGCTGGCTCCCATGACCGCAACAAACGCCTGAGCGTCACGTATCTCTCCGGTGCTAGAGTCAACAAGCGGAATAGTCTGACCACAATAGTCCACGAACATCTTCTCGCCGGCACGATGTTTCTGACGCATGGACAGGTCGAGCTTGCCACGCCAGAACCGGAACAGGTCACAGAGCTGACTGTACTGGTAACCGGATGGTTCCCGTTCCTTATACTCCTGCCATAGAAGCATCAGCGTCAGGTTCTTGTGGGAGAGGAGTTCGTTATGCAGAGATGCCCAGTCGGGAGGTGTCCGCCTACTGGTTACGGCACGAGGATGTTGAGGATAGAGAAGTCGTTCAAGCCGTTCATCATCAAAGTCGGTGGGCAAGGGATAGGACAGACCGGCAGCGGAAGCCCGGTACAGAGTATCGGTGACGGTTGTATTGCCGATACCGCAACTGTCAGAAATGGATTGTCTTGTCTGCCCGCATGACCAGGCAAGGCGGAGTATCTCCCGGATTTTACGTATAGTAACTCGATTCTGTGGCATTGATGACCTCCTCAAATAAATGAGGGGTACAATACGCTGTTGAGTTACCTTGCGACTACAACCTGGTGGTCGGATTCATTCCGGAACGCTGGTCGGATTGCCAGCGGAATGTTGGTCGGTTTCAAATCGGAATTGCGGTCGGTTTTACGCCGGAACGGTGGTCGGATTCATCCGGAATATGCACTGACACAGGAAGATCGAACCTTGTAAGGGGAATGTTCGAAACCTATAAATACGGTTCAATGACCGAAGTTGCTTATTGCGATTTCATCAGCATATCTAACCACTGATGACGTCAGGGCAATTGCCATTGGCAGTATGAGAACTGCAAGGCGGCGCAGCTGAGTGATAAAACCAATATTCGTGAGGTTACTCCCCAACGGCTTAGCTTGTTCATACGGAAATACTCCCTCCACAGGTAAAACCGGCACCAGCAGTGCAAGCAAAACAATGGTCGCCAACGGCAATAGGTGTGCCCCACTGAGGTAGTTCAGTAAACGAGGAAATATGTTTCCTCTTGCCCTGGTGTGGCAGTTCTGCCGCCAAATTGAAATCGCAGTCGTATAAATATCCATCCCAGTTAATCGAGATAAGTGAACTGCACATGAGTCCGGAGATGGTACTGGGGTTGAAACGCTCTTTCAGCTTCAGCAGATAGTCATCCAGATTGCCTGAACGCTCCAGCCAGGTGCGGAAACGCCCCAAAGGTACGTTGGCAAAGGTTAATAGCTTGTTAAAGCTGATGCCGTACTTTCGATGCAATTCCTTGCGGAAGCGTTCTTCTGCCGGACCCTGCGTCACGGGAAGAAATGCTCCGGTCGGATTGGCTGCTATATCAATGTACAGACCACTTCCTTCAATGCCATAACCTACAGAATTGAGCTGCTGCAATACTCCAATGCTTGTCTTGCACGCCCCTTCACCACGCATGGCGTCGGTCTGGCTTGAGGACAACGAAGGCAGAGAGGCAACGATAGACACATGATTTTGCACATAGAGTTCGATGAGTTTTTCTGATTCCGAACGCGACAGCGCAACAAGGTTCGTGCGAACCACCAGCTTTGGTGTCAAAGATGCGAGTCCTATTACCAGTCGTGGCAGATGTGGCATCAGTTCCGGAGCACCACCGGTAATGTCGATGGTATCGAATGAAAATCGACCAGCACAGGCAATGACTTCTTCCACTGTTTTCAACTCCATCAACTCAGTCCGTGCCGGGCCAGCCTCAAGATGGCAGTGCTTGCAATGTAGATCACAGGCAAGTCCCACGTTGACCTGGAGCCATTTTGTATCGCTTCGTGCCAGATTCAGCCCGTGGGCGTGCAGCACTTCCTTAAACGTCATGAAAATCTCCGAGGTTTACAGGGATATTTTTCCCGCAATCTTTCTCATCTGGACTCCATGCACCAATGAGGCTCCGCCACGAATTGCGTTCGTCACATGAACCGCCTCGGTCATTTCTTCCAGATTGGAACCCTTCTCCAGGCAGGCATGGGTGTAAGCATCAAAGCAGTAGGGGCATTGGACTGCATGGGCAACGGCCAGCGCAATCAGGGACTTTTCCCGTTCTGTAAGTGCCTGTCGGCAAATACCGCCCCATAATAGTCAAAGAACTTTTTAGCCAGTTCAGGTGCGTCTTTTCCAATGTCTCCAAATTTCTGCAAATCGGCAGGATTGTAATAGGTATCAGTCATGCGTTTCTCCTGTTAAATTTTTCAATATTATGATTCGCTATCAATGACTGAACCTCTATACGGTTGTTGCTCCTTTCTTGTTCTTGAATTTGTTGTATAACACCGGCACCAGTGCAAACAGCCCGAGCAGAGCAAATGAGCCAAGCACCCTTGGTGAAGCAATGCCGGAGAGCGAATCAATGGTCGCCAGACTGGCACCGGCATTGACGTAGACAAAGCCCCCCGGAATGATACCGAGCATGGTGCCGAAGAAGAATGCTCGCAACGGCAGGCGCGTTAGGCCGGCAGCCAGGTTGATCAGAAAGAAAGGGAACAGCGGCACCAAGCGAAGAAACAGCAGATAACTGAATCCGCGGGTTTCAAGTTCTCGGTTCATTCCTTCCAGTTTGCTGCCAAATTTGTTCAGAACAACATCACGCAACAGATAGCGGGTCACGAGAAAAGCAAGGGTAGCACCGATCGTTGCAGCCATATTGGCGTAAACCGTGCCCATTATCGAACCAAAGATTGCTCCTGCTGCCAGTGACAAAATGGCGGCACCGGGAAGCGATAGGGCGGTCTGGACGATGTAGATCGCCATGAAGCCGGCCATCGTGAATAACTTGTGGGCGGCATAATAATCCAGCAGCGTCTGGCGGTTGGCCTTGAGAGCAGACAACGTCAGAAAGCGCTGCATGTCAAAATAGAAGAATAGTATAATGACAGCGATACCGACCAGAGCCAGTGCGATTTTTTTGATATTCATAGAATCATCCCCTCTGCCACTCCAACCAGCCGGAAAGCAAATTTTTGACAAAAGGCGTAAGGCGTGTTCGGTTATAGGCGTCTGCCAGCCGCTTGATTACCTCGGCTTGGGTCGGATACGGGTGAATAGTCTTGCCGATAGCTGATATTCCAAGACCATTGGTGATGGCCAGTGAAAACTCGTTGATCATCTCCCCGGCATGACGGGCGACTATGGTTGCACCAAGAATTTTGTCCGTTCCTTTGCGCAGATGAACCCGGGCGAAGCCCTCAGATTCGCCGTCCAGAACGGCCCGGTCGACGTCCGATAGCGGGACAGTGAGCGTGGTGAATCCAATCCCTTTTTCCTTGGCATCACCTTCGTACATCCCCACGTGAGCAATCTCCGGATCGGTATAGGTACACCAAGGAATGGTAAGAGCAGAAACCTTCTGCCTCCCCATGAAGAGGGCATTGGCGATCAGGATACGGGCAAGGGCGTCAGCGGTGTGGGTAAATTTGAAGGGGAAACAAATATCGCCTGCTGCATAGACATTCGGATTTGAGGTTTGCAGGTAGTCATTGACCGCTACACCGGTCTTATCAAACTTGATTCCTGCTTTCTCCAAACCAAGACCTGAGAGATTTGGTGCACGTCCAACTCCCACCAATATGGCGTCAACAGTCACATCTATCCGTTTGCCATCACGTTCAAGATGAAGAATCTTATCACTACCGCTTGTTTCGACTTCGATGATTTTCACCCCAAGTTGCAGATCAATCCCCTCACGGATAAATGCTCTATGGAGAATTTCTGCAGCGTCACCATCTTCACGACCAAGAATATGGGGTCCCATTTCAATAAGGGATACACTGCTGCCAAAGCGTGCAAATGACTGAGCCATCTCGCAACCGATGGGACCGGCACCGATCACCGCCATACGAGGTGGAAGTTCAATAAGAGAGAATAAGGTTTCGTTGGTAAGGTACCCGGCTTCTTCCAACCCCGGTATGGGTGGGGCGGCGGCGCAGGCACCGGTACAGACGGAGGCTTTTTTGAAGCGGAGAGTTTTACCTGCAACCTCAACCGTGTCGGAACCGCTGAAGCTACCCTGTCCAATAAACACGTCAATTCCCAGTTCGTCTCGGAAACGCCGAGCAGAGTCATGATGGCTGATGTCTGCCCGCAACCGGCGCATACGCTCCATAGCCGTATCGAAGTCAAACCTCAGACCACTGCCATCCACTACTCCAAATTTTGCAGAGTTACGGGCATGGTGGACGGCGCGGGATGCACTGACAACCCCTTTTGAGGGGACGCAGCCGACATTCAGACAGTCTCCACCCATCAGGTGCCGCTCAATCAAGGCAACTTTCCCCCCCAATCCGGCAGCACCGGCAGCCGATATCAAACCGGCTGTGCCGCCACCTATCACCACAAGGTTATAACATGGCGCAGGCTCGGGATTGACCCAGTTCGGCGGGTGAACATTTTCTTCCAGCTCACGATTTTCCGGTGAATCAGGTAGTAATTCGATTGGAGAAGTCATGGCAGCTTTACAAATTTCATGGCAGCAGAATTCATACAGTAGCGCAGACCGGTTGGCTTCGGTCCGTCTTCAAATACATGGCCCAGGTGGGCGTCGCAGCGGTAGCAGATAACTTCCGTCCGTTTTGAGAACAGGCTATTATCTGCACGGGTCGAGATGTTTTCCGGAGAGATCGGCTGCCAGAAACTCGGCCATCCGGTGCCGGATTCATACTTATGTTCCGATCGGTACAGGTCATTGCCGCAGTTGGCACATTGATATGTTCCATTTTCGTGATTATTCCAGGTGGCGCCGGTGAAAGCCTTTTCAGTTCCCTGCTCGCGAGTGACGTGGTACTGCTCAGGAGTCAGCTGTTTACGCCATTCTTCAAGGCTTTTGACGACCTTATCGCTCACGATGAATCCTTTCGTGGCGGCGGAATAAAGCTTTATCTTGCCGCTATTTGTAGGAGAGGATGAGCCGACTCCTGATTCGCTGTTTTTGCTGCCGGTGCAGGCTATCACAGTTGAGATCAGAAACAGGAGTAGCAGACGTGCAATAATTTTCATGGAGTTCTCCGATTATTTGCTTCTAGAAGTATCAGCCCTTAATAGTATAAGTGCGTTAATTTCTGAGAAACTAATGTCCTGCTGCGCTGCCCCACAATTCCTTGAGACGCTTATCACGACCACATCCATTTCGGTAATATTTATATCTGAGCGGATTTTTCTTGTAGTAGTGTTGGTGGTATTCCTCGGCTGGATAAAATTCTCCGGCGGCAGTTATTTCGGTTACAATAGATTCCTTGAAGGGCTTATTTTTTTCAAGGGCTGCTCTTGATTGCAAGGCAACACGGCGTTGTTCTTCCGTATCGTAGAATATGGCGCTCCGGTACTGGTCTCCCGTATCGCAAAACTGGCGATTAATTACCGTCGGGTCGATATTATGCCAGTATACCGCCAGAAGATTTTTATAGCTGATCTTTGCCGGATCATAGGCGATCTCTACCGCTTCTGCGTGCCCGGTCCCGCCTGCTGAAACCTCTTTGTAAGTCGGATTCTTCTTTTTACCGCCGATATAACCGGGGAGAACGGACACAACGCCTGGGAGCTTGTCAAAAGGCGCCTCCATGCACCAGAAGCAGCCTCCGGCAAACGCGGCTTTTTCCAAAGTACCCGCTGTTTGTGTTGTCGCTGAAGAAGCATTACTTGCCACGATAATTACGAAGAGCACAGCTAACGCCATGCAATAACTGCTTATCAATGTTTTCACTCGACGATCTCCTTCACGGTTCAACTGGAAAGAGGCCATATCTGAAGACATGGCCTCTTTCACTAAAAACTAAGTATAAATTACTTCGCTGCAGGGGCTGTCATCGGTGCTGCAGGCGCCATTTCTTTCATCTCTTCAGTTTTTTTTATAACCTTCTTGGCTTTTCTAGGTTTCATTACCTTCTTTTTAGCGGCAGGCTTCATTTCCTCTTTTGCAGCTGACTTCATTTCACCTTTTTCGGCAGACTTCATTTCGTCTTTCATCATTGGGTCAGCAGAAATGGCAATACCGGCAAATGCAACGGTTACGACAGCTGCAACAAGAAAGGGCAATATTCTTTTCATTTTTTCTCCAGTATGATTAGTTTATTTGTACGGGCATTGATTCAATCTTCTAAATGTTTCCGAGAAATTAATTGCTTGGATTCAAAAGCTTGAATAATTATTACAGTCACCTGTAACGCGATACCAGAAACAACTTAGTGTTAACCGCCTGAGTTAAGATCATCCAGTATTTTCTTTGCCTCCTCCAATTTCGACTCGAGTTTTTTGATGTCTTCCATTTTCAATTTTGATTTACCGTTGGCAACTTCCCTTTCCAATCGGTGTATTTTCATCTGAATCGTCTCAGCTTCAAGGGCACACATTCTTGCCATCTCCTGCTCTTGAGTCATTTCTGCTGCCAGAACAGGCATTGCACCTGACAAACAAACTGCCAGTAATCCAATGATCATTCTTGTTTTCATTTTCAAACCTCCTAATTTATTTAATTGACTACCTGAGTGTTTTTATAACAGGATTTACCGTTACTGTGTTTGCACATAGTCTCAATTTCTTTGCCAGGAGTATCAATATGGATAAGTTAGAGGCACTATTCAGCAATGTATCTCTCACCGCAAGGGAGGTTTACACAGGACCTGTTTGTGGTGATGCGGTTTTCGATGACACAGTTGGTTTAGGGTGTTTACATGTAATCCGGAGTGGTTGCCTAACTGCTTCAATTCAGCACCATGATAAAATTGATATCTATCAGCCAAACTTGCTGTTTTTACCACGTCCGCTCAAACACGAATTTCATAGTGGATTTGGTCCGGTTGCGGAGATAACGTGCGCTCTGGTTGAATTTGCAAGTGGGTTGAACAACCCGCTCATTAGTGCTTTGCCGGATTTTATTTTGATTCCTCTGTCATCGTCCCGGGAAATTGAAAAGGCGGTCATGATTCTTTTTGATGAGGCATTCAACGATCGCTCGGGAAGGCAGGCGGCGATGAATAGACTTTTCGAATATGTAATTATTCTACTGTTGCGTTTTGTTATCGAAGAGAAATCTCTGAACTGCGGTGTTCTGGCTGGATTGGCCGATGAGAGGCTAAGCAGAGCAATAACAGCAATACATGAACATCCTGAACAATCTTTTTCACTGGAAGACCTTGCCAAGATCGCTGGAATGTCTCGTGCTCGTTTTGCCAGCAATTTTCACAGGGTTGTTGGCACTACTCCTATAAACTATCTAACCGACTGGCGAATCAGTATCGCAATGACTTTGTTAAAGAAAGGGATGCCAATTAATATAGTTGCACAGACCGTGGGCTATTCCGGTTGCGCCTCATTTACCAGAGTATTTTCCAATAAAACCGGTTCTTCGCCCAGAGATTGGTACCGTGCGAACCAGTGAGTTCAGCTTAACCAGTTAATTATATTGGCAATATGATCGCTAATTATGGTTTGAGACAACATGTTGCGTTACATCCCATCCTCTTCATCATAATTACTAAAAATATTGGTTGAACAATGTCCACCAAACCCGAACGCATTATTCATTGCGATAGATATTTTTTTATTACGAGTTGAAGACAAGGTCATGTCCATTCCTTCTGGAATTGAAGTGTCCAAAACTTCAGTATTGATCGTGGGTGGAACAATATTATCAGCTATGCTTTTTATACAGATAATGGCCTCTATAGCACCGGATGCGCCAAGCAGATGGCCGGTCATTGATTTCGTGGTGCTGATTGACAACGTGTCCAAACGTTCACCAAACAGTTTTGCAAAAGCAGTAATCTCACTCAAGTCTCCCAGCGGCGTTGAAGTGGCGTGAGCATTTATGTAATCAACCTTTGACGCATCAATACCGGCATCTTGCAATGCATCACGCATTGAGAGAAATGCGCCTCTACCTTCAGGATGAGTGGCGGACATATGATGCGCATCAGAACCAAAGCCGACTCCCAGGACTTCAGCGTATATTCGTGCCCCGCGTCTCACTGCATGTTCAAGTTCTTCCAGTACGATTGCGCCGGCCCCTTCTCCCATGACAAAACCATCTCTGGCGATATCGTAGGGACGTGAGGCGCCCTGCGGGTGATCATTTCGTTCTGATAGCGCTTTCATCGCATTAAATCCGCCTATTGCTGATTCCGTAATCACTGCTTCTGCGCCGCCGGTGATGATGAAATTTGCCTTACCAAAGCGAATATGGTTGAATGCGTCAGATACAGCATTTGCAGAGGATGCGCATGCAGACACCGTGGAAAAATTGATCACGCACAGGCCATGAGTAATCGATATCATACTGGAAGCCATGTTGGAGAATATTTTCGGATGAAGAACGGAGAAAACCTGGGCTTACCACGTCTCAGAGCGTATTCGATCTCTTTCGCTGTTGTATTCAGCCTGATTCAACAAAGCATCACGGATTGCATCATCGGCTGCCACAAGGCTGTACTGGCAATAGGGATCATATTTTTTGGATTCCTTGGAATCAAAGTGATCTCGTGGATCAAAGCCTTTGTCCTCGCAGGCGAATCTGGTCTTAAACCCCGATGCATCAAAACGGGTTATCGGCCCCTCTCCGCTTTTGCCGCTAATTACGGCTTCCCACAGGTCAGGTACCGTGTTGCCCAATGGTTGTAATTGCTCCAAGGCCAGTGACAACTACACGTTTTAATTCGATCGTCTTTCTTGTTGCCACGCTGCCTCCATTTTCTGATTTATTCACCAGTATTGGAAAGAGTCTTCTGTTCGAGCACGTTCAGCCGGGCCTTCAGGATGTCGATGGCTCGCTGCGCTGTTTATTACTCAGTTCTAGCTCCTGCTCACTTATTTTACGTTGCAACCGCTCAATAGCATCAGCCACATCATGCTGTGCAAATCGCTGATGAATGTGGTCGGAACAATTTCCATCCCACGCCTCGATGGTGAAAACGATTGCTCTTTCTACTCTTGCCTGGTAAGCCGGGTCTGTCAGCTTTTCGAGCAGTTCTGCGTCATCTTCAACAAAACCTGCCGTTCCCCAGATTTTAACTCGGCTTTGACGGGCATAATCCATGAGAAAGATGAATGCTTTGGGGTTCTCAGACAGGTTGCCGACTGTTATATACTGACGATTGCCTGAAAAATCGGCAAAACCGAGAGTCTGGCCATCGATGACTTTCAAAAACCCCGGAGGGCCTCCCCGATATTGAATGTAGGGTTGGCCATCGGCGTTGGCCGTGCCAAGATAGAACATGTCCAGCCGCGAAAGAAATGATACAAGCTCAGGTGTGATCTTCGTTTGCCAGCCACGACCACTTTCTACTTTTGAATATGCTGCACGGGAGCCATTTCGTGTCTGAATCGCCTTTACTGAGGGGGTGAAAGCTATGTCGCTGGGATAAGATTGCATCATGATTCTCCTTCCTGTGGTGCTTGAAATCATCTTATTTCAGGAATGCCACTATCATCTTCTGGACGGGGACCTGGTGCTGACCAGAAAAATTTACGCTCGTGTTCTTCTATAGACACATCATTGATACTTGCCTCACGACGTCGCATCAAACCCTCCTCATCAAATTCCCATAACTCATTTCCATAGGCTCTGAACCACTGACCGTCAGTGTTGTGATACTCGTATTGGAATCGGACTGCAACCCGATTTTCCGTAAAAGACCAGAGTGACTTGGCGAGGCGATAATCAAGTTCAGTTAACCACTTGTAGCCTAAAAACTCGCGAATACTGTCTCGTCCGCAAAAAATCAGGCCGCGATTTCGCCATTCAGAGTTTTCCGAGTAAGCCATTGATACCCGCTGAGGATCCCGGCTGTTCCAAGCATTTTCGGCAGTCCGGACCTTTGCACGAGCAGTTTCTTCAGTGAAAGGTGGCTTTATTATTGTTGGTGTCATGTGTCAGAGCCCTTACTTTATGTTTAGTTATCGAAGGTGGCTGCTGAAGACCTTAAATTCAATGACTGAAGCTGGGAGATCAGGCCGGCTAAAAAGTTACCACCGACCTGTCCCTGAATTGCTGGTTTCTACTTCAAGTTTTTTTCGAGAAATGCCCTCATTTTCATCGCAATATAATCCCCATCCGTCTCCAAAGCAAAGTGGCCGGCATCAAGCAGATGGTATTCAATATTTTTCAAATCCCTCTTGTATGGTTCAGCACCGGCAGCCGGGAATAACAGGTCGTTCTTTCCCCAGACGATGAGAACCGGCGGCTGGTATTTGCGGAAATACTCCTGCCACTTCGGGTAGAGAGGTGGATTGCTGCCGTAACTCAGGAACAAGTCGAGCTGGATTTCGTCGTTACCCTTACGGTCAAGCATGAACTGGTCGTGAGCCGGCCCGTCCGGGCTGACGAGTTCAATGTTCTTTACCCCATGGGTATACTGCCACTTGGTTGCATCGTAGGTGAGAAAGCCCCGTAATGCATCCCGCTTCCCCTTGTCACCAGGCTCTTTCCAGTAGGCTTTGAGCGGCTTCCAGAAATCGTTGTCCAACCCCTGATCGTAGGCATTACCGTTTTGCACTACAATTGCTGTTATGCGCTTCGGATTTTTAACAGCTATTCTGTATCCGACCGGAGCACCATAATCCTGGACATAGAGGGCATATCGCTGAAGGCCGATCAATTCGGTGAATTCCTCCATCACCCGGGCAATATTGTCGAACGTGTAGGCGAATTTTTCGTGTGAAGGCATTGAGCTGTGTCCAAATCCAGGGTAGTCCGGGGCAACCACATGAAATTTGTCTGCAAGAGCCGGAATCAGATTGCGGAACATCTGAGAACTCGTCGGAAAGCCATGGAGCAGCAGTAGGGTCGGGGCATCCTTAGGACCGGCTTCGCGGTAAAAGATCTCGAGGTCACCAACCTTAACGGTTTTATATTCGACTTTCATGGTCGCCGCTTTGGCGGCTGGCGACAGCTCTTCCGCGGATGCGAGGTTATTAGAAACAAGAGTAAGGACCAACGTCGCAACAATGAAAAAAACAATACTTCGTGTCATGGTGAGTTTCATCTGAATATCTCCTTTTTGTAATTTTCCTGTTGGAGTAAGCAAGCAAAACATTATGCTCCTCCGCAACCGCAAGTTACTGAATCGCAGGGCGAAGAATTATTACCGTCTACACCTGCACTGACCTCAGGGAAATCAATTACAGTCTGCGCCACATGATTGATATAATTTGTCAGAATATTCACTGTTACGTTGAGAACTATTTCGACTATTTCTGCATCTGACAGACTTGCTGCCCGTGCAGATTCAAAATCAGTGTTACTTATTTCACCTCGTTGAATGACAATAGCTCGAGCCAATTTTAAAATTGCATCGGTCCGTAAATCACTTGATGATGAACGCCTGGCTTTCAAGATGTCATCGTCAGACAGACCAACAAGACCACCGAGAGCTGTGTGGGCACTTAGACAATAATCACATTTGTTGATTTCAGCGACGGCCAGAGCAATCTGTTCGCGAACTTTGTTGTCAAGAATCCCTGTAGAAAGTGCTCCGCTAAGCTTGAGGTAACCATCAAGGGCATCAGGAGAGTTCGCTAAAACCCTGAAAAGATTTGGTACCATTCCAAGTTTTGAGCGGACACCTTCTAACAAGTGACTGGCCTTGCCTGTTACTAAAGTCGGGTCTATTTGAGAAATGCGGTTCATTGTGTACTCCTTCTGTTCTTTTAATTTTTCTTTCGATCTAACAGGAGCAGGTATTGTGCCAATGAGTCGTATTCCGCAACAGCCTAAAATTACACCGCAATTTGTAGATTAACTATTTGCTGACTGTTACGAATAATCGTAAATTACGAAAATTAGTTGTAAGTTGCTCTGATATTTCGTAGTGTTTCCATATGCTATCTTCTACATTTCCACAAGTGATGGTTTCCGTAGCGCAAAATCTTTCCCTGTCAGAAGTTCTACAATCAATCACTGGAGGGCTTGCGACATGTACAAATGTTGTGCTCACAAGGATTTGGCTGAAAAAGCCTGGCGATATTTGTGAAAAATGCCTTTTCCTCTCAGAATGCCCTGACAGGACAAACTGTCTGCACCTCGTTGCCAGCGCAGGAAATTCCAAGCATTGTACTGATCATCAGCGTTTGAACGGTGCGTTTCAACGCTTTCCCCTCGGCGTGAGGAAAGTCGGCCTCGTTGGTAAAACCGGCGAACCAATATTAATGACCAATTTGCAAGGCAGCGAAGATTGGATTGTGGATCGCGATTGGTTTAGGAATGAAGAAATTAAGACTTTTGCGGCCCAGCCTCTCGTTTATCGAGGAGATATCCTGGGAGTTCTTGGACTATTTGATTCTGGAGTACTAAGTCAGCTCGACTTTGAATGGTTACAAGTTTTTTCTGCCCATGCAGCGGTAAGCATTGCCAACGCCAGGGCTTTTGAAGAGATCGAGTACTTGAAGGCAAGACTGGAAGAGGAAAACAACTACCTGCGTGAAGAAATCACTGATGGATTTGGCGGTGGGATCATTGGCAATAGTTCGTGCCTGCAGAAAATGATGCAACAAATACAGCTAGTGGCACCTACGGATGCAGCTGTATTGATAACAGGAGAGAGTGGTACGGGGAAAGAATTGGTTGCAAATGCAATTCATGCGAAAAGTCCTCGGCATGATCGAGTTCTCATCAAGGTGAATTGTGGAGCAGTGCCGGATACTTTATTTGAGAGTGAATTTTTTGGGCATGTGAGAGGTTCTTTTACTGGTGCCCTCAAGGACAGGCCAGGACGTTTTGAATTGGCCGATGGTGGTACTCTGTTCCTGGATGAAATTGGCGAAGTACCGCTTCCCATGCAAGCCAAGTTGTTACGAGTATTGCAGGAAAAGGAAATAGAGCGTGTCGGTGACACAAGAACACGGAAAATAAATGTCCGTATTGTTGCGGCAACTAATCGTGATTTGAGGAAGGAGGTTGATGCCGGACGATTTCGTCAGGATCTATATTATAGATTAAGTGTCTTTCCACTTGATATCCCTCCGTTAAGAGAACGGCGTGAAGATATACCCCCTTTGATTATTCATTTCATTAAATATTTTGCCCGCCGAATGAATCGTCCCGTCCCTAAAATAACGCAGGCAAGCATAAATCAACTGACTTCTTACGATTGGCCTGGCAATGTTAGAGAGCTACAAAACTCTTTAGAGAGAGCAATGATTCTCTCTAAAGGCGGAATACTTGGAATTGAATCATCCTCCACATCGAATTATCTATCTGTCCCTGTAAAAATATCCCCAAAAGACGGCGAGACCATCCTTACTCGCGATCAAATTAAAGACACAGAACGTGCGAACATAATAGCTGCCCTGCTGCAGACCAATGGTAAAATATTCGGAAATGACGGAGCCGCCGTAATTCTCGGAATGAAACCCTCTACCCTTGCTTCACGAATTAAAGCACTCAATATAACTAAATGACTATTTTTATTGTGAATTAGTAATACGAAGTGAATATTTAATTGCGACGAGGTGATCCATTTCAATTTAAGCAGCGGGTCATCCTTAAATGAAAGCAGAAATTTAAAATTATTTCCCTGGAAAAGGAAAACTTCCTGCTTTAGATAATAGGGATCGTGCAAGAATCGTAGGAGGAAAATATACCGTACAGAGCATTAACGACTCACAAACTTAGAATTCATATCCAGGCAAAAATATCACATACTCCGTGAACTCAAAAAAAGTTTTTCTATACATATTCCTCTAATATCAACTCCGTAAAATTCGGAACCATCCAACATTTCTCTAAAACAAATCCAGCCAGCCAGAAGCATAAAAAAACCATCCGGAATTTTTATTGGTTACGGAACAGATCAAATCTTCTTGTCAAGACGGTGCCACCTTCCCCCCTACAAGATTATCAGTCAGGAGGAACGAATGTGTCGATTACCAGGCATCTGCCTGCTCGTGATCAGCCTTGTCTGCGTGCCAATCCAGGCCAAATCTTTCTGCTTCGAGGAGGCCGGGAGTCAATACGGCATATCGCCACAACTGCTCTGGAGCATCGCCAAGACGGAGAGCAACTTCAACCCCCGTGCAATCAATCGCAACAGTAACGGAAGCTACGACTATGGACTGATGCAGATCAATTCCAGTTGGGCAAAAAGGCTTGGCAAAACATGGAATGAACTGGGAGAACCATGCACGAATGTGAAAGTGGGGGCCTGGGTACTGGCCCAATGTATCCAGGATTATGGCTACACCTGGCGGGCTGTCGGTTGTTACAACTCGCGCACCCCGTCGAAAGGGGACCGTTACGCCGGAAAAGTGTATCGCATCCTCGCTGAGCATACGAAGCCACAGGCGGCGACGCTCATCGCAGCCATCAGCACGCCCAGGATCGAATCACCATGGGATGAGGTGTTCGGCAATGCTCTCCGCTGATCTACTCCACAAATACGGATTGCCGGAGGACGAGATAGTCGATGCTGTTGAATGCGCTGTGGCGAAGACACTGATGGCAGCTTTTCAGAGGACGGTTACTGTCCGGGCAGAGGGGGAGCTGGAAATTATTGCCTATCCCAAGCTGGGACACCCGGTCGAAATGCAGTTGAAGGACATTCCCAAGAAGCTTCGCCGGCATATCATTCACAGTGTCGAAGTGGAACTGCAAAAACGTCAGAACCAGCTGGAAGCAAAAAGACTGCAGGAACTTCAGGGGAGGGTTTTTTGTGGGGCCGTGGGGCGTATCGGCTCCCGAGGGACATTACACGTTACACTGGAAATTGATGACATCCTTAAGCCACTGATCCTGTTCGGGGAATGCCCTTTACGCTATCAGCCGCCACATGAACGTTCACGTTATCGCATAGGTGAGCAGCGCAGCTTTCTGGTGACGAGTGTGCGCCCCGTCATGGTGGGAGGCGACATTGCAAAGGTTAGACTCATTCTGAACCGGACATCCCGTGCCTTGCCGGCTCTGCTGCTTCAAGACCTGACCGGTATTGCCGGGATCAAATGTCGACGGCGTATTGCAGGAGGGTTCAGTGAAGTTGTTACGCCGGTTCGGATACCCAAAAAATCGATTAATACAGTCGGAAAGGAGTTGAGGGAACATGTTCAAGTCCTCATCGCGCCGTAGCACCACCAACCTGGAATTCATGACCTCCATCGGCACCGGAGTCCAGATGGAACGACCAACCCGGATCGTTCCGATTTCGATACCTGATGAATACCGAAAAAGGCACATGTTTGTATTTGGCACTACCGGGGTCGGCAAAACGCGACTCTGCGAGAACCTAATTGAGCAGGACATCATGAAAGGCAACAGCGTGGTCTACTTCGACCCCAAAGGTGACCAGCAGATCTTCACCAAGATCTTCGAAGTTGCCCGTAAGGCGGAGAGACTCAAGGATTTGATGCTGGTAACGCCGATTTTCCCGGAATACTCAGCGGTCATAGATCCTATGGCCTATTACTTCATGCCGGACGAACTCGTCGGACATATCGTTTCAGGCATCCAAGGTGGACGTGAGCCATTCTACCGCAACATTGCAAAGGAAATCACTACTGCCATCATCTCAGCCAACATCATTATCGCCGATTGGGAAAAACGTCTTCCCAAGCAAAATATGGATGCTATCAGACAAAGCATTCGCCGCTCATCATTGAGTAGCACAATGGGGCTACTGCAGGAAATCAAGACACCCGAGGCGCTGCTAAACGCCGGCATGATCCAGGACATCCTTGAATCTCCCCAAGAGTATTATTCAAAGGTGTCTTCAACATTACGCACCTGCTTGATGGAGCTTTCCTCCGGCAACATCGGCAAGATTATCGGTCAGGCCGACAGCAACCGCTTCATCAGCCGACTCGAACGAAAGAAAGGGGTAATCATGGTCGTGCACACCGGTACCATGATTACCAGGGAGGCAGCCACAACACTTGGCAAAGTCCTCTTGTCGATGATCCAGTCCTTCATCGGCAGAGTCTATCTCTCTGACAAGCAGAAAGTATTCCCACCGCTGTCCATCTACATAGATGAGGCCCAGAGCCTGTTCTACCAAGGCATTGAGGACCTTTTCGCGAAGGCTGGGTCAGCAGACGTGATGGTGCATGCCTTCGCCCAGTCTGTGAATCAAATATATGCCGCTATTGGCGAGGAATACGGTAAATCGATCCTCGACAACACCAACACCAAAATCTTTATGCGCTGTTCAGATGCAGAAACATCAGAGTATGTCGTGCGGCACTTTGGCGTACGCAATGTGCTTACGGGTATTTTCGGGTCCAACCAGGTCACTACCCGTGAGGTGGAACAGGACATTTTGAAAGTGCAGGATATTCTGGGGCTGCAACCAAGGGAATTCTACATGCTGACCTATTCCGGTAGGTACAAGGGTGTGACTCGTGATGCCAGAGACCCGCAGTTGAAGATAGTCTTCCCGTCGGCGCCATCTTCCATAACCATGAGCAGAGGGGCCGCATGATAATCCTGCTCTACTGCTGTGGCGTTATCGGTTTCCTGATGGTCACTTACAACCTGTGGCGAATTTTAACCAGGCGTCCGGCTGAAGTAGAGCAAGAACCGTGGGTTCCACTGTCAATTTCGGAGCTGGAACCGGATGATGACCTGCCATGCACCGATCTCGCCACGGTATCTTCAGTATGGACAGGCCGTGTTGTTCACTTCACTGATCTGTCTCGACTCTGGCGTGAACCCACACCAAAACAGGAGGAGGAAGCCGCATTTCCAAGGCCGACATTCCGGCATTCGGAGATTGAAGAGTTCTACAGGGACATTGTGGAACCGGAACCGCTTATCAATGGGAACCGCAAGGTTGTGATCGTCTATCTGCTTAAGATCCTTGACGCGGAAGGTACCTGCCCATCGGTTGTCGGGATCAAGAAATACGCAGCTGTCGGCAAGCAGATATCAGATCCGGATTCGGCGTACGGGGCAGCAGCTCTTGCCCAATTGGCTACCGTACCACTCTATCGGCATTCTCTCGGGGTTGCCCGCAAGTTCGTAGAAAAGAACTCTGAAAGAATCATGCTCCCTACAGTCCTCATCGTGTCATTGGCGCATGACATCGGGAAAATTCCCTCTTTCCACAGCCAGTATTATTCGACTGCAGATCATCCGCAAATAGCGCTCCTCATACTCGCGAGCATTCCGGAATACGTTGCGCTGTCGAACAGGGCTGAGCTCGACAGCATCATCCGCAATCATCACCAGATAACTCCGAACAACCCGCTCACGGCCTGCTTGAAGCGGTGTGACCAGGAGTCTCGTAATGATGAAATGGGGGCTTTTCTTGGGCAGATGGCGCAGGTGAGGGCTTCCGAAGAAAGTTCGCTGCCAATAGATGAGTCACTTCCACAACCTGATGTTCCTGTCGCTAAAGAAAAAAATTCGCAGGAATGGGATCACCCGCTCGGATCTCCAGAATCGGGAAAGTACGTTTCCCAGAAGATAAAGCTTCCTGCATGGTTCAATGCCGATGCGATCCTTGGTGGCATCCACGGATTGATCAACCAGGTGGAGAAAACTTCGTCCGGAGTCAAGTGGCTGGCCGTTTCACTGCCGAATGGGTTGGTCTATGTGAAGCCAGAAGCACTTTGGCAGGTGATCCATCAAGTTAGCGATGGCGATCCCATGATCTTGGTGGCTGATGCTGATGAAGAAACCAAACGTAATCTTCTCTATACCGTCGTATGGGAACTGAGTGCCTCCAGAGATGCCATTGCCACGGAACTCATGACCAGTGCGTACTACACAACGAATACATCCATCGTGTCGAATAACGATAAGTCATTCAACAAACTCCTGATCCCGTTCAGGGTCGATGCCTTTGGTGTGCTCACCTCTGAACTGGAAAGCACCAAACCCCCTGTCTTGAGAAAAATCGTCAAGGACATCAGACCAAAGCATGCGGAGGACAAAGAATGAGGAGACTGATACTGGCTTCTATTCTCCAACTCTCCGTGACCACCGCTTCTGCCGGCTACTATGCCGACTCGGCCAAGGGCTGGTGGTGGTATCAGAAAGAACCTGAGAAGCAGGCCGAAAAGCAGGAAAAGAAGAAGAAACCGCCCAAGAGCACGCCATCGCTCAAGGATTATTCTTATGAGCAGGTTTGGGAGATGCATCCTGACCAGTTCCAGGAGTTCGCCGAGGCATTGAAGAAGAAGGCTGTCCAGAAGCCGAGCGAAGAAAATGTGAAGGAGTATTTCGAGGTCCAGGAAATCGCCCGCAAGAAGGCGCTGGC
Organism: Trichlorobacter thiogenes; assembly: GCF_900167465.1. Classification (GTDB taxonomy): domain Bacteria; phylum Desulfobacterota; class Desulfuromonadia; order Geobacterales; family Pseudopelobacteraceae; genus Trichlorobacter; species Trichlorobacter thiogenes. Next base: position 663,565 of record NZ_FUWR01000001.1, on the reverse strand, counting down.
TTTTTCCAACGTGGCCCAGTTCGTCTGGCAGAAGTATCCGGAGCTGACCACCAAGAAGGACTATCCGATCACCACTCCTGGCAACCTGGCCCGAATCTCCCAAATCAACGAGGAACGGCAGCGCATATTGCGGGACAACCGGGATGACTTTGCCCTGATCTATTTCCAGAGACCTGACTGCAGCTACTGCGATGAGCAATCCCGTATCCTTGACTGGTTCACCAACGAGACCGGCTGGACCATAAAGAGGGTCAACATCAGTGAGAACCCGGGACTGGCAGCCAAGTTCAGCGTTGAGATCACGCCGACCCTGATTCTGATCCAGAAAGGGAATCAGGATTATCTACCGGTGTCAGCCGGAGTCATCTCAGCCGATGAGATCGAGGACAAGGCATACCGGGCCGTCCGCCTCCTCAAGGGGGATATCTCCCCTGAGGAGTATTCACTCTACGAATTCCAGAAGGGAGGCAGCTTCGACGTGAAGAAACGCCGTCTTCAGGAAAAGGAGCGGCCATGAGTCTGCTGGTCCTACAGCAACAGAGAGAAGAGGTGTCAGAGTGAAACGAACCGTACTTACCAGAACCACCGCTGCCTGCCTGGCGGCAACCATTGCCATGAACCCGGTACTTTCCTGGTCTGGCTGGGTCGATGACTGGGTACAGCAGAAAAGCTCCACTTCGCCCAGCTATTATGAAGGGTCAAAGCGTGGCTACTACACTGGCGGCAGTTTCTCTGCCAGGTGGGCAAACACCGATGACCATCTGTTCACGGCCTCGCTGCCAAAGCTGAAATCCGGTTGCGGCGGGATCGATATGTTCCTCGGCGGTTTTTCGTTCCTGAACGTGGATTATCTGGTCCAGAAGCTCCAGAACATCCTGTCGGCAGCTCCGGCAGCAGCCTTCGACATTGCCCTGAAGACCCTGGCACCCCAAGTGGCCGATACCATCAAGACCCTCGAAGCCATCACCGACCGGCTGAACTCGCTGCAACTGAACGACTGCAAGGCGGCCAAGGCACTGGTGGCCACCGCTGCCAGTCCGTTTTCGTCAGTCATGTCGGACAGTCTGAAAGCTGAGATGAAAACAGCTCAAACCGACTTCATGGTGTCGAGCGGCGCCAAGGATCTTTACCAGGATGTCAGCAAGCTGTTCGAGAGCGAACAGAAGACCAATGCCGGTAACAAGCCTGGCGTTCCGGGCACAACCCAGACCTCAGCCACCAGCGCCACTGCCGGTTGCCCGACCGAAGTCCTGCAGGTCTTCGGGGATGGGTCGGTCCTGGAGAACCTGGCCGGCAAGAAAGGGATGAGCAGCGAGTACGTCAAACTGGTACGTGGTTTCATCGGCGATGTAATCATCCAGAACCCGGCGACGACCGGTACCACCTACCAGGCCCAATACATTCCTCCGTGCGACAAGAACAACAGCTTTGACTCCTTCATAAGCGGTTCCGCGCAAGGACGGGATACCGCCGGGGCCTGTGCCGATATTACCGATGCCAACAAGAACCTGATGGTCTATGTGGCCGGCAAGATGCAGTCCATCGCCACTAAGATCAAATCGAAGACCGCCCTTACCGTCGACGAGGAGGCGTTCCTCAAGAGTACGCCGCTGTCGGTCGGGCTGATCCTCAAGAATGCCACTGCCACCAATACCGAGGGTGAGGTCATCGGCAAACTGGCAGAACTGACCGCCCGGGCCTACGGCTACTACATGCTGCTCGACCTGTTTGGGCGTGCAGTCCAGTTGCAGGAGATGGCCCGCAACATCATGTCTACCCAGAAGGGTAATAAAGCCGGGGCTTCGCCGGAGACCTGCCAGTTGGCGCTCCTCGGCGAAGGTATGCAGCATATCCAGACGCTTGAGGAAAAGACGCTGCAACTTCTGAGCGTTGCCCAGCAGAGTTACGCCAATGCAGCTTCTGAGATCAATGCGGTGGAAATGATCGTCCAGAATATGAAGAAATTCGACGACACAGTGTTTTCGGAATTATCAGACCGGTTCGGCAAAGGAATCGCCATGAGGGCTACCGGCAGAATCTAACAACAATGAAAGGGAGGAATTATGGCAGACAAGACTAACAAGGCGGATAAGGGTAACAGCACCTCTCCTGCTTCCAAGAAAGTCGACTGGCAGGCTAGAAAGCTGGAGAATGCGAAACGGGACGATACAAGTGTTGTTTTCTGTCGCGCTCGTGATACCGGCGACTTCATCAACATTCTCAACTCAAACGATAATCTCGTCTACCAGATGCGGATGAACATGGGGAGGAGGGAGTCCCTGACATTTGAGGTAGTGAAGAGCTACATCGACCGGAGCCGGCGAATTAAGGAAGAACTAAATCTCATGAATGCCGAAATGTGCCAGTTGCTCGACTACACGTACAAGCCGCCACGGGGATTCGATAACCCTCTCAAAAAGCAGGATAAGCAGGCAGTCCCTGGGGTAGAAACCGGCAAGAAATGATTACTCTGTTTCAGTCGAACCGGGACGATGCCAAATGGGTCGTCCCGGGTGAATCCTCTTGACTTGTAAGAGGAATATCGATAGCGTTTCAGTATTATAGACTCTTTCAAGAGACTCCGTGCGGCCTTTGAGCCCCGGATAGACTTTTTCGGATAGCCCGAAGAAGAAATGCCCCCGGCAGGGATGAACTACCTGGAAAGACAAGGCCGCAGTTGCCCCTTTCCGGATGACACCAGGAACGGCTTATGCCTTCCTCGATCAGTCGTATGGGTAATGCGACTTGAATCCAATCTGAAGGTGCGCCCATCAATGTAGCGCGTGCCTCTGATAACCAATAATCACGAAGAACAGTGACCTATTCTGGCAATGGCCGGAGTGGGTTTTTTGTTGTTCAAAATCCGCGACAAGCTTTGTAAGCGGCGGATACTTTCACCACATCCCGACCGGGAGACATTTTGTTCTCTCCCTACGGGACAGACATCTGTCTCTTTGCTTCGGGAAAACCACAAGGAGGCAGTATGGCAAGTTTGAACCGCGTAGAACTCATCGGCAACCTGGGTCGTGATCCTGAAATCAGGTACACACCAGGAGGCACCGCTGTCGCAAGTTTTTCACTCGCGACCAGTGAAAAGGTAAAAACCAAAAGTGGCGAATGGGAGATCCGGACCGAGTGGCACAACATCGTCCTATACGCACGTCTCGCAGAAGTAGCTGGCGAGTATCTGTCGAAAGGAAAAAGTGTTTATCTCGACGGCAAACTCAAGACCCGCAAATGGCAAGATCGGGACGGTAAAGATCGCTACACAACCGAAATCATCGGCGACAAGCTTCTTATGCTGGGTAGTAAAAATGGCAGCATTCCTGACGGGAGTGACGATCAGCCATCAAATAGCCAGGCACATGAGGACATTCCGCACGATGACACCGATCCGTTCTAACAACCAGTAACCACAACTCAACAGTCCTACGGGGAGACATTACCAAGTCCCCAAAGGGATTGGTCTGTCTTCTCTGTCGGACACAACCCACAGAAAAGGAGACAGACAGATGAACGCACCAGCTCAAATCATTCCCATCAACCCCGCAGCATCATCCCTCACTCACCACGCTGTCAACATCAGTGAACTGAAGGCCCAGGTAAACCTGATTCAATACGTCATGCGTGACGTCATGAAATCAGGCGAGCACTACGGCACCATTCCCGGCTGCGGAGACAAAGCAGTTCTTCTCAAACCGGGCGCCGAAAAGCTCATGCTCACCTTCAGACTGGCAAACGACGTGGATGTGGAAACCATCGACCTGCATCTCGGCCATCGTGAGTATCGCATCAAGGTGACGCTCTACTCACCGGCAGGCCAGCGTCTCGGTACGGGTGTCGGTTCCTGTTCGACCATGGAAAGCAAGTATCGTTTCCGCGTCGGACCGGTTGAACTGACCAACAAGCCGGTACCGAGGGAGTACTGGGATCTTCGCAAGGAGAACCCGGCATTGGCACAGGAGATCATTGGTGGACGCGGCTTCAGCGCAAAAAAGGATGACAGCGGCAACTGGAAAATCGCCAGGCAGGGAGAAAAAGTCGAACACGACAATCCTGCCGATTTCTACAACACCTGTCTGAAAATGGCTAAGAAACGCGGCTTGGTGGATGCAGTACTCACCTCAACCGCTGCCTCGGACATCTTCACCCAGGACATCGAGGAAGATCCTGACCTTTACGGACAGACGGAACACAACGGAGGAAACAGTGCCGGCAACACCAGCACTACTTCCGGTAATTCGCAGTCTGCCAGACCGGACAACACCCCATCATCACACGGAGCCGAACCAGTTTCGACTTCCAAGATCATCGGGTATCTGACGGCTAAGGGAATCAGGATGGAACTCTCCGCAGATGAATCGGAGATCTCCGCCTTCCCGGACTTCAACGACACCTCAGCCCGCCAATGGCTGAAAGACCACGGTTTCAAATGGGACGGCAAAGGCAAATGCTGGCAGTACCGGTAACGCCTGACGTTCCAGACTGAACCTCACTCACAACCTACCTCAGCAGGGAGACAACGACTTTCTCCCTACCGGGGGTGTCTTGTCTCCTCTGCCGGGTACAACCCACAGACAAGGAGACAAGATCATGACTACCCACATCATCAAACACGTAACAATCAAAGGCTGTCAGATACCGGTCTATACGCCCGTTAAGGAGCGACAGATCAGCATCGATGTCACCAGAATCATTGCCGGCGTTATTTTCGGTTCCCTGCTCACCGCAGTCGGGACCCTGCCGTTTCTGATTTGAAAGGAGACAGCCATGAGCAAACTCGCTGCATTTCTGGGACGTGCTATTCCGACCCATCAGCAGAAACAATCATCACATCTTGGTGACCGAACTGTGTACGTCGGAGCCTCCGACATTGCTGGCTGCCCGCGTAAAGCGGCTCTCGGCAAACAATGCCCGTCCAGTCACGACATCTCGACACTCCTGCGCTTTTCCCGTGGCCATGCTGCGCAAGCCATGTATGCCGAGTTCTTCAAGACTGGCGGCGCCCTCTTCGAGGAAGAAGTCGAAGTACGTCACCCGGACATCCCTGAAATCAGGTGTCACATTGACTTTCTGTTCTATGCGAACCGGCAGACCAAAAGGCTGCACATCGTGGAGATGAAGTCGACCGATGGCATCCCCGATGAACCTTACGCATCCTGGGTGGATCAGCTGCACGTCCAGATGGGCCTGCTGCAACTCACCCTCGATCCGGAAGTGCAAATCGGCGGATCAATTCTAGTGGTTGACTTAAATGCTGGAACATACCGGGAATTCAATAACTATGCACCCAACAGGCTGGTGTTTAATCAGCTTATGGAAAAAGCTCAGCACATCCTATCGGCAACGCGAGGCGAGTGTGCACCTAGAACGGAACCAGGCATTCTCTGCGGTTATTGCACGTTTCGCCAGGATTGCCCTTCGCATGTGGTTGATATGGAACTTCCTCCGGAAATCCATCAAGCCAGCAAAGCATACCTGGAATTGAACGAGCAGAAAAAAGCTCTCGACACTCGTCTGGAAGTTCTGAAAAACGACATCCTCACTTTTGTGAATGGTGCGTATAAAGGGGCTTCGGACGGTATCCTTGTTAATGTCACATCAGTGTCAGACTCGGTAATCGTCGACAGCAAGAAGCTGAAGAACTCGTATCCGGATATCTATGATCAAGTCACGAAACCGAAGTCTGGCTTTCTAAAGCTTGAAATCAAACCATTCATGCCGCTCGCAGCACAGGCGGCCTGATCCAACCCCACAAGGGGGCGTTACGCTCCCCATGGGAAATCTCCATTCTTGGAGGCGTGCGCCCCCATTGAAAGGAGATTCTCGATGAAAATCTATCGTACCGGCACGCTGCCCCCCGACCTTAAATCCTTCTCCTGTGAGAATAGGCATGAAGACCTGAAAGAGGTCCTGCATGCCATTGCCTCACTGTTGCTCATCGCGGCGATGCTTTTCATGTTCATGATTGCCGCAGCAGCGCCTGAACCGCAGGTTCATCCTGTGGGGTGGGAGGAGGTGCGCGGATGACGGAGCCAACCATTGCCATCTATACAGAAGAGGATACGGGCTCGACTGATGCCGTTGTGAATGAGGTTAATCTCTCGTTACACGGAGCCAACCGGGTTCTGGAACGTGACATCCCTTTGGAAGCTCTCGAAGGTGTTCGTCATCTTCTGCCTCTCCTCAACACGAAACCACTCAAATTCAGGTACAAGGGGGTTTTCGTCGTGGCCCGCTTGGTAAATGGTTCACCAAGAATCATCACCGCCTGGCGCCTACTTCCCCCCTCGTAGATGTCTTAGTAGGACAGCGAAATTAACCATCACCCTTGGCGGAATGCATGTCATCTCCGCAAAGGAGAGGTATCCCGCCGTCAATACAAGGAGGCATCCATGAGTCCTAAAATTCCACGACCCAAGGCTGTTCCCGGCTTCACCATCGAACGCCGGTCTGCCTGCGGGAAAATTTACACTACCGTCACCATGTCCCCGACAACAGCTGCACCAATGGAAGTCTTCATCCGCTTCGGCAAGGCCGGAGGTTGTGGTTCTGCCATGGCCGATGGTATCGCTCGCCTGGTCTCCTACGGTCTCCGTTCGGGACTGGAGCCAACCGATGCGTTCAAGGCTCTCACCGGAATAGGTTGTCATCTCGGGGCCAATACCTGCCTCAATTGCGTTGCCGAATCCATAGGCATCGTTTTGGAGCATATGAAAACAGGGCGCGATCTCAACGACCTCATCGAGGAAGCTGACTTCGCAGCACTTAACCAAATCGGACAAGGAGCTGATCACCATGAAATATAGCATCAAGGACATATTCAATATTCCTGTGAAAGAGAGTCTCTGCGTGGAAGGTCGGCCTCAGTCCGACAACCCATTTATCCCTGAAGTTGACAGCGACTATGTGTTCAGGAAGGAAATCCTGTCGGATGTACTTTCCTGGTACATGATGGGCGCCAACGACGGCCTGTACCTGACCGGTCCGACCGGCAGCGGCAAGTCTTCGATTGTCTTGCAGACCGCTGCCCGGCTCAATATTCCGGTCATGGTCGTCACAGGGCACAGCAGACTCGAAACCCCGGAACTTGTGGGGCATCACGTAATCGTCAACAACTCGATGGAGTACGTCTACGGACCGCTCGCCATGGCCATGAAAGAAGGTCACTGGTTCCTGCTGGACGAGATCGACTTGCTCGATCCCGCCACTGCAGCAGGTTTGAACGGCATCGTAGAAGGAAGACCCCTCACCATTCCGGAAAAGGGTGGTGAAGTCATCAAGCCGGCACCGGGCTTTCGCTTCATTGCGACAGCCAACACCGCCGGCAGCGGTGATCGCTCAGGTCTCTATCAAGGGACTTTACGGCAGAACGGCGCATTTCTGGATCGTTTCTGGATGGTTGAAGTCGACTATCCTGACGAAGTCCAGGAAAGACAGATTCTGGCCAAAGCCATGCCCAGCCTGGCTGATACGGTCAGGGAAGCACTGGTATCCTACGCCAACGAAATCCGCAAACTCTTCATCAAAGGGGAAATAGAAGTCACTTTCTCCACCAGAACCCTCGTCAGATGGGCGAAGCTTGTGTATCTCTTCCGCCCGGCATCTGCTGAAGGGAAAAACCCGATCATCCATGCTCTTGATCGTGCTCTCGGGTACCGAGCAGAGCCGGAAAGCCGCGAGGCGTTGCACGAACTGGCGCAACGCGTCTTCGGCGGATAGGGGGTGCTACATGGCATTACGACAGCATCTCCATCTCCAATGCAACACTACGGCTGGCGGCAAGTTCTGGATCGCCCAGATTCATGACGATCCGCCGCGGGTTACGGTCAATTGGGGGCCTACGCGCAGCCAGGGGCAGACAAAGTCTTATGACGTCAACTCAATGTCCGAGGCATTCACGTTCGTTTCCAAGAAGAAGAAGGAAAAGCTGGCCAAAGGGTACTACGAAGTTGCCTCATCGCCGCCTCGTGAACCTGTCCAGCCAACACCACGTAAACAGACCGACAAAACAATCATGAAGGATCTTATGTCCGGTGCAAACACCAAGGACTGGTTCTTCTAACGCCCTTCAGGGGAGGCCTTCTCCCTGATGGGGGCCTCCCTTGATCACACCATCATACTGATCAAAGGAGAATGAACATGAACGAAATACTTTCAAAGCTGGTAGTTGTGTCCCTGTCCATTTCACTCTGGACTGGCCGGAAGAAACTCTCGCCGGAAGACCTTGGACTCGACTTTTCCAAACTCCCTCCCGAAAAACTGGCCACTCTCGGTAGCAAGAAGATCTGCGACCCGGAGAAACTTGCCGTATTCAGCGCCCTGAAGCGTCGTGCCGAACGGCAGTGTGAAGCGGTAGGAGTCAGATTCCTCGGTGGCTATGCCATACCGGAGGATAAGGCCGACGAGGTGATGAAGATCCTCGACGGTGTCCGGGATGAGTTCGAGAAGGAGAAACAGGAATTTCTGTCGGAGTACGACCGCAGTCTGAGGGAATGGATTGATGCGAACCCCGAATGGGCAGCCATCATCGAAAAGGGAGTAGAACCAGCATCAACAGCGGCACGCCGTCTGGGCTTCGCAGTCCAGGCGTTCAAGGTCAAGAACATCGACGGACTGGATAAGGGGCTGAACGAACATGCCAGTACCCTGTCAGAACGGCTAATCTTTGAAATCAATCAACAAGCCAGACAAGCATGGGAGGAGTCGTACAAGGGACGCCCTTCCGTAACCCGGAAAGCGCTACGCCCGATCAAGTCCATGCTCGACAAATTGCGTGGTCTTGAGTTCCTCTCTCCCTACCTGCTTACTCTGGCTGTTCAGATTGAAGAAGTACTGGCCTCATTACCAAAGAGTGGTCCCATTGAAGGACGGAATCTCACCTCACTTATCGGGATATTGCATGTCCTCGGCGATTTGCCGCTGGATGAAGTCCCGGCAGAGGAAGAAGACGAGGTTGCCGAAACCATCCTTCTCGAAACCAAATCCGCTGAGCCGGTAAGCCTGCCCAGCGAATGGTTCTTTTAGGAGGCCGCCATGAAACACACCACACTACCCCTGGTTGCCAAGGCACTCGGGGAAAAATACGACATTCAGGTACAGATCTCTGGCGACCAGGCGTACACCAACGGACGGATTATCAATCTTCCGTCCCTGCCGGACAGCAAAGAGGCGGCACTGCTTGCACGTGGCTATATCGACCACGAGAGCGCCCACATCCGGTTCACGGATTTCAGCGTTAAAAGTAGTACCTCCATGCTCAAGTGCCTGACAAACATTCTTGAAGACATCCGTATCGAGAAGATGATGGGAGCGAAGTATCCCGGGTGCCGGTCGAATTTGAAAGATCTGGCCGAGCACCTGAAGCAACAGGGGAGTTTCACACCGTCACTTCAAGACCCACCACAGACCCTACTGGCATGGCTATGCGCCAGGGGGCGGCTAACCTTGAATCAGGACTTCAGTGACATCCTTGCCATGACCAGCAGTACGGTCAACGCGTTTCTCGGCACCGGATACAAAAAGTTGCTGGACCTGACCGAGAGAATTCCGAATCTCGTCTCCACCAGGGACTCACAATCCATGGCGGAAGAGATACTGCGGTTGATCCGTGATGAAAAACAGCAACAGGAGCAGGAACGGAAACGTCAGCAAGACCAGAAGACGAAAGCCACCTGCAGCTCTGATGGGTCAAAACCTGATGGCAGTTCCAATGATCAGGAAGAAGACAATCAGACATCCGGCACTGACCAACAGTCAGGAAAACCGAAACAGGATACCGATGATTCATCACCCGATGGTGATAGCACCGGTACTGCAGCATGCAAAGACTCTCAGTCCCAAGCTACAGCCAATCCATCGCCTTCTGTTCCAGAGAGTGGTTCCGGTGGGCAATTGGATGGTAATCCCGAGGCCCTTCAGGAAATGCTCGATTGTGATCCTGGCGGGTTTGGCGATGTCGGTGAAATTCTCAAACATGAACTGATAACGGAGGGTGAAACCGTCGGCAATCGGGGTGGCGTTCTGCTTCCACCGGAGGCCTCTCTGCGCACCTTTCCCATCGATATCCATGAAACCAGAAGACATACAGCGCTGCTCAGAGCCCGGCTTAGCGGATTAATCCAGGCAAGCCGACTGAGGAGACGTCATGCACGCCGCACCGGTAGCAAGATAGATAACCGGGTGGTGCATCGTCTTGCATTAAACGACACCAGGCTGTTTCTGCACCAAGAGGAGAAAACGGAGGTCAATACCGCCATCATGATCCTCGTGGACAGGAGCGGGAGCATGCAACACCAGAAAATCGAGGTTGCCTCTAAAACTGCATATGTTGTGGCAGAGGCCCTTGATTCAATACCTGGATGTTTTGCTGCCGTTGCCGCGTTTCCAGTCGGCAACAGCGATGGGGTAGCACCTTTGGTGCGGTTTGGAGAGCGTCCCTGCTCGTCCAAATTCGGGATGTCGGCAGGCGGCGGCACACCTTTGGCCCAAGCACTGTACTGGTCTGGGGTGGAATTGCTCAAAAGAGAGGAACCACGGAAAATCCTGCTCACCGTCACTGACGGCGAACCAGATGACCGGCGTACCTCTAAGAGGGCAATCAAGTGGTTGTTGGAACAAGGCATCGAGCCCATGGGGCTTGGTATCTGCGAAGAGTCGGTACGTACGCTCTTCCCGACCAACGGCGTCGTCTATAGCGTCGAAGAATTGCCACCTGCGCTTTTCGGTATGCTGCAGGACAAACTGACACGATAAAGTCGTTTATAGGAGGTGTGAGAAGAATGACTGTGAAAACCGTCATCTCTGCGGCGAAGGAATTCGGCGTACCGGAACGCTATGCGATCATGCGCCGACTGGCCTTTCTGCAACCGCAAATCAAACATCTGGAGCGTGAAATCTGGGGAGCTCAACGGCGGATCGAGCGAAGTTCCGATCCGCTGGTCAAGGCCCTGACCGCATCATTTATCAAAGACCAGGAGAAGGAGTTGCGGCCTCTGAAGCTTGAGGCAACAGCTCTGCTTAACCACGTCAACGGCAAGGAAGCGGTACCGGTAGCCGGCAAGATCACCACTGAGATGATCGAGCAGGCCCGGCAGTATCCCATTACCAGTATCATCGACTTTCCTAACGGGAGACATCGATGCTGTCCGTTTCACAAGGACCGCAATCCGTCCATGGCGCTCTACGATAACCATGTCCATTGCTTTGTCTGCAACCGGTCATGGGATTCGATCAGCGCCACGATGGAACTGGATGGTGTGAACTTCCGGGAAGCTGTACTGGCGCTCCAGTAATCTGAATCAATAACAATCAACCCTATGGGGGCGGACACTGCCCCTTGGGGGAATCCGCCCTCAACATTTTAGGAGGCGGACATGAATCTCGATCTCTTCGGAGAACCAGCAGCACCGACAACAAAAAGAATTTTCATAAAATCAATCGAAGCACGTTACCGCAACGTGGTTGTCAGAGATGACGCCCCAAAATGGGTATCGATGCGGTTTACACAACCCCAGCAGGTATTCGAGATGTTCCGGGATCTCCGTTTGGAGACGAAGGAGCACTTTATCGTCCTGCATCTGGACGGCAAAAACCGGATCGTCTGCTTTGATCGTGTATCGATTGGCTCGCTTAATCAGGCCATCGTCCATAGTCGCGAGGTCTTCAAAACGGCATGCATCTCGAATGCGGCGGCCGTGCTCCTCGTGCACAACCATCCTACAGGTGACCCGACACCCAGTCAGGAAGATATCGCCATCACTAGACGTCTCAAGGAAAGTGGCGAGATCCTCGGCATCAAGGTGCTGGATCACATCATAGTCGGTGATGACGAGTTCCTGAGTTTTGTCGAACGGGGACTCTTGTAAATAATGAGGGAGCGGCGCTCAAGCGCCCTCCCTCGGCTCTTCCCCCAGCCCAAAAGGGTTCCTTAGAGCCACTGTTCCAGCGGTGGTTGTAGGGAGCCCTTTTGGGCCACCATCACAACGATAAGGGGGATAGAGTCATGTCAGTTCGAGCACGTATCAATGGTAGGGAATTCACGCTGAGCTGGGAGGAATTTGAGAAGGCGCTGCACCGGAACAACATAGTCGGTGGCGAATTCGAGGTTCTTGCCATATATGCCGGCGGGAGACCCTGCTGACATCTTCAGGCCGGATGCCCGTCCGGCCTGGATAGAGGCGGCCCAAGTGGTCGCCTTTTTTTATTTTCAGCACAATAATCTAGCTGTGGCAATACACAATAATCTAGCCGAAGCCTATTTGCTCAGCCTGAGTGGGAATAAACAAATTCCCGCAAGCCCTGTTCGATATTAGACTTGAAGTACTCTTCGCTCAACCTGGGATCAAGCTTGTATCCCGGTGACAGGGTCAAGCCAGAAGTTCTTAAGAGGCGTTCCGCAGAAACGGCGCGTTCGGTAACATCCAGAAAAGGAAGTGTCTTTATTGCCGCCGAATCGAATGTGCATATGGTAAGTTCTTCCTGGCGAACTAGAACTGCTAGCGATTCAGTTTCTCCCGCATGGATGCTCTGTCGCCTAAGCGGTGGCAAACGTTTTAGTACTTCCTGCATCTCATCAGCAGTTGCGAAGGTTTCTGTCACACGTCCTGAGTCAATGTATTGCGCACGAAAATCTACTAAGATTTTTCTTCCGTCTCTCTTGTAATGTTTAACCTCAAAGACAACAGTAGACGCGACATGTAGATCATGCATGTCGACCAATTTGTCGAATACATCAATTTCGAGAAGTTTGATGATTACATCAGCATCAAGAAGCCATAATTTCAATCGACTCGCCCTCCGCCTCGCTTAATCCTCGATATTCTAGGAACTCATCGATGTCTGCGCGATCGATTTCAAGTAGCTCAGAAAATTTACCGCGAGAAATCAGTCCTTTACGAAGACATTTTACTGCCAGGAGTGAGAATCTTTCCGAGGAGGGGGCTTCGTTAGTTGCATCACTTCTTATACGCCGGTCAATCATAAGAAGCTCATCGTTCTTCGCTAGATCGTTCGCCTTCTCCCATTCGATCAAGCGCATGTTGGCCATACGATACAGCAACGCCTGCGTTGAAACTCCGAATTCCCGGGCTACATCAACGATATCCGAAAAAGAAAGTTTCTGTTCTTTTATCCGTGCATTCAGTTCTTCTCGAACAGCGCTTTCCGGCAGGAGAAGAGTTGAGGCAAATCGCTCGGCCTTTTTCTCTATGTCCTTGAACAAGACGTCATCCTGTTCAAGATCAGCAGGATTGAACGTATTCCAGGTAATAATATGGAATAATTCGTGGGCAAGCGTGAAATTGATTCGCCAAGGTGCTTCTTCACTATTAACAACGATAGCTGCGCCAAATTCCGGGTGAACCGTTGAGGCCGCCGAGCCAAATTCTGACAACTCTACAAAGAGAATCTTCGTACGCAGTACCTGCTCCATTATCTTCTGGAGTGACAATGCCGGCCTGCTTCCCATATTGAGAAGATTGCTCACTTTAGCTGCTAGGGCGTCGACCTGGTAGTAATTTCGAATGTCTGCCGGTGAAACCGCTATTGCGAGACCAGTTCCTTCATCAGTCAATCCAAGCAGTTTTTCCAGAAGATGGTACTCCTCGAATCTGTGTTTAATTGAGGCCTCAATTTCTGCTTTTCTCTCAGATGGTGCCCGTCGCCATAGAAAATGTACGGCAGGTTGCGGAACCTCTTCTCCCATTAGCAGATTGTTAAGGTTGCAGAAGTAGGTCTTGGCAAAAAGCGCTAACTCGCTAGCCTTAACCTCTCGCTCCCCTTTTTCGATATTACTTAACGTTTGGTAATTGCTGAAGCCTAGTCGTGTTGCAGCTTCGCCGATTGACAATCCGACGACCTCCCGAGCCTTTCGCAGGCGCTCCGCTAACTCCATTCTCGACATCAAAATCCCCCCTTTCTGCTATCAGCAAATATAAATAATTTATGCTTGCACGTCAATCATATAATAAATTATTATATAGTTGGTTGACAAAAACCGTATGAAACAATATATTGGGTGAATACATAACATGGGCACCACATATGGTGTCGAAACATTTAAAGGAGATTTGCCATGTCTCGAAAAGAACATCACGTAGTACCGAATTCCAGCGGGGGGTGGGATGTTGTTAAGGCTGGTGCGCAGCGAGCGTCAGTTCATGCCGAAACAAAGAGGGAGGCTATTGATCAGGGGAGAATAATCAGTCAGAACCAGAAAACAGAATTCGTTATCCACAACAGGGATGGGAAAATATCCGGTTCTGACAGCCACGGCAACGATCCTTTCCCTCCCAGAGGCTAGTAGATGCGGCACCGACGCAGAGTAGAGAGAAAAAATAATGATGATGCTCTCTTTCTGGAGTATCGTAAACATCTGTGGGAAGCGGGCAAGTCGGCGAGTGAGAACACTGACAAAGCCATATTGACGCTCTCTGCAGGAGCACTAGCCTTGTCCATGACATTCATCAAAGATATTGTTCCCCTGAAGGATGTCATTGACTTGCCAATCATCATAATTGCCTGGTGTTCATTTGGAAGTTCTATCGCATGCGTTCTTATTTCGCAGTTCGAAAGCAGAAGAGCCATTGATGTGCAGCAACAACGCCTTGAATCGCATATTGCTATGGACTACGAAAATGCCGGTTTGCCAAACCAGCATGCCGAAAGAACAAAATATCTCAACATGGTTTCCGGAGTTTTGTTTGTCACCGGATTGGTATTAACGATTGTTTTCACGTCATTCAACGTCAAAAGGTACATGGATATGAACAATAAAATCGCAACTCCAGGTGGTAATCGAGGATATGCTCCGGCTCAAATCCCATCCAACCCAAAGCCGGATGCTGGTTATACTCCACCCAAACTTCCAACACCTTCAACCGGGCAAGGTCCCTCCACATCGCCGCCTCCCCCGAAAAAATAGGTAGACATGAATAAAATAATTCATGAGCAACTTTCGAATATAGAAACTGATAATGACGTTCGTATATGGGGTAATGTCTTGTGACGGTATGACTGGAAAATTGTATCGGGGAGACAGGCTGGTGCAGATCGAGCTGGACTTGACGCCGCGATAAAAGCCGGCATCCCGGTCGGTGGTTATTGCCCCAAGGGACGCCTGGCTAAAGACGGCACAGTTCCTGAGTGCTAAAGCCACCCGAAAGGGTGGCTTTAGTCATTTTGCGGCGTTATAATAAAACCCTTGTTCGTTGTTGCAATCTTGACTGGAGGCCTACAATGGAGCGTCCCCAAATACCTTTGAGAAGATATATCGCCGGAGATTTCAGTCACCGGCCATGACGGGATAGGAATAGGGTCAAGTTCAACTCCAGTGGCCACGGAAAGTGTCAGGGACCTAAAAAAATCAAGAGCAGTAAGGATCATCACACATGAAACTAAAAATCATCCGTCTGTCTAACTTTCAGTCATTTGGACCAGGCCCCACAGAATTGTCACTTGATGACATTACTTATTTGATTGGCCCTAACGGCTCTGGTAAGACGGCGGCTCTCCAGGCACTTTGTCGTCTATTCGCATTTGATCCATCATTGCGGCGGATTCGGCGTTCGGATTTCCACGTTCCATACAATGAAAATGAAGAAGAATCGCCCGATGAGCGGCACCTGTGGATAGAGGCTGATTTCGATTTCCCCGAGCTAGAAGATGAAGACAGCAACTCAACGGTCGCCCCCCATTTCAGCCATATGCGCCTTGACGATCCCAAAGCCCTTCCTCGAGTTCGATATCGCCTCAACGCCAGTATGGGTATGGATGGTGACATTGAAGAGACTTTGGTGTACGTGCTGGATGTCAACGCTGATGGTTCTCCATTGACAGTGGCGCAAGTAACCAGAGCGGAGCGTAACCATGTGCAAGTCCACTATTTGCCAGCGCGGCGGGATCCTGCCGACCACATCGCATATGGTGCCAGCGCGTTGCTTGGCCGTTTGCTACGTGCGGTGAATTGGGATACTGAGCGGGCGGATGTTGTGAGACTCACGGACCAGATCAGCGAGACTCTTGCGGCCAATAAGTCTGTTGCAACCGTTAGTAATTGCTTAAAGGAGATATGGGGAACCCTTCATAAAGGTAGCTTCTTTACTGACCCCAAGATCACCTTTGTGGCCTCCGAAATTGAGGCCTTGCTACGGCATCTATCCATCTCCTTCTCACCTGGGCATAATGAGGATCTAGTCGACTATTCCAGGCTGAGCGACGGCCAGAAATCAATGCTCTACCTGTCGCTTGTACTGTCGTCCCAAGCGATTGGACGCGCCGCCCTAAGCGGTGAAGACGGCTCATTTAACCCAGAAAGGTTGCGCCCACCGGTATTCACTCTGGTAGCCATCGAAGAGCCAGAGAACAGCCTTTCGCCACACTATCTGGGCCGAATAGTCACCACGCTCGTCTCCATGACAAGCAATCAGGACGCTCAAGCCCTGATTGCGACGCATGCCCCTTCAATGCTCCATCGTGTTGACCCCAAGCATATTCGATATCTGCGGCTCGGCAAAAACCGAACGACCCGCATCACGCGCATTTGCCTGCCCAAGAAGACTGACCAAGCCCATAAGTTTGTCCGTGAAGCCGTGCAGGCGTTCCCAGAGATTTACTTCTCCAGACTCGTAATATTGGGCGAGGGCGATAGCGAGGAAATCGTGTTACCGAGGATTCTACGCGCAAAAGGCGCGCCAGTAGATGAGCTTGCGGTGACAATTGCGCCTCTGGGCGGCCGGCACGTTAACCATTTTTGGCGCCTACTTTCCAAACTTAAGATTCCTTATATCACTTTGCTTGATCTGGACGTGGCCAGATATCAAGGAGGTTGGGGGCGGATCAAGTACGTTAATGATCAATTGGCAGAACATTGCCCTGAAAACACACTTCCGAATGATTTTGCTATTCCAAATTGGAAATCTAACGAGTACCTGGTACGTAACTATCAAAACTATATTGACGTCCTTGAGGAGAGAGGTGTCTACTTTTCCTATCCGATGGATCTCGACTTCGCGATGCTTATGGCCTACCCAAACGAATACTGCGTCGAAAGGGATTCGAATAGTGACTCTACAGTGAAGGCGGTATTGGGGGACAGTCATCACGACTCAGCCCAATATAGTGACGGTGAGCTCGAGCTTTTCAGCACATATCACAAGCGCTTCAAGCTTGGCAGTAAGCCTGCCGCTCACATTGAAGCGCTGGCACAACTGAGCGACAAGAGGTTGCTCGACAGCATGCCAGAGTCCCTTGACAGACTGGCTGACGCCGTAATCGCAAAACTCTCGGAGTTACCTGAGTGATCGCGGGTGAGGCTTGGCATCCTGCCGATGGGCTAACGCTTGAACCCAACGCGCTACGTGCAGTGAAAGAGCTTGAATGCTGCCTTGCGCTGACGGCGGGTCCAGGCGCGGGCAAGACGGAAATGCTCGCGCAGCGCGCAGACTTTCTCTTGCGCACGGGAGGATGCCGTTATCCAAAACGGATTCTTGCAATTTCCTTCAAAGTGGATGCCAGTAAGAATCTGAAAGAGCGAGTCCGGCGCCGTTGCGGGCTAGAGTTAGCATCCCGATTCGATAGCTACACCTTCCATGCCTTTGCCAAGCGAATTATTGATCGCTTTAGGCCGTTACTGACTGGCCTTGACGCTCTGGATGTGGACTACAAAATAGGCGACCGAAGAGTGACTCGAAAGCAGATCGAGTTCGGTGACTTGGTTCCCTTGGCAATTCAGATACTCAAAATATCCCCTTTCGCCAGAAATTCAATTCGTCAGACATATAGCGACATTTTCCTGGACGAGTTCCAAGACTGCACGGACCTACAATACGAGCTAGTGAAGCTTACATTTCAAGGCACGGCTATTCGCTTAACAGCTGTCGGTGACACCAAACAGAAAATCATGGGCTGGGCAGGTGCCCTTGATGGCATCTTCGATACTTTCACTGCGGACTTTACGGCGATACCACTCAACATGTACCGCAACTTTCGTTCCAAACCACGTCTATTACGCGTTCAGAACGAGATAATTCGCATACTTGATCCTGCGTCCGTCATGCCAAATGAGCAAATTGTAGGCGTGGGAGGCGAAGTATACGCTTGGCACTTCGAGAACAGCCGGCAGGAGGCAGAAAACTTGGCCGATTTGATTGCCGAATGGGCAAGAACCAAGCAGATCCCGCTTTCCGAAATTGCCGTTCTGGTTTCCAAACAGCTAGACTTGTATGCCAATCATCTGATGGCGGCACTTGAGAGTCGGAACATTCCCTTCCGCAATGAGCAGCAAATGCAGGACATCTCCACGGAACCGGCAGCAAGGCTCATTGTCGATTATCTATCCTGTCTTTATGGTCGGCGAGAGCCCAAGGCATGGATTCGACTGATGAATCAGTTGACTCCGTTCGCCAGTGATGAGGTACGCTCTGACGTTTTTCAGGATTTCCAGCGCTTTATCAAGGCGCAGCGAAAAAGTGTTTCAACCGCTGAGTTGATTGATGAAAAGTCCTCAGATTGGTGGGGTTATGTATGTAGCTTTCTGGATAAAATTGGCATTGAAGCACTGGTTGCGCTTTCGCCAGACTACGAATCTCATACTCGGCTCGTGGAAATCACCCAAGAAACCAAGACTAAAATTGAAGAAATTCTTAAAAATGATCCCAACTTGCCCAAAGCCCTGGAGCGTTTTTCCGATGACCAAACCGTACGAATACTGACCGTTCATAAGAGCAAGGGATTAGAGTTCGATTCTGTGATTATCCTAGGCGTTGAAAATCAGACATTCTGGGGTGACGCAGATGCTGAGCGGTGCGCCTTCTTTGTTGGAGTATCACGTGCCAAGCGACGGCTTGTACTGACGTCGAGCGATTATCGGGAAATGCCACCATCCAATCCGTACCGATGGCAAGAGCAGAGAACGCCTCACCTGGAATTCTTAAGTTATGCCACGCCGTTTTTGAGCCAGCGTAAGGAGATTTGATTGTGTTGAGTATGCCATCTGCCACAACATTTTGGTTCGCGGTGGGGTAGCGAACTGCGCAGTGCTTTTGCTGTTGATCTGCAAATCTTCAAAAAGCTGGAACTGAACAGTTGCACACCAACGCGAACAACTGGAACGAACTTCGGGACTCAACCAGGATTCGCATGGCTGACCAAGCGGTGAAGTCTGGCATTACCGAGATCCTGCCGCTGGTGTCTGCGGCGGATAAACCTTTTGGGTCTGGTATGGCTGGATGGGAGATGACAGTCCGGATTGTGCAGTTGAACACAGCCGAGTTGGGGATAAATCAGGACGCCATGGAAACCATGCCGGTTGAGAACTGGGCAGGATTCATCTTGCAGAAGCGGGTCGACCAACGGCGTCGTCAGATATGAGTTTGAACGCTGCTGTCCTGGAGCCATTGCTGAACGAATTGTTTCTCTCGGGTTCTTTTCAAGTCGAGTTGCCAATGCACGGAGGCGCAGACATCGGAACAATAGGATACAACCCGAATGCGCGGATCGTCTTCCTCGGTGAACCTCACATGAATCATGCCGACCTTCTGCTGGGGCGAGGTGCAGGTTTCACAATGTTGAACCGCCGGGCCATTGAGTCCGTCATCATTGCTGACTGACAGGAACCGAGTGCCCGATATGTTGATGAAGGTGCGGTGCCAATAGGCGTCTCCTTCGACAACCAATATGTTGCGCAGGTGATGGCATGACAATTCCTGTGAATAGCTTCTGTTACAAAAAGGGCAGACTCCGCGATCGAAGCGGTCGCTTATCCCGGAAATCATGGTTAGCACTCCAGGGGTGAGATCCTTGTGATCACAGACAACGGGCTTGCCTTCATGGTCCCAGAGAATCATGGCGACTCCTCTGTCTCCTGGTCAGGAGCGGATGGTATGCATGAATCATCAACCGGCGGTGTCGGCGCCGTAGTTATTGCCAGAGGAATTTTTCTGGTGAAGCGTTTATGCTCCCGGCCACTGGCGGCATAGATGGCGCTGGTGCTGATGTCCTCATGGCGTAACGTATCCTGGACGGCCCGGATATCCTTGGTGACATCGTATAGCATTGTGCCGCAGGTGTGCCGCAGGGCATGGCAGGAAACCCGTTTCCGTTTCAGACCCGCTTTGCTCAGGTAGCCGTCAATGACACTATTGAGGCCGATACGCGATATCCGACCCCTGCCTCGGCCATTCTTGCGCACGCTGAGAAACATTGGCGTAACGAACGCTTGCCGGTGATGAATGGTAGTTTCCTCGACGGCAACCTCACCCCTGGCAGCAAGGTAGGCCCGGATGGCGGCCACTGTATCTTCCCGGGGGTAGATATAACCGTCTTTGCGTTTGCCGTGGACCAGAATGCGCACACCGCCCTCGACTTCTTCAATGTCTTCGACGTTGGCCCGTTTGATTTCGACACGCCGGAGCCCTTCGAGCAGCATAAGGGCAATGATGGCCCGGTCGCGCAACCCTTTGATGCTGCCAAGTTCGGGAAGGTGCATGATTAACAGTTCCGCCTGGCCGGCGGTGAGATGCTTTTGCTCAGATTTAGCTTCCCGTGCGACAGGGGGGCGAACATTGGCCGCCGGATTGATGGTGATCAAACCCCGGTTCATGGCGACCTGGTAAAATCGTCTGATGACGGTCAGCTTTACCGCGATTGACGATGCTTTCATGCCGGCCTGGATGAGTTCGTGGCGAAAGCTCTCCACATCGGCCTGGGTCATGGCAGCCGGAGTGACGCCACGGGCGTTACACCAGCGGAGCCAATGGTTGAGGTGGGACGTGTAGGTTTTTATCGTGTCTTCGCGTGGATCACCCAGGGCAACTTCACGTTCCAGCCAGTTTCGTACTGCGGCTTCAAGATCCGCTGGCAGGTTGTCCGGAATCTGGCTGGAGATCAGTGCCGAATGGGGGCCACCGGTCGGGATGATATCATTATTCATGCGAATTCTCCGATTCGTTGCTGATCATGGAAGTTTGCGCTACGGCGCTGATAAACCCGTTGATGAATGCCATGACTTCCCGAGGGGGACCATGGTAGAGCGATAAACTTGGCACCCGGTCTGGCCGTGGGCGTCGATAAAGACGGTTAACGGTGAACCCGGTCCCGGTTCGCTCGACCTTCAGACCCGAGTCCCAGAATTTGAGCTGATTGTTGTTTGCTGAAATACATGCTTTGCTGAGAGCGCGTTCCGTGATCTTTGACAACCTGACCCCCCTTGTAATTTTCTGTCGAAGTGTGACGTAAAACCGGCCAGTCAGTTGGCTGCTTTTCTAGGCGGAATACCTATACATAATTGGGGAAATGTATAGTTATCTTCTGCTGCTCTCCTGCTCTCCGATGTTTGTCGAAGGAGGACAATAATCGAGCAAAGGTTTTTCATAGGTCTCGTTAAGAACCGGCCATGATTCTGTGGAGAGGTTTGAGCAACTTGCCGAGGTTCCACTGGCTTCAACAAAATGCACAAAATGTAGACTCCTCAGTAGTGATTCGTCTCCTGGTACCCCTTCCGTGTCTTCTCGCGATAAAGACGATTAGCCTCCTTAACGGCATCCTCAATCTTGGGGTACCATTCCTCTTTACAGCGCACCCGATACCCAATCCTTCCCCATGCCCTGAACAGCACGACATGAAAGAGTCCCTGGCAGATCTCCAGAAAGTAGATCCGTCGTCGATTCATTGAAGGGTTGATCAGGACGAGTTGACACCGAGAAAATCCGGTGAATCTCGTTATGATCTGCATTAGCATCCCTGAGTCAGTAGGAATTTATGCTTCTATTATGTATATCTATCGGGGGGGAAGGTGGAACGGAAAGATATTTAAAATTAACAATATATTTTTTAATATCCGGAATGTGATGAAGGGGATGAACTCAATTAAGCAATCAGAATAAAAATAAGTAAATAGTATTTATTGTGGTTCCAAATGTTATTTCAAGTCGACAGATAGGCTTCTCCAGTAAGTAACAACACTGTGATCTCTGGTTTCGATGTGTGAAGATCTTCGATAGAAGCTATATATCTTTTAGGCTCTGCGCATGGAATGGCAACTCCATAATCTGCTGTCATTTCAGTTGGTCTCATTTCAAAACATGCCAACCCTGATCCGATTGTAATAAGTTTACTAGCCAGTGGTGTCACAACAAGACAACAACCACCAAGCAGTGTTAGGCTTTCACGATATCGTTGCATTGCCAGAAGAAGTTGACGGTAGGCTTCAAAAGGATGGCTTTCGTGCGCATAGAGGATATTATTTGTAGGTGTCTGTCTTGCTGCAAACAATGGGCGTCTGTATTCCACTAGCAACCTGTCTCCTCTTCGAGGATCGCTAGAGGGATGGGGTACAACTGGGCATATCTCGGCAGAATCTGGAATTAATGACCTCATGACTTTATCAAAATGGCTAACACGATTTTCACCAAGTATAGGAAACCAAACGAGGGGCCAATCTTGTACACTCTCAGCGTGTAGAGCGCTAGAGAAACCGGGGATCAACACCAAATCGTTACTTGGGTCTTCTGACAGTATCTTACTGTCAAGAGTTGCATCTTCTCCCACCAGTATTTGAAAGTTTATACCATTTGCCCAAAGCGCATTAGGGGCGTTTTTGTCAACGATCAGCTTTCTAAGAATGTTAGTCATTAATGACAAGTAAACAACGCGGGGCAATGAACTAACATCTAGTATAATATCTGTTTGGTCCGTTATATGAGAGAGCACCGCAACAGTGCCGTATCTCAGTGCATTGTTGGCACTAAGATCATCCTCATCTGATGATTGCGACCCAATGTTGACACTCTTTACTTCCCCAATTTCTTTGAATAGTTCAAGCATTTCATGGTTATTGTTTTCAGTTTGCTTTTTCAATTCGTCATTTAGCTCGTAACCCTCTAACCCTACTAATAGTAGCTCTGCTTTTTCAACAGTGCGTCCTGTAGAACTGATGTTTTGTAAAAATTCAGAAAGAACTGATTTCCCCCGAACATCGAACCCACTACCTGCAATATATAACAACCTAACTGGACGATCTTGGAATAATTGATCCCACAGATCGTGAACCCCATCTCCTCGCCGAAATACATAGTGTTTCCAGAGCATGATTAAGTTGTCTCCAAAAGTTTTTTTCGGGCAGGCATCCGACCATATTGCATCCAATCAATCATTTCTTCGATTTTGACGTCCTGCCAACCGCCAAATTGTAACGGTAGGCCATAGTGAGCACACAAAGTTCTATTTAAATAGAAAACAGTTCCAGCATCACGGGATGTACTGGCTGTACTAGAGCGAGCAACTAATAAATTCTCCGCAACACTTTCAGATAGTACGTTTCTTAACACTGCAATTTGTTCCAACAAAAGACCGTGAGGCCTATGGAATTTTTCTAGCTCAGCTATTGAAAGTCTTATCCCCGTTACACCAGGGGCATATGGGGCATTAAGCTGAAACGTTTTTTCACGACAAAATACACCAATTGAGTCAAGAAGTCTTTGCGCTCTATTTCCTTCAGTATGTGACTTCGGTATAAAATCACGCTTCCTTTTCGAAACTTCCTTGAGAAGCTTTTCTTGCTCGTGTGGTGACAGTAAGAGTTCAGGCCTTCTTAACACTTGTTTAGCTTGTAGGCCTTCATAAAGTGCCGCCGCAAGCCCTAGCAATTCTTCTACATTATTTGTTGCCATAGCATATAAGCGGTCTATCCCAAAGTAATAAGGAATTTTCAGATCATCATGTATGAATATCTCTGCAGCACCTTGAACTTGTGAACTGTCACGACCCTCAAGCTCTTCTGAAGAAAGTGGCATCAATTCAAGCGATAACTGACGTTTTCCTTCGTTGCGAACAATAAGGATAAGAGTTGTATAAAGCTCTCGAAGAGAGTCGATGCTCGCCTCTGAAATACATTCATCGGCTCTTTTTAACCAATCCGTATATTGGGTGTTGTTGCGGTGTCGCAGCGTTTGTGCCTTAAATTTTTCAGCCCCCTGAACAATCTCCGCATGCATTTCATCAGGGTGAAATTCTGAACGTAAATATTGCGCAAAATTACCTTTAGGGATAACGTCTTGAGCGGATAATCGTCTTTCGAGAATATTTTGTGCATAAGCTGCAAATTGGTATCCTCGTCCTGAATTCCACAATTCCTCAAGGTCATAATGACGTAAATCGCGACCTTCACGTGCGCCTTGAGATAACAATTCCGAACCAAGTGCGATATTACGTTCAGAAAGCCAGATTGGTATTCTTGGCCTTAATTCAGTTAGTTCTTCAATGAGAAGTTCTCGCTGCTTACGACGAAGTTTATGAAGATCATCAATCATCAACAATCGTTGCGGCGCTATATTTTTCCCGTCTCGAATAAACCGTATTCCCTGAAGCCACAGTATACCTTCAAAACGTACGTGGGCAGGTGTCTCGCCGCTAGGGGGGGATTCGAGCGCATCTAGCTGGGCATATACGTAGCGCTCATGTTGCTCTGCCCATAGAACAAGCTCTTTTGCAGTACCAGCCAAGGGGATCGACTTAATATCTAAGGCAGGTTCATCATATTCGATCTTTATAGTGTCCAATTGTTCAATTGAAGCAAATCCCAGAAAAGATTGCAGATTCCGCAAAGTACGAAGAACAATTCTGCAATCAAGTAACGCACGCAATAAGCCCTCTTGTGCAAAAGCCGCCCCTGGTGGTAAGTCTGCATAACCAGAAGCACATGAAAGGTAAACCCCGAGCAGTTGTGGGCCTTCACTTTCATCCAATACCTTCCGTGAAATTAGACGCTGGAAGGCTTCATTCATTTCAGACAGTTTTCGTGAATTCCAAAATGCACGTAATGCTGTTGGGGTAAAGGCACGCAACAATGTTGTCTTACCACCGCCTGGTGGACTTCTGAAAATGTGAACGGCTCCTACAAATGCATCTTCAGGCAATCGCTCAAGAATTTTAGGCGAAAATAACCGTACGAAGTCTTGGTCGGAAGTAGTGCGCTCAGACATGCGCTCAAGAAATGGATTTGCTCTATATGTCATTAGAATTCTCGGTGACGGCTTACCCGTGGGAAGAGACCATGAAAATTAAATGTTTCAGGTCCCCACAAAATATATATGGAGTTATTTGGAGTGTTATGAGACAGGACAATCGGGAGTGCACAGCCAGCAAATCCCCAACGTAGGTCGGTAGTTCCTCCTACTCTAAAGTGTTTGTCAGACGCCCTGCTGTCACAGTAAGCCTCATTACTAATCAAATCCTGCAATTCTGTATCTGTATTACTCATAAACGAAACTTCTGGTTCAATTACGCACAAAACTCGTACTTGGAGCGGGTTATAACCATTCTCTGATGTGAATTGTTCTGCCCAGTATTCAATATGGTCTACTGCTTGACGTGTTGCAACATACAACAATAAATATACCTCATAGTGGGATGTATCAATGAGGTCCCCTTTGTGCAATCTTTCATAAATTTTCTTTATTTTCCCTTTGAACTTTTGGCTTACATTGTCGAAACGGATGTAGGTGTTCCCACTTCCGGAAAAATCATCGAGCAACCAGATCATATTGAACCTTGGGTTGGCTGATTTGAACTCAGCCTTAGATAAGGAGCTGGTTAATTCTTCGACCATTTCTTTGGCTTTTCCCTCACCAAGTTCGTATGCCTGCCAAATTTGTTCATTACTAATGTCGCCATCACTTGCGCGCCTGATTTCGTTGGTTCTGGCTCCGTCGCTGAGACCCAAATATAGAGATTTAATCCCCAACTCAATAAAACGTCTATCATTTACAATTTTGCCAATACAATGAACAGGAATGTCTTTCTCTTCTGCAACAAGTCGAATGCGTTCTTGAATAATCCAATCTGGATAAGCAGTTTGTACAAGATGAGAAAGTTCACCTTCTGATATATAAATTAGCCTCTCCATAACAAGTTTTAGGGCCGTTGAACGATCATGCGTGTCAAATTGTTTAAGCCAATGCGCTAAACTCTCAACAAATCTTCTCCCCGGACCAAACCGTTGGTAATGGTCATACTTATAATCTGCTAACAATTGCAAGTTAGGGACGTGCTCTTGGACTACACTTGGATCATCCCAACCCATTACTTTTGCTAATAACTGTTGTGCATTTTGATCATTCATACCGGTTCACGATCGGTTTCAGAAATAATATTGTCGGTAATACAAATAGAAAAAGTACTTTCAGGTAATAACTGAATACGCTCTAAATACCATATGGTTGCATCTACATCTCTCTTATGTGGTGGAGAAAGCTTCCACCCCCGGTCAATTCTACGTGACGGCAGGTCTACGCTTAACGAGAATTTGTGTTCGAGTAGTGCTGAATCATTGCCCGGCCAAGCACCTTGGTCACCCATAGTTAAAATATGATAAGGGTCTATTTTACTTTCCTGAATGATTTGGGCGATCAAGCGTGACTTCCCTACGCCACCAGCTAAAACATCTACTGAATGTTTGCTTCGTACCATTCTTGAGAGATCGAGCCCGGCATGTCGCAGAGCATCGGCAATCACAAACCACATTTGATCTGTGGCGATTCCTTCTAGAAAACGTATGCTAACTTGATAAGGTTGAGTCGTTCTTATTGTTTCTATTGGTACACCAAAATTTTTGAGCCCTCTGACTATTCGAGTTACATGGCTCAAAAATTCGCTTGTGTCTTTGCCCGAAGGTTCTGGTCCATCAATACTTGTAATCCATCCCCCATTGTATAGTCCTAATTTGAATTGAGGCCACACGTTTTTTGGTAATACATTTCTCAGGTGTTCCTGAATTGACCCTCCTCGGCCCGATGCTATGCCAACTATAATTCCTGCGTCTGCTAGACGCGTCAATTGATTCAATATAGATTCGGGTGGAGGCGCATCTTTACGTTGCGAAGTGCAAAGTGTACCATCATAGTCAAACACAATGGCTTTAAATTTCTGGCGCTCAAGTTCAATTTTATATGCGTTGAGATTTCGCCTCATAGAGCCGTAACGAAATTTGGACGGCCACCGAGCACCAAGAACTTCATACTTAGAACGTTCACCACGATCATCTGATTCTATTGGCTTTGGTATAAACTTATGTAAATCGGCGTAATATAAGTCTCGCCCGAACTGTGGCACAGTAGGCCGTCCTGGATCTTTTCCAATTTCTCTTGCAATGCGAGATACAAGATACATTTGCGCTACCAACCCCGCAATCAAATCCCATGGTGCCCCGCTTCCCGTCGACATTGTCAGAGTGGGGATTGTAGAAGGTAACATTGTTCGCATGTGCGACCATAACCCTTCTAGAGACGGTTCCACGAGAGCAAGAATGGCACAGTCCGATGAGCGTTCAGCCAGCCACAGATGCCGTCCGTGTGCAAATGATCTTATGTCAGCTAGCTGGCAATGCAGTAGGGCTGCCTCAGCAAGCTTAGATTCTAGATCAGCAGCAATAGAAGTCAGTAAAGGAGAGTAAGTGACTATTACATTTCCACGGCTCACGACTTCCTTTACAAACTCATCCGTAGTATCAAGCCAATCCTGAATGGGTTGCCCATTTAATGTGAGGTCACAAACGTTTAAAGGAAATTGGTCCTTCTGGCCGTCCAATTCGCCATAGGCTCGCGCTACAAGTACTGCATCCATAAGAAGGCTATTAGTTGCTAGATACCCATCTTTTTGTGTAAGGTTAAATACGTGCGTGTTTATATCGGTCAGTTTTGCGATTGACTGGGTTAAAGGACTGTCTTGGCGGTTAGTAAGAACGTGTACACTTCTGGCACTGTGACTTCTTGCACGAAGTAAAGCTTCTATGATGTCAGGGTTTTTGCCCTCGGCAGATATTAAGAAAACAGGGCTTGCTGATGAAAGAGTAGGATTACAGATGATCTCAAGTGGCGTCGATGGTCGCGAAACTCTTCCTGTGTACGCCTCATGTAGGTTACATAATAATGATGCAACTGTGAACGACCCACCCGAGCCGACACCAATTATGCTCAAGTTGCTGGCTCCAGCAATCGCTTTTTTGAGTTCACCAACATCAGCAGTTAATGCTTCTAAATATGTTGTGTTGAGCCTCTCAAGCTCTGTCTCATAATAATTCAACGGGCACTCACATTAAAGACGGATTCAGATTTATATTCAACGAATTCTGGTGTGCGTTTTTGTACGGACTTAGCCCGCTTAAATGGTATAAGTTTTTTTGATTGACCTTCTCTACGTAATTCCTCGCGCAGTTCCATTAAAAGCACACCAAGCATGTTTTTACCCTTCCCATTTACTTCGCCCCAAAGTCGGTTAACTGGGTTGTCTGTCTTGCCAGCTTCAACTAAACGAGATTCACCAGTTGAAAGAAGTAGCTCGCGCAAGTCTTCATGCTGGGTAAATTTAACACGAAGTACCTGGCGCATTCTATCAAATTTGATGGCAGACCAGTCAGATACGATGTCCCAAGAGTATAGTCCATGGGCCGCCATAGCAACTAATGCAGGAGACGGCGCGCTTAAAATCCACTCCTTTACTTCCTCTTTCCTGGCCTTACCAGCTTGGTATGCATGTTCTGATGTAAGATATTCTCGACCCTCAAAAATAATAGTTCTCTTATAAAGGTTGCTGAATACTCCATAAGGTTTTTCATTTGAGCGGTAAAAACTAATTTCTGGTTCAACAACAAGAGACTTGGCGTCAGAAGTATCATTTAAACAGGTGTTCATTTCAGTACAGTTCTTTTTATTCATGGCAGAGCCTCCTCATTTGTTCCGGAATATTTATTGATTTCAGAGGTATTACAATAATTGAGAATGGGTCGCCTCAATTTAACCGGTCTCGTCTCCGATGAAATGACTAGGTAGGTTCCTAAGCTTCGTTATCATACATTTATTATTTTTTGTCCGCACAGCGGTTTCATACGAGATGCATTTTTTCGCTGTTTACGAACCTGTTGCTCCGTCTTCTCCAACTTGGCAAATAGAACCATTATGTCTACATCAAGCCGCCCCAGCTCAACCATCATAAAAACAATAATCGCGACGTGTTTCGGAACCTCACCAAGTTTTGAATAGTTAGAAACAGACTTATGATTCATGCCAATAAGCCCGGCAAACTCTTTGAGTTCCAAGCCCGATTTACGCACGTATCCCTTAAAGGTTTCATAATCCATAATCAGGTTATACATTAAATATGTACAAAATACATCAATAATTTACTAGAACCACTAAAAATGTACAAAGTACATTTATAATGTATTACACGTATCAATTGTGGCAAGTGAAATAAAATTTGGGAATGTGGTGGCTACGAAAATGGTGAGACTTGGATACCAAATGCTAAGCTTAGTTGATCAATTGAAAGAATACCAAGAATATGGGATGAATATCCCCACCTTCGTACGACTTGTGAAAATAACCTATCATAATTGCTTCCTATCTACAGGACTTATTACGTAATTCTCCGGGGCAAATAACCTTGCCAAGCAGATTTAGTAAATATATTTAAGCATCATAGAGGAGCTGTCCCGTTACACTTAGGATAAGCGACACAACCCCAGAATTCCTTGCCGGCATTAGTACCTTGGCGTGCCACGCGCTTTTTCATTTTTGCACTACACTTTGGACAAACAGGCGGTGTCACTGCTGGTTGTGATGGTGCTGATACTGCAACCGTTTTGCTGGCAACATCTATCATCTCGCGTAACTTGCGACCGTCGATGAGAGTGATATTGAGTCCATAGGCAAATGTTTTCGCCTCGCCGGTGTACTCTCCGGACGTCACGAAGTATCCACCAGCAACACCACGCGCTGTCATCACACCATAAAACTCCCGCACCGGTTGCACCCCAACCTTGTAGGCCTTCCACTGTTTGCATTGGACAAGATACGTTTCACTTTTCTGCCGGAGAACCAGGTCAATGCCTCCATCAGGACCGTTGCCACCCTCACGTGTCACCTGAAATCCATTGCGCCGGTAATATTCACTCACCAGGCGTTCAAAATCAGCCCAGCTCATCTCGTTCAAAGCAGCAACACCAGGTCGAGTCGCCACGTTATCGTAGAGCTTCTTCTGGCGTAGTGCCGAAATTCCTGAAAGAAGAGCCCCGAAGCCAAAAGCAATTGGAAGTACAAACTGGCCAAACATAGCCATGGTTGTAAAAAGGCTCTTTGCAACTGCATCACCCATCTGACCAGGCGTAGCGGCAGATGGCATGACTGGACGCGAGGCAATTGCATGCAGAACCATGTATGACACCAATGATAAGGCAAGACCAGCCCACCACGGCAATTTGCTGACGATCAGAATCATATCTTCAAATGGACTGGTCCTCTTTCGTGCCATAACATCTCCATCAACCGGTGTTAAATTACGAACGATAATAAACTATTATGGATATCCTTCCAGCCCTGATTCAGATTGATCGACCGTACACTCATCCTATGGCCGTGAATCTCATACTGGAGTTCAAGATCCTCGACAACCGACGGATACAACAGCATTCCTTCATAAAGGTGAGGCGCATCATTACCAGCCGCATTCTTGATGTAGGCAAACAATTGGTATAAATGATCTGGCCTCACCATCTCTTTGCTGTGGTGGGTCACTAATGCCTGTTTGTAGAACTTCGTGTCAATTATGATCTTTCTATCTCCAGACACTAATGTAATGTCGGTATTCATCCTGGGAAGCGATGCTGTAGCGCGATCCGACAACCCATGCCCTCTCCATGGAATCCCGCCGGCAGTAACTTTAAATCCTGGCAGCTCGCGCCGGTAGAAATTACGGACAAACTCCTGGAACAATTGCCACATCTTCTTGTCTCGTAAAAAATCCCGGAAACGTGCGTCTCCAGCCCTATCTCCGACAAGAAGATTTTCGTATACCAGTTCACAAACCTTCATTGGGAAGTCATAAAAGTAGTTGTTTCTGTGGAGGTGAACAGATCTAAAGGTTTTACCACCGAGCTCTATTTCATCAATACCATGAAATCTGCGGTAAATACCTACCAGCTGTTCTTTTAAGTCAGAATCAAGGCTTTTCTCCAAGATGAGGCGGTGAATGATGGTTTTCAGTATCTGGTTATGAAGAACGTTGTAGTGCAGATCATCGAAGTGGCAATGAGCCTTGCCCTGATGAAAAAGGGTGCGCCTGAGAGAGGGGTTAAAGAGCACCTTCCCTCTCAGGGATGGGCGATCCTCATGATGTTCGATATAACCCCGATCCAGGCCCCGCTTCAACAGATGCGTTGTCGCTCCGATCAATACCTTTGCCAATAGATCGACAATGTTAGCGCAGTCTTCTACCGGAACATCAACAATGTCTCGTTCTTCTAGCTTGTTCCAGGCGTAGCAGAGGAGGTAATAAATATTTTGAATCGGAATATGCATGATCAGACGGACAGCAATCCCGCTATTTTTTGCTGAGCCTTATTTTCATCGTCAAACCAGTATTCGCGAACAAGAGGAGCAATTTCCCGTTTTATGATCATTTCAAACCATACCTGATCATATTTGGCAATTCCTCCATTTGGACAGAAAAAGCTGTGCCCGATGCAGAATCCTGCCCCCAAATTCTTCTGGTCGCTGGAAATATCGCTATTGAGTTGGTTTATCTTGTCAATAATCCGCTTTATCAGATCTTTTGGAACATCTTTCGATTCAAGGTGTTCGGAGAATTTATCGCCAAAATTAGGCTTGAGATCGACAAAGCTGAACCGACGTCGGAGAGCATAATCAACAATCGCCAAGGAACGATCAGCAGTGTTCATAGTGCCGATAAAATGAAGATTCTTTGGGATGTAAAACCGGTCGGCAGCGGTGCGCGAGTATGTAAGTGGCATTGCAAATGACTTATCTCGTTTGTCAGACTCAATCAGCATGAGCAATTCACCAAAAATCTTGCTCAGGTTGCCGCGATTGATTTCATCAATAATGAAGAAGTAATCACGTAGATCGTCCTCTTGGGCACGACGGCAGAAATCATAAAAGATGCCATTTTTAAGCTCAAACCCTCCATCACCATTGGGGCGATATCCCTGGATAAAATCTTCGTAGGAGTAAGATTGATGGAATTGAATCATCTCGACCCGACTCGCATCCTTTACGCCCATCATTGCATAGGCCAATCTTTTGGCAATGAAGGTTTTTCCTACACCCGGCGGTCCTTGGAGAATGATGTTTTTCTTGTATTGAATAAGGTCCAGGATTTCCTGAAACCCAGACTCCTCTATAAAAACCTCCGCCATTGCATCGTCTATATTGTAACTAGGGCTATCTAAAACCGGTAGTATTGGTGGTTTGGATACTTTGTCGTCAACGTAATCATCAACTTCACTCATGGGATTTTCTGTGGTTGCCATTAGAACTAATGGGAAAAGTTGCTTAAATAGAATTGATATTCTGTTAACGAGCTCATTCCTGCTGCTTGTCAACACTTCAGCCCTTTTAATTGATACACCAGCTCTCATACTCGTGGTTGAAACTTCTTTTAGCCATTGCTCAAATGTGAGGTCATTGCCACTAAACAATCTATCCTCACCACCTAACGACAGAGACTTGTCCCTGGTTTGAGCATCCAATAATTTTCCAATATCTTTCCCGAAAAGCCCCGCATTCTTTAAGAAACGTTCTTTTTGTTCCTTTCCATGTTCTCCCATGTAAAAGCCTGCTTCGAGGCTTTCATGATCCATCCAGACAAACAATTGTGCATCGGTGGTTCTTTCGCCACCTTTTGGAAAGAGCGCTCCCCAATAAAAATCCCAAGCTCCTCCCTTTCCATAATCGTTTTTCAATATCCGTGCAAAAATCTTCTTCTCTGTTTCCATTTTGGAAATCATTTTGCATGGGAGATGTGTGACAACTTCCTTTAGAAGGGACTGGAGAGGGAACTCGACTAATTTTTTGAAATTTTCTTTGTTCGCATGATAAGTGACTGCTACAGGCGCTGCATGTAATTTATCCAGCAATTCAAAACTCGCAGTTGAAAATAAATAATCGGCCGAAATTGTATCTTCTGATTTAGTCTCAGGAACGGGCGTGTTTTCTCGACCAATGAGAGTTAAGACAATGTCCAATGTTTGAGGTTCAAGGTGGTAAGTTTCCCTGAAACTGTTTACGGCAGAATTGTAGGATTTGTAATCATGTGCGAGAACTTCGTCTGTTACAACATTTATCCCGCCAATCATGACTTTAATCCAAATATTGAATAAATCGGGGTCGCGCAAATAAAGAATAAATGAAGGAAACCCACCTCCAGCTCCCTTGATGGGCTTTTCTTTCAAAAACTGATCAACAAGACTGTAAGCCTTTGCTTCTGAAACTTCCCATAATTCCTTGATCCATTTATTTACAGTTTCAGGTTGTTCAGCAATGAGCTTCCTATTATTACCCAAAAATGTGATGCCATAACGACCCTCTTTCAAACTACCATTTTCATAGTCACGGTCCGCAACTTTGAAAAACTGAGAAAGTTGGTCCTTTGATAAATGACCGAGATTTTCTGCAATAAGGTCCCGTGCTTCTTTCTCTGCGTCTTTTCGTGCGGCAATACGTTCCGGCGGAGCATAATTTGAAATAAAGCTCTCAATAAGTTCCGAATACATTTTGTCAGCCATACTTTATGCCTCCGCTAGTTATAGCAATTGTTATTACGTCATTACCTGTCCTGATTTATCTCAAACCTCGTGCTGCATGATTTGCAATCGTATGTATGGGTATGATCAGAAACGGTACCATCTCTTCTTGTATAACCTTTTGATCTCATTTTACTGCGAGGTACGTTCTCGACCTCTCCCTTGCAAATCGGACAATATTTGATATCGGGTTGAGGACCAGGTAGATTTGCCATACAATTCTCCTTTGGCCGGATCTTGCTCTATTGCGCCATTGTCTCAAAAACAACCTTAGATATTTCCTTGTTCGCCAACATCCTCATAATGCTCGAATCAAAGGCCAATTTAAACTCCGGGTCCTGAGCGTAGCGTTTGTACAGGTCCAGCTCTCGCTTTCGCTCCTGGCTGACTGCTAGGCTGATCAGCTTTTCCAGGGCAATTCGGCTATTCTGCTCATCCTGATTATCGACAACCTGCGTCTGATAGTTGGGGTTATTGAAGACATTCTGGGCAATATTAATGAACTTGATTCGTTGTTCCTCGGGAGTTGCTTCCCACCCGGCGAACCACCTCTGATTGAAGGCTTTGATAATTTCGTCAAGCGGGTCAACCGGGCCATCCGGCCCAACTCCACGAACATTCGGATTCTGCGGATCAAGCTCGGAATCGCTGTCGTCCAGGCCGATACTCTCTTTCAGCTTGACCCGCTCCAGGCCATAGGTTGAAAGGTCAACACTTTCCAGCAGTTCATCCAGAGTGTCCTTGTCCTTATCCTTGATCTTCAACTTTGGAATGAGAAACTTGAGGAACCAGTGCAGTTTCTCCCATTCGATATTATCGAACGGCATGATGCACGCCAGCTGAGCATATATTTTTACAAACTGCTTCGCCTTGATCTTGAAGTCGATCTTGTCGTCGTCATCCAGCTCCAGTTCACGGTTGAACCGGTCAGCACAGAGATCAATAATCGGACTGAGATATTCTGCCTCGGCATCGGAGAAATAGAGGGTGCAGAATGCCTCGACATCCTTCCACTCGTAGACGCCAACCTCGTCCAGTTTCTCTTTGGTGTCATGGAGTACGTTGACGTCAGTTGCCTTGGAAAGTGCGGTTGAAGTGTAGAAAGGATCAAATGCATCCTTGATATCATCGGTGGAATTGAAGAAGTCGAGGACAAATGTATCTTCCTTGCGCTTGTTCAGTGCGTGGGAACACCGATTCAAGCGAGAGAGAGCCTGCACCGCCAATACACCTTGCAGCTTCTTATCCACATACATGGTGGAAAGCTTAGGCTGGTCGAAGCCGGTCAGATACTTGTTGGCCACCACCAGCAGGCGGTATTCTCCAGAATCGAATTTTTCCTCGATATCTTTTGACGGGAAACCGTTGATGGACTCTTCGGTGTACTCGACGCCATCAACAGTCTTTTTGCCGGAGAAGGCGATCATTGCCTTGAAGGGTTGCCCTTTTATCGCGTCGCGGATGGTATGGAAATAATGAACCGCTGATTCGATATTGCGTGTAATCACCATTGCTTTGGCCTGCCCCTTGAGCTTCTTCGGTCCTACTACTTGCTCAAGGAAATGGCCAACCATGACATCGGCTTTGACGGCAATGGTTTCCTTATCCCCCTCCACATAGGCCCGCAGCTTTTTCTGTGCCTTGGCACTGTCGAACAGTGGATTCTCCAAAATGGATTTTTCAATCTGGTAGTAGCTTCTGTACGTGGTGTAATTGGCCAGGACATCAAGGATAAACCCCTCTTCAATGGCCTGTTTCATAGAGTAGAGGTGGAACGGGATAAACTTCCCCTCCGATGTTTTTTCCCCAAATCGTTCCAGGGTAGCGTTCTTGGGGGTGGCTGTGAAAGCAAAGTACGAGGCGTTGTCCCGCATCTTGCGCTTCTTCATTATTTCCAGAATGGCATCCTGCACCTCATCCTCATCGGCCCCCAGAGTCCGGTTGAGGTTATCGGCAGCCGACCCGCTTTGCGAGCTGTGTGCTTCGTCGATGATGACTGCAAAGCGTTTGTCAGACATATCTGCGATGCCATCGACGATGTAGGGAAACTTCTGGATGGTGGTAATGATAATTTTCTTGCCGCTTTCCAGCGACTGCTTCAATTCCTGAGAACTGGTAGCATGGGCGATGATATTTTTGACTTCGGAAAACTGCTTGATGGTGTTTTGAAGCTGCTTGTCCAGCACCCGACGGTCGGTAACCACGATAACTGAATCGAACACTGGATGGCTGCCATCCTTGGCATAGACTTCAATTAGCTGATAGGCGGTCCAGGTGATGGAGTTTGACTTGCCCGATCCTGCGGAATGCTGGATCAGGTAGGTCTGGCCGACGCCCCGCGAGCGGACATCAGCAAGCAGGTTGCGCACGACCTCCAACTGATGATAGCGGGGGAAGATAAGGTTCTTCTTCTTGAGTGGGTCGTTTTCCTTCTCACCAACAAGCTTGGCAAAATGTTCGATAATCGCGGTGAGACTCTGTCGAGAGAGGACATCCTGCCAGAGATAACTGGTCTTGTGTCCGGTCGGATTCGGCGGGTTCCCTTTGCCGTAGTTGTGTCCCTTGTTGAAAGGCAGAAAGTTGGTCCTATCGCCATCAAGGCGTGTCGTCATATAGACATCATCGGTATCCACTGCAAAATGAACCAGGCAACGGCCAAACTGCAGCAGCGTCTCATTTGGTTCACGATCCTTCCGATATTGTTTCATGGCGTGATAGGTGCTCTGTCCGGTCCAGGCATTTTTCAGCTCAAAGGTAGCAACGGCAATGCCGTTGATGAAAATCACCATATCGATGGATTTGAGAGGATCTGCTTGGGAGTAATATACCTGCCGAGTGACCGAGAAGATGTTCTGCTCAAAGAGTTTTTCGACTTCGGGGTTGATTGTGTTGTAGGGCTGGCTGTAGAGAAGGGTGAAGTGGGCGTCATCGATACGGAGGCCGCCCTTTAGTACTTTGAGGATGCCATCTTTCTGAATTTTACGGTTCAGGCGTTCCAGAATCAACCGCTGCCAGTTGGGTCGGTCTTTGACCTTAGCCAGTTCTTCCGCCTGGGTTGATTCGAGGAAATTCCAGAATAGACGCCGATCTATCGCAAGCTCGCGATCAAAATCCGACGACTCACCCAGCCAGTAGAGGTGACCACTGCGATATTGTTCATTGGCTTCGGCAACACCAACACCTTCAAGCTTTAACTGCTCGCGGCAAGTCCCTGTCAGGGCCTTTTCGATGCAGGCTTCCAGTGCTTGTTCGTTGGTTTTGGTGACCATTGAACCCCCAATTGTCTATATGCGTATCCGTAGATTTTTCTTGCTCACAGAAATAAAAAATGTATACTTGAATCGCTCATCTACCATTGTGTAGACAGAGGTGGCCGATACGCCCGGTCGAGAATAGGCGACCTTTCCCCCCTCCTAACCGTTAAAACCATTCACAACCTGTTACAACTGAATTTGCTCCCGTTACGTAATTTCTATAGCGTTTATCATAATCAGTTCGTTTATCAGGCTGATCTATGTAAAAACTCGTCACGAGAAATGATGTACTACGCCCCAATTTCTGCAAGATAACAACAAAATCATCCTCAAACGCCCACAGATACAGCCTGATATCACGCCTTGGATTACTCTCCTGATGATAGAAAATCTTTATTTTGGCGTGTACATGGTTGGTGATTATTTGCCGGACCCATTCGATCCGCTCTGCACGGGCATAATCCAGCAAACGTTCTTCAACGGGCACATGACGGTTACCCTGTTTGACAAAATATTTATTGGTACGTGTCGTTAAATGCCAGAAATCCTTTTCCTTACCATCTTCAAGATTCCTGCTTCGCGGGTCGATATATATTGTCCCATTCAGCATCGTACGTTGGCGGACAAAGTCTCTTTGGAAAAAACCATACAGATAATCGTAAACGCCGGTTGCATCTACAGTGGCCAGGTTCAGGGTGGGAGTCAGCACACTTTCCTCCTCGGAGAGAAGCGGAAAATATTAAACTTCTCCTCCCAAGGCGGCGTACCAACTGTTAATTGCCTACAGAGCCGTTTTTCCAGGTAACCGACAATTTCATTTTTAATAGTACTCTTACGCTCAATATCCTCGCGGTTGGCATAGGAGAGCGCTCCAATCAACAAATCACACAGCTGTATCAACTGTGATTCATAGGAACGAATGATGTAGGCGGTAGTATTCACATTGCCGTAGTTGCTGTTATGCAGCACATCCATGAGCTTGGCGGCCTTGTCCCTGCCATGAGTATCCATGTAGTCGAGGTAAATCTTGTAACTGCCGCCGGGATTGATAAAATCACGCAGGGCATAGAAAAACATCTTGTAGTAGAAATTGTTGTGCGAGCCCTGGTTAAACTCATCGTGATCAAGATAATTTTTATTGATAACAACGGTTGCCTTGAAATGCAGTTCTTCAGAGTCCAGAAACAGATCTAAAAGATCTTTGTAAAATTCAAATTGTTTGCCGATCAGTTTTGTCCATTTAAGTTCGGTCAAGTAGTTGTGCTTGTGACGAAGATATTTGATTTTACGGTTCAGGAGCTGGACTGAGATTTCTGGGCAGCTCAAGGCTCCAAGCACCATCACATTGCTGGTATCCTTCTCAAGATGGCAACTTTCATCACAGAAGATCTTGAATTTTTGTGAATCCGGTATTGATGAATTATCCATTGCTATACCTCACGGCATATCCTGAAATCGACTGCATGATCATAATTTTATTTTTCCTGTGACAGCTTCGGATATCAAAATCATTTTGTATTCCTTGAGGCTGTCGATTAGCTGTCGTTGCAAGACAATGACGTTGTCAATTTTGGCGGACTCTGTTTCTAAAAATTCAAAAATAGATTCCTGTTCAGCATAAGGCGGAATTAGAACTGGTAGCTTTTTTAGCAATTCCTGGCTGAGTGAGGCTCTTATAACCAGATTCATTTCTCCAACAAAATATGAACGATGCAGTTGAGCACTAAAGTAATATTTTGAGTAGCCTGGAAACAGTCTGCCCTTTCGAGGTCGGAA
This sequence comes from Trichlorobacter thiogenes, assembly GCF_900167465.1. GTDB lineage: Bacteria > Desulfobacterota > Desulfuromonadia > Geobacterales > Pseudopelobacteraceae > Trichlorobacter > Trichlorobacter thiogenes. The sequence goes on along the minus strand of NZ_FUWR01000001.1, from coordinate 624,946 downwards.
TCTGATTAAAAATCCTGCGAATGTTGAGTTTTCTATAGTCTCCATGCACGTCGAGCTGAATCCAATTTCTTCGACAGTTTCAGATGTTCGAGTGAAGAGAACATCACCCTTCACAATAGAGTATTGATCTCTGTCATGAACAGTTGATTTTGCAAGTCCATTGACTGCCTTTGGCAACTCTCGGTTGTTATAAACGTCACCGTAACTGACAAATGGGAACCCTGAACCGAAATACTCGGCACTTGCACTAATTCCGTTCTGTGTAGTCCCAAGATATCGTAACCGCTTAACTTCCCAATGTTCCGGCACCGCCCCAATCCACTCAACACCACTATCACGCATCGGGACATTAGGATTCAGCCCCTTTGTCACGGTCTGATTGACCAGGATGGTTTTTTGCTCTTTGAACAAATCAATCAAGCGCTGCTTTTTGGCGACGGCTTCGTCGATCTCAGCAGTCTTCTGGTCGAGAAAACTAACAATCCGGTCTTGTTCATCGCGAGGGGGGATACAAAGTTCAAGCCGTTTGAAGTCTCTGTAGTCCAGATTCTGGCGCAGCCCGGAACCCATACCATAAAAAACCTTGAGAAGATCATAGGCGTGAAGCAGATAGTGTATAAAAGCTGGGTTGTGTGATGGTTCAGGCCTCAAGCAGATATATGCTGAGGTGATAATCCCACGATCCTTTGCAAACCCAGTCCGAAGGCTGGTATGGTCATTCTGCAGGTCTGTAGGACGGATGATAATATCGTTCGGATTGATAATTTGATACGTTTCAAATGACTCAGGAACAAGTCCGGTGAGTTTCTCAGGTGGCTTGATGATAACTTTGCCGTAGCTAAGAGACAGCACGGTCTCTTCGATCATGCCAACATTTTTATCCTTATTTGCCTTCAATACTGCAAGACCCGGAAGTAGCTTCCAATGGCCGGGGACTTCCAGAAGCCACGAGCTATTGGCTGGCTTATAGGAATCGTATCGCGGAAATTCCATCGCCTGATTCACTCCAGAGCCTCCCCAAAACTCACCAACTGCTTCAACAGTCCCTCTGTTTCGGCTTCCAGCGCCAGAATATCGCGAGACACATCTGATAACGACCGTAGCGGCTTATGTTGATAGAAATACTTGTTGAAGCTGATTTCGTATCCAATCTTGGTCTGATCCAGATTTATCCAGGCTTCATCAACATGGGGGCGTACCTCACGCCGGAAATAATCGTGAATGTTATCCTTCAGCGGTACATTCTCAGTATCACGCAGGTCTGAATCGCTTTCGTACTCAACATACTCGACTTTGGAGTCTGTCGGCCAGTAGCCGAAATCATGCAATTGCTCCTGACGGCAGGAAAGTTCCACCAAAAGCTCATCCAGTTTCTTGCCGCTAATCTTGTGAAACTTCTTGATCACCCGTTCGGCATTTTCATCACTCCAGCTCACGGCGTTGTAGATCTGATTCTTCTCACTGGCAGAGATCTGTATTTTATTGGCCTTAAGGCAGGCATCAACCTTTTCCGTGAAGATGTTGAAATCCATGAACAGTTCCTGGCCGATGGATTCCATCAATTGCCGTGCAACTCCCAGCAGGGCTCGTTGACTCTCCCAGGTATGCGGATTGAGCAGCACCTTGCTGTTCTTCGCTGTCAGGTTGATATCTTCCTTCTCCAGGTGGGCCTCAATGGTCTTGCGATGGTCAGAAAGTTTCGAATAAATCTCATCATCCCATTTTTCGTAGGCCCACTCCATGACATCAGCTAATGCAGGGACAAAACGGAGGGTGGCAATCCTATCCGGCGAAAATTGGGCAGCTTTACGGCTGGGACGTTCGACGGTGACCTTGAAATAACCAAAATCGCTATTGTCAAAAATTTTGGAGACACCGTCATTCGGCATGTCGAGATAGAACTGGGTAATTTCGCGAATATGTTCCGGTGCAAATTCGCAGTTTTTGGCTCCCAGATTCTTGCGAAGCTTACGGAACATCTGGCTGGCGTCAATCAACTGCACCTTGCCGCAACGTTTTTCAACCTTCTTGTTTGAGAGCACCCAGATGTAGGTTGAAATGCCGGTGTTGTAGAAGAGGTTATTCGGCAATTGGATGATAGCTTCAAGGTAGTCGTTCTCGATGATATGACGGCGGATGTTGCTCTCTCCACCGCCGGCGTCACCGGTAAAGAGCGATGAGCCGTTATGTACCGAGGCGATACGTGATCCGCCGGGCCCCTTATCCAGATCCTTCATCTTGTTGACCATCTCCATCAGAAACAGAAGCTGGCCGTCAGAGGAACGGGGAGTGGCGGCAACGGATTCCTCAATGCCACGAAAATCTTTCAACGGCACTTCAAAGCGGCGATCCATTACCTGCTTTCCATCGAGAATATATTTCTGATCACCAGCCCATGATTTACCATAGGGAGGATTTGATAGCATGAAGTCGAAACGCAAACCGGCAAACTCATCATCCGCAAGGGTTGATCCGCAGCGGATATTCTCCGGGTTGTTACCTTTGATCATCATGTCCGACTTGCAGATGGCGTAAGTCTCGTCGTTGATTTCCTTGCCGTAGAGGTATACTTCCGCTTTTGCTCTGATCTGTCCTTCAGGGTGGATGATGAAATCCTGGGCCTCAGTGAGCATCCCACCTGAACCACATGCCGGATCGTACACCGTTATGACCGGCGGCAGTTTATCCTTCACCGGCTCAAAGAGGATATGGGTCATCAGGTCGATTACCTCACGGGGAGTGAAGTGTTCACCGGCCTCTTCGTTGTTCTCTTCATTGAACTTGCGAATCAACTCCTCGAAAACATAACCCATGCCCAGGTTGGTCAATTCGGGCAGCTTGCGCCCATCCGGGTCCCTCGCTTCGTTGGGAGTGAGGTTGATGTTGGGCGAAGTAAATTTTTCCAACACCTCAAGCAGTACATCCTTATCAGCCATGTGACTGACTTGAGAGCGCAGCTTGAACTTATCGACGATTTCCTTGACGTTATCGCTGAAACCGTCGAGATACGCCTTGAAATTGGCCGCAAGGATCTGGCGATTATTGGCTGCGGTTTCAACAAGCTTTTTCAGAGTCCAAGGAGAAGTGTTATAAAAAACGTAGCCGGAAGCTTCTTTGAGTCCCTCCGGATCGTGATCGGCAAGTCCTGCATCGTCACGCTGAAACTTGACCTCTTCCATGACGGCATCTTTGCTCGGTTCCAGTAGACAGTCGAGGCGCCGCAGCACGAACATGGGGAGAATAACATCACGGTACTTGCCGCGCACATAAACATCGCGCAGGCAGTCGTCGGCAATGGACCAGATGAAGGAGACAATTTTATTGTGAGCAGAATGATCCAACTGGTGTGCCTCCTGAAAATTGCAGTTCAAAGAATTTCTGAATAACTTAACGAAGAAGCCGCCTGTCAGCACTTAGGAGACAATGCGGCTTCAGTTCGAGCAATATGTCCTGAAGGGCGCTGAGCCCATCTCCTTACCCTCCATAAATGCATGAAATTACGCCATGTTAATACCTCTTTTCGCCTTGAAAGTCAATTTGATACAAATATTGGCGAGAGACACGCCAAGGAAGCTCCCTGTCCGAACAGAACAGAGTAGTGCAACATGCTAATATATTTACGTTGCTATGCAATTTCGGATTGACAATTCATTTCAGGCTGGTCAAACTTAACCTGAAATGTTGATGAATATTGACCGTCGAGAAAGGAGGGAGGATATGATGGCGAGAAAACTTCAAGCAATCGTTGTATCGGCAGTAGGAACTCTGCTCCCATGCCTTTTTGCGGGAGCACTGGTAGGTGTATTTTTCATTTCGTCATTTTGGTATTGGACACTTGGTATTGCTGTATTGGCTTTATGTTACATAATCCTTGATCGTGTTCACCTACGTCTTTATATTGGAGCGTTGAAAGGTTTTTCAATTTGGTCACTTCTGAAATATGGATACGCGGCTCCAGAATTGAGACCGACAATGTCCGCTGCGGAATATGAGTGGTATATGAACTGGATAATCTATAGCACTCCGTTTCGACTGTTTCGTGATCGTCGGAGAAGAAAAGACTCTTCCGCCTTTCATCACTGGTGAGGCCGAATATATTCCCAAGCCCCTTTCAATTTCAGGATTTCGTCTCGGCTGATTTCAATACAGCCACGATAAGGTGCAACAAGAGCATACGAGTCGGATTCATAAAAGTGAACGTTTGTGCCTTCAGTTTGCTCAAGGTGTTCGAGAGCCTCAGCTGGTAGAGGTATTTGAACACCTGAAACACGAAGTTCAACACCGTACTCTGTTAGATCAAAAACTACGTTGTTCATTGGTTCCGCCGGCACGTACCCATTCCCCATAATTGCAATGATCCCGTCAGATACGAATAGTATCTTTTCAATCACACATTACCTCCTTGTGCTTCGTGGCTGTGGTCCACCGCCTCTGGGGAGTGGCGATGTTTTGCTCTGGTGTTGTAGAATTTTGCTGGTTCTTTGTACTTGCTGTTGAACATTTCGAGCTTGCTGCTCAGCGGTATGCGTTATCTCACGCTCAGCAGCGCTCGCAGCGACGTTAGCTGCTTCCTCTCGCTTTGTAACTGCAGCTTTATAAGGGCCAACTGTCTTCGCAACATCCCCAACCATTCCCGCAGTCTCATGCAAAGCCCCCTGACCAACGGCAATCGTTGTTGCAGCCGCACCAGCATCAATTGAACGGCCGTCCCTGAACTCCTGTGATGCAGCGCTACCTGCCAGATTTTGTTTGGATTCAACCCTCGTCCCAACCACCTGCGAACTCGAATAATCCGCCTTAACTCCGCCATCAGCACGAACACTCCCGGTAATGCCACCTCCCGATCTCGTACTGACAACCGCCGCCCCCTGTTGTGACGACTGAACAAACTGATCCTCAGTAATCTCTGAACGCTGCCCTGCAACCAGGTTCCCACTCTTGTCCATCTTCCCCTGCACCTGGGAGTAGTGCAGGTTACCATCCTTGTCCTTGGCATACATGAGGACATTTCCGTCAAGCCCGTTGGAGAACGACCCACCAACTACCTCCATCTTGCCGGTCTTGTCATTCTTGGCGTAATACCAGTCGCCATTGACCATCATCTGCTTGCCGCCAGCCTGGATCATATAACTGCCTGATTTGCGCGAGACATTCAGGGATTGGTTCTCATAACCGGTTTTGATGAAGTCCCCGACTGTCTTACGAAGCCCCTTGTCAGTAGTTGACACGTTCCGATCCAGGCGCTCGATATCAGTCCCGGTTTTACTCTGACCGAGATCAAACTTCTGCACCCGGCCACCCTGATCAACGGCAAACGAGGCAAGGTTACCGTTCCGGTCGTAATCAGCCTTGTAGTCAAATGCCTGGCCGGACAGCTTGGCGACATGGGCTGCAGCACTCTGGAAGCCGGAAGCACGAAGTTGCTTCTGCAGTTCGAGTGCTTGATTCCTGTCCCCTTTGGCAACGGTGCCGGAATCAGACGAGTTAACAATCCCGCCATCCATGCCGACATTGACAGCACTCTTGCCGTCAGATGTCGTGAAGTTGATGTTTTGACCCTCCATTGCCTTCTGCATCTCGGCAAAGCCCCGTTCGGTCAGGTGGCCGTTCTGGTACATCTCCGGATCGTTCTTGAGTTGAGGAGCAATCCTGCCTACCATTTGATCCGCTGCTGCGTGGACCAGTTGATTGCGGGCGATCCTCCCGGAAACATCATTGCTGGTCAGCTGCTGATAGTTGTCGTAACCACCACCTGCATAGATTCCCTGGATCTTGCCACCGGTTTCCGTTGCCAAAACATGACCAGCTTCCGTGCCGGCAGCAACCGGACCGCCCATTTGATTCGAGAGCCCGGTTACCTCTGAAGCATGCTTGCTCTGCTGGAACTGGGCATTCATCTGCATGAGCTGCCCGGAAAAGATCCCGTAGTTATCGGCAATTCTGTTCACCGCATCGGCATTGGCAAAATCCCCAAGGGCCGTAACCTCAGAACGCATGGCATGGAAATCTCGCCAATTTCCGCTGAAACCCAATGACCTGGCTGCAGCATAAGCACCCATTTCCCCCTGCAATTGTCCGACACTCTTGTCCATGTTGGCAGTCAGGAAGTCTGAGTAGTTTTCACCGGACCCAAAGACATTTGCCAAGGCTCGGTCATTGGCAACTCCCATCTTGGCAAATGCCAGAGTGTCGCCACCATAGCTGCCTGAAACAACATCCTTGGTCGCAGCAGACTTGTCGAGTCCCAGCCGGCCATCAAATGATTTCAATTCGTAGGCAGATGAAAGACCGCCTTCCCTCATGGCCCTACCACTACCACCGAAACCGATTGATCTGCCAATCTCGCTATCGGCAGAGATCCTGCTCGAAAAATCCATCCCGAAGTCCCGGATCATATCACTCGATGCAGTTGTCTTGGCCGACATCCCGACCAGCGATTGCGCCTGTCTCGCCTGGAAGCTGTGCTCGTTACTCCATGCCTGCGTAGGCATGGCTGTCACGTTGCGCTGCATGGCTGATGCTCTGCCGGCTGGATCTTCCACCTCATGTGCCGCCCGGGTACCTGCCGACTGCACCTGATTGACCATCCCCCCGGCCATCATTGACATAGCGTGCCCGCCGAACCGAATCAACATCCCGGTAATAACTGTAGCCAGCATCATCCCACTCATCCGGAGTGTGCCAAACATCCCAAGGATCTTCACCGTTTGATCGGGGAAGAAGTAGAGCGCATCCATGCCGAGCTTGTTCTGCCGCACCATCTCATAGGCCCGATTGGCATAGTCCACGGCAAATTGGTGAACTATGGCATCGGTGACACCCCAGGCAGTGAGCCAGATGAAAAAGCCAGCGATGATTCCCACAGCCTTACCGATCAGCGGCGTTGGGATAAAGAGTGCCAGGAAAGGCAACAATCCAACCGCAATGGCCGTGAGCGCCGCCTTCAGGATCGGCAGCCATTCGTTTGCTGATTTCATAGCCCCAGAGGCGTTGAGCAGAAACTGATAGTTGGTGGCGCCGGATGCGTTGCCACTGCGGAAAATCTCCTCCAGCCTCTGGGAGACGTATGCCTGTTTCAGGAAGTCATCAATGCTCGCCGCTCCGAGACCGGTCCCGGCGTTCACGTTGTTCAGCACCGTCTTGCATTGGGTCAGGGCAGCGGCATCAGTAACGTCGTAACCAAGATTGGCGCAAACCGATTCAATATTCTTCCCCAGATTGGCCGGGGTGAGCGCAGCCTTGATGTTGGTCCAGGAGTCAGTACAGGTAAGCGCCTGGCCCTGCGGGTTGGCGGCATTGAAGTAGACCGTCCAGATGGCCGGGTTGATCGCTTTGTCCAGGGAGCCAACAAAGTTGGTGGTAGTCTTGCGCAATTCATCCACCGTAAGGTTGGCATTGGGGTTCATCAGTGCGTAGGAAACACAATCCTTGACGTATCTCCGCATAGAAGCGTCCAGATTGCTGTCCACTGCTGACAGGGGAATACTGGTCAGTTGAGCGAGCCCCAGGAATCCTTTCCCACCGGCCTGCGTCTGGTAGTTCAACGGATCACCGGCAGTGGTGACGATATCCACCAGACCCCGCTCGATCTTGTTCAAAATACCGGCCACTGCCACAACGCCGTCAGGTATTCCGCCCACCGCCTGGTTCTTATTGAAGACCGGATCATAGACATGGATAGTCCCTTTGGGGACGACCAAGGCGAGATAGACCATGACGCCGATCAAAGTCGGCACAATCCAGGTCATGACGGAGCCGTTGGCTGTTCCCAGCGACTTGGCAAAGACCGTCACCCCGCCAAAGAAGAGCCCGGCGGTGATGACAACGAAATAGAGTGACTTGTAAGCGTTGTCGCCGAAGATCAGTGCCAGCTTACCGAAGGCATTCACGACGGCATCGTGGCCTCCCCAGACGTAGAACTCCATGTCCAGAGCCAAAGCCATGGTTGGGATGAGCACCAAGAGTGCCGTAAGAACGAGCCTAGATACTGTCCGTATCGACATGTACTACTCCTGCATCAATCAGTTTAAGGTTGCGCCTCCATGCGAATAGCATGGCGATAATGGGAATGATGATGAACACCGCCGTGGAAATCAGGACAAAGTAGGCTGAAATAAGGAAGATCCCCTTGAATCCCTGGACCCAGTTATATATTGAGTAAACGGTGCTTTGAGAGGTCTTGGTGTAGTAGAGCTTGGTCACTGCCCACACCACGTTCTTGTCTGTGAAAATTTTGAAATAGAGGAAATGGAAAGCAATGAAGGCCACAACCGCCTTGACGATGGCCCCGAAGATCATTCCGCCCAGGAGGTTTAGCACCATGGCACGTGTGTACTCGCCGATGAAACACGTTGAGGCCTTGGCCATGAAGATGGCGTAGCCCAAGGAGAACCCCAGCGCCAACAGGAAGGCGCTGAACTTGTCAAAGAAGGTCGGCGACGGGTCACCGAACATGGGGATGTACTGTTCAATCACCCCTATGGCAACAGGAGTCAGGAATGCCGAAACAATCCCAGAGGCAAATGAACTCCTGAATCCCACTTCCATGAATTCAAGTCGCTGCTTGGTGGTCAGGAAGCGGGACTTGATCATGCAGCCTCCCAGTTCGTTGGCGAAGTTCTGATCGATGTACGAAATTGCCTCCAGGAGCCCTCGCGGGTGGATCTCATTGCTTGGTGGTACCGGCATGATATCCGGAGTGCTGTTACTATCCTTCGACACGTCCTCTCCTATCCCGTGAACGATCTGATCAGGTTCATGATCCCTCCGCCATAGGCGACGATTGCCGCCAGCAGCAGGCAGATGGCAGCCAGGGTAGGATTACGCTGTCGGACTCCTACCCAGAAGGCCGAGATCACAAGGGCAACGAAGAAGAAACGCCCCCAGAAACCGTAGAGCAGCGTCGCGAATAGTTTCTGCCAGAAGCCGGTATACGCAGCCTGCCCCATATAATGCAGGGGGTTGAGTTTCTCAATGGGCACGGAATTCCTCTCAAAAGATCGGGTAGGCTTTCGCCAGGATGCGGTTCTTGTCCACGAAACCGAAATAGCGGGAGTCGTAGCTGTCCTTGTGCTGTCCCATGACGAACATGACTCCCTTGGGGATTTGACCATTGAAGACGAAGTGCTGCAGTGGTTCCCCCTTCAGTGAGATGTCTTTGGCACGTACCAAATACTCGCCGTTGCAGTAGAACTTCTTCTCCGCATCGACGGTGAGCTGATCCCCTTCGTTGCAGCCGATGACCTTCAGCATCTCCTCCGACTTTTTCATACCAACCTTGGCCGCAAATTCCTTATGGTGAAACAGTACGTAATCACCCCTCACCACCTTGTCCGGGTTACGCGTGAGCCAGTAGATCCGGTGCTTGAGAGAAGGCGTGAGAGTGACACTGAACTTGTAGGGGATCAGAGTTCCCGCAACTATCAGGCAAGTGATAGCCAGCCAGAGCCGCCAGTTATGGAAATCAAGGTTTAACGGTTTCGGCATTGCGTACCACCGCGTCACCCATGATGATCACCCGGTTCTTTGGAATTGCCGTGATGACGTTTTCCAGTCGGTCGAAACTCTTCTTCAATTCGTCATCATTCAGTTTGCCGGCCAGATAGTTGTCCCGCTGCTGAGCGATGTACCCCTTGATATCGACTGCAACTACCTTCTGCGCGAACCATCGGTCATAGCCAACTATGGTGGCCAAAGATGCTCCTATAGAGACCACCACACAGATCGCTATCGTGGAAACAAGACTTGGATGCTGTTTGGGATGCTTTTTGGGATACTCTTTAGGTACCGAAACGGCATCCTTGTTGTCTTCAGTCTCCTGAGAGATGTTTGTCTCCATGCTGGTTTCATCATTCATGCGTATGTTCCCTCTTTCCTTATTCAGTTTTTGTTTGCCGGAACGGCAAGCAGAGCGGCTAAGGACTGCGATCCTGTTTCCCTCTGGATCTGATCAAGCAGATATTCCAGGCGAGCATCGCCGTACGCCGTATGGAAATCCGCAATAGTGGCATTCTTGGCATCACCTTCACTCAAGCCGGCATCCTCAGCTTTGAGCCCTCGGGCATAAACCACGGCGGGTACCCGGTCAATCTGGTACCGCCGGAACAACAGGGGATCTACTTCCAGGCTTGCCGGTACCATCTCGCATTCTCCTTCCTGTGGGCGGCACGACTGGTCACGCTGGAGTACTGAGGCGATGAAACTGATGGTCGGCTGGATCTTCGACATCCCATCTACGAACCCGCGCATGACCAGGGTGACGTTCGGATCTCCAAGGCGGGACACAGAAGCGGCATAGTTCCTGATCGTCTGGAGCGGCATTGCCGAGGAAACGAAAACATAGATGCGCTCGGAGTTGGTGAGTTTCCCTTTGCTTTCATTTTTGGCCTTATCTGCGTAGTATCCGGTGACCTTATCCCCAAAGACTTCTGTCTTGATTCGTTCTGTCTCACTCAATACGCGCAACTGAAATTCATCAGAGTGGTAGTAGGAATCAAGCGTTCCGGCCAAGTCAGACATTTCGCGTTCATTGCGGTTTTTGGGAATTGCCAATCGCTCTGCAATTTGGTCGGCCTTGGCCAAGGTATTGGCAAGATCCGGCACACTCAGTTCTTCCACGTCAGTCTCCTTCCACACGGTTCCATTCACAACGACCTTCACCTTTTTAAGTTTTGTCTGGATGAAGGCTCTGCCGGGTTTGCCGCTACACGTGCCCACTTTATTGAGATAAACCGTGTCCTCGACGATCCTGTCCACGATGCAGCAGGTATCGGGGGTAGTGATATATCCAGGATTACCGGCAGCAGATACCGTCCAGGGTGCAGCGATAAATAAACAGGACATCAATTGAGCGCATAGCCGACGCAACAGACCCTCCTTCGTGTCAGTGACCAGAGAAAATTGTCAGGAGACGTGTTGGTAGTACCGAAAGGCGGGTTCTTTGCCGTTCCCCAGATCAGCGAGGGCCTTCCAATGGGGATGCAGTCGTTACCACGTACCGGTCTAGCTATCTGGAGACGGTAATTGCTTTTGACGAGAATCGGCGTCACGACACCGGCACTTGCGCACTGGTTGATGCCGGTATCATAGAGAAGTGTTTCACGACCGAGCTTGAACAGCATCCGGGCCGCCAGCCCGGCATTGACGTTGAGGGGATTGTTTTCGATCATGCTCCCTGACAGGGGATAGAAAGAGCCCCAGCTCCCCATACACCAGAACAGGGGATCAATCGGATACGTAACAGTTGCCGCCACGCTGTCGGCAACGCACGCCAACTGCGAAACCGGATTACCGAACAGGAGCGCCTCCGGGTTGATGATGAAGGACAGGCTGTCATCGTTCCACATGGGATCGACTTCCGTCATGTAGGCCAGGTCGAACGCCCGGTTCTCCGCGCAGGGGAAATCCATGAACAGCTTCAGGATCGACCAGGCTGGGAAGTAGAAGTAATGTGCCTGCTGGAAAGCAAAGTCCGAATCGCCGTACCCCTTGCTGCGGATCTCTCCGGATGAAAAGCCTGGTTTCGGGTTGGTCATGCCGGTGCCCATGACCGGGAAGCAGAACGGGTCCTTGACCGTCTCGATCAGACGGGCATGCTCCCAGAAAGCAGTTGACACGCCAAGGATCAGTATCCCTTTGCTGTCCGGACAGGCACAGACCGGTGAAGTGACGTTGCCGGGAGCCGGCTCGGCGCCATTGCCGTAGGAGACGCTCCCCATCTTCACGGGGAACATGCACTGCCAGCAAATATCGGTCACTGGGTTGAGCACCTTACCCTTGCAAGCACCGCCAGCCCCGTAGGCAACTGGTACTATTAGAAAGAGCGTGACCAATACGATGATAGTTATGTTATTGCTCAGGTTCATCCTCATACCGCACCTTGAATTCGGACCCTTCGTCCGTGATTATGATGACCGCTCCGTTGCTTCCGGTCGGATATCGACCGACAGATCCTTTGCCACGATTGGAACTGCTGTTGGCCTCTAGTTGCTCTGGCGAAACAGCACCCCAGTCGTGGTCACGGAATCGACTCTGCACTGCCAGCAACTCTTCCATGAATTTCCCGTTACTGCTGAAGTCATCCATAACTTTTCGCGACAGGACAAATTGCTTACCTCTATCTGTATCTGAAGATTCCGAGGACTTGCTGGTGACAGCCCTCCCTGCTTTGGCAACCCAGTTGACCGGTGCCAGGATGGGTGCCGCCACGGACGGCAGTCGGGTTGTTTCCTCGACGTTCGTCCAGGATTCGTGTGAGCAGCCGGCGCAAAGCGCCAAGATGCCAGCCATACAGAGTGATTGAGTAATAAGTGAATTCATTGGGCTCCTTTCTTGTCTTGTGACGATCTGGACGCAGTTTTTGCCTTGCCAACCGGCAGCGCGACTTCAGTTACCTCCATCAACCGACCCTTCTGCTTGATGACCGATGGTACGGCCTTCAGCTTGAGGCGTTCGATCATCTTCCGGTCGGCATAGAACAATGGACGACTGATCCGCTTCGACACACCCCCGAAATTCCCCTCCGTAAGCAGAAGCGTTACATCGAGCCGCTTGTCATACTCGGATGCGGCAAACCACTTCACCTGCTCCGGGTCAGTGCCGTCGATGACCACCAGCGTTTTTGGATAGGTAACGTAATCGAGCGGGTTGAAGGTGTACCCCTTTGGGTAGAGAATGCCCCCCTTGCCGTCTGGTACGTCGATCTCGGTGGTATAGGTCATGTCAACCGGGAAGCTCCGGTTCCGCTTCGCTCGGGGCAGGCTCGCCTTTTCCGGCGGTCCCTGGTAGTTCTCGACCTTGCGTTTGTCCAGCACCTTGTTCCAGTCCACCTGCCGGGCACGTTCTTCGATCTCGGCCAGGGCATCCCGTTCCGTGATTCGGTACGTGGTTCCGTAAGTACCAATCACCTTGGCTTGCACCGACGTAACACCAAGCACCAGGGCTATCACTGCCAATCCTGTGCGCCTGATCATTTCGGCGTCGCCTGGTACTTGTTCTGGATGTTTTGCATGATGGTCTGCTGTGAACCATCAATCTTGGTAGCAAGATCCTTCTGTACGTCTTCAAAGTATTCCGAAAGATCGATCCTCGAAAAGTCCAGTGCCTGGAATTCGTCTGGCGTAAAGCCGCGGCAGTTGGGTGCTTCGGGCACACCCCAGCCGCCATTCGGCTGAAACGATTGAAGTTGCGGTCTCCCCTGTTCATGTATGATCCTCGCCATTTTCGAGTTGAAGCAGCAGAAGCTTTTGGCCTTCTGCACACATCCCACCAGCGGCCATTTTTTGTAACAATAGTCCCCCACGTAATGACAATCCTTGGCGGCATTCTGCATCCCGGTCTGAATGTCACCCTGATCGCATCCGCTCCCCATCAGCACCTTCATCACTACCAGGACGACTACCGCGATGATGATGGTGGCCGGATTGAACAGTGCAGCGGCATAGGCCTGAAGTCCGGCACCGATGGCCGATGCTCCTGTAGCACCACTGGCCATGGTTGCATAAGCTCCAGTTGCAGCCGCTCCCGAAAGTGTTGTCGTAGTTCCGGCAGCGGAAACAACTGTCATGGAGGTGACTGCACCGGTAGCGGTGGTCGATATGGCAGAAATCTGCGCGGCACCGGTCACCAGTGCGTTGCCGTAATAGGCGACCTGACCTATTTCATAGGCCATCTGAATGCCCTGAACCGCTGTCGAGATGCTGCTGCCGGTATCCTCCGAAGCCACCTTGTCGCTTTCGCAGCAGTTATTGAGGTACCCGACCGTCAAGCCGGGGGGACGGCAACGTGACGCCTTGCCGTTGAAAATGTAGATCTGGCCGAGGCAGTTGCCATTTGCATCTTTTGGCCCGTCATCCTGAAGCATTGACTCGTCGATAGTGGTCGTCACCTCAGATCCGGGCGCTCCGGGGTTGAAACAGGGGTTCGGGGAACACTGCATCTTGTTCTGGTATTCCATGCAAGCGTACTGAGTCCCGAGCGGACAGGTATTGAACCCCTCAAAGCAGCTGTCCTTCTGCGGATTGTAGATGCCGGCGCCACTGCAGATTGGCACTGCCTCGCATTTGCCGATGGGAAGCGGTGTGTATGTTGTTCCCGCCGGACAGTCGTGCTGGACTTCTGATACGCACTTGTCGAGCGTGGTTGAGAACGTAGTGGTAGCGGCCTGGGAGAAAGCAGGGTCTTTTGGACATGCAACGGGTTGAAGGCACTTGAAGTCAGCCTGGCTCCAACTGTAGGTGCCACAATTACGAGTCAGCGTGGCTTGGCAGACGTTGAGTGCTGCGTCATAAGCGCCATTGGCGCATACCGGTGCAGAGAAACAGAGATTGGCGGCAGCATCAAAGGAGTAGGTGCCGCAGTCCCTGGTGATGGTTGCTTCACAGAGGTCAGTTGTGGTGTTCAGGGTGCCGTTCGGACAGGAAGGCGCAAGAATGCACAGCCCGCTGGCGCTGTCATACGTCCCTTGAGTGCATGTTGGTGTATAGGCGGCCCAGCAGACATCCATGTTCGGGTCGAAGTTGCCGCCTGAACAGGTCGGGTTGGTGGCGGAAAGGCACTGATTGCCGTTGATGAGAGCCTGACCGGCAGGACAAACCATCTGTGTCGAAGCCATCGTGAATGAACCGGACAACATCCAGGCACTGGCCGGTGAACCGTCTGAGCAATAGCGGTCCATGAAATAGTAGCTGCAGTTGCCGACGCTGTCGCATTGCAACGCCGACAGGGCATAACCGGTACTGGTCAACTCGGTTCGGGTCAGAAGGTCGAGGGGTGACTGAATCGTGATGGCGTCAGAACCGAGACAACAATAATTAGCTGCAACACTCACCTGTCCTTGTGGGCCATTGGGGCAGGAGATACTTACATTGCAGCAGGAGTCGGCATACGGTGCGCAAAGAAATGATTGAGGACTACAGGATAAAACCTGTTGTGAGCTGGCACCGGTGATGGCGTCACACTTGTTTGTGACCACATTGTACGTGGTACCTGCCGGGCATTCGGGAGCTTTTTCGCAGCGCCCCCGGGAGTTGTTATAGCTGTAGCCGCTTGGACATGATGGCACGAAAGGCTGGACGCAGAGATTGTAGGTGGCGTTATAGCTGCCATAGGTACAGATCGGCGACCGTTCGCACTTGCCGGTCGTGCCGTTGTAAGCATAGCCATTGGCAGTGTCGCAGACCGGCATCCAGGCTTTTTCGCACCGATCCTTGGCCGCGATGAACGCTCCTCCGTCAGTGCACGTTGCCGACTTCACGCAACGGTCGTAGGTCTGGCTGGCCGGGTTGGCGTCATAGGTATAGCCAACGGGACAATCGTTTTGAACCAGTTTCTCACAGCGGTCAGCAACCGGATTGAAGGTACCGTTTTCCGGACAGACCACAGTCGCGATGCATTTGTCGATACCAGAGTCCCAGGTGTAGCCGCTGCCACAAACGTTCTGGGCCGTTGCCTGACACATATCACGGGTTGTTTCCAGAGTAGAGCCAACCGGACAGACTGGTGCCGTATAGGTTTCGACGCATTCCGTGGAACCGACCGGGCAGAATTGTCCTTGAGTCGTCTGAATGCAGTTGGCTGTTTCTCCCGGGTCACCGGCATAGCCGTTGTTATTCAGATCCTGACCGCACATGATGTTATTGATGGCATTGGGATCAGGAGGTGGCGGAGGAGGTGGCGGCGGTGGAGGGGTGATCGTGCCTGGATCGATGTACGACAGGGCACAGTCGAGCTTGCCGGGGAACTCTACGATCTGTGAGCTTCTTGTCCCATCGAGACCGCTGGCCCAGATCCCGTCACTTCCCATGACGACTGCCTGCGGGTCCTGCCCGGTATAGGCGCCAGCAGCCGGCCATTTTGTGAATGGAAGTCCCGATCCATCTATGGCGTTGAATCCAACGGGGCCGAACTCTTTCCAGGCGTCGATGTAGGTGCTCTTATCCGAGGTTGCTGTCCCCAGATAGGTGCCATAGCGCTTGATCAGGAAATCCAGTGCTTGCTGGCTGTCCACGCTGACCGGCTTGGCCGCCCCGAACTGTCCGAGAGACAGCATTCTCTTGAGCGAGGCCGTGTCGGTACCGGTCATCAGGTACTCCCGGCTGATGTTCGCCGAGAAGTCGAAATAGATGTCGGGAAGCGACTGGCTGCCACTGACGGCTGATTTGGCAATGGCGTAGGTCTTGCCGTTGAATTCGGTGAAGAAAGCCAGGGCATCAATGTAGCGATAGGTGGTACCGGTCGAGATGGTGTCCTGGCAACTGACAACTGCCTGCGCCGTGGTGGTTACCCCGGAGAGGGAGAGCAGGAGAACGGCATAAAGAACTGAATAGGCGATACGGAATAGCATCTGTTTTTACCTCGACTGCATCGGCTGCTTCTGGCCACTCGAACAGATATTGTCTTTGCCTGCCAGTCTGAGCGTCTGGATGACCGTGGCAGCCTCAGCGAACTCGTTGATGCACTGGCAATCAATGACGATTTCTTCGCCCGGGTCGGCAGGACAGCTGTTATTGATGCAGGTCTTGTAGAAAATGTCGTATGACTGGGCGGGAACACGCATGTCGGTAACATTTCCGGTCGTTGTTACCTGGGTGTCGGTCTTGGCGATGCGGGTCTTGCAGGCCACTTCACATTCGGACGCCGGGTCACGTTGTGGCAGGTTGATACTGCCGTTGACAATGTTCCACCCCGTAGGGCCGAGTCGTGGGTCCTGGAACGTCAGATTCGCTGTGTTGTCGCTGGCAGAGGAAACCACCTTCCCGAAACGGGTTGCCACATCAGAGAAGTCGTATTGCTGACTGCCGCAGACGTACGTACGCTTCTTGTGCCACCAGTCCCGGCAAATCTTGTTGGTACCCACCTGGCCGGTGAAATTCTTACAGGAAGGAAGTTGGTTGAAACCGGTCGGATTGAAGTTCTGGTAGGTCACGACTCCGTCGATTTCTTCTTCCTTCAAGCGACAGTCCGGATCGTTGGCCAAGGCGGCACACTTATCCTCAACGGCTTCCGTGTAGGTGTCCTCCTTGAAGTCGAAGAAATAGCTCCAGTCGAACGAGACACCTTGAGCACCCTTTGCCGGACAGACAATGCCGGTCTGGACTGATGTGTCGAATCCGTTGATGACTCCGTCCACGGATGCCGAAGCGGAATTGCAGCCGCCGCCACTCATGTTGTTCATGTTGAAGGTGGCGGACATAAGCTGGCCGAGCTTGGCCGGGTCTGGTGTGGACACAGTGACGGGTTTAACTGTATGCCAGCCATCTCCGCCCGGACTGCCGCCGCAGTTGTTGTGGGCCGCTCCCGGTCCTCCGGGGCCGGTATCCAGGTATTCCAATTGATAGGTTAGATCATCGGCCTTATGAACCCGTATGTAGACCAGGTGATCGGTACAGAGGGCACTGCTTCCTGAGTCGTTGAAGGACGTGGTGGAGGTATCAACACGGCCAGCCCGGTCAACCGTGCAGATGCTTGACTTGCCCTGAGCCTCCCGGGCCGCACCCGAGTTGGAGATCATGTAGTAGAAACTGCTCGGGTCGGATGATTGGGAGATGGCAGCAGAATCCCGAGCTGCCGTCAGCTGGGGCCAGTTGGTGTAATACCCCGTCAGGGTATCCACTGTTGGGGAGGAAGCGAATGCCGCGACACTCGTGGCGGCATTGTTCGTTTTGGTGGTCACTTGCCCGTAATAGGTAATGGTGGTGATGTCGGTATTGACGTTGGTAATGGTGAAGGAGGTATTGCTGGTATGAACTGCATTGACAATACCCCCACCGATATCCTTCAACACGATGGCGCTGTTGACCCAGACCAGGTTGCTGCCACAACTGCTGTTGATGCAATAGCAGCCACCGAGATCGGTAATGGACGCCGGTGCTTCAGTGACCCGGCCATCAGCATCGGCGGCCCACGTATAATATTTGCAATTCGTCCAGCTACCGGCATTACAGGAGATGAAGCCGTTGGCGCAGACCCCTGACACAAGCGACGGCACAGCGTGAACATTGTCGATGGTGCCATCAGTGTTTAGATCCTGGCTGACGATAACCTGCTGCAGGTCACCGGTTCCTGACGGCTGTATCATCACCTCCAGGAATTTTGCCGATGAGGGAGCGTTCAGGGTTGCCGGGAAGCTGGTAGCGCCGTTCACCGTCTGCATGAGGTTCGATGAGTTGGTCATCGGCAACGAGATGTTGCTGTTGACAGAATTCTTACTGCCGAACCGGGAGAGCGCCGACTGACCGGCATTCTGGCCAGCGGTCTTCCCATCGATTCCGAAGGCAGACGTGCTGCCTAACGTCACAGACATCATCAGACTAACTGCGGTATTTCTTGACCATCTCACGGATTGCATCCTCATAACTCACTCCGCCATCAACCATTGCCTCTATTTCAGTTATCTCACTCGCATCAGACGTGAAAACGTAGTAGGAGAAAGGATCTACGGCCAATCTGCCGACTCCGACGCCGAAAGGAGTGTCCATGAAGATCTCCGAGTACTTGGGCTTGTTGCTCTTCGTTGACTTGAGAATCCGCATGGTAAAATCGTCGTAATCCATCAGCTTCTCGTCCAGAGCCTTCTCGAAGTCGGACGACTCCAGATAGAATTTGAAGGCCGAGTTATTCCTGATGACATCGCCAACCCCGCCGAAGAGCTTCATGTCGAGTACCGACTGGGTGATTATGGTGAAACTGCCATGGTATTTGCGGGCACGACGGTACCCTTCCTCAATGACCTCCTTCAGGGTCGAACTCTCTCCAAGGAATTGCCATGCCTCATCAAAAACGATCAGTCGCTGATCCGACTTGTCGGAGAGATAGAGATCCTGGGTTACGGCATTTATCACCTGAAGGGTGACTACCCGGAACAGTTCCTTACGGGACTTGAGATGTTCCAGTTCCAGCACCACGAATTCGTCGTTGGAGATGTCGAGACTGCTTTTGCCGTTGAAGAAACGGCCAAAGGTTCCGTCGCTCTTGAAGTCGGCCAGGTTAAAAGCAAGCCGGGAAGCAGCCTCCTTGATCTCGCCACCCTCGGAGGAGTACTGGTCGAAATTGAACAGGTACTCGTAGACGGTATCGATATCTGCATCATTGCCCTGCTGCTGCCAGGCCCAGCGAACTGCTCCCTTGATCAGGGTCATCTCTGTCTCGCTGGGAATGGTCTTGCCGGTGGAAAAGACCATCTGGGCAACGATGGGAGCGATAACCGGGATGTCGTACTCGGGATCGATGATGTTGGTGAAGGGGTTCAGACAGACCTGGGAGTCCTCGCTGAAGTCCAGATAGCGGGCACCGAACAGTTTGGTCATCTTCTTGTAGGAGCCGCCGATGTCGATGATCCGGATCTTCGATTTCATGGCGAAGTAGTTGTAGACCAGATAGTTGATAAAGAAGCTTTTGCCGGCGCCGCTGGAGGCGCAGACCATGGCGTTGTGGTTGTTGACTCCCTTGTTGAAGATGTCGAGGCCGAACAGATTCCCTTTCCTGCCTGCGAAGAGCATCACCGGCTTGCCTAGTCCGGAGAAGTCCCCCTGCACCGGCAGGGTGACAGCAATACTATCCACCGGAAGAATATGGTCGCGGTCGAGAGTGTCGATGTTGCTTCCGTGGTCGTAGAGACCGAATGGCAGAGAAGAAATGAACAGGATGGGAAGAATCCCCTTATCCTCCTGCATGACGTATCCTTGCCCCTCCCAGACCCGCTTGGCCCTGGTGACGGACTCGTTTACCAGCCATTCGTCACTGCCGTAGACCCACATGATAGGAATGACACGGTAGAACTTCGTGCCCCGTTCCAGTTCATCGACCGCCCAGAGATACTCGTCTTTCTTTCTGGCCAGCGATGGGGCGAAACTGCCGACACCCTGCTGTTGCAGGACCAGGTTGCACTTGGTGTGAAGCTTGTTCTTCTGGTTCCGTAGGACGATATTCAGCGTAAAGAAGAATGGCGTCCGGATCTGATCAGAGTCGGTCGCCATCCCCATGATCCCGCCGAAGAGTTGGTTGGTCTGGATCGGATCGCCGTTCAGAGGGAATGACTTCGGGGTGACGCAGCGGAAGTGCCGGGAACCGAACTTGAGAGAAGAGAACCTTTTCTCTACCTTGGTCCCGAGCAGTACCTGCTTACGGATGATATTGCGTTCGTCATAGTGGCTGCTATTTGCAGACGGGTCTTCATTCAGCATGCGCCGCAGCCAATCCAGCAAGTTACCCGGATTGACAACGACCGGTGAAAGGCCGGCGCCACGCAGCACTTCCTGGATCGTGCCGAACACTTCTTCAAGATTTACATGGGCACTGTCCTTCACCGGAAACTTGACCGTAAAAAACATCCTGAAGTTCCGGATCGGAATACCGCTCAGACAGCCGAGACCTTCCACACCTTCCTGAAAGAAGCGGGACACGTTGTCAGAAACATCGCGTACCAGTTTGCTGTCGCGCAATTTCATGGAAGTATAGGTATCCACAATATGCTTAACAAAAGGGTCGGCGAATAGAATGAACTGCATGATCGAACCGTCAGGCAGGTTTACACGGAATATCCCCTCCAGGGTCCTGATGGTAGTCTCACAGGCAAAAGCCAGTGGAGCACACTCCCACATCATCCCGAAGGTGTTATCGGTGTTCAGGTAGATCTGATTCTTGGGGTCATGGGCAATCCACGGGAAATATTCGGAAAAATTGTCCCGTTCGGAGAGACGGCGTAACTCGCTCCTGGTGAAGCCCCCTCCACTTCCAAACAACGCTGACGCAACGCCCATGTCTAGTCCTCCTCGCCGGATGTAACGGAGTCACCCATCAACCAGCGCGGTTCATCAACGAAGAAGTAGACATAACGCAGCATGTAGAATTCATTGTCCTGGCCGGTGTATGGCAGAAGGAGCACCCGCATGGTTTTCGGGGGAGCAACAACCGGTGTGACCGGTTCTTTCAGGAGTCCGCTGAATTTGTCGAACAGTGCCGATTGGTAGCGGTTGTAGGTACCGTTCTCTTTGGCGGACGGATGCAGGGAGATATCCTTCTTGCCTTCGGTGCAGAGACCGGCTGCAGCACTGTCAGCATTACAATCGTCTTCCTTGTGTTCTGCAGGTGCTTCGCTTGATTTGCCAGGGATTGCTGTCGATTCCTTGTAGGCGGTTTGCACCGAAACGCACTTGCCGTTGCTGGTTTCAGGGCAGCTAAAGCTGCTTTCGTAGGGGTTGAGCAGGGCACAGCCGCTCATTGTCAGCATTCCTATAGTAATAAGGGCTTTCTTCACTTTCCGCCTCCCTTGGCAATTTTCTTGATGTCCAGATTGATTCCTTCGCTAATGACCAGTGTCACCGGCTTTGTGGCTCCGACTTCTATGACCGGCATGGTTTGCCTGGCCAGTTCCATGTAGAACTTCTGGATCTCTTTGAAGCCACTCGACAGGCCGGACCCAAGCCCAGACATGGCAATGTCTTTGGGGTCAACGGTTTGTGTCGTACCGAGAGGGCTTACGGACATGGTCGTGGCCGCAGACTTAATCGCGTCACCGGCACCGCCGAAGAAGCCGGCCAACATGCTCCTGGCGATCATGGAGCCCATCTTGGCAACGACCCGGCCTCGCAGGCCAATTTTGCCGTCTTCATCAACGACGAACCCTTTGATCTTCTGGTCGACTACCGCCTGCCCCTTACGGTCGAGGCATGACAAGGAAACGAGCAGCAGTTCCGCACGCTCGGTGGCCAGGTTCCCCTTGCCGTCAGCGATAACAAAGCACCCTTTGAGGTTTGCCTTGACGCTATTGGGCAGTACCGCTGGAGTCTTTACCCTGAGCAGCACCGGCACCGGATTTCCTTTGGCTTCCGAAGTGGTTGGAGCGTCCAAGCCACTCAACAGAGTCGCCTCCATAAAGGAAGGTGGCAGATAGACCGAGACGGTCCCGACGTCTTTTTTTTTATCTTCCGCATCAGCCTTGGCGGGTTTGCCTGATCCAGGAGACGAAACGATGGCGATATCGCCGATTTCGGTTTCGGGTGGAGATTGCAACTGGCCTGCAGCCATTCCTTGAGGTGCGGCAGGTGGGGGAGGAAGCGAGAAGCTGCTGCTTTGCGGCATCGGCGGAAGTGGCGGCAACGGCTGTTTTGATATCACTGTCCTGCCGGAACCGGCCTTTTGCGTCTGGCCCTGCTGTTGAGCAGTGACGGCAAGATGATTGTCACCAGGTACAGCGGGTGTAGTGCCGGCCTGAAGCACCGGTGCTGGAGTCGGGTCACCCTTTTTCTCTCGGGTGATCTCATCGAGTTTTTTCTGGAGTTCGGCAACTTTGTCGTCACGCTTGGCAATCTCCTTCTGACTTTCGAGGAACTGTGACTTTTCCAGGAGTTTTGGCTCGATGCTCAAGGGCGCTTGTTTCGCACTTTTTGTGGAAACGGAATCTTTCCCTCTGTTCATGGCGTAATATCCAATCGCGAATACGGTCACAAGAATGCAGCCTGCCGCACACCAGGCAAGATTCCGGCGCTGACTGCCACTGAGTCCGTTCCAGTAGGACAGGAGCTTATTTTTCATCGTCTGCCTCCTGGACATCTGACTCGGTACGGTTTTCTGTTGGCTCTTTTTGGTTTCCCGACTTGTTTGCAGGCAGACTCTGCCTTGGCTGATCCATTACCGGCAGGTCACCGGTCAGTCTACGAACCCCCTGTTTCTCGGCACGCTGCTCCACCACAAACACTCTGGAAGAGTCACCTGTTCGCAGAACATGACGTTCAAGTGATACAGCTATTGGGTTGTCCACCAGCGCCGTACGCAGAAACATCTTCTCGTTCATCTTGAACTCAGGAGTTTCGCCCCGCAGCGATGCCTCGAACTCCTTGATCCGGAGACCTTCACCCTCGATGTCCACGGTTCGTTTGAGGGTCAGAAGGATTTCCCGGAATGTGAAGAATCGTTTTTCCTTTTTGCTGATGGTGTAGGAGTCAGGAATGTTCTCGGTGTAGACTTCCCTGATCGCCTTGAGTACTTTCTTCTCGAAGGGTAAGCCGGCATAGAGAGACAGGTTCTCTTTGATCTTCTTCTCCTGGCCGGAAGTGAGGCGAATTGTTTGGGATGGCACTCTCTGGGGAAATGCGACCAAGCTGAAGACTTTTTCGCCACATACGACATAAAGCTCGGTCGGTGTAGATGAGTAGAAGAACTTGTCCCCCTTCTTGGTCACCTTGAACTTCACGAAGGCATCCTTGCCGGTGATCTTGATCGTTATCCCTTTCTCGGTTGAGGTCAGGACTTCTCGAATGTCACCTGGGCAGGAGATCCGATTTATGTCGGAACTCGACAGCCGAATACCGGTTGACGATTCTGGTAAGACAACGGTCGGAAACTCACCTTCGACCGGCTTTTCGATAGCCTGGTCAATTGCAGTCTTCTGTTTATGGATAGCACCTTGTTCCAATGCATGCGCCAATGTCGGCACCAGCAATGCGGTTAGTAAAGCTATCGTTTTGCGCATCACGCCCCCTTGTTTTCGCCTAGCGCCGGCTTTTCATAGAGCCGCACCAGGATGAATTTTCCGTTCTCGAAGCGGTATTCGATGAGGTAGACCTTCAGAACGTCCTCTGCCTTCTGATCCACCATGTAGGTCTTCTTGGTACCGGTCACTACGAGACGCCGCTTCTCGGCGTCATTGATGATTGAATGAATGTAAAAGGCACTGGAGGCCTTGGTGTTTTCGATTTTGTCCGCCAGTTCGTACAACTCTTTCCGTGATGCCTGGAATTCGGCGGGGTCGTAGACTGCTAGCAGCTCGCTGAACTGCGACCGGACGTTGACCGGGTTGTAGGTAAGCGCCAGACTCAGGATGTAGCGGGTGAATTCCTTGAGGTATTCATCCGAGGCTTTGTCACCGGAAACCGAGATCTTTGAATTGATGGTCGGCGGCACGAGAATCACCCGCTGACTGTTCAATGCAGTGAATAGTCCGGCTGTGTTGATGACAACGGCAATGCCAAGTGCTACGACCACGAACTTGAGCAGCCGGTTTTCGGCGAAAATGTTGGAACTTTTCTGTAGAAATATGTCGAGGTTCACTTCTTTCTCCCTCTGCTTGTGGTTATTCCAGAAAATCTCTTTCGAAGAACTGCGGGTACCCCTTCATCGGTGCCAGGCCGATGAAATAGAGAACGTGACGCAGGAAGCCTCGCGGGTACTGTCGTTTGAAGCGGCTGTATGCCCACGGTACGATGATCATTGTCAGCCAGAGATACCCCCCGAACTGCTGGGCGAGGATAAAGCTTGCCGTCATGATGGCCAGGTCATCGGGTTCGAACCAGAGAACCTGAAAAGGTTGCGTCAGATATTGGGGAAACTTGCGGATCACGTACGTCTCCGTTCATGGCTACAAGATGGTGAGGGGGGCTTGCGCCCCCCGGTTGTGGCTAGATGATCATCCCGAGTGAGGTGACGATCTTGTCCGAGTTGATGACGAGTACTCCTCCCAGGATGCAGAGGACTGCCGGGACCATCTTCTGCTGGATCATGACGACGACGCCGGCAATGATGGAAAGGACACCGGCGATGGCGCCGAAAGGTCCCTTGAGGATGTTGTTGATGAAGAAGTCGTAGGCCTCGAAACCGAACGAACCGGCTACGGGGGCAACGAGGGCCATGGCCTGGGATGCTGCCAGCGTTACGATCATCGCAACGAGGGTCATCAGAAGCATTTTCCGCTTGTGCATTCATTTCTCCTTTGAGCTGTTGGTGTGATGGTCAGACGATGTTGCGAAATAGATTCAGTGTGATTGCGGCTTACTCACCTCCTTTCCCTTGTCCAGCAACCCGGTGATCCGTTGGATGTCTGCACCATTCACGTGAGCACCTTCGATCCAGAGTGCCGGTGTTCCACGTACGCCAAGCCCAGCAGCAATTTTCTCCATCTCCTCCAGTTGCTGTTGCTGTGTGTCATCGGTTATGGAGATTGGCTTTCCGTCCAGCACTCCCTCGAATACATCATGGAATGCCTTGTCCCTGTCAGATTGCGACAGGATGTAGCGAGCCTTTTTCTCTGCGTCGGGATGTATCCTACGTAGTGGGACGAAATAGACGTAACGGGTCACGTCAGTTCGCTTCGAGAGGAAGTTGTCAACTTTGCGGCAATAGGGGCAGTCAGGGTCGGTGAACTCTATGACCTTTTTCGGGCCGTTGCCGATTTTCAGGGCTTTATCCAGGGGGAGGCTGTTGATTCTTTCTGTAACAACCTTCTCCCGCATCTCGGCTGTCAGGTTCTTGCCGTCTTTGGTCCAGATTTCACCAAAAAAGAGGTATCCTTCGGGGCTGAAGTAAAATACCTGTTCGCCTGCGGTGATCTCATATAGGCCTTTGAGCGGCGATTCCCTGAAGCCATCCAATTTCATATTTGGAAAGGTCTTCATCAGGGTCTCTTTCTCCGTTCTTAGATTGTCGTTAGCCATAGAGAAACCCGCCGCAGTCACGATGAACATCATCAGCCCGCCGACCATAAGTTTCTTGTTATTTGCGATCTTCACATTCCCTCCTTTTGTAATCCGATGATTTCTACTCTTCTGTTCTGTTGCTTGTCCTGCGAGGCAGGGCAGCATTTGCCTCTGCCTTCGATAGTGCCGATGTTCACCCCCTTGGCCTTCAGTGCCGTGGCGACGGCCTCTGCTCTTCTGAAGGACAGTTTCTTGTTGTAATCATCCGTACCGATTGTGCAGGTGTATCCGGTTACATTGACGGCATTACCTGCGGGAATATCCCTTGATAGCTTTTCCAGATTGTCCTGTTCAAATTTGGAAAGCCTGGAACTGTTCAGCTGAAAGTGAACTGTCCCGAGTAGCCCTTTGATTTCAGACAGCTCATTTCTGGGTGTAACAGTGACAACGTCTGGTTGCGTAGCTGGTGGTTGTATTGTCATCGGGTCGCTCATTCTCACCGCAAGCTTGGCAATGGCAGGGAGGATGGTCAGCTTGTTGTCCGGGCAATCGGAACAGACAACAAAAGTGTCCCCACTCTGGGCTGATGCGGCATCAAAGGAATACGCGAATGGTCGTTGGCGTATCTCCGAAGCGAAACTTGACAGTGGAATGAGAAAAACGAGTGACGCAGTGGTCATGAACTTTGCCAGCATGAGTCCTCCGGAAATTTGATCTTCATATTGATTATCTTCTGGGGGGGAAGGTGCGAGGGTGGTCTTTGCGAATTCCTCTTTGACGAGGCAGGAAAATTCTTAAGATAGGCCACGACTGGCGGCCACGGCCATACACTTGCCGTTACCAGTTGTGGCGGGAAAGCGAGTAGCGTGAATTGCTCAAATATGAGGAGTGGTGAAAATGATTGGGTTACAGAAGAAGGGTGTATGTATAAAAAAAGCCGCAAACTCCATAAAGAAGTTCGCGGCTTTCAGGCTCATCCCCGCTCGTGCCGTCTGGCGAGGTCTTTCAGGGGGCCTGGTTCTAGCCCCTCGAAAACGTATGGATTCAATATCTGATTCCCCCACAGCAGATTTCGATCAACTTCGCTCAACGATGCATCGTCACAGACAGTCGCCCAATTCTGCTCGATGCACTGGATCTGTTTAGCGATAATGTTGACGGCCTCATCTTCGGTGAGAAGAAATTGCGGAGCGGCAGCAATGCAGGTGGTGATCCGACTTGAACGGTCGTCTCCCATGACCAGCATTGCTTGAGTGGCGATCTGCCCATGGCGAGCCTGTGGGCAGATATCGTATGCCGGGGTTAACGTCAGCATCTGTCCGTCCCAGAAAGCTGCATGATTGCGGGCGTGGTCGTCAGTATTGCCGACCAGAATATTGAACATGATGCGGGAAAACAGTTCGCGCAATGTTCCGGGAGCATTTCTGAATTTACTCCGGATAATTTCGGCCAACGTTTCATAGCTTGCGTAACGGGCCATCATCTCATCCAGAGTCAACATCGTCAGAGCCGAAACAAGGCTCTTGCGCTGCCACCCATTGGCCGTTGCCTTCCGATCAAAACGATCGACAAGCAGCACATCCTTGCCGGCGGTATGTTCCAGAGAGACCGGCGCCACATCAATGCCAGCCATGGCAGCTAGTCTCATTGCGACATACTCTGCTTTGACGACGGAGTAGAGGTCGGTGGAAGTGGAAAATTTCGCTATGAATTTCCGGGAATTACTTTCAATGAGGGCCTTGGGTCGTGCTCCACCGATAGAGGTTCCATGCTGAAGGGCCTGTGCAAGCTCAGGAGTTAGCGGAATTCCCTTCTCGACACGCTCGGTCGCCTCAATCAGTTCTTCAATGGGGGCTCCGGAGGCATATCGCGGCTCGTACTGCGTAGGCGATAACTGGAAATCAAGGGCGCCTATCCGGTCGGACCCGGACTCAATAAGGTAACTGAGTTCGTCGAGTGCTGACGGGTCGATTCCAGGCGCTTTATTTCCGAACTTCTTGTTGAGTATTACCCTGCGCCCCCAGGCATCAGGAGCTGCGTCCCGTAAACACCCCGGGATGGAAAGCCCAGATAGGAGAGGGAGTAGCCCCTGACGCAGGGGAAGTTCAGCGTCGTAAATCGAAATAGCATTGTCGCGCTGCAGGTAGCTTTTACCGTAGTTGAAGACATATGTCGTCCCTACGGTTGTAAGCATTCCGGCCACCACCGGATCTGTTTCTCCAGGGAGCCAAATCCAGACATATAATTCTTTGTACTCAGAATTCATCGTTTACCTTCATAGAGCTGCGAACCAACTGCGGCAGAAGAGCCAGCTTATCGTCAACCCGGCTTATATTTCTGGAGATATTCGCGTTCCCTTCATCCCCAAACAGGTTTACCCCAACCAGGTTGGCTACCTCAAACACCAGGCCGATCTCACACTTCGGATCGCCACGCTCGATCTTCTGCAAAGTCCTTCTTGAAATCCCCGCCCGTCCGGACAGGTCTTCCTCAGTCATCTTGCGCTCTTTCCTGCCAAGCCGGATGAGTTTGCCCAACAGCTCTGCAGCATCCCGGGTCTGGCGGAGATATGTACGGTTGACTGGAGACGCCATAGATCACCTATTGAGCATTAACGTAGTCATGTGATAGCTTCGTGATTACGATAATAGTCAAATTAGAAGGATGCGTCAACGATTATTGAGATCTTTCTTCTCGCAAAAAGTGATAGAATATTTCCCGATTTACTTCGTTGATAACCTCGCCAACTGATGTTCCTGTTGGAGCATTTTTATAAAATCCATCGGAGAGATGTTGCGTTGCCTTAGTAACAGTATTAACTCCAACTCTTTGCGCGAGATTTCATCACGTCCAAAGTATAGAGTTCCAGACTTTTCGTCAAAAAACAGGGATCGAAGCCAATTAGCTGTCGTCACCCCATCTTGACCCGGGACGATAGATGGATTCTCCATGAGAATTGCCGCAATAAGATCAATTACCTTATAAACTTCTTGCCTAGTCATGCTTCCGCTCAAATTTCATATAACCAAGTTCCTGAGCAACAATATCGCCATATTCGTCATATATTTTGATCTGACTTTACTTCGTCATTTCAGTATATTGCCAAGAACTGTGGCACAGTAGTCTTCCGACAGTTCCCCAAGTGGTAACGCCTGACGTTCAAGAGTCGTTGGCATTAATGGTGTTGATTCACGTATCGTAATGGGTGATTCATTCCGATTTGCTTTAGTGGTGGCTTTCAGTGGTTCTTCGTATCCCTTGGCCATGAGCGCCATAACCTGTGCCCCCTGTTCCGTTGCCAGAAAGTATTTAAGGGCTTCGTGGGTAAAGGCCGACTGCTTCCGGCTTTTACGAAGGCGTGCGAAAGCATTGACGATGTCGGGATCATAGGTTTTTATCTTGAGCGTGAACTGGGCCATGATTCACGCTCACATTCCGCCAGCGAGTGAACGGAATCCGCGGGCATTCGCAAATTCCGGAACCGGCAGGACGATTACCTCAATATTCTTTGCCGGAAAGCCATCCTTGAGCAGTGCGGCTCCGCCACCAAACAGCAATACCCGGTCGAAGTCGGCATGCATTCCAACGTGCGCCTGCAACTCTCCCTGGACATCCCGAAGGATGTGCTCGATGTAGGCAACGCCGGCATCGCTGATTTCTCTTCTGACATCGTGTCGCTCGAATCCGTATTGCAGATAACCCTTCTCGATCAGGAAAGCTATTTCGACCGGGGTAAAAGTGCCGGAAGGTGCCAGATCTTTGATGCGTGGCAGCAGATAGCTGGTTGCCATTTGGTGAACACCCCGTTTGTTGAGGGTCTTGCCGTAGATGATCTGTCTTTTCTGAGGAGAAAAGAGCGTAAAGATGATGGTGTTGAATCCGATGTCTATTCCCAGCACGTTGCCCTCAGGGCGTTCCTCGACATTATCCAAGTAATCCCTGAGTCCACCGAGACCTTGCGGGAATATGGCGACATCAGTGACGAGTGCTCCAGACAATGCCTTTGCTAAGGCCGGAACCGCTCCGCCAGGTTTGTTTTGATCCTGCCAATAGGAAAATGGCAGACCAACCGCGAGTGTGACCGTCCCTTCAGCCTTGGCTGCCTTGAAGCAGTGGCCAACAAACTCTGGATAGAACCTCACAAGCTCTTCCATCGTTTTCAGGTAGGACGAACCCGATGACAGAAGTGCTTCTTCTCCCACCATCAAATTATCTCCGTCATATCTGAATGCGGAAATAATTCTCCCCTTACGATCCTCATACATCCACTTTGCTGACGAAAAACCCAGATCACAAACCAGCACACTCATGATTGCCTCCTTGGAGAATATTTTGGGGAACAAAACGTCCCCTACACCTATAATCTTGCGGGGGGGAAGGTAAAGGAGACGTTTTGGGGGAATATTTCGGGGAATATTTAGGTTCCTTCCGATTATGGACCCTGTTTAGGTACCTATTTATTCCCCCAAAAAGGTTCCTTGTCTCTGTTTGTAATACATGGAGAGCTATTGTCTCCATGTTGCGTTATTGGTTTTGTCTCTGAGCGATCAAGAGTTCTAGTCGTTTGATTTGCTCATCATAACGGAGCGCCACCTGGAAACGCTGCAGTGCATGCTCCAGATCGATGCCGCCGGCATTTATCGCAGG
This sequence comes from Trichlorobacter thiogenes, assembly GCF_900167465.1. Taxonomy (GTDB): domain Bacteria; phylum Desulfobacterota; class Desulfuromonadia; order Geobacterales; family Pseudopelobacteraceae; genus Trichlorobacter; species Trichlorobacter thiogenes. Next base: position 594,893 of record NZ_FUWR01000001.1, on the reverse strand, counting down.
ATTGCCGATCATCTCGGCAACGTAGGCATTGCGGTCGGGATGCCAGACGATTGTTACTGATGGATGTGGATCGTGTATTCTGGTGGTTGGGACCCTCTGCGGCGGATCTTCGCCAAACATCCGCGCATAAACGGCAGGAAAGTCTCTCTTCAATGCTTCATGGATGTCGCCCTGTTCACCTAGTGCCAGTTCTCGTGCTGCTTTTACAGGATCAAAACCCCATCCTATGCACCAACGCGGGAAGGAATACCCTATTTTTTTCAGTGCTGATTCCCACTTGTCATCGATTCCGTATGAACGGCGTAGTCCAACTTTTTCAAGGGTATCAATGTCGCCGGTACCCTTGAGTAGGTTATGGATATGTGCGACCCAGCTTTTATTCACCGCCCTGCTTATTTCAATGACGCTCAAACCGGCGTTAAATGCCTCAACGATTCGCGAGTTGAGCTTTTCTTCCAGATTTTCAACTCTCATTCCGATTCTCCTTGCGTTGATGAGGTACAACATATCTAAAAGAACAAGTTCTTATAGATATGTTTAGTTGTCGACTCTGACAGATGTTTATGACCAAAAATTATCGTGGTTACCCTCCAACATGGCCAGCTGGATCAAAGTATGTTTGCGGCTTCCGATACGAGAATGACGGCGAAGGTTATATGCCGCCTGTCGAACCCGGTGGATTTTGAATTGCGGATACTCGACCTCGAAGTGCTGCTGGATGCGACTTGCCATCTCTCTAACGCTGAGTTTTGCTCTAGGTTTGAGATTGAGGTAGCTACTAAGGATGTATCGTTCAATTTTGCCGAAATCGGGGAAAGCCAGCATGACCGCCCTTTTGTCTGGTTTGAAGGTCTTATTCATTTGGGCAACGTACCATTCGTCTGTCCAGACTCGACAGAGAGCAGAAATAAGCAGCTGATTACTGTCAGTAAGCGGGAATTCGATGATGCGGTCTTCAGCAAGGCGCCTGAGCACCTTCTGGGATAATGGTTTGAACTTCGTGATTGCAGTATTGAGTTTCATAATGGCTCCTTTACAGGTTGTAATAGTCAACTGCTGTTGCCGTGAAGATCCTAAATCAGGAAGGCGGGCTTCTTGCTGAAAAACCCAAAGGCGTGAAGTCCTGAATGGCTACACAGCCAGACATTATTTCCTGGTGCTGTTGGGTCACGAGCCTCATGCGGTCAACGACTATGGTTCCGTTGTCTGCTAGCTGCTTTATTCGTCTGAACGCCCTTTTCAGAGTGTCTCGGACATTAAAGTCAGAACAGCCGTAGAGATCAGCGATCTCGTATGTGGATAGTTTCCCTTGATCCGCAACCCCCAGGGAGAGAGATAGAGTTTCCCTTTCCTTTTCCGTCAAGTGGTGGGAAATAGCCTCGAATATCGCCTCGATGTCAGCACCATCATCACTCCCGTGAATCGTCTGTTCGACTGCCTCAATGTCGCCATAACAGATATGCGAAGGAATCGAATTGGACCCATGGGTGAAGTTAGGGTCGGGAGTCAGAACGCTGATCTTGTTCCGGAATGTGGTCCAGAAGGCAGCCTCGAACGGGATATTCTTCTCCTGACTGCGAAGAACCGCGACGAATGCAGCCTCGTATGCCTCTTGCTGAAAGTCGCACATTTCATAGGGGGTGAATTTCCGATACTGCCTGATCTTGCTCTTGATCGTGGGTTCGTTGTCCTGCACCCATTGCACTGCCTTGAAGAAATCCATGTGACCTCCGCTCAAACAAAAAAAGCCGGTCACGGAAGTTTTCTCCGTAGACCGGCTTTGCCAGCACATTGAAGTGCCCGGCCGTGCCAGATTGAATCTGTGCTATTAGGTTGTCTAACTACGACTGGAGGCCGGGTGTTCCCGGATCACCTGCCAGGTTCAGAAAGTCTTACTCCCAAGCATGAAGCGATACGGATAATTTCCTCTGTAGAGGAGATCTTCCGAAGATGATCTTCAACCTTTCTCCTGATTCTCACGGTGTCCCATCCTGAAGGAAGGTAGATGCCAAAAAGATGAATGGTACCGTCTTCAGCAATGCTGATGGTTTGATCACGGAATGCCTTGATGACGACATTGATGTTCGGCAGGCCTTCATCCAGGCGGTATGCATTTCCGGTATGGGTAATGGTGAGTCCTTGCTGACGTAAATAAGCGATGACAATTGTCACTGCGTCATCAGGAACTGGGCAGTTCATGGGGGCCTCCTTGATGTTTTTCAGCCCCTAATGGTTATAAAAGGTTAAAAGAAGGTTAGGGGGTTGTGGAAAACTCTGTAACATCGCGTGCTGCAAAACGAATTTCCGATGTGCTTGTCGGCCAAAGGTCAATAGTTCTGCCGGTCTAAAGTCAATAGGTTTGCCGGTCAAAAGTCAGTACCTGTAGGGCTTAGGTCTATACTTTGTCGGTCAAAAGTCAGTAGTTCGCCGGTCATAAGTCAATACTTGGTAAGTCATAGGTCAATGCCTCCGTGCGACGGTAACCAGGTCATCCTTGACCTCCCAGGATTCGAGGAAACTCACTTTCACGAGAACATCGAGCGCTTTTCTCAATTCGATACGGAAATGCCTCAGCTCCATTTCGGAACCGCACAGCTTGATGAGAGTCTCAGCCTTTACCGGGAAAGGTTTCCGATGACTTGACCAGTAACCAAACAACTTGGATGCGATGCCGTCTGGAAGCGCTCGCCTCGTTTCCCAGTTCACTCTCGTCAGGAACTCTTCGTCAAATAGGAGGCGCATTTCCTCGCCAACCCAGACTTCCCATCGAGACAGATTTTCATTGTTATCGTTTCTGGATCTGAACTTAAGGATCAGAGAAACACTGATGAAGGTATCAAGGCGTTTTGATTGGAAGCGGATTGCTGTAGCCTGCATCCTGCTCAAGCAGACACGGAGTCGGTCGTAGCTTTGGCCCTTGATGGGCCAGCCAAGCATTTTGATGAAAGAATAGGGGGTGAAGTCGATGCAATCGCCAAGATGGGTCTTTTTTGCCAGGTGCATCAGGTGCAACCAGACAAGTTCATCATCCTGGCGCAGTTCCTCACCACGATAAATTACCTGGCCGTCTCCGATCACAGCTATTTCTGCGTCCTTCATGAAGAGACGAGCTTGATTACGGTTCCGGCAATTGAAAAGTGCCGAACGAAGGATTTCATTCGGCATTGCTCTTTGAGTATCAGGCCACTCTGGAAGATACTTCGGTCTCGCTGCTAGGCTTTCGAGAATGCGTTCGAACGAATCAACGCTGCTTCTATCGTCAACTGAACCTACTCTGTGTTGGAGTCTATTATGTTGCAATGGCCACCTCCCGTGATCGCGGAGGAGGTGGTGCTGGTGAAACTCTGATCCTGTCAGTTTCGCGCACAAAAGCCTGTCGCTCAAGGTCCCGACGGATAATATCCATCACACGATCAAACCTGGCTTCAGGGTCTGGAGATTTTCTGTATTCGATGGTTACCTTCACGGCCTGCTCGCAACAAACAGAAGATTAACTAAACATTTTGATGAAAATAATAAATACGTATGCTATAAATGATGAGTAAATGACGGTTGTCTGTTTCATATAGACGATAAACCGCTTGTAAATATCATCAATCGGCCCAAAGTGCATCAAATGGCCAACCTAATTCTTGGGCAATCAGCCTTTGCAGGCGTTGTGATTTGGCTCTGCCGCTGATTACGTGATAGACCGCAGTACGATGTACCCCTGCTTTTTCAGCGATATGTGATCCTGATATTCCTTTCTGCATCATCAGGACCTTTATTTTAAGCGCTTTCCTCATCATGATGATTATTGTTGCATAAGGATGAAAACCATGTCAAGCCAAAATCTGCAAAATGATGATAATTTGATCGAAACTATCATCGAAAAGCTGAAAAAAGCCCTTGATCTGAAGAATGATACGGATGTCGCAAAAGCGCTAGAAAGCGACCCAAGGCTGCTTGGAACCTGGAAAAAGCGGGGAACAGTCCCGTATGATAAAATCATCAAATTGTGTATCAGGCATAACATCAATTTGCAGTGGATTTTCTCAGATGATAGTTCTCTTCCGACGGTATGCCGTGACAATGGACTTGTCTCGGAGGCTGATGGCTACGTCCGGGTTCCTCGTTACGAGGTCAAGGCCAGTGCTGGCGGAGGTGCAATTATTCATAGCGAACAGATTGTAGATCACTTGTATTTCAAGACGGAGTGGGTAAAAAATGTGTTGGGAATCCCCAGGGATTTTCTGGCACTCATTTCAGTTCAAGGCGATAGCATGGAGCCTACCCTGAGCAACGGCGATTTGATCTTGATCGATGTCCGGACGTCGAAGGTTGAAGATGGCGCTATATACGTTGTGCAATACGACGATGCCTTACTTGTGAAGCGTCTTCAGAAGAAGTATGACGGCTCTGTTGTGATCCGAAGCGATAACACCCTATACGAGCCTGAAATTCTGCATGGGGATGAGGCGTTAAATCTTAAGATCGTCGGTAGGGTGGTTTGGGCCGGCGGGGTGATTTAGACAGGAATGACGGGATGAACGTTGGGATATGGATAAGGGTATCAACAGAAGACCAGGCGCGGGGAGAATCGCCAAAGAATCATGAAGCCCGTGCTCGAATGTATGCAGAACTCAAGAGATGGAACATAGTAGACTTGTATGATCTGTCAGGCGTTTCAGGCAAGGATGTCCTTGACAATCCCGAAGCCAAGAGAATGCTTGATGACGTAGCCGCTGGTCGAATACAGGCTCTTATCTTCTCAAAACTTGCTCGCCTTGCCCGCAACACCAAACAACTCCTAGAAATCTCCGACTACTTCCAAAAGCACGACGCTGCACTCGTAAGCCTTGAAGAGAGTATTGACACGTCCTCTCCTGCCGGCAGACTCCTCTATACCGTTATCGGCGCATTGGCTCAGTGGGAGCGTGAGGAGATCTCTGCCCGTGTCGCCGCATCAATTCCTATCAGGGCAAAGTTGGGAAAGAATACTGGTGGAAAGGGGGCCTTCGGTTATCACTGGGTTGATGGAAAGATCGTTCCCAATCCGGATGAAGCTCCAGTCGTCAAAAGGGCATACCAAATATTCCTTGAAACCGGCAAGCTGCTCACCACCTGTAATCAACTCAAAGATGAAGGGCTCTATTCAAGGAGCAAGAAGGTTTACAGGCCGACATCTCTCAAGCGGCTTCTCTCGGATACAATCTACAAGGGCATACGCAGAGCCAACTACGCAAAGAGTCTTGGTAACAAGAAGAATTGGGTGCTGAAACCGGAGTCAGATTGGGTCTATACCAACGTGCAACCGCTGGTGTCGGAAGAGGACTGGGACGCAGCCAATAAAATCTTTGAGGAGACTGCTCGACGATACACATCATTCAAATCGGTTCCAAAGGTTGGAAGGTTTTTGTTTTCAGGAATATTGAAATGCCAGTGCGGAGAAAAACTGTACGTTGCTCCATATCCGTCGATGAAGATTCCCCGTTATGCTTGCAAGAAATGTGGAATGAGAATCAACGAGGACATCATCGAGGAGAACTTCCAGAATGCCTTGAAGGAGGTGGTTGTCGCACCTGAACAGCTTGGTGCCAACGAAGATCTGGAAAATGAATTGGTGGAAAAGCAGGAGAGGCTTGAACTGCTGAAGAAAGAGCAGAAGGAAGTAAACGGGAAAGTTGATGTTTTAATTGACTTGTACGGTAAGCAGGTTCTTGATCAAAACGGGTTCAAAGAAAGATATGATCCGATCAAGACCAGACTTGACAACATTACCCTGGAGATCCCCCGCCTGCAGGCAGAGATTGATTTCATCAAAACAAATGAGATTGGCAAGTCGTATGTAATCGAGAGAGCAACTACGCTGGCGTCACTGTGGCCATCGTTGAGTTATGAGGCTAGGCAGCAAGTCGTAAAAGAACTTGTCGAGAGGATTGATGTCGGCGAGGATTCCCTTCATTTTGTCTTCTTTTATATCCCTTCGTTCGCGCCAGTAGAGAAAGGTTCACACATCTCCAGGGGTTCATGGCTGCCACCAGCATGAAGCGGGAGGGATAGGTCAGGGACTGCAGTGAGCGTGAGATAGTGACCTTGCCGTCTTCAAGGGGCTGGCGCAGCACCTCAAGGGCGTTTTTCTTGAACTCCGGTAACTCATCCAAAAACAGCAGGCCGTGATTGGCCAGAGACACTTCACCGGGTCGTGGTGATGAGCCACCACCGATCAGACCAACGTCCGAGATGGTATGATGTGGTGACCTGAATGGTCGACTGGTGACCAGGGCATGGCCGGATTCCAGCAAGCCGCTGACACTGAATACGGCGGTGGTTTCAATGGCTTCATCAAAGCCAAGGGGAGGCAGGATAGAAGGGATTCGTCTGGCCAGCATGGTCTACCGGATCCGGGCGGCCCGATCATCAGGATGTTGTAGTTAGCAAGACCTTTATTCGCCACCTCATTTACTCCTTCTTTATACTTATACCAACATGCACCAGCACAATCTATATTTCATTTTTCAGGGCATAATTGCCAAAATGGCTGCTATTTGTTTTTGCAATAACCATTAGCGTAAAATCAGACTTGGTCAGATTTGAGATCTAACCAAGTCTTAACTAATCTTAGTTAAGGGTAATCCTCGCACGTTCCACAATAAACACTAGTAAATACATTCTACCAGCCAATAAACATCCTTTAAAGAACCTCGCAAAAACCTTCCTGATTTCTGCTAATAAATTTTACTACTAACTAGTATATATATTAAGTGAGGTATTACTACTAATACTTCAATTAATTTAATTGAAGGGAACTAAATGAACATAGCAGGCCTTCATCAATTAAGGTTTTATCCTAATAATGATAATAAATCAATAACAGAAACTGATATTAACACAATGACAGTTGAACTGTTTAGCCTAAACCTTGATAACTTTGTTAAACTTAAAAATCAGACATCGGCAAAGAGACACTATGAGTATGCTTTTAATTTCAAAAATATGATTATAGTGTTCTGGAATCCACTAGCTAAATATTATCAATGTAGCATAGAGATTAATGGTTCAGCATTCGATCACGCCTGTATCAACGTCGAGAAAATATGCGAACTAATCAACGATAAATACACGGTATCCGACATCCATGCAAAAATTGATACCGATGAACTCTCATTCCTCCAGCTTTGGAAGTGTTACCAAGCTGAACTAGTTACTGCAAAAACTGTGCAATCAGCACCCTTTAAATCAAAGGATAGTATCAGAACAATCAATTTCGGCTCATCTCCTCAACTATCTTTGTATGAAGCTGGAAAATTCCATAATCTATCCCTCAGTAAAATAGTACGTGCAGAAATAAAATATTCCGGTAGGCACGCTAGGCAGTTTTTCCAAGAGTGGAGGAAAGATCGAGCTAACCTTGAAAAGCTTATTAAATCCTACATTGCTGGACAGTTTGACATTAAGTTTAGAGATCCCAAAAGCACAGATTCTAACAAAAGCCGAAAAGCTATCCTTCCCCAATGGAAGAAGTGGTTAAAAGAATCAGAGCCTAGACTACTGGATAAAGTTATTCCCCAAAAACCAATGAGAGCAAACCAGATAAAGAAACTTGTAGATATTATGTTTAAGCGGAAAGTTGAGTTTGAAGAAAACGAGTACAACGCAATAATAGAACTAGTTGAGAAGAAATATAGTGAATCTAAAGTAATTAATATAGAAGAGAACCAAGAAGAGCAACTACTACTACCACTTTGCTATTAATGCTATCCTCTGAATACATACAATAGTTGTCTTTACAGTTGATTTATTCAACCTTAACACATGATTTCTATCATAAAAAAACATCATAAACAGGAGAACTAAAAATGTCACTATCATCAAATAAAATTGACTCGCTCTGTACAATTTTGGAACAAGCTAGCCTAGAAGACCTATATCTAATCAAAGACCAGATTGACGACTTAATAGAGATTCAATCTCAAGAGAGGGATTACTAACATGAGTATTTCAAACCAATATAACGGCAAAATTTTTTCCCAAAGGTTTAGTGACATCTTAAAAAACATCGCAGAGTTAGAGATTTATGAGTTTGAAACGCTCGCGCGAGTAATTAAATCTTTAAGTGGAGCTTTTTGACCCGAACTCCACCCTTTAATTAACTATTCAGCGGCTGGCTGTGGAGCATCCGACGGAACAGCCAAAGCCGCCGAATAGTTGAAGTAAAAAATAACATACAAAAACACTGCCGGAACGGCACTCTCTTTAAGAAAGAACTAAAATGATAAATCTCAAATCAGTCTTAACAGGACCATTTAATCTAGCTGGTGAAAAAACAACCGTTTACTACAAAGATCTGGAAGGGAATTACAGCCAAGCCACCATAGCAATCAGAAGGATGAAAAATAAAGTTGAGTCAGACGGGATTAAGGCGGTAAGTGGACTTGGCTGGTCTGTGGCGGGCCTTTGGGATAATGAAACAAGGAAGTTCTTCACATTTGAAATGCTTACTGACAGTACCCTAAACATCATGGGCAAGGATTACCATGTTGTCTCGTCAACTCTTTCAGAAGTTGGGGGTGGGAATCTTTACACACTAGAATAACCGAATAAAGAGCTTAAATCTGTAGGGCAACCCACCTGCAGAGGATAGGCACATGTGCAGTAACCTAAATTTCATAGTCCCCGTTGCAGGGATTGCAACCTATTTATAAATGATAAAAGAAAAAGGGGGGCCTCCGGCTCCTCTTTTTTCAATTTATCTAAAAGTTAATTTTATAAGTAAAATTATGAAAACCGCTACATATGCCCGTAAGTTTATCTTGCTAAAAATTTACTATTAAATTTTTCCCAGGACACGGTGTTGATTTTATCATACTTTCGATTTTTTGTCAAGCAATTTCTGCGCCAGCCTTATGTAAATAACTATCTATTCATAGATAACTAGCTATTATTGCAACATTAAATTTCTTCTCCAAACTCAATGAATCTGCTATACAACCCCAGAAGCTCTACAACCCCTTAGGAGGTGTTTTTAAATGCCCTGTACCCATTGCCTCAATTTTGTTGAAAACTGGCCAGAACAAGCTGCCAGCGTGCAGGCGATACACGGTCCCATTGCTCTGCTAGAAGTTTTAGAAGAACTCTGTAGCAACTGCCCTAGAGACCGTGAGTGGTTCCTCTCTAAGTAAATTATTCAGAACACTTCGACCATCCTTTATAACTCATACAATCTCTTAGTTCTGACTGTTCCACGAACGGATTATATACATCCCCGAATTGTGCCATCTGTCTTGCCCTGAGTTTACAAGAATACATATCTCCAGAGAAATCCCCTCCAGGCTTACACAATTTAGTAGGGGCACATCCAGAAGTTAAAACAGAGGTCAAAACCAGTCCTAGAAGTATGCGTTTCAATGAAGTCTCCTTTTAAAATTTTTGTTTATTGTATACACCATTTCCCTTTTGTCAAATCTGCCTAGCAAAAAACCTGAATGCCAACTAATACGCAAAAGTTAGCATTAGAGAAAAGACCACAACCCCACTGTTTATAAGGGCTAGCGGTCTTTTTTGTATTTTAGTCGTTGACAAGACAGAATCTGAATGCTAAGTATTAGTCATTGAGTGAAAGAAACTTAGCATACGCAGGAGGCTGTGACCATGAACCCCAATCATCCAAAAGCAGGCGACTCCATCAAGGTTGAGCCGATCAAAGAACTGAAAGACATTAAAGCCATTAAGAAGCTCTTAGCAGACAATCCCAGAGATTTAGCCATATTCACCATTGGCATCAATACTAAGCTGCGTGCAAGTGACTTGGTAGCCCTTACTGTTGGCATGGTTAAGCACCTGCAGGCTGGTGACCACTTCATTATAAAAGAACAGAAGACAGGTAAAGACAACAGCATTACTGTCAACAATGCAGTCTATAACGTTATTCAACTGCTACTGGCTACAATGCCAGACGTTCAGGATCAGGAACCACTATTCCAATCCCGCAAAGGCAAAGCCGCTTTGACGGTCCCGTACATTAACAAGATAGTTAAAGGGTGGTGCAACCAGATCAATCTCAAGGGTAACTATGGTTCCCATACGCTGCGTAAGACGTTTGGCTATATGCACCGCACGCAGTTTGGCACTGACATACCAACACTCATGCAGATGTTTAACCACGCAACCCAGAAACAGACTTTAACCTATCTGGGCATCCAGCCCGAAGAGATCAAAGCGGCATACATGAAAGAACTGTAGTAAAGACAGAAGGTTGGGGCGGTACCGGTGTTTATGGCATCCCTTCAGCAGGTTTACCCAAGGAGAAACTTGTTAAACCATTTTTTCGTTAAATATATATAGATTTTGATTCAATAAACGATAAAAGCGATTGCTTTTCCTAAAAATAGCAAGATTTCTTAAATAGTTTTACACAATGGAATCTCAACAACTGAACCAAACCGGAACATGAACTGTAACACCATCTGATTGTAATCAACCACCACGGCTTCACACAACTCATGCAGTACTGCGTTTATAGCTGCCCTGTCAATATCCTCAGACCGAACTAATGCCCGTAATCTAGTTACCTGCTGCTTTATAATAACCGGTTGTGTCAGTTTTGCATTGCGGGTTAGCGTGTCAATCCGTGTATTATAATTCGCAATATCACGCTCCAAACCAGCTACAACTTGAACCAGTGTTATAGGTACACCGTCGTACTGTCCAGTTATCTGCAACTGCTCCTGCAGTTCATCAACTAGTTTGCCTGCTGTGATTGCGTCCACGGTGTTATCTAATTGCCCTTGACGCTCATCAACAGCATTCTTTAGCCGCAAAATCTCTGCCATAAGTTTTACGGGTCTAGTTGCTGTTATTTTGGCTGTAGATAATCCCGCAATCAGTGACTTTTCCACCATGTTGTAATTGACACTGTGATACTCACAACCGGCCCCAACCTTAGCCGCAACACAAACTAGACTCTCTCCATTACTCTTACCCTTGCGAGTGCCGCTGTACTTTCTGGTCATAGTACCACCACATACGGGACACTTACCCAGATTACTTAGTATGTTTTTAATCTCTGTTTTTTGCCCTTTAACACAATGCGCTTGCCGTTTTTGCTGGACTCTGTAAAAATCCTCTTCTGAGACAATAGCAGGGTAGTACCCTTTCACTGGCTCTTGCGGTACTCTTACTCCATCCACTTTAGTATGTGCTTCGTATGTGCCTATGACAGCAGGGTTAGAGAGTATCTTAGCTATATATGACTTATGCCATTGCTTAGCTTTACCAAAGCAAGGGACTTTGCTTGCATTAAGGCTTCGAACTATAGACTCTTGACCCTTACCGGCTAGACTATCTACAAATATACTTCGCACAACTGCTGCCCTGTCTGGGATCAATTCTATTCTGGTACGGTTACCGGCGGCATCTTTTACCACCTCAACCCATCCAACAGTTCTGCAGGTCAAAGGATTGCTGTTCGCCTCTTTGCGTTTTCTGTACCAGTTGTCCTTGCCTCTCTCTGACTTAACCTTGCTTTCTTCGTTGGCACGACTAGCCATAAAGATGATTTCAAGTAAGTACAGCGGGTCATTCTCCATATTTTTCTGCGTAAATATTTTAGGACTAGGGTAGAGCGTAACTATATCAATACCAGCAAGGATGATAGGCCCGATAATAGTTATAATAACGTTCATCGGGGGTTGTCGGCTCAACCTGTCCAATGATTCCACAATAAGGACGCTGCCAGCTGGTACGCTTCCCGCCTGAACATCCTTTAGAAATGCTGCTAGTCTGTGGTCCCCTGTGGTATTCTTGCCGCGAAAAGCTGAAACCCCTTTCAGGTCGTCATAACTGGCTACCAATTCAAGATTGTTTTTCTGGCAGTACAGTTCTGTCCCATCATTCTGACGATCAGAAGAAAACCCTTTTTGCTGCTCTGGTGTGCTGAATCGCTTGTAACTGTAGGCTTTACGCATAAATGAACCCCTCCACTATGGGTCCACCTATATATAACATGAGCAGGTTGTGCCCCCCCCGCAGCTGAGACCTCAATGGCCCGCTTGGCATGGTCCTGTCCCCGCACTTCACAAAAATCCTCACCATGCTCTTCCTGTTGCTGAAAGAGTTGATGCAGATCAATCTGTTTGGGTATGATCTCCAGCTCACCACGCAGGAACTGAACCACAACGGCCAAGGTGGCAGCCGGCAGTACCTCAATCCCCTCAACAACAGCAGCTTCGGCAGCATTTTCAACCGGCAGAATTAGACCAGAAAGTCCAGCCTGGCGGGCAGCTACCGCCACCGGCAAGGCGCCCCGCACCGGCTTCAGGCTGCCATCAAGGGAGAGTTCACCCAGTAGAATATAGCGCTGTAGGCGATCACCGGTGATGGTTCCAGTGGCAGCCAGGATGCCGATGGAGATCGGTAGATCAAAGGCAGATCCTTCTTTCTTCAGATCTGCCGGTGCCAGGTTTGCGGTGATCCGGCGTGGAGGGAAATCATAGCCACTGTTTTTTAAAGCTGCCTTGACCCGATCCTTACTTTCTTTTACCGCACCGTCCGGTAGTCCCACCGTGGAAAATTGAGGCAAGCCCTGGGCAATATCCACCTCAACATCAACCAGAATAGCGTCGATACCGACAACGGCGGCACTCAGGACCTTGGCCAGCATTTAGGCTTCCTTCAGCATGATAAAGCCCATCTGACGTCCGGTTTCTCCCCCGTCACGACGATAGGAGAAAAACCATTCTTTTTGACAGCAGACGCAGTGACCGAGCGTCTGGATTGCATCAACCCGCAGGCCGGCATCCTCCAGTTGCATCCGGTTTGCCAAGGCAAGATCAAGGCGCCACTTACCGGCTCCTGTCGGCTCAGCAACGGCATTCCAGAGCACCGTGAGGTTTTTAAATCCATCTTTAACCGGTTGGTCTACCTCATAGCAGCAGGAGTTGATGCAGGGGCCGATAACAGCCTGTATATCTTTGGTACGGCAGCCAAAAATCTTGGCCATCCCTTCCACCGCCTGTAATACGATCTGTGCTGCGGTGCCCTGCCACCCGGCATGAACCGCAGCAATGACCTTTTTAATCGGGTCAAAAAGCAGGATCGGCACGCAGTCTGCTACGGTGACCCCGATCATCACATCGGGCTGATTGGTGATGATGGCATCCGCCTCAAGGCCGGTAAAGTGGGAAAAATCATCGTTGGGTGCATCAATAACCAGAATATCGGTGCCATGATTTTGGCGAACGGTGACCAGACGTTCCTGGGTAATGCCAAAGGCCCGGGCCAGCAGGCTGCGGTTTCCTTCAACATTATGGGGAGAATCTTCGGTATTCATACCCAAATTTAATGAGTTGTAAGGTGGTCGCGAGATACCTTCATGGCGGGTTGTGAAGCCCTGAATCGTTGCCGGGGATGTTGTTTCAAAGCTGGGCGCAAGATAGTGAATGCGTCCGATGCGGGTTGTTTCCATTTGATTTCCTTTGCCTTTCAAGGCGTATTACGGTTTAATGCCTGCGGCGGCGATGCCACCAGACGTAGCATGCCACCAGCCCGCAGCTGGCAAGTACGACCCAGAGCAGGGCACGATGGGACCAGGCCACAACCAGTTCCTGATTCTGGCCGATGGCATAGCCGATCCAAGTCAGGATACTGCACCAGAGACCAGCTCCCAACAGGGTGTAGAGAGAAAAACGCAGGTGGTTCATACCGGCAACGCCAGCCGGGATAGAGATCAGATGTCGGATTACCGGCAGCAGCCGGCCAATAAAGGTTGATATCTCACCATGTTGTAGAAAGAATGCTTCAACTCGCTGAAATTTGTCCGGCGGAATCAGTACATAGCGGCCATATTTAAGAATCAGGGGACGTCCCAGATAATGGGCGGCATAGTAATTGGCATAGGCACCGGCCAGGCTGCCAAAGGCTCCAGCCAGAATGGTCGGCAGCCAGTCCATCCGCCCCTGATGGATTAAATAACCAGCCGGTGGCATCACCAGTTCACTGGGGACCGGGATGATGGAGCTTTCCATGGCCATCAGTAAAAAGATGCCGGGGTACCCCATAGAACCGATGGTTTCCAGTAGCCAGTGAATTAATGAGTGCAGCATGACGTTCCTTTGTTGGGCAAAATGCACCTCTTTATACCTTAAAATTACGGGCGGCACAACCGCCCCCATGAAGGGAGTTTTTCAATGAAAATCAGGTTTGTTGTTTTGTTGCTTGTTGCACCATTACTGTTTGGCGGATGCGCTGCTTATAGAAACATGAAAAGCCAGGAAAATTGTGACAAGATGATCAAGGATTACAGTCGCATGGTCCGCTGGAACGAGGCAGAAAAGGTTGGTATTGTTTTTGTTACTCCAAAGCAACGTCCTGCTTTTGATAAGACAGCTGAGTCGATCCGTCGACGTAATGTATCAATGGTTGACTACCGCATTCTGGCCAAGCAGTGCATGACTGAGAAAAAGAAGGCAGAGGCCACGGTAGAATTTGACTATTTTGTTTTGCCTGACAATCGCTTAAAAACCATCACCGATCATCAAACCTGGGTATTGCTGGAGGAAAATCCACAGGATCCTGAAGCTGGTGAAGGCTGGAAGATAACCTCTCCCCTGCCTGAGTTCAAGTAGCTTTACCGATGGCAGGGCTATCAGCACAGGTTGCCGCATTTCTTGAATTTCTGGCAACGCAGCGTAATGCCTCGCTCCATACCATTGCTGCATATCGTAATGACCTGAGCAGATTTACTGCATTTGTCTGTCAGGAGCGTGGTGAGGGCAGTACTGCCTCAGATGTTGATCACCTGCTGCTACGACTTTATCTGGCCCGCTTAAACGGCGTCAGCGAGCTTCACCCAAACTGCTATGCAAAGAGTAGCATTGGGCGAAAGCTGGCAGCTATCAGGGCATTTTTTGCTTGGTTGATACGGACCAGACAGCTTGAGGTTAACCCGGCTGAGTTGATTGCCACACCCAAGCGTGAACAGCGGCTTCCCTTCCACCTAAACATTGACCAGATAGTTACGCTGGTTGAAGCACCGCCACAACAGGCTGGTGATGAGCCATGTAAAAACAGGGATACCGCTATTCTTGAGCTGCTCTACTCAAGTGGTTTGCGTGTTTCCGAACTGACTAATCTGTCAATCGGGGATGTTGATCGCGCTGCCGGTATGGTACGCGTGCTAGGGAAGGGAAGTAAGGAGCGGATTGTTCCGATAGGTGCAGTTGCACTGGTGGCCTTGGAACGCTATCTGGCTGAACGGGGCCACCCTGATGATAATGCTCCGCTTTTTCTTGGCAGCCGTGGCGCTCGAATTAACCGCAGGGCTGTTGCAGAGCTGGTCAAGCGATGGTCGAAGCTAATCTCAACTTTTAAGTCTGTTTCACCCCACACCTTACGTCACACCTTTGCTACCCACCTGCTTGAGGCAGGAGCTGACCTGCGCTCAATCCAAGAGCTACTGGGGCATTCTTCGTTGTCAACCACGCAGAAATATACCCACGTCGGGATTGATCAGTTGCTGAAGGTGTATGACAAGGCCCATCCCCGCGCCCATGAACAGGACAAGGGAGGCGACTAACGTCACCTCCCTTGTCTTACGTCCGTAATTCAAAGATATCTCAGGCCAGTTCGATGGTAATTTTAGCTCCCTCTTCGACCTTCAGTTTGCGTTCAATACCGGGTCCAACCACCAGCGCATTATCATACTGCATTTCAACATCATTGATAATCATGACCGGGAAAACGCCCCCGCCCCCTGCATCAGTGATGACCTTGAATTTCTTGCTGGATTTTCCAAAAAAGTTACTAATATGTTTGGCTGTTGCCTGACTGACGGCAACCATACCCAGCTGATCAAAACTGCTGCTGACATCACCTTTCTGGAGATGGGCAATCCGCAACATCATACCTTCAGTGCCGCTGGCAGTCGTTGCTGCCACAACCGGTGCCGCACCAGGTTTAGGGACCAACTGTTCAAGCTTACGCAGGGCAAGATTCAGGGTTATGTTAACCATGGACGTGTTAACATTCTTTGAGCAGAGCACGCTGATGAAGGCGCCGATTAACGGTCTGACAATCAGCCGACCTTCGGAAAAGCGCAGTTCCATGCTGGACATGGTTTGTGAAATCTGAAGTGCGTGCAGACAGTCAAGTATTGTTCCGGCAGCAGTACCAAGCTGCTTTTCATCAAGTATGAGCGGACAGGCTGCAGCAAGGATCTTGCCCTGATCATTGTAGATAGTGCTGCCAATTACGCCGTCTATTGCGGTTATCTGTTGCAGGATAGTCTGCATGAACCCTACCTCCCCGGTACCAGAGCGGTTCTGATCTCAGCTTCAATGGCATCCAGTTTGTTGCCGGCAGCCACAGCAACACCTAAATAGTGCTGTTTTGAATCATACATCAGCAGATCAAAATGCTGGGTTTGAACAGCAGCCGATTTAAGCTCTCCCAAGCCAAGAAAATCACCCAAGGTGTTGCCTGATTGGGCCAGAAAGAGGGTCTTGGCTGATAGTGCCTCAGCCTCCATACTGTCATCCTGAATCGGATGCCCCTGTTTATCCAGCAACACGGCATAGGTAATGGCATCAATCTGCATAACCCTGGCAGCTGCGGCACTCATGGTGCGTTGCGGGCTTGCCGGATCAACCGGCCGGGGCTCTTTACGGCGTTCGCTGGTTTCAATTACATCCGCAAATGATTCTTCAGGAGCAGCAGTTGCAGCAGCATTATTTTCTTCATCCATCCTGCGGTGTGCTTCCAGCAGCAGGAAGTTAAGACTGCAGTGGATGGTGCAGACGTTGGTGGTCATCTCTGGTGCAAGGCTGAAGTTGCCGCCAGGCCACTTCAGAATCTCATAGATGGCATCCTCACCACTGAATGAGGCCTGCTCGGCATGGATAATTTCACCATCGACAAAATAGATCGCACCGCGGTGATCCAGATATTCCACCGTAATGCAGCCTGAATAGCGATTATGTCCCTTGATCTGGATGACGTCGGCGAGCGAAAGACCGGCAATCTCACCCTGGAAGCCGTTAACTGCGTCTGCCATGAATGAACTCCCGTGTGGAATATGCCCTGAATAGAAGAGCGGATATCATGAATTTGAGATCTTACGCACTTTATTGCCTAAGCGCAAGGAGGAATTTTATTGCAAAATCTGACAGAGAGAAATAAAAAACCCCGCCGGAAAACCGGCGGGGTTTTTTATACAACTATCTAATGATGCTGCTATTCGCAGAGATCGACTTTAACGTCCCAGTTTTTCAGCTTCATGGTGCCGTTCTTCTCAAGGTTGAGGTGCATCTTGAAGGCACGATCCCACAGTTGTGGCTCGTGGCCAACCTTGCGCTTGAGACAATCTGCCTCGGCAATGTTCAGATACTCGGTCAGCTGAGCTTTGTAATCTGGGTGTGCGCACTTCTCAATGATCCGGCGGGCACGGTCCTTAGGAGCCATACCACGCAGGTCAGCCAGGCCCTGCTCAGTGATCACGCAGTCCAGGTCGTGCTCAGTGTGGTCAATGTGTGAGCAGTGTGGCACCACGCAAGAAATACCGGTTGGGTCGGTCTTGCTTGGACGGCTTGAAGGGGTGTGCATCATCTTCAGGTAGCCGTTACGCAGGAAGTCGCCGGAACCACCCAGGCCGTTGATCATCCGAGTACCGCCAACCAGGGTTGAGTTGGCATGTGCAAAGATGTCAATCTCAACCGGGGTGTTCATGGCGATACAACCCAGACGACGGATCGGCTCAGGTGCGTTGGAGATGGAGAGCGGACGCAGGGTGATCTTGTCGAAATATTTGTCCATGTTGGCAAAGAATTTCGGGAAGCCCGGGTCGGCAGACAGAGACAGTGAGCAGGAAGATGCACAATCCAGCTTGCCGGAGTCAAACAGGTCCAGCATGGTGTCCTGCAGAACTTCGGTGAACACGGTCAGGTTCTGGAAGGGACCTTTTGCCAGACCACCGATAACAGCGTTGGCAATGGAGCCAACACCGGACTGGATCGGCAGCAGGTTCTTGGGCAGGCGACCAGCCTTCACTTCATGGGTAAAGAAGTCAATGATGTGGTTGGCAATTGCCTCAGAGGTGTCGTCCTGCTCAGCAAAGGCACGGCCTTGGTCACGCAGTTTGGACTCAACCACGGCAATAACCTTGCTCGGATCGCAAGGGATGGAGATGGAACCGATGCGGGAATCAGCGCGGGTGATGTTGAACACCTGACGGTTAGGCGGTGTCAGGGGGGTCAGCAGGTCGTGGATACCTTTGAAAGAAGGCTGTCCGGTGTTTACCTCGATAATGACCTTGTCGCAGATCATCAGGATTTCTGGGATAACGCCGCAGGAAGAGGTCGGAACCAGGCTGCCGTCTTCCAGAATCTCGGAAACTTCAATAATGGCCAGGTCCAGCTTGCCGGTTGGGGAATCCTTGGTGTAGAAACCATAGCCCAGATCCTGAGCAAACAGGGAAAGGTGCTTATCGCCCATCCGGATGCGACCGGCGTTGATACCGGCAGCGATGTCTTTACCGGTCTGATATGGCCAGCGACGATCGATCATGTCGTTGATTGCCCAACGGTTTTCAGTCTCTGCACCAACGGAGGCGCCGATGAACAGGTTGAACTTCAGTTTGCCTTGCAGATTGTTTTTCTCAACATGCTCAGCCAGGGCGATAGGTACCACTTTAGGGTAACCAGCCGGAGTAAAGCCTGACCAGCCAAGGTTCATGCCGTCTTTGAAGAAATCAATGCACTGCTCGGGGGTTTTTACCTTGTCCAGCAGTGATTTGCACTGAACGCGGTCTTGCAAAGTTCCGTACTCTGACATCTTACTACCTCCTGTTTTGTTTTTGTGTCTACACAGCGTCGAAGCATATACGCAACGGCGAATAGAACTTTAAAAAATAATGTAAAAACAAATCGTTATAAAAATTCTACATTACTTACGGTAAAGTAGAACCGGATTTTACTTAAGCGTGTTCCCAGAGTCAAGGCAATTTATTCAGTTTTTTGCATGACGGATTTATCAGGGTATACGACCTGCAGCAGGCAAAGCCCCTGAGGCGGTGCTGTCACACCACTTCGCTGTCGGTCCGGTTCTGCCAGCAGGGTGGCTACATGCTCTGGGGCAAAGCGGCCTCGCCCCACATCCACCAGAGTCCCGGCCATGATCCGCACCATATACTTCAGAAATCCGCCACCGGTAACATCAATGGTAATAAACGCCCCCTGCTGGTTGATCAGGACAGCATCAATCCTGCGATGGCTGGTAACCGCGCTGCAATTGGCGCCACGGAACGCAGCGAAATCATGCTCACCCACAAAATAGTCTGCCGCTTGCCGCATTGCTTGTAAATCCAGTGTGTCTCGCACCTGCCAGGAGGTACGACAGTTAAGTGGGCTACGAATCGGGCTGTTGTAGATGGTGTAACGATAGGTCTTGGCCCGGGCACCACCGATAGCACGGAAATCGGCAGGAACTTCTTCGGCAGATTGGATCGCAATATCCTGCGGCAGATGGGTGTTGACGCCATCCACAAATGCCTTGAGCGGGATCGTTGATTCAGTGCGAAACACCGCCGGCATGGCAACGGCATGGACCCCGGCATCGGTGCGACCGGATGACTGTACCCGCACCCGTTTGCCGAGGATTTTGGCCAGGGCCAGCTCTACGGTTTCCTGGATTGAGATGCCGTTGGTCTGCTCTTGCCAGCCGCAGTAGTTAGTGCCGTCGTATTGGATGATGAGTTTAATTGTTCGCATACTAATCTTTTGCCACAGAGGACACAGAGTTCACAGAAAAAAAACGGGATAAGCAAAACCCCCGGCCAGAAGCGGCGCGGGGGCTTGATACAGCATATAAAACGAAAAAAGACCGTTTCTACTTCTCCAGCAGGATGCGCAGCATCCGGCGCAACGGCTCTGCAGCACCCCACAGCAACTGATCGCCGCAGGTAAAGGCCTGCACGTACTGGGGGCCCATCTTCATCTTGCGGATCCGGCCGACCGGTACAGTCAGGGTGCCGGAGACCGCAGCCGGAGTCAGACCGGCCAGGCTGTCGGCCTTGTTGTTGGGGATCAGCTTGACCCACTGGTTGTCATTGGCGATTAACGACTCAATCTCAGCCAGTGGCAGGTCCTTGTTCAGCTTGATGGTGATGGCCTGACTGTGGCAGCGCATGGCACCAACCCGTACGCAGATGCCGTCCACCGGGATCGGGTTGTGGGAACCCAGGATCTTGTTGGTCTCCTGGAACCCTTTCAGCTCTTCGCGGCTCTGGCCATCCTCAACCTCACGGTCGATCCAGGGCAGTACGTTGCCTGCCAGCGGAAAGCCGAACTCCTTGGTTGGCATGGAGCCATCACGCAGGGTTTCAGTCACCTTCTTGTCGATTTCCAGGATGGCAGAACCGGCGTCCTTCAGCTCTTCAGCCACCACACCCTGCAAAACTCCCATCTGGGACAGCAGTTCACGCATATTGGGGGCACCTGCGCCGGAGGCTGCCTGGTAGGTCATGGAGGAGATCCACTCCACCAAACCGGCCCGGAACAGACCGCCCAGGCCCATCAGCATCAGGCTTACCGTACAGTTGCCGCCGATAAAATCTTTCTGGCCATTGGCCAACGCCTTATCGATCACGTTGCGGTTAACCGGATCAAGGATGATCACGGCATTATCTTCCATCCGCAGGGTGGAGGCCGCATCGATCCAGTAGCCGTTCCAGCCCTGCTTGCGCAGTTCCGGGTGGACCGCCTTGGTATAATCGCCCCCCTGGCAGGTGATGATTACATCCAGCTTTTTCAGCTCTTCAATATCATCAGCCTTTTTCAGGGTGCCTGCCCCCATCGGGGCAGGCTGACCTGCCTGGGAGGTGGTGAAAAAGACCGGCTCAAAACCGAGGGCAAAGTCGTTCTCCTCCTGCATCCGCTGCATAAGGACCGAGCCGACCATGCCGCGCCAACCAACGATTCCGACTTTCATAGGGATCACTCCTTTGTGAAGAGTTGTAATTTAGCCAAGCGCCGCAATAATGGCGTCGCCCATCTCTTTGGTATTCACCAGCTTCTCGCCCGACTTGTTCTGGAAGATGTCGCGGGTACGGTAACCCTGATCCAGCACAGTCTCCACAGCGGTGTCAATGGCGTCAGCCGCCTCAACCATGCCACAGGAGAACTTGAGCATCATGGCAGCGGACAGGATCTGGGCGATTGGGTTGGCAATCCCCTGACCAGCGATGTCAGGTGCTGAACCACCGGATGGCTCATACATGCCAAAGCTACCTTCAGCCAGGGAGGCAGAGGGGAGCATCCCCAAAGAACCGGTCAGCATGGCTGCCTCGTCGGAGAGGATATCGCCGAACATGTTTTCGCACAGGATCACGTCAAACTGCTTGGGCCACTTGACCAGCTGCATGGCAGCGTTATCCACGTACATGTGGGACAGCTCCACATCAGGGTACTGCTTGGCAATATCAATCACCACTTCGCGCCAGAGCACGGAAGAGGAAAGCACGTTGGCCTTGTCAATGGAGCAGACCTTTTTGCCCCGCTTTTGGGCTGCTTGAAAAGCAACATGGGTGATCCGCTCAATCTCCGGCACGCTGTATTTCATGGTGTCGATGCCGATCCGGTTGCGGCCTTCACCCTCAATCCCTTTCGGTTGGGAAAAGTAGATGCCGCCGGTCAGCTCGCGGATAACCAGTACGTTGAAGCCGCCGCCAATCACTTCCTCTTTCAGCGATGAAGCGCCGGTCAGGGAGTGGAAGATAATGGCCGGACGCAGGTTGGCGTAGAGACCGAAGATCTTGCGCAGCGGCAGCAGTGCGCCTCGCTCAGGCTGCTCATCCGGGGGCAGGGTTTCCCACTTGGGGCCGCCCACCGAACCGAACAGAATTGCATCGGAATCCTTGCAGATATCAATGGTGGTCTGGGGCAACGCCTTGCCCTCATTGTCAATGCCCGCACCGCCCACATTGGCAAAGGTGCCTTCAAAGGTTACGTTGTATTTCTGGCCAATCACGTCCAGTACCCTGGTTGCCTCAGCCATCACCTCAGGTCCGATACCATCACCCGGCAGGACCGCAATTTTAAAAGTCTTCGCCATGTTCCACCCCTCTGTCAAAAAAAGTGCGCTACCTTACTGTATACATTAGATGTTTGTCAATCATCGCGAAAAAGGGGCGATCTCTTTGGAGACCGCCCCTTGCATAAACGTCAGGATTGACGGCTCCGGTTACAGTCCAGCCTTCTGTTTCAGGATCTCTGCCTTATCGGTTTTTTCCCAGGTAAACTCAGGCAGTTCACGGCCAAAGTGACCATAGGCAGCAGTCTTCTGATAGATCGGACGCAGCAGGTCAAGCTGCTCGGTGATGGCGCGGGGACGCATGTCAAAGACTTCCCGCACCAGTTCTGACAGACGGTGTTCAGACACTACGCTGGTACCAAAGGCATTGACCATGATTGAGACCGGCTCTGCCACACCGATGGCATAGGCCACCTGTACTTCGCAACGCTCGCACAGGCCGGCGGCCACCAGGTTCTTGGCAACATAGCGGCCCATGTAGGCAGCGGAACGGTCAACCTTGGAAGGATCTTTGCCGGAGAAGGCGCCGCCGCCGTGACGACCCATGCCGCCATAGGTATCCACGATGATCTTGCGGCCGGTCAGACCGCAGTCGCCCATGGGGCCACCCACCACAAAACGGCCGGTGGGGTTGATGAAGAAACGGGTCTCGCTGTCCATCAGATGGGCAGGGATCACCTTCTTGACGACTTCATCCATGACCCCTTCAACAATGGTTTCATGGCTTACATCAGGGGTGTGCTGGGTGGAGATAACTACGGTGTTGACCCGCACCGGTTTGCCGTTATCATACTCAACCGAGACCTGTGATTTTGCATCAGGACGCAGGAACTTCAGCAGGCCGGATTTACGCACATCTGCCAGACGCTTGACCAGTTGGTGGGAAAGCTGGATCGGCATCGGCATCAGCTCCGGGGTTTCGTTGCAGGCATAGCCGAACATCAGGCCCTGGTCGCCAGCGCCTTGCTCCTTGAACATCCCCTCGCCCTCGGTGACACCCTGGGAAATGTCCGGGGATTGGCGGTCAAGGGAGACCAGTACTGAGCAGGTCTCATAGTCAAAGCCGGTTTCAGAACCGCAGTAGCCGATCTCCTTGATGGTGTTACGGACGATCTCTGCATAGTTCACCACGGCAGTAGTGGTGATTTCACCGGCAATTACGGCCATACCGGTGGTCACCATGGTTTCGCAGGCCACGCGGGCCTTTGGGTCCTGGGCCAGGATCGCATCAAGGATGCTGTCAGAGATCTGGTCAGCCATTTTGTCAGGGTGACCTTCGGATACGGATTCAGAAGTAAAGATAAATTTTTCAGCCATGTGCGTGAAACTCCTTTTGCGTAAAATATAGGTTGTTGCCAGACAAAACAAACTCGTTAAACGTAGTTATTGATCCTCAGCATCAGCATGGTTTTTGCTGCGGTGGCGGATGTACAGCTGGCCGCCCAGATCAAACAGCACCAGGCAGGTTACCAACAGCAGCAACGGACCATTATAGCGGAAAAAGGCAAAGCAGTTGAAAAACATATACAGCAGCACCACGCCGGTCAGCAGTTTGCGAACAGAGCCCACACCGGATTCAGCTGCATCGGGATCGCCGCCACCTGCCTGAAACAGCAGTGGGGCCAGGTGGTAGCCCACCGAGGCATCCACCAGCACCAACAGGATATTCACCACAAACAGCGGCAGCAACAGGGGGTCCATGTTCATTAACAATCACCTTCAGCAGTGATGTAATCCGGCGGTAAGTCGCAGCCGGACGGGATCTGGAACGGCACCGGGTAGCGGATACCGGCCTTGTGGGTGGCTGCCAGCCCTTCTGCAGTCCGCCCTAGCCAGGCAAACGGGATGCCGATGCACAGCTCATGGTCCTGGGTCATGCCAAAGCGGCGATCACCCAGACAGGGGATCTCCACCGTGGGCTCGCCGGTCAGCGCAACCTGGGCCACGGCCCGGGAGCAGACCCCGGCATCGCCGGAACTTTTCATGGTAAACTCGCCCCCTTTGTGAAACAGGAAGGCCTGTACAAACCGCATGGCCTGGGCTGAGTTAACATACAGCACCACCAGATCAGGAACCATACCTTCCACCGGACGGGCCAGGGGATAGGTCAAAAGCCCTTGTACATCAGGTGCCAGGCGGGGCATGGCTTGCTGCATGGCAGCGGCAGCAGCCTGATCCTTTTGATAGATGCCGTTATTAACCGAACCATCCAGCACCCGTTGCGGCGGCGTAATCAGGCCGACACAACCAGCCCCCAGCACACAATGGGCGCTGTTCTTGTCTGTCCAGGTGGACCAGCCGTACATCCGGCTGTAGGCGATCTGCTGGCAGACGGTCAGACGCTGCCCCTTGACCCGGATCTTCTTACCTGCAATCAGTGCAAGGTCCCTGACAATGGTAACGCCAACCGGCTGTGTGACCGAATTAACGGTTTCTTTGACAACGGCAAGAAAATGCTCAAGCTGTTCCATGGTCATGACCTCCCTGAGTATACGTAACCTTCTGGTGTTACGGCTTCTGGCGTGCCCGTGCCCGCCGCGACCCAGGCTGGGTATTGCCAGCGCCACGGGTAAGTGGCTTTTCATGTGCTTTTTGTGGATTGGCAATGCTGACCGTAATCACCCGGTTTTCCATCAATGCACCGTCCAGACACTCAATCGCCTCTTTCAGTTGCTCTTCATCAGCCATCCGCACATAACCGCACCCTTTTGATTTGCCGGTTTCAGGATCGGTAATGATATGCACTGAGGTCACGGTGCCAGCCACACTGAACATCCTGCGCAGATCTTCCGTGGTTGCTTCATAGGGCAGGTGCCCCACATATAATTCTTTAGCCATGCGCTGGTCCCTCTTTCAATCCGGTTGTGTCAACTGTTCCCAGCCTGTCAGGCAGTGCATCGCTTCGGCAGCGCTCTCGCCGCACATCTCTTTGTCTGGCTGCAGATTGCTGCAGACCGCCGGACGTTCTGGTTCACCAAAGATACGGCATCGGTTTTCCAGCGTCAACTGAACACAACGTATACCAGCCGGTTTTCCTTCAGGCATGCCTGGAATGGCAGAGCTGATGGAGGGGGCGATACAGCAGGCTGCGCAACCGGCCCGACATTCCATGGTGTTATTTTTCCAACGGCAGCCCGGCCTGACGCCAGGCGGGCATATCGCCATCCAGGTAGGCGATCCTGCTGTAGCCCCGTTTGGCAAGCATGGAACCAACCATCTCGGCCCGCGCCCCGGATTCACAGTACAGCACCAACTGTGCCTGCTTGTCCTGCGGCAATGAACCGGTCATTCTGAACAGCACCTTCCAGAACGGCAGCAGCAGTGAACCGGGGATATGCCCCATGCGGTACTCCATACCACTGCGTACATCCAACACCGTGGGTGGTGTTTTTGATTTTAACTGTTTCTGTAGTTCTTTGGGTTGCATTGAATGTATCCAAAACCCCTGAAATCTGATTTTTTCGTAAGGTCAAGGCGGGCAAGGATTCGGGCGGAGGCATAGATCTGCTATGCCGCACAACCGAATCCGAAGCCCAACGCCGAGATTGCGGAAAAAGCGCATTTCTTTAGTAACGGTAATGCTCTGCCTTGTACGGCCCTTCAACCGGCACGCCGATGTAGTCAGCCTGCTCTTTGGTCAGTGTGGAAAGTTGGGCATTCAGCTTCTTCAACTGCAGCCGGGCAACCTTCTCATCCAGATGTTTGGGCAGCACATACACGCCGACCGGATATTTGCCTGGATTACAGAAGATTTCGATCTGGGCAATGGTCTGGTTGGCAAAGGATGAGGACATGACATAGCTGGGGTGGCCGGTGGCGCAGCCCAGGTTCACCAGACGGCCTTTGGCCAGCAGGATGATCCGGTTCCCGGATGGCAGGATGATATGATCCACCTGGGGCTTGATCTCTTCCCATTGATACTGCTCCATGGCAGCAACTTCAATCTCGTTGTCAAAGTGGCCGATGTTGCAGACAATGGCCTGATCCTTCATCTTCAGCATATGCTCATGGGTGATGACATGGTAGTTGCCGGTGCAGGTGACAAAGATGTCGGCCTTGTCGGCAGCATACTCCATGGTCACCACGCGGTAGCCTTCCATGGCAGCCTGCAGGGCGCAGATCGGGTCAACCTCGGTCACCCAGACCTGGGCAGACAGGGCACGCATCGCCTGGGCAGAACCTTTGCCGACATCACCGTAACCGCAGATCAAGGCTACCTTGCCGGCAATCATCACGTCAGTTGCCCGCTTGATGCCGTCCACCAGTGATTCGCGGCAGCCGTAGAGGTTGTCGAACTTGGATTTGGTAACCGAGTCATTGACGTTGATGGCCGGGAAGGCCAGCTCGCCACGCTCATGCATCTGATACAGGCGGTGGACGCCGGTGGTGGTCTCTTCGGTTACTCCCTTGATCTGAGCCAGACGGGTTGAATACCAGGTTGGATCAACGGCCAGCTTGGCCTTGATGGCAGCAAACAGGATCGTCTCTTCTTCAGAGCCGGGGTTGCTCAGAACGCTGGCATCCTTTTCAGCCCTGGCGCCGATATGCAGCAACAGCGTCGCGTCACCGCCGTCATCCAGGATCATGTTGGAGAATCCGCCATCAGCCCATTCAAAGATCTTGTGGGTATAGTCCCAGTAATCGACCAGAGATTCACCTTTAACGGCAAAGACCGGCACGCCGGAAGCAGCAATAGCCGCTGCAGCATGGTCCTGGGTAGAGAAGATGTTGCATGATGCCCAACGCACCTGGGCACCCAGTGCAACCAGGGTCTCGATCAGCACAGCGGTCTGGATGGTCATATGCAAAGAACCGGTAATCCGGGCGCCTTTCAGCGGCTGGCTGGCAGCATATTCGTCACGTATAGCCATCAGGCCCGGCATTTCGGTCTCGGCTATCTTAATCTCTTTACGGCCCCAATCCGCCAGGCCAAGGTCAGCTACAATGTAATCAGTTCCCATGTTCATTCTCCTTTGTTGGTGTGTACGCCTGTATCAACAGCACCGCTTCCTGACCTTGCAGCGGCGGCACCTGTGCAATGGCAACCGTGCCGAAATCAGCCTCTTTCAGCCAGTGCCGTAACTCTTCCTCTTCAAACCCAAGCCATTGATCAGCCAGTTGCTCGCGGGCCAGTTCCCGTTCATGGCGGGCCAGATCTGCCAGCAGCAGCGATCCACCACCCACCAGCACCCTTTTTATCTCTGCCAACACCGAGGGCGGATCAGCCGCGTGATGCAGCACCATGTTCAGGATGGCGCAATCCACGGAGCGATCCGGCAGCGGCAGATGGTTCATCTCCCCCAGCCGCAGGTCAACCCCTGCAATACCGGAGGCATCCAGCCTGCGGCGGGCCTCATCCAGCATGGCCGGAGAGTGATCAACCCCGATCACGGAACAGGCCTTTTGGGTCAGGGCAGGCAGCAGGCCACCGGTACCAAGCCCGATCTCCACCACCTGTTTCCCTTGTGGTATCAGCGCCAGCAACTGCTCCCGGTAGTCCGGCACCGGAAGCAGGGTGCGGGCCAGATTATCCCACTGGCGAGCATGCTGATCAAAAAACTGCCGACTGCGCTGACGGCGGGCTTCCAGCACCGCAGCGATCTGCGCCAGATCTTTTTCCCGCTCCGGCAGTGTCTCCAGCTCCTGTTCCAGCACCGGCCTGATGGCGTGGAAAAAGGGCGACTCACTGCTGGCGCGATAGTAGCTCCAGGTCCCCTGACGTTTAACCGACAACACCCCCACCTCGGTCAGGATCTTGAGGTGTCGTGAGATGCGGGACTGTCCCATTGCAAGGATGGCGGTCAGCTCCTGCACGGTAAATTCACCACGCAGCAGGATCGCCACCAGACGCAGACGGCTGGCATCTGCCAGAGCTTTGAGAACATCAAGAAGCATAGATCAGTTTTCCTAAAATACTTAAATCAACTTTTCTTGATATAGCAACTTGCCTGCTGCTGAGTCAACAGAAATCAGAGCCCTGACCTCTTATTCAACCTTAGGGATGGAATTTTAATCACAGAGCAGCTGGTAAAGCCGCCAGGCTGTGATTATAGTTAAAATATGGATGCTCAGAATGAAACCGTAACCGCCCAATGGGACGTATGGCTGCCCCTTGACCCTGCTGCAGTCGGCATGGCGGAGCAACAGGTAAAGCCGGTCTGGCTGCTGGTTCTGTCGGCCAGGGAAATCCCGTATCGGCTAACCCCTGATCAGTCAGAGATGCAGCTACTGGTGCCGGAAGAGCATCTGCAGGCTGCCATCTATGAACTGCAATGCTATGAAACAGAGAATCGCAATTGGCCCCCGCCGTCACCCCCCACCCGTGAGCTGGATCAAAGCGTACTGGCAACACTTTCCATTTTGATCCTGCTGGCGGCCTTCCACAACTTTGTCCGTGCAGACCTTGTTATGATCAACGGGGCACTACCGGACTGGTTCAGCCTCGGCATGGTCCAGGCAGGCAGCATCAGGGCAGGTGAGTGGTGGCGGCTGATCACTGCCTTGACCCTGCATGCCGACCTGTCACATCTGCTGGGTAACCTTGCCATTGGCGGGCTTTTTGTTTTTCTGCTCTGCCGGGAATGGGGAACCGGTCTGTCCTGGTCGTTGACACTGCTGGCCGGTCTGTCGGGTAATCTTGCCAACGCCTGCCTGCAATCAGCAGCTCACAATTCAGTGGGGGCCTCAACAGCGGTTTTTGGTGTGGTGGGGATGCTGGCAGGGGTACGTGTCATCAGACACCGTCAGCACCAGCAGTACCGCTGGCCCTTGCCGGTAGCCGGAGCAGTGGCGCTGTTGGTGGTACTTGGCTCAGAAGGAAAGAACACCGATCTTGGGGCGCATCTGTTCGGGCTTGTGTCCGGCATACCGCTGGGTGTGGCTGTTGAGTTGCTGATCGGCCGAGTTGGCCCTGTACCTCGCCTGGCGAATCTGCTGCTGGGGTTGCTGAGTATGGTCTGTGTGGCAGGGGCGTGGTGGTTGGCGTTAAGCTGACGGGAAGCTCGGGGGTACAAGCCAGGCAGCAAGCTGAAGATTATCGGCCCCGGCTGGCCACAGCCTTGTTCAAACCTGCAATCACAGCAGAGTCTGCTAAAATATCTTAGTGCGTGCTGATACTTTTGCTGCTACCCGCATGTCTGAAGTTCGCTTCCTGCCTTGCATGGCGGGCCAGTTCATTCAGGCCGATCTCCCTCAGGTGCGGTGATTCCATCTGTGACAACAGAGTTGATAACTCCAGCCACTCATGCTGGATAGGGATTTCCGGAAGATGTTCATTGCGTAGTCGTTCTGCGATTGCGGCAAAATAGGCCTCATTTTTTTGCA
This sequence comes from Trichlorobacter thiogenes, assembly GCF_900167465.1. GTDB lineage: Bacteria > Desulfobacterota > Desulfuromonadia > Geobacterales > Pseudopelobacteraceae > Trichlorobacter > Trichlorobacter thiogenes. The sequence continues at coordinate 565,511 of NZ_FUWR01000001.1, read as the reverse complement.
TGGCTATGTCCTTTATGGGCTTTAGGCTGTTTTATCAATAGACTGCTGAAATGGTACTAATGACACCTCTAACGGTTCTGTGTCCCAGGTGATTTCAGGGTAGAGTTGTTTGTCGAGACGAAGGTACGAACCGTCAAGTGCAGCATCAGCCCACCAGCACTCCCGGCGTCGTTCAGGAAGGATTCTGAACAGATACAGATCATTGTTTTTATCCCGTGCAAGATACATTCTGCGTCCTCCAGTCCAATGCTATTTGGATCAATCTGTTTAAAATAATTGAAGATAAATTTTATGTTAGTCTATTTCGGTTGTGGCTCCCAAGACAAGTGCCGATTGTGTGACAGCGTTTGTAGTTGTGTGGCCATATCAATAATTGAGCAGGGGGAACCTGTCCTTACGGAGAATCGAGGCCGGTTAAACTGCCTGCTTTGAAAATTACAGAAAGACAGGCCTGACCCCCATGGCACGAAAAAAGACAACAAAAAACCCGCCAGGAAACCGGCGGGTTTTTAAAAGCTATGCTGCAACAGCAAGCATTATTCCCCAAACAGCTCATCAAAGATCGCCTGTACCGTGGTGATCTTGTCTGCCTTCCAGGCATTGGTACCGCAGAAGACCAAGCCGGTCTCCACATCGCCTTGCTGGGCGCGGTCCAGGGCGGTGACGATACAGAACCGTTCGCCGGATTCCTTGTAGGAGCATTTTTTGAGGCAGCCCATCCGGCAGGGGGTGTGGTGGTCAAGATCATACTGGCGGATGTTGGGGGTGTTGGTCAGGATGGCGCGCCCAGGCAGGCCGGCAGGTGACATCAGCAGGCCGATATCTTCCTGCTTGCAGTCCAGATAGGCCTGTTTGAAGGCATCATCGGCATCACATTCTTCGGTGCAGACAAAGCGTGAGGCCATCTGTACGCCATCAGCACCTTCAGCCAGGGCATGCTCAAGATCAGCCCGATCCCAGATACCACCGGCAGCAATGATCGGTATCTCAACATGGTATTCATCACGGAAGAACTGTTTGATCCCTCGCACCGTGGCGTACTGGTCATAATCCCCCTTGCCGATATTCTCCATCTTCTCGCCCAGGTGGCCACCGGCCGTGTCCGGGTCTTCCACCACCACGGCATCAGGCAGGCGGTGGTAGCGTTTTTCCCAGGTACGGGCAATCAGTTGGGCAGCCCGAACTGATGATGCGATCGGTACCAGGGCCACATCAGGGGCATGGGCGGTCAGCTCAGGCAGGGAAAGCGGCAGACCAGCACCGCAGACAATTACCTGGGCTCCGGCCTCAATAGCAGATTTTACCAGCGGTTCAAAATCTGACAACGCCACCATCACGTTAACGCCGATAATGCCATCCGGTGCAATGGCGCGGGCCTTGCGAAGCTCGGTTTGAAAGGCCTGGGTCTCGGCCTGGAAATAGTTGGTACCGGTATAGTGGTCACTGTTCAGGGCGATTCCTGCTGCAGCCACCAATCCAATTCCGCCGCACTTGGCAACGTGGCCAGCCAGACTTCCGCCGGATATCCGCACTCCCATACCGCCCTGAATAACCGGAAACCGTGCGGTATGCTTGCCAATTTTCAATTCTTTGACCATGATCAATCCTCCCGATGCAGCACTGATGCTATTCTCTATACAACAACAGTCAGATGGGCGTTGTAATAGTTCTGTAAAAGCGTTGTTCTTGACCGGAGCGGTCGGATACTTCATAATGCGAAACATCTCTTTGTAAGGAGGCTATCGAATGGACAAGAACTGGAAGCTGGAAACCCTGGCAATTCAGGGCGGATACGAACCAAAGGCTGGTGAAGCGCGGATCGTGCCGATTGTGCAAAGCACCACCTTTAAATATGACAGCGCTGATTATGTGGCAAAGCTGTTTGATCTGGAGGCACCAGGCTTTTTTTACACCCGGCTGGGTAATCCCACTGCTGATGCCTTTGAGCAGAAAATCGCCCAGATGGAGGGAGGCGTGGCAGCCCTGGCCACCTCATCCGGTCAGGCAGCCATCAGTCTGGCTATCCTGAATATCTGTCAGGCTGGACAGCATATTGTCTCTGCCAGCACACTGTATGGCGGTACCTATAACCTGTTTTCAGCCACCCTGCCTAAATTCGGGATAGAGGTTACCTTTGTGAACCCTGATGCCTCGGCAGAAGAGATTGCTGCCGCCTTCCGGCCCACCACCCGGGCCCTGTATGCCGAAACCATCGGTAACCCCGGTATGAATGTGCTGGATTTTGAGAAGTTCAGCAGTGTGGCCAAGGCGCAACAGGTACCGCTGATTATTGACAACACCATGGCAACCCCCTACCTCTGCCGTCCCTTTGAATTGGGGGCCAACATCATTGTTCATTCAGCCACCAAGTATATTGATGGCCATGCCACCAGCGTAGGCGGTGTGATTGTGGATGGTGGCAACTTTAACTGGGATAATGGTAAGTTCCCTGAGCTGGTGGAGCCGGATACCAGCTACCATGGCATGCAGTATGTTAAGACCTTTGGCCCGGCAGCCTATGTCATCAAGGCGCGGGTTCAGCTGATGCGGGATCTGGGGGCCACGGTGGCGCCGATGAATGCCTTCCTGTTCAACCTGGGGCTGCACACCCTGCCGCTGCGGATGCAGCGCCATAGTGAGAATGCCTTGGCGCTGGCAAAACACCTGGAATCCCATCCCTTTGTGTCATGGGCCTGCTACCCTGGGCTGGCCAGTCACCCCAGCCATGCCCGGGCACAGAAATACCTGCCCAAGGGTGCCAGCGGTGTGCTGACCTTTGGCATCAAGGGTGGGGCAGCAGCAGGCAAGAAGTTTATGGAGGCCTGCAAGTTGATCGCCTTGGTGGTGCATGTGGGAGATGCCCGTTCCTGCGTACTGCATCCGGCCAGCACTACCCACCGCCAGCTGACCGAAGAGCAGCAGCTTTCTTCCGGGGTCAGCCCGGATCTGATCCGCCTGTCGGTGGGGATTGAGCATATTGATGATCTAATTGCGGATGTGGATCAGGCCCTGGCAATCAGCCAAAAATAACTATCTTACCTAAGGGGTGCAGTTGGCTGCGCCCCTGTTTTCGTACAGGATTCCCATGCTCGACATCGCCATCGGCACCTTCACCATGCGTCCCTATGTGTTCGCCTTTTTTGCTGCGTTTCTGTTGGCCTGCGTCCCCCATGTGGGCTGGAAAAAGACCCTGACCTTCACCGGGGTGGGCTATCTGATCGCGTTTATCTCTGAGAAGCTGTCCATCACCACCGGTATCCCCTACGGTTGGTACTACTACATAGACACCACCAAGACCAAAGAGCTCTGGATCTGGGGGGTGCCGTTCTTTGACTCGCTCTCCTACGTCTTTCTGACCTACTGCAGCTACACCACCGCCCTGCTGATTCTGTCCCCCCTGGCGACCCGTGGTTCAGACCTGATCACCCTGGAGACCCGTACTATCCGCAGCTCATGGGCAGCCCTGGTACTGGGTGCGTTCCTGCAGACTTTTCTGGATATTATCATTGATCCGGTGGCACTACAGGGCAGCCGCTGGTTTCTAGGGCAGATCTACGGTTACAAAGAGGTGGGGGTGCATTTCGGAGTGCCGCTGTCCAACTACATCGGCTGGCTCTTGACCAGCTTTGTGCTGGTGGCTGCCTTTCAGTGGGTTGATCGCAGGCAGGAGACGGAAACTCCGCGTGGCATCTTCATGATGCCATTCAGATCACTGCTGGGGCCGATTCTGTACCTTTCCGTGTTGCTGTTTAACTGGGGGGTGACACTCTGGATTGGTGAGAAGCTGCTGGCCATGACCGGCATCTTCATCTTTACTCTGCCGATTGTATTGGTAACCGTACTGGCCCTGCAGCGGGTCAACCGTTACCGCGAAGAGGAGCTGCGGGAGCATCTCAAGGATTACCCCTGGTCACCGCTGGGCAGGTGGTAGCCGAGCAGGTTTGTTCTACAGGTTAAGCAACCGAACCAGATTCAAGCGGCAATTCAATGGTGACTTCTGCGCCTTCAACGGTGTTGGCAATTGAAATTTTGCCTCCCATATGCTTTTCAATAATCATCTTGGACATGTACAGTCCCATACCGGCACCCTGTGACTTGAACTTGCTGGTAAAGTACGGGTCAAAAATCTTATCCAGTATCTCTGATGGGATACCGCCACCATTGTCTTTGATCGTTACCCGTGCAAACCCGTCTGCAGGTGAACAGACGATTTCAACAAATGGAGCCACAGACTGGCGCAGAAGAATCGCTTCCTTTGCATTCTGGATGACGTTCAAGAGCACCTGGGAAAACTCTTTTTTAAACCCATGCACAGCTAAATCGTGATCCTTAACCAACCTAAGGGTAATACCACGGGATTCCAGGTCTTCCTTGATCAGGGTGGTTGATTCCGCGATGGCATGATACAGATCAAAGGATTGGCGACCGGAGTCCGGCTGATAAAACGCGCAGAAATTATCAATGGTTTTTGACATATACATCAGGATGTTGATGCACTCGCCCACATACTCACTGCATGAGACTTTTGTAAGCGCACCATCGTCGAATTCGGCCTGCAGGTTTTGAACAATCAACGAGACATTGTTAAGTGGCTGTCGCCACTGATGGGCTATGTTACTGAGCATTTCACCCATGGCCGTAAGTCGTGCCTGATACGCCAGAATGCGATCCTTGGCCTGATTTTTTTGTACTTCCTGGGCAACCCGCTGTTCCAGCTCAATATTCAGGCGGCGTAACTCCTCTTCAGCCTGCTTGCGCAAGGCCAATGCATCTTCCAGTTCCCTGACCTTTTCCTCTAACTTGGTAGCCACAATCTGGCTGTACTCGCGCAGGTACTGTTCGTCACTCTCATCAATAGCTGGATGAGCAGGCATTTTTTGCCGTGCCTCCCAGGCCTGCATAATGCTGCAGGTCTTTTCCCATAGTTCTGCCGGTTCTGTCGGTTTATTGATAAAGGCCTCTGCCCCGAGGGAAAGGGCCAGTTCGTGTTCTTTTTCGCCGGTGTAGGTTGATGAGTAGAAAATAAAGGGGATCACGCGCAGTTCGGGGTCCCGTTTAAGCGCCCGCAGCAGTTGAAAACCGTCCATGCGGGGCATCAGGGCATCGGATATGATGACATCAGGCCTATGACGGTAAGCCAGCTCAAGTCCTTCCTGCCCGTCCACTGCCTCAATAACAGTACAGAGGTAGTGTTCAAGGGTAATGCGCAACATTTTTCGGGCGCAGGTGTCATCTTCAACAATCAGGACATTCATCGCTATCCCTCTCAATCGGCTGCTGTCTGTTCCGTTATGCCAAGTAGAACGTGGATCTTGTCCAGGATAGTCAATGGATCAATCGGCTTTTCAAAATAACCGGTGCATCCGGCTGCAAGCACCTGATCCATATCCCCGGCCATGGCATAGGAGGTGATGGCGATAATTGGAATGCTGCCGTTGGCGCCACTTTTACGAATGCGACGGGTGGCTTCAAGGCCGTCGATATCGGGCAGGTTGATATCCATTATAATGAAGAAAGGGCGTTCGGCTATGGCCAGCTCCACCCCTTTTTCGCCGGTTTCAGCAGCAATCACTTCGTAGCCGTGGCGCCGCAGGGCATAGCTGATCAGCCGCAGGTTATCACTGTTATCCTCTACTACCAGTACCTTTTTCATATATACGCTCCGGAATCCTCAACGTGAAGGTACTCCCCGTGCCTACAGTGCTTGTGCATAGTATATCACCGCCCAGTACTTCCACAACCAGCTTTCTGGTCAGATACAGACCCAGTCCAGTGCCTGGCGTAACGGTTTTCAGCAGTGACGTGATCCGTACAAACGGCTTAAAGAGCTGCTGAATATCCTCCTCGGCAATGCCGATGCCGGTATCCTGAACAGCGATCACAACCGGTCCGGTTGCCATAAACTGTGCCGTAACGGTGATCCCGCCCTGCTCAGTAAATTTCACGGCGTTACTCAGCAGATTGATAACACATTGCAATAACCTGCGCCGGTCAGTACAGACCGGGCGATGATCTATGTTCAGGTGCAGATCCAGCTGTTTTTCACGGAGATCTTTTTCCAGATACTGAACCGCTTCCATCAACAGGTCATACAGATCAAACTCTTCCAGACGTACTTCAATCCTGCCTGCCTCAATCTTGGAAACGTCGATTACATCATTGATCAGGCTCAGCAGATGTTTCCCTGAACGCTGGATGGTATCAAGATTTTCCTTCTGTTCAGGATTGACCGGACCAAGCCATTCATCACGGATAATACTGGAAAAACCGATGATCGAATTAAGCGGTGTCCGCAGCTCATGGCTCATGGAGGCGATGAACATGGATTTCAGCTGATCCAGGTCATGCAATTTTGCATTGGCCTGTTCGAGCTCCTCAGTCTTTTGGTTCAGGTCGTCCACAATATTTATCAGGGCCTGCTGGTTGTCCTGCAGCTCGCGGCTCCGCTCCATCAGTTCTGCTGTGCGTTGTTGTACCCGCTGTTCAAGTTCGTCATTCAGCTTTCTGATCTGCTCCTCCGCCTGTTTGCGTTCGGTAATGTCCAGGTTGGTGCCGATCATGCGCAGTGGTTTGCCGTCTGGATCCCTGAAAGTTTTAGACGCAGCCTGGATAAGCCTGACGGTGCCGTCCGGTCGAACAATCCGAAATTCCGGGGCATATTCCTTTTCTCCGAGAAGTGCAGCCTGGATGGCGTCGCTGGTCAAGTGCGTGTCGTCGGGGTGGATGCAGCGGAACCAGGCTTCGTAAGCGCCGCTAAAATCCTCGCGCCGGAGGCCGTAGAGGCGGTACATGCTCTCATCCCAGACCAGGCTATCGGTGACGAGATCCCAGTCCCAGATTCCTATTCCAGAGCTCTGGGTAGCAAGCTGGAGGCGTTCCTCACTTTCACGGAGGGTGTCTTCGGCCTGTTTGCGTTCCGATACATCTGTTGAGATGCCGCAAAGTCCGTAGGTGGTGCCACTGCTATCCCGCACCGCAACCTTGGTGCCGTGATAATGGCGCAGCTCACCTCCAACCAGGGCCTGCTCTTCAATCGTTAACGGAGTATCTGAATTTATGACCAGCTGATCGTTTGCCATAGACTGGCGTGCAGTTTCCTCCGGGAACAGTTCAAGATCGGTCTTACCTTTGACGTTATCGCCGCTGGTGCAAAAAAGTTCGCGCCAGGCCTTGTTAACGAACTGATAGCGTCCCTCGCGGTCTTTCACGTAGATCAAGGCCGGAGAGTTATCGAGGATGGCCTGCAACTGCATGGCCAGTTCCTTGACTGCCGAGCCAAAATGTCTGCTGAGCAGCAGGATGATAAAGACGGCCACGCAGGAGAGCAGCACGGTTATCAGCAGCATGCCGATGATGCCGGATTGTTGGTCCTGGCGTGTCTTGTCAACATTAACCACCAACCGGATGACGCCGGCGATATCGGCATCAATGCCACCGCCATAGGGCAGCACAATGATCTTTACCGTTGCACCACGTGCGGTTGTGCGTTCACTGACCACCGTTGTCTTGCCGGCAAGAGATGTTTTAAGCATGGCAAGGTCTTCGCCGTTTACCGCTCTGCCATTATGGGAGGGATCGCTGTGCGCAATGATCCGGCCGTCGGTTGATTCAACAGAAACAGCGTCGATCTCAGGGGTTTTGGCCTTGATTTCCTCAACAAAAAGGCGGGCATGATAGGTGCCGGAGAAGCTGACCTTGCTGACTGATTCGCCAATGATCCTGGCCAGCGCTCCGGCCAGCCGGTCTTCTTCCCGGGATTGCAGCCTGATGAACAGGTAGCTTGATACGCTGGTGACCAGCAGCATCAGCACCAGGGTCAAGGCACCGAAGCTGAAGGCAAGTTTTCTGTCTACCCGGTCGATGATCGGGTTACGTGAGGTGGTCATGGGACGGCCTTTTTTCTGATCGTATTACGGTTTCACAACGCGCATAACACCGCGCCATTGCGGTACAGGACTTTTCCAGGGTTTGGTAAAGGCCGGGGGGATCGGCCCCATCCAGCCGGGATACTGTTTTAGGGTTTCTTTGGTAATCGGGAATACCGGCACCAGCGCATGGTAGGGGGCCTTTTCGTTGTTAAGCAGCGCATAGCCCGCCTTGAGCGCCTCAGCGCCAAGGGGTCCGCAGAACTGGGCTGAGTCGATCACTGTCAGTCGACCTTCCCGGATGTTTTTGACTGAGGCAGGATCACCGTCGATAGTGGCTACCATGATCTCGTTTCTACCGGCCTTGGCCAGCTTGTCCACCACCGCCAGCCCACCGCCGTCGTTAACCGTAAAGACCACGTCAATGGAGCCACGGGCCGGGAAATCCTTCAGGATACATGCACCGGCCTTTGTCCCGCCAACCGGTTCAACAGCGGTGTATGACTTCAGTACCCGGTATTTTTGCCCGGCCTGCTCCAGAGCCTCCAGAAAACCGTTGACCCGCTCCACCGTGGAGGAGACATGGGGGTATTCCACCAGCACCACGCGCAGTTCCTTTGTCTTGGGGAATTTTGCGGCGATATACTCGCCGTCCAGATAGCCGGCTTGGTAATTGTCAGAGGTCCGGTAGGCCGCCAGGGTGCCGCCGCTGATATACTGATCATAGGCAACCACCTTGATCCCGGCCTGGTTGGCCAGACGCAACGGTTCGGCCAGAGCTGCGTTGTCGGTGGGTTGCACAATCAGCAGATCCACTTTGGCTCGGATCAGCTCCTTCATCTGGCGGATCTGGTTTTCAATTCCGTTTGCGCCATCCCCGGCAGTCCGTATCACCAGCTTGACAGTCGGTCTGTTCTTAGCCGTTGCCTGGGCATTTATCTTGTTGGCCTCAGCCTCAAGTCCCCTGCTCATGGCCACCTGGCCGGGGATGTTGCTGGACCAGTACAACACGCCGATGCGGTACTCTTTGGCCCATGCGCTACCTGCCGTTAGCATTACCGCCAGTGCAATGAGGGTCAGCAATCTGATTATATGCATCTTAAAGGCTCCTTTCAGATGCTGTTGTCATTTTTTCTAATGCCTTGATCTGCTCCTTCAATTCAGCCATCCGCCGTTCCCTGCCCGCAAAGATTTTGTTCATCCGTTGCAGCTCTTCGTTTTTATCAGCCAGTTCAGCGGTGCGCTGTAGTACCCGCTCTTCAAGCTCATCGTTCAGTGTAAGAAGCCCCTCTTCTGCCCGTTTGCGTGCAGTGATGTCGGCAAGTGAGACGATAACTTTGGCAAGTGACTCTTCATAGCCGGGGCAGACCGAGAAATAGACCGTCACGTATTGCGGGACGCCTGTAAGCGTCTTGACCACAGCATCCCACACCATTTCGGTCCCTCCGTTCCAGAGACAGATCAATTCCCGTCGGAAGGTCTCGAACGACTCCTGAGTAAAGGTATTGACTAAACCTGCTAACAGCTCTTCCTTGCTTGCTGCCCCGTGTAATGCCAAGGCAGCATGGTTTACATTGACGATCTTCGTCAGCTCCGCACACTGCTGCACCGCTTCCGGGTGCTGGTTGAAGTACTCATCGAGATCGGTGACTCCCTGTTGCTTCAGACGGTTGAAAAATTCCCGTACTCCGGAGAAATCTTCTTCCCAGATCGAGACCGGCGAGTTTTCAAAAACCAGACGGTAGCGCTCCTCACTGGTGCGCAGCTCGACATCCCGCGCATCCAGCCGATCCAGCATGGTGTTGAACTCCCGCGCCATGACGGCGGCCTCGTCATCCCCCGGTACTGAGGAGCGGACACTCCGGTTCCCGGAGCTGACTTCATCAATGGTCTGCTGGACAAGGTAAAGTCTGCTGGTAATCCGGCGGCCCATTAGCCAGGCGATCAGCGACCCGATGACGATGGTGGTCAGGGCATAGAAGATACCGTTTCTGGTGATCTCCGCCAGCTTTCTGCTTCCCTCCCTTTGGCCAACACCAACCCGGGCCCAACCGACCTGTCTGCTGCCGATCATGGCGGGGACCACGTTATCAACCAGGGCAGGAGTTTTTGAAAGTATGGTCTGCTGTGATGTCTTGGGCAGATCAAGCAGGTAAAGGCCGATGCGGGAACGGTCAGTATGGGCCAGAACCCTTCCTTCTGTATTCAGCAGCATGGCAAACTGAAGTTCGGGATAGTGGCGTTGCGCCTCTACCAGTTCCTGTAACCCTGCAAGGTCATTTGCTGCCAGCCAGCCAGCCGATGATGTGGCCAGAGTGGCGGATAGCGCAACCGCCTGTTCGGTCTGGCGCTCCAGCAACAGCGCCTTTTGCCGCATGGTCAGGTCGCCGACGAACAGGGTCATCATCAGGGCATGTACCACCGCTACACCGAAGATCAGCTGACGGCGCAGGGTTCCCAGGAAAAGTCCGTGCAGCTTCTGGAGGATCATATTGATTTCCACCGTACGCACCTCTTTTAAAGCCGAACAAAGCAGGTCAGTGTGGCGTGGCAGGTATCGCTTTATGTGCCAAGGTTGTAGGGAGAAGCGTACCGCAGTTTGGTGCTAATGCAAGCAAGTTATGCAGGGGAAAACAGGCAGAAATTGGTGCGGTCAAGCGGTACGCTGACTACAGCATCGGTAGGATCTGCTGCAGGGCGATACCAAGGTTTTTCCCGGCTTTGCCACTGTTGGCGGCCAAACGTGCCAGTTGGGGGATAATGCGTGGTTTTTTCAGGCAGGTGAATAATACGCGGGGAATACTGATTCGTAATTGTTCATCGGTCAGCTCATCCAGCGAAAAGCCCAGTTCTTCGGCAGCATCATCGCTGATGGCACGTATCCCTAAAAACGGGATCCCTGCGGCGGCAGCGGCCAAAGCAACGGCGGCACTCTCCATCTCCAGCACCGGGGTCGGCAGGTTTTCAGGCAGGGTTTCGGCACAGGCACTTTTGGTGACGATCCTTCCGGTGGTAATAAAGCTGCCCTGCCAGGTCCGTAACCCTCTGTGCTGCAGTTCAGCGGACAACCGTGCAGTGGTCAGTTCGCTCCCCGGCAGAGTCACTTCGTGCAGGCCGTTTTCGTTGTCGGTGAAGAGCTTCTTGCAGAGTATCAGATCGGCCACCTGGGCGCCGGGGCGAATGGCACCGCAGAATCCTGCAGACAACAGTATGCTTGGTCGGTCTGTGCCAATCAGCTGCCGTGCTGCGCGGGCGGCGGCAGCGGTTCCCATGCCGCCTTCAACTACGGTAACCTTACGCCCCTCCAGCAGACCCTGATAAAAAGGGGTGCCGTCCATCAGACGCCGCTTGACCTGCTGCAGCCGCTTGACCAAGGCAACCCGTTCCTCAGGCATTGCCACAATAATACCGATATGCTTGACCGTATCCATGCCGTGTACTGTACCCCTATTTGATGCCCCTGAAAAGCCCCTCATCAAAATTCTGGACAAACAGAGCCTATTCCTGTAAATAAAAAAGTTCTTCCTGGAGAGGTGTCCGAGTGGCTGAAGGAGCACGCCTGGAAAGTGTGTGTACGCTAATCCCGTACCCAGGGTTCAAATCCCTGCCTCTCCGCCATACTATTCAAAGGGCTACGCATGTACTGTCGTAGCCCTTTTTTTGTATCCATCACCCATCATGTTAAGGAGGACAGCTCGTATGCGTCCTGTCTCCCCGCTTTTTCGTTGTGCCCTGTTGTTACTGACCCTGGTTCTGGCGGGCTGCTTTGCCAAGCCGCTGCCGCCGGTGGTGATAACGCCCCCCACCCACCAGATTAACTACCAGAAAGAGGTCAAGCCGTTGCTGGATAAGCGTTGCACGGTTTGCCATTCCTGCTACAACTCGCCCTGTCAACTTAAGCTTGATTCTTTTGAGGGGCTTGACCGCGGTGCCTCAAAGCAGGCGGTGTATAACGCTTCCCGCCTGCATACCATGGAGCCGACCCGCCTGTTTATTGATGCCCAGACAACGGAACAGTGGAGAAAAAAACAGTTCTTCAGCGTCACCCAGAGTACGGTGTCCGGCAATTTGAATGATTCGCTGATGATCCAGATGCTGGCCCACAAGATCAAAAATCCCAAAAGCAGCGGTGAATACCGGTCTGAAGTTGATGATCTGACCTGTGCCAAGGATCAGGGCGAATTAGGCGGCTACCTTGCCAAGCACCCCAATCGCGGTATGCCGTTTGGTTTTCCGCCCCTGAAGCAGGATGAATTTAATCTGATTGCAGGCTGGCTGATGCAGGGGGCTACAGGACCGGACCAGGCGCAACAGTCAGCCCTAACCAGCCCCAAAGCAGCAGATGCCCGTGCCATAGGCCAGTGGGAGTCATTTCTGAATCAGGACGATGCCAAGCACGGCATGACCGCTCGCTATCTGTACGAACATCTCTTTCTGGCTCACCTGAAATTTGCTACCAGTACCAATGAGTTTTATGAGCTGGTCCGTTCCCGCACCGCACTTGGCAATCCGCTGGACCTGATCCCAAGCGTACGGCCCTACGATGATCCCGGTGTGCCACGGGTCTACTACCGTTTCAGAAAAATTCATGCAACCATCGTCCACAAGACCCATATGGTTGTTGAGCTGGATGATGCCCGAATGAAGCGGATTCAGGAACTGTTTATCCAGCCGGAGTGGTTGCAAACCCCACATCTGGTGGGCTACGAAGCACAGTTGAGCGCCAATCCGTTTCGCTCTTTTGAGCAGATTCCGCCCCGCTCCCGCTATCAGTTTCTGCTGGATAATGCCCAGTATATTATCATGACCTTTGTCCATGGTCCGGTCTGTAAGGGGCAAATCGCCCTGAACGTGATCAACGACCACTTCTGGGTGATGTTCATGGACCCTGACCATGATCTGGCGGTTACCTATCCCGGTTTTATCAGATTGCTTAACGACAACCTGCGGATGCCGATTGAGCAGGGCAGTAATATGGGGATCTTCTCGGCGGTTACGGATCGCTATAGTAAGGGGGCACTTACTTTTTACCAGGCGCGGCAGAATTTCTATGCAGCCCATCATTATGCCGGACAGGATTACAGTGCTATCTGGAAGGGCAATCAGGCCACTGATGCACCACTTTTGACGATTTACCGCCATTTTGATAATGCCACCGTACACAAAGGGGCGTTGGGCAACCTGCCCAAGACGCTCTGGGTGATTGACTATCCCCTGCTGGAGCGGATTTACTACGCATTGGTGGCCGGATTTGATGTCTATGGCAACGTTGCCCACCAGCTGTCATTACGATTGTACATGGATACGCTGCGGATGGAAGGAGAGAGCAGCTTTCTTGATTTCCTGCCAGCGGACAAACGGCAGGAGCTGATGCAGTCCTGGTATCTGGGGCTTGATCTGAAAAAAGTGGATTACTTTCCCTCGCCACGACCAGCGAAGATCACCTTTGCCACCAGTGACCCCAAGCGGGAATTTGTTGAGCATGTTGTGGACAAGCACCTGTTGCCGGCAACCGGTATCGGCTTTGATCCGATTAACTACCTGCGGGCCGGGGCCAGCTATCCAAAACTGCCGGAAAAATTCCGCACCATGGGTGACTATATGCGGGCCTTCCGCTCCCTTGCCCGGCCCGGCATGCCGTTTGTGGCGATGGTCAACGACTCCAACTCAAACCTTGCCTATCTGCGGATTCGACTTAACAACGGCAAAGATCTGGTTCATTCAATTGTGATCAACCGCTGGCATGATAACGTGGCCTTCCTGTTTGGCGAGGATGGCCGTCTGGACCCGACCAAGGATGATGCCGATTTTATCCCCGGCCTGATCGGTCCGTATCCCAACTACTTTTTTGATGTGACAGAGAATAATCTGCCGGATTTCTTTGATCTGCTGGCAAATTTCAAGGGGACACCGGAGGATCTGGCGAGACTTGGTAAATATGGGATCAACCGGGCTGATGAGCGTTTCTGGGATTCCTACGATTGGTTTCAAAAACGATTTGACAGTGAAAATACAACACATGGCGGTTTGTTGGATCTGAACCGGTACTATTATCAGGCCAATTAATATCAGGGGGTACGGGGCTCCTGGCGCGGCTCCACCGGCAGCATAAATTCCAGGGGATGGCTGAACAGACGGCGGCGTAGCGGCAAAAGAAGCGAACGGACAGAGCTGAATGGCACCCCCCGTGAGCGCATGGCCACCCAGAGCGCCAGGGAAAAGCTGACCAGCAGGTTGATCAGGCCGATCAGCATGACTCCGGCTACAGCTGAGAGCAGCAGGGATGGCTGCAGTATAAAATTGAATCTGGCCACAGCATACCCGATATTGGCTGCTGAAAAGGCGATGTGGCGGATATCCAGTGGCAGACCTAGCATTTGGCCAACCGCCGGGGTAACCCCCAGCATCAGGCCGAAAAACAGGTTGCCGGTCAGGCCGCCGGCATTGCTGCTGATATAGCTGCCGATCCGTCCGGCACCAGCTGCGCCGGTTAGCCGCTTAAGCCAGGGCAGCCGGGCAATCCTCGGGCCGACCTGGCTATGGGCTGACAGGTTGTCGATATAGCCGGAGATCAGGCCGGTTACAAACAACCAGATACCGGCGATGGCGGCATAGAAGAGCGAAAGTGTGGTAAACGGGTTCAGTTCCTGGGCCAGAGTATGGGCCTTTGCCGATGAGACCGGCTCATACTGCAGCAGGCCGACCACCAGGCCGATCAGCAATGCCAGCGGGAAGGCCACGCCAACATTACCCAGTACTGCTGCAAACTGGCTGCGGGCGGTGCTTATCATCAGCTCCAGCAGCCGCTCCTGATCCCGTAGCCGTCCCCTGGTTTGGGAGACGGTTGCGGCAATGGCAGCAGCGGTCATGGCCGGTTGTTTGGTGGCGATGGTAAAGTGCAGCAGATGCACCAGTAGAAAACCACCCCCATAGATCAGGCCGTTCAGCAACCCCTGGCTGAGGATCGGCAGATGCAGGCCAGCCCCTTTGATCTTCACCAGCGCCAGCAGGGCGATGATTACTCCTGCCCCGGCAGCGGCCCGCAGCATCCCCCACCACTCCTGCCGATCCGAGGCGATGTAGTGTTCTCCGGTCCGGGCGGCATTTTCTGTAACCAGTAGTGCCATCTGGCCGCTTAGATCGGCAAAATGCTTGCTCAGGCTGTTGCGCCGCAGCTCACCCAGCACCGCATCAGCCAGAAAAGCGCTCCAGCGTTCCACCACCAGGCTGTCCGGTACGGTCTGCACCCGGATCGCCAGCACCTCCACCAATAGCTCAAGCCGCTGCAGGTGCTGCTCAAGTCTGGTCAGCAGAAAGGTCAGCGACATGCTGGTGCCGGCCACGGCGGTTGCCTGCTGATGGGCACGACGTACTACCTCGTGGCATTGGTCAGTCAGCACCAACAGGTGCCGTTTGTCCTCTTCATTGGGGGAGGTCTCATCCTCAATCCGCAACGCCTCGACGGTGAACCAGGCCAGCTCTTCATGCAGTGCCAGAAACGGAGAACGGCTTGTCTTCAGCTGTGGCAGTACCCGCAGCAGTTCCGGTTCAAGCCCCATGGCGCAGATCCGGTGGGACAGTACCAGGCAGGCCTCGCTCAGCTGCTCCAGCATCCGTGGTGAAGGTGGTGTCAGCAGTTGCCAAAAGGCCAGTTGCTCTTCAAGGGGGATCGTGCTCAGCCAGACCCCGTCGCCTGGTCGATGAAACAGCAGTCGGATACAGTCCCGCAGCTCAGCAGGATCTGCCAGTTCCGGCAGGATGCGATGCACCAGCTTGCGATGCAGTTCAGAGAAAAAACCGGTGTTAGGCAGCAGGCCGGATTCGCTGTAAAGCGACAGCTGGCGGCGCTGGGCAAACAGCGTCAGCAGGGCGGTACGCAGACCATCGTGGTAGCGGGGGATAGTCAGTAGCTGCAACATCCTGCGCCAACGCTGCAACGCCTCTGCATGGTCCCGGCTACGCTCAGGCCGTATTGCATCAAACAGCTGCACCAGCAGCGGCAGTGGATCGTCAACCGCTACGGTCAGACGTTCCAGTGCCCGGCTGATGGCATCGACGTTGGTAAGCGGTACAAATGCCTGCGGCATTACGGTTCCGCTTTCTGGGCAGGTGCCTGATACCACTGCTCTTTGGGTACTATCTTCGCTTCAGGGGGATCTCCCAGATAGTGGGGCGACATGATCTGTACGCCATACTCGTTAAAGACATCCTGAATATTGGCATGCAGGGTGCTTAATACCTCGGCACGCTGGGTTGGTCCTGTCCGCAAAACCTGACAGGCCAGCCGGTATTCGGGGTAGTAGTCAGACAGGGCGGTCTGAAAGACACGGGGGCCGGGATCAGACTGTACACCGGGGGTGCGTGTTGCAGCCTCAATCAGCATGGCATGTACCTGGCGCCAGGGGGTGTCATAGCCGATGGTCACGCCGGTCTCCAGTATAAAGCCATCACCCACGGTGCGGGAGTAGTTGCGGGAGACATTGCCGAGGATCAGGGCATTGGGCAGGGTTAGTTCTTCACCAAGGCCGGTGCGGATCCGGGTGGTGAACAGCCCCAGCTCCATGACAGTGCCCTGGTGACCGGAGATCTGGACATACTCACCGGCCCGAATGGTGCGGGTGTACATCAGGATCAGGCCGCTGGCCGCCTGACCCACCAGGCTGGAAGCCCCCAACGAGACCATCAGGCCGATTAGTACCGAAAGCCCCTTGAACGCCTCAGTGCCGGAGCCGGGCAGGTAGGGATAGGCCATTACCAGGGCAAAGAGCCAGATACCGGCCGAGATCAGGCGACGGGTGGGGCTGACCGTGTCCTGGTCCAGCCAGGCCAGCTGCAGCTTGCCCTGCTCAACCCGCTCAAAGACGGTTTTCAGGAGGTCAATGATGAACTTG
Organism: Trichlorobacter thiogenes; assembly: GCF_900167465.1. Lineage (GTDB taxonomy): Bacteria > Desulfobacterota > Desulfuromonadia > Geobacterales > Pseudopelobacteraceae > Trichlorobacter > Trichlorobacter thiogenes. The sequence goes on along the minus strand of NZ_FUWR01000001.1, from coordinate 548,755 downwards.
GCGATCAGGAAGATCAGGACTGCCACCAGCAGATCCGGTATGGTGCGGGCAATGGCGCCCCCAAAGCGGGCGATCAGATCAAGCAGATACTGGGTCAGTCGCTCTCCCCAGGGCCGGGTATAGGGAAACCGTCCCAGGGTAAAACCCAGCCAGTCGTAGAACAGAAACAGGACCAGTGCCCAGTATGCCAGTGTGACTGCCCGCCGCACCAGTTGCAGCAGTCGCTCGCGGTTCATCAGCGACTCGCCACCCACGCTGAGACGTTCTGCATGGGTATGGGCAAGACTGGCCAGGCGGAAGGTCAGCCATTTTCTGGCCCGGTGCAGCAGCCAGACCAGCAGCAGAAATGCCAGGGTGGCAGCCAGCACAAAGCCTGTTGCATGCATTAAGAGCTTCAGGTCGCGTGCTTCTCGGGTTTCCCGGACCACCAGTTCCAGGGCGGCTACGGCATTTTTGGCCGCCTGTTCCAGGGATTCCTGTTTCAGTGGGTCAGCATCTTCAGGCACCATGGTAAAGGCCAGTACCCCGTCCAGCATAATGGAAATCCCCTGGGGAATCTGCTGAGTGGTGACCTTGCCGCTGGTGCTGGAAGCCAGCATACGGCGCAATACCTCACTGGCCCGCTGTGCCCGCTCTCCAATCGGAACCCCCAGCAATGGAGCACGGAATTCAACCACCGGACGGTTGAAAACCACCACCGTAGCCGTGGTTTGTGCCGTCGGTTGATTGTCGGTTTGAGCCGCATGGGTCGCCACGGTAGAAGATAAGAACAGGCAGATAATCAGTAGTATGTGGGTTGATAGTGATTGATATGGCATGGGCTGGTCAGCCTCCATGGACGCAAAGTTGGCAGGAGTTTAACACAGCCCGGCAGCACTGCAAGTATGAACCGGCTGTTTGAAGCAGTGCTGATAGGTTGAACAGGTTTTGACAAAACCGTAGCGGTATGGTATGCAGACAACCTGCTCAATCCTCAGCATTTTCTGTTTGTGGACGGAGATGATAGCCGGGCCCTGCGCAACGGCAGGCTGTGAACTCCGCCAGGTCCGGAAGGAAGCAACGGCAGCGGCTGTCGCTGTGTGCCGCAGGTAAACCCGGCTATCATCTCCGTCCACAACTTATTTGTACTGCATGTCCACGTTCAGGAAGTCACCCGTGTCCTACGAAGTCCTTGCCCGCAAATATCGCCCACAAACCTTTGCCGGATTAACCGGTCAGGAGCATGTCAGCCGTACCCTGCAGAATGCCATTGATACCGGCCGGGTAGCCCATGCCTTTCTGTTCAGTGGTGCCCGGGGGGTTGGCAAGACCAGTACGGCCCGTATTCTGGCCAAGGCCCTTAACTGTGAGCAGGGTGTTTCGCTGGAGCCCTGCAATGTCTGTCCACAGTGCAAAGAGATCACTGACGGCAGCTCCACCGATGTCTTCGAGATTGACGGTGCCTCCAACACCGGTGTGGATGATGTCCGTGAACTGCGGGACAACAGCCGCTATCTCCCCTCCCACAGCCGCTACAAGATCTATATCATTGACGAAGTGCACATGCTCTCCACCAACGCCTTCAACGCCCTGTTGAAGACGCTGGAAGAACCGCCGCCCCACGTCAAGTTCATCTTTGCCACCACTGAACCGCACAAACTGCCGATTACCATCCTCTCCCGCTGCCAGCGTTTTGATTTCAAACGGGTGCCGCTGATCAAGATTGTTGGTCGTCTGCGCGAGATTGCTGATCAGGAAGGGATCGTCATCAGTGATGCCGCTCTGGCTCTGGTTGCCCGCAAGGGTGACGGCAGCATGCGGGATTCCATCACCTGTTTTGATCAGGTGCTGGCCTTCTGCGGCAATACCGTGGCTGATGAGGATGTGGCCACGCTGGTTGGGGTGGTGGATCGACGCCTTTTGGCAGAGCTTTCCAGCGCGGTCTTTGCTGGCAATACCCAGGGGGCGCTGGAAGGTGTGCGCCGGGTGGATGCCTTTGGCTATAATGTGCGCCAGTTTACCCAGGAATTGATCATCCATTTCCGCAATCTGCTGATTATCCGCTCGGTTCCCAAACCTGGCGAGATCCTTGATCTGGCAGAAGCAGAGCTTGAAGAGTTGCGACAGCAGGCCGGGGAACAGAGTGCTGCCGATATTCAGCGTCGCCTGACCCTGCTGGTTAAGGCTGAAGGTGAGATGGCCCACGCCTCGTTTCCGCGGTTGTTGCTGGAGATGGCCCTGCTGAAGATGGCGAACCTGCAACCGGTGCTGCCGATCCAACAGCTGCTTGATCGGATTAAACATCTGGAAACCGGCATTGCCCAGACGACCCCGGAGCTGTGGTCTGCCCCGGCTACGGCGCAGCAATCAACCCCCAGAAACATAGCTCCACCCCGTCAGGAAGCTGCTGCTGCGTCAGTTGCACCAGCACCGGTGGCACCTGCTGGTGGTGTTGGCGGGGGGTGGGAGCGTTTTGTCACCTTCTGCCTGGAGCAGAAACCTGCTTTAGGGGCACTGCTTGAGCATGGCTCACCCTTGGCCTATGCCCCGGATCGGATCGAGATCGGCTTTCCGGAAGGCTCCTACTATCTGACCAGCCTGCAGGATGTTGATAACAAAAAAGCGGTTGATGCACTGGCTGCCCTGTACATGCACCAGCCCACCGTGGTCAAGGTCGTGTCGATTACAGCGGCTGGCGATGGTGCATCCCCCTGTTCACTGGCTGAAAAAAAAAAGCATGATGAGGAGCAGCGACGGGACTCAATCCAGCGTGAAGTAAATGAGCACCCGGTGGTGCAAGAGGCATTACGGGTACTTGGTGGAGAGATCGTTGAAATTAAAGAGCTGTAATGCTGTGTAGCGTAACATCGTTTCAGATGACACCAAAGGAGGAGTTACACCATGTCTAAAGGTTTGGCAGGAATTATGAAGCAGGCCCAGATGATCCAGCAGAAGATGGCGAAACTGCAGGAAGAAGCAGCCCTGAAAGAGGCTTCTGCAACAGCTGGCGGTGGGGCTGTAACCGTTGTGGTGAACGGTAAGAATGAGATTAAATCACTGACCATCAAGCCTGAGGCGGTTGATCCCAATGATGTTGAGATGCTGCAGGATCTGATCATCGCAGCCGTAAACGAGGCATTAAAAACAGTACATGCCGAGCTGTCCGGAGAGATGTCAAAAATCACCGGCGGCATGAGTATTCCCGGCCTGTTCTAGTTATCCAGCTTTTACTCGTGCTGTAATTGAACTGGCTGATTTCAATGGAAACGTGCAGACGCGGGGCTCCCTTCGTCTGCATATTTTTAACCACACTATAATTATAAAAAATTGTTTTATCTGGCCATTATTCTATGCTACAACATGCCCCAACATTGACACGGCTGGTGGGAGAACTGAAGAAACTTCCCGGGATTGGCGAACGTACCGCCCTGCGCCTGGCATTTCATCTCCTTAAGTCACCCCAGAATCTTGGTTCCCTGGCAGAGGCGCTTGTTCAGGTCCAGGAGCGGGTGTGTGCCTGTTCTGTCTGTTTTGCACTGACTGAGCAGGACCCCTGTCCCATCTGCACCGGCAGCCGTGACAGCAGTGTGATCTGTGTGGTTGAGACCTCGCAGGATATGCTGGCTCTGGAACGGAGCAACGCCTATCACGGTAGCTACCATGTGCTGCAGGGGGCGATTTCGCCGTTACATGGCGTCAATCCTGATGATCTGCGGATCAAGGAACTTCTGACGCGGATTGAACAGGGCACGGTGGAGGAGGTGGTGATTGCCACCAACTTTACGGTGGAAGGTGAAACAACCGCCCTTTACCTGGCGCGACAGCTAAAGCCGCTGGGGGTCAGGGTCACCCGGCTGGCACACGGCATCCCGCTGGGCAGTGATATCGAATTTGTGGACCCTGCCACAGTGCAGTGGGCCATGAAGGGAAGAAGCGAACTTTAGATCCGTTCAGCATCGGACATTATCAGTACCACATCAACAGGAGGAGCAGCATGAGCAAGAAGATGGTCACCATCGACGGTAACACCGCCGCAGCCCACGTGGCCCACGCCACCAACGAAGTTATTGCCATTTACCCGATTACCCCGTCCTCGGTCATGGGTGAGATCTCCGACGCCAAAAGCGCCGTGGGTGAGAAGAACATTTGGGGCAACGTCCCGTCCGTGGTTGAGATGCAGTCAGAAGGCGGCGCAGCCGGTGCTGTGCACGGCGCCCTGCAGGCTGGCGCTCTGACCACCACCTTCACCGCCTCCCAGGGCCTCTTGCTGATGATCCCCAACATGTTCAAGATCGCCGGCGAGCTGACCTCCACCGTATTCCATGTCTCGGCTCGCGCCATCGCTGCCCAGGCACTGTCGATCTTCGGTGACCATTCCGACGTAATGTCCTGCCGCTCAACTGGCTGGGCCTTCCTCTGCTCCAACAACGTGCAAGAGGTTATGGACTTTGCCCTGATCGCCCAGTCCTCCACCCTGCGTGCCCGGCTTCCGTTCCTGCATTATTTTGATGGTTTCCGCACCTCCCACGAAATCCAGAAAGTGGTTGAGCTCTCCTTTGATGAGATGCGGGCCATGGTTGACGATAAGCTGATCGCTGAGCATAAGGCACGGGGCCTGAACCCTGACAAGCCGGTCATGCGTGGTACTGCCCAAAACCCGGACGTCTACTTCCAGGGTCGCGAGACCGTCAACCCCTTCTACCCTGTTTGCGAGAAGATTGTTCAGGAAGAGATGGACAAGTTTGGCAAGCTGACCGGCCGCAAGTACAAGCTGGTTGATTATGTTGGCGCCAAGGATGCCGAGCGTGTTGTGGTGGTGATGGGTTCCGGTGCTGATGTTGTTCAGGACACTGTTGAGAACCTGGCTAAAAAAGGTGAGAAGGTCGGCGTGGTGAAAATCCGTCTGTATCGCCCCTTCCCACTGGACGCCTTCATCAAGGCGTTGCCAAAGACCGTCAAAAAGATTGCTGTTCTGGATCGTACCAAAGAGCCTGGTTCACTGGGCGAACCGATCTATCTGGATGTTCGCACCGCCATCGGCGAGGCAATGGCTTCCGGCAAGCTGAAGATGAAGGGCTATCCGGTCATCGTTGGTGGTCGTTATGGTCTCGGTTCCAAAGAGTTCAACCCGGCCATGGCCAAGGCCGTGCTGGACAACCTGAAGTCAGCCAAGCCAAAGAACAAGTTTGTGGTTGGTATTGAGGAAGATGTCACCAATAGCAGCCTCAAGGTTGATTACTCCTTCACCAACCCGATGCCCGGCACCTATGAGGCGATGTTCTTCGGTCTCGGTTCCGACGGTACTGTTGGCGCCAACAAGAACTCCATCAAGATCATTGGTGAAGAAACCAATAACAACGCTCAGGCTTACTTTGTGTATGACTCCAAGAAGGCCGGTTCCATGACCACCTCGCACCTGCGTTTTGGTAAAAAGCCGATCCGCGCCCCGTACCTGGTGCAAGAGGCAGACTTTGTGGCCTGCCACAACTTCTCCTTCCTGGAGAAGTACGACATGCTGGCCAAAGCCAAGACCGGCGCAACTTTCCTGCTGAACGCCCCTTTCTCTGCGGAAGAGGTATGGGACACCATGCCGAAGGAAGTACAGCAGCAGATTATAGCCAAGAAACTCAAGTTCTACGTGATCGATGGCGTTAAGCTGGGCAATGAAATCGGCCTCGGACCCCGTATTAACGTGATCATGCAGACCGCGTTCTTCAAGATCTCCAATATCATTCCGCTGAAAGATGCGGTTGATTCCATCAAAGGCGCCATCAAGAAGTCCTATGGCAAGGCTGGCGAAAAAGTTCTGGAGATGAACTACAAGGCGGTTGATGCCGGCCTGAACAACTTCTATGAAGTAAAGGTACCGAGCAAGGCATCCAGCAAGCTGAAGATGGCTGCTGCTGTTTCCAGCAAGGCTCCTAAGTTCGTCAAGGATGTTACCGGTGTGATCGTGGCCGGTCTGGGCGACCAGCTGCCGGTGTCCAAGATGCCTGCTGATGGTACCTTCCCCACTGCAACTTCACAGTACGAGAAGCGCAACATCGCCACTGAAATCCCGGTTTGGGATGAGAAACTCTGTATCCAGTGCGGTATCTGCTCCTTTGTCTGCCCACACGCAGCAGTGCGGATGAAATCTTTTGACGGCAAACTGCTGAAGGATGCTCCCAAGACCTTCAAGTCTGCTGATTGCAAGATCAAGGGTCAGGAAGGCAAGAAGCTGACCGTACAGGTTGCACCGGAAGATTGTACCGGTTGCGGCGCCTGTGCCCACAACTGTCCTGCCAAGGACAAGACCAATGCAGAGCACAAGGCGCTGGATATGACCTTCCAGCCACCATTGCGTGCCTCTGAGGCAGAAAACTTCGATTTCTTCCTGAAGCTGCCTGATGTTGATGCAAGTACGCTCAAACTGGATACCCTCAGCAACAACCAGCTGGTCCGCCCGCTGTTCGAGTTCTCCGGTGCCTGTGCCGGTTGTGGCGAGACTCCGTACCTCAAGCTGTTGACCCAGCTGTTCGGCGATCGGATGATCGTTGCCAACGCAACCGGTTGCTCTTCCATCTACGGCGGCAACCTGCCTACCACCCCCTATGCACAGCGTGCTGATGGTCGTGGCCCGGCCTGGTCAAACTCCCTGTTTGAGGACAATGCCGAGTTTGGTTACGGTATGCGTCTGACCGTTGACCAGTTCACCAAGTCTGCCGGTGAGTATCTGGTAACCCTGTCTGAGAACAAGGCCTTTGCTGCCAATGCAAAGCTGTTCAAAGAGATCCTTGCTGCTGATCAATCCACCCAGGCAGGCATCGAAGCCCAGCGTGGCCGGGTTGAGAAGCTGAAGGCAGCCATCAAAGGCAGTAAAGATGCCACTGCCAAGCTGCTGGCACCGATTGCTGATTATCTGGTTAAGAAATCAGTCTGGTGTATCGGTGGTGACGGCTGGGCATACGATATCGGTTTCGGTGGTCTGGACCATGTCATCGCTTCCGGCAAGAACATCAACCTGTTTGTTCTGGATACCGAAGTCTACTCCAACACCGGCGGCCAGGCTTCCAAGTCCACCCCGATCGGTGCAGTAGCCCAGTTTGCTGCTGGCGGTAAAGGGATGGCCAAGAAAGACCTGGGCATGATCGCCATGTCCTACGGTTCGGTCTATGTGGCCACCGTAGCACTGTCCAACCCAGCTCAGTGCGTTAAGGCCATGCTTGAGGCCGAGGCCTTTGATGGTCCGTCACTGATCATTGCCTACTCCCACTGTATCGCCCACGGCATTGATATGACTGCCGGTGTTGATGCCCAGAAGAAGGCCGTACAGTCTGGCTACTGGCCGCTGTACCGCTACAATCCTGCCCTGGCAGCCGAGTGTAAAAACCCGCTGCAACTGGACAGCAAGGCCCCAACCATCAGCTTCGAAGAGTACACCAATAACGAAAACCGTTACCGGATGCTCAAGAAGGCCAACCCCAAAGGGGCAGAGGCAATGATGAAGAAGGCCGGTGAGTGGTCCAAGGCACACCTTGCCTACTACCAGAAGCTGGCAGCACTCAGCTTCGAAGACAGCTGCGAGAAGAAGTAGTCTCCACAGTGGCAATAAGGTAAGTACGACAAAAGGCCTTCCGGTAATGGGGGGCCTTTTGTTTTGCGTGAGTGTATTGAAGCAATCACGGACATACCAAGCTACCACGCAAGGTGGCCTGTCCCTATTACGGCCATACCATCTACCGCAAAACCAGAGGTGCATTCATAGTAACCAAACTGGAGGGGAGCTCATTATGCTACGCAAATGATAATGCGCTCTGCGGAGACTAGAATTGGTAAGTTTAAGTCGACGTTTGAGAGTTCATACCTAAGTTGGAAAAAGGTGATTTTAAAGCGAATCTTAAGTATTTGGTCAGTGGTACTATCGAACTAAATTGAAAGGGGTATTGGGGATAGAACTGGCTTGATTATCAAGTGAAAATGCCCAACACGTGCTCAGGCTCGTGGCCGAGCGTTAAGCATGCGCGGTAGGTCATCCGCAGCCCCATTACCCCAGCTCCCGCCTGATTACCTCTGCCGCCTGTCGCGGTGATTCCGCCGCCATAATGGCCGAGACCACCGCAACCCCATCAGCACCGGCTGCAATGACCTGCCGCGCATTAGTCAGGTTGATACCGCCAATCCCCACCAGCGGGATACGGACCAGTTCACGGATCTGCCTGATACCATTCAGCCCTAAAGCCGGGGCTGTGTCGGTCTTGGTGGGGGTGCTGAAGACCGGGCTGATGCCGATGTAGTCTGCCCCCTGCTGTTCTGCTGCAAGCGCATCCTGCACCGATTCAGCTGAAATCCCGATCAGGCAGTCCGGCCCCAGCAGATGGCGGGCATGGCTGATCGGCATATCGCTCTGTCCCAGATGCACACCATCTGCACCAACTGCCATGGCAATATCCACCCGGTCATTGATGATCAGCGACACCCTCAGTGGCTGCAGCAATGCCTTCAGCGCCAGCGCCTCATCCAGAAACTGGCGGGTGCTACAGGTTTTTTCCCGTAACTGCACACAGGTGACGCCGCCAGCCACGGCTTCAGCCACCACCTCCACCAACGACCGCCCTTGGCTTAGGGAGCGGTCAGTGACCAGATTCAGCAACAGCCAGCTATTCACTGATTCGCGCATCGCGCTCAAGCTCCTCAGGGGGCAAGTTATACAGGGCATCCAGAAAGCGGATCATAAAGGAGCCAGGGCCATTGGCATCAGCCGCTGCCCGCTGGCCAGCCAGCCCATAGTAGGCCAGGGCTGTTGCAGCAGCAGAGACCGGATCAGGATCAACCCCGCTAAAGGCGCCAATGATGGCGGTGGCGCCGCAGCCGGTACCGGTGATGCTACTCATCAAAGCATGGCCGTTGTTGACCCTGATCACCCGCTTACCATCGGTGATCAGATCCTGTGGCCCGGTAATGGCCACCGGCACCCCCAGCTCTGTAGCCAGCCGGATCGCCTGGTCTGTGGCTTGACCAACCGAATCAGCAGCATCCACCCCTTTGGTGTTGGTCTGGGCACCGGCCAGTGCCAGGATCTCGGAGGCATTACCCCGCACCACGCTGACTTTCGTCTCTGCCAGTATCCGTTTGGCTGCATTGGTACGCAGCGCCGTGGCTCCAGCACCCACCGGATCAAGGATGATCGGCACCCCCAGGCTGGTGGCCTTTTTGCCGGCCTTGACCATAGCATCAACCCAGTCATCGGTTAAGGTGCCGATGTTCAGTACCAACGCTCTGGCAAAGCCAACCATCTCTTCCACCTCATTTTCTGCATGGGCCATGACCGGCGAAGCACCGGCTGCCAGCAGGATGTTGGCAGTGAAGTTCATCACCACAAAGTTGGTGATATTATGGATCAGCGGTCTGGTTTCCCGTAGTTTGGTCAGATTGCGTGCGGCCTGTTGTTGGATGGTTGGCATGGTTCCCTCGTTTGGGCAGCTGTACTGGCTGAAAATCTGGTACACTGCTGTAGTAATAGTTTAGGCAGTACCAGTAGATGACAGGAAGTTCAACCTTAAAACGGCAGTTACTCACGCGGGGCAATTGCTTTTTCCTGGCTCAACAGAAAGTAGGGCACACCATGAAAGTTGCACTGTTTTTTGCACTGATTTTCATAGCAGCCGTTTGCCTGGGCGGACGATCGGCGCAGGCTGACACCGGTCTACCGCCTTTGCAGACCGTGCAGAAGGTTGATCTGAAACGCTACCTTGGGCAGTGGTATGAGATAGCCCGCTATCCGAACCGATTTCAAAAAGGCTGCCTGGAGAGCAGTGCCATTTATACATTGCGGGATGACGGCGATATTGAGGTACTGAACCGCTGCAAGGATAGCGGGGATGGCAAACAGCGCCAGTCAAAGGGCCATGCCTGGGTGGTTGACAGTGCCAGCAATGCGAAGTTGAAGGTCTCCTTCTTCTGGCCGTTCCGGGGAGACTACTGGATTATTGAGCTGGGCAGGGAGTACGAGTATGCCGTGATCGGCACCCCCAACCGCAAATACTTCTGGATTCTCAGCAGAACCCGCACCATGGACGATACCCTCTATGCCGCCATTCTCCAGCGGGCCAAACAGCAGGGCTTTGATCCGGCTCTGGTGGTCAGGCAGAAGTACCCACCGGGAGGGGTTTTACGGTAATTTTTCTGCAGCAGGTTGCGGCAGTTGAATTCTCCGCTATAGTTCAGCGTATGTACCAGATACTCTCTTGAAGCATGACAGGAGGCACCATGAGATTGTTATTCTTGTTGGTATGCGGCGTACTCACCGCAGTTGGTATGTTTGCTCAACCTGCTGTTGCAGAGCCGACCAAGGCACAGGTTACCAGTCTCTGGGAGCAGCAGCATAATGTCAAAGGCCGGGTACTGGAGCTGAAAAACAGGGGTGGGCAGCGCCCCACCAATGAGCTGAATGGTAAAAAATATCTGACTCCGGTGGGGACCTGCTGGGATTATGACGTGGTTGAACTGCAGAAGTGCGGCTGTCGGCTGTTTGAAAGAGCCAGTGTCTGTTGCCGTAACGGCAGCTCAAAGGAATGCGAAGTGCGGATCGGCACCACCACCAAAATGCTTGATTGTGCAAAATACGGCAAGCCCAAGTTCGGGCTGTCCGGCACCGTTGAGCCGGAAGAGTGCAAGGTGCGCAAACAGGCAGCTGCCTGCTGGTCTCGCAAGGATCTGCTCTTTGGACCTGGTGTGGTGATCGGCCCCTGTATGGAAAACGGTCCGGTCTTCACCTGCCCCAAAGGCCAGGATACCGTGACCGCATTTCTTGAGCGGCAATGCGGCCCAACACCGGAGGATTGTGGCTGTACGCTGGTGGAAGAATGTTCCAAGCCCCAGGGGCTTGCGTGCTACAAACAGTGGAAGGCAGATAAACAGGCGGTAGACTGCTTCTGGAATGAGCAGAACGACAACAACTATAAACGCTGGAAATGCTACGACGACCTGAAGAAATCCCGCCAGTAATCGCAACCTTTCAGTTTTTATCTAAATGGGGTTGGAGGTCTGCTGGCAGCGGGCCTCCAACACGCCCCACCGGCTCCCTGAATACCTCATCGCTCACCCGGTTGTCACGGTTCGCTCAATCCAGCAGGTGTTCAACACCTCATTCCCGACGGCCAATGCCGCTTTGAACATCATGCGAGAGAACGGAGTTGTTGAGCCACATACGGGACCGTGTTTTCATCGCCACAGAGGTGATCAGTATTCTTAACCGGCCTGTTTCAGACCGATAAATGAGCTTTCTGGCAAGGTTTTACCATGAAAATTCGGATTGCATGTTCGGGTTTTCATGGTACATCTTTGCTCTAACCGGCTTACTGAAAATGACCTGAAGAAATGTTCCATTTTGGGGGATGAGTGGTTCACGCGCGTGCGCGCGTGAACCGGTGAATTACGAGTTGGGCAAAGGAGAACTGAAATTGAGTAAGTGGATAATATGTTGCATTATCATAGTTGCGGCTCCTTTTCTGATGTTCAATAAATCAGCGCATTGCTCCCCTCCTGAAGTAACCGATTACAACTTCAACACTATATTTGCTTCTGTGCCATATTCAGACTGCAAACTTTCATCGCTCAAGCCTGGGACTAACATGCAGAAAGTAAGAGAATTACTTGGCGAACCGCTTTACATAAAACAAATCAACTTTTTACACTGTTTGATTTTTACTAATGGTAACGCTGGCCTTGATCCTTCAGCTGCAGAATTTCATGGTGTAGGTGGAAATGGAAAAGACGCTTTCCTTGGAATTTGGTTCTCGGAGGAGGACAAGGTTAGTTTTGTATTCAATAATGGTTACACTAAGATGAATAATGCCGAACTGATAGGACTAGATTCAAAACGAATTTTCGAATTATTTGGAAAGCCGAAAGAGTCTCTACGTATTCCCAAGCATGTAGTTTATTCATATTCGAAAATTAAGGAAGGTCCTTATACTGGTGACGATCATGGCATTCACATCCGACGAGTATATTTCAATGCATCCGATCAAGTAGTGACAGTTGAGATGAGCAAAGGCTCTGAAACTGATTATTTCAGCGGGATCATAGAATCTCCTGAAATCAAATGGATAAGCCCAACCAGGCCGGTGGAGCGGTGAATCCCGCTCACCGCCCACACCGTTCAAATACAAAGCGGCCACTCTTTAAAGCAGAATAGTATGCTTCAGGTGATGACCTTTTCAATATTCAAGGGTGGCCCGATGTTGTCTGTTAACCGGTTATGGGGGCTGATTTTCTTATGGCCAAGGGAGGAAAGCTATGCTGAGACTGAAAACAGCTTCTCAAGCACGCGTTTTCATATGGTTGTTGGCGCTAGGGCTTATACTGGGGCATCCTCTCCCGCCTAAAAAAGTCTGGGCCGCTGACACCGGGTCCTATACCGATCACTCGCCCCAATCTACCGATGCTTACCAAGGTGTGGTCGCCGCGTCTAGCGAACAGGTTGTTAAGGCCTCATCCATACCCACGGTTACCAGCTTAGAGAGCAAGATCTACGCGACTAACACCACCTATTATGTTTCCTCAAGCGAGGGCACAGATAGCAACACCGGCCTGTCATCAGGGACAGGTTCGGATGGTCCCTTCAAAACAATAGCTAAAGTGAACGCGCTGGCGTTGCAGCCCGGCGACACGGTGCTGTTCAAATGCGGCGATACTTGGCGTGGGGAGATGCTGACCATTACTAAGTCGGGGACGGAGACGAATCTGATCACTTTCGGTTCCTACCCTGCCGGTTGCATCAATAAACCCATAGTATCCGGCGCACAATCCATTAGTGGCTGGTCTGCTTATAGCGGCACTATTTATTATGCCGACCTGTCAGCCGGGGCCAATGCGGGTAAATTTCCCCATGGTGTCAACCAGCTTTTCCGCAATAGCGACCGGCTTACCCTGGGCCGCTGGCCTAACCTTGATGCCGGTGATGGTTACGCGACCATTGACAGCCAACCTGCGGCCAACCGATTCACTGATGCCCAGCTTCCGACCGGTGATTGGAGTGGCGCTGTGGCGCATATTAAGGGGATGCGCTGGTATATACTCAACCGTCAAGTGACCGCCGACTCCGGCTCAACCCTGACTGTGGGCGCTAATCTCGATTGCTGGGACGGCAACTGCACCGGTTGGGGCTATTTTCTTAATAACCACCTAAGCACGCTTGACCGCGAGGGGGAGTGGTATTACAACCCGGCCAACAACCGGGTTTACCTCTATACTGAACTGGGCACGCCAGCCGCCGGTCAGATTGAGGGTTCTGTTGTTTTGAAAACTGATGACCGTTCCTGGGGCGGGGTCATGTTGGGGCAAGATTTGACCGGCAGCGGCATTTCGTATGTTGGAGTTGAAAATCTGGATGTGCGCCGCTGGTTTCGACACGGCATCGCTACGCCCACCAATTTGGCAGGTTACGAAAATCATCATCTTACCTTGCAAAACAATAGTGTCATGGATGTTGATGGTATCGGAATAAACCTGATGACGTGGGTTTACAGCGCGCAGGATGGCCGACCCGATGGTTGGCGCGGAGGCTATAATCTTACCGTTAGCACTAATACCATCGAGCGCGCCAACAGTATGGGTATCAACGTTTACGCACGGCAGTCAACCCTGATTGACAATGTTATTCGGAATGTTGGTCTGGTGAAAAACCTGGGAGCGGCCGGGTTGGGCTGCGCCTATGACGCAAGTGGAGGCTCTTGCACGGAGGATGGCGACGGGATTCGGATAAAAATTGATAAGGCTGACGACACCGGCAACAATAATACTATCACCGGTAACCGACTGGAGCAGATCGCCTACAACGGCGTGGATCTGTTCGGCCATCACAATACCCTTGATCGCAATGTTATTACGCAGGCCTGTTACACCAAAGGCGATTGCGGCGGGGTGCGTACTTTTGGCAATGACAACCTAGCTGCTTCAGCCGTACATGACCTTACGATCAGCAACAATATCATTGTTGATATCCCCGGCAATACGGATGGTTGCAACAGCACCTATCGCCCGTTGTTTGGGATGGGGCTTTATATCGACAATTATTCACGGGACGTGCTGGTTACGGGCAATTCGATTATCAACACTACCTTTACCGGTATTTTATATCAGGAATCTACCGGTCAGATCCGGCAAAATACGGTTTACAACGCCGCCGCCGGAACTATGTATACCGGCCAGATCAATCTGGCGGGCAGCAACACCCGGGCCACCGTCAGCAACAACATTATGTATGGCCTGACCAACAACGCCTGGACAGTATATACGCCAAGCCTCAGTAATCTACTGTCCTCGGATTACAATTATTTTTTCCAGCCTTATATCACCAACCATATCGGGTATGGTCCCAATTGGACCCGCTACACCTTTGCGGGATGGAAAAGTTTCAGCAGCCTGGACAGCCACTCTAAAACCAACTGGTTCACCCAGAACTCAGGCGACACCCCGCTATCGGCCATCCTTTACAACGACACCAAAAACAGCCAGCAGATTGATCTGGGCAACAAAAGATATCTGGACTTAGATCAAAACCAGATTACGGGTAATCTCACTCTGGCTCCCTTTACTTCAAAAGTGCTGATTGGCAGCGGTGAATCTCCCCTGGTTCCTGATCTGCTTTACTTTGAAACCTCAGCCAGCCCGCCTCAAACGATGACTCTGAAGAACATCACCGGCAATTCACTCACGCCTGTTATCACCATCAGCCCCGGATTTGATCAAAGTAACACCTGTCCGACCAACCTCGCCGCCGGTCAAACCTGCATCATCACAGTTTCCTTTACCGACGGAGGAACGTCCATGGAAACCGGTACATTGACGATCAGCCATAACGCCGGGGCTCCCTATACCGCCAGCCTGTATGGGAATCTACTGACACTGACAACGACCGTCTCCCCACCGGGAGCGGGGACCGTAACTCCTGATTGTTCAGTCGGCTGTAACTACAGTATCGGCTCTCTTGTAACGTTATCTCCAACGCCTGCTACGGGCTACACCTTCAGCTCATGGAGCGGGGATGCAAGCTCTCTCAATGGGCCGCTGACATTTACCCTGAACGGCTCCAGAACCATTACCGCCAACTTTGACGCAACACCCGTAACAGGAACCATGAGGATCGCCGGTTCACCTCCGACGTACTTTAGCTCTTTACAGCAGGCTTATGCCGCAGCAATAAATAACGACGTCATCCAGATGCAGGCAACGACATACGACAATACCCAGGCCTTTGACCTGTACGGTGCATCAGTAACACTCAAGGGCGGATATAACGCCACGTACTCGAACAACGTCGGTCAGACCGTTATAACAAGTCCCTTTATCGTAAAAAGCGGAACAATCACCGTCGAAAACATTACGATCAATTGAGGTAATAAAAACAATGGAAGGCAGCCAAACAGGCCGTAGAGTGCAGGTTGGAAGCCCGTTAGCAGCGGGCTTCCATTTTAATCCCTTCCGCCTGCAGTTCTTGCTGAATCATACCTGCCAGCTGGGGCAGACGTACTGCCAGCTCCGGTGACAGCTCAATCCCTGCCTCATAGCTCTTGGGCACTATCCCGAACAGGGTGACCTGATCCGGGCAACGACCCCTGATTTCGGATAACAGCAGCATCTCCTGAATCCCCAGTTGGTGGGGCGACATCTTGATCGGGATGGTGCGGCCGATAAAGGCATCCTTTTCAAAGCGGAAGAGCGCCCCCGGTTCGCCGGGGGTGGTGATCACATCCACCATGTAGACCCGGCCAGCCTCTTCCAGCTTGTGGGAGGCCATGAAGCCCAGGGTACCGCCGTCGTACAGCTCTACATCGTCATCAAAGCTGTAGTTGTCGGCCAGATACTTGACCAGATGGACCCCGAAACCCTCGTCGGACAGCAACAGATTACCTGCACCAAAAATCAGAACTTTCATACGTACCTGCTTTCATTTATGGCCGCAAAAGAACGCAAGGATCTCAAAGAAAAGCGTTTACCACAGAGGCCGCAGAGGTTCACAGAGGAAAACCAAGAAAATTTGGTTTTGAATCTAAAACGGAAAAGGATCTTCCTCCTGCCTTTCTCTGCGGTAAATTGCTCTTTCTGTGTCAATTTTGCGTTCTTTGCGCTCTTTCGCGGCAATCAAGGGGTTGCTTACACCACTTTTACCTTCGTGATCTCTTTTCCTTCCGGGTCAATAGTATGCACCGCACAGGCGATGCAGGGGTCAAAGGAGTGTACGGTGCGCAGTACCTCCAGTGGCTGATCCGGCTTGGCCACCGGGTTGCCCAGCAGCGAGGCCTCATAGGGACCGGCATTGCCTTCGGCATCCCGTGGTGAGGCGTTCCAGGTGGAGGGGACCACGGCCTGATAGTTCTTGATTTTCTTGTCCTTGATCACCATCCAGTGGGACAGCACGCCCCGAGGCGCCTCGTGGAAGCCGACGCCGCGATGCTCACCGGACGGGATCTCGGTATGGTTGGCATAGGCCTTATCCCCCTTGCCGACGTTGTCCACCAGCTTGTCCAGGTATTCCAGTGACAGGTCAGACAGCAGATGGGCGCGGATGCCACGGGCAGCCAGGCGGCCCATGGTGGAGTGCAGGTCAGCCACCCCGACCCCGGCAGCCTTGCAGGTGCTGTCCACCAGCTTGCGTACCCGCTGGTTACCGGCAGCATAGCCTGCCAACAACTGGGCTACCGGCCCGACCTGGATCGGCTTGCCGTCGATGCGAGGTGCCTTGCACCAGGAATACTTGCCGTTTTCCTGGAAGTCGGTGTAGTCCGGCTTGGTCTCGCCTTCCCAGGGATGCAGGGATGACTTGCCTTCATACCAGGCACAGGCAACTGATTCCTTGATGCTGCCGATCAGCTGTTGGTCCTGATGGTTACTGATGATGCGGGCCTTGGCAACATCCCCCCCCATGATCAGGCCGCCCGGCAGGGCAAAGCTGGTGTTTTTGGTATCCTCCGGGAACTCAGGCACGGCCAGGTAATTGACCACCCCTTTGCCATGTTTGAACCACTCCTTGTACGCCTTGCCGATCACCAGCAGATCCGGGTAGTAGACTTTTTTGACAAAGTCGCGGGTCTCGGTCATCAGCGCCTTCAGGTAGGCGATCCGCTCCATGTTGATGGTGGCCAGGTTTTCCATGTTCAGGGCCGTAGCCACACCACCCACGCAGAGGTTCTGGATATGGGGGTTCTTACCCCCCAGAATAGCAACCGCCTGGGCTGCCTTCTGCTGATAATCCAGCGCCTTCAGGTAGTGGGCGGTGGCGATCAGGTTGATCTCCGGTGGCAGGATCATGGCCGGGTGGCCCCAGTAACCGGAGGCAAAGATCCCCAGTTTGCCGGAATCCACAAAGGCCTTCAGCCGCTTCTGCACATCACTGAACTCTTTCTCACTGTTGCCGGGCCAGTCCGAGACCGACTGGGCGATGGAGGCGGCCTTCTTGGGATCAGCCTTCAATGCTGAGACAATGTCCACCCAGTCCAGGGCCGAGAGGTGGTAGAAATGGACGATGTGGTCCTGCACCGAATGCTGGGCCATGATGATGTTGCGGATGTACTGGGCATTCAGCGGCACCTCAACCTTGAGGGCATGCTCCACGGAACGGATCGAGGAGATGGCATGCACCGTGGTGCAAACCCCGCAGAAACGCTGGGCATAGATCCAGGCATCCTGGGGCGGGCGATCCTTGAGAATGGTCTCAATACCGCGCCACATCTGGGCTGATGACCAGGCCTTACTGACCTGTCCGTTGGTTACTTCAACATCGATCCGCAGGTGTCCTTCAATGCGGGTAATCGGGTCTATCGTGATTCGCGCCATCTGTTTGATCTCCTTATCTGTTTGCCGCAAAAGAACGCAAGGGACTCAAAAAAGTCTTTATTGAGTAAATCCATTAAAATCAGATCAAAATAAAATGAGTTACTGATTCAACCCCTGTCTTTAATCTTTGTGTTCTTTGCGATCCTTCGCGGCCAATATTTTTTGTTTTTTGCGGTTATTACACCTTTTCCACCACTTCATGGCCATGCAGCCGTGGCAGAACCGGGAACAGCTTGACCAGCACCTGATACCCCAGGATCTCGAACGCCACGATCCCGACCGTGATCATCAGCTCTGCCAAAGACGGGAAGTACCGCCAGCCCTGGCCGGGATTAAAGCCGATCAGGTAGACGTTAAAGCGGTACAGGGCGCCACCCAGCACGATCAGGACTGCGGTAATGAACAGCCAGCGGGGGGACTGACGCCGTTTCTTTGAGAACAACAGCAGAGAGCCGGTGGCTACCAGCCCGAACTCCAGCAGGAAAAAGGCGGAATAGAAATCAAACCGCAGGGCATTGGCCACCTGACCGCGCCAGACCAGATCACCCACCACCACGCAGAGCCAGATGCTGGTCAGGTAGGGGGTGATCGAGGCCAGGCCGGAAAGCTGATCAATCTCAAAGGGGCGCTTAAAGCCGTAGGAGGAGATGATCGA
Organism: Trichlorobacter thiogenes; assembly: GCF_900167465.1. Taxonomy (GTDB): domain Bacteria; phylum Desulfobacterota; class Desulfuromonadia; order Geobacterales; family Pseudopelobacteraceae; genus Trichlorobacter; species Trichlorobacter thiogenes. The sequence goes on along the minus strand of NZ_FUWR01000001.1, from coordinate 530,304 downwards.
CTCCAGGATGGCGATGGAGTAGCCGATGAACATGCAGTTGATCAGGAACAACAGCGGCAGAAAACCGGTGTGCCACAACGGGTAGAGCTTGGTGGAGGCAATCAGCAGCAGTGATCCCAGCGAGGACTGGTGCATGGTGGGCAGGGTGATCCCCAGCACGATCACAAAGATCAGCACCTTGTCCAGCCTGGGCTGCAACCAGAGCGCACGCTGGCCAAGTTTTTCCAGCTTCTCCAGCACCACCGGCGTGTCCAGTCCGAAGCGGCCATGGTATTTTTCAAGAAAACTACGGGCCCTGCTCCAGTTGGTCTCCTGCAGCCGGGTCAACACTGCCGGTAAAAACTCGATCGCCAGCACGGTGGTGTAGGCCATGACGCACAGCGCCACCTCAAACATGGCTGAGTTGGCCTGCCACTGTGAGGGCACAAAGAAGTTGTAGGCGTTCCAGGGACGACCCACATCCACCATGACTGAGAATCCGGCCAGGCCGTAGCCGAACAGCGAGGTCAGCACCGCTGAGCGGATCAGGGGGTGGTAGTGCATCTTGTTGCGGATATAGATCAGGATCGCCACGGCATACCCGCCGCAGGCAATGGCGGTGCCGGTGGCCACATCATAGGTGATCCAGATCCCCCAGGGATAGCCGTCGCTTAAGTTTGAAACCGCGCCAATCCCCCAGATAAAGCGGACCGCAATCAAGGCAAACCCAATCACCGTCAGGGTCAGTAGCACCCAGAAAGCAGGTGTCAGGATCTTTGCCTTGTGAATCTGATACTCATCGTGGCTCATTGATCCCCCCATCATCGGTTTTCTTCTGTTCTTCAGCATGGCCATTACCCTTTTTCATGTTTCTGACCGCAATGAAGCAGAGCGTGCTGTAGAGGGCGATTGGAGCAATAAAGCCCTTGTAAATGGTGTGCTGGATCTTTTCAGAAAACTCGGCCGGTGCCTCTCCCTTCAGCTCCGGCAGGCCCAGCTTCTTGAACTGCAGTGCAGCCAGGTAGAGGTGATTGGTGCCCCCCAGCTCATGCTCGCCGTAGATATGGTTGACATACTGCTTGGGATGTTCGGCCAGCCGTTTTTTTGCCTCAGCCAGCAGATCCTTGCGCTTGCCGAACATGATCGCACCGGTGGGGCAGACCTCGGCACAGGCTGAGATCCCCTTCTGCTTGAGATTGGTGTTCTTGCAGAGGTCGCATTTCACAATCTGGGGGATCGCCTTTTCCCACTGAAATTTAGGTATGTTGAAGGCACAGGCGATCTGGCAGTAGCGGCAGCCGATGCAGGTGTTTTTGTTGTAGTCCACAATGCCGGTGATCTTGTCCTTGGTCATGGCAGCCACCGGGCAGACCGAGACGCAGGATGGCTTCTGGCAGTGCATGCAGGAGTACTTCACATAGGACCACTCCTTGGGGGTGTCTTTGACCAGCTTGATCAGGGTACGGGTGGAGCCGGTCAGATCCTGGGGGGCATCCCAGAGCTTGTCAGGATCAAACTTGGCCTGCTCATAGGACAGGGAACCATAATCACCGTTCACGCGCTTGCAGGCTGACATGCAGGCCTTGCAGCCAACACATTTGGTGGCATCGTACAGCATGCCCAGCTCTTCATCATTGGCACCGGCCACCGGGTGACCCGCCAGAGCCACGGCAGGCGCAGCCACCAGTCCTGCACCGGCCAGACCTGCCAGCTTCAGGAACTCGCGCCTACTCTTTTGGCTCATGGTCGCCTCCCTGCCCGTGCTCAGCAGGTTGTTCCGCATCCGGCAGCTTGCGGGCCATCATGGCACCGGCCCCCAGGGCAGCACCGGCAGCCAGGCCCAGAATACCGGTGGTAACCGGACTGGCCCCTTTGCCCTTATCCTTCAGATCCACCGGCGCATAGCTGTCAAACGGCGTTGGCTCATGGATCTGGACCTTGTCAGCAATGGCGGTGCGGAACAGGATATCCGGCTCAGTACAGCCGATACAGGGGTGCCCCACTGAAACCGGCCAGACCCCCACGTCGTTAAAACGCTGCACAGAGCAGTTGGCATAGGTGGCTGGCCCTTTGCAGCCCAGCTTGTAGAGACAGTAGCCCTGGGCATGGGTCTCGTGACCAAAGGCCTTGGCAAAGCGGCCTGCATCAAAGTGTGGACGACGCTCACAATGCTCATGAATCCGGCGGCCATAGGCAAACTTGGGGCGGCCCATCTCATCCAGTTCCGGCAGCTTTTTAAAGGTCAGGAAATACAGCACCGTGGAAAGCAGGTTGTAGGGCGAAGGGGGGCAGCCGGGGATGTTGATGATCGGCTTGTCCTTGATGATATCCCGTACCCCTACAGCGCCGGTGGGGTTGGGCGGAGCAGCCTGAATACCGCCATAGCTGGCACAGGTACCGATTGAAATAATGGCAGCTGCCCCCTCGGCTGCCTTGCGCAGCGATTCCAGGGCGGTCTTGCCCCCCACCTTGCAGTAGATGCCGTTTTCCTTGGTGGGGATGGCCCCTTCCACGATCAGGATATACTTGCCATGATTGGCCTTCATGGAATCGTGCAGCGACTTTTCAGCCTGGTGGCCGGAACCGGCCATCAAGGTTTCGTGGTAATCCAGCGAAATCATCTCCAGCAGCAGGGTGGCCGGAGCCGGATGATTGGCCCGCAGCAGCGATTCAGAACAGCCGGTACATTCCTGAAAGTGCAACCAGATCACCGGCGGCCGATCCGGCGCCTGGGCAGCCTCTGCCACCTTGGCCGCCATGCTGAACGGCAGCCCCATGACCGCCGTTGTTGCCACACAGGTCTTGATAAAATCCCGGCGACTGATGCCGTTGCCGAAAAAATGCCCTAGCTGACTCATTCGTACCTCCGCAGTAGTTTGCAGGTTTTTCCTGTATACAAACTGTATCGAGCAGCGGAGAGAGCAGGAGTTATGCCAACAGACATAATGATGTAAATATAGTGTGTTACGTCTTCAGGACTGGTCGTTTACGGCACAGCCGGACAAAATTACTGTATACATTTGTCCTGAATTGTATCATTTTGTCTTTATGCTCACCCTTTGATCAAAGGAATCAGTCCATGCCCCGTATCCTGATCTGTGATGACGAAGAAGGTATCCTGCGTTACCTGGCTAAGCTCCTTAAAACACAAGGCTATACCGTGGAGACGTTTAGCAGTGGCACTGCGCTGCTGGCACGGCTGCAGGCACCTGTTGCAGAACCGGCTGACCTGCTGCTGCAGGATGTCCGCCTACCGGACATCAACGGTATTGAGATCCTGAAACAGGCCCACCAGCTGCGCCCGAACATGCCGGTGGTGGTGATGACCGCCCACGGCACCGTGGATGATGCAGTACATGCCATCCGCTTGGGGGCGTATGATTATGTGATGAAGCCGTTTCCAAAAGAGAAGATCTTGGGGGTGCTGGCCAAGGCGCTTGAACACCATCGACTGGCTGATGAGAACCGACGCCTGCGGGAGGAGTTACAGCGGGGCGGGGATGACAGCTCAATCGTCTTCAGTTCCCCCCGTTTCCGTGAAGTCTACGATCTGACCCTGCAGGTTGCCTCAAGCGAGGCCAATATCCTGATTTTGGGGGAGTCCGGCACCGGCAAAGAGCTGATAGCCCGCACCGTGCATAGCAATTCCGGCCGTCGCGAACGACCTTTTGTCTCGCTAAACTGTGCCGCCCTGTCGGACTCGTTGCTGGAAAGCCAGCTCTTTGGCCACCTGCGAGGCTCCTTTACCGGTGCGATTATGAACCAGAAGGGGTTGCTGGAAGAGGCGGATGGCGGCACCCTGTTTCTGGATGAGATCGGTGATGTTTCACCCACGGTGCAGGCCAAGCTGTTGCGGGTGATTCAGGAAAAGGAGTTCATGCCGATCGGCTCCACCAAGCCAAGCACGGTTGATGTCCGTTTTGTGGCTGCCACCAATCGCGACCTGCAACTGGAGGTTGCTGAAGGGCGCTTCCGGGAAGACCTCTACTACCGCCTGAACGTCATCTCCCTGACCTTGCCCCCCCTGCGGGAACGGCCTGAAGATATTGAACCGCTGGCCCGCCACTTTGTACGCCGCTTTGCAGCCCGGATGAAAAAAGAGCTGCATGGCATTGACCCTGATGCCCTGACCTGCATGTCCCGCTACCACTGGCCCGGCAATGTGCGTGAGCTGGAAAACGTGATCGAGCGGGCCGTGATCCTGGCCCAGGGCAACCTGCTCACCTCAGACCTGCTACCGGTCTGCAACAGAACCACACCGCTGCGCAACGACGAGGTCACACCGCTGATCTCCCTGGATGAACTGGAACGGCAACATATCCTGGGGGTCTATAAACAGACCGGCTTCCACAAGAGCAAGACCGCCGAGATTTTGGGAGTCTCCCGTAAGACCCTGGATCGCAAGCTGTTGGAATACAAGGCGGAATAGCCGCAAAAGAACGCAAGGAACGCAAAGATGAAAAGCATTAACCAGTTATGTGACATTGTCCGGGAAACAGCCTACGCAATTCACCTGTATCTTGGTCACGGACATTTGGAAAAAGTCTACGAGAATGCCTTGGTTCATCGTTTAGGTCTGGCTGGCTTAGAGGTCAGGCAACAGCACCCCCTGCAGGTGTATGATGAAGACGGCACAACTATCGGTGAATATTTTGCTGATCTGCTCCTTGAAGACCGTTTAATTATTGAACTCAAGGCTTGCAAGGCACTTAATGATGAACATACTGCCCAGCTTCTGGGGTATTTAAAGGCCTCTCGCATTGAACATGGTCTGTTGGTCAACTTTGGCAGTTTTAAATTTCAAGTTCGTAAATTCGCCTTATCTTCTGCATCAAGCGGCGCCTTATGACATCCTTCAAGATTTTCTTTGAGCTCTCTGCGTTCTTTTGCGGCTATTAGCGATGAATAGTACCCGTGTCCATATCCGGCGTCGCCTGTTGCTCACCACCCTGCTGCCGCTGCTGGTGGCCCTGCTGGTCAGCTGGCTGATTGGTGATCGTTTGATTGCCGCCCGTGTGGCTGGACAGGCCCAGGAAGAGGCCCGCAGCGACCTTGGCACAGCCAGAGAGCTGTATCAAGGGGAGCTGAACCGGCTGGCTGAAGGGGTGCAGCTGATCAGCCGCAGCCCGGAGTTATCCCGCAGCCTACAAGGACCGGCAGCCTCCGAATTGGCCCGACTGCTGGCACTGCTGTCCGGCAGTCGCAGCTTCAGCTTTCTGACCGTGGTGGATCGCTATGGTCAGGTCCGTTACCGGGCAGCCAATCCAGAGCGTTCCGGTGATACCCTGCGCCATCTCAAGCCGGTGGCTGAGGCCCTTGCCGGACGCCCCAGCCAGGGCAGCATGCTGTTTTCCAACCTGCAGGCCGGTCAGGAAAACCCGCTGTTGCCGGACCAGATGCTGGTTCCACTGCTTCCTTCACAACATGCCGTGCCAACCAGCAAGACCGCTGAACAACGTGGCCTGTTTCTGATAGCCGCCACGCCGATTTTAGGCGCTGATGGAGAGATCCACGGTGCCTTGCTGGCCGGTCAACTGCTCAACAACAATGAACAGCTGGCAGACCGGATAACCCGCGTTATTGCACCACAGCAACAGGATGGTTCCTCGCGGGAAACCGCCACCATCTTTCTGGATGATGTCAGGATCGCCACCACGGTTACCAATGAAAATGGTCAGCGGGCCACCGGCACCCGACTTTCAGCCGAGGTGGTAAAACAGGTGCTGCAGCAGGGTGAACGCTGGATTGCACCGGCCTATGTGCTGCATGAGCGCTACTTTGCGGCCTATGAACCGCTACGTGACCCGGATGGCACCGTGATCGGTGCTTTGTATGTGGGGCTGCCTGAACGTCCCTACCTCCATTTACGCAACAACCTCAACCTAACCTTTGCGGCCCTGCTGCTGGTCCTGACCCTGCTGGCAATCGGGCTGACCACCAGCCTGGGTAAACGCCTTGGTGAACGGGAAGAGGAGGTCAGCACCCTGAACCATACCCTTGAACAAAAGGTGCAGCAGCGGACCATTGAACTGGAGGAGAAGAGCAGGCAACTGCTAGAGACGGAAAAGGAGCTGGCCCGCACTGAACGGCTGGCAGAGCTGGGCATGCTCTCTGCCGGGGTGGCCCATGAAATCAACAACCCGCTAGCGATTATCCGGGGTAATGCCGAGTTGCTGCAGATGTCGATCCCTGCAGGTGCAGAGGATCAGGAAGAAGTTAGCGAGATCCTGACCCAGGCCGGCCGGATCAACCGGATTACCTCCAGCCTGCTGACCCTGGCCCGTCAGGACAAACGCCAGGTCAGCCGTTTTTCCCTGGCAGGACTTTTAGATGAGATCCTGGACCAGATCGGCCATCAGATTCCGTTGGCAACGTACCATATTGAACGCAGCTACCAGCAGACAGCCATCCAGCTGGAGGCAGATCGGGAGCAGTTGCGTCAGGTCTTTACCAACCTGATCCTGAACGGCCTGCAGGCCATGGGTGGAGAGGGACAACTAACCCTCAGCGCTGAGGCTGATCCTGAGGCAACCTGCTCGATTACGGTAGCCGATACCGGCCCCGGTATCGACCCGGAGCAACAGGAACGGCTGTTTTCACCGTTCTTCACCACCAAACAGAACGGCACCGGCCTGGGGCTTGCCATATCCTGGGGCATTGTCCGTAACCATGCGGGTACCATTGAAGTTTTTAGTGCCCCTGGCTGCGGCGCACGCTTTACGGTCACCCTGCCGTCATCATCCACCTGACCCAAATCAGCTTAAGGCATGCTTGCATGGCGCACACAACAAGAGTAAAACGGTGCTGAACATCCGCATTGTATCCAAATATCCCCACGGAGGTCGTTATGAGATTAAAAGTAGTGTTGTTTTTGATCCTTACCGCTATGGCAACAACCGCGTATGCCGGTCCTTTTACCGATGAAATGTCCAAATGCCTAGTCAGATCCACCAGTGAGGCTGACAAGACCCTGTTGATCAAATGGATCTTTGCTGCCATGGCGACCCACCCCGATGTTAAAGCCTTAAGCGGCGTAACACCGGAGATGGGGGAACAGCTCAACAAGGAAACCGGCAAACTGGTGATGCGGCTGCTCACCGTAAGCTGCAAGACTGAAACCAGGCAAGCGGTTGATTTTGAAGGAGACGACACCTTTAAGGCGAGCTTTGGCGTGCTGGGACAGGTGGCCATGCAGGGACTTATGGCCAATGGTGAGGTTTCAAAATATTTCTCCGGTTTTGAAAAACATCTTAATGCTAAGGAGCTGCAACGCGCTCTAGGTAAAAAGCAGACAGAGCCCGCTGCACCGGTCAAGTAGCGGTATGTATCGATACCGGCTCTATGTAATCGTAGCATTACTATGTCTGACCAGCGGCTGTTCAACCTTTTCCGAGACCTTTGCCGATCGGCCCCATGCAGATTCACTGGTCTATTGCGGCACGCAGGTAAATGTAGCTGTGATCGGGGCTGCGGGTGATGATTCCGCTGGCATTCTGTCACTCTTCTGGCCGTTTGCGCTCATGGATTTCCCGCTCAGCCTGACTGCCGATACCTTGCTACTGCCCTACACCCTGTACCACGATGCTGGCAGAAAAAGCTCAGCTCCTCCAAATAAATAATCACCCTTAAGGAGATCTTCATGCCTCGCTGGACAACTCTCTGCCTTGCGCTCGTCCTTTTCTGCTGTTTCAGCCCTGCCTGGGCGGCTCCCTGCGCCAGCTACCTTGATCAGAAGATCGGCTATCGGTTGTTGTTTCAGCCGGATGGAACCGTGCAGGAATACAACAAGGATGGGGTCGTGCAGGCGGTACACCAGTACTACCGGGCCGGGCAATCGGTCTGGCTGCGCAATTATGAAACCGGCTACGGCCAGCAGTACCAGTTCGTCGGCAACGGCAAACAGCTGAAAAAGTCTGACAGCAGCTGGGGCGACACTATCTATATCCAGCAACAGCGCAACAGCTGTCCTTCCCTTCAAAAACTGGGCTACCTGACAAAGCCGGAATGCAGCTACGGCAAGGAAAAGGAATGCTGTGCAGCCGGTGATAGCAATGCCTGTGTCGCAGACGCCCAAAGCAGTGCCAACATTCCGATACTGCAGCAGCAGTGCCGTACTCAGCCACAGGCCTGCCTAGGGTTGCTGGAGCTGTACGACAAGGCAGCCAACAAACGGGATAATCCGTTTAGCGGCATGTATGCCGAGAAAAAGCCGTTACCAGCAGCTCAGCTTGACGAAATTGCCGACTCCTGCAGCCGCTTCAAGACCCCTGATCTGTGCCGCAAGGCAGTGCAGCAGCTCTGGCGTGCGCAACGGTTCAGTCAGAGCGCACAGCTGTTTGAAACTCTATGCAAAGCAAATCTTGACGAGCATGCCTGTGCCCGCCACAAACAGCTGATCAGCCTGCAATTCCCAAAGGCACTGGCTTCTGCCACAACCCTGCCCTGTGGCGAATACCTCAGTACGGTCTCGGCCCTGAGCGGAACGATGGTTTTCAAAGATCGGGGCATGGTAACCATCTCGCTGGGCAGTCAGCTGCGGGCCCGGCTGGAAGATGGACTGATCAAGCTGCGCCACGACAAGGGGGGCGATTTTGTCTTTGCCCGCCTGAGCGACACCATTTTGCTGGGGATGGATGACTGGAACAACTTTGAAGTCTACCGCAGGGAGAGTGCCCCTCAACAGGTTTGTCAGGCCCCCATCATCTACAAAGAAGAACCGCTTTCATCAAACTGTGGCCTGGACAAAGACCCTGCTGTCTGCTGCCAGGCCGGTGATACCCAGGGCTGCAACCGCCTGGGCTCCATGGCTGCACTTGCCAACAACTGGAAAGAGGCTGCGCTGCAGTATGCCAAGGTCTGCGAAAAAGGGGTGCGGGTCGGCTGTGAAAACTGGATCTACACCGTTGGCAAAACCGGTGATGAAGGGGTGGAAGCGGGGCTGAAGAAGCTCTGTGCCAAGGATGATCATCATGTTGCCTGCGATCTGCTGGAAACCGACCGGGTGACCCAGGCCATGCTGGGCTATGAGCTGGAAAAGATGCTGAAGGAGACCAAGACAGAGCAACCGGCTAAAAAACCCTGAATCAGCTCTTCAAAGGTTGCAACAAACTGCTTGACCCGTCTACAGCTTCACAGTTTAGCCTGATCCTTGTCATGGCCACGACATCAAACCACAGACCAAGGAGACGCATCATGCAACCGAACGTAACCGTAGAAGAATGGGTTGGACGCTTCAGGGAGATCGGCCTGGACGAAGCAACCATGCAACAGTGGCACCGCCTGTTTGAGCAGCAGAACCCGGCAGGACACCAGAGTTTTCTGGAGTGGCTGGGATTACCAGCAGAGCGGATTACCGAGATTCGTAAAGCAAGCAGATAGACACTACACGGCCCCGGTTTTCGGGGCCGTACCTTTTGGAGCCCGTATGTACCGCATTACCCAACTGGCGCGCCTGTTCGGCCTTTCCCGCAGCACCCTGCTTTACTATGACCGGATTGGCCTGTTACAGCCTTCGGGACGCAGTGAGGCCGGCTACCGCTGCTATTCCACTGCCGACAAAGAGCGGCTTGCAACCATCTGTTCCTACCGCCAAGCCGGGCTGGGCATTGAAGCGATCCGTCGCCTTCTGGCAACCGCAGAAGCAGGCAGCGAACTGGTGATCCGGCAACGGCTGGAGGCGATCGGGTGTGAAATCAGAAACCTGCAGGCCCAGCAGCAACTGCTGGCCGGAATGCTGAATCTGCAGGCAGGGGGAGAGCTGGCGATTGCAATCGATAAACAGACCTGGATTGATATGCTGCGAGCTGCAGGCATGGACGAAGCAGCCATGCAACAGTGGCACGTTGAATTTGAGCGCCGTGCCCCCCAGGCCCATCATGCCTTTCTGCTCTCATTGGGGATTGATGAACAAGAAGCCCTGCTGATCAGGGATTTGTCAGCAGGGCAGTGGGCTAACTAGCTTAGACTGCGTGGTTGACCGTAAGCTCCTTTAAAAAGGAAAGCAGAAACTCTTTATTTTCCTGATAGTGCACATCATTCTGCCCTTTGAAGCGATCCATCATGCTCAAAATATCCCGCACCTGACCAATGTAGCTAAAGCCAGGATCGGCATAGATATTTTTATAACCGGTCTCCCCCGGCTCATAGAAACCGCTTAAATCAGACTTCAGGTTTGCACAGGCTGCTGCAGCCATAAAAGGGGCCATCTTCAGCCACTTCTCTGATTCCGGCACGCCTGCCGTGGCTGCCTCCCAGGCCTTTTTGACCGCCTCGGGTGCGTTTGGAGGTGGATACTCCCAGATTTTTCCCGCTCCGATTCCCAGCAGGCCATCGTTATTAAGATCCTTTGCCTCACCAGGCGCCATCAACAGGTTGTAGGCCCCTTCAAAATCAAGGTTATTTACTGCAATCGGGTCTGCAAGGCAGTGGACCTTCCGTAAAATCTCCATCTCATCGCTAGAGAGGTTACTCAAAAAAGACTTGGGATCGCTACAACCCCCGGCATTACTGGCAGTTGCAAGTATAGCGGCAAACCGTTCACGTTCCTGATCGGTAACCCCTCTGCGTTGCATCAGGTCAAGGGAGCGGGTTGAAAAGGTTAAGGGGGCTGCCGTTGGCATGGGCGTGGTACATGTGGCGGCGGTGAACATAACTCCTCCTGAGCACTGCAAACGATATACAATGCTAACTATATCGGCAGGTAACGCCGCATACTCAAGAAACTGAAATGCCACCACGGATTTTTCTGTAACAGTCGGACAGTCCTGTGTGGAGAAATGAAATTATGCGGACCTTCAGGCAGGCGGGGGTGAACTCATTCTTCTGTCTGCGGTTCTTTTTTCGTAAAGCCTTAAAAGTATACTCATAATTGCGATACCTACCAGATCAGCCACCAGATCAAGCCATTCAGCAGAACGGGTGGTGGTACACCATCCTTGCAGCAGCTCAATTGCGGCACCCAGCAGCAGGGAATAGCCAAACGCAAAGTAAAGTGACCACGGTTTAAGGTGCGCAGAGCGGTGGGCAAGTAACGTTACCACGGCCATTGCAAGGGCATGATTTGACTTGTCCCAGCCCGTACTGACCGCTGGCGGAGCAGGGATAAGCGACAGGTACAGGATACTGGCTGTACATGCTGCCAGCAAAACCTGCCATAACCAGCTACCTTTGTGTGGCCTGCCCGGGCCGGTTGTCAGATCCATTGCCTGATATTTCTCAGCGCCTTGCCTTGCCACTGATAGTGTCAATGCTCAGCTTAAAGACTCTGGTTGCTTGCCACTGCACGCCAATATAGTGCAGCCCTTCCGACATGAAGCTGCTGGAATATTTTGCCACCAGACCTGCCAGGCCGCGCTGTTTGTCCTCACCCAGTGCCTCAGTCACATTGCCGGATACAATGACGCTTTCATATCGGGTAGAAAACTTCTCCGGTAGGACCTCTGTTGCCCCCACCACGCAGAATGAGGCGCGGCTGTTGGCAGCCAGTATCACCAGCTTGCGGCCTTCAAGGGCGCAGTGAAAATAGATGGCATTGTCCAGCACGCAGTAGCTAAGCGGCAGACCATAGGGCTCATTATCAGCGCCACAAAGGGATAGTACGCCATATTCACCCCGCTCCAACAGCTCTCTGGCTTCGGATTCAGGCATGCCGCGATCTTTACGGCGTAGTTCATGCTGCATGAAGCACTCCCCTTGTTTTTATCGGGGAAACAGTGTCACTTGGGGAAACGTACCGTCACTTTCCCAAAAACCTTTTTCTGACCTGCTGTACTGCATCCAGCCATGGCCATTGAAGCGATAACGCTTGTACGTGACTTCAAACGAATCATCATACTCACCTTTGAATGCGGGCCTGCAACGAACCTCAAGAATATCTTGATGTTGCCCGTTCGGGACCAGCTTCCATTCGGTTTTTAGCGTACTGGCCACAACCAGCTCTTGTAGTGTACCTGTTTTTTTATCTTTCGCCTGTAACCAACGGATTTCCCCTGCAACGACATCAAAAAACCTGGTGGCTGGCCCTGAATAAGACCCTATGCCGGAGCTGTAATCAACGGTCAGCGCAAAACTTGCCGGTCTTCCCCCAACAAGATTGGTCGCTTCAATCCTGGCAATGGGCCGCTCCAGTGCATGGGTTGCTATAGGCGTGTTGCCAGGCCCCTCAAGGTGGAGGCGGGCATTGCAGGATGTCTCATTATCCTCAAATGAATACTGTTCAACAGCCAGAACACTTCGATCCCTTAGTATGACAAGCGCCCCATCTACACCGTGCAGCTTTTTAGTGAGTGGAAGTCGCTGGTATGCAACATAGTCACAACGCGGGTGCTGCTGCGCGCTTTCTGCAGCAATAGCTGTCCCTGTATGCAGCAGCACCAGTAATGTAAAGATCATCAGCCATATTTTCGCGATAAAACAGTTCATTTTGCTGGTTACTTTCCTGTAACTTCAAGCTGATGTCACGACTCAAACAAGCCATTAATTGAACAGCTAGGTTCTCTTTTCATCCCACGACAGATTCTTAAGTGTACTCGTTCGGATCAAATTCATCTGGCATCTTTGCCCCCATTCGCCTTGATATTTCCATAGAAAGCCAGACTATTCGATCAGTTATTCTCTCAAAATCAGCTTGAGTCAGTTGTTTCTTGTATTCCACCCTTACCTTTCTGTTCTGGGGACTAGAATATTTAACTACAAGCATGTTTCCCAAGTCATCTCCCGATACTCGACCATGCGCCAACGCGTCCCGCAATTCAATGAGTTCTGAAAAATCTATCTTGCGGTCATTTTCCTGAAGATTATTAAAAGCAGTACAAAGTGCTTTAAATGCTCGATAGTCCGTAATCGGATTTTCTGGTAATTCATCTCCTATTTCAGCTCGGCTATACTTCAAGAAATCCTTCTGATCGCAGCCTGATTTTTTGTATAAATATAAGCGTAAAAACAACTCTATGCTGTTAAAAGACTGCAAAAGTGTCCAAGTTTGTAAATATAGCTAGTTACATTATTAAACGCACAAGCATCCGTAGGATTCATAACACACCCTTTTTGTCTAATGCATTATTAACCGGCTCACATATGCACCTACACGGCCGGTGTTTTTCCCAAACACCCTACAAACTCAAAAACCAGGCATACTCCGGCCCGGTCCGGTTCGGCTCAAATTCAGTGACCTCATAGCTGGCAATCTTGTGTTGGTTAAACGGGTCTTCCAGCAGGATCGCATCAAGCTGCTCCCGTGTAACTCCGGTGGCCAGGATAATCCCGCCAGTACGGGGTACTTTGCGACCAGAGGCGATAAAGGTGCCTTGGCTAAAGTAACGGTCAAGAAAGGCAAGATGGTCGGCCAGATGCTGGTCCACCACCTCCAGCGGCTGTTGGTAGGTTACGGATACGATGAACATCGGTTGTTGCTCCTTTGGGTATTGTTAAGCTACTCAACCACCTCCCACGTGCCGGTCGGTGTACGCACCACGGTCAGGCGGGGTGGATAAAGGGTATACAGGGCCATGGCAGCACACATCTGGTTTTCATCACCTTTGATCTTCTTAAAAGCGGCACGGTTAATCGGATGCAGCGGGCTGCCAGCTTTGCCCTGCAGCAGCAGTTCAGGGGCATTGGTAATAACCGTTTCAAGTTGTTCTAGCGTGGGTGCCTTAACCCGGATCCCCACTTTGTAGGCATTTTCCAGGCATTTGGCCTTTTTCATGGCTGGTACGGTCAGGTTGGGCTGTTTCTCCAGCAGTTTGTAGGCAGCAGCAAAGTTGGGTTTGAACAGTGTGGCCCGCTCTTTCAGCAGGGCAATCAGGCTGGCCTTGTCTGCCGGGCTTACTGCGGTGATTGGTGGATAATGGTGCCAGGCATGATCAACCGCAAAATCAGCAGTAAAGCCCCGCTCAAACACCACTTTGCCCTTGACCGGGCGCTCTTCCTTGCCGGTACCACCATAGTTGGTGGCAGTGCTACGACCCGCACCGTCATCAGTACGGGTTTCCTTGTCAGTTACTTCCGACCAGGTAAATCGGGCCAGATAGGGCTGGCTCGGGTTTGCAGGGGTAAACTCGACCCGAATGCTGTTGGCACCTTTACGCAGACCCGACCCCATTGAACTGGCCAGTATCCAGACCGCCGGAGAGATCTCCCGTTCTTCAAACAGCACTGGCAGATCCCGCTTTTCAAGTTCCTGTTCCGCAAGCACCTGATTGTTGAGATAGACCACCGCCTTACCCGGTATGGTGTCCACCTGCTTGGCAGTGGGGTCAGCAGGAGCAAAATAGGGGGTAAAATTGAACTCGACATTGATGACAGCGGCAGTGGCGGGCAGGGAGGCAAGTAGCAGACAGACAACCAGGAAAAGGATACGCATGGGAGAGCCCTCCTATAAGGTGAGATAGCTGATAATACCGCAGTAATCCGCTGAGTCAAACAGGGAACCCGGCCATTGCGGCTTGCCTGATATAAAATTACGAATGACCGGCTGAAACCTGTCAACCATTTCTGCCATAATGCGTTATAGAAGACAGATCAGGTTACAAGCATCAAACAGGGAGTATTTTCTGGACACCACAGCACGGCTCAATCTCTATCTGGCTGATGTGGAAAAGCGGGCCTTCCGCATGGCCCGGTTTGCCATGGGCACTGATGATCAGGCGTTGGATGTTGTCCAGGATGCGATGCTTGAGTTTGTCCGACGCTACCGTGACAAGCCTGATCAGGAGTGGCCGCCACTCTTTTTCAAGGTGCTGCAGAGCAAGATTACCGATGCTCATCGCCGTCGTTCTGTACGGATGCGGTTTATGGGCTGGCTTGGCGGTAACCGCCAGGATGATGAAATTGATGATCCCTTTCAGGAAGTAGCTGATCCGCGGGAAGAGACTCCCTTACGGTTACTGGAACAGGCACAGCTGGGGGAGCGTTTGGAACGGGTTATCAGTGAACTTCCGTTACGCCAGCAGCAGGCCTTTCTACTTCGATCATGGGAAGGGCTGGACGTAGCGGGAACCGCCCAGGCCATGGGCTGTTCAGAAGGAAGCGTCAAGACCCACTATTTTCGGGCAGTACAGGTATTGCGGCAAAAGTTGGAGGAGTATCAACCATGACAACCTATAAACAGGATGATCCAATGATCAGCCAGATCAAGCAGGAGCTGGATGCCGGGCTTGATCAGCTTGATCCCTCAATCACGACGCGGTTGCGTGAAGGTCGCACCAAGGCAATGGCCCAGGCAACCAAAAAACCGTTTGCAGTATGGGGGTTCCTGCGCCCCCAGCGGCTGGCCGGTTTTGCCACCGCAATCATGCTGCTGATCCTGATCTCCCACTGGCATCCATCACGCCCTGGTATACCGGAAAACCGGATTGATGAGATGGAGTTGCTGGCACACCAGGGGAGTCTGGATATGTACAAAGATATGGATTTTTATGCGTGGCTGGCAAAGACCGATGCGACGCACTAGCCTGATCTGTCTGGCATTGATTGCGCTGCTTCCTGCCACTGCCCGGGCCAGTGGCGAACAGTTGCCGGATGCCGAGTTTCTGGAGTTTCTGGGCAGGTACGAAACCAGCACCGGCAAGGCAATAGATCCGCTTCAGTTTGCTGAACAGGACACTGACCAACAGAAAAAAGAGCAGGATGCCAGATCAAGACAAGCTGATCGGAAAAAACAGCTGTATTCACGCAAGAAACCACAGAAGGATCAAGATTATGAAAAATAAATTTCTGCTGACTACCGTTGTAAGCGTCAGTCTGCTGATGGCAACAGGCTTGGCTCAGGCCCGTGAATGGGAAGAGATGACGCCAAAAGAGCAGCAGCTGTTGAAGCCGTTTGCCGACAAATGGTCCACTCTTTCACCTGAGCAAAAGGAAACCCTGCAGCGTGGCGCAGCCCGCTGGCAGCAGATGACGCCTGAAGAGCGCCAGGATGCAAAAAAGCGCTTTAAGCAGTGGCGTGAGCTTCCTCAGGAACAACGAGAGCAGATCAAGCAACGCTTCAAGGAATTCCGTCAACTCCCACCGGGAGAACAGGAAAAAATCCGCGAACGGTTCCGCTGGTTCAAGCAGCTACCTCCTGAAAAGCGGCAGGAACTGCGTAAGCAATGGCAGAGTATCCCGCCGGAAGAACGCAAGAACATCCGTCAGAACTGGAAGGGCATGTCTCAGGAAGAACGACGTGCAGTGCGTCAGAAACTACGCTCCCGGCAGGGGCAGGAATAAAAATCACCGGTAGCAGATTTAGTGTCAACCAAACCAAATCGTATCCGTTGTAGAGAGCAGGCAGGAAACAAAACCTTGAAGGAGCGGATTATGTCTAAAATCACCCTGGCTATTTGTATCACCGTTGCAGCAGCACTGTTTGCCGGTTCAGCCTTTGCCGGCACCAATGACCCACGTATTGATCGGAGACAGGAGAAACAAGAGCAACGTATTGAGCAAGGGGTACAGAGCGGTGCCTTGACACCGAAAGAGGCAGGCCGCCTGGAAGCCCAGCAGGCGCGTATCGCTCAAGAAGAAGCACGGATGAAGGCAGACGGCAACCTGACCAAGGCAGAGCGGGCCAAGTTAGCTCACGATCAGAACCGGGCCAGTAAAAACATCTATCGTAAAAAGCACAACAATCGGACTGCCAATACACAGTAATTACCGTTTTGCAGTTCATTGCCACCAAAAGGGCCGCTTCAGAGCGGCCTTTTTCTGTTACACAGAAAAGAGAGGATCAACCCTTAAAACGGCAGTTACTCACGCAAAGCCGCAACGCTCGCAACGAAAACCAAACAGTTACAGAAACATTCCGTTTTACCCACTTGGTAAGAGGCTCGGTTTATACAAAATGTTGTTTTTATGCGTAGCGTCGTTGCGCCGTTGCGTGAACTGCTTTTTTCAGGTCAACTGCTGCTCCTGCGAAGGGTAAGCGGCTTGTCCATCAACAGCAGAAACAGCAGCATGGTCAGCAGCGCAATGACACCGGCAACGGCAAAGCCGGTGGGGTAATCCACCCACTTGAAGGCGATCCCCATGGCGGTGGAACCGGTCATCAGCCCCAGGTAGATACAGCTGTTATACATCCCCATGGCCAGCCCCCGCTGCGCCGTGGGGACCTGCTCAACAATCAACGCACTGATGGCGGTAAAGGTAAAAGCCATACCAACCCCCATTCCAATCGCATAGACCACCATCCAGAACAACTGCGTGGCCTGTCCCAGGGCTGGCAGGGCAAGGGCCAGACAGAACAGACCTGCTGCAACCAGCAGACGGCGGTCAATCCGGTCGGCAATCATGCCGATCGGTACCCTGCCCACCACATTGGTGATGGCCTGGGCAGCAAACACCAACCCTACCTGGGCAGGATCAAGGCCGTGGGATGCAGCAAAAAGCGGCAGAAAGGTAATAAACAGCCCAAAGCCGATACAGCTGCCAGCGGTTGCCAGCAGACAGGCCCGCAGGGGACGATTGTGCAGCAGGGTCAGACTGGCAGCAAGGGCAGCGTGCAGTTCAGTCTTGTGACGTGGGGCGGTGCGGGGTAGCGTTAACAGCGCAAGCAGTGCCATGGTTGCAAGCATAGCACCAGAGACAAAAAAGACGTTGCGCAGGCCAACCGTCTTGGCCAGATAACCGCCGGATGCCGGCCCCAGGGTCATGGCAACATAAATGGCGGTGGTGTACCAGCCATAGGCCCGACCAAGCCGATCAGGCGGTACAATATCTGCCACCAGTGAGAGCATGGCAGGGGCAAAGGCTGCCAATCCGGCCCCAAACAGCAGATAGGCTGCTGCCATCTGGAGCGGAGAACTGCACTGGGTTACCAGCAGCGAAGAAACAGCGGTTGCCAGAATACCACCGATCACCGGCTTGGTACGGCCAAGCCGGTCCACCAGCAGGCCGGCAGGGATGGACAAAACACCTGCCGTCACCATGAAGGCGCCGTTGATCAGCCCCACCTGAGCCGGACCTGCCCCCAGCGTTGCCGCAAACAGCGGCAGCACCGGCATACGCAGGTACGAACTAAAAAAGGTGGCTGCCCCGATCAGGCAAAGTATCAGAAACGAAGCCTTGCCATAGCCTGCTTGAGTCATAAACGCGATTACCGGTTCAAAAACGCCATCATGTAGGCTGGATACCGTTCACCACTGGCCAGGCCACAGGGGAAGACCGCAGCAATCTCTGCTAACTCCTCTTTTGAGATCATCACCTGCGTGGCAGCGACATTCTCCTCAAGATATTTCCTGCGCTTGGTGCCGGGGATCGGCACAATATCGTCACCCTGGGCCAGCACCCAGGCCAGGGCCAACTGGCCCGGCGTGATCCCTTTCCGCACAGCAATCGCCTTGATCTTTGCCACCAGATCAAGGTTCTTCTTGAAGTTTTCACCCATAAAGCGGGGTGAATTGCGGCGGTAGTCATCGGCCGGGAAATCATCCGGACTCTTCAGCTCTCCGGTCAGAAAGCCCCGTCCCAGGGGACTGTAAGGTACCAGACCGATCCCCAGTTCACGCAGGGTGGGCAGCACCTCATCCTCTGGGTCGCGTGTCCAGAGCGAATACTCATTCTGCAGGGCACTGATAGGGTACACGGCATGGGCCCGTCGAATGGTTGCCGGGCTGGCTTCTGACAGGCCGATGTAGCGGATCTTACCGGCCTGCACCAGATCAGCCATGGCGCCGATGGTCTCCTCAATCGGTACCTCGGCATCCACCCGATGCTGGTAGTAGAGATCAATGCAATCGATCCCCAGGCGCTTTAACGACGCTTCGCAGGCGGATTTGACATACTCCGGCTTGCCGCTGATGCCGGTCACCGGTGCCCAGCCACCGTCGGCAGCTGCCTGGGCGCTGCGTAAAAGGCCAAATTTGGTGGCTATGACCACCTTGTCCCGCTTGCCCTTGATCGCCTTACCAATCAGCTCTTCATTGGTGAAGGGACCGTAGGCGTCCGAGGTGTCCAGAAAGTTCACACCCAGCTCCAGTGCCCGATGGATGGTGGCGATTGACTCTGCCTCATCACGCTCACCGTAAAAGTCTGACATCCCCATGCAGCCCAGGCCCTGGGCTGATACGGTTAATCCCTGTGTTCCGAGTTTTCTTTGTTTCATGTTTATGCTCCTTCGTTGTCTACTGTGCGTAAGCTTTCCAGTCCTGCACGGACCTTGGTCAAGAGCGTCTGAAGCTGCGCCCGTTCTGTTGGATCAAGCATTGCCATAATCCCGCTCAAACGCTGGTAATGCTTGGGCAGGAGCTTATCCAGCAATGCCTGACCGGTATCGGTGATCTCCACCACAAAGGCGCGACGATCCTGCTGATCAGCTTCTCGGGTAATCAGTCCGGCATTCAGCAGGCCATCCACCACGCCGGTCATGGTGGCGCAGGAAACACCTGTCCCCTCTGCTAGTTGCGATACCTTCAACCCGCCGGGATTCCGCATCAACAGGATTAGAACAAAAAACTTGCGTTGTGAAAGGTTGTAACGGGCAAGAAACTGGTCCAGATCAGCCATGCAATCGCCTGAAACCCGCATCAGGGAAAGCCAGGTCTCAAAGGCAGGGATCTCCAGCATCGGGTAGCGTTGCGCAAGTTTGGCAATGGTGGTGCTGTCAGGAAGGTCCAGAATATCAAACATAAAATGTCCTTGAGTATTTATTTAGTGCATTTATATTTAGCTGACTAAATAAATTTGTCAAGCATCATGTTAAAATCATGTTCTTTGATGTCAGCACAGCAAGGAGTTGCTGGTGCAAATTGCCTTAATGGCCCCTCCGGTGCCCCTCCGGTTTTGGGCGGATCTGGCTTTGGGGCTGGAAATTCAGTTTTGCATTTGGCTTGATTTTCCTCATTGGAATGAGGCTGGGGGCACGTAGTTCAAGCGGCAGTGACGGTAGTATCTATCCTGATGTGTAGTGCTTTTTTACTCCTATTGATTAAGGTGCTGCTTTTACGCATAACGTTTGAATTGATAGACCTGCGCGAAAAACCGCGCAGGCCCCCTTAAATTGAAGCGTTGGGCGACTTCATTTCATATTTTCAACGCCTGCTCACGCAATCGCGTAACCAGTTGCGCGCCTTTAGTCCACTATGCCATTTGCCGCTAACGAGCGTCTTTCCATTCATGGCAACCGTATAATCTTGGATATCTTCAATGGATTCGATCAGTGCCTTCGTGGATGGAATAGCAAAGAGAATTACCCCGAATTTACCGTCCCAAGGGAGGTAGAGGTGATAGGCCTGAACCGTCTGCGTCTCACCGGATTGGGTCAGGCTGACCTTGACCTGATCAGGCTTGCTAGGCTTGGGCACACCCGTGCCGAAAAATCCGATGAATGTTCCTTTCGTGCTGCCATCCATATCAATGAACATCACGCCATTGCGCAGGCTCATGAAAGTCGCCTGACAAGCCTTCACTCGTTCATCCGGTTTTGATTGATGAAAGTCCCAGCGCTCCAGCTTTTGTCTTGCTTCCTCCGCTTTACTTTGGTCATACTTTTTTGCCGATCTTACAAAATCATCCCACTGCGCTGGAGACCATATCCGGGTTCGCTGTTCATACATCATCTGCTCGCGTTGTTTCTGTCTTTCCAGCATATGATCATACGGAACGCAAGAGCCGGGAGGCATGTACTCCGGGTTGCAAAATGTCACTGCCTGGGCGTCCTCCGGCACGAGAAAGACGGATAGCCATACCATTACCAACAATCCGATGCCATTCGACAGGCATCTCTTCATGACTGAGAACAAAAATTGGCAGTCGCTCTTTGTTTTTTCCATAAAATCCTCACTTAAAAATAGTGAATAGCCGACTCGTAATTGACCGGCTCACGCACGCGCGCACATGAACCGGCAGCTTGTTTTTTCTACTGGCGGAAGAATGACGCTGGTCAGAATACAAAATGACGTAATCAACAAATACTAGCATTGCACGGAGCTATGCAACTGCCAGTTACATTCGGATTTTTACTTCACCCGTTCAAGTCGGTAGCCTGCAAAAACAAGCTGTTCCTGCCCGTTTTCCCTGATCACCCGGATGGTTTCACCGGCACCGCGCCAAAGCCCCGCGACTATCGCTTCGTTGTCGGAAACCGGTCTGATGACCTGACAGACTTTGGCCTTCCCGAATTCAAGCAAGGTGTAGTCTAGCAATAGCAGACCATCTGCCACCCGCAGGGTAATCTCATCGGCAAACGGCGTGTCGTTACCCAGGTTGGTGATACGATAGCTGCCCAGCCGTTGCTGCCAGGCCACTGACAACGGCACCGGCTTGACCTTCTCGCCAATGACCAGCTCTACATTTTGATCCGCTACCGTCAGCAGTTCATGGCCATCCACCAGGGCACGACCAACACCATACTGGCCAAGTTCCCCCAGGTTAATCGGAAACAGCCCCAGCAGGCGGTACTGCAGTTGCAGTTTTGTATCGCTGCGGGGCACCAAACGGAAGGATTGGCCTATCAATGATGCCTTAAGATAGTCGCTGGCTGCCTCCAGTTTGCCCAGTCCGGCCTGGGTGGCGTAGCTGCCTTGATAGGCCTGCAGTTCTTGGCTGCTCAGATAGTTGCCGGTTGGCAGCTGCGGACGATCCGGCTGTGTGCGGCCGGTCTTGATCTCCAACCCGAGCTTCAGCGCTTCAGTGGCAATCGTGTTCACGCTTTGCTGGGCAGCATCGGTGTTGGACAGCACCACCACCCCCAACTTGACCTCGGGCAGCACCACCAGCTGGGCACGGTGGTACAGGGTAGCGCCGCCGTGATGGGCAACCGTACCGGCCTGCTGGATATTGATGCCACCCAGGCCGCCCAGCATCCAGCCCAGACCGATCCGAAAGCCACGATCAAGGGCAACGCCGCTGTTCTGGGGGGTCAGCATCTCCCGCACGGTCTCCGGCTTGATGATCCTGCGGCCATCCAGTGCTCCCTCTGCCAGGATCATGCGGATAAAGCGGCTCATGTCGCTGACCGAGCTGTTCAAGCCACCGGCCGGGACATCCCGCAATGGTGGTTCCTGCTTCTCAATGTCGTTGCTATAGGCCCTGGCTGCCTGGGCGGTGCGTGGCAACGCATTGGAACAGCTGGTCTGCTGCATGCCCAACGGCTGCAGCAACTGATGCTGCAGATGTCTGCAAAATTCCTGACCGCTACTGTTCTGCACTGCCAGCCCCAGCAGCGTCATACCCAGATTCGAGTAGGACAAAACCGTGTTGGGCGGAAACGCGAGATACTCATCCCTGATGGAGGTCGGTAGCGTGCTGATCGGCTGAGGATCAGTGGTCCACATCCCTTTCAGGTAATCAGACGGTATGCCGGAATGGTGGGTCATGATGCTGCGTAGGGTAATGGGGGCAGTAGTGCCCGAACGGCTGCGCATCGAAAAATCAGGCAGGTACTGCTGCAACGGGCTATCCAGCGCAAGCCCGCCCTGCTCCACCAGTTGCAGGGCACTGATGGTAGTGAACAGCTTGGAAACCGAGCCGATCCGGTAGACCGTATCCGCCGTGGCCGGGACCTTGGCAGCAGTATCGGCAAAGCCGAACCCTTCGGCCCAAACCACCCGCTGATCATCAACCAGGGCAATTGACAGCCCCTGGACATTGTTTTTTGCCATCTCTTTACGGATCAACCAGGCCACATGTTCTTTCAGATACCCGTACTCACCGGGAACCAGGGTTGTTGGCCTGACCGGCGGTGCAGTGGCGCAGCCCGCCAGTATAACGCTGATAATGATAACGAGTGCATAACGGCTTACTGTTGCTGGGATCTGAAGCATAGATGCCTCCCTGTTATGGCTGCGGTGTGGTGGGGGTGCGGGGACGGCCGTCTGTTTCCTTCAGCTGGGCATTGCTTGCTGTACCTATTGCCATATTTTCAAGTACCTGCAGATACCAGGGCCGGTCCTGGGATGGCACAAAGCTGTCCCGTGTGGCAACGTCAGGGCGCTTGGTAAGGTAATCCGGAAGCTCTGCAGGCTGCAGGGCCATGCGGGACAGTTCCGGAGCCGCCGTCCTTCCGCTGTCTATCGTATCTGCTGCATCTGCATCATTAGCCAAAACTGCTGTCAACAGCAGTGCTGCGCCAAGTAGCTGTGTCAGGGACATGGTGGTCCTCCTCAAACAGATTTGCCTTGAAGCAGGCGGTGAGTTATTATGAGTAGTACAATAAAAAATTATTGTTTTACAATAAAAATTTAGGAGGTGCATCCTGCTGCCTCAACAATTGACAACAAAGAGCCGCATCATGCAGTGGACGGTTGTGCTGCTATGGCTGCTGACGCTGGTGATTGCCGTACTACGCTGGTCAGCACCGCAGATTGTTGCCTGGCTTCCTCCAACCCTGGCAACGCAGGTCGGGCCTGCAGGCCTGTCTAGCGGTGTCAGGATTGCAGGTTTTTTGGTGGAACTGCTTCCGCTTGTAGCTGCCGCATATGCCCTGGCAGCCCTGTTCCGGATCTGCAGCGCCTATGCCAAGGGAGAACTGTTCCGACGGGAAACCGGCGTTCAGTACCGCCGTTTTGGTACCGGTCTGCTACTGCTGGGCGGAGCAAATGCGCTGTACACGGCGACACTTTCCGGATTGCTGTCAATGGCAGTGCAGGGCAAGCTTTCCATTAGCGTGGGATTGAGTACGGCAGACCTGTATCTGCTGATAGTTGGCGGTGCCGTACAGATGCTGGGGGTGGTGATGGATGAGGCCTACCGTCTGCATGATGAAAACAGTCAGATTGTGTAAGGGAGCGCTATGCCGATTGTGGTGAATCTGGATATCATGCTGGCAAAGCGCAAGGTTAAATCCCGTGACCTGGCCGAGCAGATCGGCATTACCGAGGCCAACTTATCACTCTTGAAAAGCGGCAAGGTCAAAGGGGTGCGCTTTGCCACACTGGAGGCGATCTGCCGTTATCTGGACTGCCAGCCCGGTGATCTGCTGGAATTTAAGGCGGATGAGGAGTAAAGGCCGCATGGCAGCCCCGCATCCACTCCGGCCTCCGTGGGCTGGTGAGCCATAAAACAGTTACGGGCGTCTGGTTATGGACGCCCGTAGTTCTCAACAGTACAGCATGCTAATCTACTTCACAAAGGTGCCGTTATGGTACTCTTCAAAGGCGATACGCAGCTCTTCGCGGCTGTTCATCACAATCGGCCCCTGCCAGGCAATCGGCTCACCCAGCGGCTTGCCGACCAGCAGCAGAAAGCGCACCCCCTGATCGCCGGCAGTCACCCGAATGCCCTCCCCCTGGTGCTCATACAGGATGGTTGTCTCGGGACCAAAGGAGCAGTCCCGCTCCAGATCCAGCCAGCCTGTACCGGCATAGTCGTAGGCATAGGGATCGCGACCCTGATCAAAGTAGCCCTGACCGTGCAGCAGGTAGGCCACCACGGTGTAGCCATCGGTTACGGCATGTTCAAAGACGGCACCCGGAGGCAGGCGTACATCCAGTAGTTCCGGGTCGGCCAGGATATCCTGTACCGGTCCCTGCACACCAGCCACCTTTCCTGCAATTACCTTGATGGTGACCCCGTTCTCCAGGGTTACTTCGGGGATGATGGCAGCCGGGACATCACGGTAACGGGGTGCAATCATCTTTTGGCTGGCCGGCAGGTTGGCCCAGAACTGAAAGCCCCACATGGTGCCGCTGGGACTCAGCTTCGGCATCTCCTGATGGATGATGCCGCTACCGGCGGTCATCCACTGCACGTCGCCCGCCCCGATCACCCCGCTGTTGCCCATGCTGTCGCCATGTTCCACCCGCCCCTCAAGGATGTAGGTGATGGTCTCGATCCCCCGGTGGGGGTGCCAGGGAAAGCCGGCCAGATACTCGTCCGGGTTAGCGGTATGAAAATCATCCAGCATCAGAAACGGATCAAACAGTGGCAGTTGATGGTAACCAAAGGCCCGCTTGAGGTGGACACCGGCCCCCTCAATGGTTGGAATACTTTTAAACACCTTGCTGATGGAACGTGGCGGCATGCTTGATCACCTCATCACAGATTACGCCTTCAGCAGGCGGTAGGGATCGGCCCTGGTCAGCCAGATGCTGTCAGGGTAGCCGGCTGCCAGCTGGTCGTAGATGGCGATCAGGTTGGTGACATCATGAGTTTCGATATAGCGTGAGACGCCGTGCAGGTAGACCGCCTCCGGGGCCTGGGGGCTTGCCGGGTAGCGGCTGATGATATCGCTGAAACAGTCACCGGCTGCCGGACGGTCAGGCTGGTTGAAGCGGGCCTTGCCGATGCCGAGCAGCAGCGAGGAGATCAGCTCCTGCGGCGGATAGAAACCAAGTGTGCGATACTGTTCCACCCCTTCTGCGTCGAGGATCAGCAGGGTTGGGGTCCACTTGACCCGGTAGCGCGGCCCCAGCACAGGATCGGCCGCTGCCAGCCGCAGGGGAATCAGGGTGTTGTTTATGAAGCCAATCACCTCGGCATCGATGTACGCGACCGCGTCCATCTGTTTGCAGCCAATTCAGTTGGGGTTGAAGAAATCGGCAAAGATCAGTTTGTTTTCTGACCGGGCCCTTTGGAGCCCCTCCTCAAATGATTCAATCCAGGCAATCTTTTCCATAATGTACTCCTTTTGTTGGTCCACTCAGGCCGTTAATTTGACCACAATTATTGTCACCTGTGACCTCTGAAATCAGGCCATGGCTATACTACAGCAGTATTAAAGCCACATCTTAGAGCTCCTGCAGGCATCTGTATGCAATGCAGATGCCTGTTTAGTCGCAGGAATAATCAAAACTAACGGTTGAACTTGACAAAATGGGAAGGGTGGTGAGAGAGCCTGGTTGGTTGTTATGGGTAGCTGGCAATCAGAACAGGCTGTTGGTTCAGCCAGGATATGGTCTCATGCTGAGATCTGGTTTCATATTGAGACCGCTTGTGAGAAATGCGGTAGCCGCAGCTACCCGGTCTGTCTGCGGCTACCGCATTCGAAAAAAACGTACTGCTTACGGCATGCCAGGATAGTCGGTGTAACCAGCTTCCCCCGGTGAATAGAAGGTGGCCTGGTCTGGAACCGCCAGTTCTTTGCCACTTTGCAGACGTGCCACCAGATCCGGGTTGGCAATAAAAGGGCGGCCAAAGGCGATCAGGTCTGCTGCACCACTCTGCAGATCAGCCTCGGCCCGTGCAGCATCATACCCACCAGAAAGGATCACCGCAGCTCCACCAGCTGCACGGAACGCCTGACAGATGGCTTGCACAGTGGCTGGTTCCGGCTTGGGCGCCCCCATGGCAGAGTGATCCACCAGATGCAGGTAGGCCAGCCCCAACCCGCCTGCTGCTGCAGCCAGCGCAACGTACTGTTCCGCAATACCGTCATAGTCACCGCTCATTTCGTTAAAGACACCATAGGGCGAGAGCCGGATACCAACCCGATCAGCCCCGATTTCAGCGATCACCGCAGCAGCCACATCCAGGGCAAACCGGTTGCGGCGGGCTGCATCACCGCCATATGCATCACGGCGCTGATTTGAGCCTGGGTCCAGAAACTGGTTGATCAGATAGCCATTGGCGCCATGCACCTCAACCCCATCCAACCCGGCTGCAACCGCATTTTTTGCTGCCAGTGCATACTCTGCAATGGCCTGCTCAATATCCTTTGGCGTCATCTCCCGGGGCTGGTCATAGGGCTGTTCCCCCTGGCTGTCAGTCCAGATCTTGTTCGCCAGGGTAATTGCCGAAGGAGCCACCAGCTCTGCACCTGCTGGCAGGTTAAGGTTGTTTCCCACCCGTCCGCAATGCATCAGCTGCATGAAGATACGGGCTCCACCCCGGTGAACCGCATCAGCGATCTGTTTCCAGCCCGCAGTCTGTTCCGCTGAAAACGCACCCGGTATCCGGGCATAGCCAAGTCCGTTGGGAGATGGCGAGGTTCCTTCAGTAATGATCAGGCCAGCGCCTGAACGCTGGCTATAGTATTCAACCATCAGGCTGTTTGGCAGATTATTGGTGGCCCGTGAACGGGTCATGGGTGCCATGACGATACGGTTCTGCAGCTTGACAGCACCAATGGTACAGGTTGAAAAAAGTTTCATGGTTGACCTCCTTCTTAACCGGATATTGCTGTAACTATGCTGGGAAATGTCGTTGCAGCTCCTGCAGCAGAACATCCAGGGGAATAGGCTTGATCAGGCAGCCATCAAATCCCTGGTTTGCTACCTGCTCTTTGATTTGAAGCGTGGCATGGCCGGTCAGAGCGACTATCGGGACATGGAGGTTACTGGCCAGTTCCTTTTCCCGGATTATTCCGACGGCCTCAATACCGCTCAAGATCGGCATGCTCACATCCATCAGAATCAGATCAGGATCATGCTGTTCCCATGCCTGTAGCGCCTCCTGTCCATCACGAGCCAGCATGACCGTATGACCAAATTTTTCAAGTAACCTGCTGGTAAACTTCAGGTTTATTTCATGGTCATCAGCAAGCAGAATGCGTAACTGCGGCCCACTCCATTCTGGCAATACTTTGGGAACAGTGGCATCTACACCATCTTCGTCTTGAACTTCACACACGCTAAACGGTGCTATAAGGTGGAATGTACTTCCGGCACCCTCGATACTCTCTGCCCACAACTGACCACCCATCATGTTAATCAGCCTTTTACAGATGGCAAGGCCAAGACCGGTTCCACCGTATTTTTTGGAGAGGGTGGCTTCTGCCTGAGTAAATGGCTCAAAGATTGTTTCAAGCATTTGGGAAGAGATGCCAATCCCTGTATCTTTCACTTCTATCTCAAGCTGCAGTTGATCTTCGTGCTGTTCTTTGACCGCTACAGAGAGCGAAACAGTACCTGCTTCGGTAAATTTAACAGCATTACCAAGCAGGTTGAGCAACACCTGTTTGAAGCGGGTCTGATCCCCCTTCAGACAGTCTGGCACACCATCTGGAATATGTACCTCTATCGGTAATCCTTTGGACTGCGCCAGCGATTTCAAAGAGTTAACAACTCCACCAATACTTGATC
This sequence comes from Trichlorobacter thiogenes, assembly GCF_900167465.1. Taxonomy (GTDB): domain Bacteria; phylum Desulfobacterota; class Desulfuromonadia; order Geobacterales; family Pseudopelobacteraceae; genus Trichlorobacter; species Trichlorobacter thiogenes. Next base: position 502,390 of record NZ_FUWR01000001.1, on the reverse strand, counting down.
GCAGCCTGAAATCAATAGATTCAAGCGTGATCTTGCCAGCTTCTATCTTTGAGAGATCAAGCACATCATTCAGCAGTGACAGCAACGTACAAGATGATGATTTGATATCGGCAAGATATTCCTTCTGTTCATTGGTTAATCTAGTAAATTCAAGCAATTGTGCTGTGCCGACAATGCCGTTGAGCGGGGTGCGGATCTCATGGCTCATATTGGCAAGAAATGCACTCTTGGCACGATTGGCAGCCTCGGCAGCCTCTCGTGCCTCTCGTGCCTCTTCTTCAGCCCGCACCCGCTGGCCAATGTCAACAAAGGCAGCCACCACACCGGTTATGTTACCGTTCGTATCCTTCAACGGTACTGCATTGCCATAGACTGAAACCTGGTCACCATTGTCAAAAACAATTTCTTCTTCAAAATTACAAACGGGAACTCCGCTGGTTACCGCCCGTTGAAGTGGCAGTTCCTCAATAGACAACTCCTTGCCCCCATGAAAAACCCTGAAATGGTCTGTATGGGTGCCGGGATTACTTTTTGAGGTATTGGTCCCATATTCCATCCTCAGCATCTCATAGGCGGCATGGTTCCCGGTGATAACCCGACACTGCGGATCATGACTGATCAGAACTGCTGCCGGCACTGCCTGCATGAGTGCTTCCAATTCAGTCAGCCGGGCATGCTCAACTTCAGCGTTCCTTTTCAGCTCATCTTCCGAAGCCTTACGTTTGCTAATATCCCGGACAAGACTGAGCAGAATCCGGTCATCACCAATATCTACCCCGCAGCAGCTGACCTCCACAGGGAAGGTACTACCATCTTTATGGCAGTGTACGGTTTCAAAGAGGATGCCATGCGTATCTGCCTCTTCCATCTGGGAATAAGCAAAATGTACATGATCAGCATCTCTCAAATCCAGAATGGTCAATTTCAACAACTCTTCACGGCTATACCCATAGGTCCTGACAGCAGCATCATTCGCCTCCAGGATACGACCATCTCCTCTGCGAACAAACAGGGCGATGTCACGGCTATGTTTGGAAAGCAGCTCATAACGACGCAGCACATCTTCCGCCTGCTTGACCTTGGTTATATCTTCAGAAAAGATGACTATCCCCCCGACATCACCGGCATTGCAAAACCAGGGACGGATCTCCCAGCGCAGCCACTGCACCGATCCGTCGGCACGTATAAAACGATCAGCATCAGAAGTCAGGGCCTCCCCTGCAAGACAACGACGATGCAGCTCTTTCCACCGTTCCGGTATTTCAGGAAAGATATCATAGTGCGAAATCCCCCGTAGGTTCCGGTCACCTAACTGATAATCAGTAAGCCAACGGCGACTCGCATACAGGTAGCGCATCTCCTGATCAAACATCGCCAGGGCAGCCGGAGCATATTCGACAAAAAGCCGCAACTTTTCTTCATTCATTCGTAGCTGTTCCATCGGCCTTATAATTCCTTGCTCAGTGTGAAGTAATCAATTACCTGGCATACAAAAGAGGCGTAACCGTCACCGCGCAAAACCTGCTTTTGCAACACATCAGAAATCCAGTCTAATATACCGTCAGATAAAGTAAAGTGATTAGGTCGATTTTGCTACTGGCAGCATTAAGTGCCTCAGAATGACCTATCCTGTCACAGGGATATGGTATGCTGCAGCAAGATTGAATAACAGGAGCGTTTTTGTGGCAACCGACCTGATGGACAGGCTGAAAATACTGGCAGACGGGGCAAAGTATGATGTTTCCTGCTCTTCCAGCGGCAGCTCCCGTGCTAACAGCAACGGCGGGATCGGCTCTGCTGCGTCCACCGGTATCTGTCACACCTGGACCAGTGATGGCCGCTGCGTCTCGCTGCTCAAGATCCTGATGACCAACCGCTGCATCTACGATTGCGCCTACTGCATCAACCGCCGCAGCAATGACGTGCAACGGGTAACACTTTCTCCGGCTGAAGTTGCAGAGCTGACCATCGGCTTTTACCGCCGCAACTATATTGAAGGGCTGTTCCTCAGCACCGGCGTGGTCCGTTCTGCTGACTACACCATGGAGCTGCTGATTCAGGCGGTCCGCACCCTGCGGGAACAGTACCGCTTTAACGGCTACATCCACCTCAAGCTGGTGCCGGGGGCTGATCCGCTGTTGGTGCAGCAGGCAGGACTCTGGGCGGACCGGGTCAGCGTCAATCTGGAACTGCCCACCCGTGAAAGCCTGCAACTGCTGGCACCGGACAAGAGCCGTGATGCAGTGATCCAGCCGATGCGTCAGGTCAGCAACCTGATAGTCACCAACCGGGCCGAGCGGAAGCAATCCCGCAAGGTGCCGAGTTTTGCACCGGCCGGGCAAAGCACCCAGCTGATTGTGGGGGCCACGGGTGAATCTGACCGCCAGATCGTGACCCTGTCTGAACAACTCTACCAGCGGCTGGACCTGAAGCGGGTCTACTATTCTGCCTTCATTCCCACCGTGGCAGACACCCGTCTGCCAGCCCGGCCCGAGGCGCCACTGCGGCGTGAACATCGCCTGTATCAGGCAGACTGGCTACTGCGCTACTACGGCTTCTCCGCCCATGAGCTGCTGGATGAGGCCAGCCCCAATCTGGACAGCGAACTTGATCCCAAGACCGGCTGGGCCTTGCGCCACCTGGAGCTGTTTCCGCTGGAGATCAACCGTGCCAGTTATGAAGAGCTGCTGCGGGTGCCAGGGGTCGGGGTCCGCTCTGCCCAGCGGATTATTCAGGCCCGGCGGCAGGGACATCTGGGGATTGACGATCTGACCCGCCTGGGGATTGTCATGAAGCGGGCCCGCTACTTCATTACTGCCCGTGGCCGATATGTCGGAGAGATCAAACTTGAGAATAGCAGCCTGCGCAGCAGGCTGGTGGATGGGCCAAAACAGAAGCGTCCGGTACAGCTGAGTCTTGATTTGGAACAGCCGGTAGTTGATGAAACCGCCAGCCTGATTACGGGTGAGCTGTGAACAACATGAAAGCAATTGCCGCGAAAGAACACAAAGAGCGCAAAATGGCTCATTATCCTAAAAAAGCAGTTGGTTACGCCATGTCATTGCTTCACCTGTAGGGTTGTTCCTTGTTTTTAGGTAACTATTTGATTTTCTCCGCGAGCTTCGCGGCTCCGCGTGAGTAACTGCCGTTTTAAGGATAAAAGATGAACTGTCAGTATTGCTATGATGGCACCTTGGCCGGACTGCTGACTCTTTACGCCCGGTTGCTGGCAGAACGGGCTGTTGTAGAGCGGATCAGTGTCACCCCGCTTGATCAGCAGAGCCTGTTCAACAGCGAAATCAGCATCAGTGCGGATCAGGCTGTGGCAGAGACGTTCTGGCAACGTCTGACCAAACGTCTCTCCGACAATTCACTCAAACTGCTGCGGCGCTGTCTGCTGGCCGACCACCCCCAACAGGAACTGCTGATCTACCACTATCTTCTGCTGGAGGCTGAACAAGGCAGGAAGATTGACGGCATGCTGGCCCATCCACAGGTAGCGCCGGTCTGGAAGCTGTCCCAACAGGTGGCACGAGAGGCACACCGCTACCTGGGTTTTGTTAGGTTCCAGCAGCTGCAGGGCGGGCTGTACTACGCAACCATAGCACCTGACCACCGCATACTGCTGCTGATCGGGGCCCACTTTGCCGAACGGTTCAGTGACCAGCAATGGGTAATCCATGACCAGCGCCATGGTGAGGGGATTCTGTACGATGCTGAAAAGAAGGAATGGCTGCTGCTGCCGATGGAGGTGACAGCCCAACCTGATCTCACACCAGAAGAAGCTCAGTTTCAAGAGCTGTGGCGCAGCTACTTCAGCACCCTGGCCATCCCGGAGCGGACCAATCTGAAACTACAACAAGGTAAAGTACCTTTGAAGACGCGAAGTTGCCTGATTGAGTTTACGGTGTAAGGATGGCGTTCATGTGGGACCGCAGATCGTAACTGGCCGGCAGTGACCCGCAATACAACATGGACTTATATTTTTCGCAGTACATGTGGCGCTGCTGTTTGTCGCCGGAGACCACATCCTTGATGCTGTACTGTATCCACAGCCCCTGACCGTCAGGGAACTGCTGCGCTTTTAAAAGCACTTTAGCCGGATAGGCGCCATCTGCATCCGGTGTGGTCATGATGTTATGTCCGGCAACAAACGGTGTCGGGTGATACTTCACAATTCCGGCAGTTTTGGGTTCAATGGAAATCTCTGAAAACACGGTCTTCTTGCCCAACTGCTTCCGCTTTTCCTTCATCTTGCTGATGGCGATGCTCTCGTTTTCACATCCGGCAACCACAATCTCATGCACGGCATGCACCACCGCCGTATAGGCAGCGGGCAGCGAAGAATCGACCGGTGAGCCAAGGCAGACACAGGCGGGCAATGCTATAAAACGTACAAAGTCTTTTTTCATAGGGATCTATCGGAGAGCTGAGAATTCCTTGTTGTTGGCCTGGTAAGCTGTTTATTGGATACTTTTAACAGAATATGGTGGATTGTCAAATCTGGCAGGCACGGCCGCAGCAATCCGCATCGTAAGACACTGTTTAACGCAGCAGGCTGACCAGCACAGGCAGTAGCAGAGCGGTCAGCAGACCGTTCAAGGCCATTGCCAGTGCTGAAAACGCCCCGGACACCCGGCTTTTCTGCATGGCATGGGCAGTGCCGATACCGTGGGAGGCAACTCCAAAGGCCATGCCCCGGGCGGTCTCATCATGCACCCGCATCCAGTTCAGCACCAGATCACCGATCACCGCACCGGTAATGCCGGTCAGCACCACTGCCACTGCAGTTAATGCAGGCAGGCCGCCGATCTGTTCAGAGATCCCCATGGCAATTGGCGTGGTAACCGACTTGGGAGCCAGGGTCAAGAGCAGCAACCGTTCACCCCCCAGAGCCCAGGCGATACCCACTGCGCTCACCATGGCAGCCAGCGAGCCAATCACCAGTGAAATCAGAATCGGCACAAAGGTCTTGCGTATGGTCGCTACCTCACGGTAGAGCGGAATTGCCAGGGCAACCGTGGCTGGCCCCAACAGAAAATGAATAAACTGGGCACCTTTAAAATAGGCCTGATACTCTGTACCAGTCAGCTTCAACAGTATGACCAGTACCAGTACGGCTGTCAGCACCGGGTTAAGGATCGGGCTAAAACCAAAACGCTGAAATACCCAGACACCCAGCTGGTAGGCCAACAGGGTCACGGTCAGCCACAATAGCGGACTGGTGGAGAGGTAGACCCACAGTTGCGTGATATCCCCGCTCATGGCTGCAGCTCCTGCTGGCCTGGTTTCAGACGACGGCTTGCCAGCTGCATGACAAGGCCGGTTACGGCAACCGTTATGGCGGTGCCGATGATAATGGCGCCTGCCAGCGGTGCCCAGGAGCGCAGCATCAGATCAAGGTTGGTAATCACGCCAACACCGGCCGGAACAAACAGCAGCGGCAGATAGCGATGCAGAAAACCAGCCACTGATTCCAGTTCAGCAGGCATTTTTTTACTAAAGAACAGGCCGCAGAACAGGATAACCATGCCGATCACTGGTCCAGGCACCGGCAGTTTGGTCACCTTGGTGATGATTTCACCAATCAGCTGGCAGAGCAGAATCAGGGTCAGGTTTCCAAGCATCAGCAGCTTCCTCCAACAGGTAATAAACAGCAATCAAACAGAACGGTACTCATTCCAGAAGTTTTAGTCCAACAGCTGAGAGCGCAGCGGCGGAGCGTCAGCGGAGACCGCTGTCGCCGCTGGTTATGCTCGCCTAGTGTTTCCTCGGAACTGCTTTTCCATCTATCTCTAGCTCAACGAGGCTGGCTAGCTCTGAGAAAGGAATTTCACCATCAGCTATCCTTCTGCAGTCAGCACTGTTTGCTTTTGCTGTCATTCGTAGACTTCCTTCTTTATCAAAATATTTCACTATGACAGTATCTTTCTTTAACTGGCACCAAAGTGGGTAGACAAACTGACTTGCATGAATTCTGCGTTCTTTGGGAGGTTCATCACTGACTTCTACAACGGTGGCTATGGCTGATTCAGCATTTAGCTGGAGATCTGCAAGTTCAAAACCTTGGGTCGCTATCGAGGTCGCAAATGATAATATGAATGCGTCTTGACGTAAGGTTAAGTCTTCCGAAAAATACGCCTCTATTCTTTTTATGTTGTCAATGACGAACAAAGTTCGAGCAGTATTTATCAACTCACAGATGGCATATGTCTTTTGAAGCACATCCCATAATTCACCTCTCGTCAATCTTATTTCCCGCTCATTTGGAGCTTCACCGTAGTATCCGTAGACTAACTCTTCACGAACACAGGACCGATGATGTTGTGCAATGTTGCGCCACTGGTTCAGGTGAATTCCCCATGGCGGTGGCGCAACAATTTCTGGCATGCTGATCGAGCTGTGCAACTCATTAACCACGTTTCCTAGCTTCAACCGTGAGATCTGAGAATATTCCGGCTTTTTGCCTCGCTTCAATCTATTTTGGGCTAGAAGGTCCCTGAGATGAGGGAAAAGGTATGACTCTATAAGCGCCCCAATATTCCTAAAGACCTCATGCCTGAACTCTTCCAGGGGCAGTTCAGCCTTATCTATTTCCAGATACAGTTGGCTCCAATGATTTGAAGCTGCTGCCAGAATATCCTTCTCGGATTCAGCACAAGCCTTGTAGCATGCTTCTGGATTTACAGCCTCAGCTGACCTGTAAATGCTGGTTACATGGTCAAATGCCAGCGCTGTCCATGAATCCTTCTTGATTCTGGCTACTCGAAATGCTTCTCCCGGTATCAGCTCTACAGCATATTCCTTCAGCAGTGATTGGTCTTTGAAGTAAGGGCTTAGAATTTGAATGATCGAAGTTTTTATTTCAGCAGGAGAGAGTCCAGCCTCAATAAGTGGCCTAAAGACATTCCACCGTTGTGTCATCCTCACCGCTCTTTGAATTTCTTTAGACATAATTTCTTCTTTTCCCGCATAACTCATCATTGGCCGGTTCACGCGCATGCGCGCGTGAACCGGTGATCCCCCCAAATAGAACAATTATTCCACAATTCAGACTATCAAAGCAGGCATGGCGCCATCTTCAGTCGCTCAACCGCTGCCAGGTTTTCTGCGCAGACCAACCGAAATGATTCGGAAAGTCGCGTGACCGGTTGGCTGAAGCCAAACCGCTGCTGTATCTACTGGCGAGGAGTAGATGCCGGTTGCCAGAAAGGCCAGCAGCCGTTCCTGATTATCCATGATGTTGGCTTGCTAAACCTTGAATATGAATAGATACTGAATAGATTTATCACTAAAAAATTCCAATTACATCAGCATCATAAGCCTTTTAACGAATAGATTCTGAATAGATATTTTCTCTGTTGAAAATTCAGCCTTTGATCAACCCAAGTTGCCGGAAGATCGCTTCAACCTGGGCACTGTCTTCCACGGTAAAGCCGATATTGATCCACTGGGTAGTCAGGTCAGCAATGAAGATTTTATCACGTCTGGGGCGGTCGTAATCTGCTGGAAACCAGGTCTTGATATTGCCGGTGCCGTGCAGCCGCCACTTGCCGTTCCAGATGGTGGGCTCACAGACCGTAATACAGGCGATATCCGCCAGAGGGACCGTCTTGGTGGTATGCCGCGGGAAATAGTAATCAGCAAAGACAATCTCATCAGCGGTTATGGTAATCAGGCTGTCGTGGTAGGTTGGGTTGTTGGTCATGGGACACCATTAGCTTGATATGAACAGATCTGCATGCAGATGCAAACCGTGAAAGCCAACATACGGAACATGTTTTTTGAAACGTACCAGCAGAAAAGTCGGGGCAGGCTCCTACACCCCGTAATGGGCAAAGGCCTTAATTACCTTGCCATCCGGCCCGAAAAGAAACACCTCGGCAGCCAGCCTGTCCAGTGCGCCGCGATAGTAAAGGGTAATGCTGTTGACCCCGGCAAGTACTGTGATCAGCTCAAACTGCAGATCAGGCAGCAGTTGCAAGGCCTGACTCCAGTAGGCACCTACAGCCTGCTTGCCCTGCAGCATGCCGGATGGTTCCCCCACAATCTGGGCGATCACCGGCGAGTGCATCTCAAAATCATCGGCATAGTGGACAAGTACCTGCTCCAGATCATGGTTGTTCCAGGCTTCGATCCATTCATTGGCAAAGCTGTGTGCAAAGGCCTGATCAATCATTGCTGCCCTCCGTGGTGTTACAGAATTCCCTTCAGCTTCAACGCCTCCATCACCATCTGCTGACGAAAGGCGCCATCTGCTGGTTTGGTTATAGCCATGTTCAGGGCAAAAAACCAGACATCCGTTCCGGTTTCAACATAGCCCACGTACCAGCCGATTTGCGGTGTGGCTTTTTCTCCGTAACCTGCCCAGCCGGTCTTGGCGTAGAGGCGGTAGCCGGGCTTTTCCTCCACCAGCATGATTCTGCGTAATGCATCATAGGATGCAGGCTTAAACGGCAGTTCATGTTTGTAGAGTTTTTGCAAAAACGTAATCTGCTGTTGTGCGCTGATCCGCAGATCACCGGACAGCCAGAAGGTGGTCAGTTCCGGGCCGGGGTTGGCATTGCCGTAGTCGATCTGCTTCAGCCAGTGCTGATAGCGAGCGGTGCCGACCCGTTGCGCCAGTTGCTGATAACACCAGACGCAGGAGTTTTTGAAGGCACTGGCCAGGGTCTGATCCCGATTGCAGGCTGCAAGCCCCCTTTCTGTGCCATCCCATTTCAGCAGTTCCTTTTCAGTTATTACCCCTTCATCAAGGGCGATCAAGGTGTTGGGAAACTTGAAGGTAGAGGCGGGCAGCAGCGGCGTGCTGGCGCGGGCCGCGTCATGCAGGTACAGGGCGGTACCGTCCAGATTGGCGATCAGGAGGGTGCCGTTGACTTTGCGATCACTGAACAGCCTGGCAAGCGCGGCATCGTCGCAGAAGGCCGGGCTGGCCACAAGGAGTAGCACCAGGGACAGACAAAGCAGGATCAGACGATTCATGGCCGTTTCCTTGCGGGGGATTGATGGGGTCAGCTATCCTATACGACAGAGTTTTGGGGTTGTCTATGCAGATGTTTCTATGCTCCACGCCTTTCTATCACAAAAAAATGGCAGGCCCGAAGGCCTGCCCACCACAAGGAGGTACTGCGGTTAAACAGGGTTAAAAATGAACTTCGAAGGTGCCATAAATGTCATGGGCAGACTTTACAGGAGCTTGAAGCAACATGGTGTTGGCAGTGATATCAGAAATTTTGATCGGTGCGCCAACCCAGTTGTTGCTGCCGGTGTACTCAAAGTCATAGTACTGGTAGCCCAGTTTGAAGAAGGCCTTGGCAAAGATGGACGAGACCGGCTTCAGGTCCAGTTCCTGGATGACGTAAGGTTCGTACACCTTGCCACGGGTGCCAACCTTAGCGGTCCACATGTCATCGGCAGCAGGAGAGTAGGGAATCCAGTTCTTTGATCCATAATTGAATTCAAAACCAAGCTTGGTCTTGGTGGGAAGATCATAGCGCACACCTGCAAACACAGCATAACCGGTTTTGTCTGTAGGGGCTTCCGGGTTCAGCGGCGATCCGGTCAACAGGCCTTGAAACATGGCGTTTGCAGATACTGTGTTGGTTGGATGGGTTATATTCATACCGCTATCCACAAAGAAATTCAGGTCGCCAGGGCCAACCTTCTTAAGGGTAGACATGGCGCCGATGCCGTACCAGTCAATCGAGCCAAGGTTTACACTTTGTGCGGTATCGCCAAATTTTGTATTTTTCATGGCTGGAAAGTCATAGATGTTGAAACCACGGTTCCACTGGAACCAAACCCGTAGAGGGTCAGTATCCACCGGAAGTATCGCCACCCCCATCATGTCACTGTCTTTCAGGCTGTTAGTGGGGGTTGCACGGTAGCCGGAGTCAAAACCACGGCCATAGCAGATCTTGGCATAGAAGCCGGGCAGAAAGTCAATATCAGGGGCATAGCCCAGGGTCATGCCATCAAAGGCATAGTTAACCAGCAGGGCGGGGGTGCCACCATTGCCAGGCCGCTCACTGTTGGACTTCAGGTTGGTAGGGGCACCATCAGTAGAGGGACGACGGCCAACTGAGAACCAGACCGGCTGATCCATGATGTTGCTCCAGGTGGCATAGGCGCGATCCACATTCAGATAACTGCTTGATGGCACATGCCCAATCGTGCCATCAAACACGCCGGTACGATCTGCAAAGTAGGCATTGCTGGTAATCGGTGCTTCTTCTTGTGATCCAAACACCTTGTACATTCCCAGCTTGACGTTAACGGTGACATCCTTGGTCGCCTTGGCCTTCAGATCAAGGGCAAATTTGTTGGTGTACATGGTCTCGTTCTGAGGCTTATACGCGGGAACCTGGACAACTCCAGCGGTCCCCATCATTGTTTGCAAAGCCGCCAAATTCCCCGGCGTTGTCAAAAAGCCATTGATGGCTCCGTAGCTCTTCAAACCAAAAACAGTGTTCAAGGTGTTATAGGGGACTGCGTTGCCTGCCATATACTGTGCCTGGGCATAGCTCTGCAAGTTCGATAACGTTCCAAATGCGTCAGTGTATGCAGCGGTCTTGCCATGCAGGCTATCCATGCGGAATTGGTAACTGCCACCAATTTGCAGCCACTTACCCAAAGACTTGTCTTCAATCTTTTGCACCTGCCCCTTCAGGTCTTCCATCTGTTGGGACAGCTTGTCAATCTTGACCTGCAGATCTGCTTCTGCAGCCATGGCGCCAGCCGGGATGGCCAGGGCAAGTACAGTGGACAGAATCAACTTGTTTGCTTTACGCATACGTTTCTTCCTTTCTTTACCAGTAGATTGTGCTGCTCAATTGTTTATCTGAATCAGGCCGCACTCCATACGCCGTGGCAGATGCAGAGGCGGTGAAATGTTGTACATCCTTCATTGCTCGCTCCCACCGCCCAACACCTTGTAGAGTGTGACTTGATTGGTGAGCCGTGTCAGATTGACGCTGATCAGACCCTGCTGGGCGCGGTAAAGAGAACGCTGTGAATCCAGCACGTTCAGATAACTTGCTGCCCCGCCTTGGTAGCGAGCCTGAGACAGGCGGTAGCTCTTGGCGGTAGTCTCGGTCAGCGACTGCTGCGCCTGTAATTGCTCAGATACAGTACCGTTTTGGGCTAAAGCATCGGCTACTTCCCTGAAGGCGCTCTGAATCGTTTTGTCATACTGAGCCAGATAGATATCCCGATCACGCTCGGCAACGGTCAGTCCGGCCATGTTCCTGCCGTAATCAAAGATAGGCAGGGTGAACTGCGGGGCAAAGCCCCAGGCAAGGGAGCCGGGCGAGAACAGTCCGGTCAGTTGGTCACTGGAAGTGCCGATGCTGGTGTTGAGGGTGATACGCGGAAAGAAGGCGGCCCGGGCGGCACCGATGTTGGCATTGGCTGCCTTGAGCAGCAGTTCGGCCTGCATCACATCCGGGCGGCGCTGAAGTACCTCGGACGGTACTCCGGGTGGCAGTTCCCGCAGGGTTCCCACGCTACTGAACCCGGTTGGCAAAAGTTCCGCCGCTAGCTGGGTACCAACAACCAAGGTCAGCAGGTTTTCATCCTGAGCCACCAGGCTGGTGTAGCGGGCTACATCCACCCTGGCCGCATCTACACTGGTCTGGGCCTGGTGCAGATCTAACTCTGAGGAGGCACCAGCCATGAAACGGCTCTGAATCAACTGATAGGAAGCCTGTTGGCTTGCAAGGGTCTCACGGGCCAGTTTCAGCCGTTCCTTGTCGGCGGCCAGTGTCAGATAGTTGTTGGCCACCTCCGCAATCAGGCTGATCTGAACGCTATGACGCGCCTGTTCAGTGGCAAGATACTGTTCCAGCACCTGATCCTTCAGGCTCTGGACCCGGCCGAATAGATCGATTTCATAGCTGCTAAGACCAAGACTCAGATTGTAGTTGCGGGCAATCATGGCTTGCCCGCTTGGAGAAACATCCGCCGGAAGTCGTTGCACCGTGCCGCTGCCGCTAGCAGCGATAGTCGGTACGAGATCAGCGCGCCGAATCCTGTACTGGGCACGTGACTTTTCTACGTTCAGCGAGGCCACCCGCAGATCACGATTGTTTGCCAGTGCCAGGGCGATCAATTTCTGGAGCTGCGGATGAACATAAAACTCATTCCATTTCAGCTTGTAGGCAACGGTCAAATCTTCCGTCTGCGGGGAGTTGCTCTTGTAGGCCGGACCGGTGGGCCAGGCAACGGAAATTGGCGCTTCAGGCCGGACATAGTCCGGCTTCATGCTGCAACCAGCCAGACAGATGAGAACGATATGTGCGGTTACAATGCTGCGGATCATGGTCGTGCCTCTCCTTCAGTGACGCTCTGAGGACGTTTCACCTTGAACCAGATTGCGTAGAGGGCAGGCAGGAAGAGTAGCGTCAGGATTGTTCCGACGCCGACTCCGCCGATCAGAACATAGGCCATCGAGCCCCAGAAACTGGAAAACGTCAGCGGGATAAAGGCCAGCATGGCCGCTACGGCAGTCAGAACGACCGGCCGAGCCCGGCGTACGGTTGATTCTACGATCGCGTCGTAATCGGCCAGTCCGGCTTTCTGGTCTTGTTTGATCTGATCCACAAGAATCAGCGTGTTGCGCATAATAATTCCCGCCAGTCCGATCAATCCCAGAATTGCATTAAATCCGAACGGCTGATGGAATATGAGCATGGTTGGCACTGCCCCGACCAACCCAAGGGGCGCTGTGGCAAACACCAGGAACATGGCGGCAAACGACCGGACCTGAACCATGATGATTACCAGCATCAGCAGTACCATCAGCGGGAACAGCTTGCCGAGCGCCGTATCGGCCTTCTTGCTTTCCTCTACAGAACCACCGGTTTCTATACGGTATCCAGCCGGTAGTGCCGCTTTCAGTTTTTCCAGTTTGGGAAGAATCTGAGCCGTTACATCCGGCGGCTGGACCCCATCAACAACGTCGCCCTGAACAGAAATGTACGGCTCCCGGTTGTAGCGCTTCAACAGGGGGTCTTCCATGCGGGATTCAAAATGCGCCAATTGTGATAGCGGGATCGAGCGCCCGTCCGTGGTTGTCAGGGAGACATTGCCAAGATTTTCCAGGCTGTGACGTTCGGAACCTGGTGCGCGAACCACCAGATCAACCGAGCGGATGCCGTCACGCATCTGCGTGGTGGGTGCGCCGTTCAAAATAGCCTGTAACTGCAGCCCGGTTTCCTGGGGAGTAAGGCCGAGCAGGCGCAGGCGATCCTGATCAAGCACCAGGCGCTGACTTGGCGTCAGTTCACCCCAATCCAGATGCAGATCACGCAGGTTCGGATTCTCCAGCATAATAGCTCTCGCCTCACGTGCAATCCGGCGCAGTTCGTTGGGGTCCGGCCCCATGACGCGAAAGAGCACCGGAAATGGTACGGGCGGGCCGAATACAAACTGTTTCACCCGCACACGTGCTTCCGGGAACGCACCCTGGGCAATCTGATTGCGCAGTTTTTTCTTAAGTGCGTTACGTGCCGCAGAACCTTTGGTGAGAATGACGATTTGAGCATACGCCGGGTTGGGCAATTCCGGATTGGTCGGCAGTATGAAGCGCGGCATACCCTGGCCGATATAACTGGTAACCAGACTGGCCTCCGGTTCGGCCATAATCGTTTTTTCGATATTTTTGACCGTTCTATCGGTGGCGGCAAAGGCAGACCCAGGCGGAAGGTTGACCTCAACCGTTAATTCCGGGCGATCCGAGTTGGGAAAAAACTGTTTTTCCACAAACTTCATGCCGACCACAGACAACGTAAAAAGCGCAATGGTAACCCCTGCGGCCAGCCATTTGTGATCGACTACCTGCCGCACCATGGCACGAAACCGCTGGTAGTTCGGCGTGGCATAAATGGCATCATGCCCTCCGGAAACCGGCGTGATATCAGGCAGGAGTTTGACGCCCAGATAGGGGGTGAAGAGGACAGCAACAAACCACGAGGTGATCAACGCGAAGGCCACTACCCAGAATATGTTGCCCGCATATTCGCCTGCCGTTGATTTGGCAAAACCAACCGGCAGGAAGCCGACGATGGTAACCAGCGTACCGGAAAGCATCGGGCCGGCCGTGGATGTCCAGGCAAACGTCGCTGCCTGTATCCGGTCAAATCCCTCTTCCATTTTAACCACCATCATCTCAATGGCGATGATGGCGTCGTCCACCAGCAGCCCCAAGGAAATAATCAGCGCTCCCAGGGTAATCCGGTCAAAATACCTTCCGGTAATCAGCATGATGACGAACACGGCAGCAAGGGTAAGCGGCACCGCAGCAGCCACGACGATCCCGACCCGAAATCCCAGCGTTGCCAGACTCACCACAATCACAACAGCAAGGGCAACCACGAATTTGAGCATGAATTCGCCGATGGCCTCGGAAATGACGTGGGACTGATCCGATACCTTTGACAGCGTCAGGCCAACGGGCAGCTCCTTGCGAATTGCCGTCTCTTCGGCTTTCAGCAGCTTGCCCAAGGTCAGGCCGTTGAAGCCTTTTTTCATCACCAACGCCAGGATGAGCGCAGGCTCTCCCTGATTACGGATCTGCTTGGTTGCCGGATCTTCGTAGCCACGGATGACCTCGGCTACGTCGCCGATTTTCAAGAGTTTCCCTCCGCTTGCCACCGGAATCGCCTTGACGGTCTCAATGCCGTTGATGGCACCGTCGAGCCGCAGATAGACCCGCGGTCCAGCCGTATCCACAAAGCCCGAAGGGGTCACATCATTTTGGGTCTGCAAGGCACGAAACAGATCGGTCGCCTTTACGCCAAGCGTTGCCAGACGCTTATAGGAAATCTCCACGTATATTTTTGGATCCTGCTCGCCGAGAATAGTGACTTTCTCCACACCGTCGATCCGGGAAAAACGCTGACGAAGCGCCTCTGCCTCCAGCACAAGGCTCCGGTGGGGCAGCCCCTTTGCCTCCACGGAATACATGGCGAAATACACATCAGAAAACTCATCATTCATCAGTGGGCCAATCACCCCCTGGGGTAGATGGATCTTCTCATCACTCAGCTTTTTTCGGGCCTGATAGAATTCATCCGGCACATCTTTAGGAGCCGTGGCGTCTTTCAGGTAGAGCTTCATCAAGATCATGCCGGGGGATGCGGCGGTTTCCACCCGGTCATAAAACTTAAGTTCCTGGAGGCGCTTTTCCAGTCGATCAGCCACCTGTTCCTGCATTTCCTTTGCAGTGGCTCCCGGCCATATTGCTGTTACGGTCATGGTCTTAACGGTGAATTTCGGGTCTTCTGCGCGTCCCAGATGCAGAAAGGCATATGCCCCGGCCAGCATAATGGCAATAATCATAAACAGGGTAATGGCCCGTTCGCGAACCGCAAAAGCGGAGAGATTGAAGCCGGTCATTATTTTTGCTCCTTCGCAGGGCTGGAGAGGATCTTGACTTTTTCCCCTTCCTTGACAAGGTGAGCGCCCAGCGCAAGAATCTGTTCACCGGCCTTAAGCCCTTTACTGATCAGGGCTGTCTCGCTGCCGAGCTTGGCAACGACGACCATTCGGCGGGATACGGATGAAGTTGCAGGATTTACTACCCACACACTGGTGCCAGTACCACCGTCGTACAGTGCGCCGACCGGAATTTCATACTGCTGGACCGCGCTCTGTGTGCGTTCTCCATCCAGATGAATCGTTACAGTGGCGCCGAGAGGAGCATGTGCGCCTACGTCCCCCAGGCTGTAGCGCGCCTGATAGGTTCGGGTAAGAGGGTCGGCCATGGCGGATAATTCACGTAACTTTGCCGGGAATCTCCGTCCCGGCTCTGCATACAAGCAGCCGGTTGCTGTGGAGTTTGCACTCTTTACATACCCTTCAGGAAGGTTGACCACGGCTTCGCGGGCGCCATTATGGGCGAGCCGAATCACCACGCTGCCCGCAGCCACCACCTGTCCAACCTCTGCCGGAATTTCCATAATGACGCCATCTGCATCGGCCTTAAGAACGGCATACCCTTCCTGATTTTCCACTTGCCTGGAGTACGCAACGGCGGAGTTGAGCTGTGCGGTGGTAGCGTCTGCCAAAGATTTGGCCTGTTCGTATTCCTGTACAGACACGGCTTTTTTGGCAACCAGATCACGCTGACGCAGTTCATCAGCAAGAGCGCGTTTATTCTGCGCCCGTGCCGCTTCCACTGCTGCCTGGGCTGCAGTGGCGGCAAGTCGCAGGTCTGTCGGATCAAGACGCATTAAGACTTGGCCGCGCTTGACGTGATCCCCTGCTTTAACGATTCTCTCAATGATTTTTCCAGGCACCCGAAAGCCGAGATTGCTTTCCGTGCGGGCATGAATCGTACCGGTATATTCCGCTGCACTGCCCTGCGCGGAAAGGACGGTATACGAACGAACCAGACGATGGGTTGCTGACTCGACAGACTTCTTTTTGTCTTTCGCCAAAACAACGCCACCGACAATGATGATCACTACTCCCATAACAAACGCCATGCGATACCTGAGCGCCAATCCACCAACGTCCTTTAATGCTGCTATTTTCATATATAAATCCTCACCCGGATGGTTAGCCGCGTTGCTATGCGTTCATGATCTGAGAAAAAATAGCCTGATGCAGCCAGCGTGGCGTTGCCCAGGTAAAGATCACGTTGGCCTTGTTGATCCAGCCCGGTACGACGCTGATACGTCCGGCCTGCAATGCGCGGATTCCAGCGGCTACTACGGGTGCCGGCTGCATCATCAACTGTTTCAACGCGGGTGTAAGCTTCTGGTGCGCCGCTGCAGCGAATCCGGTGTCGGACATGCCCGGGCAGAGCGTTGTCACTGTTATGCCGTCGCTCTTTAGCTCTCGATGTAGCGCCTCACCAAGCCGCAATACATAGGCCTTTGCGGCCGCATACACGGCGAAATTTTGCACGCCCAGGTAGGACAATAAACTGGCGACGAGCAGTATCTTTCCATGCCCGCGTTTGCGCATATCCTGCGCAAAGACATGGGTCACTGCAGTCAGGCACGCCACATCCAGCTGCACTATTGCCAGGACTGCATCCAGCTGGCTATCAAGGAACGGGCCTTGCAGCCCGTGGCCGGCGTTGTTGATCAGGATCTCAACGACAACTCCTTGCTCGCGGAGCAGTTCATGCAGTCCGGTTATTGCCTCAATATCAGAAAGATCGACCTGCTCTACAATGACCTCAGCCTGGAATGATCGGCGCAACTCCTCGGCCAGTGTTTGAAGCCGATCCAAGCGGCGCGCCACCAGGACCAGTGGATGCCCTTGCTCGGCATATTGACGGGCAAACTCTTCACCGAAGCCACTCGATGCGCCGGTGATGAGAACCCATGAATTGTCTTTTGTCGTCATTTTGGTACCTCAATTTCCAAGTATTTGCCTAGACCAGTCTACGTAATAATGGGCAAGGTTTTGCCTAATTTTGCCTGTTTTAGAAACATCTCAACCCCGGTGGCATTGAAACCTCTAGGCAAAGCATTTCCCGAACGCCTTAAACAGATTCAACGGGCCTTTGACGCGAATTCTTCTCAGGACAATTTGCTTGATCATCGATGTTTCCTTATGCAGCACGCGCAGCCAGGTTCTTGCATCTGCACGTACGCTAACGTCCGCAACGCCTACATGTCCTTGCTCAATTTTGAGCGTCTTGTCTTTGATAACGACCGTTGCCTCAGCCCTCTCAATGCCACTAAACGTGAAATGATAGGTGGCATTCAATCTTTCAGACTTGTGCCGTTGGAAGGCAATCGGCATGGATGTAAGGAAAGCCGCTATTGTCGGCGGTCGTACACCATTCCCCACGCGCCTTATCTTCTTATGGGGGAACTTGTTGAGAACATGATGCTCTGCATCCGAACCGGGCAGGACATACACCGGCTCTGTCTTTTGTTGCAGCGGTTTGACCACGTCATTGACGAACGCTTTCCTGTCATCCAGATACTGCGGAATCACCTCGTCGCCTGCTGGACAGACGGCCAAGCAATACACTGACTTGTAGCAAGGTCCGCACACCAGGGTCTGCCACATCGATACGGTTTCAGCGTCACTTACCTTGCCTCGGTAATCGATTGAGTTCTTGCTATCCGCGATATTTTCAACCCAATCGGTGAAACCACCAAGCAGTTCACGATAGGTATGAGTCATGCAGTTTACCGGGTTAAAAAATCCGTCTGGACCGATGGCACCTGTAGGACAGGCAGCAACACAGAGTTTGCAATCAATACACGGGTTATAGTCCAATGGAGTGCTGTATTCGTCCAATTCGGCTTCAATCAGCACGGTGCCGAGAAGCACGAAACTGCCGAATACGGGGTGGATGACATTGCGATGAAGCCCCATTTTGCCAAGCCCGGCAGCTACAGCAATCGGTTTGTGCGATATCACCTGCATTTTGCCGCGCAACCAATTGTCCGCTTCCATGGGAAACCCGCCAGCTGGCGTTGCGGCGCGGATGCCCTTGCGTTCGAGTGCCGCTGCCAAAGCATTGGCAGCATGGGTCAACCGTTCCTCGACCTGGTGCAGTTCGAGGCTGGCAATTGAACGTGCGGGACTTCGCAGATTTTCCCTGTTAATCCGCCCAACGAAACTGATGAGCGTTTTGGCCCAGGGGAACATCTGCAAAATATCCGCTTTTTGATCGGCCAGTAGTGCGTTGTTGATCTCCACAAACCCCACATCATCCACCCCTGTTTCAAGGCAGATCTCGCGCAGTTCCTTGGCATTCAGCTTTTGCGCTGTTATACGTGATGCCCTTGCCGCGATTTTCTCATGATAGCGGATTACCGTGGGGTGCTGATTCAGCTCCAT
Organism: Trichlorobacter thiogenes; assembly: GCF_900167465.1. Lineage (GTDB taxonomy): Bacteria > Desulfobacterota > Desulfuromonadia > Geobacterales > Pseudopelobacteraceae > Trichlorobacter > Trichlorobacter thiogenes. The sequence continues at coordinate 483,574 of NZ_FUWR01000001.1, read as the reverse complement.
AAATAACAATCTCCAATTGTATGTCTTATTCAGATATTCGCCTAGACCGGTCTATGTAATACCGGTCAAAAAAATACGGACTACTGCTCTTCTTTCCCAACAAGAAATATATCGAAATAAAAATGAATGAAATTCCGTAACGGTTCTGGTGACTTTTTGATTTTAGAGCGAAGCAATGCTCCCTGGAATGACGAGATCAAGTTTTCCGCCAGCATTTCCACGTCTAAATTCGCAGGGATCGCCTGTTCCTGCTGAGCCTGGAGAAGCAACCCAGACAATCCTGTAGTCCAGCCTTCTAAAGCCTGCTCAAGACATTGCCGGACGTTTTCAGAATGATCCGACATTTCCAGGCCCAAGTTGCCAAGTAAGCAGCCCTTGGAGCAGTCATAATCTTCAAAAATAGCGATTAGCTTTTCAAAACTCTTTTTGACGCGTTCTAGCGGCGACACCGATTCATCACTGATGATGGGGAAAAAAAGTTCATTCCTGTCAGCAACATATCTGTCGATTATCGCAAGAGCAAATTCTTCCTTACTGGAGAAAAAGTTATAAAATGACCCCTTAGGAATGTTTGCCTGCTTCAGAATTGTCTCGACTCCGGTAGCGTTAAAACCTTTGCTTAACACGAGGTCGAGCCCAATCTGAACGATATCTTCTTTGTTATGAATCCGTTTCATGGTTACCATTATTAGACCGACCAGTCCAATGTGTCAACCACTTTTATTGAAACGTTAAATACAGCGAACCTGAGTTTTGATTTTATCCAAGAACGTTCTACTTCTTCATCCACGATGCCTTGCTTTCCAGCCGCTTGCCATCCTCAAGAGTGGCCTGCGTCAGACTGCCAGCCTCGGACTGAATACAGATAAAGTACAGGTCTTCATCACCGGCCTTCCAGCCGCGCTCACCCTCCGGTGCAACCCGGACCAAACTGCCTTCCTGGATCGGAAATTCATCGCCATCCACATAGAACATACCGCTGCCCCGCAGCACGATGTACAGCTCTTCGTTCTTTTTATGGCTGTGGATAAACGGCATGAATTTGCCTGCCGGCAGGCGGTTGAGGGAGACCTCACAACCGGTCAGGCCCAGTTCTTTGCCGATGAAGTATTTGCCGTGAAAGCCCATAAAATCCTTGTTGAGCAACTCCTCAAACGGCCCGATATGTTCTGCGCTGTAGTTTTTAGCCTTGGTTGTCATCGCATGTTCCTTTCTTCTGCGGATTGGTTAAAGCAGTGCAGCCGGTACTCTCGCCTCACAGGGGATCTTGACCTGACACAGTCCGCAGGGGGTGGCTCCGGTGCCGTAGGTTGCGGTTGCATACGGTGCTGTTGTCTCACGGATATAGCTAAAACAGGCCTGTTTATCATGCCCCGTGTCTGTGGTAATGGCATCAACCGGGCAGCGTCTGGCGCAAGCGCCGCAGGTGCCTTTGGCATACCAGAGACACCAGGCATGATGGTCATCACCGTACACTCGCGGTGTGACCGGCAGGTTGATGCGCGCAACCACCGAGCCAAAGCGCACAGCCTTGCCCCAGCGGGTGATCAGGGCATCTGAAAGGCCAAAGGTGCCGTGTCCGGCAACAAAAGCAACATGCCGCTCTGACCAGTTGGAGGCCAGACCGAAACGTTCTGACTTTTGGTAGGCAAAACCGGGCAACCGTTCCGGCGCCACTGCAGGATACCCGGCCTGTGTCAGTCTGTCTGCCAGGTGCAGCCGCAATGCACAGTTGAACTCTTCGCCGTGAAAGCGTGAACGGGCCCAGCGTTCGGCTGGCACGGTGGTTTCCTGGCGCTGATCAGCGCGGGTTTCCGGTGTCTGCGGCAGCAGATAGCTGATCACCCGCAGCTCTTCTGCAGCTGCCGGCGCTTCTGGAAATGCCAGGTCATAGGCCTCTTGCGGTGTCCAGAGGAAGGGGCCGATCAGCTCTTTTAAGCGAAGAAACAGGGGATCGTCTCCCCGCGCTATCGCAACCTGTGGTTCTAGCCAGGCCTTTTCATTGGTTGCAAGCTGCAAGCTGTTGCTGGGGTCAGAGGCCCAGAAGCTGCGGATGATCTCCTCAATCTGTGTGACTGAATCCATACGTCCCTCTCACCATCTGTCTGACCGTGAAAACAAGACAATCACGTAGCTATCTCATGCCAGACTGGTCTTGTCGCTGCTCTTACGGCGTTACCAGGCGCCCCCCCAGATGATAGGCCTTGTCACAGTCCTGCGGAAAGACCTCTTGCTGACGCTGGTGCTTGTGGACCGGGTCAAAGCTCTCGATCACCACCTTGCTGTAATCCTCGGTCTGGCAGGTGTCAAAGCTGCAGAGGGTCTCGGCCGGACCGAGCAACAGCTGGGTGTAACGCTCATTGGATTTGATGAAGTACTCGTAGCCGAACTCCTTGCTGCGCTCTTCCGTGACGTTCATGGTGTAAATGAAACCAACCTTGATCCTTTTGGGGAACAGGGTCCCGTAAGGAACGGTATAGGTCAGATACTGAAACAACAGCCGCTCCATAAAGCTGCGGGTCTCGCCGGTAACCGAGCCAAAATAGACCGGCGAACCAATGAGCAGGGCATCTGCCGCGGCGATACGGTCCAGAATCGGCGCCAGATCATCTTTAAGTACGCAGCGGCCATAGCTGCTGCCTCCTCTGGTTTTGCAAGCAAGACAGCTCGCACAACCCTTGAAATCAAGATCATACAGGTGGATAAGCTCTGTCTCCGCACCTTGGGCGGCAGCGCCTTCCAAGGCCTTGCTCAGCAGGGTAGCCGTGTTCCACTTTTTTCTCGGACTCCCATTAATAGCGATGATCTTCATCTGTCGTATCTCCTTTTGTCAGGTCAAGACACCAGCTGCTGTGCGACCTTTTCGGCCTGCTGCAGGATATGGTCAGGCACGGCATCCACAGAGGCTGGCCCGATACCGCAGACCCGGATCAGGCTGGACTCAGTAAAGCCCATCCACTTCAGGAAAAAGTCATAGCGCGGAAAGACATCGGCAAACATGCTCTCTTCCGGTTGGCCCTGGGTCTGAATGAAAACCAGTTTTTTGGGTGAAAGCCGACTGGGCTGCGGATTGGTGATGTAGTCCGGCACCAGATAGGAATAACTTCGGTCTATGAACCCCTTGAGCTGCATGGTGAGGTCACCATAATAGACCGGCGTTGCCAGCACCACCACATCAGCCGCAGCCACTGCTGATAAAACCTCCGTCAGGCCATCATTTAACACGCAATCTTCGCGCCCTTTTTTACAGGCGTAACAAGCCTGGCAGCCGCGATAGGTCAGGCGGTTCAGTTCAAAGCTCTGGGTATCTGCGCCCAGGTTGGCAGCTGTTTTCATCAGGTGATTGGCAATGGTGGCGCTGTTTCCGTTGCTTCTGGGACTTCCCAGCAGGCTGACAATCTTCATGGTGTTCCTCCAGTACGTGTTAAGTAGTTTTTTGACAATCAGAGATTACAGGGTGTTATGGTAGTGAGACAACCACCCGGCCCCGCATGTTGCCCTGCAGGATGGTCTGTATCTGCCCTTCCAGTTCTTCAAGGGTAACCTCATGGGCGATTGCCGCCAGATGTTCCGGCCGCCAGGCACCGGCAAGCCGTTCCCAGACCTGCAGGCGTGGTTCCATTGGGCAGTTGACCGAATCAATCCCAATCAGGCTGACCCCGCGCAAAATAAAAGGATAGATGTTCATGGCCAGATCGGTTGATCCCACCAGTCCGCAACAGGTAACAGCGCCGCCATAGCGGGTTGATTTAAGCGCCGCAACCAGCATCTGGCCACCCACCACATCCACCACACCGGCCCAGCGTTCTTTCAGCATGGGACGTTCCAGCCCTTCGGTAAGCTGCTCGCGACTGATCACCTCTGCCGCGCCCAGTGTTCGCAGGAATGGTTCATCGCTGCTCTTGCCGGTGGCAGCCACCACCCGGTAACCGGCCTTGGCAAGGATGGCAACCGCAATGCTGCCCACCCCGCCGGTGGCGCCGGTGACCAGAATATCTCCATCACTGGGCCTGACACCGGCTTGCTCCAGCTTCAGCACCGAAAGCGCTGCAGTGAATCCTGCAGTGCCGATCACCATGCTCTCCCGCAGGTCAAGGCCGCTCGGCAATGCTACCGCCCATTCAGCGGGAATACGGATAAAACCGCCCCAGCCGCCGTCGGTCTCCATCCCCAGATCATAACCGGTGATTAACACCTGCTGGCCCGGAGAAAATCTGCCGCGTGGGCAGCTGACAACCTCACCGGCCGCATCAATGCCCGGTGTGTGAGGAAACTGGCGGGTTACGCCAGGGTGACCGGTTGCTGACAGGGCGTCCTTGTAGTTGAGCGACGAATAACGGACCCGCACCAGCAGATCGCCCGGTGGCAATGCATCAATCGTCCGCTCCTGAATAGTCCGTGTGAACTGCTTATCTTCGCCTTTTGTCACCACCAGGGCCTTGAATGTCGTGTGCGAATCCATAGTGTTCTCTCCTTTGTCATCAAAAACTAGACCGGTCGTCTAGCCATTGGCTAAATTTTTTTAGCGCAGCGTTACTTTAAACAGCACTTCAATGAAATCCTGCAACGGTTGCGGTGATTTCATTACCTTGGCTCGCAGAATAGAGCCTTCCCAGCCGGACAGGACAAAGGAAGCCAATGCCTCAACATCAAGGCGACTGTCCAACTCTTTAACGGCCTGAGCTTCAGACAGACAAACAGCAAACAGCCTGCGCCAATCGTCAAAGATCTCATCCAGCCGGGCACGGAACCGCTCGTTCTGGTCAGCCATTTCCTGGCCCAGATTGCCGATCAGGCAGCCCTTGCTGCACTGGTTATTGCTAAAACGTTGCAGCGAACCTTCCAGTAATTTTTGGATACGGGACAATGGAGACAGGGCTGTATCCTGCAGCAACGCGGTCATCCGCTGGCTGTAGTAGTCGGCAAAAACGTCCATCACCGCCAGACCAAACTCTTCCTTGCTCTTGAAGTAGTGATAGAACGAGCCCTTGGGAACTCCGGCCTCCTTCAACACCATATCAATGCCGGTGGCGTTGTAGCCCTGACGGGAGATCAGTTCTGTACCTACTTTGATGATGTCACTGCGGGTATCTTTCTTTTCCATGGGGTGCAAAATAGACTGATCGGTCTAGTCTGTCAACCTGTTTTTGTGGCCTGCGGCACAGGGAGTCTGCGCGTTATCGCCACTACTATTCAGCCAACCTTCTCTCCTGCCGATATATGTACTGTATCGAGCAACTGGAGGTTGGCTGCATGGAACTCTCATCCCTGCTTACACAGTACAACGTACCGCTTACCAGTTCTGAGCGGGCGTTCTTCAGTGGCTTGAAGTCCGGTGGCACCTCCCGTAGTGACGAATATTACGAACAGCAGGTCAGGCGGTTGGCAGAGACACGGGAAGCCCTGAAAAGTTTACCGGATAAAAAAACATCTGATCGGCAAAGCAAGGCTGAAAAAGCAAAGATGCTGAAAGAACGGCTGAAGATGCTGAAGCAGATGATCCCGTTTATGAGCGCCTCAGCTGCAAAATCCCTTAAGGCAGAGCTAAAACAGATTGCAGCGCAGATAGCTTCGCTTAGTGACAGCAGCGGAAGCGACGGCTTTTCCAGTTCAGGTAGTGCTGTTGAAGCCACTGCCACCACAAGCGCCACCTCCGGTACTGCCACTGATTCTGCAACGCAGACCGAAGCTGCCTCGGTGGAAACAACTGCTGAAGCTGCAGCGGAAAACAGCGATACTGAACAGCAGTCTAAATCAGACGGAGAGTCTGCCGAAGCAACGGATACAGATGCTGCCGCTACGAAAAACGACGCCGTTGAGCAGGCCAATCAAATCAAGAGTGAGAACGCTGCTGATCGTGCGGAAAAAGAAGAACTTGAAAAACTGAAGCAACTGTTTCAATCCGTAAAACAGATGCTTGAGCGTAAACTGCAGAAACCCAACGATCCCGCCACCCAAACCGCATTGCAGATGCAGGCATATCAAGCAGCCGCAGAAGCCATTAGAGAGGCTGGTGTCAGCATCAAGGGATAACCCCGATATCCATCCTGACACCTGTTTAATTCCGTAAAAATGCAGAAAATATTCTCCCTTATTCATCCAATACACCAATTTTTACCTGATTTTTTAAGTCATTTACGGTACCGTAGCGCCGCGCTGCAACCAGCCCGGCCAACAAGCGGGCAATCCACAACGCGCAGGGAGACCCGATGCAGACCATTGAAGCCCTGATAGCCACGTTGTCCAATTTTGTCTGGGGACCGCCGATATTGGCTCTGCTGGTTGGCACCGGACTGTATCTAACGGTTATCCTGCGTGGTGTCCAGTTTACCGCACTACCCCACGCCTTTCGGCTGATCTGGCACAAGGAGCATGCCGCTGACGGTGACATCAGCCACTTTGCAGCCTTGATGACAGCCCTGGCAGCAACGGTGGGAATCGGCAATATCGTTGGTGTGGCAACCGCCATATCGCTGGGGGGCCAGGGGCGGTGTTCTGGATGTGGATGACCGGCCTGGTGGGGATGGCAACAAAATACGCCGAAGCGGTGCTGGCGGTTAAATACCGCGAAAAAGGGCCCCACGGCATGCGGGGCGGTCCGATGTACTATCTGGCAAAAGGGGCCAACCTCCCCCGCTTGGGCTGGCTGTTTGCGGTCTTTACCGCCCTGGCCACCTTCGGCATCGGCAACATGACCCAGGCCAATGCCGTGGCCACCATCTTCAAATCCACCTTTAATGTAGAGACCTGGGTCACCGGCGTGGTGCTGATGCTGATGACCGGGCTGGTAATTCTGGGCGGGATCAAATCCATTGGCAAGGCCACCTCAATACTGGTGCCGTTCATGATCGTCGGCTATGTAGTCGGTGGACTGGTGGTACTGGCGCTGAGTCTGGACAAGATCCCCCATGCCCTGGGCCTGATTTTTCAGGGTGCCTTCAGCCCTGCAGCAGCAGGGGGCGGACTTGCCGGTTCCACCATTGCGGCTGCCATGCGTTTTGGTATTGCCCGAGGTGTGTTCTCCAACGAATCCGGTATGGGTTCAGCACCCATAGCCGCAGCTGCGGCCCGCACCCATGATCCAGTCAAGCAGGCTCTGGTCAGTATGACCCAGACCTTTATTGATACCCTGGTGGTCTGCAGCATGACCGCACTGGTCATTTTAACCGGCACTGCCTGGCTTGAAAAAGTGCCAGCAGGCCAGTTGACCAGCGTCAGCTTTGGCGCCGTACTGGGCCAGTCCGGCGTGATACTGGTAGCCATCGCAACTGCACTGTTTGCCGGTTCAACCCTGATCGGCTGGAACTACTACGGTGAAAAGGCGATTGAATATCTGCTGGGACCAAAATCCATCAAGCCGTACCGGGTGGTCTTTGTCTGTGTCGTGCTGGTGGGTTCGATGATGAAACTTGAGTTTGTCTGGAACTTCTCTGATCTGATGAACGGCATGATGATCATCCCCAACACCATTGGCCTGCTGATACTTTCAAAGGTCGTTAAGGAAGAGACCTATCGCTACTTTAAGTGGAAGCCCTGACATTTGGCTATTGTGTTGTACGACTCCCCCGAAACTCCCTGCGGTAGCGGGCTGGCGAGGTCTTGAGCACCTTGCTGAACTGCTGCCGCAGGGCTGCCTCTGAACCAAAGCCCGCCTCCTGTGCAATCAGATCAATCGGTTTTGCCGTGGTTTCCAACAGACGCTGAGCCAGTGCCAGGCGTTGGTTCAGCAGCCAGGCCCCCACCGTGCAACTGGCCACCTGACGGAAACGGCGGGTAAAGGTACGACGGCTCATCATGAACCGTTCCGCAAGGCTATCCAGTGAGTGTGACTGATCAAGGTTGAGCTGCAGCCATTCCAGATTTTGTCCAAAACGGTCCTCTGCCGCACTCCTGGTAACCGGCAGCTCAATGAACTGGGCCTGCCCCCCCTGGCGGTGGGGCGGCACCACCATCCGCCGGGCCACATGGGCGGCAGTTTCAGCACCATGCAAGCGGCGCAACAGATGCAGGCAGCAATCAATCCCCGCCGCCACCCCAGCCGACGTAACAATATCCCCATCATCCACATACAGCACATCCGGCTTCAGTGTTATCTGCGGATAGCGCTGCCTCAGATCCTCTGTCCAGCCCCAGTGGGTGGTTGCCGGGCGTCCATTCAATAACCCGGCTGCAGCCAGCACGTAGGTTCCCAAACATAATCCCACCACCAGCGCCCCCCGTTTATGGGCGGCCTGCAGGCAATCCAACAGCCGTTGCGGCGGCAACTCCTGTGGATCACGCCAACTGGGTACGATTACGATATCAGCCTGTTCTGCATCCTTCAGGGTATGCCGGGTCTGTATGGCAAAACCGGCGCTGCTCTGCATTGTGCGCTTTTCCGCAGAACAGACCAGCAGCTTGAAGCGTGGCCCATCCGGCCTGGTTGGGTCATCCCTGAACACGGTACAGGGCATGGCAAGCAGGAACGGGCTGATCTGGTCAAAGGCGATCACGGCAATGGTTTCGGCCTGCATAAAGGTCTCCCGGCTAAATATGGCCCGATAATAGCAAATTATGTCAATCAGGCCACTGGTTTTATGTGAGGTGTTGGCAGATACTCAAGCCATGATACACAGTTCACTTACAAGGAGTACCGCATGCAAACCACTATTCGCAGAGCCTTGATCGTGATTGACGTGCAGAACGACTACATTGGCGGTAACCTGCCGATCACCTGGCCGCCGGTGGAACAATCACTAGCCAATATTGGCCGGGCCATGGATGCAGCCAAGGCTGCCGGGATTCCGGTTGTGGCGGTGCAGAACATCCTGCCTGCATCGGCGCCATTCATGGCTGAAGGGACTACAGGTGCTGAGCTGCACCCGGTGGTGACTTCACGGGGATGGGACCATTATGTGCAAAAAGATATGCCGGTGGCTTTCTGCAAGACTGATCTGGAGGCCTGGCTCAAGGAACGCCAGATAACCACACTGGCCATTGTCGGTTACATAACCCACAACTGTGATCTCTCCACTGCCATTGCTGCCCTGCACCGGGGTTTTCAGGTGGAGTTCCTGTCCGACGCAAGCGGATCACTACCCTATGCAAACAAGGCTGGTAGCGCCACTGCCGAAGAGATTCACCGGGTAACGACGGTGGTGCTGCAGGCTCGCTTTGCAGCGGTGATGACCACTGAAGAATGGCTTCAGAGTATTGCCAGCGGAGCAGAACCAGAGCGGGACACCATCTTTGCCTCTCACCAACGTGCCATAAAAGGAGTTTGATCATGCCCTATCTCAACATCAAAGTTTCAGGAGAACCATCGCAGGCGATCTGTGAAGATGTAGCCAGGACACTGACCAGTCTTACGGCAGAGCTGTTGGGCAAGAAGCCGGAATTGACCGCCGTGGTTGTGGAATCAGTTCCGGTAGGCCGCTGGTTTATTGGTGGTGCCTCACTTGCCAGCAAAGATACCAGCAGCTTTTACCTTGAAATCAAGATCACCTGTGGTACCAATACGAAACAGCAAAAAGCGGAGTATATTCGTGCCATTTTTTCTGCAATGGAAGGGCTGTTGGGAAAACAGGACGAAGCCAGCTACATTGTCATCCATGAGGTCAACGCTGATGCGTGGGGCTATCAGGGGATGACGCAGGAATACCGCTTTATTGCCGCATCTAATTCTGTCGGAGGAAAACTATGAACATGAGACTGCTGCTGCCGCTTGTTGCCTTGCTGTTACTGACCACCCAGGCCGCCTTTGCTGACCTGATCAAGTTGTCTGACAACGTCTATTCATACTTGGGAGAGAAGGATGCCTCCCCTGCCCACAGTTTCGCTGCTAACGCCGGAATCGTAATCGGGCGGGACGGGGTGCTGGTGGTGGACACCCTGATCTCTGCCAAGGAAGGGGAGCGTTTTCTGGCTGATATCCGCAAGATCACCAAGAAGCCGATCAAGTATGTGGTCAACACCCACACCCACCTTGACCACGCCTTTGGCAACTGCGTCTTTGCAGAACTTGGTGCAATCATCATCTCCCACAGTGCGGATCAGATACTGTTGGCGAAGGTGGGAGCAGATACCTTGAAGAATGCTGGCAACTTCGGCCTGAAGCCGGAAGATATGGCTGGAACTGGAATTGTTTTGCCATCCTTGTACTTCAACGACCGGTTGACCATTGATCTGGGAGGCGAGACCGTGGAGTTGATACGGGTGGCTCCATCCCACACCGAGGGCAGCCTGGTAGTTTACCTGCCCAAACAGAAAATTATGTTCAGCGGAGACATCCTTTTTACCGACTTCCACCCCTTTCTGGCCGATGGTGACCTATCCGGCTGGGGCAAAACCATTGATAGCCTGTTGACCCTGGATGTTGAACGGATTATTCCCGGCCACGGCCCGCTTTCCACCAAGAAAGATCTGCAGGAGATGAAGGCGTATCTGATCACCTTTGATACAACGGCACGGGAGATGGCTGCCAAAGGGGCCACTACGGATGTCATTACTACGGAACTGTTGAAACAACTGCCAAAACGGACTCAGGCCGAGTGGATGGTTGGTCATAACGTGAAGGCACGCTATTCGGGTAAAAAGTAGTCAGTGTTTCAGAAAGGCGAGACCATGCACGCCATCGGCACGATCTATACACCGTATCTCACCAAGCAGGACTGCCCGATCCAACCACAGTATGCTACCAACGCCGCAGGCCGGGTAGAGCTGTTAGCGCAGTATGCCGAGGGGTTGAAAGATATTGAGACCTTCTCCCATATCTATCTGCTCTACCTGTTTGACCGCTCAGGTGAGATCATACTGGCCCGGCCTACCTTTTTGGATGAGACCCCGCACGGCATTTACGCATCCCGGCACCCGTGCAGGCCAAACAACATCGGGCTTTCCATTGTCAGGCTGCTCGGTAGAGATGGTTCAGCGCTTATGGTTGAAGGTGTTGATATGCTGAATGAGACACCGCTTTTGGACATCAAGCCGTACATTCCCCAATACGATGCCATTCCAGATGCAAACCCGGGCTGGACAGCCCAGGTTCCGTGGCGTCAAAAACCGGAAGGCCGGGAATAGACCCGGCGCTGTACATCGCACAAGGAGGTTTACAGGCATATGGACTACAAAGCGTTGGAAGGCCTGCTGCTGGGCAAAAAAGGGGCGGTGCTGGAGTATCCCTTTGGCCCTGATGCGGCGGTGTTCAAGGTGGCAGGCAAGATGTTTGCGCTGGTGGCCTGGCAGGAAGAGCCGCTGCGGATCACCCTGAAATCTGATCCAGGGGAGGCGGATGAACTGCGCCGTATCTTCAGTGCCATCCAGCCGGGCTACTACATGAACAAGAACCACTGGAACACGGTGACGCTGGATGGATCAGTGCCGCAGGAGCTGCTGCTGACCATGATTGAGGCATCCTACCGGCTGGTGGTTAAGGGATTGCGCAAGGCAGAACGGGAGGCGCTGGGCTAACGGCTCCTGATTGAACGAAAAAATGATGTCAGCTATTGTCAGCAGCCTGATACCAGAGTACAAATAGGTGGTCGAAAATAGCACCGGGGAAGCTGTCTGAATTCTGCTGATGAGGAGTAACGATCACCCATGCATCCATCAGACGCAGTAAAGATTTTGTTTGGCGAAGCCACTGATCTGCGGCGGGTTACCGCTGCCGAAGTAAAATCGGCATTCCGGCGCCGGGTACGCATATTTCACCCGGATTCTTCCCAGAGCGTGGCGCAACACTGCGGTGAGGCGGTCAGTTCCCTGGTGTCGGCACGGGATATCCTGATTGAACACCTTGAGTCAGCCCAGAAAAAGGCTACCGGACCAACAACAGCTAAATCTTCAAACCCCTTCAGCAGCTATGCCCGGCCAACGATTGTCAAGCCGGTGCGTCCGGTTGTGGAGAAACTGCAAAAAAAAGAACACGAGCGGTACTACAGCGGCGTCTTCCCCACCTACAAGCTTAAATTCGGCCAATTTCTGTATTTTGCCGCTGAAATCTCCTGGCAGGATCTGGTGCGCGGCATGCGCTGGCAGCGTGACCAGCGCCCACCCTACGGCGAAATTGCCAAGGCCTGGGGCTGGTTGACGGATAAGGATATCCAGATTGTCCGCGCCGCCACCGATATTCCCGGCGTGTTTGGTGAAAAGGCGGTTGCTCTGGGCATGTTGTCTCCAAAACAGGCTGCCTTTCTGGTCAGGCACCAGCACCACAGCCAGCCACGGCTGGGCGAGTACTTTGTTAAAGAAAAAATTCTGCTACCCGGCGAAGTCACCCAGCATCTGAAGGTAATGCAGCGCCACAACAGCAGTATTGAACGTGGTACCGGTCCGGTGCCTCCCTTTAAGCCAGCCGGATATGTCCGGCATTTCTGACCGGTCCGTGCAGAACCTGTCTGGAGGTTTGGATGGCTGACCGGTTTAACGGATTTTCACCGCTGGCACCGGGATTTTTCGAGCAGCTGGCGGTCAATAACAACAAGGCCTGGTTTGAAGCCCATCGCGACGAGTATCAGAAACTACTGCTGGCCCCCCTCAAGCTGCTGGTCTGTGAACTGGCTGACAGCATGCTGGCCCTTGATCCCGATCTAATCACTATCCCGGCAGTGGACAAGACCATCTCCCGCATCTACCGCGACACCCGCTTTTCCCATAACAAATCGCCCTACAAGACCTGCCTCTGGATCACCTTCAAACGTTACAGCCCCGACTGGAAGACCGCCCCCTGTTTCTTCTTTGAGATCACCGCCGACAGCTACCGCTACGGCATGGGCTTTTACAGTGCCTCACGGCAGACCATGGACAACCTGCGCCGCCTGATCGAGACCAAGCCGGCCCGCTTCCGCGCAACCGTGGCCTGGCTTGCCCAACAGGATGCCTTTGCCCTGGAAGGCGACTGCTACAAGCGCCCCCTGAACCCGACCCTGCCGGATGACCTGCAGAGCTGGCACTGCCGCAAGAACATTTACCTGGTCTGCAACCGTGAGCTTGACGGTCGGCTCTTCAGCCAGGCTATCGGTGATGATCTGGCCGCAGGCTTCCGGCAGTTGCAACCGCTGTATGAACTGTTCTGGCAGATGGTACAGCAGGGGTGATGACATCGCTTGGTCCGGTCAATAGTGAGTTAAGGCAATTAAAATGACAGAGAAAATACCACACCGAAATCACTCACCATACGGATGGTGGATAGCCTCATACATTGAGCGTCCTGTCTGGGATGATGATCCGAACCCTTCCCCGAATAGCAGGACTGACGCCTGGGAAAACACTATAATTCTTAAAGCCCCAGACCGAGACGCCGCATATGAGAAGGTATTGCAGCTCGCACAGAGTTCCTCGACCTTTCAAGATGAAAAAGGCAAAAGGACAGGACATTGGGTCGTAGACGGCTTGACGAGTCTTCTTCCAATCTATGGTGAGCTCGAGGATGGAACTGAGATTCTTTGGGAAGAATACAAAAACAGAACTGTCAGAAAAATCCGGTCATGGGTTAGGGAAAAGCACGAACTGGAGGTGTTTGACGACACCCCAGCAATTGGGGACAGTAATGAGCCTTAACCATCGGGTAGTGCGGTGCCCCCTCGCACACCCTCAGCCCGTTAAGAGAATTATGTACTACAAAGTAATCGAAAAATTTGGGCCGGAAGATGGCGAAAGATGGAGTGACTATCTCAAATGGAGAGGGCTCCACCTAACCAGATTTGAGTCGGTGGACGGAGTTATGAGAGGTGACCTCTTTGAGCCGAAATCCAACGAGGACTGGCAGAACTGCGTTCAGGAAGACTTCAAGATCTCACTGATCACAAATTTTGAATATGCAAAAAAAGTTCAAAAACAGTATGAAAATGCGGAAATAGTTGGGATCGATTTCCCAGAAGAAATTTGCTATGAAGCGAGCCCAGAATTGCTAGGGTTTGATCTGCTTGACTCGCATTTAGATATTTCAATGCTTACAAATTGGGGAACTGATGAAGAAGGGATTTTTTCTCATCTGATTATGGAAAATGGATTATTGTGCGATTTGGCAGAAGCATTCAGAATTAGAGACATCCTACGCACGCAATTCCCAGAAGATCACCATGCCCAAGAGTGTCAAGTTTGCGCAATATATAGAATTAGCTCTTAATCAGGTGGCGGGCCATAGGCACTGGTGAGTCTCCACGTCGTTATCTACAAAGACTGAGAAAATGAAAATAGTCATCATAAGACATGGCAAACCTTCTATGCCTGCTTCAGGAAGGCTGAAAGCATCTGAGATGCATGCCTGGATCGAATCCTACAACCTGGCTGGCGTAGATCGAAAAGAGCTCCCGCCAACCGGTGCCCTTGAAAAGGCTGACCAATGCAATGCGTTAGTTTGCAGCGATTTAAAGCGGTCGATTGAGTCGGGGGAGATGTTAAAGGCAGGGCATGTTTGTATTTCAAACAAAACAAAGGTGACAGATTTATTTATAGGAATAATTAGGGATACTTCCCGTATTATCGCTCAGAAAGTCGCGTTTCAATGTCCATATGCCCGTGCAGAACACGGACAATCTCGATCATGTCGGCACAAGTTTGGCGGTAAAAGATTACATGACTACCCGCATTAAATTTCCGATAGCCAATTCGAATATCACTGCAATCCTTTCCTTTTAGCGGGTTGGCGGCCAACTGATGAAATGAAACATCAAGCATTTGCAGGTACAAGTTGCGCTGTTCGCGCCCCCATCGGTTTTGTGTGAACGTGGCAATTTCTTTCATATCTGCCTTTGCCATGTTTGTGAGGGTAAAAGCGGGCATCAGTTAAAACCTTCACCGTCAAGCTCTGCGAGTAAGCTCTTGAGCGAGTAATCAGCAGTGCCGCTTTCCTCACCCTCAACAAGCGCACGGCGTAGCAGGGACAGCTTGGTCTCCCGTTCTTCCAAAAGTCGTAGACCGGCACGGATTGTCTCACTTGCAGAACCAAAACGGCCTTGGACAACCTGCTGGGAAATGAAATTTTCGTAGTGTTTGCCAAGGGTAACACTGGTGTTTTTTTGCATGAGATCACCTCCATTGATGCTGATACACTTTTACCTTATAATATTTATTGGTATTGGTAAAGGGCCAGCGGTTCTACCAAACCGTTGAGCAGGATGTAGACCTGAAAACGGCAGTTACTCACGCGGAGCCGAGAGGCTCGCGGATATAATCAAGCAATTTGTACTGCAAGATGGCGTAACCAGCTGATTTCACTCTTCTCGCCTCCGTGACTCCGCGTGAAACTGATTTCTCTAGTGTAGATACCTGGTCCGCCTTGAGGCGCCTCCAGTATCCGCAGCAATCCGATAGAAACAGCAGGAGAGAATATGTTCTATTCAAAAATCTCGCTTGTTTTCATGCTTTGCTTGATTTTAGGGGCATCAGGCAGTTTAGCGGCAGCTGAAAGTAAGTTTCTTGTGCAGCCGATTGATGCCGGAGATAAAACCAAACTCCAACGGATTTTCAAGCCGCTCGAATCAAAATGGGTCCCCCAGCAAGAGCTTTCAAAGTATCCGGGACTTTATTGGCAAGATGACCTGCAAAAGCAGTCTTTCAGGATAGCCTCTGAACAAAAGGGGCTGGAAGACGTCTATTTCGTTCCTGTCCAGGCCGATTATGAACAGGGTACAAAGGCGGCCAGGACCTGGTCTCAATCCGTTTCTTTCTTGATCATCGACCGGAAGAATGGGGAAATCCGGCCTCTGCCAACTCATCCGGCAATGGAATGGTCCTTTGATCATATCGAATCGGTTGCCTTTCGCGATGTCCAGGGAAATGGCCAACGAGCCATCGTCATAGACGTAGCGGCCATTACAGGTATCGGACCGACCGGTACGGAGCCGTTCGATGTTTTCGCCGTATATCTGCCTGCGGCAGACGGTTCCTGGACACTCGACGAAAAGCTTCAGCAACTGATAGACAGACAGTTATATAAAAAATGCAACGCGAGCAGCTGCCGGACTCTGGGAGCTGTCTTGAAGGTTTCAAAAGATTATTTCAGGGATAAAAAAGTCAAGAGGTAGCATCAGGAAGCTGCAGGGGAAAGAGGAAGTGAGGCAATTGGTGTCAAAACTACACAATTTACAAAAAGAGAGAAATCAACGGCGGGAACACCCAATTCCCAACCAGTCAGGCTGAAAATGCCTCATCACAGCCAATGCAAATTTAAAATGCCACTTTAAATTTGCATTGAAATCGCGCATGCGGACCGGAAACGGACTGGAGGTGGATCTGCTGATTGAACCATCAGCCGGGCAGATGGTTCCCGTAGAGATTAAACTGACCAAAACCCGGACGCCACAGCAGGCCCGCACGCTTACCAGCTTCCGCGAGCTGTTTGCAGAGCTTGGCCCGGCACCGGGCTGCTGCTGTCGCTGAGCGACACTACCCGACCGCTGAATCGAGAGGTTACGGCGGTTACGCTGGATGATTATTTTAGGCGGCTACCAGAGCTACTGGAAACGTGCAAGGCCGCATCGTGATATAAACTCTTGCTTCGTTTTTAGTAGCATGCTATTAAATGTGTAGCGCGCTACTAAAAAATGACAAGGAGATTATCATGCCGGTTATTAACATTGAGATGCACAGCGTAGATACTGAAACCAAGCAGGCTTTGATCAAAAACTTGACAAAGACCGCTGTAGACGTCACAAATATCCCCGCTGAGAAGTTCATTGTTTTCATTAACGAACTTGACAGCACCAACATCGGAATTGGAGGCCTGACGCTCGCCGAAATCAAAGCGGCTCAGGCTCGTTAATTCACACCAGACACTGATTTCGTTGTCCGCGGCAGCCGAATCAGTGTCTGTTCATCTACAACCCCAAGGAGATAATCGCTTCCGATGTCCATTCCAAGCCCCGGAAACAAGGTACGTGGTTCTCTCTCCGGTACGCCGATCAACGCCCTGTTTGACCTCTTGGGCCGTCGCTGGGCGCTTGGTATTCTCTGGAACCTGGAAAAAGGCCCCTGTACATTCCGCAACCTGCAGGAACTTTGCGGTGATATCTCCCCTTCCATCCTGAATAGCCGCATCAAAGATCTGCGTGAGGCCGATCTGGTGGAAAAGACCCTTGATGGTTACGTACTGACGCCGCGAGGCAATGAACTGCGCACCATCATCTTGCCGCTGGGAAAATGGTCTGCAGTATGGTCAAAAGAGGTCTTTGACTACAACAGGCCAGGCCTGCTTGAAAAGATGGAACAAACTGATCCCTAGCAATCTTTTGAGCTAAGAAACTCAAGAACAACCCTCTCTTGACACAACAGAAAAGTCCCCGTCTTACTACCTCTGGCTATCTATTCCAAGCAAAGACAATGATAGTCACCTTTTCCAACCGGTTAATAGCGAATTAGAACCAAGATATTCCGCATGACGCAAACTTGACTTTAGCCACACCATATCGTACGATTATACGTACGACAAATGGAGGTTACCCCAATGACAACAGTAACAGCCACTGCAGCAAGAAAGAGTCTCTACAACCTTGTAGACGATGTCGCCCTGTCCCACGATCCAATACAAATAGTTGGCAAACGTCATTCAGCGGTTCTTGTCTCAGAAGATGATTGGCGTGCAATCCAGGAAACTCTTTTCTTAACTTCCATTCCTGGCATGCGCGAATCCATCCAGAAGGGCCTTAGTGCTCCAATCGAAGAATGCAGCGAGGAGCTGGCATGGTAGGCTGGAAGCTTGTTTACACGAAGCAGGCTCAAAAAGATGCGCAAAAGCTTTTACGCTCAAATCTCAAATCACACGCTGAAAAGATCCTTGAAATCCTGAAAGAGAACCCTTTTCAGAACCCTCCGCCCTATGAAAAGCTTGTAGGCGACCTGTCCGGTGCCTATTCAAGGCGAATCAATATTCAACATCGAATCGTTTACCAAGTATTGGACGACATCAAGACCGTTAAGGTTCTCAGAATGTGGACGCACTATGAGTAAAACCAGCTCTGACATTACACAACCAGAAGAGTGTAGTTAACCCGTTTGTCTGCCTGCTATTGAACAGGAAAAGAAACACTGATGCCACCACCCGAATCTGGGGCAGAGGAGCTGCATGCTTGTACAGACGCTTGAAATATTTCTGATTGCCATTACCGCCGGGGTGTTCGGTTCCATGCTGGGGCTGGGGGGTGGCATTATCATTGTGCCGGTCCTGACGCTGCTGTTCGGGGTTCCGATGCGGACAGCAGTTGCCGCCTCAACGGTCTCGATCATCGCCACCTCCACCGGCGCGGCAGTGGCCTTTCTGCAGGATCGCCTGACCAACACCCGCGTTGCCATCTGGCTAGAGATGGGGACCGCCACCGGCGCACTTACCGGCGCACTGATTGCTGGCTACCTTAACCAGCGTTTTCTGTACATCCTGTTTGGGCTGCTGTTGGCCTATTCTGGCTACAACATGTTCAAGACCTGCAAAAATGAACTGCCGGAAGGGGTGGTGCCGGACCGGCTCTCCCAAAAACTGCAACTGCAGGGCTCCTACACTGACCGCCAATTAGGGGAAAGGATCGACTATCAGGTAACCGGCACCATTCCAGGGCTGATCGTCATGTACTTTTCTGGCATTGCAGCTGGTCTGCTGGGGATTGGAGCCGGCATCTTCAAGGTTCCGGCCATGGATCAGATCATGCGGATACCGTTTAAGGCCTCCACCGCCACCTCAAACTTTATGATCGGCGTGACTGCCGCCTCCGGCGCGGTGGTCTACTTTGCCCGTGGCGATGTCAAGCCGATGATCACCGGGCCGGTGGTGCTGGGAGTCTTGCTGGGGGCGATCCTGGGTGCCAAGCTGATGGTCAGGCTCAAATCATCCACCATCCGCAAGCTGTTTATTCCGATCATCATCTACACCGCCTTTGAAATGATCTACCGGGGGCTGAAATGACACCACACAAGCCGGATAGCACCACCACTTCAGCCCATGAACCGATTGAACTGAGCCTGGCCCGGCTGCTGCGGATCGGCTCGTTTATTGCCGCTGTACTGATTGCAGCCGGTATCGGCGTTATGCTGCTGGGCAACGAGGCGGTTGCCACCCGCCTGATTACTGCCGGTCTGCTGGCGCTGCTGGCCACACCGATCATGCGGGTGATTACCGCAGGCCTGATCTTTGTGCGGGAAAAGGACTGGCGCTTTGCCTGCTTCTGCCTGGTGGTGATCTGTGCCCTGGCCGCCGGTATTCTGCTGGGACAAGGACACGGTTAATCCCCTCTACACAGAAAAGGACCACCTATGTATTTTCAGATCCGCTTTATGACTATCCTGCTGCTGTTGTCTGTGGCTTCCCTGGCATCGGCTGCCACTCCTGACGAGCTGTCCACGGCGGTAACCAGCAACTACCGGATCACCATTCCCGGATTTTTTGGTGATTTCAAGGCGATTGGCAATGTGCTGACCCCACGCCGGGCAGGGTTAGGGGTAAACCGGCCCAGCAAGATGTTTAAACCAAACCTGGTAAAAAACCGGCAACTGGTCATGGCCGGTGGTGGTGACTTATCCCTTGGCGATGTTCACAACGCCACGCTGAAGCCGGGTGAACGACTCTATCTGTACGGCGTTAGCACCGGCGACAACTACCTGCAGCTCGATCTGTACACCGTTGCCACCTATAGTGTGCCCGGCATGCGGGGGCCGCAGGCACTGCAGGCATCTGTCCGTTTCCAGTATGAGGGTGGGCTGGCCGGTCTGACCACCAATCAACTGCTTGATGACATTAATGAGTGGTTTGATACGGAAGAAGAGACCCGGCCTGCCACAAAACCGCGCAAGGCTGTCAACCCAACCCGTACCATCAAACTTGGCCAGACCTTGGCGGAAGTGACTACAACCTTTGGAGCCCCGCAAAAGCAGATCCTGCTGGGGACAAAGACCATCTTTCTCTACTGTGATGCTGATCTGAAGGTGATCTTTGTGGATGGCAAGGTTGTTGATGCCGAGTAAGAACCAGACCGCACCAGTTGCAGAAAACCACGCAACCATCCCAAAAGAGGATTGCCATGAGCACCATCACTATTGCCACATGTGACGACATCCCGCGTCTGACCGAGCTTCTAACGATCCTGTTCTCTCAGGAAGCTGACTTTACGCCTGATCCGTCACGGCAGGCCGAAGGATTGCGACGTATTATTGAAAATCCCGCTGTGGGTCATATTCTGGTGCTTCGGGACAGTGCGACCATCACCGGCATGGTCAACCTGCTCTATACTGTCAGTACGGCCCTGGGCGAGCAGGTGGCTATCCTGGAAGATATGGTGGTTGATCCTGCCCAACGCGGCAGCGGCAGTGGATCAGCCCTTTTAAACGGAGCCATTGCATTTGCAAAGCAACAGGGATGCCGACGTATCACCCTGCTCACGGATCGGGTCAACAGCGGTGCCATCAAATTTTATGAACGCCATGGCTTCCGGTTGTCGGAGATGGTACCGTTGCGGCTAAGTCTGTAACCAGGGTATTGAAAAGCTGTTCCAGAGCCCCGCTACAACGTTGCGCGCTGATAATAACCTGCTCTGTGCCCTGTCCACAGGTATTCTCGAACGGATGAAAACTGACAATGGCCCAGATCAAAATCTATGGACTGCGTACCACAATTGAACACCATCGCACGCTACTCTCTAAGGCACTTCATAACGCTGCGGTTGCTGCGTTAAATCTCCCTCCAGACAAAAAATTTCAGCGTTTTATTCAGCTGGAGCCGGACGACTTTATATTTCCGGCAGACCGCAGCAGTAACTACATTATCATTGAGATTTCACTGTTTGCAGGGCGCTCCATTGAGGTCAAGAAAGCCCTGATCAGGATGATCTTCAAAAATATTGAGCAGACCTGCGGCATCGTAGCGCAGGACATTGAGATAACCCTCGTTGAGACCCCCAAAGAAAACTGGGGCATTCGCGGCATGTGCGGTGATGAGTTGACGCTTACCTACAAGGTAGAGCTGTAGCTGCCGGAACAGGCCCACGTCATTCCGCTTCTAAATACTACCGCAATTCATGTTGCAGATATTGTAACAGCATGCTTAAACGGTTAAATCAGAACCCGATTGAAAGGATGCACGAATGAACATTGAACTCAAGTATGGCTGTAACCCCCACCAGGTCCCTGCCAGCATCGTGGTGCCGGAGAACTCCGGCTTTAAGGTCTTAAACGGCACTCCCAGCTACATCAATATTCTTGATGCCCTTGGTGCCTGGCAACTTGCCCGTGAACTGAAAATTGCCACCGGTAAGCCGGGTGCTGCCTCGTTCAAGCATACCAGTCCGGCAGGGGCTGCCATTAGCGGACCGCTTTCCGAGACCTACTGCGCCTCGCAGTTCCTTACCGTGGGTGAGCTGTCGCCGGTTGCCAATGCCTATATCAGGGCCAGGGGCGGCGACCGGATGTGTTCTTTTGGTGATGTGGCTGCGGTCAGTGACGTGGTGGATGTCTCGTTGGCCAAGGTACTGAAGACAGAGGTGTCTGATCTGATCATCGCCCCTGGTTTTGAACCGGAAGCACTGGAGATCCTGAAAGCCAAAAAGGGTGGCTCGTACCTGATCTTCCAGATTGATCCTTCCTATGAGGCTGAAGGGATCGAATCCCGTGAGCTGTTCGGCTTTGGTCTGCGCCAGCAGCGCAATACAGCAAAGATCTCCGCTGAACTGTTCCAGCAGGCCGTGACCACCGGCAAGCCGCTGACACCTGAGGTGCTGGAGACGTTGATCGTTGCCACGATTGCCCTGAAATATACGCAATCCAACTCGGTCTGTCTTGCCCTGGAAGGTCAGGTAATCGGCATGGGGGCTGGCCAGCAATCCCGCGTCCACTGCACCCGGCTGGCCTGTGACAAGGCAGAAAAATGGCTGCTGCAACAGCATCCCAAGGTATTGGGGCTGGCCTTTAAAGATGGTCTTAAAAAACCTGAAAAGGCCAATATCGTGGATCAGTTTCTGCTCTGGGATCAGCTTTCCGAGCCTGAGCGTGCCCAGATGCTCTCCGGTCTGACTCAGGCGCCTGAACCGGTCACCAGCCAGGAGCGGATGGCATGGATGCAGCAGTTCCAGGGGATCTGCCTCTCTTCTGACGCCTATATCCCGTTCCGAGACAACATTGACCGGGCAAACCGCAGTAATGTGCAGTTTGTGGCCCATGCAGGCAGCTCCCTGCGTGACGAAGAAGTAACCGAGGCAGCACAACAGTACGGCATGACCATGCTCCATACCGGCGTGCGGTTGTTCCTGCACTAACTACTATCCGGGAAGCGGAGCAGGCCGCAGCAGCCTGCTCCGCACAATCCCGACTTTTATGACTCCTGCTCACACACCTGAAAATCCGCACTCCAAACCACTGGTCCTGTTCCTGTTTGGCCGGATGTCCTCTTCAATCGCCTTTCAGATGCTGGGGGTGGCGGTGGGCTGGCAGATGTACGCCATTACCGGCAGCGCCTGGTACCTGGGCCTGGTGGGGCTGGCCCAGTTTCTGCCGATGGTACTGCTGACCCTGCTGGCAGGCCAGATTGCTGACCGCTATGACCGCCGCACCATTGCCCGCACCTGCCAGTTTATTGAGGCGTTGGCAGCTGTAGCGCTGGCAGTTGGCGGGTACTACAACCTGCTTGGCAAAGAGGTACTGCTGGCCATCATGGTTATCATCGGCAGCGCACGGGCCTTTGAATACCCCACCATGCATGCCCTGGTGCCGCGTCTGGTACCGCGTGAACAGCTGCCCCGCGCCCTGGCTCTGTCTGCCTCGGCCAACCAGACCGCCACCATTGTGGGCCCGGCAGTGGGCGGCATCCTTTATGCTGCCGGGGTGACCACGGTCTACAGCACCATTGGCCTGCTGTTTCTGGCAGCCTGTATCCTGATCTCCTGCATCCAACCCGCATCAGAAAGCACCAGGCCGGAAGCCGTTACAGACCGTTCCCTGTTTGCCGGTATCTCCTTTATCAAACAGCACCCGGTAGTGCTGGGGGCCATCTCGCTTGATCTGTTTGCCGTGCTGCTGGGTGGCGCCACCGCGCTCTTACCGATCTATGCCCGCGATATCCTGATCACCGGCCCCTGGGGCTTGGGGCTGTTACGCTCGGCACCGGCCATCGGCGCCCTGGCTATGTCGCTCTGGCTGGCCCGCAGGCCGCTGAAACGCCGTGTGGGACGCACCATGTTCCGCTCTGTTGCCCTGTTTGGTGTTGCCACCCTTGTGTTTGCGGTTTCTCAGGAGTTCTGGCTTTCGATGGCTGCGCTGGTGGTGCTGGGGGCAGCGGATGTGATCAGCGTGGTGATCCGTTCTTCCCTGGTGCAGATAGAAACCCCGGATGAGATGCGCGGCCGGGTCAGTGCGGTTAATTCTCTGTTTATCGGCACCTCCAACCAACTGGGGGAATTTGAATCCGGCGCTACGGCGGCCCTGTTTGGCACGGTACCATCGGTACTGATCGGCGGTATCGGCACCCTGCTGGTGGTGGGGCTCTGGATACGACTGTTTCCACAACTGGCGCAGGTTGATCGGTTGGATAAAAGGTAAGAAAAGTAGCGAGTGGTTGCAACAGCGGGATATTGGGCTATAGTTGGATAAATGTTCCGTTTGAGGGCATCAACGGTTCACGTGCGCATAAGAGTGAACCGGCCAATACTGAATAGGCTGAAAAAAGGATGAATCATGAATACTGCAATTTTTGAGGGACAACTTCAGACAATAATAAATGAATTTAATTCACTAAAACAGCAATCCCAACATGACGATTTGAGTGATTTACCCAAGGACACTCGGCAGGCGCTCATTACCCGCACAATTGCGGCAATCAATCGCATCACTGGAAACGAATCAACATACGCAAAAGAAGTTACTCGTTTGCTTGAATCCATGCAAAGCCTGCATCTACACACGACATCCATTATTGGCGTTGCAAAAGCTCTTCTGGAGGACTTAAAATCTGGCTATACACGTTCACTTGTTGAAATTGTGCATAGCGACATTTTTGCTGACTTTTTGGAAATGGCCTTGCATTTGTGTGATTCCGGCTACAAAGACGCTGCAGCAGTTATTGCAGGATCAACTTTGGAGAGTCACCTTCGAGAATTATGCCATAAAGCTGGAGTTGAAGTTGAGACAACAAAATCTAATGGTGATGTAGCCCCGAAGAAGGCCGAAAGCATGAATACTGATCTAGTTGCAGTAGGCACATATACGAAGCTCGATCAAAAAAGCGTAACGGCATGGCTTGACCTTAGAAATAAGGCAGCACATGGAAAATATGAGGAATACAAGCAAGAGCAAGTAATTATAATGATTTCTGGCATTCGAGATTTTATCACAAGAAATCCTGCATAATTCTATATGCTTAACCAGATGACGGCACACAGACGCTGACGCATTACTGCACCCCTCAGCCGTTAGTTAACAGAAAAAGGAAAGTGCCCCTCTCTACCCTGAAAATAATTGACAAGCCCGCAAATTTTCAGGCAAGCTCCTCACCATGATCCGACGTAAATTCTTCATAGCGCAAGCAGGTGTCACCATGCACGGTGCAATGGAGTAAGGTACGTTCAATTTAGAATCATCACAACCAATTACCCCAAGCCCGTCTCCCATGGAGGCGGGCTTTTTTATTTTCCCCTCCGCAGACGGCGTACCAAGGAGGAGGAACCATGTCCAAAAGCAGCGCATTTGATTCGTTAATGACCATTACCAAGCGGCCACCGATTGTGATGGTGGAGGGCCAGGGCTCATGGCTGACAGACAGCAGCGGCAAGCGTTACCTTGATTTTATCCAGGGCTGGGCAGTCAACAGCCTGGGACATGCGCCAACCGTGATCAGCCAAGCCATCAGCAACCAAGCAGCCCGGCTGATCAGCCCCAGTCCGGCTTTTTACAACCAGCAGGCCATTCGTCTGGCTGATCTGCTGACCACAAACAGTTGCTTTGGACGGGGCTTCTTCGCCAACAGCGGGGCAGAGGCCAATGAAGGGGCTATCAAACTGGCGCGTAAGTGGGGCAGCCTGCACAAGCAGGGGGCCTATGAGATCATTACCATGATCAACGGCTTCCATGGCCGTACCCTGGCAACCATGTCTGCCTCGGGCAAACCGCACTGGCAGGGGCTGTTTGAACCCAAGGTGCCCGGTTTTGTCAAAGTAGCACTGAATGATCTGGATGCGGTGCGGGCGGCCATTACTGAACGCACCGTGGCGATCATGCTGGAGCCGATCCAGGGTGAGGCCGGAGTGATTCCAGCCAGCCAGGCATTTTTGCGGGGTTTACGGCAGCTGGCTGACGACCATCAACTGCTGCTGATCTTTGATGAGGTGCAGACCGGCATGGGGCGGCTCGGTTCTCTGTTTGCCTATCAGCAGGCCGGGATAGAGCCGGATATCATGACCCTGGGCAAGGGGATCGGCGGCGGAGTGCCCCTGGCTGCCCTGCTGGCCAAAGAGGCGGTCTGTTGTTTTGATGCGGGTGATCAGGGGGGCACCTACAACGGTAATCCGCTGATGGCTGCGGTTGGCTGCGCTGTGCTGGAAACCATGCTGCAGCCAGGCTTTCTGGAACAGGTCTGTGACAGGGGGGCGCAACTGGCAGAGGGATTGCGGAGGCTCTCCATCAAGTATGGACTGGGTGAGGTGCGGGGCAGCGGGCTGCTGCTGGCACTTGAGCTGCCAGCAGGCAACGGAGACACCATTGCCGAGGTGGCCCGTGAGCAGGGTCTGTTGGTCAACGCGGCTCGGCCTGATACCCTGCGCTTCATGCCGGCCCTGAATGTAACGAAGGATGAGGTGGCGCTCTGCCTGAGCCTGTTGGATCAGATTTTTGCACAATCAGTATGACCGGCAATCAGTTGCAGGTATACTGATCAGACGGAGGACACAGCCCATGCAACAGTATCTCCAAGCATCCGAGATCATCAACTGGCAGCACCCTGCTGTGCTGGCCAAGGCCAGGGAGCTGGCTGCAGGATTAAACGACAAGACCGAAATTGCCCGGCGCTGTTTCGAGTTTGTGAGGGACCAAATCAGGCATAGCTGGGATTACCGCCAGAACCCGGTTACCTGCACTGCCTCGGATGTGCTGGAGCAGGGAACCGGTTACTGCTATGCCAAGAGCCATCTGCTGGCAGCGCTGCTGCGGGCCAATGGTATCGCGGCCGGATTGTGCTACCAGCGCCTGTCGGCTGGTGACAGTGGTCCGCCCTATTGCCTGCATGGTCTGAATGCGGTCTGGCTGGAAGGCTACGGCTGGTACCGGATTGATCCACGGGGTAACAAGCCGGGGGTGGATGCCCAATTCTGTCCACCAATGGAACGGCTGGCCTTTCAACTGCATGTGCCGGATGAGGTTGACCTGCCGGAGATCTGGCCTGAGCCGCTAGCGGTGGTGGTGCAGGTACTGACCGCCTGTGCTACAGTGGAAGAGGTCTACAACAATCTGCCGGATATTGAGGTACTGCCAAAAATCAGGAGTAGATATGAGACATAACGACCACCCAATCCGCTGCGCCTGGGTCAGTGATGACCAGCTCTATCGCGACTACCACGACCGCGAGTGGGGCGTACCTGTCCACGATGACCGTCTGCTGTTTGAGTTCCTGACCCTTGAAGGGGCGCAGGCCGGCCTATCCTGGATTACGGTGCTGCGTAAGCGCGAGTCCTACCGTGCTGCTTTTGAGAACTTTGATCCGGCTCTGGTGGCTTGTTTTGACGAGGCAAAACAGGTGGAACTGCTGGCGAACCCAGGTATTATCCGTAACCGCCTTAAGGTGGCCTCAACCATCACCAATGCCCAGGCCTTTTTGCAGGTGCAGGAACAGTTCGGTTCCTTTGATGCCTATCTGTGGCGTTTTGTGGATGGCAGGCCGATCCAGAATGCCTGGCGCAGTATCAAAGAGATACCGGCCAGTACGCCGGTGTCCGACGCCCTCAGTCGCGACCTGAAAAAACGCGGCTTTCGCTTTGTAGGCAGCACCATCTGCTATGCCATGATGCAGGCCGTAGGGATGGTAAATGACCACACGGTTGATTGTTTCCGCTGGCAGGAGCTACAAAACAAATAACCTGAACCAGCCATATTTTTCATTACAACCGCTCTGTTTCAGGTAAAATGATACCTGCCTAGTCGCGCTGAGTGTATCCCAAGCATCCCTGGAGCAGCTCCCATGGTTGATCAAAAATACCGTCCGGTACATGTCGCCTGTATCAATCCTGACAAATTTCCGCAGGTTGCCCTCTACATGCAAAGCGGCACCAATCTGGTGCTGTATAAGCCGGCAGATCGCCCTATCAGCAAGGCTGACCTGCAGCGCTTGAACAACAATCAGGTAGAGCAGCTGTATGTTGGTTCTGGAAGCATCCGGGAAGTTTGCGATTTTCTTGAGGATAGTATTTCAGACATCCTAGCAGACAGTGACATCTCTGGACCGGTCAAGGGGCAGCTGCTTTCCCAGGTGGCCATGAACTATGTGATGGATGTCTTTGAGATGCCGGACAAGCTCTCAAACCTGGATCGTTGTCGGAATCTGGTCCGCCAGTTGCTGCAGTATATTGCCGGCAATCCGAATCCGCTGGATGCCTTGCACTCCATTGTTAGCCATGATTTTTATACCTTTGCCCATAGCGTGCATGTTGCCTCACTTTCACTGCTGGTGCATGCCGAGGTATTTGGGCTGACAGCCGATGAGCTTGAGGATGTGGGGATTGGCGGCATCCTGCATGATGTGGGAATGATCTTCGTGCCCAGCGGCATCCTTGAAAAGACCGATATTCTAACCAATTTTGAATACAACCTGATCAAAAAACATGCGGAGCGGGGGTACGAATGCCTGCGTGATTTGGGGGGCTTCAGCGAGATCACCCTGGCAGCGGTCCGCTACCACCATGAACGAAATAACGGCGAAGGCTATCCCTTCCAGCTGGCAGGTGACGAGATCCCCCGTACTGCCCAGGTGACTGCAATCTGCGATGTGTTCAGCGCCCTGACCTCAAACCGGGCCTACAAGAAAGCAATGACAAAGGACGAGGCACTGGCATTGATGGAGAGTGTTGGCAAGGATGTCTTCAGCCCCCGCCTGCTGGAAAAATTCAAGGCCGTTGTCTTGCCTGAAGAATCTTAATGTCACCATCCTTTACGACACTACGCTGGCGCCTGTTTTTTACCCTGGCCCTGATCTACATCCTGGTCTATTTCTACCGGGTTTCACTGGCCGTGGTGTCGGCTGATGTCAGCCGTGATCTGGCCCTGACACCGGAACAGTTGGGCAGTCTGGCTGGCATCCTGTTTTACGTCTATGCCGTGGCCCAAATTCCGTTGGGGCCGCTGATTGACCGGGTTGGGCCCCGTCTGGTGATCTCCGGCTGTGGCCTGTTAACCACCCTGGGAGGGCTGCTGTTTTCCCAGGCTGGTTCTCTGGCAACCGCCATGGCTGGCCGGGTATTAATCGGCATCGGCACCGCCGCGGTGTTGATGGCCACTTTCACCATCTTCAGCCACTGGTACACCAGGCAGGAGTTCGGCAAGGCATCCGGTCTGATGGTGGCTGCCGGTAACCTGGGCAATCTGGCCGGAACCGCTCCGCTGGCCTTTGCCGTAGGCTACATGGGATGGCGTTCATCATTCCTGATAATTGCCCTGCTGCAGGGCCTGGTAACCGTGCTGATCTTTCTGAAGGTACAGGACCGCCCAACCTATCCGCCTGGAACAGCTCCCCCTGAACATCAGGAAAAACCGGGCATGCTGGCAGCCTGGGGAATCATCGCCCGTGACCGCTCTTTCTGGCTGCTGGCTGCCATCGCCTTTTGCTGGTACGGCAACTATCTGGCGGTGCAGGGGCTATGGGGCGGGCCGTTTTTGATGCATCTGATCGGCCTGACTCGGGAAGGGGCAGGCAAGATGCTGATGTGGACCTCGGTCGGCTTTATCATCGGTTCCATGCTGACTGACCGGATCGCGCAGAGAATCTTTCGCTCCTACAGCCGTACCCTGCTGGTCGGCCAGCTCTGTCTTGCTGCGCTCATGTCCGGTTTTCTGGGCTGGCTGACACTGCTACCACTCTGGGCGCTGCCAATCTATTTTCTGGGCATCGGCCTGACGGTCTCAACCGGCGTGATGATCTATCCGATCATCCGGGCCATGGTGCCGGTCAGCATGGTGGGGACCGGCCTGACCTCGCTGAATTTCTTTGTGCTGCTGGGGGCGGCTGTTGCCCAGCAGGGGATGGGTGTGGTGATTGCCCATTACGGCGGTTACACGCCGGAGGGATTTCGGGCAGCCTTCAGCCTTCCGGTGGCAGGCCTGCTGCTGACCAGCCTGCTGTTTCTGTTTGCCCGCAACTGCCCTGCCGGGGAATAAGACAGCTATCTGGTCATCCCTTTGGGTGTTTTGGCCTCTTTAGGGTGAATTTCCGGGTGATACGCATCAATGTACAGCTTGAACGTGGTCCCCTCTGAATCAACCAACTGGTAGAGGTCAACAATATGCCCGTCTTCTCCCGGCCCTACATTGCCGATCCGATTGACGTTAAACGGCTTGTTGTTCTTGTCCCGCAGAGAACGCAGGTAATATTTTGAACCGGCAATCCCTTCAGACAGATCAGCACCGCCCATTTTGATCGGGTTTTCTTTGGTGTAGCCAAAGGTGGCATCATCTGAGACGTTTTGAGGGGTTTCTGCTGTTGGTTCTGTGACTGCTGGCCGTTCTGCCGGAGCTGTTGCAGCAGGAACCCCACGACGGAGCATCCTTGAGCGGCGGCTATTGTTGATATCGTCGGTTGGGTCAGCAGATACCAGAGCTGGCAGCAGAACCAACAGGGCAATCACGACAGTTGCAAACCAGCAGGCCAAACGTTTCATGGCATACCTCCACAATAGGATTATAGACGTTTCAACTGTACCACATCCTGCACCAATGAAAAGCAAGAGGTGAAAACAATGCGCTCCATGCTTCTGCTGCTGCTAATGACCATGCTGACCTGCCCGATCTCTGCCCTGGCTGCCAGTTATGAAGAGGCCAGTGACCTGCTCATGGAGCGTCGCTATGCCCAGAAACTGCAGGCATCAGGGCGTTATGATGAGGCATTGAAGCAGGCACAGCGGGTGCTGGCAACCTCCCGGAAACTTTTTGGTACAGATCATCGTGAAATATCCATGAGCCTGGATACGATTGCTTCTATTTTACGCAAGATGGGACGATTTGGTGAATCTGAACAGTATTTTATGCAGGCACTGCAGATAAGCCGCAAGCTACAGCGGGAACAACCTCACGATTATGCAGCGGCCCTGCAAAACTTGGCCGGCCTGTACCGCGAGACCGGTCGGTATCGGGAATCTGAGCAGCTCTACCAGGAAGCGATTGCCACCCTGAAACAGATAGAGCCAAAGGATGATGAGGCACTGCTGTCAATCTCCGGCAACCTCGCCATGCTCTATCAGGATCAGGGCCGTTATGCAGAGGCAGAGCCGATCTTAAAGGCCGAGTACCAGTGGGCGTTAAAGCAGGCTCAGCCAGATTCCCTTGCAATACGGATGAACCTCTCCATGGACAATAAACGCCTGTTTCTGGCAGAGCGGATGTCTAATCTGGCCGGCCTGTACCTGAAGATGCGGCGGGCTGGTGAGGCGATGGAACTGACTGCGGCAGCGCTGGAGGTCAAACTCCAGACCCTTACGCCTGATGATCCCAGAGTGATGCGTGAGATGAACAATCTGGGGATGATCTACCGTGACAATGGCCGTGAGAAAGAGGCAGAACCGTTACTGCGTCAGGCCGTGGAGTCTGCCCGCAAAGTCTATGGCAACCAACATCCAGAGTTGGCCATCTATCTGGATAACCTGGCACTGCTGTATCAGCGACGGGAGAGCTACCAGCAGGCTGAGCAGTTGCAGCGAGAGGCTGTGTTCATCAGCCAACAGGCGCTGGGCAGCACCCATCCCAACACCTTGATGCAGCGGAACAACCTTGCCGTTAACTATCTGCTGCAGGATCGTTATGCAGATGCTGAGCTGCAGTTGCGGGCACTGCTGGCAGACAGCAGGTCAGGTTCCGCCGGTTCGCATCACCCCGAAGTTGCTACACGGATGACCAATCTGGCAGATGCCCTGCGGCTGCAGGGCAAGCACCTGGAGGCCCACCGGCTGCAGGGGGAGGCGCTCAGGATCAGTGAGCGGAAGCGTGATGACCTGTTCCTGCTGCTGACCGAGCAGCAGAAGCTGTCCTACTTACGGGACGAGATGGCGTTTGTCAGGCAGTATCTGGCCCATACCCGCCAGGTGCTGGCACAGGATCCTGGTGCTGCGAGTGCTGCACTGGATACCTGGCTGCGCTGGAAGGGGATTGTGATGGAGTCCCAGGGGCGCTATCTGGATGCCCTCTACAGGACCGATGACCCTGCCTTGAAGCGACAATTTGATGAGTTGATCGCTGTCCGCAGAGAATTGGCTGGTCTGCAGCTGATTCAGCCTAATCCCGGTTCAGCCCAGAGCCACGCTGCCAGAATCGAGCTGCTTGAGTATCGCAAAGAACATCTGGAGGCAGATCTGACCAAACGCAGCGCTGTCTATGCCAAGGCCGGTTCATCTCAGCGATTTACCAGCACAGAGCTGCGCAGGCTGCTGCCAAAGGGTGCGGCCTATATTGATTTTGCGCTGGTTGAGGATTGGCAGTACCAGCCGTTGGAACTGCGCGGCCTGCGCTACCTTGCCTTTATTGTCAGCAATCAGCCGGGTGCAGCGGCACAGCTGCTGGACCTGGGGCCTGCAAACAGCATTAACCAGGCGACTACTGACTACCGTCGCCAGATTGCTGCACAGGCCGGTGCCGGCAAAGCTGATCCAGCCCGACTTGCTGCTGTGGCTGTCGAACTCCACAGCAAGCTAGTGGCACCCTTGCTCCCCTACCTACAAGGGGTTTCATCGCTTATCATCAGCCCTGATGCCGGTCTGCACCTGCTGCCGTTTGAAATTCTGCGTGGTAAAGGTCAGCCCTACCTGCTGGAACAGTATGCCATCAGCTATGTTGGCTCAGGTCGGGATATGGCCCGCTTTGGCAGCTTTGTAGCCAGCTCGGGAAAGGCGTTGCTGTTTGCTGATCCTGATTACGATCTGACCTTACCTGCGGGTGAAGCAGGTCGCAACCAGGATACACTGCTTGCTCAGCTT
Source organism: Trichlorobacter thiogenes (assembly GCF_900167465.1). Lineage (GTDB taxonomy): Bacteria > Desulfobacterota > Desulfuromonadia > Geobacterales > Pseudopelobacteraceae > Trichlorobacter > Trichlorobacter thiogenes. Next base: position 451,469 of record NZ_FUWR01000001.1, on the reverse strand, counting down.
ACCTCCCTGCAGTTCAACAGGCTACCCGATACCAAGGTGGAGACCGATGCCATTGCCGGACTGCTCAGGCAGGGGACACCGTTCAAAGTACAAAATCTTGTTGGTCGCCAGGCGCTTGAATCCACCCTGCTTGCCCAATCACAGCCCAGGATACTGCACCTGGCAACCCACGGGTTTTTCCTGCAGGACGAGCTACCCGGTGGCAGTGAGACCCGAGGTCTTAAGGCTGTACAACTGGTGAAACCAGCTAGTGGGGCAGCCCAAACCAAGCTGACCAACCCGATGCTCCGTTCCGGGATTGCACTGGCAGGGGTAAACCGCTCTTTGGCACAGGGGCAGGACAATGGTCTGGTGACGGCTGAAAAGATTCTGGGGATGCGCCTGTTGGGGACTGATTTGGTCACCCTTTCAGCCTGTGAAACCGGGGTGGGGGATATCAAGGCCGGTGAAGGGGTCTTCGGCCTGAAACGGGCCTTTATTCTGGCTGGCGCCAAAACCGTGGTCTTAAGCCTCTGGTCAGTACCAAGCCGGGAGACCACCGAACTGATGACTGAATTCTATCGTCTGATGGCCGCTGGAACCCCCAAGGCAGCTGCGCTGCGGCAGGCACAACGGACCATGCTGAAGAAATATCCCCACCCCTTCTACTGGGGGGCATTCCAGCTGGTGGGCAGCCCTGACTAATGACTCTGGAACGCTTGAACATCTATTGTTTCGCACCAAACCCCTCCAACCTCCCCTTATCAGGGGAGACTTAAAGGCTTCCCCCCTGATAAGGGGGGATTGAGGGGGGTTGATTTTAGCTGTTACGCCGTACCATAACTGATAAGGCTTCGACAGCAGCCTGTAGAGCATGCTAATAACAGACCATGAAACAACGCCTCAGGTTTAATCATATCCCCCGCCTGCTGAAGCTGGCAGGCCCGATGATCCTTTCAACTTCAGCAATCACGATGATGCAGATCATTGACACCATCGTGCTCTCCTATGATTCCAGTCAGGCCCTTGCGGCAATCGGTCCATCCAGTATGGCGGTGATCCTGTTTCAGGGATTTCTGTTTGGCACTGCCGGGTATGCCGGTACCTTTGTGGCTCACAACCATGGCCATGGTAACCCCCAGGGGGTGGTATCATCAGCCTGGCTCGGTATATACACCGCCCTGGCCTCAGGAATAGTCGCCTTGCTGGCTGCCTGGCCGTTGGCGCAGCTGTTTCTGCTGACCGGCCATGCACCACAGGTGGCCCGGGATGAACAGACCTATTTCTGGATCTGCATGGCCGGTTCATTCTTTCCTGTCTTTGGCAGCGCCCTGGCTGGCTGGCTTTCCGGCATCGGCCGACCTGCGCTGGTCACGGCTGTTACCTTTATCTCCCTTGTTGTTAATGCACTTTTGGCATGGGGGCTGGTGCTGGGAGAATGGGGTCTGCCCCGGATGGGGATTGCCGGTGCCGCCCTTGCAACCGTGACAGCCCAGCTGATTGCGGCACTGTTGTACGCCTTCCTGTTTGCACGATCAGGCGGATTCAGGAATTCTGCTGCCCGCTGCCTGAACCGGGTGGAGTTTCGCCGTTTTCTATCGCTGGCTGCACCAATGGGGCTGCGGATCAGTGGCGAGCTGGCCGCCTGGACCCTGTTTCTGGTGGTGGTGGGACGGCTCGGCATTGTTGAGCTGGCAGCATCAAGTATCGCCTTCAGGATTAACGGCATCGCCTTTTTTCCTGCCCTGGGGTTGGGGCAGGCTGCCGGTGTTCTGGTGGGACACGCCCGTGGCGCTGGCAGGGATGATGAGGTGCCAGCCATTGCCTGGCAATCTCTGGCGGTCTGTGAGGTCTGGATGCTGCTGATGGCCACACTGTTTGCCACTACCGCAGGGCCACTTTACGCCATCTTTGCCGGCAACAGCCCGGAATCTGCCGGAATTGTCGTAACCGGCACGCTGCTGATGAAGTTTGTGGCTGTTTACTGCATCTTTGATGCGGCCAATGTCATGATCGGCTGCGTGTTGGCCTCAGCAGGTGAGACCCGCTGGATTGCCCGCACCTTTTCCCTGGCTTCGGCCATCTTTGTGGCCCTGCTCTGGCTGATTGATCGCACCATGCCCGGCCTGGTGGCTGAATGGACCCTGGCAACCTGTTTTGTCTTTTGTACGGCAGTTGTCTGGCTGCTGCGCTTTAGAACCGGACACTGGAGAAAGATACAGATTGTGCGCGGCACGGCTGACATATAAAAGCGTTGTTGCCATTGCTAAATTCAAGTCCTTTGGTAGAATTTAATTTGTAGCCAGTCTTACACAAAGGAGAAGAGAACCATGAAGAAACTGTTACAGATCGCACTGATGCTGTCCTGTTGCCTGCTGATGATTACGGCAGTTGCCGTTGCTGAGGGAGGAGACTGCACCAAGACCCGCTCATTACCGATTAAATCCGGCAAACTGTACAAGGATTACTACGGCAGCGCCGTTACCAGTGACAAATCCATCCTGCACGGCTTTCGCTGGGGCATCACCAACCCCAAACCACAGAGTATGGCCTATTTTGGCGGCACCATGAAGGCAACCGGCTCTTTTGCCAGTTTCCGCGCTAAAATCTATATTGATGACGGCATCAAGGCACCGATGGAGTTTTCCTTTAAAAACAAAGACCGCAATGGTGAGATACTGAAATCTGTCACGGTTGAGCCGGGCGAGACGGTGGACGTTACTTTTGATACCGGTGGCAGCAAACAGATCTTTGTTCAGAGCGAGCTGCGAATCAACCACGACACCGCCAAGCGGATTGTGATCGGTGAACCTGAATTTTATAGCTGTATAACGAAGTAATTTTGTCTGCTCAGGCTGCCTGACACGGCTACACAACCGGTCAGGCAGTTTTTTCATGGTTGCAAAATCTGCTGATACCAGCTAAGTCCTACCTGTGACACCCAATTCCCGAGATCTGAAAGAGCCCGATGTCCAAACAATTTATCGCTGAACTGAAAGATAGAGATGTTGTTGATTCACCGTTTATGGTCAAGGAAAAGACCATGGCCATGGCCAAGAACGGCAAGCCGTACATGAACCTGAAGTTCATGGACAAGAGCGGTGAGATTGACGGCAAACTGTGGGACAACGTGGACGAGCTGGACAAGGCCTTTCAGAAGGGTGATTTTGTCAAGATTCGCGGCACTGCCTCGCTCTACATGGGCAAGATGCAACTGGTGGCCAAAGAGATCAAACGACTTGAAGAAGAAGGGGTGGATCTGGCGGATTTTGTGCCGGTCTCGCCCGTACCCCAGGCAGAGATGCGGGCCGAACTGGCCAGTGTGGTGGCATCACTGACCAACCCCTATCTGAAGGCGCTGATGGATGGCTTTTGCAATGATACGGAGTTCATGGCAGGCTACTGCAAGGCCCCGGCTGCCAAGGGGATGCACCATGTCTATATTGGCGGGCTTCTGGAGCATTCCCTGTCAGTAGTGCGGCTGGTGGATGCAATAGTACCGCTCTACCCAGGCCTGAACCGTGACCTGCTGGTGGTGGGTGCCCTGCTGCATGATCTGGGCAAGGTGGCAGAACTGTCCTATGACCGCGCCTTTGAGTACACCGACGAAGGTCGACTGATCGGCCATATCAGCATCGGTGTAGAAATGCTGACCGAGCGGATCGCCACGGTTCCCGGCTTCCCCCGTGAACTGGGCATGCTGCTGAAACACCTGCTGCTGTCCCACCACGGCCAGTATGATTACGGCTCCCCCAAACGGCCCAAGACCGTTGAGGCAACCATCCTGCATTACCTGGATGACATGGATTCCAAGATCAATGGCATCCGTTCCCACATTGCCAAGGAAACCGCCCAGGGCAACCGCTGGACCAGCCACCACCGGCTCTATAATCTCTACTTCTTTACCGGCAACGGCATGGAGGATGAGGGAGAAGAGGAGATGATTGCCCTGTCTGAACCGCTGGCAGAGGCAGCACCGGAACCGGCAGCGCCTGCTGAAAAGGAAAAGCCGAAACCATCCAAAGACAGCTTCGGCAACCAACCCTTTGCGACTCTGAAAAACCTCGATCTGTTCGGTAATTAACTGTTGTAGCCGGGCTTCCTCGTAACAAAAGCGATAACTCACGCGGAGCCGCGAAGCTCGCGGAGAACATCAAGTGTTTATTTCAGACTCCGCGCCTTCGCGGCTTGTGAGTACCTGCTGTTTTCGAATTTATCAACCTACTGTTTTAGCGACGTCGTCCAAGTTCACTGGCATATGCTGCCCCTAACGTAGCTGCATGCTTACGCGCCCAATCGGTCAGCCGAGTACTGCCGGTGGGTGGCGCGTCCACATACAGCAGATCAGCCATCAGTCCTTCAATCTCCTCACGGGTAATAAAGACATCACCAACCAGTTTGCCAATCACTGAGCAGGCCAAATAGCCCAGATTTGGTGAAACAGAGATAATCGGCCGATGTTTGCCAATAATACTGCCAATGGTTGCCACCAGTTCGCGGTAGCTGAAGGTCTCCGGGCCAATGGCATTGATTGTCCTGCTTTCAGTTGCTGCTCCCTGTTCAACTGCCAGCTGCGCAAGGTCGTCTACATAGATCGGCTGCAGACGATACGAGCCATCACCAAAGACCCCCACCACCGGTAGTTTACGCAGCGCCCAGGCAATATTGTTGATCAGGATATCTTCTTTACCAAACAGCACCGTGGGACGCAGAATAGCGTATGACATGCCAGACTCTCGCAATGCCCGCTCCAGAACTGCCTTGCCGTGAAAATATTCCAGAGTTGATTCTTCAGATGGATTGGTGATGCTGACATGCACCACCCGCTGCACTCCAGCTTCTTTGGCAGCCTTAAACAGTCTGATCGTATTGTCTACCGCCTCAATATGCTTGAAGTTAGCATGATTAAAGCGCACCCAGTAGGTGTTATAGAGTACCGATGCGCCGCGCAGGGAGGCCACCAATTGGTTGTGATTGTCAAAGGCAAGCGGGTGGTGTTCAACCTGTCCCTGAAATGGATCAAGTACCGGTTGCTTACTGGTGATGGTACGCACGCGATGCCCTTGCTCAAGCAACCTCTGTGCAATGTACTTTCCCGAATAACCAAATGCCCCGGTGACAACATGCAGTTCATTCTGTTTCATGACCTGTCCCCCTTCTAATTTGTTTTTGTGTGTTCAGAATTTTGTGAACAACACTGCCCAAAAAAAAGAGCCAACACCTATATCTTATTCATGAAAAAACCGATCACCGCCCGCGCCTGTGTTTCACTTGAAAGCAGCTTGTTGGCAAGGCTGTCAAAGGTGGCCAGCATCTGTTCCATCTGCCTGAGACGCTCCAGGGCTATGCCATCCGGCGCAGAGGCCGCACTTTCCAGGGTTTCCTTGATATGGGCCACCACCGGATCAAACTCCCGCCGTTTCCGTTCCCGCATGATGTTAAACAGCATCTTCCAGGCATCCGGCTCACAGACGTAGAACTCACGGCGATCACCCGGCTTATAGACCTTGCGGATAACATTCCAGGTCCGTAACTCCTTGAGTGACATACTAACGTTGCTCTTGCTGATGGCAAGGCGCTGGCTGATATCATCCAGGCACCAGGACTGGTCAGAGGCGATCAACAGGCCATGGATACGGGCAACCGAGGTGTTTACCCCCCAGAGTGAGCCCATCGCCCCCCATGATTCAACAAACCTGTCTAGTACTTCCGGTTCCATACAAAACCTTTGTTCATTTTTTTGTGAACATAGCAAGCCTGCTGTTAGCTGTCAAGCGGTTATCTCTTTTCCTCGAAATGACCACCAGATCAGCAGCAGTCCGGCCAGGCTGAAGGTCAGGTAATCGGTGGGCATACCCAGCAGCCAGTGTTTATGCCAGGGGATGAAGTGTGGCTTAAATTTGCTGAGGCCGTAGCAGGGATTCATCACAAACCAGACAAAGTCTTCAATAATCCAGAACAGCATCAGGCTGCCCATGCAGCGGGCCTCCAGACGCCAGCTAAAGCGCCAGATCAGCAGCAAAGGAAAGTGAAACAGCAGCAGCATGAAGGAAAAGACCCAGGCATGGTAGCCGGTCATGGGCCTGCCACCCCAGAAGATATCCAGCAACGGGTGAGATTCAATCCGCCAGGTGGGCAGGGCGCAGGCCCAGCCATTGCCCCCTTCGATCTGGATCTCGGTCATGCCAAAGAAAAAGCCGATCACTGCAGCACCGCAGAGCAGCATCAGCAGATGGGGCCAACGATGCGGAGTCTTACTCATGGCTGTGGTGCTTCACCCAGGACCGTTGCCAGCACCCTGCGGGCTGCATCAGGCCTGCCGCAGTTCAGAGCGTTTCTACGCAGACTGTCGAGGCGTTTCGGGTTGTCCAGCAGATGCTGTACCCGCCAGGCCAGGGCACCGGCATCGCAGGCCTTGAGGGCTGCGCCGTTTTCCAGCAGGAAATCGGCATTGCGTTCCTCCTGGCCTGGTATGGGGGAGACCACGATCATCGGCAACCCTACTGCCAGACATTCCGAGGTGGTCAGGCCGCCCGGCTTGGTAATGGCCAGGTCACTGGCCGCCATGACCCGCTCAATAACGTTGATGAACCCCAGGGGAAACAGGCGCCCGGGGTGCTGCATGGCCACCACTTTAAGGTCAGTCAGCAGCTTTTCATTGCGTCCGGCCAGGGCCACAATCTGAAAGTCTCCTTTCAGATGCAGCAGCCGTTCAGCCAGCTGCTCTATGCCGCCAACCCCCATGCCGCCGGACATCATCAGCAACGTGGTGCGATTGGGGTCAAGACCAAATTCGGCAGCACAGGTTGCCCGATCATACTGACGATCAAAGGCTGGCATGATCGGAATGCCGGTGACATGGATCGTATCCGCAGGAATCCCCCGCTCGGCCATCCGCCAGGCCACCTCGTCATGGGCCGCAAAGTAGCCGCTCATCTGCTGCTGAATCCAGAGCGCATGGAAATCAAAGTCGGTTACCTGTACCCAGACCGGCGCGTTGAATTTGCCCGCCCTGATTTTCCGGGACAGCAGTTCTGCTGGTAAAAAATGGGTGCAGATCACGTAATCAGGCTGCATTTCCCGCAGCAGGCTACCCAGTTTGCGGGTATTCAACCGTTCAATGGCCCGCCGAAGTTTGTTCAGGCCTGAGTCGGCCTTTTCATGGTCACTCTTGTCGTACAGGTAGCCCCAGAGCGCCGGATGCCTTTCCACCACCTTCAGGTAGGAATCGGCATAGACCTTTCTGAATAGTTGCGGCACCAGCTCCATCAGGTCCACATGCACCGCCTCAACAGCAGGATAGGATTGCTTGGCCGCAGCAACCAGGGCCTGAGCAGCCCGCACATGGCCTGCACCGGCAGAGACACTGAATATGACGAGCTTCTTTTTTGCTGGGGTCTGGCTGCTCATGGTGGTTCTCCTCTGCACAGCTGGTCTGATTAGTTGGCAACAGGCTGCAGTGCCTTACCAGCCGGTACTTTGTAACTGCGGATAAACTTCTTGAAGTTGACCCAGACATCATTAAACCCGAAGGATTGCATCTCAGCTTCAACATCCTTCAGACTCCAGTTGTCAAGTGTCATCCGGTAGGCTGCCACCACAATGCCGGTACGGTCCTGTCCATGACGACAATGAACGTAAACCGGCTGATTGGCTGGATCAGCCATCAGCGCCACCACCTGATCAACCTTTTCCTTCAGTCCCTTGCGGGTCATCTCAATCGGTACGGCAATCGCCCGCATTCCGGCTGCCTCCACCTGGGCTTTTTCGCTCTCACTGGTACGCAGATCAATCACGGTCTTGACCCCCAGCTGCTTCAGGGTTGTATAGCCGCCCGGTCCGGGCTGTTCGCCGCGATAGACGCCTGGGGCAACCCTGCCTGCATTACCCAGGCCGGGCAGGTTGTAGAGATGCTCAGAGGAGCGAATTACTACCGTTTGATTGGCAGCAGGCTTTGTGGCTACAGCAGGAGCATTTGCCCAGGCAATACCGGCCAGGATGGTCAGGCAACAGGCTACAATGATCAGAAAGCGATAGGTTGGCAGCAGCATAGTTTGAGGACCTCATTTCATGAATCGTTATAGCTATTACAGATAGTATGCCAATATACCACCAAACGACCCAATGTATAGGTATCGCAAGGTTATATAAGGTATTGAGCTAAAATTGATGGCTGATGATTGGGGGCGTTGTACAATTTGTGTCTACAGCCAGGGCGTTGAATGTAGGTGGCAGGTTGGCTGATCTGTTCAGGCAGGCGAACTTGTGCTGCGGTGTTTTTTGAACCAGGGATCGTTTTTGGCCTTATCAACCAGTGAAAAGACCAACAGAATACTCAGGACGAGGGCAGCAACGGCACCAATTCGTTGCCTGCGGGAGCCAAACGCCAACGGAAACACCCCACAGGTGACCGCCAGAAAGGCCAGACAGAAACTGGCAGTGGGAACCGGTATCAGGACGGCTGTTATCAGTAACAGCCACGCCATCCAGAAACCGCCGCTTGTTGCGGCATCACGAAGATTACCGACCTTCATGCTGATATCTCCCCGGCTGCACGGGGCTATGGCCAGGACAGCGCACCACCCGGTTGCGGCCATCATGCTTGGCCCGGTACATCGCTTTATCAGCACGTTCCAGCAGATCAAAGGCCGAATCACTTTCAGGTAACAGGCAGGCACTGCCGATACTGATCGTGACGCGTATCTCTGTCAATGTACCGTCTGACATGAACTGCAGGGGGGTGCTTTCAACTGTTTTCCGCAGTCGTTCTGCAAGACTATATGACTCTGTTTCCGGGGTGTGGGGCAGCAGAATCACAAATTCTTCACCACCAAAGCGGGCAACCATATCGGTTTGGCGCAGCACCTCAACAAATATCCTGGAGACGTGCTTTAAAACCAGATCACCAACCTGATGTCCCCAGGTATCATTCACCTTCTTGAAATGGTCGATATCCACCAGCAATACCGCCAGCAAGAGGTTGTAGCGGTGGCAACGCAGGACTTCTTCCTGCAGGCGCCGGTCAAGATGGCGACGGTTAAAGATACCGGTCAGCGGGTCGGTAATGCTCTCCTGCTCCAGCACAAAGATCCGCTTCAGCTCACAGGTGGTGCGGTAGGCAAGTACGCAGACCAGCAGTACAAATATGGCACCAAAAAAGAAAATGACCGGCACCAGCATCTCGGAACTGCTGTACTGTGTGCCCAATTTCATCAGGTAGAAGCTGAAGTAACCGCAGATAAACAGGACAATCAGGCCACCCAGAATTTTCCACCAATTACGGGTACGTCCTTTGGGCAGCTCTTTGGCCAGTTTGCGTACAAACAAGAGTGCGATCATGAGCAGCAAGGCTGCCAAAAATAGCAATGTATTCATTATGTCAATGACATACAAGGACAGCAGCTGATCTATTCTGGATCCTAAAGAGAGAGAAAACATTGCTTAACGCTCCAGAATAAAGGTCACCGGCCCATCATTAACCAGGGCCACCTGCATATCTGCCTGAAAGATACCGGTCTGCACCGGCACGTTCTGACGCTTCAATGCCTCGACAAAATAATCATACAGCCGCTTGCCCTCTTCTGCAGGCGCTGCGGTATCAAAGGAGGGGCGGCGCCCCTTGTCGCAGTTACCAGCCAGGGTAAACTGGGAAACCGCCAGCACTGCTCCGCCAATATCTATCAACGAGCGGTTCATTTTACCTGCCTCATCTTCAAATATCCGTAGCCCGACGATCTTCTCAGCCAGCCAGTCTGCCGGAGTCTCGGTATCCCCTTTTTCAACCCCCAGCAACACCATGATACCCTGAGCGATCTGGCCCACCACCTGACCATCCACCGTAACCGATGCAGAACTGACCCGCTGAATCACCGCTCTCATGGTTTCCTCTTAAACGGTGCCAGCAGATGCAGCTGGTCTGGAGCAACGGCATGGGCATACAGAAATCCTTGTCCTTCATGACAGCCCCATTCGCGCAATGCATCGGCGTGGTGGGGATGCTCAACCCCTTCACCAATAATAGAAAGCCCCAGGGTCTTGCCAAGACGGACCACTGCCTGGGCCACCTGAGCGGCCCGTGAGGTGGAGCCGATCTCCTGTACAAAGGATTTATCTATTTTGAGCCGGTCGATCGGCAGACGATGCAGATAGGAAAGTGACGAGAAGCCGGTACCAAAGTCATCAATGGCGATGGACACCCCCAGATCACGCAACTGCTGCAACACCTCAATCGCCCGGTCAGCATCCTGCAGGATGTACCCTTCCGTTATCTCCAATTCCAGGCAGCTGGCTGGTAAACCGGTACTATCCAGTGCACGTCGAACTAATGCCGTCACATCGCCACGCTGGACCTGTAGGGCCGACAGATTAACCGCCACACGTGGTATTGCAGTGCCCTGCTGGCGCCATTGCTGCATCTGGCGGCAGGCATCATCCAGTATCCACTCACCCATCGGAATGATCAGGCCGCTTTCTTCGGCAATCGGAATAAACTTATCCGGCGCCACCAGACCAAACTCCGGGCTTGACCAACGGGCAAGCGCCTCAACCCCGATGATGGCGCCCGTATCAAGACAGATCTGGGGCTGATAGTTCAGACGCAGCTCACCACGCTCAATCGCTTTGCGGAGACGGCTTTCCATACTGGTCCGCTCCCGAACTGACGACGTCTGTTCATGGGAATAGAAACGATAGGCCCCCCGTCCGGCGGTTTTGGCGCGATACATGGCGGTATCAGCATTGCGCAGCAGCCTGACCTCATCCTCACCATCCCGCGGATAGAGACAGATGCCGATACTGGCAGAGAGAAAGAACTCATGCTGCTCGCAGTCCAGCGGTACTGCCAGCATATCCAGAATTGACTGGGCAACTTCGGCTGCTTCCTGTTGCTTTTCAACCTTTTCCATCAGCACACAGAACTCATCACCACCCAACCGGGCAATCAGGTTGTGATCTTTCAAGACCAGGGTCAGGCGGGCTGCCACAGAACGCAGGACACTGTCACCTATCTGGTGGCCATAGCTGTCATTGATATTTTTAAAATGGTCCAGGTCAAAAAACAGCAGCGCAAGGGCATGCTGATGCTGCTGGGCAGCTGCAATGGCCTGGCTGCAACGCAGATCGAACAGCAAACGGTTCGGTAGCCCAGTCAACGGATCATGCTGGGCCTGAAAAGACAACTCCTGCTGAACCTGCTGCAGCTCTTCAAACTGTGAAAGCAGGCTGCCGGACATCTCGTTAAAAACCTGGGCCAGGCGAGCGACCTCATCGTTGCCGGAAATCTCAACGGTGACCCCCATCTCCCCTTCAGACATGCGACGGCTAGCCTGCTCCAGTGTCTTTAGGCGACAGGTCAGCAACGATGCCAGCCCCAACCCGATCAAGGCACTCAGGATCACCCCTGCCACAGCAATCGGGACGCCCCACAACAACAGAGCCCTGACATTCCGTTCCATCTCTATGCGTGAAAAATGGACCGAAATCGAACCCAGCTTCTCGGCGGCATTGGCTATTTCACTGGTTTTGCAAACAATATTCCTGCTGTGGGTATACACAGGCGCCGGGTTGCCCAGATCAGAGGGGACTGTACTGGCAACCACGATACCGGACTGATTCAACAGAATGATCCGCTTGATATGGGGGGCTGTACTGAAGGGGGCGATAAAAAGCTGGAAGTCCGTTGGTTCTGCTGTCAGCAGTGCTTTCCGCCCAAGTTGCGAAACCAGCCCCATAAAGACATCCTCACGGGTCTGTAGCTGTTTCAGGTCAGAATCACGGTAGGCGGCAAAGGTAAACCAAAGCAGGGGGGTAAAAATTGCTATCTGGAGGATGAAAACCACCAGGGCAATCCGGTATTTAAGCGAGATGGTTATCAATGGGTGCCCAGCCGTTTCAAAATCCGTCGGGCTGATTCGTAATCCCTGTCGCTGACCGCCTTAAAGTAGCTTCCTGTACTGGCACTCCCTGTTTCAATAAACAGCTGGCGCAGGTGTGGATCAACCTGGGCAAGGGAGCTGGTCAGCAGGGTCTTTTTGATGATCTCCCGGTCTGTGGCTGGAATCCGTTTGTGTGCCGCAAACAGGGTGTGGGGGATAGAGATGGAATGGCCGATCCGTTTAAGCGGCAGGCCAAACTGGGATTCAAAGGTCTTCGAGGTACCAGAGCTGGTGGCGCAGGAATCAATCGAACCGATCTGCAGTTGCTGCAGACAGGCCAGGTGATTGGGGAAATTACGAACCGCCAGGTCTTTGCCCGGCGTAAGACCAGCCTTGTGTACTGCATCAAGCGCCAAATAGGTGACCGCGCCGGTTGCTGGCGGTGTACCAAGACGCTTACCTTTTAAATCAGACAGTTTTGCAATGGGAGAACCATTTTTTACGGAAAACAGGGCAAAGAGGTCTTCAGATCTGGCTACCAGGGGGTGATACCCCTTCTGGCGCCCGAACTGGACATAGTCAAAGGGGTGAATATGGACTATGTCAAAGGTCTGGTCCTGCAGCGCCTGAACAAAAGAATCATAGCTGCTGGTCAGACGCAGCCGTACCGGTTTTCCCAACGCCTTGGACAACTCTGCTGCTATCGGGGCAAAAATCCCTTCCAGGTTGGCAGAGGGGAGAAATGGAAAAACCCCCAGTACATACTCGTTTTTAGTCGGTTCAGCGGCGTGGGAAAGGCCGCTTCCCAACAACAGCAGAAAACAGAACAGGCAGGCAGCCAGTAAAAGCATGGAACGGGGCAGGATCATGGTCTATGAGCTACTCCTTAAAAATTTTGCCAACATACCATTTATCAACCGCTGTTTCCAGAGTTTAAAACTGATCCGGTTACAGAAATCTATCCAGGTACGTCATCCTGCTGTACTGCCAGCGCGACCCGATTAGCCTTTTTTAAGCAGTAGCTCCACCAGAGTATCTACCTGCTCATTAACCTGCGTTGCCAACAACCGTAATTGACGGACATCAACGCTTTCAGCCTTGTCTTCAAGCTGGCCAGCCACCCGCTGCAACCGGTATGCAGCCAGGTTAGCCGCCATTCCCTTGATCGTATGGGCAGTCTGCCTGAGTGCAGCCCGATCTTCTGAGATGAGCGCCTGCTGCATCTGTTGCAGCCTCACTGGTAAGTCAGCACAAGCCATACTGGTGATCTCCAGCAGCAACGGATGGTTGTCATCTAGTCGATCCAGCAGTTCCTGTTCGTCAAAGAGCTGCAACTGATCCTCGGCATCCGGCGGTGACAAGGCTGGCGCGGCATCCAACAGCACAATCGGCCTGCTCTCAGACGTGGTCAGCCACCTGTCCAGCGCCTGCTCCAGCTCCTTTTGCTTGACCGGTTTGGACAGATAATCATCCATACCGGCCCTGAGGCAGCGTTCCCGGTCTCCGGCCATGGCGTTGGCGGTCATGGCAAGAACCGGCACGCCATGGTTCAACACAGGAGTAGTGCTGCTCCGAATCAGCGAGGTGGCTTCAAAGCCATCCAGTTCAGGCATCTGGCAATCCATCAACACCAAATCATAGTTGATGCGTGACAGCGCCTCAATCGCTTCCTGCCCATTTGCAACCACATCAGCGCGATACCCCAGTTTTTGCAGCATGGCCAAGGCCACCGCCTGATTCACCGGGTTGTCCTCTGCCAGTAGAATACGGGCGTTGTGACGTTGCGCCTCCCGGACCGTATGGCGCGTGATAAGATCATCACCCTGCGGCTGGAGGGCACTGGTACGACCCGCAAGCAGTGAAAGACAGTCATGGAGCTGTTGCTGTCGAATCGGTTTGGTCAACCATGCTGCAAAACCGGCCTGGTGGAGCTCTGCCGCTTCGCCCCTGACCCCCAACCCGCTTAACAAGACCAGCTTGGTCTCTGCAAAGGCCGGACCCTGTCGAATCATCTGAGCCAGTGCCATTCCATTCATCTCTGGCATGATCGAGTCAATCAAGACAACCTGAAAGGGGTCACCTGCGGCATGATATTCCTGCAGCAGTCCCAAGGCTGTGGAGCCGTTGCTGGCGGTATCGTAGCGACAGCCCCAACCGGAAAGCAGGGTTATCAACAGTTGCCGGTTTGTGTCGTTGTCATCAACCACCAGCAGATGCAAGCTATCAATCGCCGCAAAACGTGGTGCAACATCAGATGGATCAGCCACAGCAGTCAATCTGGCTGTAAACCAGAAGCAGGACCCTCTTCCCTCCTGACTGGTAACCCCGATCTCTCCTCCCATCAGCTCCACCAACTGCCTGCTGATGGCCAACCCCAGTCCGGTACCGCCAAATTTGCGGGTAGTGGAACCATCTACCTGGGTAAAGGGGGCAAAGACCGCTTCCAGCCGATGCTCTGGTATGCCGATACCGGTGTCCTGTACTGAAAAACGGATCGTTATCTGATCTGCTGAAGCGCTTTCCAGATCAGCCCTGATATCAATTTCACCCTGCTCCGTGAATTTAATGGCATTGCCTGCCAGATTCAGAATGATCTGCCGCAAACGCCCCGGATCACCCACCAGCTCCCAGGGAATATCCGGGTCAACCAGACAGATCAGCTCAACTCTCTTGTCAAAGATACGGGGTGCAAGCAGTTCAACCGTATCTTCCAGGGTCATCCGCAGATCAAACGGCATCTCTTCCAGCTCAAGACGGGACGCCTCAATCTTTGAAAAATCAAGGATATCATTGATGATATCCAGAAGGTTCTCACCACTTCTGCGCACAATCTCGGCATACCTGCGCTGCTCTTCAGACAGCTCTGTGTCCAGCAGCAGGCCGGTCATGCCGATCACTCCGTTCATCGGGGTACGGATTTCGTGACTCATGGTTGCCAGAAAGGCGCTTTTGGCCTTGGTTGCCTCTTCTGCCATGGCAAGTGCCATGCCCAGTTCCACATTCTTCTGCTCCATGGTAACCGAGAAATCCAGCAGCTTCTGTTCCCGCTTTTCAACCCCTTCCAGCAGCTCATTAAACGAATCGGCAAGCAGCTTCAGCTCATCATCACCGGGCATTTCAATCTGCGAAACCACTCCAGTTTGCGTGTTCAGATTACGCACCTGCCCGGCCAGACTGGTAATACCACGGGTAATGGTTTGCCCCAGCAACCAGGCTGCAGCAATGCTTAGCAGCACAACCGCTGCCATACCCCAGAGGTAGATTGTCCTGAAACTGGTGATCGGTGCGTAGGCTTCTTCAATAGGGAAATTGGAAGCAAGAATCCAGTTGGTTGACTGAAGGCGCTTGAAGGCAGCCAGGAAATGTCTGCCTCGGCTGTTTACGGTCTCGCCAGCACCTTCAAACCCGTCAATGGCACGGTCGAACAGTTTATTGGAGCCTTTAGGCACATCCCGCTTCATAATCCGACTGGGATCTGGATGCAGGATAATGGTCCGATCAGGCCCAAACAGATACAGATAGCCGGAACTGCCAACCCTGACCCGGCTCAATTCGTGGAAAAAGCCGCTGTCATTGCGCAGGTCAATCAGGCCTGCCATAACAGCGATAATCCTCCCCTCACGATCATGGATTGGAGCCGTCATGGCGATAACTGCAGAGCCGTTGACCGATGAGATAAAAGGCTGCGCAATAACCGGTTTGCCGCTTTTGATGGTATCTTGAAAGTAGGGCCGAAAGGCGTAGGAACTGCCGATTAACTGAGGAGTACGGGGGCTGTTCGCGAAAAGTGTACCGGAGAGATCATACAGAAACAGGCCGTGGTTAAAGATGGAACGGATACCGGTACGGTTATCCAGCCAAGCCTGCATCTGCGCATGCCTGGTAACTGATTCAGCAGGTGCAACCTTTGCAACGGCAATCAAGGCATTATGAGCGGACAGGAGCTTGTCATCCAGACCACGGGCCAGAGAGGAGACCATGGCACTCTGTTCTCGAAAAATCATCTGCTGGGTCTGATGCTTGAACCAGGCATAGGTTCCCCAGGCAATGCCTGCCAGCAGCACCGTAATAAACAGGCTGAAGGCAAGAATCAGCTTATGTCGAAAGCTGCTGAAGACCATGGGGCACGTCCCTACTGAACAAGGTCCGGGGGGGCAAACAGTTGGGCATGATAGTGCCTCCTACCGCTCAATCGCCTGAGGTCGCTAATAACACCTGCTTCCCTACCAACTGCCCCGATACTTCAATCCGTTCAGTACAGCATACCACATTTGATTATTCTTCAAACCCCATTGTGGAGCGACCCTGATTTCAAGCGATGATAAGCCATACAGGCGCTGGATACTGACCCGGGGGGCAATCGCTCCAAAAAGTCCACTGCTCTGTTTGTGCATCGTTATACGGCGCTTGCGTTTAAAAACGCGCTATCCCAGTCTTTCCAAACCGCTTCATAGCCTTGCGCACGGATCATAGCACTCATCTGTTCTGGTGTGCGGTCATCATCGATGACAAACTGCTCCGTATGCTCCCCTTTGTTGGCGTGGCCACCAGGGGCAGTGCACGATCCGGCACTCATGTGGGTGATGCCAAGGCGCATTAAACTGTCGCGCAGCTTGGCATTTTCTCGGGTGGAGAGGAATAGCCCGGCATCAGGGATGAGCAGGCGCATGGCACACACCATCTGCACCAGTTGTTTGTCGCTGACCGGGTTAATGGGGGCAAAACCGCCATCGGCAGGGCGAATACGTGGAAAGGAGATGCTGACTTGACTGCGCCAGTAGTGGCGGGCCAGGTAATATGCGTGAAAACCGGTGTAAAATGCTTCTGTTGCAAAGGGGCCAAGCCCCAGTAAAGCCCCGACACCTATGCGCCGCAGGCCTGCTTGCCCGGCACGGTCAGGCGCCTCAATGCGCCACGTATAATCACTTTTTTTGCCAAAGGGGTGAAGCTGTTTATAGAGGTCACGATCATAGGTTTCCTGATAGATGGTTAATCCATCAACGCCAGCGGCAACCATTTGCTGATAGCCTTCAGTATCCATGGGGTAGACCTCAATACTGATGGAACTGAAGAGTGGCCTTATCTGCTTTACTGCCGCAGCCAGATAGTTGTTATCAGCCTTTTTGGGGTGCTCACCAGTCAGGAGCAAAATTGAACGAAAACCGTAATTACGGATGGCCAGCGCTTCTTGTTCAATCTCGGCTGGGGTAAGGGTGACGCGGGGAATGTTGTTTTTGGCGTTAAACCCACAGTATTTACAGCCATTGTTGCACTCGTTAGACAAATACATCGG
The DNA here is from genome assembly GCF_900167465.1 of Trichlorobacter thiogenes. Taxonomy (GTDB): domain Bacteria; phylum Desulfobacterota; class Desulfuromonadia; order Geobacterales; family Pseudopelobacteraceae; genus Trichlorobacter; species Trichlorobacter thiogenes. The sequence goes on along the minus strand of NZ_FUWR01000001.1, from coordinate 434,324 downwards.
CGTATACAGCTGGATGGTGTTGCCAAAACGCTGCCTGGTTATCTGATGAGCTTTTTGCGCCATGGCTTCAATATATGGTTCAGCGGCTGGTGATAACAGGGTGATCAGGTCACGCTCGTTTATCCGCTCGGCAGCCAGGACTTGTTCCACGCGGCTCGCCGTGGTCGTGGACATCTGCTCCAGGATCTGTTCTACGGGATAACGTACTATTTCATCTGCGAAACTCATGATTGTTCCTCGCGCAAAAAGCCGGTGAGTGGGCTGGATGCGACGGCTTTGTGTTGTTCTTTGCCGAGCCCTGCCAGATACCCATTCCGTCCGGCAATAACAGCCTGGCTAAAGGCAGTCGCCATGAGGGCCGGATTACCGGCAACAGAAATGGCCGTGTTGACCATTACGGCGTCGGCCCCGAGTTCCATTGCTTCGGCGGCATGTGATGGTGCTCCCAAACCAGCATCAACAACCACCGGCACGATTGCTTGCTCGATAATTATGGCTATGCTGTCCCGTGTTTTTAGTCCTTTATTTGAGCCGATGGGGGCGCCCAGAGGCATGACGGTAGCAACGCCTACCTCTTGCAGGTGCTTGGCTAGTACGGGATCAGCGTTGATATAGGGCAGCACGATGAAACCCTCTTTGACCAATATTTTTGCTGCTTTTAAGGTTTCGACAGGATCAGGCAACAAATAGTAAGGATCGGGCGTGACCTCCAACTTGATCCAGGGATCACAGCCAGCGGCTTTGGACAGACGGGCGAGTCGGATGGCCTCTTCGGCATCACGGGCACCACTGGTGTTAGGCAGAAGCAGGCATGTTGTACGGTCAATATGATTGAGTAAATCATCCTGGCGGTCGTCAATATTGACACGGCGCAGAGCAACCGTCACGATTTCAGCACCGGAAGCAGCGATGGTGGCGGCCATTTCAGCGTTGGAAGAAAATTTCCCGGTACCCACCATTAAGCGGGAGCGGAAAGAACGGCCAGCAATAATAAGTTCATCCATATCTGTACCTTTCAGTAGCGGGCTCTGAGCCCAAAGTTGTGACTATTCAGCAAATAAGCAATGTAACAGGGATACAAGGGATACAAGCGGATACAATCAAAAAATCAGATCAGGGAACCTGGTTTAGATGGTTTTATCCTGTTCATCCTTTTTATCCCTGTAAAAATGTCTTTGGTAGTTGGAACTGTTGCATTACTACTGAATAGTTACCCAGAGTTTAAACTTATTGCAGTCCGCGCCGGAATGCCTCGGCAGCTGCAGCGGGATCTGGCGCAGCCAGAATATCCGAGATCAACGCCACCCGGTAACAGCCGGCAGCGGTTACCTGTTCTATAGTTTCGCGTTTAATCCCACCCAGGGCAAAAACCAGATCACCGACCGCCTGCCGACAAACCCGTCCCAGCTCTCCCAACCCCACCGGCTCACCATAGGTGGCCTTGGAAGGTGTTGGAAAGACCGGGCCAAAGGTGACAAAATCTGCCCCCTTGGCCAGGGCTGCTACAGCCTCACCTACCCCGTGACTGGAGTAGCCGATCAACAGATCAGGTGCGATCCGCCTGGCTGCCGTGACCGGCAGGGAATTGACCCCCAGCTGGACACCATCAGCCTCAACAGCCAGGGCAATATCAATCCGCTCATTGATCAGCAAACGGGCATCATAGCGGCTGGTCAGCGCCCTCATTTCCCAGGCCAGTTCGTACAACTCAGCCGGGGTCAAATCCTTTTCCCGCAGCTGTACTGCCCGCACACCACCTTCAAGCGCAGCCTCAACCACGTCCAAAAGCGGTCTGCCTGCGGTCTGATTACGATCAGTAATCAGATAGAGTGAAAAATCAATCACGATGGGCCTCGCTATCCTCCCCCTACAAAGTGGACTATCTCGATTTTGTCCCCATCCTGTAGGGTCCGCTCGGCGAAATCTGCCTTGGGAACGATCTCCAGGTTCAGCTCTACCGCCACCCGTGTAGCCTTAATCTGCAACTCTTCCAGCATCTGCCTGACGGTGCAGCCATCGACAAGCTGCCGTATTTCTCCATTGATACTCACCTGCATAACCGTTTCCTCCTGCAATAAAAAAAGCCGCCTCTGTAGCTACAGGGGCGGCGATTCGGAATTTGATACACTTCTCAAAATCGTCCGCTTCCCTACGCCGGAATTACCCGGATCAGGTTCCAAGGGTCGCAGCCAGTTGCTGCTCTCAGTCGAAACTCCCCTAGCGGTTCAGATGGTTAATCATAAAGAACTGGGCCAAACCTAGTGGATTAGCCATTAATTGTCAACGGTATTCTCCCCTGTGCAGCAGCACTCTGGGGGAGAAAGATGCGGTTTTTTAATACTGTGGTATGCTTATGAATATCTTAGCAGATCGGAGGATAACTACGTATGGCAGGCACACGGATTACAGCCCGGAAACGGAAGCGGATTGCCCTTTGTTTTGGTACAGATGCTGAAGGAAGCAGAAGGGCCTTTACAGAGGATCTTTCACCTATGGGTATGTTTATCAAGACCGCTAATGTCTGTAACCCCAATACCGTGCTCAGGGTCGAGTTGCTGCTTGATGAGCAGCCGATCAGTTTTGATGCACGGGTGATGTGGGCCAAGCGGGTGCCTCAGAACCTGTTTCATCTGGTAAAAAAGAGCGGTATGGGCATTCGCATTATCCGCTTTCACAATGGACGTGACCGCTATATGAATTTGTGTGAGCTTCAGGACCCACCAACTCCGGGAGGGATCAAGCATGTGTAAAAAAATCTTTATCGGTGCAACCGGCCAGCATTGCGGTAAGACCACCATCTCGCTCTCTTTGATGCATCTGGCCCGTCAAAAATACCGTCGTGTCGGTTTTATGAAACCGATCGGCCCCAAATGTATCCAGTACCGCGGCCTGACCATGGACAAGGATGCCGCCATGTTTTCCAGTGTCTTTGGCATGGATGAGTTTGCCCATCTGATGTCCCCCATGACCCTGACCCCTGGCTCAACCCGCCAGTTTCTGGATGGCAAGGTTGATCCACAGGCACCGCGTCAGGCGATTCTCAAGGCCTGTGCAGAACTGGAACAACATCTTGATTTTCTGATCATTGAAGGAGCCGGGCACGGCGGTGTCGGTTCAGTGGTGGGGGTGAACAACGCCCAGGTGGCTGCCATGCTGGGCGCTCCGGTGCTGATGGTAACCGGCGGCGGGATCGGCAATGTGATCGACGCAGTGGAACTGAACCTGGCCCTGTATGCCCGGGAACAGGCCAAGGTACGGGTCATCATGGCCAACAAACTGGTGCCGGAAAAACGGGAGCGATCAATGGCCTATCTGACCAAGGCGTTTCAAAGCCAGGATCTGCTGGTCAGCAGCGCCTTTGACTATTCTCCCATTCTGGCTGACCCGACCCTGCAGCATGTTGGTGAACTGCTTGAGCTACCACTGCATGGCGACCCGACTGATCGCAGCCGGATCTGTCACACGATCCAGCTGGGGGCAGCCTCATCCCAGCGGGTGATTGACAGCCTGGAGGAATCAACCCTGCTGATTGTGACCAGTTCCCGTGATGAACTGATCGTAACCGCCTCATCCCTACACCATATCCCGGAATTCCGCCAACGCCTGGCAGGGCTGATTGTAGCCGGCCATGCACCAATCTCCGACATTACGCAACGAATCCTGGAGGATAGCAACATACCGTACATCAGAATCGAAGATACCACCTCACAGGTCTATTACCGCCTGCGAGAGCATGTTTCAAAAATAGGGCCTGACGATACGGAAAAGATTGAACTTATTAACTCAATTGCCGAAAAGTATATAAGTTTTGATGCGATAGACGCCATGCTGACCTGATTGTCTATGACGCCTGCCGCTTGATCCGCCGAAAAAGCTTGACCAGATCCAGTTGTTTGATATTGTTAGCGAAAAATTAACTCAAAGGATCGATATGATCTTGGTCACCCGCCTTGACCGACAAGTAATGTTTTTAAACCCTGACCATATCGTCAGTGTAGAAGAGACCCCTGACACCGTTATTACCCTGTTTAACGGCCATCATTTTCTGGTGAGGGAACATTGTCAGGTTATTTTGAACCGGATCATCGCCTTTAGAACCAAGATTCTGCGACGTTCCGTTGCAGTTCCCAACGGTCGTGCCTACTTGCGGCGGCAGCGCAACGCTCAGTATCATCGTAGCGAGAGTGAGCATTTTCTTAACGCCAACACCAAAGCAGCACTACAACCACTCCACCGCCAGGACACCTGATCTATGGATTTAGCAACAATTATTGGTATTATTCTCGGCTTTGGTGCTGTATTTGGTGGTGCCGTGCTGGAAGGGGTGCATATTGGCGCCCTGATCTCTCCCACCTCAGCCATGATCGTGCTTGGCGGTACCTTTGGTGCCGTTTTTATCTCTTTTCCGCTTAAAGCCTGTATCAACGGATTCAAGGACATCAAGACCGCCTTCCTACCCCCAAAGGTTGACCCGGAAGCGGTGGTCAAAGATATCATCGGCTATGCCACCAAGGCCCGCCGTAACGGCCTGATATCCCTGGAGCAGGAAGCTCAGAACGCCAAAGATCCTTTTATCAAAAAGGGGATCTCACTGGTGGTTGACGGTATTGATCCCCAGAAACTCCGTGAAACCCTTGAGGCCGAAATCATGGCCTACGAGGATCATAAAAAACACTCGGTTGAGTTTTTTGAGGCAGCTGGCGGTTACTCCCCCACCATCGGTATTATCGGTGCCGTGCTCGGTCTGATCCACGTTATGGGTAACTTGTCTGATACCTCAAAACTGGGAGCCGGTATTGCGGCCGCCTTCGTTGCCACCATCTACGGCCTGATGACCGCCAACATTATCTGTCTGCCGATCGGCTCTAAAATCAAGATCCGGATGAAGGAAGAAGTGCTGCGGCGGGTTATGATCGTTGAGGGTCTGATCGCAATCCAAAACGGTGAAAACCCCCACTTTATCGAGCAAAAGCTGAAGGCCTTTGCCGGTGAAGAACACTAGGAGCCTGCTGAGTGGCGCTGAAAAAAGAACCTGAAAAGCATGCGAACCACGAACGCTGGCTGGTTTCCTACGCAGACTTCATCACCCTGCTGTTTGCCGTGTTCGTCACCATGTATGCCATGTCCCAGACCGATAAGAAAAAGGTTGAGGAGGTGGCAGCTTCCATGCGGGAGTCCTTCGGCTATTCCACCCAGGCTGCTGCTGGTCAAAAAGGGGTGCTGCAGTCTCAGGATATCAAGCCGATACCTGCCATAAAGCCTGAAATGGCCGTAATCCCGATGATTAACAAGATGCCTCCCGCTGGCCCCAGACAGGGCGGTATGGATAAAGGGCGCGGTAAAGGCAAGGCAGAAGAAAAAGAGTTTAAAGAGATCCAGTCAGCCATTGAGGCCTACCTGATTAAACATGGCGCCCAAAACAAGGTTACCATCGGAATTACCCGGCGCGGTCTGGTAGTCAGTCTGAAAGAGGCTGGTTTTTTTGATTCAGGCTCTGCAGTCATCAAGCCGGCCGGCTATCAGTTGTTAAACACGATCCTTGAGGCGATGACCGAATATTCCAACCCATTACGGGTTGAAGGCCATACCGACAATATACCGATCAGTACCCCTGTATTCCCTTCCAACTGGGAGCTTTCGGTCTCCCGCGCCACCAATGTGCTACGCTACCTGCAGAAAAATTACGACGTTGAACCAGGCAAGCTGTCTGCCACCGGGTACGGTGAGTTCCGTCCCACAACAGAAAACACCACCGCTGAAGGTCGCGCCAAGAATCGGCGGGTAGATATTGTGCTGCTTTCAGGCGATGCAGAGCAGGGCGAGCCCTGATTTTGCAGCAAAGCTGATCAGTAGATTCCCAAAAGGACATATTGTGTCATAGCCCTATGGTATCGTCTCCTAAAGCAAAAGGAGGCGTACTATGGAACCGATGGTTTTTATGGGTGGGGTGATTGTAGTTGCTGGTGGGATATGGACAGTTGTAGACCTGCTGCAGGATGCAGGGCTGCTGACTGAATCAGGCAAACAACAGGCCAAAGTACGGGCTACTCAGGCCTGTTCAGGTTTCAGATCACGTGACATCAGCTCCAGCACAGCCTGCCGGGCCGGTTTATTACCATAAAGGATTTCATAGACCTTCTGGGTAATCGGCATCTCTACCTCAAGACGCTGGGCCAGGGCATTAACTGATTCAGCAGACTTAACCCCTTCAGCCACCATCCGCATTTCTGCCATGATCGCCTCCAGCGTCTGTCCCTGCCCCAGCTTGACCCCTACGGTACGGTTTCGGGAGAGATCACCGGTACAGGTCAGCACCAGATCTCCCATGCCAGCCAGACCGGCAAAGGTTGCATCCTGCGCCCCCATGGCCCGCCCCAGACGTTTCATCTCTGCCAGACCACGGGTAATCAGGGCTGCCCGGGTGTTATGACCAAATCCCAGGCCATCACTGATACCGGCTGCAATGGCGATCACGTTCTTAACTGCACCCCCTAGCTCAACTCCGATGGCATCATCACTGGTATAGACCCGAAAGACCGGATTACTGAAGGCAGCCTGAACCGTATGAGCAGCGACTTGATTGGTTGATCCGGCAACAATCAGGGAAGGCAACCCCAGCGCCACCTCTTTGGCAAAGGTGGGGCCGGACAGGGCAACAAAACGTTGCTCTGCTGCCTCACCAAGCACCTGACTGCAGATCTGGGATACCGTACAGAGGGTGCCCAGCTCAATCCCTTTTGAAGCACTTGCCAGCACCGCTGATGAATCAATCTCGGTCTGCAGACTGGCAAGCACACCGCGCATGACCTGGGTAGGGGTTACCAGCAGCACCAGCTCTGCACCCTGTACCGCCTCTGAAAGGCTGCCGGTGTACTGTAAGCCGCGGTGCAGCTCAATACCGGGTAAAAAGAGATGATTGATTCTGGTTGCAGACATTCCGGCAACCAGTTCCGGCTCATAGGCCCACAGTGTTGTCTCATGGCCGTTTGCAGCAACCACATTGGCCAGGGCAGTACCCCAGCTACCTGCTCCGATCACCCCGATCTTCATTCCCACTCCTCATCATCATCGTAGGCAAGATTTTTACGCGGGTCGAACCCTTCAACCAGTGCCTGTCGAGCCATCTCAATGCTGTCAAATCCCAATCGACTGATAAACGGATGACGGCTCAGCGATAGTGCTGATCCTGCCAGACTCAGCCCAAGGGCCAAGACCTTTTGAACCGATCGTTTGCGGCAATCGGTCTGCACCATAAAGTCTGCGGTTAACAGCAGCCGACGCAACAAAGCCGGTTTATCCGGTTCGATCAATTCAGTACAGAAACGCTCAATCACCAGCTGTTGCGTCTCTTCAGAACAACTGCCCAGCGGAACGGTTCCGCACTGTTCAGCAAGTTCGTAAATCAGTGGATCAGTAAAGAGCCAACCCTCAAAAAACGGTTCATCCAGCAGCTCTTCGCAGCCTGCCAGCAGCGAGGCCATCCGCTCAATCAAGCCATCAAGCAGTTCAACCGGAAAACCCGGCACATAATCAGCAGGACGCAGGTCGGTTTCCCCAAGCAGGTAGCGGCAGGCATACAGGTCAGGCGGCAGATAGAAACTGCGCTCTATGCTCTGCAGCATGGCATCCCGCAACAAGTTGATAACATAGGGTAGGCCAACCGGAAACAGACCCTCTTCTGCGTTAACTTCATCCAGATAGTCGTCATGCTCACGCCGGTTCTGGAAACGAGATGCCACAGCATGGCGTACCCCGTCATGTTCCCCCAGCTGCAGCACCAGACCAGCCAGACTGCCATCAGCAATCTCCCAGGAAAACCAGACCGTACGTACCCCGTAGCAATCCAACGGAGCAGCCTGTGCGGTAATTAGGGCGGCCGGTTCTGCAAACAGCGCGCCTAATGGTTCAGGCTGAGTAATGCCAAGGAATGCCAGCCGCCGGATACTGCGGTTCACCTGTTCCTCAAGCCCTTCAACGGTCAGATGCGTTAGTGACTGCAGTACCGTTACAGCGCAGCCATGGCGCAGGGTACCCAGGCTTTCCACCGCCAGAGTTGCCACTTCGCTATACTCAAAATAGGCCAGCATACGCAGCAACGCCGCTGATTCAGCGCCATGATCAGTCCGATTGCCAAGCCGACGGATCAACTGATCCCGCAGCACCTCATCCGCATTCAGGAAACGGTCCATAAAACGGACCATACCCCAGGCCCCTTCCTGCAGACAGAGGTCAAGAAAGCTGTTCAGGGTGGCACTGCTTACATCATCGCGGGAAAAAGGCGGGGAGGAGACATCAACACCGTAATCCTGCAGGATTTCCAGCAGCGGTAACCTGCCTTCATCAGCAAGATCACGACGTTTAAGAGTTAACGCCACCAGCTGGTCCAGCCAGGAGGTGGCATCAAAAAAGTCCAGCATACAGGTATAGCGATAGAGCCGTTCATGGTCCTGCTCACGCCAGAGCCGCCGTACCAGCGGCGGCAAGGCACGACGACCCGATTTTTGCAAACGGCGACCGATCCGCTCCAACTGGTCGCGGGTCAACTGATCACGGGTCAGAAAGTCAAGCAACCGGATGATCCGCCGCCGTTCACGATAGCTGGTATCAACCGTGCGCAGACGGGTAACTGCTGTCAGCTCCATCGGCTCAGGCTTCTTCTTCACCTTCCGGCTCCAGACCTTCGTCATCATCCCGCTCAGCCAGTTTGGCCACGGCAACGATCTTTTCCTGCTCTTCAGTGACCATCACCCTGACACCCTGGGTATTACGGCCAATCACCGAGAAGCCAGCCACCGGCACCCGCAGGATCTTGCCCTGGTCAGTGATGACCATCAGCTGGTTTTCATCATTAACCTGCATCACGCCGACCACCAGACCGTTACGGGTGGTGGTCTTGATGGTGATCAAGCCTTTGCCGCCACGTGATTGGCCGCGATACTCATCAAGATCGGTCCGCTTGCCAAACCCGTTCTCGGTCAGGGTAAAGATGGTGGAACCGGTTGCCGTTGGATCAACCACCTCCATACCGATCACCTCATCCCGCGCCTCAAGGTTCATACCCCGTACACCACGGGTAACCCGGCCCATGGGGCGGGCATCTGCTTCAGGGAAACGGATCGCCTTGCCATGGCGGGAGGCCAGGAAGACATCCTTCTGGCCATCGGTCAGGGCAACGGAAATCAACTTATCCCCTTCATCAAGATTAACCGCATTGATACCGGTGGTACGGATGTTCAGATACTCCACCAGCGGGGTCTTCTTGACCACGCCGTTGCGGGTTGCCATCAGCAGGTACAGGTCTTCGCGGTTCAGATCCTTGACCGGCATAATCGCCGTGATCTTCTCGCCTTCCTGTACATTGACCAGGTTCACCACCGCCTTGCCCTTGGTGGTACGGCTGCCTTCCGGGATCTCATAGACCTTGATCCGGTAAACCCGCCCCATGTCGGAGAAGAACAGCAGGAAGTCTTTGGTGGAGGCGATGAAGAGCTGCTCCACAAAATCCTCTTCGCGGGTCTTCATGCCGGTCTTACCCTTGCCGCCCCGACGCTGGGCGCGGTACAGATCAACCGCACTGCGCTTGATATAGCCGGTGTGGGAGACCGTGACCACCATCTCGGCATCTTCAATGGTATCTTCCAGGGAGATATCGGCAGTCTGAAGCACGATATCGGTGCGGCGCTTGTCACCAAAACGCTCCTTGATATCGGTCAGCTCACCCACAATAATCTTCATGATCTCGGCATCTGACCCCAGGATCTCCTTCAAACGGGCGATCAGACGCAGGATATCTTCGTACTCTGCAATGATCTTGTCCCGTTCCAGACCGGTCAGGCGCTGCAGACGCATCTCCAGAATGGCCTGGGCCTGAATTTCCGACAGCTGGACCGCCTTCTCATAGCCAGCAGGGCGGGGCAGGTCCAGTCGCTGGAGGTAATCAGGGTCTGCAAAACGTCCTTCCATCAGGCCCAGCTTTGCCTCTGGCGGGGTCTTGGATTCACGGATCAGCTCGATCACCGCATCCAGCCAGTCCAGCGCGATCTTGAGACCTTCCAGGATATGGGCGCGGGCCTCAGCCTTTTTCAGCTCAAACAGGGTCCGCTTGGTAACCATCTCACGGCGGTGCTCAATGAAGTAGTGCATCATCTCAGCCAGGGACATCAGCTTGGGACGGTTGTGGACAATGGCCAGCATGTTGATGCCGAAGGAGGTCTGCATCTGGGTATGCTTATAGAGCTGATTCAGCAGCACCTCGGCATTTTCGTCCTTTTTCAGATCCACCACGATCCGCATACCATCACGGTCAGATTCATCCCGCAGATCTGAAATTCCCTCGATCTTCTTTTCCTTGACCAGCTCGGCAATACTGGTGATCAGGCGAGCCTTGTTGACCTGATAGGGGATCTCGGTGACGACAATAGACTCGCGATCGTGCTTCTTGCTGTTCTCAACATGGGCCTTGGCACGAACCTGAATGATGCCACGTCCGGTTGAGTAGGCATCAATAATACCCTGGCGGCCATAGATGGTGCCGCCGGTGGGAAAATCAGGACCCGGTACCAGCTCCAGCAGCTCTTCATAGGAAAGGGCTGGATTGTGGATCAATGCAATGATGGCATCAATGATCTCACCCAGGTTGTGGGGTGGGATATTGGTGGCCATGCCGACCGCAATACCCGATGAACCGTTGACCAGCAGGTTGGGAAACTTGGCTGGCAACACAGACGGCTCATAGAGGGATTCATCATAGTTGGGGGTAAACGGGACGGTCTCTTTTTCCAGATCAGCCAGCAGCTCATGGGTCAGCTGCTTCATCCTGATCTCGGTATACCGCATGGCTGCCGGGCTATCGCCATCCACCGAACCAAAGTTACCCTGACCATCCACCAACAGGTAGCGCAGCGAAAAATCCTGTGCCATCCTGACAATGGTGTCATACACCGCAGTGTCACCGTGGGGGTGGTACTTACCGATAACATCACCGACGACCCTGGCCGACTTTTTATAGGGCTTGTTATAGTCGTTACCCATATCGTTCATTGCGTACAGACAGCGGCGGTGTACCGGCTTGAGTCCATCCCGTACATCCGGCAGTGCCCGGCCAACAATAACCGACATGGCATAATCCATGTAGGAGCGCTTCATCTCATCTTCAATATTAACTGCAACCTTCTGCATTACCTGTTCCTGCATGGGAGTTCCTTCACTGCGTAGAATCTAAAGCTATAAAAGCGAAAATTTATACCACATCCTCTGCTACTTGTACACCATGCCGTGCAAAAGGTCTGTGGGATAAGCCAGCCACGGCAATCAGACTCTATGATGTTTTGAAGAAGGGGTTCGAGGCCAAGGGTGATCACCTGATTATTGCCGTGCCCAGGGATTGTAAAGTATTAGTCCATCAATATGCAGGAAGTCTTTGGTGTTCCTGGTGGCAAGCGGCAGGTTGTGACTCAAGGCTATCGCGGCAATCTGGGCATCTTCGGTTGTCATTGAAAAACCAGACCTTCGGCGGTTTGCAACAACGGTAGCATAAAGAACTGTAGTGGATTCATCAAACGCTAGGCAGTTGCCTGAGAAATCCTCCTGAAACATCTTTTCAGCCGCATCTGCAAGCATATCCCGGCGCTTGCCGACAGGCAGCAAGGCTATTCCCAATAAAATCTCGGCCTTGGTAATGGCGGTTGTATAAAACTGTGCATCTGTTTGACCTGAAAACCAGCTTAATACCATGGGATCTGGTTGCGCCCGCATCAGCTCAGACAGCACATTGGTATCCAGAATAATACCATTCATGGCTATAGATCCGTGTCCGGCGGTGTACGTGTTTCCTGGCGTTCAGGAATTGGCAGGACATCTGCATCAAGCCCTGTAAAACGTTGATTAATGCGGGCAGCAAAATCAGCTGGCGCTGAGGAGGGCAAGAGAACCTGACGCAGGATGTTGCGCACCTCAGCCTCCATGGAACAACCATGTTGTGCCGACTGCAGGCGAAGTTTAGTCTTTAATGATTCATCAAGATTTCTGATTGTAAGGCTGGCCATGAGATGCCTCCATTGATTGCGTTGCTATCAATGTACTCAATGATGGCAGTTGTGGCAATAAAATTGAGTTGGTGTTGGAATTGCTTTAAAGACATAGTAGTGGCCACGTTAACCAGCCTCTATGAAACATTGCAAGTTCTGACCTTGCGAATCATGCCGCCGCATGTTCGCCATTAGTGCCTCCATCAGCACTGTGCTTGGCTTGAAGGTAAGTACTTTGCGGGAAGTGGCTCTTCGTCAAACAGATCCATCCCGTCACCTGACTAGCTGCAGTAGCCTTTTATTTAGCTCTCCCGAATACCTGTACGCCGTAGAGCCCTTCAAAAGCAGCGCCAAATTCGGTAAAATCAGGGGCCATGATATTGGCGCAGTGGCCGGGACTTTTCAACCAGCTTTTCATGGCTGATTGGACACCAAATGGACTTCTGATCACGTTTTCACCAACACGACGATACGTATAGCCTTGCTGCTTCACCCGGTCAGACAGCTTGCTGCCATTGGCTCCCGTATGGCTTAGTTCATTACGGGCCGCCAGGTCTGCAGCGTGTCCCTGGGCAGCAGCCTGTAGAGCTGCGTTTGCCGTCAACGGCGATACGGCATCGTACTGCCTCTCACCACAGGTACGTGCCTCTGCTCTGGCCCGATTCACCAAGGCAAGCAGGTTTTCGGGCTCTGTGTCGGCTGCATGGGCAGCAGTACTTACCATCAACAAAACAAAGCAGAGCAGGTATTGCATGAATTGTTACCCCGATGCTTTCAAAGTTAGTTTTGTTCTTTTGTACAGGTCGTTGGAGCGAGAAAACAGCTGTGCTCGCACATCTTTCAGTGGCACGACGACAATCAGGACATTATTGAACCTTGCCTTACTCTATCCCAATCAAGATTGAACCGCGCCAGGTACTTTCGTAACCGGTCAGCATCGTTGCTACTTTTTTTCCCTTGCCGTGAAACGGAGAACAGCTTGCGTCCTGCCCCAGAGAGTGTGGCGACACTTCTGCAAACGCGCACAACCTCGGCAAGCTGAACTTGCTCAAAACTATCCAACTCTGCTGCTGACTCCTCACCCAATACCTCTCTAAGCAGGGAACGGCCCGGATCGTCAGCCTTGTCTCGCCAGGAATTGCGCAGCCTCTGAATCTCTTCTTCTACCACCTCAACGGTTATCCGTCCCGCCGGAGCCAGGGTCGCCATCCTTTTAACCGCACCGTTCAGATCACGAAAGTTTGCTGACCAACGGGCTTCAGGGCCTATGGCAAATGCAAGAAACCGCCTCTTGGCCTGCTGGTTAAAGCTGACACGGTTACCGTTTTTCTCCGCAAAACACTCCAGTTCGTACTCCAGGTTAGGTTCAATATCCTCAGTCCGTTCTGCCAGCCCGGGCAAACAAAAGGTCCAAAGATTGATACGTGCAAGCAGATCACCCCGGAAGCGCCCCTTTGCAACCTCCTGTCCAAGATCCCGGTTCGTACCGCAGAGAAGTTGAAAATCACTTTGGGCCTCGGTATCAGAGCCAATAGGAAGGAAACGATGCTCCTCAATCGCCCGTAGCAACATTGCCTGTTCATCAAGCCCAAGCTCACCAATCTCGTCGAGAAACAACATGCCTTTATCAGCCGACTGCAACAGCCCGTGACGATCCTGAATGGCGCCGGTAAACGCCCCGCGACGATGGCCAAAAAGTGCCGACATGGCACCATCTCCACGCAAAGTAGCACAGTTAACCTCAACAAACAGACCGGAAACCTGACGACGGGCCTTTTTGAGCTCAAAAATCCTGCGTGCCAATTGAGACTTGCCCGCACCCGTGGGCCCCATCAATAAAATCGGGTCCACCGAGTTTATGGCAACCCGTTCAATCTGTTCTATCAGTGCATTAAAACGTGGACTGCGTGTCTCAATACCTGACTTGAGAAATGATATGTCATCCCGCTTCTCCTGGTTAAAGCGGGTAGCGATCCGGTCATATTTTGAGAGATCCAGATCAATGATAGTGTAGTTGCCGGCCACCTTCTGCTCAGGCTGATTCGTTGGACCGGTCTGGATCAGTTTGGCCGGGAAATAATGGGCCTCAGTAAGGAGAAACATGCAGATCTGGGCCACATGAGTCCCGGTAGTGATGTGTACCAGATACGTTTCCTGCTCCGTGTCAAAAGCATATCCTCTGGCAAAGTCGTGCAGCGCAGCAAAAACCTCCTCAAAGTCCCAGGGATCACGGAACTCAATGCAATGAGGAACGACTTCGGTCTCAGGTGAGACCTGCCGGATATCGGCAATAACACTTTTAAGCAGCGATGCATAACGACGCTGGTAGATAAGGTCAAAGCGATGCACGAGAAGCTCTTCGTGCTGACAAACTGATACCGTTGGTCGCCACCGTTCCCACCGCTTGGGTTCTTTCCCACTATCCAAAACAGGCCCCAACAGGCCGATAACCACATTCTTGTTCATATAAAATCCTATACAATTTTATATAAATTTATAACATAGCACCTGGCGATTTACCACTATCGTATGATGATGACGATCAACTTCGAAATAAACAATAGCAATTACATACAATTATATAAAACAAGCACTAAATACTAGGCCGCTGGCATGGCAGTTGTATATAGGATATTAAACACGCAGTCATGACCAGGCCGACGGCACATTACTTTCCGACATTTAAAGAACAATGCGGTCAGAGTTATGTGTACCTAACCGGATTCTAACGAAGGTTATGACAGCGTCTGGTTAGCTCAATGGTAGAGCACCGTGTAATGCACGGGCGTTGCAGGTTCGAGTCCTGCTCCAGCAACGGGCTATTAACCCGTCTTCACCGCTTAGGCGGTACACCAATGCCCGAAGGGGGCGAGTCACACTTAGGCAAACCGGTTTAGTAACTGCCGGAGATCAGCGCTGTTAATGCGCCTTGCGGCAAACGAATTTCGCAGGTGAGCAGTCATCATGAAAAGGAAGCGGATACCAATCATACGCGACAGCCGCCATGTCAGAAATGATGGTTCCCTCCGCATCTGAATAATGAAACCTCGCCACCGGCTCAAACGTTGCCCCGCGTATCCAGTGCGGCCCAGGAATTGCCTCGCCCCCTGACGGCAACTGTTATTGTTATCAATGTACTTAACTCGTGGAGGTTCACCATGTACGGAATTGGCTATGTAAAGGTTCATTCCCATGAAAAAGGATTACACTTCAAAGATCATGAATTTAAAGGGTTACTGGGACAAGGGCAGCATTGGTTTTGGGATCCGACTAACGCAGTCCGGGTGGATGTTGTTTCCCAGCGGAGTCCCTGGCTACATCATGAAGCACTAGACCTCATCGTAAAGTCGGGTACCCTGGGGAATGAAGCTCTGGTTGTGGACCTCAAGGATTACGAACGTGCGCTGGTCTGGATAGATGGTCGCTTTGACCGTATCCTTGGTCCCGGTCTCCACGCACTCTGGAGCAAATTTAAGGAGATCAGAACCGAGGTAGTGGATGCACGCACGGTTCAATTCAACCATAAGGATATGAATGCAATTTTGAGCTCCCCTTCTTCTTCCGAGCTGCTTGAGAATGTCGTGGTAGAGGAAGGTTGGGCAGCAGTTTATTTCAAGGATGGAGAATATGTGCAGACCCTTAAGCCCGGGCGCTACCTCTTCTGGAAACAGATGGGCAAAGTCCATCTCAAGCAGATTGACCTTCGGGAAACTGTGCTGGATGTGGGAGGGCAGGAGATCATGAGCAGGGATAAAGTCACGTTACGCCTAAATGCCCAGGTGACTTACCAGGTGACCGATCCGCACCTGTCGGTAACTGCAGTTGAGAACCTTTCCCAATCTCTGTATAGAGAATTCCAGTTGACCCTTCGGGCCATAGTCGGGAGCTATGAGCTGGATGGGTTGCTGGAGGGGAAAGAACGTTTGGCCGGAGAAATGGAACAGGCGCTGTGCCGTCGTACATCTGAATTTGGTGTAAGGGTCATCGGTATTGGTATTCGTGATCTCATCCTGCCGGGCGAGATGAAGGAACTGATGAACAAAGTTATTGAGGCCCGAAAGCTAGCTGAGGCCAACCTTATTATTCGCCGAGAGGAAACCGCAGCTATGCGTAGCCAGTCCAATACAGCCAAGTTGTTGGAAAGCAACCCGACCCTTATGCGCCTGCGCGAGCTGGAGGTATTGGAAAAGGTAGCCAGCTGCTCAGAACTGAAAGTGGTTCTGGGAGAAAAGGGGCTGACCGACAGAGTTGTCAATCTTTTGTAACAAAACTTTATACTTATCCAGGTGCTGATCACCTGACTATTAAAACTATTTTCAACCGGCTTCGGCCTTTCTATGCATTGGAGGAAAATTGACATGATTACTATAGACGGCTCGCAAGGAGAAGGTGGCGGGCAGATTTTACGATCTGCACTGGCTCTTTCCCTGGTTACAGGAAAACCGTTTTGTATTGAAAATATACGTGCCCGGAGGAAAAAACCTGGGCTGATGCGTCAACACCTGACTGCCGTAAATGCGGCTGTTGAGGTAGGAAAAGCCGCTGTTTCAGGAAACAGTATTGGCTCATCTCGTATTACCTTTGCACCCACCGGCCTTAGCTCCGGGCAGTACCATTTTGCTGTCGGCACCGCCGGAAGTTGCACCCTTGTGCTCCAAACCGTGTTGCCAGCGCTTATTGTTGCTGATGATCCCTCTGAAATTGTACTTGAAGGAGGAACTCATAACGCTGCTGCACCTCCCTTTGATTTCCTTGCTGGTTCATTTCTGCCGCTATTGAATCAGATGGGACCATCCGTTAAGGCAGCATTGGAACGCCCAGGCTTCTATCCTGCAGGAGGTGGCCGTATAAGAGTCAAAATAACACCTTCCAGGAAGCTGACACCACTCCACCTTCTTCAGCGCGGTGGCATTGTTGATCGTTCTGCCCGGGCCATTGTTGCCCGTTTGCCATACTCCATTGCAGATCGAGAGATTGCGGTGGTGAAAGAAAAGCTGGCATGGGATGCCGACTGCCTGAGATCCGTGGAGGTGCCGGATTCAAGTGGGCCAGGAAACGCCCTTGTTATTACGGTGGCCAGCGAACAGGTCACAGAGATTTTTACTGGATTCGGCGAATCAGGTGTAAGCGCAGAAACAGTGGCTGATCGTGCCGTAAGGGAGGCACAGGAATATCTTGCCTCTGACGCACCAGTGGGAAGACATTTGGCGGATCAGCTCCTGCTGCCATTGGCATTGGCCGGAGCAGGATCATTCCGCACTCTCTCACCGACAGCACATACGACCACTAACATCGAGGTGCTGCGTTACTTCCTCGATCTGGATCTGAAAGTTAAACAGCAGGATGAGCAGACCTGGTTAGTTTCCATTGATGGCAAGCCGCCGCTGGTGGGTAGCCGAGCCTACTCAAGCTTATGAAAGGAGTTAGTACCATGAAATACATTGATACCGAACATGTTGTTATAAAGAGCTGGTGTAATGAGCCTGAGGGTAATGCCCTTGCACAGGCACGAAACCTTGCCAATCTTCCCTTTGTATTCCGACAGGTCTGTCTGATGCCTGATACCCATGAAGGATACGGTATGCCCATCGGCGGCGTCATTGCTACAAAAGGCGTTGTTATCCCCAATGCCGTAGGAGTCGATATAGGTTGCGGGATGCTGGCCGTGCCCACAAGTCTTGAGGAAATCGATATACAGACCCTGAAACGGGTTATCGGGACGATGCGCAAAACAATTCCGGTGGGTTTTGAACACCACAAGCAGCCTCAAGACGAAAGCCTTATGCCGCTGCTGGACGACCCAGCTCGTTATCCAGAGGTTAGCTGCCAGTATCGCTCTGCCTGCAAGCAGTTAGGCACCCTCGGTGGAGGCAACCACTTTATTGAGGTTCAGAAGGGGTCCGACGGTCATATCTGGTTCATGATCCATTCCGGCAGCCGCAACCTCGGGCTTAAGGTTGCGAACCGTCATAATCGGATTGCAATGAAACTGAATGAGCAGTGGCATGTTCAGGTTCCTAAAAAATGGGAGCTGGCCTTCCTGCCGTTAGAAACAGAAGAGGCCTCTGTCTACTTGCGTGAGATGCACTACTGCCTTGGGTTTGCCCTGGCTAATCGGCAGCTCATGGCGAGCCGGGTACGCGACGCATTCTGCGAGGCAATCCCAGACGTAACCTTTGGAGACGAAATCAATATCCATCACAACTATGCCGCCATGGAGAACCATTTTGGGCAAAATGTCCTTGTCCATCGCAAGGGAGCTACTTCGGCCCGAGAGGGGGAAATGGGTATCATTCCTGGATCACAGGGAACAGCCAGCTATATCGTGCAAGGAAAAGGAAACCCTGATAGCTTCATGAGTTGTTCCCACGGGGCTGGCCGAAAAATGGGACGACAAGCAGCCATCAGGAACCTTGATCTGGAAGAAGAACAAAAGACTCTTGAGGAGAAAGGTATCCTGCATGCCCTGCGGGGGAAAAAAGACCTGGAGGAGGCTGCAGGCGCCTATAAGGATATCGATCTGGTCATGGAGGAACAGCGGGATCTTGTGGATACTGTCGTGCGGCTTGAACCGATGGCTGTTATCAAGGGGTAGTAAAGCACGGCAGAAATGTAAAGCCATCTCTGCCGTGCTCTTTAATCTTCACGGATTAAACATCCAGGTTGACGACATTCAGGGCATTCAGCTCAATAAATTCCCTGCGGGGCTCAACCTGATCACCCATTAACACCGTAAAAATCTGATCTGCCTCAACAACATCCTCAATCTTGACCTGCAACAGAATCCGGTTTTCCGGGTTCATGGTGGTCTCCCAGAGCTGATCCGGGTTCATCTCACCCAGACCTTTGTAGCGCTGGATCGCCAGACCTTTTTTGGCATAGTCAAGGAAGTAGGTCAGCAGCTCTTCATGACGGCTGGTCTCAAGAAGGCCTTTGCCGTTTTCTTCCAGGCGGGCCAGTCCGCCTGCCATCAGCTCTGCCACCTTGCGGTTTGACTCTACCAGCAGTTCATATTCATGGCCGGCAAGGACCAGAAGCGTCTGATTGTCAATCACGGAACGCAGATTGCCGATCCTGAAGGTGACCCGCTCATCCTCTGCCTGGTACTGGTAATCACAGTCGTCAATCAGTCCCTGCATGATATTCAGGTACGACTCTAATCCCGCCACTTCTTCAATACCCGGCTTTACTCCGGCCCTGATCAGCAGATCAAGCAGGTCTGCAGGAATGCCTTTTTTAACTACCTTTTCAAACAGGGCGCGCCACTCAATCAGCTGCCGTACCACCGGAATGATCTGCTTGCCTATGTAGGAACGATCCCCTTTTTCCATACTCAGGATAAGCTCTTCAGCCCCCTCCTCCAGCAGGAAGGTCTGCAGGGCTGCTTCGTTACGCAGGTACAGCTCTTTTTTACCACGCTTGACCTTGTAGAGTGGCGGCTGGGCAATGTAGAGGTGGCCGCGTTCCACCAGCTCCTGCATGTTGCGGTAGAAGAAGGTCAGCAGCAGGGTCAGGATGTGTGAACCGTCCACGTCGGCGTCAGTCATGACAATGATCCGGCCATAACGGAGCTTGGCAATGTCAAAGTCATCCTTGCCGATACCGGTACCCATGGCGGTGATCAGGGTGCGGATCTCCTGGGAGGAGATCATCTTGTCAAAACGGGCCTTTTCAACGTTAAGGATTTTACCCTTCAGCGGCAGGATCGCCTGGAAACGACGGTCACGTCCCTGTTTGGCAGAACCACCTGCAGAGTCACCCTCGACCAGGTACAGTTCGCACAGGGCCGGATCTTTTTCCTGGCAGTCAGCCAGTTTGCCCGGCAGTCCGCCCAGATCAAGGGCTCCTTTACGGCGGGTCAGGTCACGGGCCTTGCGGGCAGCCTCACGGGCACGGGCTGCCTCAATGGACTTTTCCAGAATCCGTTTAGCTACCTGGGGGTTTTCCTCCAGATAGACCGCCAACTTTTCATTTAAGAGCGATTCAACATAGCCTTTAACTTCCGAGTTACCCAGCTTGGTCTTGGTCTGGCCTTCAAACTGCGGTTGAGGGATCTTGACCGAGATGACACAGGTCATGCCTTCCCGCAGGTCATCGCCGGATATGGCTACCTTGGCGTTTTTGGTCAGGTTGTTACCGGCTGCATAGGTGTTCATGGTGCGGGTCAGGGCTGCCTTGAAACCTGCCAGGTGGGTACCGCCCTCATGGGTGTTGATGTTGTTGGCAAAGCTGAAGATCTTTTCATCATAGGTGTCGTTGTACTGCATGGAGACTTCCATCTCCACACCACCTTTTTCCCCTTTGAAGTAGATCGGCTTTTGATGCAGCGCTGTCTTGGCCCGGTTCAGGTATTCCACAAAGGAGTTGATGCCGCCTTCATAGAAGAAATCATGGGATTTCCCGTCAGCCCGTTCATCATTGATCTTGATCCGCACCCCGGCATTCAGGAACGCCAATTCACGTAAACGCTGGGAGAGGATATCAAAGGAGTATTCCGTGGTCTCAAAGATCTCCTCATCGGGCATAAAGGTGACTTTGGTACCACGCCGCCGTGTGTTGCCGGTTACCTCCAGCGGTGCTTGCGGTTCACCACGGTGATAGGTCTGACGCCAGATCTTGCCATCCCGCCTGATTTCAAGATCAAGCCACTTGGAAAGTGCGTTGACCACCGAGACGCCAACCCCGTGCAGACCGCCCGAGACCTTGTAGGAGTCGTTATCAAACTTGCCCCCGGCATGCAGGACGGTGAGAACAACCTCGGCTGCTGAACGTCCTTCTGTGGGGTGCATGTCAGTGGGGATACCACGTCCGTTATCCACCACCGTGATTGAACCATCGGTGTTGATGGTTACGGTGACTTCGTTGCAGTGGCCGGCCAATGCTTCGTCAATTGAGTTATCAACGATTTCGTACACCAGGTGGTGCAAACCAGCACTGGCAGTAGAACCGATATACATGGCCGGGCGTTTCCGTACTGCTGAAAGCCCTTCAAGGACTTTGATACTGCCGGCGCCATAGTCGTTTGATGCTGCTGTTCCGTTCTGTTCAAGCTCGCTCATGGTGTTCCGTTTCCTTCGTACGTCAGTCTGCCTTCTTCAACCCGGAATAGTTTGCTGTCCTGCTGCAACACCGGAAGAAAGGGAGTTACGTCGGTTGTTGTAATCAGTGTCTGGACCTCACGCTGCCGCACATAGCTCAGCAGGTTTTTCATCCGCTCCAGGTCCAGTTCAGAAGCGATATCATCAAGTAACAGCACCGGCATCTCACCAAAGGTTTCGTGTAGATGGTCTAGTTCTGCCATTTTCAGTGCCAGTACAAAGCTGCGTTGCTGCCCCTGGGAACCAAAACCTTTCAGGGGCCGTCCTCCAATCAAAAAAGTCAGATCATCCCGATGTGGTCCACGACCGGTTGTTTTGTAACGCAGATCCTGTTCTCGCTGATTATTCAGCACAGTCTGCAGTGTTTCTACTCTGTTTTCTTCTGATGGGCAGGGCACATCAGGCTGGTATATAAGCGCTACTTTTTCCTGTTCTCCAGCTATCTGCTGATATTTTTGCTGGAGCAGGTGATTGAGTCGGTCAGTGTAGCGTTGCCGATGATCCATCAACCTGATACCGGCTTCTGCCAACTGTTCAGTCCAAAGATCCAACCCTTCCTGTTGATTGGTCTTTAGCAGGGCATTGCGTTGCTTGAGAATCCGGTAATAGCTGTGATAATCCTGCAGAAAACCTGCATCACTGGCATACAGTGATCGATCTAGATATCGTCGCCTGGTTTCTGGCCCCAGCTTGACCATGGCAGTATCATCAGGAGAAAAGATAACTACTGCCAGCTTTCCATGCAGATCCGCTGCCCGCTGGATTGCCTTGCCATCAACTGTTACCCGGCGGGTGTTTTGTTCCAGTCGAAGTAAAATATCACTTTCAATACCTGCTGACAGTACTGACCCGCGAACAGCGGCTGCTTTACTGTCATGACAGATTAAATCCGGTACCTTTGCTGAACGAAATGGCCGTGCATTTCCAAGCAGGTATACAGACTCTAAAAAATTTGTTTTTCCCTGACCGTTACTACCATACAGGACAGTCAGGTGCCGTGCCGGCTGGATACAGGCTGTTTGTATGTTTCGGTACTGCTCAAGCCATACCTGTTTTACAAACACGTCTGTACTAGAGCCTCATTGGCATGATAACCGCCAGAAGTTCATCATCTGAATCTGGCGTTACAATTGAAGGCGACAGCTCATTTTTAAATTTCATTAACACATGTTGACTCTCTGCCACCATCAGCACATCAAGCAGATAACGTGCATTAAAACGAACTGAGAACGGGGTGCCATCATACTGCACATCCAGTTCTTCCATGGCATCACCCAGCTCTGGATTGCTTGATGATATTTTTACTCCGTTTCCTTCAATCTCCAGCATGATTCCCTTAAATTTTTCACTGGAAAGGATAGCCATCCGCCGTACCGCATGGATCAGCTCTTCTCTTGGTGCCTTTACAATCTGATCATTTGCTGCAGGGATAACCCGTGTGTAATCAGGAAACTCTCCATCTACCAGCCGCATAACCAGTGTGGTATCACCTTTTTTAAGTACGGCACTGCTATCAACAAAACCGAATTGCAGCAGCCCGTCACCTTCATCAGTAATTTTTTTAATCTCGTAGACACCTTTTTTAGGAAGGATAACCCCTTTTAGCAACTCAGGATTAGCTGTTCCACTAAAGGCGCCTGACGCAATTGACAAGCGGTGTCCATCGGTTGCAACCATCTTTAAAACCTGACCGTTTTCAGTCTGTTCAACCCTGGTAAAGATACCATTCAGGTTATATTTTGTTTCGTCATTGCAGATGGCATAGGATGTTTTTTCGATCATTTTTCTTAATAATGACGCTTCAAGTTCAAGCAGTTGTGCATCCTTTACCGACGCAACAGCAGGAAATTCATCAGACGGTAATCCAACAATATTAAACTTAACCTTGCCGCAGGTAATTTCTACCCAGTCATTCTCTTTTGAAATAAAGGTAATTTCTTGATTTGGCAGCTCTTTTACTATTTCATACAGTTTTTTTGCACCAACCGTAATTCGGCCATCTGTTTCCACTTTAGCTGGATAGCTACCTTTGAGACCTACTTCCAGATCCGTGGCAAGTATCTCAAGTGAGTCCCCTTGAGCTTCAATCAAAATATTGGATAGAATCGGCATTGAGGTCCGCTTTTCGACAATTCCCTGCACTTTTTGCAACGCCTTTAAAAAGGTGTCTCTGTCGATTTTGAAGTTCATGTCAGACTCCTTGGTTTTGTATTTCAATAAGTAGTATTTAAATCTTTAAAGTCTTTATATTTATTATTAGTCCTGTGGAAAGCGTGTATAACTTTTAACCTACTAAAATAACTTATTTTATCGTTAATCTTGGTTGTTGATTACAGACCACACTTTAGGTCACTTATGCACAGGTATGATTTTCCCCACAGCTATCAACAGTTGTATACACAGGTAGTGGTAACAACTTTTAGTGAAGTATGATCTCTTTTAATTCGTCCATTGTTTTTAATAGGTTAGGATCTTCAGTCAGTAATTTTTCTATCTTTTTAGTAGCATGAATAACGGTTGAGTGATCTTTCCCACCAAATCGTGAACCAATATCAGGATACGAGGCAGTCGTCATGTCGCGGCAAAGCCAGATGGCAATCTGGCGGGCCTGAACAAAGGCCTTCAGACGTTTTTCAGATTTTAGATCCGCCACTTTAAGGCCAAAATGATCTGCAACGGTTTTCTGGATTAGTTCAACCGTGATCTCTTTCCGTTTATCAACCAGGATATCTTTCAGGTTGTTTTTTGCCATGGTCAGTGTGATTGGAATATGTTGCAGGCTGCTGTAAGCACCCAGTCGTATTAACATACCTTCAAGCTCTCTGATATTGCGGGTGTCGCTTGATGCGAGAAAGTAGGCAACATCATCAGGCAACTGTATTTTATTGCTATCAGCCTTTTTCTTGAGAATTGCTATCTTGGTTTCAAGATCAGGTGCTTGAATATCGGCAATAAGCCCCCATTCAAACCGTGAACGTAACCTGTCTTCCAGGTCTATTTCACGGGGGAATTTATCGGATGTGATGATGATTTGTTTACCTGCTTCATAAAGCGCATTAAAGGTATGAAAAAATTCAACCTGCGTACGTTCTTTTCGGGCAATAAACTGGATGTCATCAATTAGAAGTACATCTATTGAACGAAATCGTTCTCTGAATTCATCCATTTTATTCAATTTTATGCAATTTACCATGTCATGCATAAATTTTTCAGCTGAGCAGTAGCATACCCTGGTGTTGTTATTATCACTCATAATTTTGTGGCCAACTGCATTTAACAAGTGACTTTTACCGAGGCCGACACCTCCGTAAATGAAGAGCGGATTATAGGTTATCGCCGGGTTATTTGCTACTGCCATAGCTGCGGCATGGGCAAACTGGTTTCCAACTCCACTCACAAACTGATCAAAGGTATAACGAGGGTTCAGGGTTGGAGTTTCCTTGTGTAGAGGAGTTTCTTTTTGCTGATTAGTAGTGGTCTGTTTAACCAGAGGTGCCTCTTGTGGTTCCTCAGGAAGTGTTTCAGGATCTTTTTCCTGCACAATGAAGCTTACCAGCATATTTTTGTCTGCGGTAACCGATAGTGCGCTATTGATCAGGTCAACGTAGTTATCATCCAGCCATTCTTTAAAAAACAGATTAGGAACACTGAGATAGATTGATTGAGTATCAGCGTGACTGAACTGAATAGGCTGAATCCAGTTTGCATAATTTTGAGGAGATATAACTTTTTCCAGATTTGTTGCAGTCTGATTCCAGATTGTATGCATGGTAGTCTGTTTTGAAGATGGCATATTGATCTGGTTCCAATCCATTCGGGGCAGTGCTGTCATTAACGCAGCTGTAGAAATTAGTAGTACGGACTTGTTTTCTAAATGCGGTTATAAACATAGTTATCAACACCTGTTGATAACTATGAAAAGCTGTAAATTAAATTAGTTATCCAAATTTATACCCAACTTTATCTAATTTTGGGCTTGAAACCTTAACAGAGCCGCCACTATTTTTCAATGTCAAATCAAGGTTTTCCTAAAAACAAAAGCCTTGACAAATATAGGTTTATTTGATTATAAGTTCCGTTCCTGTGTGCAGGAAAACGTGGTACCTTTTTATTTTACCACATAAATACATTGTATTCGGAGCAGCGTCGTGAAAAGAACATTTCAACCAAGTAATACATCCCGTAAGCGTACTCATGGTTTTCTGGTACGTATGGCGAGCAAAAACGGTCGTCTGGTTATTAAGCGTCGTCGTGCCAAGGGTCGTAAACGTCTCTCTGTTCAGATTGCAAGTAAATAGTTTTATTTGTACCTGTAGTTTCGGTGAGTGGCGACAGCTTTCCTAAGCAGTATCGTCTGCTAAGCCGTTCAGAGTACCTAAGACTGTCCGACAGTAAGACTGTAGTCTCCGGACGGTCTTTTCTTGTTGTTTGGCGAGAGAACGGCTATGAATATCCCCGTCTGGGGATTACAGCCAGCCGGAAGACAGGTAATGCAGTAGTAAGAAACCGTCTTAAGCGTCATATCAGAGAGTTCTTTCGTCATCATTGTTCACTGTTGCCCGGCGTAGATCTGAATGTAATTGTTCGACGCCAGGCTGCTGAAAAGAGCGTCGCGGTTCTTAGTAGTGAGCTGCAACGGGCTTTTCAGCAGATCGGTTCACGTACATGCTGTCACGAATCCTTATAACAGCTATCCGGGCATATCAGTTATGTATTTCCCCCCTGCTTCCAGGTTCCTGTCGTTTTTACCCAACGTGTTCTGATTATTCACTGCAGTCTATACGCCGTTACGGCCCCTATAAAGGTATGCTGTTGACAGTATCCCGTCTGCTTAGATGCCATCCCTGGCATCCGGGTGGATATGATCCTGTCTCCTAGTGACCACGGAGTGTTTTCATGGAAAAAAGGACTATACTCGCAGTAGTACTTTCCATCGGTGTTTTCTACCTGTTTTCGTTTTTTTACGGTCCAGAAAAAAAGGCAGTCACTCCTGCTGCTTCTGTTCCAGTTAAAACCGAGAATGTCGGTGCTCCTCCCGCAGTAACGGTTCAAACTGCGACTGGTGCTCCGGTGGTTGCGCCCAAGTCGGTTTCTTCGGCTGATGTAACCGTAGAAACCGAGCGTTATACTGCTGTCTTTGGTGCTGCGGGAGCTTCTTTGAAGAGCCTGACGTTGAAAGGTTTCCGTGAGACCAACAAGCCTGGCGCGGTGCAGGTAAAACTACTTGCCAATGCCGATCCTGCCTTACCTTCCTTTTCAACCCGAGGCGTTGGTTTTGCGCTTTCAGCTCAAGCTGCTTATAGCCCTAACGTAAGTTCGCTAAAGGTCTTGACCGGTGAAAAGAAGCAGCTTGTTTTCACCTATGTTGATGCTCAAGGATTCGTTGTCCGAAAGACGTATAGTTTTGATGGCAACGGTTACGGGATTGCCTTGGATACGCAGCTTGTCAATAACTCTGCAGCTCCCATTGCAGGTTCTTTTCAGCATCTGATTACCTCTCCGTTTGAGCCGCCTCAAAAAGATGGTCGTTATGAAACCTATGGCTCTTCTCTGTATGCTGATGGTTCTCTGCATACCGACGCACCAAAGAACGTTGCTTCGGCCACCAAGAAGTATGACAAGGGCGTAACGTGGGCTGCCATTAATGATAAATATTTTTTGAGCGCCTTGCTTTCTGTTAACAACAGTATCGCTTCAGTTGAGTTGAAGAAGGGTGCCACCGGTTTCCTGGAATCTGACATAACAACCCCAGCGTTTTCAGTGGCTCCAGGTCAGGCAGTGACTGTTGCACATAAGTTATTTGTTGGTCCTAAAGAGATCGATATTCTCAAGGCACAGGGTAGTTCGCTTGAGCAGTCACTTGATTTGGGGTGGTTCTCTGCGCTTGCCAAGCCGATGCTCTATTCACTTAAGTTCTTTTACCGTTATGTTGGCAACTACGGCATTGCAATCATTATCATCACCGTTATTCTTAAAATATTTTTCTTTCCGCTTACCCACAAGAGCTATAAATCAATGAAGGAAATGGGCAAGTTGCAGCCTAAGATGGCTGCTTTGAAGGAAAAGCATAAAAATGACAAGGACGCCATGAACCGGGCTGTCATGGAATTATATCGTGACCATAAGGTAAACCCGCTTGGTGGATGTCTTCCAATGGTCGTTCAGATTCCGGTCTTTTTTGCTCTCTACAAGGCGCTGATGTTCTCGATAGAACTGCGTCATGCCCCGTTCATGTTCTGGATCACTGACCTGTCAGACAAGGACCCCTATTACGTAACTCCGGTTATTATGGGCGTCACGATGTTTGTTCAGCAGAAGATGACCCCTTCCAACATGGATGAGATGCAGCAAAAAATAATGCTGGGCCTGCCGGTCATCTTTACCTTTATGTTTCTCAGCTTCCCCTCTGGCCTGGTTCTGTACTGGCTTATTAACAACATACTGACCATTGGCCAGCAGGCTTATATTAATAAGCTTGTTAAAGACTAATCCGGTGCGTCATGTATATTCGTGATACCATTGCCGCCATAGCAACCCCACTTGGTTCAGGAGGAGTGGGGATAGTCCGGGTCAGTGGACCTGATGCAGAGCATATCGGCCGGAAGGTTTTTAAAGGATCATGCACGAAGAATGGCGGTGGCTTTGAGAGCCACCGCCTTTTCTATGGCCGCCTGATTAACCCGCCTGACGGCAGTCTGATTGATGAAGGTATGGCTGTTCTGATGCGTGCTCCCCGCTCATACACCCGTGAGGATGTGCTTGAGCTGCACTGTCACGGTGGCTATTATCTGGTTCGTGCGATACTCCAGGCCTGTATTTCTGCTGGTGCAAGGTTGGCTGAACCGGGTGAATTTACACGTCGGGCTTTCCTGAATGGTCGCATCGACCTCGCACAGGCAGAATCGGTCATGGATCTGATCGCCAGCCGTACTGAACGATCTTTAAGTCTGGCTCAGTCTCAGCGGGAAGGGCATCTGTCCCGTTCGTTGACTGCTTTGAAGGCGCCGCTTATTGAGGCCTTGGCCTTGGTGGAAGCCCATATAGACTTTCCTGAGGATGAGGTTGATCCAGCTGTATTTGCCGTCATTGAAACCAGAATTGCATCGGTTTTTGCCGGAATCAGCCAGTTGCTCGCTACCTTTGCAACCGGAAAGGTGCTGCGTGATGGTGTTTCGGTCCTCCTGCTTGGTCTTCCCAATGCCGGGAAATCCAGCTTATTAAATGCTCTGTCAGGGACTGATCGTGCGATTGTCTCTGCACTGCCCGGCACTACTCGTGATCTGATTGAGGAGACGGTTTCACTGCAGGGGTTGCCGGTTAAGATCATTGATGCCGCTGGTATCCGTGCCCATCACGCGGATTGTGTCGAGCAGGAAGGCGTCCGCCGGGCGCTGGACAAGGTGTCGGAGGCTGATTTACTGTTGTTGCTTGTTGATGGAACTGTTCCGTTGAGCAATGAATTGACAGACCTGGTAACGTCACTCGCAGCACTTCCGTATCTGCTGGTGGTGACCAAGGCGGATCTGCCCCAGTTACTCGACGTATCTGCTTTTGCTGCGCCATTGGGGATTTGTAGCGTTTCAGCCAAAAATAGAGTGGGCGTTGATCAGCTTTCTTCTCAGATCTATAGTCATTTTGTGCAGTCTTCGGCGTTTTCATCCGATGACTGCGCAGTGATCTCAAACGTTCGTCATCGAGATGTCCTTATTCGCGCCCAACAATCGCTTAATGCCTTTGCGGAAAATTTGTCCCTTGGGTTGCCCCCGGAGCTATTGGCTCTTGATGTCAGGGCTGCACTTGATGCTTTAGGTGAGATTACTGGAGAGACCACGACTGATGATCTCCTTGATCTGATCTTCTCTTCATTTTGTATTGGGAAGTAATGATGTTTCACGTGGAACATGGTGGCCATGATGCATAGCTATGAAACCAAATACGATGTGATTGTTGTTGGGGCCGGACATGCCGGATGCGAGGCTGCATTGGCCGCCGCAAGAATGGGCTGTTTGACCTTGCTGCTAAACATGAGTCTTGATGGCATGGCGGTGATGTCATGCAACCCTTCGATCGGAGGGTTGGCTAAAGGGCATCTGGTGCGTGAAATTGATGCCCTCGGTGGTGAGATGGCAAAAAACATCGATGCGGCCGGCATTCAGTTCCGTGTGTTGAATACGCGTAAAGGACCGGCGGTTCGGGCAGGTCGCGCCCAGGCTGATAAGCAGCTCTATCGTTTGCGGATGAAGCGAGTGCTTGAACAACAGGCTAATCTGCATGTCAAGCAGGGTGAGGTTACGGCGCTGCATCTTGAGGGTGAGGAGTTGCACGGCGTGGATACCCGCAGTGGCATCCGCTTTCTTGGAAAGACGGTTGTGTTGACGACCGGTACCTTTATGCGGGGGCTGATTCATATCGGTCTGATCAATTATGCTGGTGGCAGGGCAGGGGATTTGCCTTCGCTGGGGCTTTCGGATCAGTTGAAGTCGCTTGGCTTTGAGGTGGGGCGACTTAAGACCGGGACACCGGCTCGACTGGATGGCAGAACCATTGATTTTGGGAAGCTTGAGGCCCAGTACAGCGATGATCCGCCAGTGCCATTCTCCTTCAGTACGGAGCGGATCACCATGCCGCAGGTGCCCTGTTATATTGCCTACACCAATCAGCGGACTCACGATATTATCCGCAGTGGTCTGGATCGCTCACCACTGTATGCCGGCGTAATTGAGGGGATCGGCCCCCGCTATTGTCCCTCGATTGAAGACAAGGTGGTCCGTTTTCCCGATAAAGAACGGCACCAGACTTTTATTGAGCCGGAAGGACTTGAAACGGTAGAATACTATCCCAGTGGTATGTCCACCTCGTTGCCAATTGATATCCAGATCGCTTTTTATCGATCTATGGTTGGCCTTGAAAATGTCGAGATCATGCGACCGGCCTACGGCATTGAGTACGATTACGTCAATCCGGTGCAGTTACATGCTACCCTCGAAACCAAGTTGATAAAAAATCTTTTTCATGCCGGGCAGATTAACGGGACCTCCGGATATGAAGAGGCGGCAGCACAGGGTATTCTGGCAGGCATCAATGCTGCCCTTAAGGTTAAGGGAAGGCAGCCGATTATGTTGGGTCGGCATGAGTCGTACATTGGGGTTATGGTGGATGATCTCGTCACGCTGGGCACCAAAGAACCGTACCGGATGTTTACCTCGCGGGCGGAATACCGGCTGCTGCTGCGTGAAGATAATGCCGATATCAGACTACGTGAGATCGGTTATTCCGTTGGCCTGGTTGACGAGGCCACCTATGATGCTTTTTGTCGCAAGCGGGAGCAGATTCAGGGGGAGTTGGAGCGGGTTCGTGTTACCCGTCTCAGTCTGAACCCCGAAGAAAAGAGCTGGTGCGAGCGACATGGCTGCGCTGATTTACAGAAGGGTGCCAGTTACGAACGGCTACTGCGCAGGCCGGAAATAGGCTACCAACAGCTACGGGAAATTGATCCTCAGGTGACAGGATTGCCTGGTGCGGTGCGGGAGCAGGTAGAGATACAGGTTAAGTATCAGGGCTATATTGAGCGCCAGCTGGAGCAGATTGAGCGGATGCGAAAGCAGGAAGAGGCCAGGATACCGTCTGACTTCGACTACAAAGCTATTTCCGGGCTAACGTCAGAGGTACGGGAAAAGCTTGAGCGCTTCAGGCCCGATACTCTGGGCCAGGCAGCAAGGATTCAGGGTGTCACTCCTGCGGCAATTGCAATACTGTCTGTGATGCTGAAAGGCAGAGGAGAGCAGTAGGGTGAACCGTGAGCTGCTGACCAAGGCTGTTGCAGAACTGAATCTTGAGCTTGCGGAGCAACAGGTCGGCGCCTGTGAGTTGGTTTTGCAGGAGTTGCTGCGCTGGAACAAGAAGATCAACCTGACGGCTATCACCAGCAGGGATGAGATGACCATCAAGCACCTAATTGACTCATTGCATCTGGTGCCTGAGCTCAGATCGGGTGATCGGGTACTGGACATCGGTTCTGGGGCCGGTTTTCCTGCCTTGGTGCTTGCTATTGCCAGGCCTGATTGTTTGGTCTCCTCAATTGATGCTGTTGGGAAAAAGATCAGTTTTCAAAAACATATCTGCAGGCTGCTTAAGCTGGCAAATCTTGAGCCGCTGCATGGACGGGTCGAACAGCTGGCAGCTGATCGACCTGGCACATTCAGTCTGGTGACGTCACGGGCTTTCAGTAGTCTGGCTCTTTTTGTCGAGTTGGCTGCACCTCTGGTATCGGCTACCGGAAGGCTGATCTCGATGCGTGGTGTGGATGGTGAGAAAGAAGCAAAACAGCAGCAAGGCCAAATTGAGTCAGCAGGATTTGGGCTCGAACCACCAATAGCCTACCGCTTACCACATAAAATGGGTGAACGTAGTCTGGTGATCATGCGCAAAGCTCGATAAACACAGGGCTTGAGCTGGGTGCTGCTAGAATTGTCTTCTGTGGCGGTTTTTTGAGATGGTCGATGGTTGTCTATGGGTTTTGGTGTAAAATCGTCTGGCGCCTGAAATTGGCGCCTTTTTGTTTAATTCGCTGCGGGCGTGTTGATTTTACGCTGACGTAGCATCTGCGGTTGCGGTGCAGGGCCAACTGCAGTAGAGTGACAAGCTTGGAACGATTATGAAGATACGAGTCTACTACGAAGATACCGATGCTGCCGGGGTGGTTTACCACTCAAATTATCTGAACTATATGGAACGGGCCAGAACCGAGTTCCTGCGGGAGCAGGGCTGCTCGGTTGCGCAACTGGCAGCAGATGGTGCAGTCTTTCCAGTGGTACGGATGGCGATTGATTTTAAGGCCCCGGCAAAACATGACGAGCTGCTACGGGTAACAACCGTACCTGTACGGGTGGGGGGCTCCTCCTTTACCCTGCAGCAGCAGGTGTTACGTGATGCTGATGGCCAGCTACTGGTGCAGGCAGAGGTTACCTTGGCCTGCGTAACACCAGGGCTGAAGGCAAAACGAATTCCCAGCGAGGTAAAGGAACTGTTGGTTAAGGGGCTGCTGTCATGATGGGGCAGCGACAGACGCCAGACCGCTCAGAAGCGCTTGAGCTGTTACTGAAAGGTGACCTACTGCAGCTTGGGCGCTGGGCAGACAGCATCAGACAGAGGCTGCACCCGGATAATCGGGTCACCTTTGTGGTGGACCGTAACGTCAACTACACTAATGTCTGTGAATCGCGCTGTTCATTCTGTGCCTTTTACCGTGATGCAGATGCTTCAGATGCCTATCTGCTGGACCATGAAACTATTTTTGCCAAGATCGCTGAACTGGTGGAACATGGCGGTACGCAGCTATTGATGCAGGGCGGACTGCACCCGAGCCTTACCATTAGCTATTTTGAAGAACTGTTTGGCGAGATTCGCAAACGTTTTCCCACTGTACAAAACCATTCGCTGTCACCGGCTGAAATCTGCCATCTGGCAGACCGGCATGGTCTTACGATTCTGCAGGTGCTTGAACGTCTGCAGACAGCGGGTCTGGCTTCGGTACCCGGTGGTGGTGCAGAGATACTGGTGGATGAGGTACGTCAGGCCATCTCCCCCAAAAAGATCGGCTGGAAGCGCTGGGGCGAGGTGATGCTGGCCGCAGCCTCACTGGGTATGACCACCACAGCAACCATGATGTTTGGAAGCACAGAGACACCGGAGCAGATCGTAGAACATATCTTCAGAATACGGGAAATGCAGTCCTCTGGAGGGTCGTTCACGGCGTTCATACCGTGGACGTATCAGCCTGGAAACACAGAGCTGGGAGGATCTACAGCCACTGGAGTGGAATACCTCAAGGTGCTGGCGCTGTCCAGAATTGTGCTGGATAATATCCCGAATATTCAGGCCAGCTGGGTGACCCAAGGGGCAAAACTGGCCCAGGTTGCGCTTTACTTTGGCGCCAATGATCTGGGTGGCACCATGCTGGAAGAAAATGTGGTAGCTGCGGCTGGCTGTTGTTTCAGGATGTCGCAACAGGAGATGATTGAGCTGATACAGGGTGCTGGCTTCAGCGCTGCCCAGCGCAGCACCGGCTATGCCCTATTGAGGCAGTTCTGATGCCAGCATTGCGCTATACCGTGGTAGAGCAGAATCATCAGCTTGTGCAGCTCTGTGCTGAACTGGCCAATGAAACAGCGCTTGCGCTTGATCTTGAAGCAGACTCCATGCACCACTACCGTGAAAAGGTCTGCCTGCTACAGCTTTCAAACCGTAGTGGTAACTGGTTGATTGATCCCTTGCAAGTTACCGATCTCGCGCCGCTTGGGGCGTTACTGGCAAAGCCAGGTCTACTTACGGTGCTGCATGGTGGCGATTATGATATCCGCTCACTGCACCGCGACTTTGGGATTGTGGTTAATCTGATGTTTGATACCATGGTTGCCGCACAATTTACCGGTGCCACAGAGTTCGGACTGGCCGCGCTGCTGCGTGAGCATTTTAGTATTGAGCTGGACAAGCGCTTTCAGAAGGCAGACTGGAGTAAGCGGCCGTTAACCACGGAAATGGCTGACTATGCTGCCCACGATACGGCCCATCTGCTGGAGCTGGCAGATCGACTGCAAGAGCGCCTGGAACAGCTTGGCCGCAGGGCATGGGTGGCTGAGGAGTGTGCATTGCTGGTTGGCAACCGGGTTACAGAAAAGGGCAACGGGCCGTTATTTCTGAACTGCAAGGGTGCTGGTAAGCTGAGGCCCCGTAATCTGGCGGTACTGGAGGCTTTGCTGCAGTTTCGGGATCAGCAGGCACGGGAGGCCGACCGACCTGCCTTCAAGGTTATGCCGGCAGAGGCATTGCTTAAAATTGCAGAACTGCTACCCGGCACAGTTCGCGATATGAACGGAATAGCCGGGCTGACGCCACGCCTTCTTGGACGATATGGTGATCACCTGCTGGCGGCAGTCAGGCAGGGCCTTGGGGTAGCTGACGCAGAGCTTCCACGTTTTCCACGTGGCAAAGGAGAGCCCAATCCCGGTATCAAGGCACGGATTGCACGGCTCAAGCAATGGCGAGAAGAGCTTAGTAACCGAATGAGGTTAGCGTCCGGGCTACTGGCGCCTAACTGGTTGTTGGAGCGGGTTGCAGAACAGCAACCAACAACAGTTGAACAACTTGACACCATACCCGGTATTCGCCAGTGGCAGATAGGGGTGTGGGGCTCAGAGATGGTCAAGATTCTGGCAAAGGAGATCCAAACAGCATGACAGCGCCATACGTCAGTATCGTCGTGCCGGTGTACAACGAGGAAAAGTCGCTGCAGCCATTGATAGATCGACTCTATCCGGTGGCAGAGGCGCTGGGGCGGCCGTTTGAGATCATCTTCACCAATGATGGCTCCCGCGATCGCTCCTTGGAGATGCTGCAGGAGTATGTACAGCGCTATCCCGGTGTAAAAGTGGTGGAATTTAACGGTAACTTTGGCCAGCATATGGCCATTTTAGCGGCCTTTGAGCGCTCCACGGGTGAAATTGTAATCACCCTTGATGCAGATCTGCAGAATCCGCCGGAAGAGATTCCCCGTATGATCGCAGCGATTGAGTCTGGCCATGATGTGGTCGGCACCATCCGTGAAAAACGTCAGGATACACTTTTCCGCAGGGTTGCATCGCGGATTGTCAACATCACCACCAACAAGATGACCGGAATGCAGATGAGCGACTATGGCTGCATGCTACGGGCCTATCATCGCAACATTATCAACAACATCAACCAATGCAGTGAATCAACCACTTTTATCCCGGCCCTTGCGCAAACCTTCTCCTCCAATCCCACAGAGATCATGGTGGGCCATGCCGAGCGAACGTTGGGAGAGAGTAAGTACTCATTCTATCGCCTGATTCGACTTAATTTTGACCTGATGACCGGCTTTTCCGTGGTACCGCTGCAACTGTTTGCCCTGTTGGGGATCATCACCTCGTTTCTGTCAGTTGGCTTTGCCCTGTTCCTGTTCATTCGACGTTTCATGATTGGTGCAGAGGTGGAAGGGGTCTTCACCCTGTTTGCCATCCTGTTTTTCTTCATCGGGATCATCATCTTCGGGATCGGTATTGTGGGTGAATACGTGGGCCGGATTTATCAGGAAGTCCGCAAACGACCACGCTTTGTGGTAAGAAAGACCTACGGGTTCAATGAGCCATGAAACTTGTCATCTGTGCCTACCATAATGTTGGCTACCGCTGCATTGAAGAGCTGCTGCGTCAGGGGGCGGAGATCAGCCTGATCTTTACCCATGAGGATTCCCCTACGGAGCAGATCTGGTTCAGTTCAGTGCGTGAACTGGCAGAGGCCAACAAGATTCCGTATCTTACCAGCTCAATCAATGAGCCGGAGAACATCCAGCGGGTGCGTCAGATCGCGCCTGATTTTCTGTTGTCATTTTATTATCGCAATATGATCAAGCCGGAGCTGCTGGAGCTACCAGACAAAGGGGCGCTGAACCTGCATGGTTCCTACTTGCCAAAATATCGCGGAAGAGTACCGGTCAACTGGGCGGTGATCAACGGCGAGACCGAGACCGGCGCAACCCTGCATTACATGGTTGCCAAGCCGGATGCCGGTGATATTGTTGATCAGGAAAAGGTTGGCATAGCGTTCACCGACACGGCCCACGATGTCTTTGGCAAGGTAAACGAAGCGGCTGTAACGGTGCTGCGCAGGGCCTGGCCCAGGCTGGTGGATGGCAATGCTGGACGCATCCCTATGGACCTTGCAGCAGGCAGCTATTTTGGTGGCCGCAAGCCGGAAGATGGCCGGATTGACTGGACCAAAAGTGCGGTTGAGATCTATAACCTGATTCGTGGCGTAACCCACCCCTATCCCGGCGCCTTTACTAAGTTGAGCGGGAAAAAACTGATTGTCTGGTCAGCCAGGCCGTTAGCGGGTAGCGGTACACCTGGGCAGGTAGTCTCACTAAATCCGTTGTGTATCGGCACTGGCAATGGGCTGTTGGAATTGCACAGGGTGCAGTTTGATGGTGGGCAGGAAACAGAAGCAACAGCATGTTTATTTACCGAATCTGATCGATTCGCATAATACTTAGGAGAAAATAATGAAAGTACTGATACTCGGCGTAAATGGTTTTATCGGCAATGCATTGACCCATCGGATCCTGACCACCACTGACTGGGAGGTCTACGGTCTGGATATGGCCTGCGACAAGCTGGAGCGGTCGCTGGGGCATGAGCGGTTTCACTTCCTGGAGGGTGATATCACCATCAACAAGGAGTGGATCGAGTACCATATCAAGAAGTGCGATGCGGTACTGCCATTGGTGGCGATTGCCACACCGGTCACTTATGTCAAGGATCCGCTGAGGGTCTTTGAACTAGATTTTGAAGAAAACCTCAAGATTATTCGTCTGTGCGTGAAACATAAAAAACGGGTTATTTTCCCCTCCACCTCCGAAGTCTACGGTATGTCGCCGGACAGTGAGTTTGATGAGGAAAACTCTCCGCTGGTGCTGGGTCCGATCGCCAAGGAGCGTTGGATCTACTCCTGCGCCAAGCAGATGCTGGATCGGGTGATCTACGCCTACGGCAACCATGAAAATTTTAAATTCACCCTGTTCCGCCCCTTTAACTGGATCGGTCCCAAACTGGACAGCATCCACACTGCAAAAGAAGGCAGCTCACGGGTACTGACCCAGTTCCTCTACAACATCCTGGCAGAAGAGCCGATCCTGCTGGTGGATGGGGGGAATCAGCGCCGTTCCTTCACCTTTATTGAAGACGGTATCGATGCCCTGATGAAGATCATCGAGAACAAGAACGGCTGCGCTGACGGCAAGATCTTCAATATCGGCAATCCCAGAAATGACCTGTCGGTCAAGGAGCTGGCTGAAAAGCTACGTGACATGGTGGCAACCTTCCCGCTGTACAAGGAAAAGGCTGACAAGTGCAAGATCGTGGAGACCTCATCAGACAG
The DNA here is from genome assembly GCF_900167465.1 of Trichlorobacter thiogenes. Classification (GTDB taxonomy): domain Bacteria; phylum Desulfobacterota; class Desulfuromonadia; order Geobacterales; family Pseudopelobacteraceae; genus Trichlorobacter; species Trichlorobacter thiogenes. The sequence continues at coordinate 397,246 of NZ_FUWR01000001.1, read as the reverse complement.
CTTCTACGGTAAAGGCTACCAGGATATGCTGACCAGGGTACCGTCGGTGAAGCGGGCCAAGGAATGTCTGGGCTGGGAGCCTACCACCACCATTGATGATGCCCTACGCAAAACCCTGGAGTTTTATCTGGTGGATGAGCGGGAAAAACTGTCAGAGTTCTTGTAGGAACAGCCATGAAACTCGGTCTGCTGGGCGGTACCTTTAACCCGATCCATCTGGCGCATCTTCGGATAGCCGAAGAGGCCCGGGAGGCAGCCGTTCTGGATCAGGTGCTGTTCATCCCGGCTGCAGACCCGCCTCACAAGCCGTTGGCCGGAGATGTTTCCTTTGAACTGCGGGCAGCCATGGTGCAACAGGCCATTGCAGACAACCCGGCCTTCGGGTTCAGTGATATTGAAGCACGCCGGAGCGGAAAGTCCTACACGGTCGATACCCTGACCGCCCTCAGGGCAGAGCGGCCAGGAGATGAACTGTATTTTATAATCGGCAGTGACTCGTTTCTTGAACTGGGACTGTGGCATCGCTATGCAGCCATTTTCCCGCTGGCCTCACTGATAGTGTTGGAACGGCCTGAAAAAGAGATTACCGAGCCTCTGCAGCAGTTGCCTGAGACGGTACGGGATCAGTTTATACACGAGGCCGACAATCTGTTGCGACATAGCAGCGGCACCAGTATCCGTTTTGTGATCGGAACCAGGCTGGATATCTCATCCAGTCAACTGCGCGAACGGGTGGCCCGGAACCAATCGATCCGCTATCTTGTTCCACCTGAAATTGAATCATTTATTACCCAGAAGGGATTGTATCAACCATGACCGAAAAAATTGCAGAAAAACAGACCCTGACTCCGCTTGAGCGGGCGACCCGTTGCGCCGAACTGGCCAGCGACAAGAAGGGCTACGACCTCCGGGTGCTGGACATTACCGCCATCAGCACCATTGCCGATTTTCTGGTGATCATCTCCGGCCAGTCCGACAAGCAGAATCAGGCGATCTGTGACCATATCCGCAGAGAACTGAAAAAGTTTGGCAAGGTTCAGGAGATTGAGGGGGAGACCGAAGGTAAATGGATTGTGATGGATTACAGTGATGTGCTGGTGCATATCTTCCATGAAGAGCAGCGCAAGCGCTACGACCTGGACGGGCTGTGGGAAAAGGCAGAGCAGGTGGAACTATCAGCAGCGCTGCAGGCCACTGATGTTGCCAATAAAGATTCGTTCACCATCTGATCAACTAATCTCATGAAGCTTCGTATTATCTGGCTTGGAAAGACCCGTGACCCTTGGATCAAGGAAGGGGTCACAGAGTACAGCGGGCGGATTGGCCGCTATCTGCCGCTGGCCATTGATGAACTGAAAGATGAGAAGGATGCCCCCCTGGAAGAGGGCCGCCGCCGCGAAGGTGAGCGGTTACTGAAACAGCTTTCCCCCAACGCCGTGCTGGTGGCGTTGGATGAACGGGGCCAGCAGCTGGATTCCGTCAAATTTGCCGAGTTTATCGGCAAACATCGCGACAGTGGCACTGCCGAGCTGGTCTTTGCCATTGGCGGTTCCTATGGCTTCAGCGATGAAGTTCGTAACCGCGCCGCAAAAGTGCTGGCACTTTCCGCCATGACCTTTACCCACCAGATGGTGCGGCCGTTCCTGCTTGAGCAGATCTATCGGGCCTGCACCATTCTGAATAATGAGCCGTACCACCACTAACCATGCCTGAAGTCATCAAACTGGAAAATATCCGCCGTCTGTTCGGCGAAGGGGACCACATCGTTGAGGCACTGCGGGGGGTCTCCTTTGCCATTAGTGTTGGGGAGTTCGTAGCGATCATGGGTGCTTCTGGCAGTGGCAAGTCTACCTGCATGAACACCCTGGGCTGTCTGGATAAACCGACCAGTGGTACCTATTGGCTGGATGGGATTGATACCGCCGGTATGACAGCGGATAGCCTGGCCGAGGTGCGTAATAAAAAACTTGGCTTTGTGTTTCAGGGGTTTAACCTGTTACCCCGCACCACGGCGTTGGAAAACGTGGAACTGCCACTGGTCTACGCCGGTATTCCAGCAGCAGAACGCCACAGCCGGGCCAAGGCAGCCCTGGAGCGGGTTGGTCTGGGAGACCGGGTCAATCATACCAGTGCCCAGCTCTCCGGTGGTCAGCAGCAGCGGGTAGCCATTGCCCGCGCCCTGGTCAATCAGCCAGCGGTGATCCTGGCTGATGAACCGACCGGCAACCTGGATACCACCACCACCCATGAAATCATGCAGCTCTTCACTGACCTGAACCAGCAGGGGATTACCATTGTGATGATCACCCATGAACCGGAAGTGGCAGAATATGCCTCCCGCCGGATTACCTTCCGCGATGGTTCTATTATTTCAGACACCGCTGAAGGGTAAAGGCATGGGCCGCGGATGACGCGGATATGGCTGATTTTCGCGGATAAAGGCAAAAGGAATGGGTAAAACTTCAAAAACAAGAATTAAGTCAAACAATATTAAGTACCCTTTGCTTTTAAGATGTTAATCCCCTTATTTCCGGTTTTAAATCCGTGCTAATCCGTTCAATCCGCGTCATCCGCGTGCTATCAGGGTTTTAAGATGCTCCAACTTGTTAACCTCTCTAAAGACTATTCCGGTCGCGTTCTGTTTGCGAACATCTCCTGGCACCTGCGTAAGGGTGAGCGGGTTGCCCTGATCGGTGAAAACGGGGCTGGTAAATCAACCCTGATGAAGATCATTGCCGGGCTTGAAGAGTCAAGTGCCGGTGATATCCAGCTGGCCAAGGGTGCCAGGGCCGCCTACCTGCCTCAAGACGGTATTGTCAGCAGCGGCAGGATGCTGTTCCATGAGGCCCGCTCAGCCCTGTCAGAACTGCTGGCACTGGAAGAAGAACTGCACCGTCTTGGACAGGAACTGGAGCAGATGCCCCATGATGCAGCCGGGCATGATCTCCTGCTGACACGCTATGGCGAACTGCAGGAACAGTTCCGCCACCGTGGCGGCTACACCATGGAGGCCGAGATCGGCACCGTACTGAAGGGTCTCGGTTTCAGCAAGGAAAACTGGCACAAGGACTGTGGTGAGTTCTCTGGTGGTTGGCAGATGCGGATCGCCCTGGCTCGCCTGCTGCTGCAAAAACCGGATGTGCTGCTCTTGGACGAACCGACCAACCACCTGGACATCGAGGCCCGCAACTGGCTGGAGCAGTACCTCTGTTCATACCCTGGCTCAGTGATTCTGGTCTCCCACGACCGTTTCTTTATGGATCAGGTCTGCTCACGGATCGCCGAGGTCTGGAACCATACCATTGCCGACTATCACTGCTCCTACTCCAGCTACCTGATCCAACGGGAAGAACGGGTCTCTGCGTTACGGGAGGCCAAGCGGCTGCAGGATGAAGAGGTGCAGAAGACCGAAGATTTTATCCGCCGCTTCCGCTATCAAGCCAACAAGGCCTCGCTGGTGCAGTCACGGATAAAGCAGCTGGAAAAGGTGGAACGGATTGAACTGCCGCCGGAGCGCAAGAAGATCCGCTTTCAGTTCCCCGATGCCCCCAAGAGCGGTCGGATTGTGTTGGAACTACAGGGGCTGACCCGCAGCTACGGCAGCAATGTTGTCCTGAACAAGGTGGATCTGACCGTTGAAAAAGGGGAGCGGGTTGCTCTGGTGGGACACAACGGGGCTGGTAAATCCACCCTGATGGCGGTGCTGGCCGGTGGCGAGTACCAGGAGGGCAGCCTGAAGCCGGGCCATAATGTGGTGGCTGACTACTTTGCCCAGGACCAGGCCAATGTGCTGGATGCCACCAGAACTGCCTATGATGAGCTGTACAGTGACTGTCCCTACGAGATGGTGCCCAAGCTGCGGGATATCCTGGGGGCGTTCCTGTTTTCCGGTGATGATATCCATAAAAAGGTCGGGGTGCTGTCTGGTGGTGAACGGAACCGTCTGGCCCTGGCCAAGATGCTGCTGCGTCCCTCCAACCTGCTCTTGATGGACGAACCAACCAACCACCTGGACCTATTCAGTAAAGAGGTGCTGCTGGATGCCCTGAAGGGGTTTGACGGCACCGTGGTGTTTGTCTCCCACGACCGCTACTTTGTGAACGGTCTGGCAACGCGGATTGTGGAGGTTGGCGAAGGCAAGCTGATCGATTATTACGGCGATTATGAGTACTACCTGGAAAAAAAGTCCGGTGAACTGGATACACCTCCAACTTCAGGCCGTCCGGCTAAGCAGGCAGTAGAAACGACAGCAGCAATAACCGGCGTAAGTGAACTGCCTCCCCAGAACAAGGAAGACCGTCTTAAAGATCGCGAGGAGCAGAAACGCCGTAAAAAAGAAGAGCAGGCCAAGGAGAAGCAGCAGCAGGCGATTGAGAAGGAGATCGCCACGGTTGAGCAAAAGATTGCTGAGCTTGAGGCAGAGATGAACCGGCCTGGCTTCTTTGATGATCCAGAGCAGGGTCTGGCTGCCGGTGAACAGCACACGGCGCTGAACACCAAATTAGAGGAACTGTACGCGCAGTGGGAAAGCTGCGCCTGAGATGGCCGCTGAATTTTCCCCTGATTGCAGCGCCCTGATCCGTTTTGAGATCAAACAGGCTCGTGGTAATGAGGTCTTCTTCATTGCCGATCTGGACGATAACGGCTGCATGGTCTCTGCCGATGCGATCGCCCGTGGCAACAGGCACGCTGTGCCAGCCATCCTTTCCCGCGCTTCGGCCGGGCAGATGGTGCTACACAACCACCCCTCCGGTGAACTGACCCCCTCTGATGCTGATCTTGATCTGGCCTCCATTTGCGGTAACAACGGGATTGGTTTCGGCATCATCGATAATGACTGCCAGCGTTGCTATCTGGTGGTTGCGCCCCACACCCCCCGTACTGGCGAACGGCTCAATTTTGATGAGCTGGAAAAGGTCTTTGGCAATGACGGGATGCTCTCCAAGCATCTGAAGGGGTATGAAAAACGGGATGAACAGGTGCGGATGGCCTTTAGCGTGGCGGGTGCCTTTAACGACAACACCGTGGCGCTGATCGAGGCCGGTACCGGTACCGGCAAGTCGCTGGCCTATCTGGTGCCTGCCCTGCTTTGGGCCATGCGTAATGACCAACGGGTGGTGATCTCCACCAACACCATCAACCTGCAGGAACAGCTGATCAAGAAGGATATCCCCCTGCTGCAGCGCCATGCTGCCACAGAGTTCACCGCCTGCCTGGTCAAGGGACGGGGCAACTACCTCTGCCTGCGTAAACTGGGCGGGGTGATGGATGAGCCGTCCCTGTTCCCGGACAGCGCCTCAGAGGAGCTGCAGGCCATAGCTGCCTGGAGCGAGACCACCCGCAGCGGTTGCCTGAGCGACCTCTCCTTCCACCCTGCCTGGGAGGTCTGGGATGACCTGCGCTGCGAGGCAGACCAGTGTGGACGTTCCCGCTGTTCGGAGTTTAACCGCTGCTTCTTCTATAAGGCCCGCCGCGATGCTGCTTCGGCACGGCTGCTGGTGGTGAATCATGCCCTACTACTGGCTGATATCGCTCTGCGCCGTGAGAGCGGCTATGATGCGGTTGCCATCCTGCCCCCCTTCAGCCGCCTGATCATTGATGAGGCCCACCATCTGGAAGAGGCTGCCACCGGCGCCCTGTCAGTGCGGATCAGCCGGGCTGGCCTGATGAAGCAGCTGTCCAGACTGGCGCCATCCGGTGGCAGGGCTGGTATCCTGTCTGTACTGAACACCAAGATCGGCAAGGAACTGCCGGAGGAGCTGGATGCCCTGTATCAGGAGCTGTCCGGGCTGATTGAGGCTGCCCTGCTGCCCCAGGTCCATGAATTGGCAGGTGCGGTTGACCGTGAGCTGGACTGGCTTGCCCAGGCCCTGCAAGGTGAGATGCAGCGAGGGGATGATCAGCGTGGTGGTGAGCTGAAGCGCAGGATTACCACAGAGGTGCGGGCCACACCGTTCTGGCATGAGCTGGAGAGCCGTCTGAAGCGTCTGGGTGAGCAGCTGCAGGAGCTGGCTGATGGTCTGGGGGCGTTGGACCGGGCTGCTGCCAAACTGCCGGACACGGTCATGCAGACCGTGAACGGGTTGCTGACTGATGCCTTTGGCATTGGTCAGAGGTTAGTGGCGATCAGCCGTGAACTGGCCTGGTTCTGTACCGATGACCCTGAGGCCTGTTGCTGGCTGGAGGCCAAGCAGACCAGCCGGGGCAGCCAGGCCACGGTCTGTGTGGCACCGCTGGATGTGGCTGAGACCATCAAGATCGCACTGCTTGATCCTATCCCCACCGTGGTGCTGACCTCAGCCACCCTGACCGTGGGAGGCTCATTCGGCTATCTGCGTCGTCGTACCGGCCTTGATCTGCTGGAGCCGGAGCGGCTGCAGGAGCTGGCCCTGGCCTCTCCCTTTGATTATGCAGAACAGTCGCTGGTGGCTATCCCCCGTGACCTGCCTGATCCCACCAGCCATAGCTTCCGTCAGCCTTTGGCTGATGCGGTGCTGCGGGCGGTCAGCATCTCGCAGGGGGGTGCCTTTGTACTGTTCACCTCATTTAACCTGCTGCGTCAGACCCATGCTGCGCTCAAGTCAGCGTTGGAGAATCAGGGGCTGACCGTGCTGCGTCAAGGTGAAGGGGGCGGCAGGCATCAGCTGCTGGCTCGTTTCCGCAAGGAACAGCATGCCGTGCTGTTCGGTACTGATTCATTCTGGGAAGGGGTGGATGTCAAGGGGGATGCCCTACGGTTGGTGGTGATTGCCCGGCTGCCGTTTCAGGTGCCCACTGAACCGATCCAGCAGGCCAGGGCAGAGCGGATCACCAGCCTGGGTGGAGATCCGTTCCGGGAGATGTCAGTGCCCCAGGCGGTGCTTAAGCTGCGCCAGGGCTTTGGCCGCTTGATCCGCAGCAGGACCGACCGTGGGGCTGTGCTGATTCTGGACAGCCGGATGGTGACCAAGAATTACGGCAGCCGCTTCAGGAAATCCCTGCCGGAGGCAGCGCAACTGATCGCTCCGCTGGATGAGGTATTCAGCCGGATGGAACAGTTTTTCCAATCATGGCACTGAATATGCTACGATCAAGACATTCTATACTAAGGAGGAAACAGCAGATGCGAATCACAACAGCTCTGGCTCTGGCAGCACTTTTGGCGGTCCCGTCACTTGGAACTGCTGAGTCTAATTTTAACGTCAATGTTAATCTGGGCGTGCCTACACCGCCTCCGCCACCGCGCGTGGCCGTGGTTGCTCCCCGGGTGGTCTTTGATGCACCGCCGCTCTTTCTGGCACCATCTTCTCTGGGATTTTATGTAGGGGTGGATATGCCCCATGATATGGTTCTGATTTCCGGCGTCTACTACCTCTTTCAGGGTAATCACTGGTATCGGGCCAATCATTATAATGGTCCCTGGGTGGTAACCCGCTACGAGCAGCTTCCGGCGCCGGTCAGACGGTACAAGGTTGAGAAGATCCGCGAATACCGTGACCATGAGTATCGAGCCTATCATGAAAAGCGTGATCACTACCGTGGTAAACATTTCAGGCCCGGCAGAGAGGGAAAAGAAGAGTGGCGTGATGAGAAGGATCGTCGTAAAGAAAAAAGACGGGAAGAGCGCGAAGAGTGGAAGGAACATAAAAAGCATGGCCATGGACATGGCCGTGATTAACTGAAACTAAAACGGCCCGGTGCCTACCGGGCCGTTTTGCAGATGGGGTTAATCAGGTTCTCAGGCAAGTTCCTTGCGGCGTTTTTTGGTAATAAAGTTGAAACACTGGAAGTAGGTCAGGGCCACCAGCAGGAACGAATAGTAGGAAACCGACAGGATCAACGATGCGCCACGTCCCTTGTCCACACTGGGTGACATGTACACAAAGACCACAAAGGCACCCAGGGCAGAGATCTTCCAGATATCTCCAAGCAGCCGTCTGCGGCGAAGTGCCAACAGCTGTTCAGGCGTAACCCCCACAAGGCTTGTCTCAACTTCAACCTCAACATCCTTGCGAGCAAGCCACCAGGCAGGATACATACAGATCAGCTGCACGACCACCGCCATGATGAAGCTTTTGACAAATAAACCGGACATGCCGTACTTGGCAAAAGCCAGCATAAAATTGTAGGCCATAAACATCAACAGCCCAAGCAGGCCGACCTGCACCACGTTGTGGATGATCGTGAGACGTCTGAGGCGGGTGAAGTCGTAGGATGCCATTACATTTTCCTTACTTGCGTGTATTTAGTGGTGTCATCTGCAGCGGGTCTGGGTTATAACAGAACGGCGTTACAAATTCAACCAGGAAAGACGTGTCATACCAGATGAAGCTGATTCGTCGTATTTTTAATCCGGTGATTGCGCTGGTCGCCATCCAGTTGGTCTGGGTAGCGGTGGTGGTGCTGTGGGTAACCTGGTTTGTGGGCCGGCATCGTCAGCTAAAAGAACTGGCTACCCGTTACAGCCCGGAGCTGCTGGCCCGAACCGAGGGCTGGTCACCACTGGTGCAAGGGTTGCTGCTGCTGGCGGCGATTCTGGCCGGTGTCTATACACTGTTCATCTTCTGGCGCCGCCAATCTCGGCTGTATCAGGAACAACGTGAATTTATCACCCAGGTGACCCACGAACTGAAATCACCCCTGGCATCAATCCAGCTTCATCTTGAGACCATTCAGCTACGCCGTCCATCGGCAGAACGTCTTGACAGTTTTGTGGATACCATGCTGGATGATACCCATCGCCTGCACTCCCAGATTGACAACCTGCTGCTGGCCGCCCGGATTGAGCAGCGTCGCCGCCCGGCTGATCGGCGGACCATTGATCTTTCGGCCTTTTTGCAAAAATATCTGGATGATAACCGTGACCGCCTGCCACCGGGTACCCGGCTTGAGCTGCAGCTTGAGCCTGATCTGAAGGCGGCGGTGGAGCCGGATGAGCTGGGCACGGTACTGCGCAATCTGTTGGAAAATGCCGTACTATACTCGCCCGGTGTGCCGGAGCTTGAGTTGCGGCTGAGCCGAAAAGGCCGCTGGGCGGCTATTTCAGTGAAAGATCATGGTCGTGGCCTTGCTGCAGCAGAACTGCGTAAAATCTTCCGCCGTTTCTACCGGGTAGAACAGCCGGATGAACGGATTCGCGGCACCGGCCTGGGGTTGTATATCGTCCAGTCGGTTATTGAAGGCTGCGGCGGCACAGTGCAGGCTGAAAGCGCCGGTCCTGGCTGTGGTTGTACCATTACCCTGCAACTACCCCTTGTGGAGAAATAATGAGTTCTGAAAATAGTGTAACCTGCCCGATGTGCAGCCGCTGGGAAGATGATGCCGACCTGCAGATTATGGAGTTTGAGTACAGCTACCTGATCCTGAACCGTGATCAGTTTTTTCCCGGTTACTGTCTGCTGTTTAGCAAGCAACATGTTACCGAGCTGTTTGATCTGGACCTTAAGACCCGCCAGGGGATGATGGAAGAGGTGACTAGCACCTCAGCAGCCCTTGCCGCTCTTTTTAAACCGGACAAGATCAATTACGAGCTGTTGGGTAATATGGTGCCCCACATCCATTGGCATCTGGTGCCGCGCTTCAGCAGTGAACCATTATGGCCCAGGCCGATCTGGTCGGAACCCCATGCAGAGAGCCACCTTTCAAAAGAAGGCTACCGCCAGCGCTGTGAGCAGATCCGCCAGGCACTGGAGAGCCGATGAAAAGACCCTGCTGTACAACACTGGCCAATGGTCTGCAGGTGGTTACGGTGGAGTTGCCTCACCTGCACAGCGCTGATGTGGCGGTCTACCTGAAGGTGGGGGGGCGCAATGATCCCCCTGGCAGGACCGGGTTATCGCACTTTCTGGAGCATATGCTGTTTCGCGGCACTGCAGAGTACGCCAGTTCGCTCGAGATTGAGGCTGCCTTCGAGTCGCTGGGGGGCGGGATCAATGCAGCCACCGATGCTGACTCAACCTGCTACTATGGCAGGATTCACCCCCGTTTTGCCGCCCAGGGGCTTGAAATCTTGGCCTCCATGCTGTTGCGGCCCCGGTTGGAGGGGATTGAGCTGGAACGTCGGATTATCGGTGAAGAGGCGCTGGAGGATATCAGTCAGGATGGCGATGAGATCAGCCCTGATGTGGTGGTGGGGCGGATGCTCTGGCCTGGTCACCCGCTGGGGGAGTCCACAGTGGGAAGTCTGGAGGATATTGCCCGGATAACGGAGCAGGATCTGCGACAGCACCTTGCCACCTGGTATCGCCCCAACAATGCCGTGGTGGTGGCAGCAGGTCCTGTGCAGCATAGCCAGATTGTTGAGGCAACAGAGCGTGTCATGGGGAGCTGGCAAGGGGCAGATCTGCCGGTGATACAGCCGGTTGTGACGCCGCTGGAGGCTGGTCCAAGCTGCCGATTTGTCAGGGATTCTGACAGCCAGATCACGATGCAGCTTGCCTTTCGGGCCTGCCACCGCGCAGCGCCGGAGCTGACTACCCTGAAGCTGCTGCGCAGAATTCTGGCAGGGGGTGGCTGCTCCCGGCTGCACCTGGCGTTGCGGGAGCGGTTAGGGCTGATCTATTCGGTTGATGCCTCAATCGGCAGTTATGATGAAACCGGTTGCCTTTCGATTGATCTTTCAACCGCGCCTGAAAATCTGGCAACGGTGCTTAAGGCAACCCTGGAAGAGTTACGGTTACTGGCAGCGTCTCCGGTGCCGGAGGCGGAGCTGGAGCGGGTCAGAACTGTCTACCTGGCAGATCTGGATTACAGCCGGGATTCGGTTAGCGAGATGGGGATCCGGTTTGGCTGGGGCACCCTGATGGGGGTGGCCCGCAGTATTGATGATGACCAGCAGCTGGTTGCGCAGGTTTCTGCGGCAGAGTTGCAAAGGCTGGCAGCAGAACTGTTTCGGCCCGAAAACCGTTTTCTAGGGGTTATCGGGCCGATAGAGAGTATTGATCAGCAGGAAATTGCACAATTGCTGCAAGTTTAGGGCAGTGTTATCGTTCTTCCAGTATGGTTACCTTGATTTTACCAATCACCCCCACCAGTGGCGACAGATCAGCCAGCCGGTTTCCTTCAAAAAAGGCCAGGTGGGTCGGGTCAGCCGGAACCTGATTAAAGGTGGGGTCAACCGCTATCCAGCGTCCCTCCACCAGGCTTTCCGCCCAGCTGTGGTATAAAAAACCGGCCCCGTCCTGGGAAACCAGACCGGAGACAAAACGGGTCGGAATACCCGCAGCACGGGCCAGGGCGCTGTACAGTTTGGCGTGGGTCTGGCAGTTGCCTTTCTTTTTACTGAGTGCCGTTAATGCGCTACCGCCATCTTCAATGCTGTCCTCAATCCAGCTGGCAGTCCAGGCTGTCAGTGCCTGAATCCGTTCCTGATCGGTCTTTAGGCTGCTCGTCAACTCCTTGGTCTTGGCTGAAATCTCTGCCGAGGTAGACTCAATCCCTTCCGATGGCTGCAGATAGGCTTCTGCTGCCTGTTTGAGTAGCATGTCAGTTGGCTTGCGCAGGCTGCCGGTTGTAATGACCACCCTGCCCTGCTGGCGCTCAACCTGTTGCGAGCCGTTACTCAACACAGGGATCTGATCGCCGTAACCGGTGATGGCAACAGACAGTCCAGCAAGTTTTGCCGGGGCCTTTTTCAGGGGAGGATTGATCCGAACCAGGCTGAAGTCATAGATCAGATCCTTTTTTGAGAGGGCCATGCCGCTGACAAAGGCTGCCAGCTTTTCTGGCGGCTCAGCCTTGGTAATCACCAGGCCGTCCCGCACCGATTCCAGCAGGGTGTTGCCCTGCTGGTCAAGCCAGATCTCGTTATCAACAAAGGGATACAGGTTGTTACGTAGCTTAAAGGCATGTACTCCTTCCGGGGTCTTTCCCTCTCCCTGTACCGTGATCTTAACCTCTTTGATCGCCAGTTCTTCCGGGTCAAAGCTGAATACCCGCAGGGTTTTTCCGGTTGCCGTGCCTTTGAAAAGAGGTATCAGGTTTAAGGTGGGGCCGGGAAACAGTTCGGACTTGGCCTTCAGGGTCTTCAGGCTGCTTTTGCCATCTGCCTCCCGTCTAATCTGCAGACCGCCAGGAATCATCTTACCGCTCAGGCGAGATTTACTGCCGTTGATGGTCTGTTCCACCTCAACCGTCTTCAAGGCCAGGTTTGGCCCGACCTGATAGATCTCACGGGAGCTGGATTCTTTGGTAAAGCCCATCACCTTCATCCGAACAGACCCATCACCTTCAATCCGGTAGCCGCCTTCCGGCAGGGCAGTGGTCTGTTGGTGGTAGAAGCCAACCTGCTCATTGTCGATCAGGATGGCAAACCATCGTTCGCCCAAAGGGGGCGTTGCAAGCTGGTTCGGTGCAGCAGCAAAGACCGGCAGAGATAAAAAAACGGCGGCCAGGGCCGCCGACAACAGATAAAAAAAAGATCGTTTAAGCTGTAGCATGGTACATAGTCCTGTTAGTAAAGAGGTATGGTTTGTGTCGTCGGCTTACTGTTTACAGCCGGGATCGCTGATAATCACCCGGTTGCGTCCCCGCTCCTTGGCCTGATAGAGCGCTTCATCAGCAGAGCGCAACAGACCATCGATGTCATCAAAACAGGGGGATGGGAACAGGGCTACCCCCAGGCTGACCGTGACCCGTTCATTGGAGAGTGAACCGGCAAAGCGCATCCCCTGCACAGAAAGCCTGATCCGGTCCGCCACGTTAAAGGCCTCTTTTAAGGAGGTGTCCGGCAAGACCGCAACAAACTCCTCACCGCCATAGCGGGCAGCAATATCATAGCTGCGCAGCTCTTTCTGGATATGCAGCGCCACCTTCTGCAGTACTACGTCACCCTGCAGATGGCCGTGGGTGTCGTTAACCAGTTTAAAGTGGTCAATATCCAGTAGCAACAGGGCAACCTGGCCATCTTTGCGCCGCGCCCGCTGTACTTCTTTGTCCAGTGCCTCCATCAGGAAGCGCCGGTTAAACAGGCCGGTCAGGTGGTCGGTATTGGACAGCTCCAGCAGCAGTTCATTGGAGCGCTTGAGGTCATCCTGCAGGTGTTTGATCTTGAGGTGGACCCGCATCCGGGCCACCAGTTCTTCAGGATCAAACGGTTTGGTGATAAAGTCACAGGCCCCCTGCTCAAGCCCTTTGATCTTCAGTTCGCGGTCATCGTTGCCGGTCAGGATGATGACCGGGGTGTCGGATACTTCCGGCCGCCCCTTCAGCATCCCCAGGAACTTGAAGCCATCCATGCGGGGCATTTCAAGGTCGCAAAGGATAATATCCACCGGCGATGCCAGCAGCTTCTTAAACCCCTCCAGGCCATCTTCAGCCTGATAAAAACGGGAAAAAAGATCACGAGACTCCAGGGTCTTGATGATCTTTTCCCGGACAGCTTCAGAATCGTCAATGATCAGTACACTGTCTGCCATAAGACTCCCTTTTTTACAGGCGAGGTTCCTGCATCAGGCGTTTCATCTCAGCAATGGTGGCAGCATAATCATGGCTGCCGAATACGGCGCTGCCGGCCACCAGGACATCGGCCCCGGCATGGGCAATCCGTGCAACATTGGACGGCTTGGCGCCACCGTCGATCTCCAGCTCTGCCTCACAACCACGGCGATCCAGCATGCCACGCAAGGCTTGAATCTTGGGGATGCAGGCCTCAATAAACGATTGGCCGCCAAAACCTGGGTTAACGGTCATCAGCAGCACCAGATCAAGCTCTTCAAGGACATAGTCCAGTACATTCAACGGAGTGGCAGGGTTCAGAGAGACGCCGGCCTTCTTGCCCAGTCCCTTGATCTGCTGCACCACCCGGTGCAGGTGGCGGCAGGCCTCGGCATGCACCACAATGATATCGGCACCGGCCTTGGCAAACTCCTCCACATACCGCTCCGGTTCTTCAATCATCAGGTGCACATCCAGCGGCAGGCTGGTAACCTTGCGCACGGCATCAACCACCAACGGGCCGATGGTGATGTTTGGTACAAAGCGACCATCCATGACATCAATATGGATGTAATCAGCACCGGCAGCCTCAACAGCCCGGACTTCGTCCCCCAGACGGGAAAAATCAGCAGAAAGTATGGATGGCGCTATCTTTTTCATCGGTCAATCCTCTTCAGTCGTGCAGCAAAAAAACCATCGGTTCCGTGGCGGTGGGGCCAGGCACGCAGATAGCCGGAGTTGTCAAACAGATCAGCCCATTCAGGAAAGAACTGAGCGCCATTTTCTACCACAAACTCGGGATTACGTGAAAGAAAATCCTTGATTACCGCTTCATCTTCTTCCACTGCAGTGGAACAGGTGGCATAGACCAACACACCGCCTGGTTTTAGCCGGGCAGCAGCTGCATCAATCAACAGGCGCTGGCGGGCAGCACAACGGCTGATCTCGGCAGGGGTCAAGCGCCATTTTGCCTCCGGGTTACGGCGGATGACACCCAGGCCGGAGCAGGGTGCATCCAGCAGGATCCGGTCAAACTGCATCCCTTCAAGATAGTCGTTGCCAAGGGCATCACCGGCCACAGCCTGAATACTTGTCAAGCCGAGCCGTTCCGCAGACTCACAGATCCGGCGGATACGGCGGGCGTTCAGGTCTGTTGCGGTAACGCAGCCCTGGTCGTTCATCAGCTGAGCAAGATGGGTGGCCTTACCGCCCGGTGCAGCGCACATATCAAGGATCTGTTGACCGGCCTGGGGTGCCAGCAGGTGGGCGACCAGTTGAGAGGCCTCATCCTGCACCATGAACAGGCCTTCAGTAAAACCGGGCAGGCTGGTAATCTGGCAGCGTTGCAGGATCTGGATCCCTTCTGGGGCAAACCGGCATGGTTCAGCAATAAACTCTGCAGCCTGTAAGCGCTCCAGCAGTGCGTTGCGGGTGGTCCTGAGGCTGTTGACACGCAGGGTTAGCGGCGGAATTTCTGTTGATGCTGCAGCCAGACCGGCCGCCTCGCTTTGGGGAAACTGCTGCAACCACTGCTCAGCCAGCCAGCCAGGCAGAGAATAGGCTGCAGCCAGCCAGGCTACCGGTTGCTGGGCCGGGTCGGGCAGGGTCAGAGACTCCTGCTGCCGCAGGTAGCTGCGCAGGACGCCGTTGATCAACCCCTTGGCGCGGGGCAGGATGACATTGGTCAGTTCTACGGTGGCATGCACTGCAGCGTGGCTGGGTACCCGGTCCAGGTAGCGCAGTTGGTAGAGCCCCAGGCGCAACAGCAACAGGACCGGCAGCTCCAGCCGTTCAAGGGGTTGCTGCACCAGCTGCTTCAGGTAGTGGTCAAGGCTCCCCTGACGGCGCAGCACGCCGAAGGCCAGTTCGGCAAACAGGCCGCGATCAGGCCCTTGTAGCTGGTTGTGGGACAGTTCCTGATCAATCAGGTCATCGGCATGCAGGTCACTGTTAACAAGCCGCTGCAAAGTGGTATAAGCGGCCTGACGGGGTGAGCTGGTTGCTTGTATGGCAGGTTTTGATTTGGACATGGATCGCAGCATAGAACGTAACAGGCTGTATTGGCAATCATTTAACGTATTGTTGCTGCAGATTGTGGTCAGCTCAAGCTGGCTCTGTAAGGTTTGCCGGTGTCGTGTCGATAGCCCGTAACAGCTTGACATTTCACGTAGTCACGTGCTATGAGCATCCTTTCATTGATACTTGATTACGAAGGAGAAAAGTTATGGAACGCACCTTTGCCATCATCAAGCCGGACGCTGTTGAGCGGGGCCTGTCAGGCAAGATCATCACCAAGATTGAAGAAGCCGGTTTTGCCATTGTTGGTATGAAGAAGATTCACCTTTCCCGTGCCCAGGCAGAAGGCTTTTACTATGTTCACAAAGAGCGTCCGTTCTTCAACGACCTCTGCAGCTTCATGTCCCGTTCACCAGTGATCGTGCTCTGCCTGCAAAAAGAGAATGCCATTGCTGACTGGCGGACTCTGATGGGCGCCACCAACCCTGCCAATGCAGAGCCAGGCACTATCCGCAAGGAGTTTGCAAAGAATATCGAGGAAAACTCTTCCCACGGTTCCGATGCGCCGGAGACCGCAGCCTTTGAAATTCCGTATTTCTTCAACAGCTTCGAGCTGGTGGGCTAGCCAAACGGAAGCGGCCCTATCACCAACGTGACAGGGCCGCTTTTTTGTGTAACCTATGCCCAATCCCCTCCTGACCGACCTCAAAAACCTGACTCTGCCTGCCCTGGAACAGTTTCTTCAGGGGCAGGGCAAAGAACGCTATCGCGCAACCCAGATCTTTAAATGGCTGTACCAGCATGATGCCAGCAGCTTTGATGAGATGACCAACGTCTCCAAGGCGCTGCGTACTGAGCTGGCACAGACCGCCTACATCAGTCGTCTTGAGCCTGAAACCATTGAGGTGGGCAACGACGGCACCCGTAAGTACCTGTTTATGCTTGAAGACGGCAATGCGGTGGAATCAGTCATCATCCCTGATGAAGATCGCAACACCCTCTGTATTTCATCCCAGGCCGGATGCGCCATGCAGTGTGCCTTTTGTCTGACCGGCACCTTTAATCTGACCCGTAATCTGACCACCGCTGAGATTGTGAATCAGATTCTGGCGGTGCGGCGTGATGTGGATGTGCGCAACATTGTGATGATGGGGATGGGCGAACCGCTGCATAACCTGGATAATGTTATCAGCGCCTTGCAGATTATGGCAGAGGACAACGGGCTACAGCTTTCCTCCCGGCGGGTAACGGTCTCCACCTGTGGCCTGGTGCCGGAGCTGGAACGGCTGGGGCGTGAGATAACCGTCAACCTGGCTGTCTCTCTGAATGCCACTACCGATGAGTTGCGGGACCGCATTATGCCGGTCAACAAGGCCTATCCGATCGCTACGCTGCTGGCTGCCTTGAAAAACTACCCCCTGCCGGGACGACGCAAGATAACCATCGAATATGTCCTGCTGGGCGGGCTGAATGACACACCTGAGGATGCCAAGCGGCTGGTGCGGCTCTTGTCTGATATCCCCTGCAAAATCAACCTGATTCCGTTTAACCCCCATGAAAAGGCTGATTTCAGGCCACCCACCAGGGCGGCGCTGGATGCGTTCCACAAGTACTTGCTGGACCGGCATTTTACCGTAATCACCCGTGACAGCCGTGGCAGTGATATCTCGGCTGCCTGCGGTCAGCTGAAGGGAAAGCTGGATTGTCAGCCAGCTCTGGAGTCCTCCGATGACTGATCCTGCGTGCAAGCATCCCTTTAGTTGGGAACTGCTGGGAAATCTTGAGGTTGGCCGCCCAAACCTGGGGCCGACCATGCGGGTTGAGACCTACCGCCTGATGCAGTTTACCCTGCGTGAGGTGCTGGAAAAACATTACGGCACGACTGTGGCCGACAGCATGTTATATGAAGCTGGCTACCTTTCCGGTAAACATTTTTATGATCAGCTGATCGGGCCGGTGGCCGACCTGCAAATTTTCTCCAAACGGCTTGGCCAGGCCCTGCGTGACCTGGGGATCGGGATTCTGGCCATTGAAGAGGCCGACCTGATTAACGGGCAGTTTGTGGTGACGGTCTCAGAGGACCTGGATTGTTCAGGTCTGCCGGTGCTGGATAATGCGATCTGTACCTATGATGAAGGTTTCATCGCTGCACTGCTGGAGAGTTACAACGGACGACCTTTTGTAGTGCGTGAGGTGGATTGCTGGGCCAATGGTGCCCGTACCTGCCGCTTTGTAGCGACCGCCTGCGAGGTGTGACATGCATCCTGAACCCTGCTCTCTCTATCAAGGTCTGGTTGAAAACTGCCCGGATGTGATCTGGCAGACTGACCGCGAGCTTTGTTTCTGCTACGTTAATAATGCGGTCACAACGCAATTCGGTTATAGCCCTGAAGAGCTGTTGGGCCGGCCTCTCCCTGAACTGCTTTCTCCTGCCTCCCGTGATTTTGTACTGGGCCGTCTGGCTGCCAGAGTGGCTGAAGAACAGACAGGGAAAAAAGCTGGCCATCGGCTGCTGGAGGTCCTGATACTTACCAAGGTCGGCAACCTTGTCCCTGCCGAGGTGTCGGTTTCTGCTATCCGTGATGAGGCAGGGGATCTGGTCGGTTTTCAGGGAGTGACCCGCAATGTGTCTGACCGGGTGCGGATTGAAGAGCGGATGCGGCTTTCCGAACGCAATTACCGGGAACTGGTGGAGCGTTCCAGCAGTTTCATCCTGCGCTGGACCAGCGATGGCATCATTACCTTTGCAAACTCCCATGTCTGTGAATTTTTTGGGTTTTTGCCGGAAGAACTGGTGGGTCGGCATCTGGTGGGTACCATTGTGCCGGAGGTGGAAAGTACCGGACAGAGCCTGCGGCAGTTAATTGCGGAAATCGGTGCCAACCCTGAGCAGTTCCGTACCTCGGAACATGAGACGATCTGCTGGGACGGCAGCCGGATCTGGGTGGCCTGGAATAACTCCCCTGCCTACAATGAAAAGGGGCAGCCGGAGATCCTCAGTGTGGGGCATGATGTCTCAGAGCGGCGTCAGCGGGAGAAGCAACTGGCCTATCTGACGGTCCATGATCCGATGACCGGCCTCTATAACCGGGCCTACTTTGATACCGAGTTTGAGCGGCTTTCCCGTGGCCGACGCTTTCCGGTCAGCGTGGTGATCGCTTCCCTTGATAACCTGCAGCTGACCAATGATGAACAGGGCCGGGAACGGGGTGACCTGATCCTGATGAAGGCAGCCCGTCTGCTGAAGGAGGGGTTCCGGGCCGAAGACCTGGTCTCTCGTACCGGAGGTGACGGTTTTGCAATCCTGCTGCCGGGTCTGGATGAACAACAGACGGCTGTCGGGTTGATCCGCTTCAGGGCGGCGGTTGCCCGTGCTTCGGAGCACGATCCTGCAGTTTTTTTCTGTATGGGTGCCAGTACCGCCCACACCGGCAGCGAGCTGTTGCGTGCGCAGCGTGAGGCCTCGGCAGCCATGGTGGCAGAGAAACTGTTGCGGAAGAAACAGCGTGAACAGCAGGAAAAAGAACAGCAAGAGACGCAGGAAGAGGGGACACCGGAATGATTGGCGTAATTGGTGGTAGCGGATTGTATGAGATGGAAGGGCTGGAGCAGGTTGAGGAAGTAGTCCTTGAAACACCCTTTGGCTCACCTTCAGATGCGTATATAACCGGCGTGCTGAATGGCGTAAAGATGGCCTTTCTGCCTCGCCACGGTCGCGGGCATCGCCTGCTGCCATCGGAGGTCAACTATCGGGCCAACATCTATGGCATGAAGCAGCTGGGTGTGCAGCGGATCATCTCGGTCTCGGCCGTGGGTAGCCTGAAAGAGGAGGTCGTGCCTGGCCACATTGTCATACCAGATCAGTTTATTGATCGTACCAAAGGGGTCAGGGATGCCACCTTTTTTGGAAACGGGATTGTGGCCCATGTCGGTTTTGCCGATCCTGTCTGCTCCTGTCTGTCTGACAAGCTGTTCCGGGCTGCTCAAACTGCCGGTGCTGTGACCCACAAAGGGGGCACCTACATCTGTATGGAGGGGCCTGCCTTCTCCACCCGTGCTGAATCATACCTCTACCGCAGTATGGGGGGGGATATCATCGGTATGACCAACCTGACTGAGGCCAAGCTGGCCCGTGAGGCTGAGCTCTGCTACGGTGTGATTGCACTCTCCACTGATTATGACTGCTGGCATGAAACCCATGATGATGTCACGGTGGAGGCGATTCTGGAGATCATGCACAAGAATGTGGTCATGTCCAAGGCGATCATCCGGCAGCTGATGCACGACAGCACGCTGCTTGAGCAGAGCTGTTGCTGTGGCAGTGCCCTGGCGAGCGCTATTATTACTGATCGTTCCGTGATTCCGGCAGCCACCGTTGCCAAGCTCGGTCCGATTGTTTCCAAGTATTTGAACTAAGGAGCTCTATAATGGGTATTGTTGTTGTCGGTACGGTTGCCTTTGATACGGTAGAGACCCCCTTTGGCAAGGGAGAGAATGTCCTGGGCGGTTCTGCCACCTATTTTTCCACCTCGGCCAGCTTTTTCAGCGATGTCTCGCTGGTGGCGGTGGTGGGTGAGGACTTCCCTGAAGAGCATGTCAGCTTTCTCAAGTCGCGGGAGATCGATCTGCAGGGCTTGCAGCGGATTCCGGGCAAGACCTTCCACTGGTCCGGCAAGTACGGCTATGACCTGAATGAGGCCCAGACCCTTGACACCCAGTTGAATGTGCTGCTGGATTTCAAGCCTGAACTGCCTGCGACGTATCGCAATACTGATGTCCTCTTTCTGGCCAATATAGACCCTGAACTACAACTGCAGGTGCTGGATCAGGTGGAGAAACCCCGCCTGACCGCCTGCGACAGCATGAACTTCTGGATCTCCTCCAAGCCGGAGGCGTTGAAAGAGGTCATGCGGCGGGTGGATATTGTGGTGATCAATGAGGGGGAGGCCCGCATGCTGACCGGTGAGGCAAACCTGGTTAAGGCGGCCCGTCAGATGATCAACCAGGGCTGCAAGCGTCTGGTGGTAAAGCGGGGCGAGTATGGCGTGCTGATGTTTACTGCCGATACCGTTTTTGCCGCACCGGCCTGGCCCCTGGAAGAGGTTTTTGATCCAACCGGTGCTGGCGATACCTTTGCCGGTGGATTCATGGGCTATCTTGCCAATACCGGTGACCTGTCTGAAGAAGGGATCCGGCAGGCCCTGGTTTTTGGTTCGGTGATGGCCTCCTTCAATGTGGAGGATTTCAGTCTGAACCGGATGAAGCGTTTGACCTATCCGGAGATTGAGGCCCGCTATCGCAGCTTCAAGGGGTTGACCAGTTTTCGGGATCTGGGGTTTAATTGACAAGCATACGGTTGTCTGGTAGCTTTTACAGCATGTTACGTGTTTTTAGCCAACAACAAGGAGCCCCCATGCGCTATGGAACCCTGCTGACAGTTCTGGTGGTTGTATCCACACTAACCGGGTGTGCTGCCACCTCGTCAAGCGGGCGTCCCGCCTCGTATCATTTCCAGATGGGGGTCTCATACCTTGAGGAGCGTAACTACACCGCAGCGTTGACCGATTTAACGGAAGCGGAAAAGATGGACCCCAATAATGCAGAGCTGCAATACAATCTGGGGCGGGCCCTGACCGGTAAGCGACGTCTTGATCTTGCGGAACAACGTTTTTTGCGGGCCCTGGCCCTGCGCCCCAATTATTCAGAAGCCCGTAATGATTTAGGGGTGCTCTATCTTGAAACCAGTCGCTGGGATAATGCCATCCAACAGTTTCGGGCTGTCAAGGATGACCTGTTTTATCCCCATCATGACCATGCCTTGATTAACCTCTCTCTGGCCTATCTTGGCAAAGGGGATTACAGCTCGGCCCTGGAGGAGTTGCAGGCTGTTCGGGCTGCTGATCCGCGTAATCCAATGATTAAGGTAACCACCGGACGTGTGCTGTTTGCCCAGGGTAAAACACAGCAGGCTATTGATGAATATCGCCGTGCCATTGAGATCGCGCCTGATTATAACCAGGCACATTTTCATCTTGGGCTGGCATTGATGAAGCAAAGCAAGCTGGCAGCAGCCAAGGCTGCCTTTAAAGAAGTGGTCAGGATTTCACCTGATTCTGAAATTGGTCACAGTGCTATGGGTTATATTGACCTGCTCAGGTAGGAGCCGACAGTGGAACATGATCAGCAGGTGACCATTGACGAAGCAGAACAGCATACCGTTGGCTCTATTCTCTGCCGTTGTCGCAAATTTAGCCATATTTCGATTGAAGAGGCGGCTGAAGCCACCAAAATCGGTAAAACCTACCTGCGGGCCCTGGAGGAGGATCGTTTTCAGGACCTTCCCAGTCCGGCCTATCTCAAAGGATTCCTCAGAACCTATGCAACCTATCTTGGTCTGCAGTCAGAAGAGCTGATTCAGCTGGCTGGTCAGCAGGAGGCAGCTCTTTCTGATGAGCCGGCCAAGACAGAACAGGCTCATCAGACAACAGTCGGCTTCAGCTTCAATTGGCAACGCCTGCTCCTGCCTGCTGTGTTGCTGGTTGCGTTGATTGTATCCGCCATGTTTATGGCACCCTCTGCACCAAAACGCCCCCTGCCACCACCGCTTCAGCAACAACCGCAGCCGGTGCCGACCGTTGCTGTTCAGCCGGTTCTCTCCAGCGTTCAGGCAGCACCTGCGGTCACCCCTGAACCGCAAACAGTTCAAACACCTGTTGTGGAAAAATCAGCAGAGCCGGCAGTTCCCCTTATAAAGCCGCGTGATGGTTTCATGGTCAGGATGAAGGTTAACCGGAACAGTTCATTGTCCGTGATTATTGATGATGCTGCTTCCCAGGGGTATGACTTGACCAGTGGTGATCTGATTGAGTGGAAGGCAGCCCGCACCATTGCCCTGGACCTGACAGATGCCTCCAGTGTTGAGATCGAACTGAACGGCACCCCCCTGAAGCTACAGGCATCACCCGGCAAACCGGCCTATATCATTCTTGATGCACATGGGATCAAGCAGTAACCGGGATTTCTTGGCTGCTATGGCCGTTGTCCACTATACCTGTCATAAAGGTTTATCCACTCGCCTTGACAGACCGGGACGCCGTGTTAGACTTACCTCAAGCAGGTACTTTTCTGGTTGGAGTGAGGCGTGGCAGAACAGCTCAAAAGAATTCTGGTGGTTGATGACGAGGAAAACACTCGTATCGCCCTGACTCGTCTTTTGAGCCGCGAAGGGTATGAGGTTAATACCGCTGCAAACGGTTTAGAGGCGTTAAGCAGCCTGAGAAACAATCCAGCTGAACTGATTATTACCGATCTGAATATGCCGGAGATGAACGGACTTACCTTTTTGCGTGAGTTGAATCGGGAATACCCGACCAGCAACGTGATCATGATTACCGCCTTTGGTGAGGTTGAATCCTACCTTGAGGCGTTGAACCTGGGCGCCTTTGAGTATCTGAACAAGCCTCTGAGGCTGGAGGAGCTGCGAAAGGTGATGGGGAAGATGTTCCCGCCGCCTGCCACGTGAGAGGAGAATCACTGATGAAACGTTTTGAAAAAATCCTGCTGGCAATTGATTTTTCCGACTATTCTGAGGTTGCCTGCGAATACGCCCTGACGCTGGCCAAGAGTTTCAATTCATCTTTGTTGGTACTGCATGTCATCAATGAGCCGGTAGATTTGCGTGGTTTTTACGTGCCCCATATCTCCTTTGAACAGCTGGAGCAAGAGATTGAAACCGGCGCCGTTAAGATGCTGGAAACATTTTGTACTGAAAATATTAAAGAGTTCAGCGCCTTTGAAACATCAGTGGTTGCCGGTGTCCCCTACGAAGAGATTATCCGCGTTGCAACAGAGCAGGAAATTTCATTGATTGTCATCGGTACCCACGGTCGCACCGGTCTTGATCACCTGATTTTTGGCAGCACTGCAGAACGGGTGGTGCGCAGCGCCCCCTGTCCGGTTATGACTATCCGCCTTCCTGTCACACCATAACGCCGGGTTCGTTGCTGCATGCACCCAGGTGATCTAGCCGTCACGACAACCGTACTGGTTGTCGATGATGATCCAGCAATTCAAACGATGCTGAGCATAATTCTGCAGCGCCGAGGCTATCGTGTGCTGACTGCCGGAACCGCTGCCGATGGTTTAGCTCAGCTGGCTGCGCATCAGCCGGAGTTGGTATTGATGGATTACCAGCTGCCTGATCGTAACGGTCTCTCTGCCCTGCTGGAGATTAAGGCTCAGTACCCCTCTTGCTATGTCATTATGGCAACCGGCAGGGGCAACGAAGAGCTGGCGGTAGAACTGATGAAGGCCGGGGCCTCGGAATACCTGCTGAAACCGTTTGACACTCGCATCCTGTCTGACCGTATTGAGGGAGTGCTCAAGCTGCGGGAGATTGAGTTGGCCAATCAGGCGCTGCAGGCAGAGCGTGAGCATCTGCTGCTGGAGATCGAAACCTGGAACCGCGAACTGCAGACCAGGGTGCAGGAGCGGACTGAGGCGCTGCACCGGGCCCAGAGCGAGATAGCGCAGACTGAGAAGCTGGCTGCACTGGGGTATCTGGCGGCCGGTATGGCCCATGAAATCCGTAATCCGCTCAACTCCATCTCACTCTTTACCCAGCTGCTGGGGCAGGGGGTAGAAGAGGTGGAGATCGGCGACTACCTCAGTAAGATTCTGAAAGAGGTGGACCGGATTGATGGTATCATCCGCAAATTGGTGGATGCTGCCAACCGGACCCGGCTGGTGGTGGATGATATCCGACTGGATCAGGTCGTGCAGGATGCACTGGAGATCTTTTCGCCACAGATCGAGGCGCGTCAGATCAAGGTCAGCTTCAACTGCCCTGAAGCGGTCCCCCCGATTAAGGCTGATCGGACAGAGCTGGAGCAGATTTTTACCAACCTGTTGATGAATGCGGTTGAAGAGTTGCCACAGGGTGGACAGTTGTCAATTCAGATCACCAGTCCGGAAGGGTTAATCGAGATTCGTGTTGCAGATAATGGCAGCGGGATTGCTGCTGAGCACCTGGAGGCCATCTTTAAACCGTTTTTCTCAACCAAAAGTCGCGGTACCGGTATCGGGCTGCCGGTGGCACGGCGTATCGCCCGCTTGTACCATGGCAATGTGGTGGTTGAGCAGACATCAAAGGCAGGCACCACGTTTCTGGTAACCATTCCCCGTGAACAGGCAAAGGGTACTCACTGAGGGTTCATGACAGCTACAGCAGCTAATATTCTTGTTATTGATGATGATCCCTTTTTTCAGCGGATTCTCTCGGATGCCTTCAAGGAAAACGGGTTCACGGTCTTTGTTGCCAGCGATGGTATTGAAGGGGTAAAGCTCTACCTTGAAAAGTTTCCTGACGTGGTTATCTCTGACCTGGTCATGCCCCGTATGGGCGGGGTCAGCACCTGCATGGAGATCAACCGGGTGGCTGGCGAGCGGCAGCCGATCATTATCCTGCTGACCTCCATGTTTCAGGAAGGGCCCCACGAACATGAAACCCCTGAAATGGGGGCCCGTTTCCATATTCCCAAATCCACCGCGCCACTTGATATCGTGATTCTGGTTGAACAACTGATCGAACGCGCCAAGACCCAGGCCACCCTCAACTGATACCATGCCGTTTCTTTTTCGTAATCTCACCCTCCAGCCAGGCGAGGATGAAGGCCGTCTGATTGCACTGACAGCAAAATTCTTTGGTTTTGACCCTGCCGTCTTGCAACAGTTCCGCATCCTGCGCAAGGGGGTTGATGCCCGTAAAAAACCTCGGGTGCTGTTGGTCTACACCGTGAGTTTCAGTCTGGCCGACGAGGCCGGTTTCTGGAAACGTCACCAGGGCACGCCCAATCTTGAGCAGCTTCCGGTTGAAACCCCACAGATTTTTACCAAACGTAGCAGCACTGATCCGATTGTGATTGTCGGCATGGGACCGGCCGGACTGTTCTGTGCCCTGCGGCTGGCAGCCTACGGTATTGCTGCTACTATTCTTGAACGGGGCAAGCCGGTTGAGGAGCGGGTTAAAGATGTGGCTCGCTTCTGGCGGGATGGCCAGCTTGATACAGAAAGCAATGTCCAGTTTGGCGAAGGTGGTGCCGGTACTTTTTCCGATGGCAAGCTGACCTGTCGCCTGCGTGACCCCAATACCGGCTGGGTGCTGGATCAACTGATCCGCTTTGGCGCGCCGCCGGAGATCCGCTACCAGGCCAAGCCCCATGTTGGTACGGACCGGCTGCGTAGCGTGGTCGCCGCCCTGCGGGCGGGTCTGTTGGAAAGCGGTGCTGACATCCGTTTTTCCACCTGTCTGACGGATCTTGTCTGCAACAGCGGCCAGCTGAGCGCTGTACGCAGCAATGGTCAGGACGAACTTCCCTGCAAACATCTGGTACTGGCCATTGGCCACAGCGCCAGAGACACCTATGCCATGCTGTCCCGCCAGAATCTGGTGATGGAGCCCAAGCCGTTTGCCATTGGCCTGCGGGTGGAACATCCCCAAGGGGTGATCGACCGGATCCAGTATGGTAAGCCCCACCCTGCCCTGCCCAAGGCTGACTATGCCCTGACCTACAATAACGATCTGACCAAACGCAGCTGCTATTCCTTCTGCATGTGTCCAGGTGGGCTGGTGGTTGCCAGCTCTTCTGAGGCAGAGATGGTGGTGGTTAATGGCATGAGTAATCTGGGGCGGGATTCCGGTCTTGCCAACAGTGCTCTGGTAGTCAATGTGCGTCCCGAAGACTTTGATGGTAGCGATCCGCTGGCCGGGGTTCGTTTTCAGCAACAGTGGGAGCGGACAGCCTTTACCGCTGGTGGCGGCAACTACCATGCCCCGGCCCAGAACCTGCTGGCCTTCATCGGTCAGGGCACTGGCAGCTACCATTCAAGCTACCGTCCTGGCACGGTTGAGGCAGATCTGGCAACCCTGCTGCCAGAGTATGTGAGCACGACCCTGCGAGAAGGAATTGTCTCATTTGATCGGAAGATGAAAGGGTTTGTGACACGGGAGGCGACCTTAACCGGGGTGGAGACCCGCACCTCAGCCCCGCTACGAATTCTGCGGGGGGAGGACTTCCAGTCCCCCACCCTGCGCGGCCTGTATCCCTGTGGTGAAGGTGCAGGCTATGCAGGGGGGATCATGTCGGCGGCCCTGGATGGGGTACGGGTGGCGGATAAGATTGCGGAACAGATGAGCTGACAATAGACCTTAACGCAGAGAAAAGCATAAACCAATAGGGGCGCATTAAAACCAAAAGCTTTGTTTTCTCTGTATCTCTGCTCCTCATGCCTCTCTGCGTTAGGGTGTTTAAAGCTTAACTCCTGACCTGCCCATCTCCGTAGACAATAAACTTGGTGGTGGTCAGATCTTCCAGCCCCATTGGACCAAAGGAATGCAGCTTGGTGGTGGAGATGCCGATCTCAGCACCCAGGCCCAACTGGCCACCGTCGTTAAAGCGGGTGGAGGCATTGACCAGCACGCAGGAAGAGTTGACCTCCCGGATAAAACGCTGGGCATTGGCGTAATTGCTGGTCACAATCACCTCGCTGTGCAGCGAGCCATACTGGTTAATATGGTCAATGGCCGCATCCATATCATCCACCACCTTGCAGGCCAAGATCAGCTCCAGATACTCGGCAGCCCAATCCTCTTCCGTGGCAACCTTTGCCTGGGGTGCGTACTTTCTGAACTCCTCATCTCCCCGCAGTTCTACCTGAAGATCACCAAGGGTCTTGGCAAAGGCCGGGATAAAGGCAGCTGCCACATCTTTATGGATCAAGAGTGTTTCCAATGCGTTACAAACACCGGGGCGCTGGGTCTTGGCGTTGATAATGATCCGGGTGGCCATCTCAAAATCAGCTGTGGCATCCACAAACAGGTGGCAGACCCCTTTGTAATGCTTGATGACCGGGATGCGGGAGTTCTCCACCACAAAGCGGATCAGGCTCTCGCCACCACGGGGGATGATCAGGTCAATCAGCTCCTCCTGCTTCAGCATCTCCAGCACCCCTTCCCGTTCCGTGAACGGGATCAGAGACAGGGCGGCTTCAGGTATATTCAGCTCCTTCATCACCCCCTGCAGAATGGCAGCAATGGCCCGGTTGGAGTGGATTGCCTCGGAGCCGCCCCGCAACACCACGGCATTGCCGGATTTAAGGCAGAGTGCTGCCGCATCGGCAGTCACATTGGGACGGGACTCGTAGACAATCCCGATCACCCCCAGCGGTATCCGCATCTTACCCACCATGATCCCGTTGGGCCGTTTCGACATCTTCGTGACCTCGCCTACTGGGTCTGGCAGGCCAGCCACTTCGCGCAGGGCATCAGCCATCCCTTTGATCCGCTTGGTATCCAGCATCAGGCGATCCAGCATGGCATCGGATAGACCTTTCTCCTTGCCCGCTGCCAGATCTTTGGCATTATCGGCAATCAGCGTGGCGCTGCCAGCCTCAAGGGCTTCGGCCATCTTCAGCAGCATTTCATTTTTTACGGTGGTGGAAAGCCGGGCCAAGGCAATGGAGGCCTGGCGGGCGTTTTTGGCTATGGTGGCTACCTGTTCTGCAATGGTCATGGGGTGTTCTCCTTGATAACATGTTCTTCTGCCAACTCACCCAGAATCCGTTCAAAGACATCCCGAATCCCTTCCGTGGTGGCCTCATAGTCTTTCAAAAGTGCCTCGCCCGGATGCCGCAGCTGCGGATCATAGGCCAGACGGCGGGCCAGTTTGTCCAAGTAGCGCTGGTCCCCGGCAAGGTCGTTGATGGAGTGGTCATGCAGCAGGCGTAACCGGTTTTCCAGCTTGCGCAGAAATTTGTAGCCGGCAATCAGGATGTCTGCCTGCTGTTCGGTAATAATGTCGAGGATTTGGACTTCTTTCAGCGCCACCACCGTATTTTGGGTGCGCAGTTCAGGGTAGCGCTGGCCGTAGCGCAGTTGCAGATACTGGGCGATGAACTCCACATCCACCATGCCACCGCGACCGGTCTTGATGTTGTAGGAACCGGCGGTCTCTTTGGCGATCTCGTTTTCCATCCGCATCCGCAGGCGGTGAATCTCCTGTCTTCCCTCTTCTCCCAGTGACGCGCCATAGACGGTCTGCCGGATAACGGCATCAATGCTGCTGCGCAGGACAGGTTCGCCAAGTACCACCCGGGCCTTTGCCATGGCCTGACGTTCCCAGACCTGGGCTTCTGTGCGGTGGTAGGTCAGAAACGATTCCAGCGAGGTAACCAGCGGTCCGGCATTGCCCGATGGGCGCAGGCGGGTGTCCAGCTTGTAGACATAGCCTTCACGGGTGGCGGTGGAGAGGATCGAGATCAGCTTCTGGGCCAGCTTGGCAAAGTACTCGTGATTACTGATCTGTTTTTCACCGTCAGTGGTCCCCTGATGGTCGTAGATGAAGATGATATCCAGGTCTGAGTGATAATTGAGCTCTTCACCACCCAGTTTACCCATGCCGACGATCGCCAGGCTTGCGCTGTGGAACTGACTGTTATCCTGATAGCGGGGGCGTCCAAAGCGGGCCAGTTCGGTGGTGGCCAGCCGGTAGGCCTCTTCAAGGCAGACCTCGGCCAGGCAGGAGAGCTGGGAGGCAATCGCGCCCTGGCCCAGATGGCCGTGAATGTCGTTCAGGCCGATCCGCAGGAACTCTTCATTGCGGTAACGCCGCAAGACATCCAGCCGTTCTTCAAAATCCTCTGCCTGCAGCAGTAGGCCTGTAAGTTCTTCATCCATTACCTCCCGTGGCTTGACCATGGAGGCGTAGGTGTGGGCCACCATTGATTCAAGCAGTTCCGGGTGGCTGATCAGGATCTTGGACAGGAAGGCAGATGTGCCGAACAGGGTGGCCAGCAGCCGCAGGGCATCGTGGTTTTCAGCCAGCAGGGCATAGCAGGATGATCTGCCACTAATTGCCGAGAGAAAACGCTCTGTATGGGCCAGGGCCATATCCGGGTCAGGTGCATCAAGCAATGCCTGCAGGAATGGCGGCGCGATCTGGGCATGGATACGGCGGTTACGTTCAGTGACATTGCCCTTGATCGGGCCACTGCGCAGCAGGGCCAGGTTATCAAAGGCGCGGTCCACATCCTCCAGCCGCCGTTCTGCCAGCATATCCTTGACCAGATCCGGTTCTGCCTTGGTATCCAACAGATAGAGGATTTCCGGCCTTGCCTGCTGCTGTTGCAACTGTTCATCGCGGCTGTGGAACAGGCTGCCAAAGATGGCGGCTACCCGTTGGCGATGTTGCTCAAGGGTCTCTTTGAAACGCTGCAGTCCGTTATCCCGCAGGAAACCGCTGCGGCGGGCCAGTGCCAGCAGTTCATCCTCTTTGGTCGGCAGGCTGTGGGTCTGGCGTTCCTGCACCACTTGAATACGGTGCTCAACGGTACGCAGAAAACGGTAGGCATCACTCAGTTGCTGGCGGTCATCATCGCTGATCAGCTTTGCCTCTGCCAGCAGTTCCAGCGCAATCAGTGAGTTGCGTTCACGCAGGCGGGGCATCTTGCCTGCATAGACCAGCTGCAGGGCCTGGATAAAGAACTCAATCTCCCGGATACCACCCCTGCCGAGCTTCAGGTTGATCTCTCCTTCACGGTTACGGGTCAGGGAGGCATCAATCCGTTGCTTCATCAGCTTCATATCCTCGATCAGGGTGTAGTCGAGGTATTTGCGATAGACAAAGGGGATCAGGGTCTGTAGCAGCTGTTCACCCAGTTCCCGTGAACCAGCCACTGGCCGGGCCTTGAGCATGGCGGTCCGCTCCCAGGACTGTCCCCATGATTCGTAGTAGATCTCGGCAGAACGCAGCGATACCGCCATGTCGCCTGATTTGCCTTCTGGTCGCAGTCCCACATCCACCCGGAAGACAAAGCCGTCTTCAGTGACCTGATTCATCGCCTTGGTGACCTGCTCAGCCAGTTTGTTAAAGAAGGCATGCAGGGAGATCACTCCCTTGCGCCCGCCACGGTCATCGTCAATACCAGCGGTTTCGCCGTTATCGGTCTCATAAAAGAAGATAATATCGATGTCAGAAGAGAAGTTAAGTTCCCGGCCCCCGAATTTGCCCATGCCCAGGATAGTCATTACGGCTGTCCGGGGGCCATCATCGGTTTGCTTAAGCGGTTTGCCATACTCCTGTGTCAGCAGGTGGTGGCAGGTCTCGTAGGCCACCTGCAGCGTGGCCGCTGCCAGATCTGATAATTCTCTGGTCACCTCTTCCAGTGGTGCCAGTCCGTTCAGGTCGCGGGCGGCAATCCGCAGGATTTCAAAGCGTTTGAAACAACGCAAGACCTTCATTAAGCTCTGCAGGTCAGCATGGTCCGGTGTGTTGCGACGCAGGGCAGCCAGCAGTTCGGCCCTGGTGCGGGACTGATCCAGTTCATTGTCGGCAAAGAGGCGGGAGAAAAAGGACGGTTCCTTAAAGATCAGGTTGGTCAGAAAAGGCGAGGCTCCGCACAGGAACATGCACTGACTCAGACGTCTACGATTGGCGATGACGGTCATCAGGTGGCTGCGGTCAAGTATCCCCACCAGACGCTCAAAGCCGTTTAAGGCCATGTCCGGCGAAGGGGTATGCAGCGCTGCCAATGCAATCTTCAGAAGGGTTTCAGCGGAAAAGAGGCCTGCCATCAGCAGCAGATTGGTTGCCGAGCGGGCGCCATAGGCAAAGCCGGATTGCTCAAGCAGCCGGATCAGTTCCTGATCACGGGACGGCTCATCCTCAAGGGCCATGATCCAGGAAAAGTTATGGTCAAAACGGGTGCCTGGCATATCAGACAGCAGCCAGGGCTGCCAGCTCCTCTTGGTAGTTACCCTTGGCCACACCATGTTCGGTGATGATGGCGGTAATATACTTTGCCGGTGTCACATCAAAGGAGGGGTTACGCACCTTAACCCCCTCAGGTGCAATCGGCAGGCCGCGGATATGGGTGACTTCGGTTGTCGGGCGTTCTTCAATCGGGATCTGTGAACCGTCGCTCAGGGACAGGTCCAGAGTGGAAACCGGAGCTGCCACATAGAACGGAATACCATGCTCTTTGGCCAGCACCGCCACACTGAAAGTGCCGATTTTGTTGGCGGTATCACCATTGGCAGCAATCCGGTCGGCACCCACCACGCAGCAGGTGATTTCGCCCCGTGACATGAAGAAACCGGCCATGTTGTCTGAGATCAGCGTGACCGGGATCTTGTCCTTCATCAGCTCCCAGGTGGTCAGGCGGGCCCCCTGCAGCCAGGGGCGGGTCTCGTCGGAAAAGACCTGAATCTTTTTACCTGCCTCATGGGCTGCCCGGATTACCCCCAGGGCGGTGCCGTAGCCTGCAGTTGCCAGACCGCCGGCATTGCAGTGGGTCAGTACTGTTGCCCCAACTGGAATCAGATCTGCGCCGTGTTTGCCGATATTTTTGCAGATGGCCAGGTCTTCTGCCTCAATCCGGATCGCCTCTTCCTTTAGTCCGGCCCGGATCGTGTCCAGCGGGCTGCCTTTCAGAGATTGTGCCTTCTGCTTCATCCGCTCAATGGCCCAGAACAGGTTGACTGCCGTTGGCCGGGTGCGGGCCATCACATCGCAGACATTATCAAGTTGGCGGAAGAATGATTCCTGGGTGTCGGCAATGATCTCCCGCGCTCCCAAGGCAACGCCCATGGCAGCAGCTACGCCGATGGCCGGTGCCCCGCGGACCACCATCCCCTTGATCGCCTCTGCCACTGCATTAAAATCAGTGTAGCGTTGATAGATCTCTTCCATCGGCAGGCGGGTCTGGTCAATCATGATCACGGCGTCATCGCGCCATTCTATGGTTCGGAAAGACATCTGTGGCACCTCGTTTTGTTTGTTGTTCGGAACAGTTATAACGTCGGCCACGGTCTGTTTCAAGCAAAAGCCGTCATTGGCGGCATTACAAAGTAAATGACGCTTGCGGGATTGACTTTTGTGGTAGCGGTTATTATTATTTTTATACATCAGTTAACTCCGCCCGAAAGGAGAATCCTGTTATGTGGACTGCACACTTTAGAATCCGTCCGGTATCCCACTGCAAGGAAGGGTGCCGAAGCTAGCCTGCCGAAAGCGTATCGGCAGGCAGACAACAACGAACCCCGTGTCGGTTGACACGGGGTTTTTTTGTGCGTAATCTGCTGAATCATGAAAAAATATATTATTATAGCCATCATACTTGTTGGTGCCATCGCCGCTGGCGTCTGGTTCTTTTTCGGACGCGCCCCCAAGGTTAGCTACAAGACGGTCCCGCTTGAAAAAGGGAACGTTGTTGCTGCCATCTCAGCCACCGGCACGGTGAATCCGGTCACCACGGTGCAGGTTGGCTCGCAGGTGTCTGGAACCATTCAAAAACTGCTGGTTGATTACAACTCAAGGGTGAAAAAAGGACAGGTGATTGCCGAGATCGATCCGGCCCTGTTTCTTGCCCAGGTTGAGCAGGCCAGAGGCAACTTCCTGAATGCCCAGGCCAACCTGCAGAAGGCAAAGGTCGTTCTGGCGGATGCCAAACGGACCCTTGAGCGTAATAAACAGCTGATCAGCCAAGGGATTGTTGCCCAGAGTGATTTTGATGCCTCCCAGACCGCGTATGATTCGGCCTTGGCAGGGATCAAGTCGGCTGAGGCCGGCGTGACTCAGTACCGTGGCACCTTGATGCAGGCTGAGACTAACCTGAAAAATTCGGTGATCCGTTCTCCGGTGGATGGCGTTGTTATTTCACGCAGTATTGATGTGGGCCAGACCGTGGCTGCCTCGTTTCAGACCCCGACCCTGTTTTCCATTGCCCAGGACCTGACCAAGATGCAGATTGAGACCAGCGTGGATGAGGCAGACATCAGCCGTGCCCGTCTGGATCAGGCTGCCAGCTTTACGGTTGATGCCTACCCTGACCGCAATTTCAAGGGACGTGTCACCCAGATCCGCTCTGCCCCGATTACGGTCCAGAACGTGGTCACCTATATTGTGGTGGTGCAGGTGGATAACAAGGACCTGCAGTTGAAGCCTGGCATGACCGCCAATGTCTCGATTGAGACCGGCCGCCGTGATGGCGTTTTGAAGCTGCCTGCTGCGGCACTGCGTTTCCGCCCCAAGACAGATACGGATAAGAAATCAGCAAAGGCAGGCCAAAGACCGGCAGGGGGTGGTAAAGGCAAGTCTGGCGGAGCGCAACAGAAGGTGTATCTGCTGAAAGAGGATAAGCCGGTGGCGGTACCGGTCACCACCGGTCTTGGCGATGCCAGCTTTGTCGAACTTGTTGAGGGTGGTCTGAAGGAAGGCGATCAGGTGATCGTAGAACAGATTGACAAGACAAAGAAAAAATCATCCGGCATGGGTGGCTCGCCCATGGGACCGCGGATGTAGCCAGAGGTATTCGTATATGAAAAAACCGTTAATGCTGATGATTCTGGATGGCTGGGGTATCAACCCCTGTCCTGACAGCAACGCCGTTGCCATGGCCAAGGCCCCTAATCTTGCTGGATACCTGCAGGAATTTCCCCATGTGCAGATTAAGACCTCCGGCATGGCAGTGGGGCTGCCGGAAGGCCAGATGGGCAATTCCGAGGTGGGGCACCTCAACCTGGGGGCCGGTCGGGTTGTCTATCAGGATTTCACCCGGATCACCAAGTCCATTGATGATGGCGATTTTTTCACCAATCCGATCCTGCTGGACTGTATTGCCAAGGTTAAGGCCAGCCGTGGACGCCTGCACCTGGCAGGGCTGCTGTCCGATGGCGGGGTACACTCCCACAACACCCACCTGTATGCCCTGGTCAAGCTGGCCAAGCAACAGGGGCTGACGGACGTATTCATCCACTGCCTGCTGGATGGCAGGGATACACCGCCCCAGAGTGGAGCCGGTTATCTTGAAGAGCTTGAGGCAGAGCTGGGTACGATCGGTTGTGGCAAGGTTGCCACGGTGATGGGACGCTACTATGCCATGGATCGGGACAACCGCTGGGAACGGGTTGAACAGGCCTATAACGCCATGGTGCTGGGCCAGGGGACATGTCGCGCCTCATCAGCAGAGGCGATTCAGTCCAGCTACGGGGCTGGTGTGCATGATGAATTTGTGCTGCCCTGTGTGATCTGTGCGGATGGTACTCCGGTAGGTACCGTCAATGACGGTGATGGGATTATCTTTTTTAACTTCCGTTCAGACCGCGCCCGCGAGATCACCCGTAGCCTGACCTTTGAGCAGTTTGACGGTTTTCAGCGCCAGCGGGTACCGAAGCTCTCCGGCTATGTCTGCATGACCGAATATGATGCCACCTTTGGTCTGCCGATCGCCTATGCGCAGCAAGAGCTGACCAACCTGCTGGGGGGCGTACTGGCAGAGGCGGGTCTGAAGCAGTTGCGGATTGCCGAAACCGAAAAATACGCCCATGTCACCTTCTTCTTTAACGGTGGTGTCGAGGCCCCGTTTAGCGATGAGGATCGTGCCCTGATCCCTTCCCCTAAAGAGGTGGCCACCTACGACCAGAAGCCGGAGATGAGCGCCTACCTGGTGGCTGATGAGCTGGTTAAACGGCTGGATCAGGATTTTTATGATGTGATTATCCTTAACTTTGCCAACTGCGACATGGTTGGCCATACCGGTATTCTGCCAGCAGCGATCCGTGCCGTAGAGGCGGTGGATGCCTGTGCTGGCAAGGTGGTGGAAAAAGTCCGTCAGCTGGGTGGTAGCGTGCTGATTACCGCTGATCACGGCAATGCAGAACAGATGGCTGATGAAAACGGCGAACCGTACACCGCCCACACCTGCAACCCGGTCTGGCTGATTCTGGTGGATGATGCCCGCAAGGGGGCTACGCTGAAAGAGGGCGGCAAGCTGGCCGACATCGCACCAACCATGCTGAAACTGCTGGGGATGCAACAGCCTCAAGAGATGACCGGAGAGAGCCTGCTATGAAAACCGTATCAATCCCGGCAATAGACAACGAATATATCGTCGGCAAGATCCTCTGTATTGGCCGCAACTATGTGGATCATATCAAAGAGCTGGGCAATGAGGCCCCTTCTGCGCCAATAATTTTTATGAAGCCATCCACGGCGATAATAGGTAACGGCGAGGCAGTGGTGATTCCGGCTTACAGCAGTGACTGTCACTATGAGGCAGAGCTGGCGGTGCTGATCGGCTCGGAAGGTAAGGATATTGCTGAAGCTGACGCGCTTGCCCATGTGGCAGGCTATGGTGTGGCAATTGATATGACCCTGCGGGATGTGCAGGACAATCTGAAGAAAAAGGGGCTGCCTTGGGAGATCGCCAAGGGGTTTGATACCTCCTGCCCGCTGTCTGATTTTGTACCGGCTGACAAGGTGGCTGATCCGCAAAACCTGACCATCTGTCTGGCCTTGAATGGTGAGCAGCGTCAGAACGGCTCAACCGGACTGATGATCAACAGCGTGGCCAGGATCATCAGCTATCTGTCCGGCATCTTTACCTTGGAAGAAGGGGACGTGATCCTGACCGGCACCCCTGCCGGGGTTGGCCGGGTACAGGCCGGAGACCGGATGGAGGCCAGCATTGCCGGAGTGGGTAGTGTTTGCGTGACGGTTGCATAGCTTTTATACCTGGAAAAGGAGTCGCAGATGCAAAATGAAAAAGAATGCCCGGAATGCAAAGGGAAGATGATCCTGCTACCTGGCTGAGGCGGTCTCTTCTGGCGGTGCCAGAAGTGCGGGGTGCGGCTTTCGTACCATAAGGATCAGCAGAGTTGTAGCTGCTCGTAGTTGCAGATTATTCGAGATTTTTATTTGCTCATCAGAAAAAGTGCTTGACGTAGTGGAATCCTTTAACTATAGTCCACAACTCTGTAAAATACGAACAGGTGGTACCAAACTATGTATGCTGTAATTAAGACGGGTGGCAAGCAATACAAGGTCGCTGAAGGCGATTTCCTGAAGGTTGAAAAACTGGACAACGTCGTGGGTGACACGATTGAGTTGGCAGAGGTTCTGATGATTGGCGGCGATGCCGTTAAGGTTGGAGCTCCCCTGGTGGCTGGTGCATCAGTAACTGCCAAGGTTGTTGTGCAAGACCGTGACAAGAAGATTCTGGTCTTCAAGTCAAAGCGCCGTAAGAACAGCCGCAAGCTGATCGGACACCGCCAGTACCACACGGTACTGAAGATTGAGAAGATTAGCGCCTAAGCGCTTACGATTATTTTTTGAGGAGAAAGAACCATGGCACATAAAAAAGCTGGTGGTAGTTCACGTAACGGCCGCGATTCTGACGGTCAACGACTTGGTTGTAAAAAATTTGGTGGCGAGTCAGTTCTGGCTGGCAATATCATCTATCGTCAACGTGGTACCCAGATTCATCCAGGCAACAATGTTGGTTGTGGTAGAGACCATACGCTGTTCGCTCTGATTGAAGGGGTTGTCAAGTTTGAGCGTATGGGCCGTGATCGTAAGAAGGTTTCTGTCTATCCTTCCTGATTCTGAGCCACACCCTGTTTTTAAAACCCGACGGTTATTACCGTCGGGTTTTTTTGTGCCCGCAGTCCGGGGTAAATCAAGGCCGCTGATTTGACCGGATGCGGTTCCGGGTGTATAGGGTAGCAACAGCTTGCGGTTGCACGCTAACGTTACCAAAGGGGGTACTATAGTATGAAACGTCTGATAGCAGGACTATTCTGTCTGCTGGTTTTTACGGCAGGCAGCGGGTTTGCTGATGAACTGAAAGATGCTTCTGACAGGTTACAGCCATTGACTGAGCGGATTGCAAAAATTAGCGCAGGTAAGGCTGCTGATTATTCAAAAAGCCAACTTGCTACGGCCCAGGAGACGCTTGGTGCAGTAAAAGCGGCAATCGCCGCAAAAAACGGTCCGCTTGCGCTGCAAAAAGCAGAACTGGTGGATCTTCAGCTGACCATTGCCGAGGCCAAGGGGGCCGAGATGGAGGCAGCTGAACAGTTAGTGCTGCGGAGAGCAGAATTGAAAAAACTTGAGGCTCAGTTTGATCAGTTGTTGCAGACAGGAGGGAAGTGATATGACACGAATGTATCTGTTCGTTCTCATTATGGTGAGTGTCATCTGCAGCGGATCTTTAGCCTTTGCAGCAGATAAGATTGATTATCCTGCAAAAATTGCTGCGGCAAAGACCGGTATTGAAGAACTTGCAGCCAAGGTAGGCAATTATCCCCAGGCCTTGACGGAAATAGACAAGGCACGTGCCTCCTTAAAAAAGGCAGAGCAGGGCTATGATAAGGGGCGGCAGTGGATGGGGCTTGGCGGGCTTAAGCCGGAAGCAGAACAGGAGATTGCCCATAACCTGCAGATGGTAGATATGGCGCTGGTTCTAACTGGTTCACGGGCTGCCACAGGTCGTGCTGGAGAGGAAACTGCTGCGGTTGATAAACAGCTGACTCTGATGAAGGCCAGGGTTAAGCAACTTGAAGAGCGTAAGCAGAGCGAAGACAAGCTGCGTCAGGATCTGCAGAAGTGTGAGACCGCTTCCAAAGAGTTGACCACCATAAAGGCTGATCAGGCAAAGCTTTCTGCGCAACTTGAGCAGGTTGCTGCAGAGAAGAAAAAGCTGGAGACGCAGAACCTAGTGCTTGCTGATGAAAAAGCCGCCCTGGCTGCCCAGATTGAGGCATTAAAAAAGGCTTCAACTGCACCGGCAGCAGCAGCTCAAACACCGCAAACGACAACACCACCCGCGGCCAAGTAGCTGATTGTAGCTATATATCGTCACAACATTACGGCCCCCTGCACCAGCATGGGGCCGTAATGCTTGATGAGGCATTGTATTTGCTTCAGGACTTTGTTAAAAATGTTCATCGGTTGCCTGGAATTAGGTGTGTAAGGGCTTAAAACAGAAAAGGGTCACGCCTTTAGGCGTAACCCCCTAATTTTTCTGGTCGGGATGACTAGATTCGAACTAGCGACCCCCTACTCCCGAAGCAGGTGCGCTACCAGGCTGCGCTACATCCCGAAGAAAAATATATAACTTTTTATGCTTGCGCTTGTCAACAGCAAGTCGCACTGGAGGGGACATGTCCACCGCTGATATCCGTACTGAAATCCGGCACCTGCTCAAGGAGCGCAATGCCGTTTTGCTGGCCCACAACTACATGCGTGACGAGGTGCAGGCCATTGCCGACATCACCGGCGATTCACTGCAGCTTTCCATGGAGGCCGCCAAGACCGCTGCCGACGTGATTGTCTTTTGCGGTGTGCATTTTATGGCTGAATCTGCCGCAATTCTTTCGCCCGGTAAAAAAGTGTTGCTGCCACGGGCCGATGCCGGTTGTCCCATGGCTGATATGGTGGATGTTTCCGGTCTGCAGGCATTGAAGGCTCAGCACCCCGGCCTGCCGGTGGTGACCTATGTCAACTCGTCGGCAGCGGTCAAGGCAGAGTCAGATATCTGCTGTACCTCAGCCAATGCGGTCTCGGTGGTGCGGTCTCTGAAAGAGCAGAAGCTGATCTTTGCGCCGGACCGCAACCTGGGACGCTGGATCGCCAAACAGCTGCCGGACAAGGAGTTTATCTACTGGGAAGGCTACTGCCCTACCCATGAGCGGCTGACCGCTGACAGGGTACAGGAGATCAAGGCCGCCCATCCTGACGCCCTGTTCATCTGCCACCCGGAATGCGCCCCCGAGGTCTCAGCCCTGGCTGACCATGTCTGCTCCACCAGCGGCATGTATAGCTACTGTGCTAAGAGTACGACCAAAAAGTTCATCATCGGCACCGAAGCCGGGATTCTCTTCAAGCTGCGGGAGGATAGCCCGGACAAAGAATTTATCCTGGCCTCGCCAGCCCTGATCTGCCCCAACATGAAGCTGACCTCTCTGGAGGATATCCTGCTGGCGCTGCAGACCATGCAGCCGACCGTGACCGTGAGCGAAGAGGTCAGGCTTAAGGCCCAGGCTGCGCTGGATAAAATGCTTGCTGTACCGAGGGATTAACCATGCCTGATTATCTTGGCGCCCATATGTCCATCTCCGGTGGCCTGCATAAGTCGATTGAGCGGGCCGTTGCTGCCGGTTGCGGTACCCTGCAGATCTTTACCCGCTCCTCCAACCAGTGGAAAGGCAAGCCGATCAGCGACAAGGATGCGGACCTGTTCCGCAGCAGCTTTGCTGCCTCTGGCCTGCATGAGGTCATCTCTCACGACATCTACCTGATCAATCTGGCAGCCCCGGAAGGGGATACCCGCGACAAGAGCCTGATCGCCTTTGGCGATGAAATGGCCACCTGTGCCAGGCTGGGGATCAACAAGATCGTGATGCACCCCGGTTCCCACACCACCGATTCACCTGAGGTCGGGCTAGAGCGGGTGATCAGTGCCTTTGATCAGCTGTTTGAACAGACCCCTGAGTATGAAGGACTGATACTGCTGGAGACCACTGCCGGACAGGGCACCAACCTGGGGCGCACCTTTGAAG
Source organism: Trichlorobacter thiogenes (assembly GCF_900167465.1). Taxonomy (GTDB): domain Bacteria; phylum Desulfobacterota; class Desulfuromonadia; order Geobacterales; family Pseudopelobacteraceae; genus Trichlorobacter; species Trichlorobacter thiogenes. The sequence continues at coordinate 357,423 of NZ_FUWR01000001.1, read as the reverse complement.
AGCTGCAGACCATCATCAACGGTTCAAAGTATCCAGATCGCTTTGGAGTCTGCTTTGATACCTGCCACACCTTTGCTGCCGGTTACAACACCGCCACACCGGAAGGGTACGCAGATGTCATGGCGCAGTTTGATCGGCTGCTGGGGATTGAGCGGCTGCACTGTTTTCACTTCAATGATTCCAAAAAAGGGCTGGGCAGCCGAGTGGACCGCCATGAGCATATCGGTCAGGGCACCTTGGGGCTGGAGCCGTTTCGTTTCATCATGAACGACCCCCGTTTTGTTGCCATTCCGAAGATACTGGAAACCCCCAAGGGGGATGACGATGCCATGGACCAGGTCAATCTGGCTCTGCTGAGAAGCTTACCAGAAGTTTGACAATCCTGAAAACCGCGCTATAACAATTACGGTGTTTTTACTATCCCTCATGAGGTGAGCATGACGATTACCTGCCCCCACTGCGGCGCCAGCGGCCAGCTGGACGATTCAAAACGACCTGTCGGTGCAACCAGTATCAACTGCCCCCGCTGCAAGCAAAGTTTCCCGCTCCCTCCACTGGAATCAGCAGCTGTTGCCCCGCCCGTAATCCCGGTGCCGCCAGCGCTGGCAGCTGAACCGGCTCCACTACGGCCCTGCCCGGCCTGTGGCGGGATTATCGAAGGCAGCGGCGGACTTTGCAACGCCTGCGAGGCAGCCCGCAACCGCCAGTCAGCAGCGGGCAATGGAGCCATTACACTTCCTCCGTCTGTTGCTGCAGCTGAAGACAGAAGCTCCGGCAACTGCGCTGTCTGCAAGGGGCGTTTTGCCCAAAGCCAGATGGTCCGCTTTGGCGATAAGCTGGTCTGCGCCTCCTGCAAGCCGACCTACGTGCAGATGCTGGCCATGGGGATGGGAAATACCGGCGATCTGCGCTATGCCGGTTTCTGGATCCGCTTCGGTGCTAAAATGATCGACGGTATTATCCTCTGGGTCGTAAACTTTGCCACCACCATGGCAACAACCTTTCTGATCGCCTCAAACAACTCCCCACAGATGGCAATTGTGGCAGCCATTATGAATGTGTGTATCCAGGTTGGAGTTGGTATTGCCTACAACATCTACTTTCTGAGTGGAAATCATCAGGCAACTCCCGGCAAGATGGCCTGTGGTCTGAAGGTGGTCACTGCTGATGGTGACAAGATCAGCGCTGGCCGTGCGGTGGGACGTTATTTTGCTGAGATGCTGAGCGGTATGATCATGGCGATCGGCTATATTATGGCTGCCTTTGATGATGAAAAACGTACCTTGCACGACCGGATCTGTAACACCAGGGTGGTTTTCAAGTAATGACCTCTGGTGAACGTTCGCTTTTCCCTCTGCTGTGCAGCTCCTGCCATACACCGTTACCGGCAGCACTTTGCAACAGTGGTGAATCAATCCACTGTCCGCACTGTTCAAGGCAGCTGCAGGTTGAACTGTTTCCGGCTATTCTGCGACCACTGCATGAAGGTGGCAGTGTCGGTCTGCAGGTGGCAGAGGGGGAGGCAAGCTGCTTTTATCACCCGGACAAGCAGGCGGTTAAAATCTGCAGTAGTTGCGGCCGTTTTATCTGCAGTCTCTGTGAGATTGATCTGGCTGGACGCTGCCTCTGTCCGGTCTGCCTGGAGCAGGGCCGCCAGAATGAACAGCTTTCTGAACTGGTCACCAAGCGAACCCTGCATGACAGCATTGCCCTGAACACAACCCTGTTACCGCTCTTGATCTGGCCCGTAACCCTAATCACCGCGCCGATCGCCTTGTATCTTGCTGTAACTGCCTGGCGCAAACCTTCCAGTATCCTGCCCCGCACCAGGATACGGATTATTCTGGCGCTGCTGTTTTCAGTGCTGCAAATAATTGGCTGGGCTGCGCTGGGTGTATTCCTGTTTCAGAAGTGGAACTCATGACCAGCCCGGCCCAACCGATCAAATACCGCCGTATAGCCCGTGGTAGCATTGCCATGATCATGCGTTGTTCGCTTTGGTTGGGTGATGACCATCTGCTGTCAGTTAAATCCACCGGGTATACCGAAGATTATGTGCGGATTTACCTGAAAGACCTGAAAGGGATCGTGTCACAGCGCACCAAGACCTGGATGCTGCTTAATATCTTGCTGGGGATTGTCGTTGGTCTGTGCGGGATCGTTATCCTGAATACCAACGATATTTTTTCAGGCGGCACCATTGCACTTTTTATTGTAGGTACGCCGTTTCTGATCGTTTTTCTGGTCAATCTGCTCAAAGGTCCCACCTGCAAGACCAATCTGCTGACCCCGCTGGGGCTGGTCGATATCCCTGCCCTGCAGCGAACCCGTAAGGTAACCCGCCTGATTCAGGAACTGCGGCCTCTGGTCGCTGCCCAGCAGGGCAGTATGCTGCGTAGTGAACTGCTGTCCCGTTATGACAACCAACGGACAGGCGCACCCTCCACCCCGGCACCGTCACCAACCCCATGAGCAGTCTGAAGGTTCAGCGCTGTTTTAACCATGCAAACCGCGAGGCAGTGGCCCGCTGTGCCCAATGCGGCAATTTTTTCTGCCGTGAATGTGTCACGGAACATGCTGGCAGAATGACCTGTGCCCGCTGCCTGGGGCGACCGGCCGATACAGCCCGTTCTTTCCGTTTCCGCAGCATTCTAACCGGCGTTATGCAGCTTGGGATCGGTTTGTTGATTCTCTGGTTCTGCTTTTTCATGGCAGGCCGCGGCCTGCTGCTGATCCCCTCGTCATTTCATGAAGGTCATATCTGGCGTTTGTTTGAGGAACACCCATGATCCTGCGTCCCAAGAGTCTTGAAAAAGGGATCGGGGCTGTGGAACTGCTGGAACAGGCCACCGCCCTGCTGCGCCAGACTCCGCTGGATACCCTGGCCAGCTATTATCTGGGCACCCTGCCGTTTATGCTGGTGCTGCTCTGGTTTTGGGCTGATATGAGCCGCAGTGCCGATGCAGACCTGCGGCTGGCCGGAGGTGCGCTGGCCCTGTCGATCCTGTTTATTTGGATGAAGGTCTGGCAAAGCCGCTTTTCAGGTCGTCTGCTGATGCAACTGGGGGGGGCTGCCGAGCTGCCTTCCCTTACCGGTAGTGTCATGGTGCAGGGCGGCCTGCAGCCGTGGGGTTTTATCATCCTGCCGCTGGCTGGGCTGATAACCCTGCCGTTTGGCTGGTGTTATGCCTTTTTTCAGAACATTACCGTATTGGGCGGACCGGATTGGCGCACCGTGCAACGTAAGGCACGTCGGCTGGCCCTGCTCTGGCCCGGTCAAAACCACTTGCTGCTGGCGCTGTTATCACTTGTTTTTCTTGTGCTGTTTGCCAATATTGCGGTTGGTGTCTACTTCCTGCCCCGTCTGCTCAAGAGCCTGTTCGGGATTGAGACCATCTTTACCCGCAGTAACCAGATGCTGCTTAACTCAACCTTTTGGGCTGCGATCGCCGTCATCACCCAGCTCTGTCTTGATCCACTGATCAAGGCCTGCTACGTGCTGCGCTGCCACTATGGGGAATCTCTGTCCAGCGGCGCTGATCTGCGGGCCCAGATACAGACGGTTTCAGGCCGGGCAACCCTGCTGGTGCTTCTTCTCTCTTTCAGCCTTCTAACCTGTGTCTCTCTGCCTGCCCACGCTGCTTCGCCGGTTGTTGAACCGCAACAACAGCTGCAGCAACGCGCAGCCCAGCTTGATCGGGCAGTTGAGCAGGTGATCAAGGACCCGCGTTTTGCCTGGCGTCTGCCACGTGAACACCACCAGCTGGAAAAGAGAGAACTGCCCGGTTTCATGCAGTCCATCATTACCTGGGTCCAGGATACCGCCGGTACGGTGGGAAGCTGGATTGGCGATGTCATCAAATGGCTGTATAAAAAACTGCCCAAGCCGTCATTTTCCGGGGCAAAACCTAACTGGGGCGGTAATTTTTCAGATATTGCACTGCTGCTGATGTACGTCCTGCTGGCGTTGCTGCTTTGCTTTGGGGCCATCTTTGCCTGGCGTCGGCTGCGTCGCACCCCTAAACCGGAAGCAGAACTGCCGATGCACACCCTGCAGGTGACGCCTGATCTCCACGATGAATCGGTTATTGCCAGTGAGCTGACCGAAGAACGCTGGTTGGCCCTGGCCCGTGAGCTGCTGGAAAAAGGAGAGCTGCGTCTGGGGCTGCGGGCGCTGTACCTGGCCACACTGGCTGCCTTGGCCGATGCAAAGCTGGTGAGCATCGCCCGCTGCAAGACCAACCACGATTACGAGCGGGAGCTGTTGCGCTTCAGCCATGCCATGCCCCGGTTAAGCGAGGCGTTTTCTCTGAACCTGCGGATCTTTGAGGCAGCCTGGTACGGTATGCACCTGCCGGATGACGAGACGGTCCGCAGCTACCTAGATAACCACCGGAGGATCACCAGCGATGTCCGCACGCAGTAAACTGCTGATCCTCACCTTCTGCCTGTTGCTGGTTCTGGCGGCTGCCTCCCTCTACCAGCTCTTTGCCTTGCGTTTTGAAGCCGGGGATATCTTTCCGGCAGGTTCATCCCTGCGCAGTGATCCCCAGGGAAGCATGGCGCTGTACCAGGCCCTGGAGCGCACCGGTAGGGTTAAGCTACAGCGTAATTATCGCTCCCTTGCCCACCAGAAGGTAACCGCAAGCACGATCCTGCTGCTGGGCAATAGTCACCACGAACTGGCTACTGCTGACAAGAAAGAGATTGCCGAGCTGGATCAGCTGGTTGCGGCAGGCAATCGGGTGGTGGTTGCCTTTAATCCGGTTACCACAGCACCGGCGTGTACATCTGCACCTGCAGCAAAACCTGTTGGTCCAAAGCCACCAAAGCCGGTTAAAGCAGCGGATACCGCATGGGGGATCAGCACAGGTTATCTTCCCGCAGCAGAAGCCCCTGACAAGACGCTGGTCAAGGCGACCCTTGTTGAGCCGGGATTGGCCCTGCCAGCAGAGATCCGCCTGTTGTCACGTCTGACCCTGCAGCCGCCGCCAACCGGCTGGCGCACCATCTATGCCGTTGATGGGAAGGCGGTACTGCTGGAGCGCAGTATCGGCAGCGGCAGTCTGGTGCTGGTGTCAGACAGTTCGCTCTTCAGCAACGAGGCACTCAAGGCAGATCGCCAGGCAGCGCTGCTGGTCTGGCTGATGGGGGAACACCGCAGAATTATCTTTGATGAATACCATCTCGGGGTGAGTGAGCAGGGGGGCATCATGGCGCTGGCCCGCCGTTTTGGCCTGCTGCCACTTATTGGGGTGCTGTTGCTGCTGGCAGGGCTGTATATCTGGCAGCAGTCAATCCCCCTGATCTCTGCTGCAGGCCCAGGTTCCGATGATCGGGCCGTTGGGGTGACCCACGACAGTTTCAGTGGTCTGGTGAGCCTGCTGCAACGGAACATTCCGGTCAATCAGCTGCTGAAGGTCTGCTGTCAGGAATGGCAAAAGAGCTTTAAACGTGAGTTGGAGCAGGATGCCGGGTTACGTAAAGAACTACACGATGCAATGACTGCGCAGGATGATCCGGTGGCACGCTATCAGCGGATTGCCCGGCTGCGGGCAGAGAGGATGAGACGATGAACCAGGGGTTGCAACAGTTGATCGCAGTGGTACAGGCGCTAAAGGGTGAGTTGGGCAAGGTGATCATCGGCCAGCATGAGGTGATTGACCGGGTGCTGGTGGCGCTTTTGACCGGGCAGCATGCCCTGATTGAAGGGGTGCCGGGGATCGGCAAGACCCTGCTGGTGCGCACCCTGGCCAAGGTGGTGGGCGGCCGTTTTTCCCGGATCCAGTTTACCCCGGACCTGATGCCCACCGACATCACCGGCTCCAACATCTTCAACATGAAGGAAAACGAGTTCGTGCTGAACCCAGGCCCGATCTTCTGCAACTTCCTGCTGGCCGATGAGATCAACCGCGCCCCGTCCAAGACCCAGTCTGCCCTGCTGCAGGCCATGCAGGAACGGCTGGTGACCATTGACCGCAAGAGCTACAGCCTGCCTGCCAGTTTTACGGTCTTTGCCACCCAGAACCCGGTGGAGTTTGAAGGTACCTACCCGCTGCCGGAGGCTCAGAAGGACCGCTTCATGCTGAAGATCACCATGCCGCCACCGACCCGTGAAGAGGAGCTGGCCCTGGTGCGCCGCACCCTGGGGAACGATGCGCCGGAGACGGTGCTGGCCGGTGATACGGTCCGCTGCGTGATCAGCGCCGATGATCTGGTGACCCTGCGCCAGGCCCTGATGACGCTGGTGGTGCAGGATGAGATTGCCGCCTATGCCCTGGAGGTGGTGCGAGCCACCCGCAGCCACCATGCCGTACTGTTGGGGGGCGGCCCCCGCGCCTCACAATCGCTGATCCTGGCTGCCCGGGCTGCTGCTGCCGTGGCAGGTCGTGACTTCATCACCCCGGACGATATCAAGATGATGGCCTTGCCGGTACTGGAGCATCGCCTGATTCTGCAGCCTGATTACGAGATTGAGGGACTGACGCCCGGCGAGGTGATCGGCTCGATCCTGCAGGAGGTCACGGTTCCCCGGTGATCATCCCGGCCCCGGCCATACTGCGGCTTATTGCCGCCACCCTGATTCCGGCTGCCCTGCTGTATGCGGTTACCCCCCAGTTCCGGCCGCTGCTGCTCTTTGTGCCGCCACTGGTGGGGATTGTTGCGCTGGCTGATCTGTTGGCTCTGTTCCGTTACCGTAACCAGCTGACCGTGACGGCTCCCCCGCGTCTGTCGCTGATCTGTGGCCGATCAGGCCAACTGGGGATCACCATCCGGGCCATTAATCAGGCTGGTTTTGATCTGCAGGTGGGGTTGGGCCTGCCCACCAGCTTTAGCTCCCCTTTCCGGGAAACCCGGCTGAAGCTGACCAAGGGAGGGGATGCGGTCTGTCTGGACTGGCCCCTGACCGGCAGCCAACGGGGCAGGTTTCAGGTAACAGAATGCGCCCTGCGGATAGGTTCCCCTTTTCGCCTCTGGAGGTTGCAGACCCGTCATCAGGTCGCCACAGAACTGCGGGTCTATCCCAATCTACGGGCAGAACGCCGCCGTCTGGCAAGCCTGTTTCTGGAACGCAATGACCGGCAGCTGCAGGCCCAGCGCCAACGTGGCCAAGGCAGGGAGTTTGACCGTCTGCGCCAGTATCAGACCGGCGACAGTCTGGCGGATATCCACTGGAAGGCCACTGCCAAACGTCGTCAGCTGATCACCAAAGAGTACCAGATTGAACGGACCCAAGAGGTTTACCTGCTGATTGATAGCTCCCGTCTGAGCGGCAGGCCGGTGCCCACCGCTGAAGGGGGTAGTGAGCCGTTTCTGGAGCAGGCGGTGCGTACCGCCCTGATTCTGGGCTCCGTGGCCCAGCGGCAGGGAGACCTGTTTGGGGTGGCGGCCTTTGGCAGTCGGGTACAGGGCTTTGTGCGGGCCAAGACCGGTAAGACCCACTTTGGCCACTGCCGCGACCTGCTCTACACCGTTCAGCCCGGTGAGGACAGCCCCTCCTTTGGTGAACTGGCCACCTTCATGGCTGCCCGCCTGCGTCGGCGAGCCCTGCTGATCTTTATTGCGCCGCTGGATGAACCGGCCCTGGCCGAGGAGTTTGTCCGGGCCATCCGGATTCTGTCCCGCCGCCATCTGATCTGTGTTGCCATGCCGCAACCATCCACCGCTGCCCCGCTGTTCAGCGATGCCAGGTTGCGCAGCAGCGATGAACTGTATCGCCATCTGGCCGGACACCTGACCTGGCATCAGTTGCGGGAGCTGCAGCAGAAGCTGCGTCTGCAGGGGATCAGGCTGTTGCTGGTGAAGGATGAGCGGCTGTCTGCTGATCTGGTCTCCCATTATCTGGATGTGAAACGGAAACAACTGCTATGATCATCGATCTGGAACGTTTTACGGCAACAGAAAAGCCGTTCTGGGATGAACTGGAGCGGTTGCTCAAACGGGTTGAGAACGATCCGGCCTGCAGGCTGGGGGTTGAGGGGGCTGCCCGTTTTCACTACCTCTACCAGCGGGCCAGCGCCGGTCTGGCCCGGCTTGATGGTCTGGCAGCGCCGCTTGAGTTCCGTCGCTATCTGGAAAGTCTGGTGGCCCGGGCCTATGGCGAGATCCACTCAACCAGAGACAATGCCCACCGTCTGGTGCCCCGTACCTGGTTGCTGGAGAGCTTCCCTCAAACCTTCAGGCGCCATATCCGCCAGTTCCAACTGGCCGTACTGATCACCATTGTTGGCGCGATTTTTGGCGCAGCCATCCTGATGGTGGCGCCGGAAGAAAAGGGGATGCTGCTGCCCTTTGATCATCTGCATGGCTCACCAACAGAGCGGGTGGCCAAGGAAGAGCAGGAGGCGGGCAAGCGGCTGGCCGGTCACAAGGCAACCTTTTCCAGCAGCCTGATGACCCACAACACCCAGGTTTCCATCGCCTGCATGGCCACCGGCATGACCTGGGGGGTGGGGACCATCATCCTGCTGTTCTACAACGGCGTAATCCTGGGGGCGGTGGTGCTGGATTACCTTGCTGCCGGACAGGGGATTTTTCTGGCTGGCTGGCTGCTGCCCCATGGGGTGATTGAGATACCGGCCATCCTGATCGCCGGGCAGGCCGGTCTGGTGCTGGCAACGACCCTGATCGGCAAGGGCAGCGGCCTGACCCTGGTGGCCCGGATGCGGAAGGTCTGGGCTGATCTGACCACCCTGATCGGCGGGGTAGGGCTGATGCTGGTCTGGGCAGGTATTGTGGAGGCATTTTTCTCCCAGTATCACGAACCGGTGCTGCCCTACAGTGTCAAGATCGCCTTTGGCGTGGTTGAATTGTGCCTGCTGGTGCTGTTTCTGGGCCGTTCAGGCCGGGGCGGGAAGGTGGCTAAGCGTGGCTGAACAGACCACTACCCTGCAGATTCGCACCCCGGAGGGGATCCGCTTCTCCCTGCTACTGGCCGGTCCCACCAGTCGTCTGCTGGCGCTGCTGGTGGACTTTAGTTGTATCACGGTCGCAACCACCACCATCAGTACGGTCTTAAGGCTGTTTGCGCTGATCAGCCAGGATATCTTTATGGCCCTGACGATCCTGTCCGGTTTTGTGATCTCCATCGGCTACGGCATCGGCTGTGAATGGTACTGGCAGGGGCAGACCGTGGGCAAGCGCCTGCTGCATCTGCGAGTCATGGATGAACAAGGCTTAAAACTACAGTTCAGTCAGGTGGTGATCAGAAACCTGCTGCGGATCGTTGATTCTCTGCCCGCGCTCTATCTGGTGGGGGGGATTGCCAGCCTGACCAGCCGCAAATGCCAGCGTCTGGGTGATCTGGCTGCCGGAACCATCGTGATCCGTACCCCCAAGGTGCAACTGCCTGATCTGGAACAGCTTGGCACAGAGAAGTTTAACTCACTGGCGGCCTATCCCCATCTGGTGGCCCGACTGCGGCAGAAGGTCAGCCGTGAAGAAGGGGCGATTGCCCTGCGGGCCCTGATCCGGCGGGAAGAACTTGACCCGGCTGCCCGGCTGGAGCTGTTCCGTGAACTGGCAGCCCTGTTCCGCAGCCAGGTGGCCTTCCCCGGCGAAGCGGTGGACGGGGTTTCCGATGAACGCTATGTCCGCAATGTGGTGGAACTGCTGTTTGAACAGCGCGGGCGGCAGTCCTGAAACAGCATTACTCACGCAAGAGGCGGAGACGCAAAGGTTAACATCAAGTAGTTACCGTATTTATGGGCAAACACGTCGGGCTACTCCTTCCGTTTTCGTAACACACCGATTTTCTCCGCGTACTCTACGGCACCACATGAGTAACTGTCGTCTTAAGGTTTAAAGATCTCCGTAAATCCGTAGAATCTGCGTTCTGTCATCATGGCCTTTCATCGGTTCTCTATAAAGGAGTCTGCACATGTCTGAACCCCTTTTCCCCTCCTTTGGCATCCTGCTGGTGGATGATGAACCGGCCTGGCTGCGCTCTGTATCCCTGACCCTTGAACGTTCTGCAGGCATCACCAATATCCGCAGCTGTGCTGACAGCCGCCAAGTCATGGAGATACTGGCCGGGGGCGGGTTTGGCCTGGTGCTGCTGGACCTGACCATGCCCCACCTCTCAGGTGAAAAGCTGCTGACCCTGATCGCTGAGCAGCACCCTGAAATCACCTGCATCGTGATCAGTGGCCTGAATCAGGTGGAAACAGCGGTTAACTGCATCAAAAAAGGAGCCTTTGACTACTTTGTCAAGACCGTGGAAGAGGATCGCCTGACCGGCGGGGTGCTGCGGGCGATCAGGTTGCTGGAGCTGGAGCGGGAAAACCGGGAGATGCATAGCCGCCTGCTAAGCGGAGGTCTGCGCAGACCGGAACTGTTCAGCCCGTTTGTCACTGGTGATCCAGCCATGCTGACCCAGTTCGCCTATATCGAAGCAGTTGCTAAAAGCCCCCAACCGCTCTTGATTACTGGCGAAAGTGGCACTGGCAAGGAACTGCTGGCACGGGCTGCCCATGCTGCCTCCGGCTGCAAGGGACCGCTGGTGGCGGTCAACGTGGCCGGATTGGATGACACCGTCTTCAGCGACACCCTTTTTGGCCACCAGCGCGGCGCCTACACCGGTGCTGACCAACCCCGCAAAGGGATGATCGAAGAGGCCAGCGACGGCACCCTGTTTCTGGACGAAATCGGTGATCTCTCCATCGCCTCGCAGGTCAAGCTGCTGCGGCTGCTGCAGGAAGGTGAATACTACCCGCTGGGCAGTGATCGCCCCAAGCGTTTACGGGCTCGGGTGATCGTGGCCACCCATGCTGATCTGGCAACTAAAGAGGCATCAGGCCAGTTCCGGCGTGATCTCTACTACCGCCTGAAGACCCATCAGGTACGGATTCCAGCCCTGCGGGACCGGCGCTGCGACATCCCGCTGTTGCTGGAACACTTTCTGGCTGAGGCGGCCCAGGCGTTGGGCAAGAAAAAACCAACTGCCCCGCGGGAACTGGCCCAGTTGCTGGCCACCTACTCCTTTCCCGGTAATGTACGGGAGCTGAAGGCGCTGGTCTATGATGCGGTCAGTCTGCACACTGGCGGTGTACTCTCTATGGAACGCTTCATCAACGCCATTGGCCCCCAGGCAGCCACTCCGACAACAGCCGCCCCGGAACGACGCAACCCGTTTCTCTGCTGCGAACGGCTACCGACCTTCAGCGAGGCAGCCGAGCTGTTGGTCAATGAGGCGATGCAGCGCAGCAACGGCAACCAGACCATTGCAGCCCGCCTGCTGGGGATCTCGCAGCCGGCCCTCTCTAAACGGTTGAAGCAACGTGACCTGTAAAAATAGAGATGAGAGGTAGCTCAGATGAAAAAGCTGCTCAGTACGCTTCTATTGGTGGCTATGACTGTTCCGACTTGGGGTGCTGATGATACACCTCTAAAATCGCCAGCCTTTATCGAGTATGTATCCCCCGAACAATCTGTCTGGACGACTCGCACCGCCAAGACAGGTGAACCGCTCAACCCGTTACTGTGTGTGGCAGACAAACTGTTCAGCAAAGCTAACATTCCCTGGCATAGCCGCAGCTATCCAGCCGCGAGGATGTTTAAGAGCCTGCAGGACGGTACGGCGCAGTTTTCCATGCTGGTTAAATCTCCGGCCTTACAGGAATGTTGCTTACTTAGTCGCAAACCCGTGACAGTTTTGCAAATCCGGGTGTATCACCTTGATGGCAAGGCACCGATCAAGAGCCTTAACGATCTGGCTGGCAAGAACATCATTACCATCCACGGCTACAGCTATGGTAGCCTCTTCAGATTCTTTGACGACAAACGCAATCGGATCACCAACAATGTCGTGCAGACCCCTACTGCAGCATTCAGAATGCTGGCGGTGCAACGTGCAGATTACGTGATTGATTATGTTGGACCGGCTTCTGAAGTTCTTGCGACCACGCCCATACCGGGAATTCTCTGGGAAGTTCTGTCGAGACAGGATGTATATCTGGTACTTGCAAAGAATTATCCAGACGCCCCCAAAGTAATGGCCCACCTGGAGGCTATTGCCGCCACAATCGATGTTGAAAAGATTCTTTGGGAAGCTCAACAAAGGAGTATACATCCATGAGTCGTATACAGGTCAAACAACTGGCGCTTGCCCACTCAGAGTCCGGCCTGCATTGCGCTGAATCCGTGGCATCAGCCATCACCCAACTGTTTTGTCCTGAGCAAACTGAGATCGCCTGCCGGATGGCGACCGGCTTTGGCGGCGGTCTGGCTGGTTCCCGACAGGAGGCATGCGGCGCATTGACCGGCGGTGTGCTTGCCATCGGCCTGCTTTGCGGCAGGACAACCCCGGAACAGGGCAGAGAAACGGCCTACCGGATCAGCGCTGCCTACCGGGAGCGATTCATAGCACGTTTCGACGCCAGCATCTGCCAGACCCTTCGTGACAGTTTCAGCACTGACGACACCAGAACAGCCTGCCGCAGCCTGACCGCCGAAGCAGCGGGGATGCTGTATGATATTTTGCAGGAGCATGGCTATCTGCTAAAAACAGCATAAAGATATGGAGGTCGTTAGTTTTGTTGATCATTCTAGAACCTTAGCGGACAGGCGCATTTTTAGAATTCAACCTGTCCCCTTTTCTGTATCAGGTGTTCATGCGGGTGTTTTCGGGTATATTTATGGGTAATCCTGATTGCGTTTGTGGGTATTTAAGGGTATTGTTTTGGGTGGGAGCACAAACCTATGATCAAAACATCTTCAATTACCATTACTACCCAGATACTGAATCTTATCGCCGAACTCGATGAATTCAAGGGACGCTGGGAACTGCTTGGCCGGCTGGCTCCTGACAAGCTCGGTTCGCTTAAACGTGTGGCAACCATTGAATCCGTTGGCTCATCCACCAGAATTGAAGGATCCAGACTGTCTGATTTTCAGGTTGAAACGCTACTAGCGAATCTGGAAATGCAATCGTTCCGCTCCCGTGATGAAGAGGAAGTAGCCGGTTACGCCGAGGCGATGAATACGATCCATGATGCATGGAAGCATATCCCCTTTACCGAGAACCACATCAAACAGCTCCACGGCATTACCCTGAAGTACAGCAGCAAAGATAGTGCCCACCGGGGAGAGTACAAGACCCTGCCTAACAACGTGGAGGCCTTTGATGCCGATGGCAAAAGCATCGGCGTTGTTTTTGAGACAGCGTCCCCTTTTGACACGCCGCGACTGATGGCTGAACTGGTCAGCGGAACAATGTTCGCCCTGCGGGAGAAAGAGCTACATCCGCTACTGGTGATCGGAGCGTTTGTCGTCCACTTTCTGGCCATCCACCCGTTCCAGGACGGCAATGGCCGCCTTTCCCGTGTCCTGACCACGCTGCTGCTCCTGCAAAGCGGCTACCGCCATGTGCCGTACAGTTCGCTGGAACGGATCGTAGAGGAAAACAAGGATGGTTATTACCGGGCACTGCGGGCATCACAGAAGTTGATTCGAAGCGAAGAGGAAAATCTGGATGACTGGCTGCGTTTCTTCCTGACCAGCCTGAAAAAGCAGAAAGAGATCCTGCTCGGCAAGATCGAGCAAGAACAGTTGCTGGAGAAGCTGGCGCCGCTGGAGGAAAATATGCTGACCATCGCTAGGGAGCGAGGCAGGATCACCATTGCCGATGCCGTAACCCTCCTGTCCGCCAATCGCAACACGGTCAAGCTGCACCTGCGCCAACTGGTTCAGCAGGGATATTTGGAACAACATGGCTCGGGTAAGGGAACGTGGTACTCGGTGGGGAGATAAGATGGCGGTATAACGGAGGCGGCCGATTGGCCGCCTCCGTTAATAGGTCTGCTGTCCCTAAAATTCCTGCTGGGGTAGTCTCTACTAGTCCTCCATAAAATCTTTTTTCTTCTCTCTCTCAATATTAGCGTGCAAGTCATTAATGTGGCGCTCAACATACTGCTTGTGCCGAAGGAGTTCTACAGTGTTCAACATAGGCAGCAATGACTCCCAGAAATTCACACGTCCCTGGAGTACTGGCACCCAGCTACCATTGCTACTCCACGAATTTGGCTCCAAAGGGAGACCTTCAAAGGCATCAAAGCTCTTGTTTTGCTGAACGAACTGCTCAACGAAGACCAGCCTTCTCTCAGGCAAGAACTCCGAAATGACTCCGAAGAGATAGCGCATGATATTGATATCCTTGTTTCTTTCTGCGATGATCCGGAGTAGACAGTCATCCTGCCTCTTCTTAATGTCTATGCTCATATCGCTACTCCCCTCTCTGAGCCTAAAAAATGCCAAGAGATAGGGATCGATTGAAATGTAGCTATCCTTTTCATGTTCATATACGGCATTTAATAATAGATTAATAACTTCTTGATGATCCGTACGTTCCCAAATGAAAGTGTAATCCCTGCTGTCATCGTGGCTACTTAACCATCCCTTCCCAGATATCTTGTATTTCCAGGTCACATACTCTTCGGCAAACGCTAGGTCGATGTCGAGAAGATGGGAAAACAGCTTGCCGTTGTAGTCACTATGGCGGTTACCCGCCTCCACGGCTAGATAGGTCTCTTTAAGCAGCTGATGATCATGTGCAAACACCTCAAGTATCTTTTTGCCCACTTCCATATGCGGATTGAATAATGGTTCTAGAATTCCCACAAATTCTGGCTGTTTGGCCAGCTTTGCTATGATTGTACTTACAACCTTTGCGACGATCCGCGAATCGAGTGGGAGATATTTGACGAGATAGTCGAATCCATAAGGGAGATCTGAAAGATTTATTGTTGTGTAGAGGTTGTAGAGGTGAGCAAGCTTTTCATTGTCCACAGCTTCTTCCGGAAGGACCTCATGGAGATAGAAAAGCCATCGTTGTTTTGTCGGGTACTCCGGCCCAGACAGAAGTCTAATGGTGCCGTCAAAACCTCTAATATCATAAAGCTTCTTTACAAGCTGGTAGCCGGGAAGCCTTATTGGCTCTTGAAGTCTGAGGTAATATTCCAACACCAGCTCATATAGATCACTGTCTCGCTCTGCCAGCGGGCAGAGTGTATTTTCTACTGCAAGGGCAAATTGGTAGGTGTTTTGTTTCTCGGTCAGTGCCTCTTGTATGACCATGCAGTGATCAAAAAAAAGTGCGTAATCGTCAAAAGTGTAGCCAGCCGTCAACTGCTCCAATTTGGCCTGCTTCTGCTGCCAGAATTCTTCGTAAGATAACCTCTCATCAATTTTTTGGTCGAAATACTCTTCCAGGAGTGTTCTGGCAACTTGATAGGTGTTGTTACAGAATCGCTCTCGTAATCCTTCCGGGATCTTAATCTTGTGCCGTTCAAGTAAGTCAAGGACGTCGTTTAGTATGATGCAGTGTCGATAGTTTTCTGGGGTGAGGACTGACTCAAGGAAAGGAAGTACCTCCTTCGCATCACTCTCCACGAAGTCACTGTCTCTTAACCTGTAACGATCAGAGCAATAGCGTGCAATCAACCGCATCACATCTTTCTGTAGATCTAAATCCATGTAAAGACTTGCCAGTGTCACCCAGATCGCCTTACGCAGGGAAACCAGTTCCGGCGTAGCATGTAAGTCAAATTGGCAAAAAGCAATGGTCCGCCTATCTTTCGCTTTGTGATTACTGAAGTGGGTACCAAGAAAATCGAGAGCGATAGACATAAATAGCCGCGAAACAAATGGATTCCCGTCTTTGACATGGGCAGAGAGCACATCAATAACGCCGCGCTGGATTTCGAACTTCCTTAGATAGGATTCCGGCATGAAACCATAGTCTTCGGTAATCACCCGGAGTATAAGCGGAATCTCTTTTGCCCTTTTGATTGCATAGCGGATAATGAGGTCAAGCGCAATCCGGGCCTCTTCTACATAGGAGCAGGCAAACGGCCGGAGAATGCTTAAAATTGAAGGCGAAGACACCGCCTCAGAGCTTTTTTTGAAAGAGACGTCAACAACATCCACCGTCTCAATCTCCAACTCCTCAATCATCTCCTGAGCCCAGAGTAATGTATCGGTACGTTTTACAAACCAAAAAACGTCAAGTAGATGCAGAATTCCCTGCGTATCCCTCTCCTCCTCCAGCTTGGCATATAACACCTCGATGTGTGGACGCATTTCATTGATGATGTACGTGCTGTCGAAAGCGTTGAGAACTGGGTTGATCGAATCAATCAACCGTTGTCTCAGCCTTGGAAAAAAATGCTCTAGGATGACACTAAAATCAATAGCACGTTCTTTGAAGACAGCTAAATAGAAGAGGTAGGTCCCGAGAACTTGATCGGAAACACGAACAACCTCATCCTCGTGCATGTTGAGCACCTCCAGGTCATGAAGGCGATCAGCCGCTTCCCAGAAGGCAAGTCGGGGGATGCCGAAAGCTTTCTCGACCGTACACATCATCTCTTCGTTTGTGCGGTCCACTGCTTTGAAAAAGGAAACGATGCCGGATACTTTCAAAAGGTCAGTACTTCGTAAGTCGGCACCCTCACCTTTTAGATCATCTCGGATTGAAGAAAAGTAACTGTCGTAGAGTCCAGACACATCGGAGATACTGCTCAATGACTCAGACTTTGCAACTTCAGCAGCCATGACTGCCAATCTTGGATTGCCTTGTGCGATGTCAGCGATACGATTTAAATAATGGTAGTTGTGAATATCATATTCGTCAGTGATAAGCCCTTTGATCTGATCATCGGCAAAAGGCCCGATTTCCTCCTCAGCACAACCACCCAAAGGACGCGCTGCGTCTAGGACTTTTGCAAGCGCGTAGTCACGAACAGTGACGACCACCTTAATCTGCTGATCTTCGCGCTGATACAAGATTATGTCGACGATATAGTCGAATTTGCTCACCCTGTTTGCGTCATCAACGAGTATGAGAAATTTGCCCGGTCTCCTGAAGTGGGTTTGGAGGTCTTCCCATAAATCGCGATTGCGTCCAAAAATACAGAACATTTCATACTCAGGGTGAGCATCCGTAAACCTCCTGAATAGTTCTAACACTAATCGCGATTTCCCAACTCCGGCCCGCCCTGAGACAATCACCAGTTTTTCTGTCTCAAGCGCATTAAGCAATTTGCTAAGCTCCTCTTCCCGAAAGTGAAAACCGAGATCGAGTCGAGTCGCCAGCTTGCCTTTGTTGTAAATAGTTATGAACTGCTCGGGTGGCACGATCTGGCCGGTATCTATCTGGACTCCCAGGAAGTCAAGTGCAAGGCCGGGATATTTGCTGTACAGGTCAAAAGCGAGAGCATCAATCCCGAATAGATCAAGATTTACACCCTTCTTCTGGCACTCTTCAGCCAGCTCGTTCTCCTCTCCGGTGCCAAGCCTTCCAGTGAAACAAAAAATGACTCGTTCGATCTTGTCGATAGGGATCCCAGTCTTGCTTTCATCAAAGCACTTGCTGAGGTCTCCCTTCATCTTAGCCAGCAGGCCAACCTGTTGCGTGGTGTACTCAGCAAAGATGTAGGTACCATTTGGTGTCGCAAAAAGAGCGTCAGGTGTACCGACCTTTACCTTATTCGCAGCCACAACAGAGCCGATGGAGTTAACACGTCCAACGCCTCTACCGACGAGATATGCGTCTGCCAGCTTCTGGAACTGTCCCCCATCTAGCTCAAGAAGGGCCTGTTGAATCTGGTTGACCTTTGACATCGTTGTAAACTCCTCTAGCTACTTAGAGTTCTGTAAAACAAAAAGGTCCGAGTGAAATCGCTCGCCCATTTCTTGTTCTTCTAGATCACCACTCAATAGAAAACGGATTGAGAAACTGCCGTCCACAGAGAAAGTTTCTCTCAACCTGACTCAGCTCCGCCTCTTCACAGATCCTCTCCAAATTCACACGAATTGCCGTCTCGATCCGGTCAATCATAGCGACTGAGAGTTGGCTAAAATACTATGCATAAACACACCTAATGACCAGCATATTAACCATAAGCACAATTTAAGTATCAGAGACAGAACCATCATCTTTTAGAAACAAAAAGGCAAAAAAAGGGGGCCGGCTACTTTATAAAAAGCCGCCTGCCCCCTTCGCTTCCTGCAACCAACGTTTCTTTTGTTTACGCTATCAATCCAGATTCCGGGGACAGTTTACTTAATTCCGCTCACTATCTTCTGCACAGCTTACCCACGGCCTCACCGATAATTTCAAACTCCCGGATTACCGCAGAGTAACGCATGCGATCCTGAATAAAGGCATCACAGGTTATACCCTGTACATACGAAGATATTGCCGCGCCTGATTCCAATATATCCTGGCAATAGAGAAGCTGCGAACGTTTAGACATGGATTATCTCCTTGGCGACCATCTCACGCGCCAACGGCTTTAAGGTGCTTTCAATGCCAAGATCAACCGTCTTGCCCAGCTGCTGTTCAAGGTAGCGCCTGATGCCAAGAAAATTCCCCAAGGATTTCTTTTTAGATCTGATCTCTATGGCAATGTCGATATCAGAATCCTCGCGAGCCTCTCCTCTGGCATAACTACCGAAGAGGCCGACGCTCACCACACCGAAACGCTGCGCCATTTCATCCTTGTGCGTTTGCAGGAACATGATGATATCGTTTTTATTGCTGACCATACCGCGCTCCTAAGGATTGATTCGCAGGAGTATACATTGCACTGCCCAAAATGCAAGAAGGGCCGCCAGGGAACAAGCAGATAAAAAATGGCGCGTATTGCCACTGACACCGTTGAAATCACAAACATCCCAAGTAAAAACCCTTCCCCCATAACCGGCGTTATAGCGATAACGTCGGTTATTACAACTTAACATGCTGATATCAAATAACTAACACTAAACCGCACAATTCCTGCCATAACCAACGTTATACCCCTTCACCCGCACACGACGCCCCATCACCCCAGATTAGCTTTGTCATAGCAGCAACTTACAAACAAATCAGCGCATTGGCACGCTGTCTGCTCACTACCATGACAACTCTTACTACTTTCGCCCTGCGGGGCACAACAGACGACATAACGTCAAGGAGGCCTGTCATGGCAATGTTCTGGATTCAATTCATACTGGTACTGGGTGCGGTCTTAATCGGTATCCGTCGGGGTGGGGTTGCCCTTGGCCTGATCGGCGGCCTGGGGGTTGCCTTGCTAACTCTGGGATTCCGCAGCGCTCCATCGGAACCGCCAATCGCCGTGATGCTGATCATCCTGGCGGTGGTAACCGCTTCTGCCACCCTGCAGGTGGCAGGTGGACTTGATTATCTGGTGCAGTTGACCGAGCGGCTGCTGCGTTCACAACCCAAGTACGTCACTATTCTTGCTCCGCTCTCCACCTTTTTCCTGACGGTCTGCTGCGGTACCGGCCATGCGGTCTATGCCCTGCTGCCGGTTATTTCTGACGTGGCGCTGAAGACCGGTATCCGCCCTGAACGGCCGATGGCCATCTCCAGCGTGGCCTCCCAGATGGGGATCACTGCCAGCCCGGTGGCTGCTGCCGTGACCTTCTTCCTCGGCTTTGCCGCCAAGGCCGGATATCCGGTAACCCTGATCGACATCATTATGGTTACCATGCCTGCCGGCGTGATCGGCGTGCTGGCTGCCGCTGCCTGGAGCTTTAACCGTGGCAAGGACCTGGATAAGGATGCTGAGTTCCAGGCTCGCCTGGAAGATCCTGATTTCCGTGACTCTCTGAACGCCAGCGTGACTACCCTTGACCAGAAGATCTCCACAACCGCCAAATTTTCAGTGCTGCTGTTCTTTGCCGGTGTTGGTACGATCATCTTCCTGGCAAGTTTCCCGGAATTGTTGCCGCTGGCAGCCAACAAAAAACCGGTTGCCATGACCACGGTTGTACAGTTTGTGATGCTTGCCTTTGGCGCCTTCATCATGTTTGCCGGTAACGTAAAAGCAAAAGATATCGCCCACTCAAGCGTCTTTACTGCCGGTATGATTGCCGTGGTCTCCATCTTCGGTATCGCCTGGATGAGTGATACCTTTATCTCCGCCAACAAGGCTTTTCTGGTTGATAACATCGGCATCATGGTCAAAATAGCCCCCTGGACCTTTGCCATCGCCACCTTCTGTATCTCCGCCTTTGTGAAAAGCCAGGCCGCCACACTGGCCATCACCCTGCCGCTGGGTCTGGCCCTGGGCCTGCCGGTTCCTCTGCTGCTGGGTCTGATGCCTGCCAGTTACGCCTACTTCTTCTTTGCCTTCTATCCTAGTGACCTGGCAGCCATTAACATGGACCGTACCGGCACCACCCGTATCGGCAAGTACCTGTTAAACCATAGCTTTATGATCCCTGGCCTGATCGGGGTCAGCACCTCAACCGTGGTGGCCTATGTAATCTCGCGCATGATCTTCTAAGACAGATTCACCGGTTGACAACCGTCAAATAAGCGATAGCCTTTTATCAGATACCATCAGGCGGTCTGACCGGATACCGGTGAGGCCGCCGCAGTTTCACGTATCACCTGTACAGAGAGGAGAACACCATGAAACAGACGTTTGGACGTATCATTATGCTGCTGGCTCTTGTAGGCCTGCTGTTACCCGCTGGTCTGGTACAGGCCGCAGCAGGAGGGACCGCGTTGGCGGAGCTGCACAAGCTCAAGCAGATCGGCTGTGCTGATTGCCATGGCACCGCCAAGAAGATCACGGTTGATGACAGTGAAAAAGGGATCAACCAGAGCTGTATCGGTTGTCACGGTGATCTTGATGCCGTGGGTGCCAAGGCCAAGGCACATATCAACCCCCACAAATCCCACCTGGGCCAGCTCAACTGTACCACCTGCCACAGCGGACACAGCCGTTCGCAGGCCTACTGCCTGAAATGCCATACCTACGATATGCCGATTCCAGGCGGTGCATCCCCAGTAGTGCCGCTGAAGCTGAAGAAGTCAGCCAAGAAGGTTGAAACTGCTGATGTGGTGGTGATCGGGGCTGGAGCCTCCGGTATGACCGCCGCCATTACGGCCCATGATGCCGGTGCAAAGGTCATTCTGCTGGAAAAACAGCCCATTACCGGTGGCAACAGCATGCTGGCCGCAGGCGGCATGAACGCTGCCGACACGAAATTCCAGAAGGCCAAAGGGATCAAGGATTCTGTTGAGCTGATGTATCAGGACACTATGAAAGGTGGCAAAAACACCAATGACCCTGCCTTGGTCAGGATTCTGGCCCAGAACTCATCCGGCTCGGTTGACTGGCTGACCTCTATCGGCGCTGATATCAGCGATGTTGGCCGGATGGCCGGTGCCAGTGTCTACCGTACCCACCGTCCCACCGGCGGCCATGCCGTGGGGGCCCATATTGCCAACGTGCTGCGCAAGAACGCTGCTGACCGCAAGATCGATGTCCGGGTCAACAGCAAGGTGGTCAAGATCATTGAAGACAAGCAGGGTCGGGTAACCGGTGTTGAAGTGGAAGGTAAGCATAGCGGCAGCTATAACATCAAGGCTAAGGCAGTGGTGCTGGCTGCCGGTGGTTTCTCTGCCAATCCCGAAAAAGTGGCCTTCTATCGTCCTGAATTCAAGGGGATGACCACGTCCAATCAGCCCGGCGCAACCGGTGATGGACTTGAACTGGGAGCCAAGGCAGGCGGCGAGCTGAAAGATATGAAAGAGATCCAGATTCACCCCACCGTGGCAGCTGGCAGCCGGATCCTGATTACCGAGGCGGTGCGGGGTAACGGCGCTATCCTGATCAACCATGAGGGCAAACGCTTTGTGAACGAACTGACCACCCGCGATAAGGCCTCTGAGGCGATCCTGCAGCAGACCGGCAAGTCGGCCTACCTGATCTTTGATGAGGCAATCCGCAAGAGCCTGAAGCAGATCGACGGCTACTTCCACCTGGAGCTGGTCAAGGAAGGGGCCACCATCAAGGAGCTGGCAGCAGCTCTGAAGATGCCTGCCGATACCCTTGCGGCCTCAATCGAGACCTACAACAAGGCGGTTGATGCCAAGAGTGATGCTGAATTCAAGCGTCCTGACCTGCCCCGTGCGCTACGGACCGCCAAGTACTACGCCATTGAGATCAAGCCGGGCGTGCATTACACCATGGGCGGCCTGAAGATCAACACCGACACTCAGGTAATCGCCAAGGACGGCAAGCCGATTGCCGGTTTCTATGCTGCCGGTGAAGTAACCGGCGGGGTGCATGGCGCCAACCGGCTGGGGGGCAACTCCATCTCCGAGACCATCACCTTTGGCCGGATTGCCGGAGCAAACGCTGCCAAACTGGCGAAATCAGCAACAAAGTAGCGCCTAACGACTGAGCAGGGGTAGGCTGACAGGTCTACCCCTGCCGGGAGTTTTCTCCATGCAACCATCAACACGCTTCATAGCCCTTGCCAACAAAAACCTCAGGCGGTTCCTGACTGGCCAGGCCATCTCGCTGACCGGTACCTGGATGCAGTCGGTAGCCCAGGGCTGGCTGGTCTACACCCTGACCAAATCACCACTTTCACTGGGCCTTGTGGCTGTGGCCCTGTCTGCACCGGTACTGCTTTTTTCGCTGTTTGGCGGTGTCATCGCGGACACAATCGATCGACGGCGACTGCTGATCATGACCCAGACCCTGTCCATACTACCGGCCCTGCTGCTGGCTGGCCTGACCCTCAGCGGACAGATCACGGTCGGCTGGATCATGGCGTTGGCCTTTCTGCTGGGGACCGTCAATGCCATTGAGCTGCCTGCCCGGCAGGCCTTTCTGGCTGAACTGGTCACCAGATCAGAGCTGACCAGCGCCATTACGTTGCATTCCGTGGTGTTTAACGCCACCCGGATTATCGGCCCGATTCTGGCTGGCTTTACCATTGCAACTGCCGGTCTGTCCGTCTGTTTTTTGATCAATGCCATCAGTTTTCTGGCCGGTATCGCTTCATTGCTGCTGATCCCGCCCCAAACCAGCGACTGTATCGGCACAAAATTACGTTCCAGTATGCTTGAGGGGTTACGAGAAGGGGTCCGCTATGTGGCAGGAGAACGCCAGATCAGCCTGATCATGGTGCTGGTGGCAGTGATCAGCCTGTTTGGTATCCCCTTTGTACCGATGCTACCGATTTTTGCTGATGGCATACTTAAGGTGGGACCCGAGGGGTTGGGACTTTTAGCCGGAGCCAGCGGAGTTGGCTCACTATTGGCAGCCCTGCTGGTGGCGTGGCAACGTGTTATCCATAAGAAAGGCCGCCTGATGGTGGCGGCCGGACTGTTGTTTGCGGGCTGTCTCTTTCTGTTTGCCCATTCCCGTGATTACCAGTCTGCCCTGCTGGCACTGCTGTTTACCGGTGCCGGAATGGTCTGTTTTCTGGCAATGATCAGCTGCCACCTGCAGCACCACTGCCCTGAAATACTGCGTGGCCGCGTGATGGGGGTCTACACCCTGGTGCTGATCGGCATGGCACCCTTTGGCCACGCCCTGATGGGCTTCCTTGCCGGGGCAATCGGGGTCAGTGCAGCCCTGTCTTTTGGTTCTGCCATCTGCGGCGGGGTAATTCTGGCCAGCGTACGCCCCTTGATCCGCATTAACTAAATCTACTTCTTAGCACGCTTCTCATCCAATGATTTAATAATATCACCAGTAACATCAATCATTGCAACAGTTGAGCTGAGATAGAGCAGATCACGGTTGGTGGCCACTGCGGCGAGCCCTTTGGCCTTGCCCTGTTCATCTGCTGCCTTGCCGATCGCCTCAAACAGTCCCTTGGTCAACTTCTGCTGATTCTCCATCAACTCTTTTTCTGCCTTCATGCCAAACTTCTGAAACTCTTCAATCTTTTTCTGAAATTCCTTTGATTTGGCCTCACGCTGCTGGGGTGTCAGGGTGGGCAGTTGACGCTCGGTATCAGCCTTGAACTTGTCCAGCTGCTTCCGCTTGCCTTCCACCTGCTTCTGCAACTTGGCCTGCTGGGCCTTGATCTGGGCCTGGGCAGCCTTACCCATGGTCGTATCCGTTGACACCTTGTTGATATCCACCACACCGATCTTCATCGTTACAACCGGTTTTGCCTCCTCTTTGGCTGTTGGCAACAGCGACAGGCCGGGAGCAGGTTTTAAGGCAGGTTGAGCTGGTACAGCCTCCGGGGCAGCGGGCGCAGGAGCAGCAGCTGGAGTTGCCGCTGCTGCCGGTTGATCAGCAGCCTGGGCGGTTAGCGTGGCAAGCAGCAGGAAACAGGAAATAAGTACGGTTCGTATCGTTTTTTGCATAACATGCCTTTCTTGTACGGTTAATTGATTCTAAATTTACTGACCATCTGCTGCAGCTCTGCCGATGAGGATGCCATCTGGGCTGCAGCAATCTTGGTTTCATCAGCCCCCTGGGCGGCCTCGCGGATCACCGAGGTGATACCGTGCATACTGTCAGAGATGGCCACGGTTGAACTTGATTGCTGGGCAGCAGCCGAAGCAACATGGGATACCTGACTCAGCAGTTCACAGATTTTTTCACGGATGGTGCTGATCGCCTCGCAGGAAAGCCGCACCCCTTCGCCCCCTTCATGAACACTGCCAGCACTCTGTTCCATGGAGCCGACCACGGCTCGCACATCACGCTGCAAAGCGGTAATAATCCCCTGAATCTCACGGGTTGCAGTGGCTGTCCGTTCTGCCAGATGACGGACTTCATCAGCCACCACGGCAAATCCACGGCCTTGATCACCTGCCCGGGCTGCCTCAATGGCGGCGTTTAAAGCCAGCAGATTGGTCTGATCGGCAATATCACCGATGGTGGACAGGATGTCGCCGATCTGGTTGGAAGTGGCGCCCAGGTTTTTGACTGCAGAGGTTGTCTCTGTCATGACACCTTCAATACTGCCCATCACCACGGACATACCGGAGATGATCCGTTCTCCTTCCCGCGAAACCTGCTCAGCCTCGGTGGCCATGGCCGACATGGTATCGCAACTGCAGGCGATCTCACTGCTGACACTGGCCATACCATCGGCTGACTGGCTGACCGCATCGGACTGGGTGGCAGCGCTGCCGGTGCCATCGGCAATGGTTTCAGCGGTCTGGCGGAGGCGATCCGAGGCAGTGGCAACACTGTCGGTGGTATGACGAATACCTGATATCATGGTCTGCATGGCGGTCTGCAGGGTGCCGATGGAACGGATAATGGCGCTGATCTCATTATTGCGCTTGGCAGAGATGGTCTGACGCAGGTTGCCGTCGGTCATCTCCTTCAGGTAGCCAAGAATACGCTGTAGGGCATCATTAACTGACCAGAACAGCAGGCCACCGAAAAAGGCTCCAGCCACCACAAACAGGGCGGTAGTTAAAATAGAATAGGTCAAGGGAAGCGATCGTCCAGCCCCGACACCAAGAATAATACAAAGACTGTAGCAGGCACAGAGCAGGTAAATACGGGTTTTGATCTTCAAGGCCAGATAACGGTCCAGGATGAAATTCATGGTGCTCTCCAAGTATATTGTTCAGAAAATAGTGTGCATAGTACTCTATTTTATCGCTATTTGCCTGCTTTTTTTGCAGCTGACACTTCAACCGCCACATCGTACAGAGTACTGCCCTCACCGCAGTCGGTCAGACGTTGCGAGGTCAGGGCATTGATACCACGCCCTGATTGGCTGCGATCAAGCCAGTAGATCCCTTCGCTGACCACGACCCCCGCTGGCACCTGTTGCGTTACCTTCAGCAACAGTTCAACGGCCCCCAGATCATTATAGATATGAACTAGTTCAGCATCCTGCAGCTGTCGTGCCCCGGCATCTGCCGGGTTCATCAGCAGAGTTGGTTCACCACGTTTCTGCAGCAGGTCATCCCGTTCATTGAAGCTTGAGTTCAGGCTGTGCAGGCTGACGCTTGGCTGCAGCCGCAGCGGAAACCGGTCT
The DNA here is from genome assembly GCF_900167465.1 of Trichlorobacter thiogenes. Taxonomy (GTDB): domain Bacteria; phylum Desulfobacterota; class Desulfuromonadia; order Geobacterales; family Pseudopelobacteraceae; genus Trichlorobacter; species Trichlorobacter thiogenes. Next base: position 331,647 of record NZ_FUWR01000001.1, on the reverse strand, counting down.
GCCTCGGCATGGGTGGGCAACAGGCAGGGCAAGGGATGTAATTCCCGCTCATTACGCAGCTCAATCTTTCCTGACGGTGTCAGCCAAGGCCCCCGTGGCGAGCTTGGGGGCGTCATCACAACCGGCTCCCCCTGCCGGAGTTGTTCAGTAATTGCAACATCACGCCAGTCATTGGGCTCTGCCAGCAGCTGATCAATCAGGTTGTCGGCTGACTGGCGGAAGAACGGTTCATCCCAGCCCAGCCCCTGTGCCAGTAGGCAGAAGGTATCCCAGTTGGACTTTGCCTCACCCAGCGGCGGGATCACCCCGCTACAGCGCTGGGCCTGATAACTGCCGTAGCTGCGGTACAGGTCAGGATGTTCCAGAGAACTGGTGGCAGGCAGGACAATGTCGGCATAGCGGGCGGTATCGGTCATGAAACGTTCATGCACCACCGTAAACAGGTCCTCCCGCTCCAGCCCTTTGATAACCGCATTCTGATCCGGGGCAATGGCAGCCGGGTTGGAATGATAGACATACAGCGACATCACTCTGGGATCATGAAGATTTTTCAGGGCTGCCCCCAGCTGGTTCATGTTCACGATCCGGGTTGGACTGGGCATGAAATCCTCCCGTGTGACCAGCTGCAGCGGAAAAGCAGCGCCGGTGGAGGTGCCGCAGAAAAGTCCCCCGCCCGGCCGCTGCCAGGCCCCGATCACAGCGGGCAGGGTGGCGATGCAGCGAACCGTCATGGCACCGTTACCATAGCGGGTCAAACCACCACCCACCTGAATCAACGGTGCTGTGGCTGTAGCATAGGCCCGTGCCAAATCACGGATCGTATCAGCCGAAAGCCCGCAAATGGCGGTCATCTGTTCTGGCCTGCAATCCGGCAGAATCTGGCTGCAAAGCTCCTCAAAACCAATAACATTGTCACGGATAAATGCCTGATCCAGCAGTCCTTCTGCCACCATCACCTGCAGCATCCCCAGAGCCAGGGCTCCGTCTCCACCCGGCTTAACAATAATCGCCTGATCCACGGCATCACAGGTGGGGGTCTGGTAGGTATCAACGGCCCAGACCTGCGCCCCCCGTTTCCGGGCAGCCTGAGCAACAGCCATACTGTGGATGCTGGTGGCAGCGGCATTCAGTCCCCAGAGGATAATCAGGTCGCTCTTGCTGCGCTCTGCAGGATCAAGGGCCGGGGTATCCCCCATGACCGCCTTCCAGCCGTAATCCTTGGCGGGGGTACAGATGGTGCGGGCCAGACGGCTGGCCCCCAGTTTATGAAAAAAAGGATGGCCGCTGTTGCGCTGCACCAGCCCCATAGTACCGGCATAGGAATAGGGCAGGATTGCCTCAGCACCATACTGCGGAATAATCTCCTGCCAGCGGGAACAGATCCGCTGCGCAGCTTCGTCCCAGCTGATCGGTTTAAACTGGCCGCTCCCCTTGGGACCGGTCCGCAGCAGTGGCGTAGTCAGACGCTGAGGCGAGTGGACGGTCTGCTGGTACTGCCGCATCTTTCCGCAGATCAGCCCCTGGGTAATCGGATGATTCGGGTCAGCCGCAATCTTGACCGCCTGATCATTTTCAACGGTTATCAACAGACCGCAGGCATCAGGACAGTCATAGGGACAGACAGAACGGCAGAGCATTGAACACCTCCAGCAGATGTGTAAGGAATTACATTTGACAGCAGTGTTATCTTCGGTAATCATCCCTAACAGAATCGTGAGGGAGGAATCAAGAAATGATCATTGTAACCGGAGGCGCCGGCCTGATCGGCAGCGCTGTTGTACATGGCCTGAATCAACGCGGTAGTGAAAATATTATGGTGGTTGACCACCTGGGGTTGACTGAAAAGTGGCGTAATCTGGCACCACTCAAGTTCAGGGACTACCTTGAAAAAGACGCCTTTGAGACACTGCTGGACAACGGCAGCCTGCCATCCCGCCTTTCAGGACCGCTGCAGGCGATCATCCACCTGGGGGCCTGCTCTGCCACCACGGAACGGGATGCCAGCTACCTGATCCGTAACAACTTTGAATACTCCCGCAAGGCTGCCCTGTTTGCCAAAGAGCAGGGTGCCCGTTTTATTTACGCCTCCAGTGCTGCCACCTACGGTAACGGTGAACTGGGCTTTTCCGATGATGAGACACGGCTGACCAAGCTACGCCCCATGAATATGTACGGTTATTCCAAGCAGTTATTTGATCTCTGGGCGCAACAGCAGGGATTATTGACAGAGCTGGCGGGACTGAAATACTACAATGTCTACGGCCCCAATGAGCAACACAAGGGGGAGATGCGCTCCCTGGTGCAGAAGGCCTTTGAACAGATCTCCGAGACCGGCCGGCTCAAGCTGTTCAAATCCCACCGCCCCGACTACGCCGATGGTGAGCAGGTACGGGACTTTGTCTATGTCAAGGATGCGGCAGCCATGACCCTGCACTTTCTTGACAACCGCGAAGCAGCCGGTATCTTCAACGTGGGTGGCGGCAGCACCGCCAGCTGGAACCGGCTGGCAACAGCAGTCTTCAACGCCATGGACCTGCCGGTGGCCATTGACTACATCGACATGCCGGAGTCAATCCGTAACACCTACCAGTATCACACCTGCGCCGAGACCGAGAAGATCCGTCAGACCGGCTACACTGCCCCGACGATGAGTCTGGAGGCAGCAGTCAGCGATTACATCCGTAACTACCTGATCCCAAACAAGCATTTGGGGGATGAGTAGACCCACGTACAAAAGGAGGAACCATCATGAAAAGCATTGACGCAAAAAGCTTCATCATCGGTATTCTGGTGACCCTGCTGACTGTCTTTGCCGCAGGAGCGGCCCATGACGCCTTTGCTCCCCATGAGATCCAGCGCCTGAAACAGCTGGCCTCCTATATGCAGGACGACGGCAACCTCAACATGGGCAACCACCGGATCATCATGCTCGGCTCAACCATCTATGACGACGGCTCCCAGGGGGGCGGCCTGATTATCCGTGGCGGTGCCAACCGGGTTCACCTGCACGGCAACCCGATCATCTACGATCAGCCGGAGTTCCGTCAGGGGACCATCAACATCGGCAGCAACCTGAATCTGGGCAGTAAAAAAATCATCATGCAGGGTTCTTCGATCTACGACGACGGTTCCCAAGGGGGCGGCCTGATCCTGCGTGGCGGTGCCAACCGGGTCCATCTGCACGGCAGTTCGATCTTCTACGACAACCCTGACTTCCGCCAGACCCTTACCCTGAATAATGACCTGAACATGGGTAACAAAAAGATCGTCATGCTGGGTTCATCCATCTTTGACGACGGCTCCCAGGGAGGCGGTCTGCAGATCCACGGCGGCGCACACCGTATCCATACCTTTGGTCAGATGTTGCCGCATTAAGGTTCTACCGCGCATCATGCACAAACGGCATCCGGATAACCTGGGTGCCGTTTGTTTTTATCGTAGCAGTAATCGTATTCCAATTCCCAGCAGTGCTGTCAGACCATAGCTCAACCACATCAGCCGTGCCGCCTGCAGGATATGCCGCGCTGCCAGAGGCTGCAGCGGATCACCCATAAACGGCCTGGTACTGGGTTGGCCAAAGTAGCTGTTAACCCCACCCAGTTGCACCCCCAGGGCTCCGGCCACTGCAGCCTCGATATGCCCGCCGTTGGGGCTGGGGTGGTTGTGGCGGTCCCGCCAAAAGATCCTCCAGGCATTGCCCGCACGCAGCCGTAGCACAAAGGCTGCCGCAACTGTAAGCAGGGCGGTCAGGCGGCTGGGTATCAGATTTGCCAGATCATCCAGCCGGGCTGATGCCCAGCCAAACTGCAGATATTGTTCATTCTTATAGCCAAAAGTGGAATCAAGCGTACTGATCGCTTTGTAGGCCAGCGCACCCAGCGGCCCAGCCAGACAGGCGTACAACAACGGCGCGGTGCAGCCATCCACCGTATTCTCTGCCACTGACTCCACTGCTGCGCGGGTCACCTCTGCCTCATCCAGCTGTTCTGTATCCCGTCCCACCAGCCAGCTGACCCGTTGCCGCGCCTCTGTCTGATTACCTGCCTTCAGCGGGCGATAGACTGCCAGGGCATGGTCATGCAGTGAGCGGGTTGCAAAGCAGGTGTACAGCAGCAGTATTGCTACGACATCACCGGCCAGTGGATGCAGCAGAGCAGCAGCCTTCAACAGCCCAAAGGCAATCAGCACCGTACTGCCCACCATCAGCAACACCGCAATGATACCGGCAAGCTTGGGGTTGGCAATCAAACGACGCAGCGGTGCTTCTAAGCCCTGAGCCAGCCAGCCGATCCCCTGCACCGGATGGGGCAGCCAACGGGGATCACCCAGCAGTAGGTCCAGTAGAATCGCCAGCAGTATTTGTTGGTAGAGAGGGATCACAGACTGTTAATAGCACGCGGATAACGCGGATTGAACGGATTTTCGTAGATTGATAAAAAACGAAGGCCCAGACCCGGCAATTTGATTCAGAAATTACCTTTGTCGAAAAACCGGCAGTGCAGTCCAACTACTATTTTGTCCTGTCGTTACCACAAATCTATTGACCATCCAAACCAGTTAACGTACACTTAAAGTGTACATCAATGAGCAAAGGGAGCCAGCCATGCAACAAGTACCCGTAACGGTGTTTCGCAAACATATCCCGGAATATCTGGGCAAGGTCCGCCAGGGAGAAGGTCTTTCTCTCACCTCCAGAGGTCGGGAAGTTGCCCGACTGGTGCCACCGGAGGATACGCGCTTAAGCGCACGGGAACAACTGCAGGCGCTTCGTGCCCATTGCCGCGTTGACGATGTGGTTTCGCCGATTGATACTGAATGGGAGGCAGAGCGTGCTGATACTTGACACCTGCGCCCTTATCTTTGACGCACTGACCCCGGAACGCCTCAGTGCCAAGGCAATCACCGCAATCAAGCAGGCTGACAAGGCAGGTACGCTTGCCTGTGCGGATATATCGCTATGGGAGATTGCCATGCTGATATCCAAAGGTCGTATTGATCCGGGCACTGATCCAAAGACCTTTATCCAGCTTGTACTTGCAGCCCGCTCCATTAAAGTGCAGCCCGTCACACCGGAGATTGCCGCAAAAAGCGTGCTGACTGATTTCTGCCCCCACGGTGACCCGGCAGATCGCTTGATTGCCGCAACTGCTGTATTGAACAAGGCACGGCTAGTAACATCGGACAAAAAACTGGCTGCCGTCAGCGGTATCCAGATTGTCTGGTAACCGGTACTACTCCCGCATATTGGTCTCTTTATGAGAACAACACTTGATCCTGTGGATTGCCTGCTGGCGGCCACTTCTCTGCAGGAGAAACAAACCCTACTTACCTTTGATAAAGCGCTGCTAAAGGTGGCGGTAAAAGGAACGTTACCGTGAACGGACCGGGGGCGCAGCGGCAAGCGAAGCGTAGCCCGTCTGCCACCACCTAGCTAAACACCCTACTTAGTTGCCTCAAGTTTGTCGTCGTTTTGTGTAATCCATAGTTCAAGATCTTCAAAAGCATCAGGCCATTCTTCGTTGTACTCGCTGTAAAATACAGTTGTGCAAAGTTCAATATTTTGGATGTGGCTCTTGCTGTACAACGCCTTCCATCTGTTTGAAAATGTTGTGATATAGTTTTTTCTATCAACAACTGAATAGCCAATGCATGTTCCCTCGTAGTTCGGATGTGCGCTTTCTGAAAGTGAAGCGTAGAGATCTTTGAGGCCTGGGTATCGCGCATCACATTTCTCAATAACTGTGACAATATTAATTGCCTTATGCATAGTCGAACTATCCCGAGACCCAAGCAGTAATATGGAGGTTTTCTCCGAAAACTCATGAAAATCTAGCTTTCCTGATAGAACCTTCCGCGTAAGTTGATTTATGTAGATCAACACCGAAACAGTTTCAAATGCTGACCTTAGGAGGATTCGTGCACCAAGAAGGTGATTCGTGTCATAAAGCAGCAAAGACTGTTCAAGAAGGTCTTGTGTACGCCATGCAACAATTTCCCTAAGCGTCAGGCTTCGAAATGGCGCTTTCCATTTGTGTGCAATAGCATTGCGAGAGTAGAGACCTCCGACGTCGACAGATCCGCAAAGAGAAGACTTCCATTCAGCTAAATTTTTGTCAATTGGTCTCATAGTCGTTTAACTCATTATTGACCGGTTCACGCGCGTGCGTGTGAACCGGTGATCTTCCCAAACAGGATGTGACCGGGATGCAGGTCACAATCGCAACAACCGATAGATTGCCTTCATATCCAGACTCCCCCGCACGCAGTCAGCCAGCCGATCCAGCGCTGGTTCCAGATCATAACAGGCCCGGATCAACCCATCTGTCTGCCAGCCTTTACGACCCCGCAGCCGATCCAGCAGCCAGCGCCGGAACGGATCAGCATCAAAGATCCCATGCAGGTAACTGCCCCAAACTATACCGCTGCTACTGCCTACCCCAAGCAACCTACCATCCTGCCCGGTGATCAGTGGTTCAACCCCTTCTGCAGTGGTGATGCCGTGGTGGATCTCATAGCCGGAAAGCATGCAGCCGGAAGGAAGATGGCGACAACGGGTCTGCAGGGTGGTCTTTTCTTCAGCCATAACCGTGTTTATCGCCAGCAGACCCAGCCCCTGCTGTTCCCCGGCCCCGGATTCAATGGCGTAGGGATCGCTGATCCCGTTACCCAGCAGCTGGAAACCGCCGCAGATGCCGATGATCTCAGTCTGTCCAGCCTGTGCCAGATTAAGGATGCCTACTGCCAAGCCGGTCTGCTGCAGCCAGGCCAGGTCAGCCAGGGTATTTTTACTGCCGGGGATGATCAGGGCGTCGGGCTGGCCAAGCTCTGCCAGTGTGCGCACGATTCGCAGGCCCACATCCGGCTCAAGCCCCAGCGGGTCAAGGTCGGTAAAGTTAGAGATATGGGGCAGATCCAGCACGGCAATATCAACCAGTTGTGTATCTTTTGCCCCAATCGGTAACAGCCCCTGTTTAAAGGAGACCGAATCCTCCTCCGGCAAGCCAAGGTTCCGCAGGTAGGGAATTGTGCCCAGCACCGGCTTACCGGTGTGGAAGCGGGTGTACTCAAGGGCATCCCCCAGCAGGCTTGCATCGCCCCGGAAGCGGTTGATCACAAAACCGGCCACCATGGCCCGTTCTGCCTCGTTCAAGACCTCCATGGTTCCCACAAAGGAGGCGAAGACGCCGCCCCGGTCAATATCTCCCACCAGCAGCACCGGGGCATTGGCATACTGCGCCATCCTCATGTTGACGATATCATTGGCCTTCAGGTTGACCTCGGCCGGACTGCCTGCCCCTTCCAGCACCATCAGTTGATGCTCTGCGGACAGCTCATCGTAGCAGCGTTGTACAGTCTTGAAGATCTCAGCCCGTTGCTCTGCATAACCTTTAAAATGGGTGGTTCCCACTGCCTTGCCGCAGAGGATCACCTGGGAGCCGGTCTCGCTGTTGGGCTTGAGCAGCACCGGATTCATCCGCACATCCGGCTCAAGCCGACAGGCCTGGGCCTGCAGCACCTGGGCCCGCCCCATCTCGCCCCCCTGGCGGGTCACAAAGGAGTTAAGCGACATGTTCTGGGCCTTGAATGGCGCCACGTCATGGCCATCCTGCCTCAGAATCCTGCAAAGCGCCGTGGTCAGGATGCTCTTGCCGGCATTGGAGCCAGTGCCCTGAAACATGATCGCCGGGTTTTTCGGCTTTATTACCGCTACTTTTGCCGGATCAAGCACAGATCGCAGCAGATGAACAAGCCGTTGCTGTTCCGCTTCAGTCCGCACGGCCACACGGAAGTAACGCTGATCAAGGCCGCTGAAATTACTGCAGACCCGCAGGGCGATCCCCTGCTGCAGGGCTTGATCGGCAAGCTGTTGTGCATGTAGGGACGCATGATCCAGCAGCAGCAGCAGGAAGTTAGCCTCACCGGGATAGACCGTCAGGCCGGGCAGGGAGGACAGCAGAGCCACCAGCGACTCACGTTGTTGGATGACAAAGCTGCGGGTCCGCTGCAGGTAATCCATATCCTGCACAGCCCGCGTCCCGACTGCCTGGGCCAGGCTGTTAACGGTCCAGTTGGGCAGATAGTTTTTAAGCTGCTGGATATGCCCGGTTGCGCCGGTCAGGTAGCCCAGACGCAGACCGGGAATGGCGTACAGTTTAGTCAACGAAGTCAGGATCAGGACATTTTCAGGACGATTCTGCTGCAGGCTCTGGCTGCCGTCGGTAAAGCCGATGAACGATTCATCCACCACAAACAGGGTGCCTGGATGTTCCTGCGCAATCCGGCGCAGGGCTTCAGCATTAAAGGTACGACCAGTGGGATTATTGGGCTGGCCCAGCAGCACCAGCTGGGCTGGCTTCAAGAACGGTACAAGGCAGGTTGGATCAAGTACAAAACCGGTATCAGGGGAGAGTGGCAGTTGCTCAATGCTCAGGCCGGAAAGCCGGGCCGGTTCCTCATAATCCGCATAGCTGGGCACTGGTAACAGCAGTGAGGAACAGCCCAGCGCCCGGGGCAGCAGGTGCAGCAGTTCAGTGGCGCCATTACCCACCAGGATCTGGTCAGCCGGTATCTGGTGCAGGGCAGCTATCGCCTCAACCAGTTCGGTTGCATCCGGGTCAGGATAATGGATCAGATCACTGATCCGGCTTTCAATCAGCGGCCGCAACCAGTCCGGCGGCCCCAGCGGGTTGATATTAGCTGAAAAATCAAGCAGTTCAGTTTGGGGAATACCTGACAGGGTGCTCAGACAGCGCAGATTGCCGCCATGGCTATGTCGTACCGGTTGTTGGTTCTGGTTGGTCATGTCAGGCCAGGATGGGCAAACAGATTATACTGATGATGCGGCGAGTTGTTTTTTCAGGTTATAGACAACACCTGCATTTGCCAGGGCGATGGTTGCATAGCGAGAAAGCATGGTGAGAAATTCCAGGTGGTCATTATGAAACGGTTCCCCACTGACACCACCGGAGATGGTTAAAACCCCGGCGACCCTATCCTGCACACGCAGCGGCACCGAAAGCACGCTGGGACCGGCCAGCATGGCGCCGTCAGGGTCTTCCTCCCTGACGCAATCCACAAACCCCTCGTCAGTGATATCACAGATAATCAACGGCTTACCCTCTTCAACAACCTTACCGGAAATCCCCTTGCCCAAGGCCAGGCTATAGTATTGTGAATAGAGGGGGTCCAGACCGGTAGCCACCTTTGCCTGCAAGGTCGTGCCTGACTTGTCCAGCAGCAGCAGGTAGCCACGATGCGCCCGCAAATGCTCGGTAACCAGCTCCACCAGCTTTTTCATGATCTCCGGCACGCTGAAGGTTGACATAAGCGCCGCGCTGATCTGGTTGGCAGACTTCATCATCTCCAGCGTTTCCTGCAAACCATTGTTTTTTCTGGTTAGTTCTCCAAGCAGATGCGCTCTTTTACGCAATTGCTCCTTTTTTTCAAGGGCCTTTTCAATCACATTATACAGCACACTCTCATCATCCAGCGGCATGACAATATAGTCATAGACCCCCAGACGCAGTGCCTTGATGATGTTGTAACTTGAGTCATTGGAGGTAAGGACAATAACATCGATCTCCGGCTTGTGGCGCTTAAGCACCTTCATCATATTGAAACAGCTCATGCCGGAAAGCATCAGGCCGGTCAGCACCAGATCAAAATCCTGCTCATTGAAAAGCGGAATCGCCTCTTCAGCCGATGAGGTGGCAGACACCAGATATCCCTGAGCCTCAAGGATATCAACAATAACGCTGCCGTTTGCCAGTGAATCGTCAACAACAAGGATATTTGCCGGTAATGCCATGGGTAAGCTCCAAACGTTTTTGCAAATTAATGCTGGATAGTACGGTATGAAGTGTGAAAAAACAACCGCAACCTTTTGAGTAAATTCTTGACAGCCAACTGGTTTCTTGGCATCTGTTACTGACATTTCTACACCGAATGGAAGCGAGGAAGAGCAAAAGCTACTACCACATATTCTGTCAAAACAGACAGAAGTTAAATACATGGATCACGGTGCCCATACGGGCTTGATAGGGAAGAGGGGTGTACCCCTGATTTCAGATCAAGGATGATAGCAAGGCGGCGAGGAATTCGACGACGCAGGCGTACACGCAGTACGTCGAGGAGTCGAAGACGAGCCAACGAAGCTTGCGCCTTGATATGGAATCAGGATGAATCCCCCGCGGACCCGCCGCTGTAAGCGAGGACAAAGGGCAATAACGTCACTGATCATTTGATTGGGAAGACGCCCGGAGGATGAATCGCAAGCCAGAAGACCTACCGATGATCTTAGCACTCAATTGAACCCTCTGGTAAAGGGTGAGTGCGCCTTGATGAGCCAGACTTTAAATACGATAAGTCCGCCTGCGTGGTATGCGCAAGCGGACTTTTTTTATGCATGATTTCAGACAGATGGAGTTTAGGAAGAGGGGTTAAATGCCCCCGCTGCCCCGCAGCCGTAAAGGGAACGAACGTCCAACCCAACCCAGTTCCGGGGAGGGTACAGCCACTGGGATATTATCCTGGGAAGGTGGACAAGTAGGTAGCCCTGAGCCGGAAGACCGCTCCATCTGTACATTAACCCGAGGGGGGAACGTAATGAAGAAGAACAGGCAACAATGTGCCGTAGTGATGGCATTGGTCGTGGCGGTGTGCGGATCAGCGCAGGCGGAAACCGCTCCAGGTGAGGCAAGGCTGGAACAGGTTGTCGTGACGGCAACCAGAACCGAACAGGATCTGGCAACCGCACCGGGCAGCATCTCTGTTGTAACAAAGGAGGAAATGGAAAAACGGACTATCACAACAGTGGACGAGGCGATTAATACCATTCCCGGCGTTATGACAACCCGGGGCAAGGGGATGATGGACCGGATGTCAGCCATTACCCTGCGCGGCATTCCGGGGCAGTCCCGCACGCTGGTGATGCTGGACGGCATTACCATCAACAGTCCTTACGCCGGATCGGTGGTGTCCGTAGGTGTTTCGCCCGGCAGCCTTGAACGGATTGAAGTGGTTAAAGGTCCGGCCTCCAGTCTCTACGGCGGCTATGCCATGGGGGGGGTGGTCAACATGATCACCCGAATGCCTGAAAAGCAGGAACTAACCCTGACTGGCGGTTACGGTTTTGCCCTGGACAGCCCCAACGGCATGCAAAATACCAGGCGGGTTGCCGCCTCCTACGGTGACAAGTATCTGGGAAGAATCAAACTCTACCTGCATAACGACTATCTGGCCACCGACGGCTACCGCAGTGACAGCAACGTACAAAGCAGCAAGCCGACTGCCGGTATCACCGGCTGGGAGCCGACCACTGATTATACCGGCGCAACCCGCTATCGGCTGGGAGACAAAGGCAAAAACGGTGCCTGGCAGGACAACCTGACCGCCAAGGCAGAGCTCGAACTACCTTCCAATACGAAGCTCAAGCTATCTTTTATGAAGTCAACCGGCGAATATTCCTATGATAATCCGGCCACCTACCTGCGCAACAGCAGCGGCGCTGAAGTCTGGAGCTACGGCACAGTACGGGAGGCATCCTTTCTGGGGGGGAATGGCGGCAGTGATCAGCACCTGTACGGATTTGGCGCTGAAACAGAACTGGCAACGGTCAAGTACAAGCTGAACCTGGGTTATCTTGATCAGATGAGCAGTTGGGGAACCACCCCCACCTCGGCTGCGCCGCCCAACGGCGGTACCCGCAACGGCGGGCCGGGCAAGCTGTCCGACACCCCGGCAGCCGCCTTTAACGCCGATATTCAGGCTTCAATACCAATTCTGGATAAGCATCTGCTGACCGTGGGTGGTGCCTACCGCAGCGGCTGGTCCCATTCCAGAGAACACAATCTCTCTAACTGGCAGGATGAAAACTCCAAAGGAGCCCTGAGCTACGAATCAAAGGGAACCGACCGCACCTTTGCTCTCTTTGCGGAGGGTGAAATAGCACTGCTGGATAAGCTGACCCTGTTTGCCGGGTTTCGGCAGGACTGGTGGGAGACCTTCGACGGCTACGCCAATCAGGTCGGCAGCGTCGGCTATCCCCAAACCTACGATTCCCGTAGCGCCGATGCCTTCAGCCCCAAAGGCGCGCTGGTCTACAGACCGTTTGACACAACCACGTTCAAACTATCCGGCGGCAAGGCATTTCGTGCGCCCACGGTGTATGATCTCTACCGCACCTGGACCACCTCCAGCGGCACCACCTACGCCGGAAACCCCAACCTGAAACCGGAAACCGTCATCTCCTGGGATGCAAGTGTCAGCCAGCGGCTCTGGCAAGGTTCAAAATTTACCGCCACCTATTTTGAGAACTACATCAGCGACCTGATCTACAGCACCTCAACCACCCCCACCTGGAAAGACAAGGCCAACGCGGGCAAGGCCGAAAGCAGGGGGGTAGAGCTGGAGGCAGAACAGAAATTTGACTCACTGTTGCGGTTGTTTGCCAACTACACCTACACCGATGCGACCATCAGGGAAAACAGTGCGGTTCCCGCAACCGTAGGCAAACGGGTAACCGATGTACCGGAACATATGTTCAATCTGGGGGCTGATCTGGATTACGGCAGTTTTGGAGCAACGGCAACCGGTCGCTATGTGGGTAAGCGCTATTCCAGCGACACCAACACCGACACCGTCAACGGCGTACAGGGCAGCTATGACCCCTATTTTACCGTGGACTTGAAGTTGCGTTACAAGATTACCGCCTGGGCAACCGCCTCGCTGTCTGTCACCAATCTGTTTGACGAGCATTACTACTCTTCCTCCTTGGCACCGGGCCGTTCCTGTTACGCAGAACTGGGCTTCAAGTTTTGAAAGGAAGCGTTATGGATCTGAATATCGCGCTCTGGGTCGGTGGCACCCTGTTCAGTCTGGGAATCTTTGCCGTCAAGACCGGCGCCGGACTGGGATATGGTCAGGTCAGCCGCAAAGGAATCGCACTGACTCTGGGGCTGTATCTGCTGCTGTTTGAGTTGATTGCCCTGCTGGCCGAGCGGTTGCTGAAGCTGCTTGAACCGCTGCTCAAGGGCGGTCCCTGGCTGCATGGGGTTATGGCGCTGGGGATGATCCTCTGGGGCGGCTGGCTGGTACGCAAGCCAGGAACAGCATGCACCCCCGGTTCTTCTCTGGCATTACTGATCCCCTGCCCGGTCTGCCTGACCGCCATGACCTTTTCCACCTGGACGGCCCTGCACAGCCTGCCGCTGCTGCCCTGGGCCGTGGGGGTGGTGTTGGGCATCTCCTTTACCGTCATGACCCTGCTGGTGATGCTGCTTACACAGTCCGGGAAAAGCGAGGGAAGCATCCCGGCCCTGGGGCTGGCCATGATCACCATCGGACTGTACTTCATCGCCTCACTGTTTCTTCCGGCCAAGGTTGAACAGGCCAAGGGGATGTACGGCTCATTTCTGAAGGAGTTGCAACCGGCAGCAGCAGGCGGGAACAACAGCCAGACGCTGCTGCTGGTGATACTGCTGGCTGCGGCGCTGCTGGCAGGTTTTTTTATGCGCAAAGGAGATACCAAATGAACATTCTGGCCGGTCTTGAGACCTTTTTATATCTGATTTCATCGGTGTTGCTGTTTCCCGTAGTGGCCGGACTGGTGCTGCTGGTGGCTTGGGTTGCCATCTTTTCCGGCGGTTTTTTAAGGGAATGGATTGAGCGCCGTCGTGACACCTCAATCCCCCTTGAACGCTTCCAGAAACAGTTGACTGCAACGCTGGAAGAAGCCGGAGCAGCGCCGGATCTTGATCTGCAGGCAGAACGGCTGCTGCAGACCGCAGAGCTGGCCCAGATCAAATCTCTGGATAAAATCCGTTTTGTAATCCGGGTCGGACCGGCGCTGGGCCTGATGGGAACCCTGATCCCGATGGGAATCTCCCTTTCATCGCTGGCCCAGGGTGACATGCCCAAGATGGCAGGCAGCATGGTTACCGCCTTTACCACCGTGGTGGTCGGTCTGGGCTGCAGCGTGCTGGCCTACCTGATGTCGCTGGTAAAGGAAAAATGGGTGCGGGCCGACCTGCGGGAGATGGAGTTTTTTACCGAGAAGATGCTGCGGCAACGGCTGGGCGGCCCCAGCGAACCGGTGCAGGAGGAGCGTAGCGATGCGCTATCTTAAACGCCGCAACCGCTTTGAAAAATACGACGAACCGCTGGAAGACCCGATCTCCGGCGTTGCCAACCTGTTTGACGTCAGCGTGGTCTTTATCGTCAGCATGATGATCGCCCTGTTCATGGCCTACAACATGCTGGACCTGATGGACCCGAAGTCAGAGGTAACCATCACCAAGAAGGCTGCCGACGGCAGGATTGAGGTAATCAGCAAAAAGGGCAAGGAGATCAAGGTCCGTAAGGTTACCGACAAGCGGCTTTCCGGCGAGGGTGAACGGCTGGGCACTGCCTATCAACTTAAAGACGGGAAGGTGATCTATGTTCCGGAATAATTTCGATTCCATTTCAAGGCACTCTCTTCGTTGGCTCGTCGTTGGCTCCTCAACGTACTTCGTGTACGCCTGCGTCGCCAAATTCCTCGCCGCCTTGAGATCATCCTTGAGCTGGAATCGAAGCAATGCGTGGCTGATTCTGGCAACCATGTTGATAATGCTTGTGTTTCCATTTTCCTCCAACAGCGCAGCCCCAGCCGGGACAACGGCCCAGGTCCGTCTGATCCTGGGAGATTACAACAGCAGTCTGGCAGTTAAAACCGTGCAGGCCATCAGGGAGCGCCACCCCGAGCTGACCGGCAGGGTGCGATTTGAGGTGCTGACCAAGGGGGATGCCGCAGCGCTCCCGGCGTTACAGCCTGGAGGCAAAGGGTTCAGTGTCGTCCATATCATGGATCGCCGTGGTCTGGAGCCGTTCAAGGCATCCCTGCAGGCCATGATGCGACAGGGGATGAAGGTCTACGCCGTGGGTGGCATGTACGGCAAGGATGACCAGGAACTTGGTCTGCAAAACGACCGGACCGTTGCTGCCTATCAGCAGCAGGGGGGACTGGAAAACTGCGTCAACATGGTGCTGTATCTGCTGCAGCGGGATTGCGGTATAGCCGTAAAGGCAGCGCCGCCTGCTCAGGTTCCCCAGTTCGGTATCTATCTGAAAGACGGCCACCGGACCGTCACCGGTTTTGCAGAGTATCAGCGCCTGTACCGCAGCAGGCCCGGCCCCTGGGTCGGCATCCCCTTCTTTAAAAACCTGGTGGATAACGGCGAAACTGCGCTGTTGGACAGCCTGATTGATGCGCTGGAAAAACAGGGCCTTAATGTGCTGCCGGTCTTTGGCTATCCATCGGAAAAATCTGTAGAGCAATTTTTCTTTGACGAAAACGGCAAGTCCAGGGTGCAGGTGGTGGTGGGGATTGCCTTAAAGGTTGGCATCACACCCCAACGGGCCGTGCCGATCCTGACCCGGCTTGGTGTGCCGGTGATTGATGCCATCAGCCTGCATTCCCAGTCACAGGAGGAATGGGAAAAATCGCCGGTGGGTCTGGATATCTTTGAACGCAGCTCTTCCATCGGTTTGCCGGAGCTGGCCGGTATTATCCAGCCCACCGTGGTGGCCAGCAAGGAGCGGGTAAAGGACAAGGCCAGCGGCATGGAGTATGTCGAGACCCGCCCGATACCGGAACGGATCGAACGGCTGACCCAGCGGGTCAAACGCTGGCTGGCCCTGCAGCAGAAGCAGAACCGCGACAAGCATATCGCCCTGATCTACTACAACTACCCGCCGGGCAAGCAGAATATCGGGGCCGCCTACCTGAATGTCATGCCGGAAAGCCTGTATGAACTCCTGAACCGCTTAAAGATCGAAGGGTACGATGCTGGCGCCAGATCTGTTTCCAAAGAGCAGCTTTTTGATGAGGTCCATGCCTATGGCCGGAACATCGGCAACTGGGCCCCGGCGGAGATCGACCGGCTGGCCCGTAGCGGCCATGCCGTACTGCTGCCGGTCCAGGTCTACAAAAGCTGGTTCATGGAACTGCCAGACAGATTCCGCAAATCAGTGGTCAAGGACTGGGGGGAGCCGGACAAGGCGCAGATCATGACCTGGAGCGACCAGAAGGGGAATAAATTTCTGGTGCTGCCCGGTGTCCGCTACGGCAATATCCTTTTCACCCCCCAGCCGTCACGGGGGTGGGAGCAGGATATCAAGAAGCTGTACCACGATATCCATATCGCCCCGCACCATCAGTATATCGCCTTCCACCTCTGGCTGAAACGGGGCTTCAAGGCCGATGCCGTGGCCCATATCGGCACCCACGGCACCCATGAGTGGCTCTCCGGCAAGGAGGTGGGATTTACCCGCGAAGACCCGCCGGAACTGCTGATTCAGGATCTGCCCAACATCTACCCCTACATCGTGGATGACGTGGGAGAAGGGCTGCAGGCCAAACGGCGCGGCATGGCAACGGTTATTGACTACATGACACCTCCCCTGGACAAGTCAGGGATGAATCGTGAGGCAAAGCAGCTTGCGGCATTAATCAGCGACTACAACGCCGCCCGCGAGAAGTCACTGCAGCTTGCAGCGGCAAAGCTGGAGGATATCAACGCATTGGCCCGCAAGACCGGGATGCTGACCGATCTGAAACTGACCGGCATCAGCACCCCTGAGCAGGTGGAAGAGCTGGACGACTACCTGAGGGAGATCGGCGAAAAGATCTCGCCGTTCGGTCTGCACACCTTTGGCAGATCTCCGGAAGCAGGCTACCGCCGCAGTACGGCAGAGGCGGTGGTTGCCATTGAGAAAAACCTTGCCCCTGCCGAGCGGGAAAAACGGATAGCTGCCATGGAGCAGGCCATTGAGGCAAGCGGCAAGCGGGAACTTGATTCATTTGTGGCTGCCCTGGCAGGGCGCTATATCCCTTCCGGTAGTGGCAATGACCCGATCAGGAACCCGGATTCGCTCCCCACCGGCAAGAATTTTTACTCCTTTGACCCTGCCTTTGTCCCCTCACCCGGCACCTACAACACCGGGAAAAAGCTGGCACAGGAGTTGATTGAGGGCTACCGCAAACGTCACGGCGTCTACCCGGACAAACTGACCTTCAACATCTGGGCAACGGAGACCATCCGCCATGAAGGGGTGATGGAATCGCAGATCATGTACCTGATGGGGGTGCGCCCCAAGTGGGATGAGCGGGGACGGGTGCAGGGGGTGGAACTGATTCCCCGTAGCGAACTGGGACGGGGACGGATTGACGTTACCATGGTCCCCTCAGGTCTCTATCGCGACCTGTTTCCCAACCTGATGGATCTGCTGGACAAGGCGGTCAGTACGGCACGGGATCAGCAGGAAGAGGATAACCTGATCCGCCGCAATGTTGAGAAGACCAGAAAGATGCTGCTGGAAAAAGGGGTGCCGGAGGACAAGGCGCAGCGGCTGGCCTCGGTTCGCATCTTTACCGAACCGTCCGGGGCCTACGGCACCAATCTGGACAAGGTGATTGTAGCCTCCAACACCTGGGATAACGAAAAACAGGTGATTGATGTCTACTTTATGAGGATGAGCCACCTCTACGGCCAGGGGTTCTGGGGGGACAGCGCCGAGCATGGCGGCAGGAAACTGGGGGAAACCCTGCTGAAGAACGCCCTGTCCGGCAGCAAGATTGCCATTCACAGCCGTTCTTCCAATGTCATTGCCACCCTGGATAATGACGACTTCTTCCAGTACCTGGGGGGAACCGCCATGGCGATCCGGGCCGTGGACGGCAAAAGCCCGGAGGTCTATGTCACCAACATGACCAACCCGAAGAAGCCGGTTCAGGAGACCCTTGAAAAGATGATGGGACGGGAGATGCGTTCCCGCTACTTAAACCCGGAGTGGATCAAGGCGATGATGAAGGAGGGGTACGCAGGGGCGCGGTTTGTGGACAAGGTGACCGAGCACCTCTGGGGCTGGCAGGTAACCGTGCCGGAGGCGGTTGATGCCGCCAAATGGCAGGAGATGCATGAAACCTGGGTAGTTGACCGCAACGGCCTGGGCATCAAGGATATGTTCCGCAAATCAAAGAACATGTGGGCCTACCAGTCGGTGGTGGCCCGGATGCTGGAGACGGTGCGCAAACAGTACTGGAAACCGGACAGCCAAGTGGTTGAAAAGCTGGCCGAAGAATACGCAAAAACGGTTCAGGAAGTGGGGCTGGCCTGCTGCGACCACACCTGCAACAACCCGCAACTGACTGAATTTGCCACTGCCACCCTGCTTTCCGTGCCGGGGTTGAAGCCGCTGGTACCCGGCTTTAAACAGGCTCTGCAGGATATGAAACAGCCTGATGCAGGCAAAAGCGGACAAAAGGCGCAACAGTCCGCAGCGCAGACAACCGCACAACCATCAAAACAGGGGGCAAACGGTGCAGCGCCGGACGGCAGCGGCAAGGCGGCAAAGGGTAAACAGGTGGAAGGGTTTGAGATGAAAGAAACCGGCGGGCAACAGAGCGGCGCTGCCTCGGCCCCGATCCCCTGGCTGTTTATGCTGGGGTTTGCAGGGGTGGTCGGGTTGGTTGGCTGGGGATTCAGGAGACGGTAGAGGTGCTCCGATGATCAAATGGACCGGTCTCTCTCTGGCGCTGCACCTGAGCGCTGTCGGCCTATTGATTGCCGCCGGTCCACACCTGCAGCAGCCAAAGCCGGTTATGATCGACCTGACTCTGGCCCCCTCGCTACGGCCCGGGATGGTCACCGCTGCACCGAAAGCCGCGCCTGCAGCCGGTGCCGGGCTGCCGAAGCCGGCTCCGCCCCCAAAGAAGGCCGCACCGGTTCCCATGCCTCAACAGAAGCCGCTTCCTGCACCAGCTCCGCAGCAGAGCAGCGCTGTAGCGCAGGAAAGGACAGCAGCACCGCAAAGCGCCGCGGCGCCGCAGTCACGTCAACCGGCAGCCGCACAGACCGGTGCTCATGGGGGCACCTCGCCATCCACAGGGGAATCGGCAGGTAAAAAAACGGTAGCAGCGTCGTCGCCCCCCTCAGGTGGTGGGGGAGCGGTAACAGAGGCAAAGGCGCAGCAACGCTATATCAACGCGCATTTCACCTATATTCGCGACCTGATCATACAACATCTTGCCTATCCCCAGCTTGCACGCCGCAGGGGCTGGAGCGGCAGAGTCGTTTTGGCATTTGTAGTGGCTGAAGACGGCAGCGTCCGCTCAATCCATGTCAAAGAGAGCAGCGGCCATACGCTGCTGGACAATAGCGCCGTAGAAACAGTTAAGAGTGTGGCCCCTTTTCCGAAACCGCCGGTTGCCGCCGAGATCACCATGCCGGTGGTCTTCCGGCTCTATTAAATCCACCAGGAGATCTGATGAACTACAAAATACTGCTAACCCACGCATTGACCGTTGTACCGCTAATTTCAGGGGCTGTTTATGCAGAGACAAAGCAGCCGGCCCCTTCTGCCTACAGCATGGGCGAGGTGGTGGTTACCGCTGACCGGCTGGAAGAGTATATCAAAAACTATCCGCAGGATGTCAACAGCGTCAGCCGAACCGAGATCGTCAAACGGAACCACTCAAACGTGGAAGAAATACTAAAAACCATGCCCGGTGTAGAGGTGTATCCCACTTCAGGCATGGGTTCCCGGATCTCCATCAGGGGTTCCGGAAAATCCAGCGGCGTTCTGCTACTGCTGAACGGCAGGCCGCTGAACAGCAACCAGTCAGGCAGCATGGATCTGAACAGCATTCCGGTTGACATCATTGAATCAGTAACGGTTTTCAAGCCACCGGTGCCGGTCTGGCTGGGACCGGGTGGCAGTGATGGCGCCATCAACATTGTGACCAGGGAAATCAAGGCAGCAGGCAAGGGCGAAGCGTTGTCCAGCAGTGTCAAGGCAGCAGGAGGATCCTACGGACTTATACAGACCGGCGCCAGCCAGACGCTGAAGCTGGGTGACGGCAGCCTGTTGTTGTCAGGCTCCTTCAACCATCGCGACGGCAAGCGGCAAAATAGCGACAGAAACGACGGGAATGTCAGTGCAAACTGGGGCAGAACAGCCAAAGACGGCACTAAATACGAGCTCAACGGGCGCTACTATCAGGCAGAATACGGTATTCCCGGCCCAACTGACAACGTAACGCCTGACGCCCGGCAGCAGTACCGCAAAGGTTCATTGGACGGACGGATAAGCGGTGCCATACAGGAAACCGGCTCCTACACCCTGAACAGCTACAGTGATCTGCTCAACCTGAAGGACCGGTCTCAGCAGGGCTATACCGCCACCCTTGATGATCGAAAGGTCGGTCTGAAACTGGACACCAGTTGGCTTGACGACGCTGAAAAGTGGGAGTTACGGATCGGCGGCATGTCGGAATTCGACAACTTCGAACACACCCTTGCCGGTCGGCACGACCGGTTCAGAAACGGCCTGAATGCCCAGTTTGACAAACGGTTTGGCGATTTCACCGCAACCGTCGGCGCCCGTGGTGATGTTACCAATGACTTCGGCTTCAATCCCGGAGGGTCACTGGGCCTGGGGTGGGGCATACGCAAAAACTGGCAGATAAAGGCAAGAGTCGGCTATGTAACCAACGTCCCTACCTTTGAACAACTGTATCAGAGCACCCACGGTTCCATTGACCAGAGCCGGGGCAACCCCGATCTGAAGGTGGAAAAAGTGCTGACCTCCGACCTGTCTATTGAGTACAAACCAGCCAAAGAATCACAGCTTCAGGCCACCCTGTTCCGGGTTGACACCTGGGATCTGATCACTTCCCGCCGTGGCACTGATCTGATCTACCGTCCGATCAACATCTCCGGCGCAGAACGGCAGGGGATCGAGCTGAGCGCCAAATATAGCTGGATGGCAGGACTCAGCAGTGACCTGTCGTTTGTCTATCAACAATCAAAGGACAAAGATCTTGGTACAAAGCTGCCCTACACGCCGGATCTGAAACTGAAGACAACGATACAGTATACCGTGCCGACCTTGAAAACCCGTTTGGAGGCTACCGTACGGTACGAAGGCGCACGCTACAGCCAGGTTGAGAACCTGCCTGCACAAAAGTTGGATGAATACGTGACGGCAGACCTCAGGATCACGCAACCGGTTGCTTTCAAGAACGCCAAGGCCGATATCTACGTCAAGGTTGACAACCTGTTTAATGCAGCCTATCAGAGCCATCTCGGCTATCCGGATGATGGCATCCGCGCTTTAGGCGGCGTTCAGGTGAGGTTTTAGAGAACCAACACAATACGTTGTCTTTTATTGACAGGATGGATGATTGAAGAGTATCTCACCTGTGTAGTTGTACGTAGCAATAACAACTGAATATCGGATCATGGTGCCCATACGGGCTTGATAGGGAAGAGGGGTGCAACTCCCCCGCGGACCCGCCGCCGTAAGCGACGACAAAAGACACAATGCCACTGGCAGCAATAATGCCGGGAAGGCGTCTGGAGGATGACTCGCAAGCCGGAATACCTGCCTGATCTTAGCGCTCAAAGGTTCCCCGTGGTCTGGGAAGAGTGAAACGTTATCATCAGGCTTTGAATACGGAAAGCCCGTCTGTTGCTTTGGCACAGGCGGGCTTTTTTTGTTGCCGCGACAAGGAGAAGGAAATGTCGGAGATTGGCATGAACAGCTACAATATCGGCGCAAAAATAAGGAGACTCCGTCATGCCAGACAGTTGACCCTTCAGGCAGTAGCAGGTGAAACCGGCTTTTCTCCGGCTTTGATCTCACAGATAGAAAACAACAATGTATCGCCTCCCATTGCGACACTCACAAAGATTGCAAGGTTTTTTAATATTAAAATGGCGGATCTTTTTGATGAAGAACATGAGCAGCGCTTTGAGCTGGTTCGTGCCGATCAGCGTCGGCCTGTTTGTCTGGAAGAGGCCGTTCATGCCCGTTCATATGCGTTGTCGCCTCAGAAGCAGCACAAAAAGATGGAGCCCTGTATGGTCTCAAATTCAGGGGAGCAGGTGGCTGGCGATTCACACAGCCACGCAGGGGACGAGTTTATCTTTGTTGTCAAAGGGAGCGCAGAGCTGACCTTTGATGAACGCACGATACGGCTGGAGGCCGGAGACAGCATCTATTTCGATGCCACCGTCAACCACCAGTTGTCGCTTGCAAATCAGGATGAGACCATCCTGCTCAAGGTGGTCGGTCGTTAGCCGGAGGTTGATTATACCGCTGAAGGAGGTGTTGCAGGCCCGGCGTGATATGGCGGGCAAGAAAACAAGATCTGTTGGCAAAGAGGAATGAACAGGAAACGGAAGACGGTGAAAATCCGTCGCGGACGCGCCGCTGTAACCAGAGCAGTTCCCTGCCGTTGCCACTGTTTCGCATGAAGCGGGAAGGCAGCGGCTCCACGGGTCTGGGAGCCAGAAGACGTCCTGTTCATAGGTATGTTGTTTGGTCTCGCGTTTAGACAAAGAAAGGATGATTGTGATGGAGACACACGTATTGGGATTTCCGCGGATAGGCACTAACCGCGAACTGAAGAAGGCACTTGAAAGCTATTGGAAAGGCACCAGTAAAAAAGAGGATCTGTTTGCCTGCGAAAATGCGCTGAAGGAACGGCATTGGTGGTTCCAGCGGGATCAGGGACTGTCAATGGTAACCGTCGGTGATTTTTCATTCTATGACCAGATGCTGGATACCACCTGCCTGTTGGGCATGATCCCGCAACGGTTTCAAACGGTTACGGACGAACTGGAGCTTGACCGCTATTTCCGTATGGCGCGGGGGGATGCCGCTGCCAATATCCCGGCCATGGAGATGACCAAATGGTTTGACAGCAACTATCACTACCTGGTGCCGGAGTTCACCCCCGGCATGACCATACGCCGTTCCTCGGACAAACTGGTTCGAGATACGGTACATGCCCTGTCCCGTGAATTTCGCGCCAAGCCGGTTCTGATCGGCCCACTGACCTACATCAGCCTGGGGATGGAGTACAGCGGGGTTGACCGCTGGCAGTATCTGGATGCCATTGTCGATGTCTACTGCTCGGTGTTGGCCGAGTTGGCACCTTATTGCATCTGGATTCAGATTGACGAGCCGATCCTCTGCACCGACCTGCCGCAGCAGGTGCGTGAGCTGTTTGCACCGGTCTATCGCAAGCTGAAGCAGGCGGCAGGCAACGCAAAACTGCTGCTGGCAACCTATTTCGGTTCCCTTGACGAAAACCTGACCACAGCGCTGGAAACCGGCTGCGACGGCCTGCACCTTGATCTGGTGCGGGGCCGCAGACAGCTTGATCAGGTACTTGATCTGTTGCCGGCAACCACCATTCTGTCTGCCGGGCTGGTGGACGGCAGGAATATCTGGAAAAACAACCTGCGTCAATCCAAAGAGGTGATCGAACAACTGACCAGCCGGATCGGCAGCGACCGGATTATGGTAGCCTCAAGCTGCTCGCTGCTGCATGTGCCGGTTGACCTGTTGCAAGAACGTCGTCTTGCGCCCGGGATCAAGGACCGGATGGCCTTTGCGGTACAGAAATGCCGTGAAGTTGCCGTCCTGGCAGCAATTGCCGAGGGTGAACATGAACCGCTGCTGCGGGAAAACGACCAGTTATTTTCCGAACAGTGCAACGATACCGGTATCCTGCGCCGGGAGGTTCGTGAACGTGCGGCTGCGGTCAACGAATCAATGTTGACCCGGACAAGCCCGTATCCGGTGCGTAAACAACGCCAGGATGCCTGGCTGCAACTGCCGCTGCTGCCGACCACCACCATCGGGTCGTTTCCCCAGACCACGACCATCCGCTCCATCCGTAACAGCTATCATAAAGGCACCCTGGCTGAAGCGGCCTATCGTTCCTTCATTCAGTCAGAGATCCGCTCCGCAGTTGAACAACAGGAACGGCTCGGCCTGGATGTATTGGTGCATGGCGAGTCTGAACGCAATGATATGGTTGAGTATTTCGGGCAACAGCTTGATGGCTTCTGCTTCATGGAAAACGGCTGGGTGCAGAGTTACGGCAGCCGCTGCGTCAAGCCGCCGGTGATCTATGGCGACGTTGCCCGGCCGGCCCCGATGACCGTGGACTGGATCAGCTACACCCAGTCCTTGACCGCAAAACCGGTGAAAGGGATGCTGACCGGCCCGGTTACCATCCTGAACTGGAGCTTTGTGCGTAACGATCTGCCCCGTGCCGAGGTCTGCAAACAGATCGCCCTGGCTATCCGTGATGAGGTTGCCGATCTTGAAAAGGCCGGGATCGGCATCATTCAGGTTGATGAGGCTGCCCTGCGGGAAGGGATGCCGCTCCGCCAAAAGGATGCTGAACGCTATCTGCGCTGGGCGGTTGACTGCTTCCGTCTGACCGTTGGCGGCGCAGCCGACAGTACCCAGATTCACACCCATATGTGCTACAGTAAATTTAACGCCATCATGCCCTGGATCATTGAGATGGATGCCGATGTGATCAGCATTGAAGCCAGCCGCAGCAAGATGGAGCTGCTGAGCGCTTTTCGCCAGTATCACTATCCCAACGAAATTGGTCCGGGCATCTACGACATCCACAGTCCCCGCGTGCCGGAGGAGGAAGAGCTCGTGGCGCTTATCCGTCTGGCGTTGCAGGTCATCCCGCCGGAGCGGCTCTGGATCAACCCGGATTGTGGCCTGAAGACCCGCCAGTGGCCGGAAACTCTAGCCTCGTTACGGAATCTGGTCACGGCAGCCCATCAGATCCGGCTGGAACTGACCGCCGGAGCATCATCAGGAACGTTCCCGGCTGTTGCACCACCGGCAACAGGACAGACAATAACGGCAGTTGGAGCCGACATCTGACATACCGGCCGGGTTGCGGTTCGCCGTAGCCCGGCAATTTTATTGATCTGAAGGCACCCTTTGATTTGTATGATGCGATCATCGGTCCGTACCACATTTAATAGGCATTTCAACCTTTGCAGGAGTATGGTGAATGAGTAACACCTTGACATGATGCAAGTATTCAATTAGGAAGGTACCTCGTCATATTCTGCCGTTGTTAGACAGAAGCATAATAAAAAAATCACGGTGCCCATACGGGCTTGATAGGGAAGAGGGGTGTATTTCCGTACGGAAGGAATCCCCCGCGGACCCGCCGCTGTAAGCGAGGACAAAGGGCAATAACGTCACTGATCATTTGATTGGGAAGGCGCCCGGAGGATGAATCGCAAGCCAGAAGACCTGCCGATGATTATAAGCACTCAATTGAACCCTCTGGTAAAGGGTGAGTGAAACTATTAATCCGACTTTAAATACGATAAGTCCGCATCTGCCATTGCAGTTGCGGACTTTTTTTGTGCAGAAATTTAAAACAGATGGGGTCGAGGAAGAGGGGTTAAATGCCCCCGCTGCCCCGCAGCCGTAAAGGGAACGAAAGCCCGTCACCGCAAAGTGAAACAACCACTGGGAGCACTCCTGGGAAGGTGGGTAAGTAGGCAGCCTTGAGCCGGAAGACCGCTTCATCTGAATAACCCGAGGGAGGTAGGATGTATGATGAAAAGCAGAAAATGTACGCAAAGGCTGGTACGAGGCTTACTGGCGGGATGTCTGCTGGCAGGGGCTATTCCGGCTCTGGCAGGCCCACCACTTGCCACTGATGACGCCGGTACCGTTGATGTCGGCAAGGTTGAAATTGAGCTGAACGGCTCCTATGGCTATGACAAACATACTTCTGACGGTTCCACGACCAAGACCAATACCGTGGATGGAGAGGTCAAGATTACCACCGGCTTGTACAAAGATCTGGGTGTCTCTCTGGCCATTCCCTATCTGTTCAACGAACGCAGCAACGTGGACGGAACTATTTCTAATGCCGATGGATTCGGTGACATGACACTGGAAGTAAAATACAAGTTTGCAGAACTGGGCGGTATCAACCTGGCTATCAAACCCAGTGTCATCATGCCAACCGGCAAATACAGCGCCGGTCTGTCGGAGGGCCGTTGGCAGTATGGCAGCACCCTGATTGCCACCAAGGAGTTTGAGGATGGCAAATATGCCCTGCATGCTAACCTGGGCTATGAGTATCACCATTACCGTGAAGATGACGGCTCGCAACGCAGAAATCTCTGGTCAGGTTCCATCGCCGGTGAGGCTGAAGTTGCCAAAGGACTCTTTGCAGTGGCTGATTTCGGCCTTGCCACTAACCCGGATAAGGCATCGAGTGAACTACCGGTCTATGCCCTCACCGGTCTGCGTTACCAAATCAATGACCATCTGGATGCTGATGCCGGTATCAAGTTCGGTCTGACCAAACCTGAAACCGATGTGACTGCGGTGTACGGTCTCGTACTGAAGTTTTAACCCGAAAGGAGTCTGCTATGCATATCATGGAAGGTTTTCTACCGGCCAAACATGCCGTGGCCTGGAGCGCAGCTTCGGCCCCGTTCGTTGCCTACGGCATTTACAGCATTAAAAAAAGGGTTGCCGAACACCCGGAACAGCGGATGTTGCTGGGGGTGGCCACCGCCTTTACCTTTGTACTTTCAGCATTAAAAATCCCGTCAGTTACCGGCAGTTGTTCCCATCCAACCGGTACCGGATTTGGTGCGCTCCTGTTCGGCCCGGCAGCAATGGCCCCCTTGGGTGCGATAGTGCTGCTGTTTCAAGCGATCCTGCTGGCCCATGGGGGCCTGACAACACTGGGGGCCAACATCTTTTCCATGGCAATTGTTGGCCCCTTTGCGGCTTACGGCATTTTTCGCATGGCCCAGGCGATTAAACTCCCTTTTGGGCTTTCAGTCTTTCTGGCTGCTGCCCTGGGCGATCTGTTGACCTACGTTACCACCTCGCTGCAACTGGCATTGGCCTTTCCTGATCCGGTTGGCGGTTTTACCGCTTCCCTTGCCAAGTTTGCCGGTATCTTTGCCCTGACCCAGATCCCGCTGGCAGCCAGCGAGGGTTTTTTGACCGTGCTGGTGTTCAACGCCCTGGCCCGCTACAACGCCCGTGAGCTGCAATCGATGAATCTGCCGATCCCCCAGGAGGTGAAGGCATGAAACCGTATCAAAATATATCTCTGATCATTGCCGTTATTGTACTGGCACTGATTCCGCTTGTTACGGTTCAGCGCCCCGAACCAGGACCGGACGGGAAAAAGGTTGAAATTTTTGCCGGTGCCGATGGGCAGGCAGAGGATCTGATCAAACAGATTGTCCCTGACTACAAGCCCTGGTTTGAGCCTTTTTTTGAGCCGCCCAGCGGCGAAATAGAATCACTGCTGTTTGCACTGCAGGCAGCACTGGGGGCCGGATTTATCGGCTATTATCTAGGGAGCGCAGCAACCAGGAGTAGATTGCAGAAGGAACTGAACCGCCCCCGTGTTGATTGATCAATCTGCATACAATAACCGTTGGCGGCAGGTTTCTCCTGCCGCCAAGGCGGTTTTCTGCCTCTGCGGCATCAGTGCCGCTTTTCTGGCCGGGCGGCCCGGAATGTCAGGAACCGTGGCGTTTGTCATTGCCCTGATCACCATCATCGGAGCCGGTATCCCGGTCAGCCGGTATCTGCGTGCCATTGCCCCTGCCCTGCTCTTCCTGGGGCTCAGTACCCTGACCCTGCTGGTGTCATTTGACAGCTCCGGCATCACGTTTACCGGCGCCGGTCGTGATCAGGCGGCTCAACTCTGCGGCAGAGCCGCCGCTTCGGTTACCGCATTGCTGTTTGTTGCGTTGACCACCCCCATGACCGAGATACTTTCATTACTGCGTAAACTGAAACTACCTGACCTGCTCCTGGACATGGCGGTGATCGGCTACCGGATGCTGTTTGTTTTTTCGGATGCCGTGCAGCAGATACGGACTGCCCAGTCAGCCCGCCTGGGCTATGCCAACTATCGCCATTCCCTGCGCGCCCTGGGGCAACTGGTCGCCGCCGTTACCTTGCAGGTCTGGCAACGGGCCGCCGCCCTTGATCTGGCGGCCAGCGCACGCTGCAATGATGGCAGCTTGCGCTTTCTTACGCCTGTCTACGGTCATGCGAGGCGCGATCTGGCTGTTTCGCTCTGTGCCGGTGCAGGCCTGATCATGATTGCCCTTTTACCGGTATGACCATGCCTGAACTTTTCAGACTTGCTGCCGTCAGCTACCGCTATCCTGACGGCAGCAACGGGCTTGACCAGTGCAGCCTGACGATCAGACGCGGCAGCCGCACTGCGGTTATGGGGGTTAACGGAGCCGGCAAAACCACTCTTTTGTTGCAGCTAAACGGTATTCTTCGACCTGTTGACGGAACGGTCTGCTTTAACGGCCTGCCGCTTGATTATAGCCGCTTAGGCCTGCAGCGGCTTCGTTCGCAGGTGGGGCTTCTGTTTCAAAACCCCGACAGCCAACTGTTATCTGCCAGCGTACAGGAGGATGTCTCCTTCGGCCCGATCAATCTCGGGCTCGGGACAGCAGAGGTGCGGGCCAGGGTTGCGACGGCACTGCAGACGGTCGGCATGGGTGCCTATGCCGACAAGCCGGTGCATGCATTAAGCCATGGCCAGAAAAAGCGGGTGTGTATCGCCGGTCTGCTGGCAATGGAGCCGGAGGTGCTGATACTTGACGAACCGATGGCCGGACTTGACCAACCGATGCAGGATGAACTTGAAGCGATCCTTGAAACCCTGCACCGGCGCGGCATGACCATCATCATTGCCAGCCATGACATCGATTTCATCTACCGCTGGTCAGACCAGATGCTGCTGCTTGCCAACGGAAGCTGCATGCATGCCCTCCAGACCGGACAGTTACCGGATCTGCTGCATCTTTTTTCCGGACAGGCCCTTGGCATCCCCGCTGTAATCACGGTCTACCAGAGTCTGCTTGAACAGCGGTTAATCCCTGCAGAAGCAGTACCACCCCGCAGTATCAGTGAACTGACCGCCTTGATCAGACAACAGTCTGTATCTGTTAGGAGCATTTAAATGTTTCTCCCGATCCATATCCAGATGGATAACCGCCCCTGCCTGATTGTGGGCGGATCACTTGTTGCTGCGCGCAAGTGCATGAAGTTGCTTGAGTACGGAGCACGTGTCACCGCTGTTGCGCCTGCCTTTTGCCATGATCCGGTCTGGCAGCAGGCCGGGGTAACCTGTCTCTGCCAACCGTATGATAGCAGTCTGCTGGCAGGGATATTTCTGGCCATTGCCGCCACCGATGATCAGCAGGTGAATGCTTCAGTGCTTGCTGATGCTGAGAAACTGGGCGTTCTGGCGCAACGTACCGATCAGGCCGATGCCGGTGATTTCTTTCTGCCTGCCACCCTGCGACAGGGAACGCTGACCGTCTCTTTTGGCACCGACGGTGTCAATCCGGCCTTCAGCCGCATGCTGCGTGATCAGGCAGCAGCACGCTACGACGAGGCATACAGCGTATATGGTGCCATGACAGAGGAAATCCGTGGTTCTGCAGCGTGGCAACGACTGGCGCAACAGCAGCGCAAAAGCGGCCTGCGGGCACTGTCCCGCTGTTCCGGCAGGGCGCTGTCGTTGATCAGGTCAGGCAACCATGCAGAGGCCCGCGAGCTGCTCGCTGCCGCAGCAGGGATCAAGGCCGCCACAACAACCATCCAGCCGGTCTGCCTGATCGGCGCCGGACCCGGCGATCCCGGTCTGATTACCGTCAAAGGTGCGGAGCGGTTGCAACAGGCAGAGGTGGTGTTGTACGACGGCTATGCCAACCCGCTGTTTTTGCAGCAGTATTGCCCGGATGCTGAGCATATTGATGTGGGCAAGCATAAGGGAGGCACCTGCCGTACACAGGCTGAAATCAACGATCTGATGCTGGAAAAGGCTGCAACCGGCGCTGCGGTGGTACGCCTGAAGGGGGGCGACCCGCTGATGTTTGGCCGGGGGGGAGAAGAGGCCCGTCTGCTGGCCAAGCACGGTATCCCCTTTGAGATCATCCCCGGTGTCACCAGCGCGCTGGCAGCACCGACCTATGCCGGCATCCCGGTAACCGATCGTGAATTCGCCTCATCGGTCGGTTTCTACAGCATGCATAAAAAGGAAGGCGAACTGCTGTCGGATCAGGAGTGGCAGCGGATGGCCCAGGGGCCGGACACCCTGGTACTGCTGATGGGTAGTACCGTGCTGCAGGAAATTGCCGGAAACCTGATCCGCTGCGGCCGGGCTCCTGCCACGCCGGTGGCGCTGATCACCAAAGGCACCCATCCAACCCAAACCCGCTACCTGGGCACCCTGGCAACCATTGCCGGATTGGCAGAACGGCACCGGCCCGAGCGGCCCGGTCTGGTGGTGGTGGGGGATGTGGTAAACGTAATTCCGGCCATGGACTGGTTTCCCTGCGTCACCATAAGCGGGACCGAAGCATGAACCTGCCCCGCATCATGATCGCCGGTACCGGCAGCGGTGTCGGCAAGACCTCCCTCACCCTGGGGCTGGTTGCGTCACTTACCCGCCGGGGGCTCAAGGTGCAGACCTTCAAGGTGGGGCCGGATTTTCTTGACCCCACCTGGCTAGCCCTGGCATCCGGCAGGCCCTGCTACAACCTGGACGGCTGGATGTGCGGCGAAAATTACGTCCGCAGGCTGTTTGCAGAAAAGTCCGCCGATGCCGACATTGCGGTGGTTGAAGGGGTAATGGGGCTGTTTGACGGCGCCGATGCCACAACATCCGCAGGCAGCAGCGCTGAAATCGCCCGCTGGCTTGCTGCGCCGGTGTTGCTGGTGGTCAACAGCCACGGAGTTGCCCGCAGTCTGGCTGCCGTGGTTCGGGGGTTCTGCGGTTTTGAGGCCGGGGTGGAGATCAGCGGTGTCATTGCCAACCAGTCCGGTTCCGACCGCCATGCCGCCATGCTGTCGGATGCCCTGCAGTCGGCAGGTTTGCCCCCCCTGATTGGGGCGGTACCGCGTAACGGGCTGCCCGCCCTGCCCAGCCGCCACCTGGGGCTGGTAACCGCCGGAAGCGACCTGCTGACACCAACCCTGCTGGCTGAACTGGCTGATCAGGTGGAATGCAGTCTGCAGCTTGACAGCATTCTGGCACTGGCTGCTGCTGCGCCAACGCTGCACCTCCCGCCACAGCTGCAGGCCGCAGCATCGCACCAACCGGTCAGGATCGGCATTGCCAGAGACGTGGCCTTCCACTTTTACTACCCGGACAACCTTGAGGCGTTGGCGGCCCAGGGTGCAGAGCTGGTGCCGTTTTCTCCGCTTCTGGATCACGGCCTGCCTCCTGACCTGCAGGGGATCTATCTGGGGGGCGGCTATCCTGAAGAGTATGGGGCGCAACTTGCCGCCAATGGCCGGATGCTGGAGGCGATCCGTTCTTTCAGCGCCACCGGCAGGCCTCTCTATGCGGAGTGTGGCGGTCTGATGTACCTGTCCCGGGGGATTGAACTGCTGGACGGCAGCCGCCACCAGATGGCCGGACTGCTGCCGTTCTGGACCAGAATGCTGCCCAGACGGAAGGCGTTAGGCTATGTTGAAGCCACCCTGACCCAGGACTGCCTGCTGGGAAACGCCGGTCAGACCCTGCGGGGGCATGAGTTCCACTATTCAGAGATTATTGAAGAAACCGGTCAGACCGCGGTACGCCCGTACCTGGTTATGAAACGTCGAACCACCCAACCAAGCCGGGACGGCTATGCCCAGCAGGGAATTCTGGCAAGCTACCTTCACCTGCAGTTTGCCGCCCACCCTGAAGCAGCCGCCAGTTTTGTCCAGACCTGCAGGAGTTTTCTATGACCCGTACACCGTTGCTTCATTCGCTGTTGGCCCGGCCGTTAAGCGGCGAGCAGATTGAAGAGCGTTCCTTTGCCTGTATTGACCAACTTGCACCGGAACATGGCTTTCTACCTGACCAGTGGCAGGTGGTACGTCGCCTGATTCACACCACTGCTGATTTTGGTCTGACCGAGCTGATCCGCTTTTCTCCCGATGCCCTGACGGCAGGCGCAGCAGCACTGCAGGCAGGCAGACCGGTCTTTAGCGACTCCAACATGATCCGCTCCGGCCTGTCGCTACCCCGCCTGCGCTCGGTCTGTCCGGCCTACGGCCCGGAATCGGTCTGCTGCCATGTGGCAGATGCCGATGTGGCGGAAGAGGCCCGCCAGAGCGGCCTGCCCCGTTCCCTGTTTGCCATGCGTAAGGCCCGCAGCATGGCGGACGGCGGCATCCTGTTGTTCGGCAACGCGCCGGTGGCGCTGCTGGAACTGAACCGGATGATCATTGAAGAAGGCATCAGACCGGCGCTGGTGGTGGCCATGCCGGTGGGGTTTGTGCATGTGATTGAAAGCAAAGAAGAGTTGATGGAGCTTGGGGTGCCGTTCATCGCCATAACCGGCAGACGGGGCGGATCTCCGCTGGCAGTGGCAACCCTGCATGCCGTCTGTTCCATCGCCAACCAGCAAGAAGGGAAAGAACCATGACCACCACTACCAACCAGGCATTGGCACTGGTATTTTTTGGCACCACCGCCGATGCGGGCCTGAAGGTCTATGACTGGATTGAAGCACAGATGGCGGCCCGTTATCCGCAGATGACGATCAAACGTGCCTTTACCTCTCAAATGGTGATCCGCAGATTGCAAGAGCGGGGGATTGCGGTGCCCAACCTGCCGGAGCTGCTGGCTGATTTCAAACAGCAGGGGCTCAGCCGGGTGGCGGTGCTGCCGTTTCTGATCGTGCCGGGACAGGAATTCGGCAAGATTACCGCTGCCATTGCCGCAGAACCGGAGTTGCAAACCGTCTGCGCCACGCCGCTTTTGACCACAGAACAGGATCTTGAAGCGGTCATCAGCGCCCTTGAATCGGAAATTCCGGTTGGGATTCCCACGGTGATCGGCTGCCACGGCAATGAACAGCACGATCAGTTCAATCATGAAATCAGACAGTTTGCCGCCCTGATCGAGGCCCGCAATCCCCAGGTGATGGTGGCCACCGTTGAAGGGGACAACCCCGGCACGGCGCCCCTGGACAGGGCGCGGGAAATGGCCCAGACTTGCGGTGCGGTCCACTTTATCCCGCTGATGCTGGTGGCAGGTGACCATGTCATGAACGACATCATGGGGGATGAAGAGGACTCCTGGAAGTCTCAGGTCGGGGCCGGCGTCACCACCTGCAGCGGTCCGGCAGGCATGAATGAACAGATACTTGCACTGTACGGTCAGCATCTTGAGAACGCCATCAGCGGCGGATTTGGAGGAACCCGATGAACCCATTTGAACAGGCGTTGCCCGGTCATTTTTATGCGGTGGGGGTCGGGCCGGGTGCGCCGGATCTGGTGACCCTGCGGGCTGCCCGGCTGGTGGAGACTGCCGACGTCATCATCGCCCCCCGCTCCAGTAAAAGCGATGAAAGTCTGGCGGTTACCGCCATTCGACCGTTGCTGCACCAACAGGAGTTGATTGAAAACAGCTACCCGATGGAGCGCAATCAGGACGCAACCCGTCAGTGCTGGGCCGATGCTGCCGATCTGGCTGCAACGCGCTGCAAACAGGGACAGTCGGTGGTGCAGATCACCATCGGCGACCCGCTGTTCTACAGCACCAGCGCCTACCTGCTGGAGGCATTGGCAACACGGATGCCCGCTGAACGGATACATCTGGTGCCGGGCATCAGCGCCATGCAGGCCGCCGCTGCCCGATTCGGCGATCCCCTGACCATTCAGGATGACCGCCTGATCCTGATGCCTGCAGTCCGGCTGGAACAGGTTGAAGCAGCGCTACAGCAATGTGAAACCCTGGTGCTGTACAAGGTGGGACCTCGTCTGAAGGCGTTGACCGAACTGCTTACCCGGCAGGGCCTGCTGGAGCGGGCCAGACTGGTCTGCCATGTGGAACAGGAGGGGCGTGAAGTGATCATCAACCGCCTGACCGACGACCTGCCGGATGCAATGGGCTATATGTCCACCGTGATTGTGCAACTGGGACGGAAAGGCTGGGAGTGAGTAAGGAGCTGCGAGGAGGCTACACCACCGGCTGCTGTGCCGCTGCCGCCGCACAGGCGGCCACCCTGGCGCTGTATGGTCAGCCGGTTCCTCCCTGTATTGAACTGATCCTGCCGGACGGCAGTCCGGTGCAGTTGCCGGTTGCCGGTCTGTCCCGTGGTGATGAAAGCTGCAGCGCATCAATCAGGAAAGATGCCGGAGATGACCCGGATGTGACCCACGGTTCCACCGTGGTGGTAACGGTTGCCCGCTGTCCCGGCAGCGAAATCAGGTTTCAGGCCGGTGAAGGGGTCGGCACCGTTACACTGCCCGGCCTGGCAATCCCTCCCGGAGAAGCGGCCATCAACCCGGCCCCGCGCCGGATGATCGAGCAGGCGGTGCGACAGATAACCAGGGACGGGCTGGTCATCACCGTTGCCATTCCCGGCGGCAGAGAGCTGGCCGCCAGAACCTTTAACCCCCGTCTGGGGATTACAGGGGGGCTGTCGGTACTGGGCACCACCGGCCGGGTGCGGCCTTTCAGCCACGAGGCGGTGCAGGAGACCATTCGCTGTTCCTTTGCCATCACCCTGGCCTGCGGCATCAACGATCCGATCCTGGTGCCGGGGCATATCGGGGCACGGGCAGCCGAGCGGCAGTGCAGGATCAGGGAACACCAACTGGTGGAGGTGGGCAATGAGTGGGGCTATCTGCTGAAGCTGGCTGTAACCGAACCCCTTGAACGGCTTTTGTTGCTGGGGCACCCCGGCAAGCTGGTCAAGCTGGCGGCTGGTCAGTGGGATACCCATTCTGCCCGTTCCGATTCTGCCCTGCCGCTGGTAACCGGACGCTGTGCTGAGTTGTTCGGCACGGCGCCGGACGGGACACCCACGGTGGAGGGGCTGTTTCAGGCCCTTACACCAACAGCTCGCCTGATCTTGGGAAACAGCCTGGCCGATGCGATTGTGGCCTCAATTATCCGCACCTTTGCCCCCGCTTTTCCGGTGGCGGTGGTGCTGACCGATAACAACGGTGACCGGCTGGGCAGCAGTGGCGACCTCACCGCCTGGCAAGGAAAGGAATCTCTTCTATGATGGTATATTTTGTTGGCGCCGGACCGGGCGACCCGGAGCTGTTGACCCGCAAGGCGGAACGGCTGTTGCGGCAGGCAGCGGTCTGTATCTATGCCGGATCGCTGGTAAATCCAGATATCCTGACCCTCTTGCCGCCTGATGCGGAACGTCATGACTCTGCAGCCATGACTCTGGAAGAGACCGTGGCGGTCATGCGGGATGCCGCAAAGCGGGGGCTTGCTACGGTTCGGCTCCATTCCGGCGAACCGGCCCTGTACGGTGCGATCCGCGAACAGATGAACGCCCTTGATCAATACGGCATCAGCTATGAAGTGGTGCCGGGTATCAGCGCCTTTCAGGCCGCTGCCGCTGCGCTAAAGGCCGAGCTGACCGCACCGGAGGTGTCCCAGACCGTGATCCTGACCCGCACCGCCGGGCGGACACCGATGCCGGAAAAAGAGGATCTGGCCTTACTGGCGGCCAGTTGTTCCACCCTCTGTATCTATCTCTCAACCCACAAGATTGATGAGGTATGCGCCACCTTGAGCCCGTTCTACGGCCCGGACTGCCCGGTTGCCGTGGTGTACCACGCCTCCTGGCCGGATCAGCAGATCCTGAAGGGTACTCTGGCGGATATCCCGCAGCAGGCGGCCCAGGCCGGACTGCGCAAGACCGCACTGATTGTGGTGGGCCATGCCCTGGGGCGCGACATCCCGGTATCAAAGCTGTATGATGCCGGATTTTCTCACGAATACCGCAACGCCACAACGCCATGAAGACCGCACTGATCACCCTGTCTGCAGAAGGACTGGCCCTGCTGCAAAAGATCCGTTGCCATGAGCCGGAGGCGGATCTGTATGTTCATCAGGCAGTGCCGGAGTTGCCTGACGATGTAACTGTTTTCAGCGCCATCATCCCGCTGACTGCCGAGATCTTCAATCGTTACCGTGAGCTGGTCTATGCCGCCCCTGCCGGGGTGGTGGTGCGGGCGCTGGCCCCGGTGCTGCAGCACAAGCTGAGCGATCCGGCAGTGGTGGTGACTGATCTGCACGGCCGCTGGGTAATCAGCCTGCTTTCCGGTCATGAAGGGGGCGCCAATGACTGCGCCCTGCGGCTGGCTAATCTGATCGGAGCAGAGCCGGTCATCACCACCTCATCTGAGGCGCTCAAGCGGATAATCGTTGGCATCGGCTGCCGCCGGGGGACAGCGGCGGAGCGGGTTATGGCAGCCGTTACCGAAGGGGTGCAGTTGGCAGGCTGCCGGATGGATCAGGTGCGTCTGCTGGCATCGGCAGATCTGAAAGCGGATGAGGCAGGGTTGCTGCAGGCGGCGCACAGGCTGGGGCTGCCACTGCGGATCATCAGCTCTGCAGAGATCAGGGGAACGGCCCGTTGTTTTAGCCGTTCCGATTTTGTACAAACCAGGGTCGGGCTACCGGCGGTTGCAGAACCGGCAGCGCTTCTGGCCGGAAGGAGAACACAATTACTACTACCCAAAACCATCATACAGGGGGTCACCGTGGCGGTGGCGCAGGAAGACTGTTTGTCGTAGGGCTGGGCCCTGGCGCCCCCCTTGACCGGACCGGACGGGCTGTGCAGGCCATCAGTCGAAGCAGCGTCGTGGTGGGCTACACCCCCTACATAGACTCCGTGGCTGACCTGACTGGCGGCAAGGAGCTGATCGTCTCCGGCATGAAGCAGGAGCGGGAACGCTGCATGGCTGCCTTGCGCCGCGCCGCAGAAGGAGCGACGGTGGCGCTGGTTTCTTCCGGCGATCCGGGGGTGTACGGCATGGCCGGTCTGGCCCTGGAACTGGCCCAGGCCCACGATTTTCAGTGCACCATCGAGATCATCCCCGGTGTCTCTGCGGCCAATGCCGCAGCGGCCCGTCTGGGTGCGCCGCTGATGCTGGACTATGCCTGTATCAGCCTGAGCGACCTGCTGATTCCGTGGGAGCGGATCAGGCAACGGATCGAACTGCTGGCCCAGGCCGATATGGCACTGGCGCTGTACAACCCCCGCAGCACCAAGCGGGTCAGACAGTTGGAAGAGGCGGTGGAGATCCTGCTGCGCCACCGTCCGGCAGCCACCCCGGTGGGGATTGTCACCGCAGCCAGTGCAGCGGATGAAACCACTACCCTGACCACCTTGGGCAACCTGCTGGAGCAGACCATCACCATGCGTTCGCTGGTGATTATCGGCAATTCAGACACCCGTGAGCTAAACGGTATGCTGGTTACGGCGCGGGGCTACCGCCTGTGATCCTGCTGTTGGGTGGTACCAGCGAGACGGCCCCGTTGGCCGCAGCCTGTGCAGCCCAGGGCTGGCAGACCCTGATTTCAACGGCAACCGACGTTCCGCTGGATCTGCCGGAGCACCCGCTGCTTATGCGCCGTCATGGCCGCCTGAATCAGCAACAGATGGAGCTGTTGCTCCGGCAGGAGCAGGTCAGAGTGTTGGTGGATGCCACCCATCCCTTTGCAACCGAGGCCCACACAACCGCCCGGGCAGCGGCAGCCGCCGTCAGTATCCCCTGCCTGCGCTGGCAACGCACGGCCTGCGATTGCCGCGAAGACGAGGTGGTCCGGGTAAGCGGGCATCACGAGGCAGCCCGGCAGGCGGTTTCCCTTGGCAGACCGATCCTCTTGACCACCGGTTCCCGCAATCTGCTGCCCTATACGGCGGCAGTTCAAGCTGCCGGTATTCCGCTCTTTGCCAGGGTGCTGCCTCACCCGGAATCGGAGCAGGCCTGCCGTGCAGCCGGACTTGAACCTGATCAGATCATTGCAGCCCGCGGCCCCTTTTCCGTCCAGGAGACTGCAGAGCTGATCAACCGGCTTGGTATCGGTGTTCTGGTGACTAAAGACAGCGGCGCTGCCGGTGGCCTGCCGGAAAAACTGGAGGCGGCCCGACGGACCGGCTGCCGGGTTATCCTGATCCATCAGCCGCAGCAACTGGGCGGTTGTGAGGCGTTTACCACCATCACCGAGATCATTACCGCAATCGCAACACACCTGGAGCAATCATGCAGCAACCGGAAATAACGTTAATCGGCATGGGGATCGGCGGCCTGGATAGCCTGACCGGCGCCGCCCGCAAGGCGATCATGCAGGCAGAACTGCTGATCGGCCACCCGCGCCATCTGGCGCTGTTTTCTGAACATCCTGGCGAGAAGATCCCTCTGGGAAAACTGCCTGATCTGTTGCACCAGCTTGAAACGACCACCAAAAGGGCCGCCATGCTGGCCTCCGGTGACCCGCTCTACTTTGGTGTGGGGCGCTTCCTGCTGAACCACCTGCCCAAGCAGCGGATCAGAATCATCAGTAATATCTCCAGCATACAATACGCCTTTGCCATGATCAAAGAACCCTGGGATGATGCGCTGGTGGTATCGGCCCACGGCAGAAAACTTGGTGATATCCTTGACAGGATTGCTGCGGCAGACAAAGTCTGCATCCTGACTGATCAGGAGAACAGCCCAAAGGTGATTGCCCGGGAACTGCTGAAACAGGAATCAGCCCCCTGCACGGCATGGCTTTGTGAAGACCTGGGGCTGCCCACGGAAAAATCTACCTGCACCGACCTGCCCAGTCTGCTACAGCTCCCCTGCTCAGATCTGAACATCCTGATTTTACTGCGACACGCCCCTTAACCCCCGCTGCAGGGCTTGCTTTTTCACGCTAAAAAGGCTAACCATACTGCCGATCATTTCAAAAACCGAATGGAAGCGCGGAAGAGGGGTGCCGCTTGTTATAGAGCTATTCCCCCGCTGCCCCGCAGCCGTAAAGGGAACGAACGTCCAACCCAACCCAGTTCCGGGGAGGGTACAGCCACTGGGATATTATCCTGGGAAGGCGGGCAAGTAGGTCGCCCTGAGCCGGAACACCGCTCCATTCGTAGGCTTCGGGGGAGGCAACACATGTACAACCAGCAGCAATCCGCGCCGGAAATCTTTTCAGCTTCCAGCAACAAATTCAATTCAACCAACAGGTTACGGTAGTCCGGCCATGCCCCAACCGTTACCCGCCACCATGCAGGCGGTCTCCGTGCGTGAGATCGGCTCGTTTCAGTTTGAACAGCGTCCGGTTCCCCAACCGGGACCGGGTGAGGTGCTGCTGCGTGTCACCGTAACCGGTCTTTGCCGCACTGACCTGAAGATCATCCAGGTCGGACATCGTGATCTGGTACTGCCCTGTATTCCCGGTGAAGAGGTGGTGGGGGAGGTAGTAGCGCTGGGAGCGGGATGCGACACAACTCTTTTACATCAGAGATGTTATGTCTACCCCGGTGAATGGTGCGGCAGCTGTCCGGCCTGCAAAGCTGGAGCTGAAAATCTCTGCCGCTTCATGCGGATTATGGGCTTCCATCGCGATGGTGGTTTTGCCGGTTACGTGGTTGCGCCACTGAAAAGCCTGATCCCCTTACCGGAAGGGCTGAGTGATGAGCAGGCGGTCTTTGCCGAGCCACTCTCCTGCTGCCTGAATGCACTGGAACTGGCCCGACTGGCTCCCTTTGAGACCATTGCCATCTGGGGCGGCGGTCCGGCAGGACAGTTGCTGGCCAGAGCAGCAACCGCTTACGATGCCCTGCCCACCGTGATTGAACCGGACCCACAACGCAGAAAACTGGCGAAGGGTGTAGCTGAGCCCCCTGAGCAACTGTTTGATGTCTGCGTGGTGGCGGTCGGCAATAATGACGCCTATCAACAGGCCCTGACCCGCCTGGCGCCCCGTGGCAGATTGGTGGTCTTTTCCGGACTCTCAAAAGAAACCCCTGCTATCACTACTGATTTCAACCAACTGCACTATCTGGAGCAGACGGTGGTGGGGGCCTACGGCTGTTGTTACCGTCACGGTAGACAGGCGATCGCCCTGCTGCAGTCCGGCAGGCTTGAGGTAGGTGACCTGATCAGCCATCGGATGCCGCT
Organism: Trichlorobacter thiogenes; assembly: GCF_900167465.1. Classification (GTDB taxonomy): domain Bacteria; phylum Desulfobacterota; class Desulfuromonadia; order Geobacterales; family Pseudopelobacteraceae; genus Trichlorobacter; species Trichlorobacter thiogenes. The sequence continues at coordinate 291,831 of NZ_FUWR01000001.1, read as the reverse complement.
GTCTAAACTGGCTGAAGCCCTTGAGCTGGTGGCCAGCCGTCAGTGCATGAAGATCCACCTTTACCCGGAGGCCTGCACACCATGACCCCTGAACAGTTTGGTGCACAGATTCAGCTGCTGATTGAGAAACAGGACCTGACACAGGAGCAGAGCTATCTGCTGTTCCGTGAACTGATGCTGGACCGGCAAAGTCAACTGCAGCAGGGGGCCTTGCTGGCAGCACTGACCGCCAAGGGCGAAACCGTTGACGAGATCGCCGGGGCCTGGCAGGCCATTGACGAGTTTGACACGATCCACCCGGAAGATCTGCCGGACGGGTTGTTTGAGAACTCCGGCACCGGCATGGACGGCTTCAAGACCTTCAACGTCAGCAGCGCCGCTGCCATTGTAGGGGCAGCCAACGGGGTAGTCATGGCGCGCCACGGTGCCCGGGCCATTACCTCACGCTGCGGCACCGTGGATATTATGGAAGCAGTGGGGATTGATGTGGACTGTGCCCCTGCGCAGGTGGCCGACAGCATCCGTCAGGCCGGAATCGGCCTGTTTAACGGCATGTCCCCGGCCATCCACCCCGGTGGCCTGGGGCGCATCCTCTCCCAGATCCGCTTTGGTTCAACCCTTAACATTGCAGCATCACTGGCCAATCCAGCCCGCCCTCGTCAGGCGCTACGGGGGGTCTACAGCCGCCAGATGGTACCTGCCACCGCAGCGGTCATGGCCAAAATCGGCTACCAACAGGGCATGGTGGTACATGGCATTGATCAGACCAGCGGCCTGGGGATGGATGAGCTGTCAATCTGCGGCCCTTCAACGGTCTGCCGCTTTCAGGGAGAACAGCAGGAACAGTTCACCATCGTCCCCGAAGATCTGGGGCTGGCCTGCCGTCGCGGTGAGGAGATTGCCGCCTGTAACGCACGGGAAGACGAGATCCGGCGTTTCATGCAGGTTATTAGCGGTACCGGTCGTTTCAGTGCCTGCGAGGAATTTGTCAGTCTGAATGCCGGTGCGCTGCTCTGGACTGCCGGTAAGGCGACGGATCTGAAACAGGGGGTTACCATGGCACAGGAAACCCTGGCTAGCGGTGCAGCCCTGAGCAGACTGCAGCAGTGGGTTGCCTGCCAGAACAGCAACGCTGAAGTCGGGCTGGAGCGGTTTGAACGGGTAAAAAAAGGAGACTGCAATGCGTAAAATCATCCCGATGTTGACAATCATCTGCCTGCTCATGGCTGCACCACTGTTCGCAGCCAACCTGACATTACCGCCCGAACTCGGTGCAACCGCCCGGATACTGAAGACTGAACGGGACGGTCTCTGGGAGAAGAGCCTGATTGTACAACTACCCGAGCGGCGTCACCTGCTCTCCACCAGCGACGGCATCATCAATGGCCTGGGAGCGATTAACCATAGCGCCCATCCCCTGCTCTGGAAGAAACTGGCTGTTGAGCTGGCCACCAAGTTGCAGTGCGGTGGCAAGACCTATGAACAGCAACGCAAAGGGATGATCGCTAATAAACTGGGCCTGCAGCCTGCAGACCTGACCCTGGTGGGCACGGCAGCGGATATGGATAACCTGGCTGTAGTGACCAAACAATTTCCACCTTTTACCGTGACAGCGCTGGTCACGGCCGGAGCAAAAAGTAATGCCCTGAGGGCCGGTGTTGACGAAGGTACCAATATCGAGCCATCCGACCCGCCAGCCGGCACCATCAACATCATTGTGCTGACCAATGCACGTTTAACCGACGGAGCCCTGGCCCGGGCCGTGGTCACCATCACCGAGGCTAAAACCACAGCGCTGGAAGATCTGAAGGTGACCAGCAGTTACACCAAAGGGGTGCAGGCCACCGGCACCGGCACCGACAGCGTAATTGTAGTAAGCGGCACCACCGGCCCCAAGGTCACCTACAGCGGTGGCCACAGCCGGATCGGTGATCTGATTGCCAAGGCCGTACATCAGGCAGTGTTGGAGGCGTTGGAAAAGCAGAACGGATTCAAGCTGAAGAAAAAACCTTAACGCAGAGAGGCATGAGGGACAGAGGCACAGAGAAAAGCATCCTATAAAAACCGTTCACCGCAGAGGACACAGAGGTTCGCAGAGAGAAACATAAAGTTTAAGGAATTAAGCCGTCAAACCAGAAAAGTTATACAATTTTATTGATTTTTCTCTGCATCTCCGCAGCTCTGCATCTCTGCGTTAAGCTGTTAATGCTTCAAACATAGTTTATTTTCACAACAGATGGAGTTGAGGAAGAGGGGTTAAATGCCCCCGCTGCCCCGCAGCCGTGAAGGGAACGAACGTCCAACCCAAGTCAGTTCCGTTTTCAGTTTAAGGATGATGGCAAGACGGCAAGGAGGAGGCGACGAAGGCGTACTACAAAGTACGTTGAGGAAGCCGACGACGAAGCCAACGCAGCCAGCGCCTTAAAATGGAAGCGGAGGGTACAGCCACTGGGAAACTGGGAAGGCGGACTAGTAGGGTGCCCATACCGGGACATAAAAACGTCGAGAGGAAGGCTGGATGGAACACAACGACCGAGGCATACCAAGCTAGGTAGCCGAGGGAGTGAGCACCGCGCAACGCAGTAGACAGCCTCCGCAACAGTTTTTGATGACCCGGTTAAGCCGGAAGACCGCTCCATCTGAATAACCCGAGGGAGGTAGCAGTAGATGAAACGCAGTAGACAGAAGTATGCGGTAGCATTGGGGCTGGTATTGGCAGTCTGTGGATCTGCAGTGGCAGAGGAAAAGACCACACAACTGGGTGAGGTGGTGGTTACCGCCACCCGTGATGAGGTGCCGATTGAGCAGGTGGGCAGCTCGATAACCGTGGTCACTGCCAAGGAGATTGAGCAGCAGCAAAAACGGACCGTGGCCGATGCACTGCGGATGGTGCCGGGGCTGGATCTGGTCCGCACCGGCAGCTTTGGCGGCACCACAGCCGTGTTCATGCGTGGGGCCAAATCAGAGCATACCCTGGTGCTGATTGACGGCATCGAGATGAATGACCCCTCTTCCAGTGGTGGTGGCTACAACTTTTCCAACCTGACCACCGACAACATTGAGCGGATCGAGATCCTGCGTGGTCCACAGAGTACCCTCTACGGCTCCCACGCCATCGGCGGGGTGATCAACATCATCACCAAACGTGGCGATGGCAAGCTGAAAGGTTTTCTGTCTGCAGAGGGCGGTTCCTTTGCCACGGCACGGGAAAACGCCGGTATCAATGGCGGTACCAACCTGCTGCAGTACTCGCTAAGCGTTTCCCGGCTGGACACGGGTGGTGTTTCTGCAGCAGCTGAGCGTTACGGCAACACAGAGCGGGACGGTTATCAGAACACAGCAGTGGCCGGACGACTGGGCATTACGCCAACCAGCAATTCGGAGATCGACCTGACCCTGCGTTATGACCGCTCCCGTACCTCGGTTGACAACGGCGGCGGCGCGGGTAAAGACGACCCGAACCACATCATGAAGTCAGACGAACTGTTTTTCCGCAGTCAGGGCTGGTTATCACTGTTTAACGGGATGTGGGATCAGAAACTGGGGGGTATCGTTCAGTGATATCAGCTGGCGTGATGACAATGACCTCGATAATACAAACTTGGAAATTCTTCGCAGTTCGTTCCATGGCCAGAGCGTCAAACTGGATTGGCAGCATACCCTGAAACTGCACAAAACAACCACTCTGGTGCTTGGCATTGAGACATCTGAAGACAATGCCAAAACTGACTCTTATAGTAGTTTATGGGGGACTAATAATTTTGATGAAAAATTTGCCCGCACCACCGGTGTCTATCTGCAGGATCAGCTGAATCTGTTCGATGCCTGGTTCTCCACCTTCGGTGTTCGGGTGGATGATCACAGCAAGTTTGGCACTGAGGCCACCTACCGCTTCACCACTGCCTACCTGATCAAACAGACTGACACCAGACTGAAGGGCAGCTACGGCACTGGCTTCAAGGCACCTTCGCTGTACCAGCTTTATTCAAGCTACGGCTCACCGGACCTGAAACCGGACAAGAGCATCGGCTGGGATGTTGGTGTAGAGCAGGGTCTGCCATTTATGAAGACCACCCTGGGGGCCACCTGGTTCAGAAATGAATATTCACAGATGATTGATTTTGATATGAACACCTATAAATATAACAACATTGCCAAGGCGCACACCCACGGGCTAGAGCTGACCGCCGCACTGCAGCCGGTGGATGACCTGACCTTCAAGGTGTCCTACACCTATCTGGAGACCAGGGATGACATCAGCGGCAAGCAGCTGGTACGCCGCCCCAAGAACAAGGCAAGCTTTGACATCAACTACAGCTTCCTGAAAAAGGCGAACGTCAATCTTGGGTTGGTCTATGTGGGCACTCGCTATGCCAATGCTTCAAACACCCAAAAGATGAAAGACTATCTGCTGGTGAATCTGGCTGGTTCCTACGATATTACCAAAAATCTGCAGGTTTTCGGGCGTGTCGACAACCTGTTTGACCGCCAATATGAAGAGGTGGCCGGTTATGGCACCCCCGGCATTGGTGCCTATGGCGGCGTAAAGGTATCGTTTTAACTGATGAAAAAGCTATGTCTCTGCATAAGCTGCCTTATCCTGCTGGTGGCGCTCCCCGGTTTTGCCGGGGAGCCGCCCAGGCGGATCGTTTCGCTGGCACCCAGCCTGACCGAGATGGCCTGCGCGCTGGGGTTGGAGAAAAATCTGGTGGGGGTAACCACCTTCTGCGACCGGCCAGCCTCGATCAAAGGCAAGCCTACCGTGGGGGGACCGGCCAACCCGTCGTTGGAGGCGGTGCTGAACCTAAAGCCGGATGTGGTGCTGGTGGATGAAGAGGGAATCGGCTCCAAGCTGGCTAAACGGCTGCAAAAACTGGGGATCAGGACGGTCACCTTCCACGGTTCCCGTCTGGACAAGCTGGCACCGGCAGTCAGGCAATTGGGTAGCGATCTTGGGGTACAACAACCGGCAAACCAGTTGGCAAGCCGGATTGAGCAGTCACTGAAACCGCTTAAAACCACTTCGCCGGTCAAGACCATGTTTGTGATCTGGCCAGACCCGCTGGTGGCTGCCGGTCCCGGTTCCATGCTGGATGATGCCATGAAACTGTCCGGTATGAGCAACATCGCCAGTGATGCCCGTTCCGGTTATCCCCGGCTTTCACTGGAGGCGGTCATCACCCGCAACCCGCAGCTGATCATTGCAGGCCAGGGGGAAAAACTGGCCGGACCGATGAAGCGGATGCTGGGGCACCTGAATTCACTGGATACTGTCAAACAAGGCCGGGTCTGCATGGTCAGCGATGCCCTCTACCGCCCCGGCCCCCGCATCCCGGAAGGGATCGCTGAGCTGAGGCATTGCCTGGAACTGGCTCATAAAGGCGGTAAACCATGAACCTCCAAAACTGTTTCAGCCGCGAAAGAACGCAAGGAACACAAAGATCTTATTGGTGTTTCAGTATTGTTTTGGGTTACTGCTTTGCCCGACTGTTTTTATTTTATAACAAGTTGTTTTCTTTTAACTCTTTGCGATCTTTTGCGGCAATCTACCGTTTTAGGTGTTGTTATCCATGAAACGCCATCCCCTGTTCATCATGCTGGGCTGCCTGGGTGTGGTCCTGCTGCTGTCGCTCTCCCTTGGTCAACAGACCATTAATCCCTTTAACCTTGACCCGTTGCAACTGAAGATCGTGCTGGATCTGCGCCTGCCCAGAATTGTGGTGGCGTTGCTGATGGGGGGCTCACTGGGTGTGGCCGGAGCGATTCTGCAGGGGGTCTTTCGCAACCCGTTGGCTGATCCCTATGTGCTGGGCACCTCCAGCGGTGCTGCCCTGGCCGCTGCCTTTGGACTGCTGGCAACCCAGGGGACCGGGGTTTGGCTGGTGCCGCTGCTGGCACTGACCGGAGCCCTGGTCACCAGTGCTGTGGTGGTCTCCTTGGGACGGGATGCCTGGGGGGTACGAGCAGAGCGCTTACTACTTGCCGGGGTGGGGATCGGCTTTTTCCTGTCTGCCATCCTGATGCTGGTCATGTCCCTGGCCCAGGCCGATGGGGTCAAACGGGCCTTGCTCTGGATGGCCGGTGATCTGGCCGCGGCAGACTGGTCAGTGGTGCCAATGGCCAGCCTGTTGATGTTATTCGGCTTTGTGCTGGCACTGGCCCGGAGGCGGGGCCTGAACGCCCTTGCCCTGGGGGATGAAGTGGCCTTTGGCCTGGGCCTGGAGCCGGGACGGGAACGGACCCTGCTGGTGCTGGCAGCCTCCTTGCTGACTGCTGCATCGGTAGCCCTGGGTGGCATTGTCGGGTTTGTGGGGCTGATGGTGCCCCATGCCGTGCGTGCCCTGGTGGGTGCTGATGCCCGACGGGTGCTGCCGCTGTCTGCCATTGGGGGCGGCATGCTGCTCTGCCTGGCTGATACGGTCGGCCGCAGCGTACTGCCGCCGGTGGAGATCCCGGCCGGGGTGGTCACCGCCCTGATCGGCGCCCCCTGGTTTCTGATCATGCTGCGCCGGGCCACCAATGGAGGTATGCGATGAGCAGCCTCAGGTTTGATCAGGTCTGTTTCAGCTACGGCAGCGCCCCCTGCGTGGTGCAGTTTTCCTGCAATCTGGCCAAGGGTGAACTAGTGGGGCTGATCGGCGCCAACGGCTCCGGCAAATCCACCCTGCTACGGCTGGGCGCTGGTTTACTGACCCCCACAGTTGGGCAAGTTCAGCTGGATGGCAAACCGGTCCGTTCCTGGAAGGGTGAAGAGCGGGCTACCCGTCTTGGCTACCTGCCCCAATCCATTGAAGCGCCATTACCGTTTCGTGTGGGTGAACTGGTGGAGATGGGCCGTGCTGCAGCCCGCAAAGATCATCTGCTTTCCTGCAAAGAAGTGCTGGCTGCGGTGGGGTTGGAAGGGCACGAACAGACCCCGCTGGCCCAGATCAGCGGCGGCGAACGACGGCGGGCCTTTATTGCCATGATCCTGGCTCAGGGGGGTAAGACCCTGCTGCTGGATGAACCGCTGGCCGGGTTAGACCTGCGCTACCAGTATGAACTGCTGACCCTGCTGCGGTCACTCTGCCAGACCCACAACCTGACGGTCATGATTTCACTGCATGACCTGATCCTGGCCCGCAATCTGGATCGCCTGCTGGTGATCCGCCAGGGGCAGCTACTGGCCGATGGGCTGCCAACAGAGATACTGACTCAACAACTGGTGCAGCAAACCTTTGATCTTGATCCGGGCTTTCAGGTGGCGGGGATTGGCGGGTAAGGAGTGAAGGGCATGAACTGACCCATAAAAAAGTCAGTCAAACCCAGTTATCCTTAAAACGGCAGTTACTCACGCGGAGCCGCGAAGCTCGCGGAGAAAATCATGTAGTTACCTAAAATCAAGGATCAGCCCTGCAGGTGAAACAATAACATGCCGTAACCATACGATTTTACTCTTCGCGTCTCCGGGGCTCCGCGTGCGACTGCTTTTTCTAGGGTTATTCCAGTCATTGTCTCGTAATTAGAGGAAGGTATTCGCAGCGGCGGCTTCAGGCATGTATTCGCTCATGGCTACTGGCACACTAGCATTCAGGAACTGTTCGACATTCTTCGCCTTTTCTTCGGCAATTTTCTTTTCTTCTTTTTTAAGCAGCTGCTCAAGGTCTGGAAAAGCTCTTTTTAACAACGCTTTAGTTTCGTCCGGCAGGTTATCAAAGAGGATTTTTAGTGACAGCTTGTCCTGATCAGAAGAACCGCTCTCACCGCTTGGGTCCATGATCTTTCTGATAACAGTTTTTAACCTCTCCAGCTCGGCCCGCACAGGACCGTCAGCCACCTGCTTATTGGTATCGGAATTGCCGAGAACACTGTAGTCGATTTTTCCAAACATCAGCATTTTCATTAATGCTAGCAGCTCTTTTGTTGCAGCAGCCTCGTCTTCCTGATCAACCTGTACCGTGGCCGGTTTTACCAGATCAGTTTTATCCGTTTCTGCAGCAGCGCTGTTTTCAGTATTGTGCTTGAGACTTGCCAGGATGGTATCAAAATCTGATTTGCTGGCGGATGTAAAAGAATTGCCTGCCTTGGTTTCCGGCACTGGATTCAAAAATGTTCCAACCGAGCTGACCATATCCGCCTCCTGAAGCATGTCATACATGACATTCATATCGGCTTTTGACGCGCATGGTTTGAACATAATGTGGATGGGGAGAGAGCTGCGGGGCTTAACGGCATAAGCGTAACCAGCCGGTTTATCGGCCGGTCTTGGCGCTGGTTAGCCTTTCTTTTGGATCATCTTACGAACTTCATCGGCCCTCTTTTTCCCTTTCTTGACTTCTCCGCCAAGTATCTGCTCAAGCTGTTTCAGGTTTTTTGAGGCTTGGGCGTCGCCAGAAGCAGCGGCGAACGAAATCCAGGCGTATGCCTCAACATAGTCTAATCTTACGCCAGTTCCTTGAGCGAAAAGTAAGCCATACTCGTTGATGCTTGGGATATGGCCCACATCGGCGGCTTTTTTGTAGTAATGAACGGCCTTGTTCATATCTTGATTTACTCCCTCGCCTTTACGGTAAATCTGGCCCAAGTTAAAAGTTGACTGTAAATCTCCTTTGTTTGCAGCAGCCTCATAATAATGAATTGCCTTCTTCATATCAGGCGCCACACCGTCTCCATTGTGATACATTAACCCAAGGTTTGCTTGCGAGGGACCGTAATTACCTTCTGCGGCCTCTGTAAACAGTGTGACAGCTTTCTTTATGTCCTTTTTCACCCCATGTCCCTGATAATAAAGGGATGCTAGCAAGTGTTTGCCCTTCGGATCATTTTTTTGCGCGGCTTTTGAAAACTCAATTCGTGCCGTGTCAAAATTCCCTGCGTTATATGCTTTTATTCCGTTCTCAAGATCAGCAAAAGCACTCATAGACACTCCCAAAAGCAACGCGGTGAAGATAATAGTTCTCATCTTTCTTCCTTTGTGGGTAACTCTGTATTTACGACACAACCGGAACGCCGCTTAGCCTATTTCCTCCGCCTCTTTTTCCGGTGCCATGTGACTACCCTCCCGTTGCCGTTTCTTCTCTATCCGCAAGGCCAGGATGTAGAGCAGGGCGATCCCGGCTACCAGTATCGGAAGCCCCATTAGTGAGCTCACTATAAGATCGCTGAATGACCATAGAGACAAGAATATAGAGACGGCAACTACAGCGCCTCCCGCAGGCAGTACAATGGTTATGCGGTTCACTAGTGCGCTGCGTATATTGAGCAAAAAACGGGGTGTTTCCCGACCCCACCAGGCAAAGGAGCAGACCCGCATGAGACACCCCAGAAACCATTTGTAGATTCTTAGTGGCAAACGCAGGAACGATTCAAAGGTCGTGTAGAGCGGAATGCCGCAGGTGGCGGCGTTATTCCGGTTGACTCTGGCCGCTTCTGCATCTTCGACAATATCGGCTACCCTGACCACCCATGAAAACATAAGGTAACTGATCCAGTTACCTTTACTGCCGTAGGTGTTGGATACCCGGCAGGCGCCGTTCCAGGCGGTGATCTGGAGACCACCGTACCAGGCGGTTGCCACATCTTCAGTACCCATCAGATAGCCGAGCCGTTCTGTCGCGTCATGCATGGCCAGCCACGTATCCCAGCATTGCAGCAATGGGGGCGCCTGTTCAGCATCACCATCAAAAAAATGGTCCGCCGATTCTTCCAGTTTCTGAAAAAGGCGGCTGCGAAGCCGGATTACAAGCGTTCCCACCAGGGTTTCCCGCCATTCCTCCCAATTTTCAAGTAGCTCCTCCGGTAAGCCGCCGGTTGCTACTGCAACTAACTCCTCCAACTCGGCCAGCAGTTCTTCGGGGATCGCATCAGCAACACCATGGGAATCCCGCGCGCCGACTTCCATGCCACGGGCAAGGGTGGCGGCATAACTCTCACTGGTGAACGTCGATTGCCATGCTGCAGCAATACTAAGCACCTGTGCCAATTCAATCGGCCTGCCTTCGGCAGCATCATTCAGCAAACGCAAATGCGCAATCTGGAAGGTCTCATCAGGCGGTGTTACGGTCTGAACATCAGAAGATTTCTGCGGTGACAGCAATGATCGCAGATACGGAAAGGTGGCCAGACGGCATGGCGCAATGATCCAGTACAGCACCAGCAATGCCCGGTTACAGCTGCCGGTCAGGTGGCCCCTGGCCAGTAATCTGAGCAGAGGCATACTGCGTCCCGCACCGAAGGCAGCGCAGTTGTCAACCGTTCCCTAGGCACCGCGCCGGGCGGCATGCAGGGCAAACTGTTCAAAGGCAAAGATCCGTATCAGCCGGGGAACTTGCGAGCGCCGGGGCAGCAGGTTAAAGGAATGTCTGTAGTTTCCCGCTTTTTGCGTGTCGCCGGAGATCTCTGCATACAGGGCGTCTGCTGCAACTGCCCAGGCATCAAGGTCTCCCTGTGGTTCCTGCTCGCCCAGCATAAAAAAAACGCGGAGTCTTTTCTTCAGCGTTGAAGGTGGAGGCTTTGTGGCGCTGGGATCATGTCCACGTGATGCCTCAACCAGACGGCCAAAACCGACCAGGTCAGCCTTTCCCTTGCCAGGCGTAAACCAGAAGATAAACCGTGCGGGAAGTGAATGCCCCAGATGACGCAGTACCCGCCATGCCAGCCAGGGCGGTACGCAACGAAGCAGTATGATGGGGATGACGATATAGACAAGGAACGATGCGATGTCACGAAGCCAGCTGGAGCGGATTTGATCCAGATAGGACTGGCAGTACACCATGGTCGTGTAGGTAACAATAAAAAATAAGACCACCGTGTAGACCGATACAATGATGGTCCGAGATGAGATTTCCTGTCCGGCCAGTATGCTTACAGGGCTTGTTGTCTCCTTGTTTTTAAAAAATCGGCTGAAGAGATACATAATGAGCAGGATCGCGCCAATGTTCATGGCTTCCTCCAGGCCCGTGCCCACCATTCATGGATCAGCCGCCGGTCTGGATCGCGCAGTTCTGCAATCGCCTCGCGCACCAGTTCTTCAGACAGGGAACGGGTACCAAGTGGCGTTTCGTACGAGGCGGATTCAGACATGCCTGCCGCTAGCATCATCAGGATTTTCTGCCCCTGGCGCTCAATCTGCTCAATGCCCGCATCAACCGGAAGTGAAAGCACAAGAAACGGATTGGCCAGATGCCGCCGCAGCATATTTTCTGCAGCAAGATTCTTTTCAGGCATTAATGCACTCCAGAACCGTAACTTTTGCTTCGTTCTTCTTCTGTACCGGGGAAAAGGGGATACAGCTGCCGATTGATGGCCCGCAACGCATCGCGGTCACGGTTGCTGGCTGCACCACGGCCCTTGTTGATCAGCTCTGTTGCGCGGGGCAGATCGGTGGCAAGGGTGATATTTTCCACATACCATTCAAAATCATAATAGACCGATTCTGGATTGCGGTTTACTGCCGCCAGGGTTACCGCTTTGATCGACTTGACCTGTCGATCAAGTTCAAGGGCGTCCGCTGTCTGAAGTGCTGTAGAAGCTTTTTCCATGGCCTGGTCAAGCAAGCGCTGCTCTGCAGGTGTCCCCCAGCCCGACACCCACGCCATCGCAATCTGGATCTGTTCGTTCGCCTCATTAACCAGTTGCGGCCACTCGAATGCTTCTTCTGCAGCATCAAGCGCTGAGTCTATTTCGTTCAGCAAACGATGCAACCGCTGCTGCGCATCAGGGTCGTCACCACGAGCTGATTCAATGCAGCGGCGAGCCTCCAACATCAGCCCCGGCACTGATTCCAGTATTTTTACTGCTGATTTTTCGCCGCTGGAAAACCCTTTACGCAGCAGATCAGCCGAGCGCTTTTCAGTCGATGCCAGCCCCTGTTCCAGCGTTTCAAGTGTGGCGGTTGGGACCAGAATATGGACAATGTTTTCAAAGCTCTGGCCGATTGAGGGAATATCAGCCCGGGCCTGCATCTGCCCGGAGCGGTCAAGATGGAGCGTGACCTCCATACGGCTCCCCGCTGGTAAGGTTTGCTTCACGCCACCAATGGTCAGGGTGCCGATCAGTCCGTTGCGGTGGGCGCGGTGGAATTCTCCCTGAATAATGGGAACCGAGAGCAGGTCTTCTGCACTTCCCGCCACTACCGTTCTGATGGTCTGGTGGGCAAAGGTTTTGCGCGCAGGAAGGGCCGTGCCTTTCTTGAAATAGACATGCACGGTGTCGTCGGAGAGGGCAACGCCCACTGATCGTGACAGCGGCGGGTCTGCAATGGAAACCCCATGCACAATAGCGAAATCAGGCGCTTGAATCGGGATAGGCGCACCGGTCTCACTGAATGCGCTAAGGTGAAAGAGATTCCGCACATGTCTCTGAAGCTGAAGCTGCAGGACAAAGGTTCCTTCGGCGGTGACTGTTGCTTCAGGGGTGCTAAACTGGCTATCATCCCGTTTAATAAGGACTTTTGCCGGCAGCAATTCGTCCGGTCCGGGAATGAAGCGCCCAACCACAAACGGTTCGGCATCGGCGGTAACAGGCGGGTATTCAACCCGGACGGCAAGCCCGGCAGGCTGCTGCGCTGCCGGTTCGTTTGGCCGGGCATCAAGACCGGCGGTTGCCGCATAGAGCGCTGCCCCCCGTGCAACAATAGTCATTGGATCAATACCTTCGGCGATTCGACCACCAAAAGCATCGCCTATCCGTTGCCGCAACAACGGTGTCAACGTTGGGCCACCAACAAAGACAACATGAATGATTTCGTCCGGTGTTACTTTTGCCTTTTCCAACAATGCTAAACAGACCGCAAGACCGCGCGCCACCAGCGATTCTATCAGCGCCTCATAATCGGCCCGCGTTATCTCAAGCTCAACCTCCACACTGTTGCCCGCTGCGTCGCGGCACAGTTCCGGCACTGATATCATGGACCTCTGTACACGGGACAACTCAATCTTCGTCTGTTCACAGGCTGCCTTCAACCGGTTCAGAATGGATCGGCTCTCAGGATTGTCACGCCGGACCTCGCTCAGGCCAAACTGTTCATGCAGCTTCGCTAATGCCCAGTCAACCATGGCATTGTCAAAATCCTTGCCCCCGAGAAAATTGTCGCCGCCGTGGTCAACCACTCGTAGCCGCTCATCTTTTGTCTCCAGAAGCGAGACATCAAGGGTGCCGCCGCCAAGATCGAAGATAAGCCACATGCCGCCCAGTTCTTTCCGCCACCCTGCCGCAATAGCGCTTGCAATCGGCTCTTGAATAAGCACCACCTCTTCCAGCCCGGCCAGTTTACCGGCCTGCACGGTGGCATGATTCTGCGGAAGCTCAAAAAGTGCCGGGGTCGAAATGACGGCCTTTTTCGGTTGGTAGCCGAGCAGATCGCTGGCATCGGACAAAAGTGATGAAAGCACCTGTGCTGAAAGTTCTTCAGGCAGAAACGATTGTTGCGCCATCGGAAACTCCAGTTTTGTCTCCGTTCCCATCAGGCGTTTAAACTCACTGCGGGTATTAAGCGGGTCACTTTCCAAAAAACGGTAGGCACGCCGGCCTATCGTGGTACCACCCCGCGGGTCGATTCTGACCACGGAAGGCGTCAGATTTTCACCGAACGGATTGGCAATCACGTTTACGGCCTCTCCGTCAAAGGATGCGATTGTTGAATTGGTCGTACCAAGATCAATGCCGATATACATACTTTTCATAAACAGATGATTCTCCGTATTTTCTTCAATAAAGATGGTGGCAAATCAGGATATTCTCCTGATTAATCGGTATTTTGTTGCCTACTGCATCCGCTTCCCTATCTCTTTAACCCGTGGATTATTAAGCAGCCGTAAAAAGGAAGGATTATTGACCAGCACGCTGTAATCACCTGATTGTACTGCCCGTATGACATTAGGATCGCTCAACAGGGCCTGCATTTCAGGATCATTTTGCAAGGCGCGGATCTGCTCCATCGCCCCTTGATCCTGCAGCATCCGTTCTTTCAGATTTTCTACACCGCTGAAGTCATTACTGCTTTTTGTGGAGCCGGAAGTGGCAGCCGGGCTGGCTGTCGAGGTACTGATCCCCAGCGGTCTGGCGCTCTTGCGGTAGCTGGCCGGAACCTCTGCCAGAGATTCTGAAAAGTGTATTGTGCCGGCACTGTCAGTCCATTTGTAGGTTTCTGCGTGGGCTGCTGTTGCCAGCAGAAGTAAGAACAGGATCAGTTTTTTCATGGGCTATCCTTTAACAGGGCGGTTGGCCTACACCAATACTACCCATAACCATGTAATCATCAAGCTAAAAGTCCGGTTTTAGTGCTGAATCTGCCGCAGACCAGTTTTTACGCACCATTCAGGTTGTCCGTGATACTGTAGCCCACCAACAGACCAAGGAGTATCTGCCAGATGGCATTACCGGTAACCATATATAAGGCAACTATCCAGCTTTCCGATCTTGATCGCGGTATCTATGAAACCCTGCAGGCCACGGCGGCCCGTCACCCGTCTGAGACCGAGGAGCGGTTGGTGGGCAGACTGCTGGCCTATGCCCTGCTGTATGAAGAGGGGCTTGTCTTTACCAAGGGGATCAGTGAGGGGGATGAGCCGGATCTCTGGTCAAAGGCGCCGGACGACCGGATCAGATCATGGATTGAGGTGGGCCTGCCTGATCCTGAGCGGCTGCTGAAGGCCCGGCGGCATGCTGATCAGGTGGCACTGGTTGCCTTTGGTGCAAAGCTGCCCGGTTGGGAACGCCAGCATCTGGACAAGCTGATTAACAGCAGCAATATCACGGTCATCATCCTGGAACAGGAGTTTATCAACCAACTGGTTAGCCGACTTAAGCGTGCTGTTACCTGGTCAATCACCATAACCGAAGGCAACCTCTACCTGCAGGACGGCAACGAGACGTTGGAAACGACACCCAAACGTTATGCACAGGGCTAGCTGATGGTGGAAGATGAACAATACCGGGCTGATGCAACAGAAGAGGGTGTTGAGATCCCGTTGGAACGGATTGATCCAGAGATCCTGCAGGCCCTGCTGGCTGATTTTGTCAGCCGGGAGTGGTCTGAGCTGTCTGATGCCGGTTTTACCCTGGAGGAGAAGATTGAGCAGGTATTGCAGCAGTTGAAGGCCGGACAGGCGCGGATACTGTTTGATCTGACATCAGGAAGCTGGAATATTGTCCCAGTGCAGTAGTTTTATCCTGAAAACGGCAGTTACTCACGCGGAGCCGCGAAGCTCGCGGAGAAAATCAAGTAGTTACCTGAAAACAAGGAATAACCCTACAGATGAAACAGTAACATACCGTAACTAAATATTTTATTCTTCGCGTCTCCGCGCCTCCGCGTGCAACTGCTTTTCTAGGCTTATAACATTACCCCATGTAAATCCCGCTTGTGATACCGCCAGGCAAAGGCGGCGGCCCGCACATACCAATCCACCAGAAACACCCCCCAGACCGCATACAGTGACAGGTGCAGCACCGGCCCGGCGATCCAGGCCAGCAGCACCCGCACCCCCCACATGGTGAGCAACGTCACGATAAAGACGTAGAAGGTATCCCCGGCACCCCGCAGCGAACCGGCATAGACAAAGGAAATTGCCAGCGGAATCTGGGCAAAGGCCACAATCCGCAGAAATACTGAACCTTGCCGGATCACCTCCGGGTCATGGGTAAAGATCATCACCAGATACTGCGGTATCAGCAGAAAAATCAACGCCATGACCCCCATCACCACCAGGGCCAGCCGTAACGCCTCGACATGGCTAACGTGGGCACGCTGGTATTTCTTTGCCCCCAGCGACTGCCCCATCAGAGTGGCGGCAGCGATCCCCATCCCGGCACCGGGCATAAAGGAGAGCGATTCAATGGAAAGTCCGATCTGATGGGCAGCATAGGCGGTGGTGCCATAGGCGATCACCACGCTGGAGTAGACCAGCTGGCCGGATTGCTGGGCCACCCGTTCCAGTGCCACCGGCCAACCCACTTGCCAGATCCTGCTGAACAGCTCCCGATCCGGCAGCCCGATGGTCAGGTAGCCACGCCGGAATGCCTGCCAGAGCAGATAGGAGCAACCGATGAATTCCGAGCAGTTAATGGCGATTGCCGCCCCTTTAACCCCCAGTGCAGGCATCCCCAGTTTGCCGTAGATCAGCGGCCAGGCCAGCAGTACGTGCAGGATGTTAACCAACAGAATCCCTTCCATCGGGGTGCGGGTATTGCCCACGCCGTGCATAATGGCCGAGAGGATGTTGACCCCGGTGGTCCAGACCAGCCAGAGAAAGACCAGCCGGATATACTCATGGGCCAACCGCTGTACCTCTGGCGCTGCCCCCATCAGACGAGCCAGCTCACCACCGCCATAGGCCCCGATCAGCGAAACGATCGCAGTCAAACCCAGGCAGAACAGCACCGCAGTACCGGCAGCCCGCCTGGCATCTTCGTGTCGGCCCGCACCGGTCAGGTGGGCGATCACCACGGTGGTGCCGGTGGACAGCCCCCAGAATATTGTCATTATGCAGAATATTTGCAGTTGACCAAGCCCGGTGGCGGCAATGGCCGAGGCCCCCAAGCCACCGGTCAGAAAGATATCAACAATGGCAACCAGACGTTGAAACAGGGAAGAGAGCAGCACCGGCATGGAGAGCCGGAAGACCGAACAGCGGATTGAGGCAGGTTTACCATCCAGACAGGGGAATATGCGGCGCAGCAGGGCAGACATGGGGAGAACTGTAGCCCCTGATGACAGGAGGCGTCAATAAAAAGGGCGGGATCAGCTCGATCCCGCCCTTTCTGGTTGTTATGCGTCAGGCCAGGTTACTTGGTATTATCAGTGCCCCCACCCAGTGCGGCATGGGCTGCTGCCAAACGGGCGATAGGCACCCGGAATGGTGAGCAGGAGACATAATCCAGGCCGATCTTGTGGCAGAAGATGACCGATTCAGGATCACCGCCATGCTCGCCGCAGATTCCCAGCTTGATGTTGGGACGTGTGGAACGACCTTTTTCGCAGCCCATCTTGACCAGTTGACCGACGCCGTTCTGATCCAGGGAGACAAACGGATCTTCCGGCAGAATGCCTGCATCCACATAGAACGGCAGGAACCGACCGGCATCGTCACGGGACAGACCAAAGGTGGTCTGGGTCAGGTCGTTGGTGCCGTAGGAGAAGAACTCTGCCTCAACCGCGATCTCGTCAGCGGTCAGGGCTGCGCGGGGCAGTTCGATCATGGTGCCGATCAGGTACTCCAGCTTAACGCCATATTGGGCAATCACTTCATCGCAAATCTTAACGGCGTTGGCCTTCAATACGGCCAGCTCCTTCACGGTGGCGATCAGCGGAATCATGATCTCCGGTACAATGGAGAAGCCTTCATTTTTAACTAACTCACAGGCAGCTTCCATGATGGCCCGCACCTGCATGTCGTAGATCTCAGGATAGGTGATCCCCAGACGGCAGCCACGATGGCCCAGCATCGGGTTGAACTCATGCAGGAACTCCACCTTGGCCTTCAGGGTCTGGGCCGGAACCTTCATGGTAATGGCCAGTTCGTTGATATCCTTATCTTCCTGGGGCAGGAATTCATGCAGTGGCGGATCAAGCAGACGGATGGTAACCGGCAGCCCCTTCATCTCACGGAAGAGGCCAATAAAATCGCCCTTTTGCATTGGCAGAATCTTGGCCAGCGCCTTCTCACGACCCTCAACATCAGCAGACAGAATCATCTCACGCACGGCGGCGATCCGCTCAGCCTCAAAGAACATATGCTCGGTACGGCAAAGGCCGATCCCTTCAGCGCCAAACTCACGGGCCACCTTGGCATCGTGGGGGGTATCGGCGTTGGTGCGGACCTTCAGCTTACGGAACTGGTCAACCCAGACCATCAGCTTGCCAAAGTCACCGGTCAGTTGCGGCGGTACGGTCTTGACTTCACCCAGCATAACCTGTCCGGTGGAGCCGTCCAGGGTGATCATATCCCCCTTTTTAACCACAACGCCGTCTTTGGCAACAAAGGACTGATCGGCATAGTTAACCTTGATATCGCCGCAACCGGCAACGCAGCACTTGCCCATGCCACGGGCAACCACAGCAGCGTGGGAGGTCATGCCGCCACGGGCGGTCAGAATGCCCTGGGCCGCATGCATGCCGTGGATATCTTCTGGTGAGGTCTCGATCCGAACCAGAATCACCTTCTTGCCGTTCTTGGCCAGTTCTTCTGCCTCATCAGCAGTAAAGACAACCGTACCACCGGCAGCGCCGGGGGAGGCAGGCAGACCTTTGGCGATCACCTTTTTCTCCGCCTTGGGATCAAGGGAGGGGTGCAGCAGCTGGTCAAGCTGTGAAGGAGCCACCCGCAGCACAGCGGTCTTTTCATCAATCAGCCCTTCCTGCACCATATCAACGGCAACCTTGATGGCAGCGGTGGCGGTCCGCTTGCCGTTACGGGTCTGGAGCATGAACAGCTTGCCCTTTTCAATGGTAAACTCGATATCCTGCATATCCTTGTAATGCTTCTCAAGAATGTTTCTGATATCAGCCAGTTGCTTGTAGCATTCAGGCAGCACGTCTTCCATGGAAGGCAGGTCGCCCGGCTTTTTCTGGTGGTTGTTGATCGGCTGCGGTGTGCGGATACCGGCCACCACATCCTCGCCCTGGGCATTGACCAGATACTCACCATAGAAGTAGTTGTCGCCGGTGGAGGGGTCACGGGTAAAGGCCACGCCGGTGGCGCAATCCTCGCCCATGTTACCGTAGACCATGGACTGCACGTTAACGGCAGTGCCCCAATCAGCCGGGATGTTGTTCAGCTTGCGGTAGGTGATGGCGCGCTGGTTCATCCAGGAACCGAACACCGCGCCGATGGCGCCCCACAGCTGCTGCTTGGGATCTTCAGGAAACTCTTGTCCAAGGTCTTGCTTGATCTTGGCCTTGAACTGGGCCACCAGATCCTTCCAGTCTGCAGCGGTCAGATCGGTATCCAGATGGACATTTTTCTCTGCCTTTTTCAGCTCCAGCAGATGCTCAAGGGCATGCTTATCCATCCCCATCACAACATCGGCATACATCTGTACAAAGCGGCGGTAGGCATCATAGGCAAAGCGCTCATCGCCGGACTGGGCAATGATCCCCTGTACTGTTGTGTTATTCAGACCCAGATTCAGGATGGTATCCATCATGCCGGGCATGGAGGCCCTGGCGCCGGAACGGACCGAAACCAGCAGCGGGTTTTTGGCATCACCAAAAACACGGTCCATAATCGCTTCAACCTGCTTCAGGTTGGCTTCAACTTCATCATTTAACGAGGTTGGATAGGTTTCGCCATTGGCATAATAGTAGGTACAAACATCGGTGCTGATGGTAAAGCCCGGCGGCACCGGCAACCCGATGCTGGTCATCTCGGCCAGGTTGGCCCCTTTGCCGCCCAACAGATTCTTCATGTCGGCCCGGCCTTCAGCCTTGCCATTCCCGAAAAAGTACACGTACTTCTCTGCCATTGCGTCCTCCTTGAATTAGATCGGTTTTACTATCCATGAAAAGGTTTTATTATTAGTATAATCAACAACTTATAGAATCTATACGATTTGCGGCAAATTCTCAAGCCTTTATTGTACCAGAAAATAAAAGGGGCGCACGTAGCGCCCCGCAACTAATAACCCTTGAAAATAGCACGGCTATTTACAGGAGTTAATGGCCTCATCAAAGATCTGCTTACTTGAGGCGGATTCAGTATTGGCAGACAATTTGGTAAGTTCAATGGATGAATATTTACCCACCAGATAGGTGCCCACGCAGTCACATTTAGCCTTGGCCTGATCCTCCTTGAGGCCGCCCTTCTTGGCACTTTCGGTACAGGATTTAACAAAACTGGTCTTGAAGGAGTCTTTAAAACTCTTTTCATACGTCTCTTTGGTTTTACCGCAGCCAGCCAGCATCAGCAGTGCCATACCGCAAACAATCAGTGCTCCAGCTTTCATTTAATCCTCCTCAAAATGACGTGATGGCACAACTGTACCGTGGATTTTCATAAAAGCAAGTGCTAGCGCTTTCTTAAAATACGCTTGTCACCAACCCGGATAGTCAGCTTTTCATTATCAAAGAATTCAAGCAGTGGAATCATAAACTTGCGTGAAAGCCCGGTCAGCTCACGAAATTCAGCAGGAATGATTTCGCCCTTTGCCTTGAGATGACTGGTCAACTGATCTCGAATACCATCCAACACCTTGGCATCATAGAAGATATCTCCCGAAACCCGTGCCGCCAAACCCTCACGAACCAAGGCTGCCAGGTGATTCCGGACCTCTTTTTCTGTACAACGCAGTGCGTCACCAAGCTCCCTGATGGTGGGCGGCTCAATCCCATGCTCTGCCAGCAGCTTACAGATTCTGGTGCCAAGCCCTGAAGAGTGCGCACCCGTCTGTTTTTTTATCCCAACCGGCCGGACCAACTCCCGGTCGGCAAGCAGTGCGCCCTCTTTTTCCAGCTCTGCCAGCAGCGGGGCAAAAAAACGCTGATCACTGCGCCTGGGGATACGGGTCTTCAACTCTTCCTTGCCGATGCCATTCTTAAGTGGATTGGCCGCAAGATAGCCGGATAACTCATCCACCAGCAACTGCTTCAGGCTGGCAACAGCAGACCTGGCCAGAAAGATACGCGGCTCACGGGTCATCTGTATAATTTCGCCTGTCGTCAACAGCCCCTGCAAAGCGGCCTCAGCCTGCTTGCGGGCAATACCGGAGCGCAGCACGATCTCATCAAATGAGACACCGGACAGCAGTGCCTGGGCAACAATCAGGCCGCAGGTGCGCTGATGTTCTGCTGCATCCAGCGACACCAGCAACCGCAGGGCATCTTCACTGCGCCGTCGGCGCGCCGGAGGAAACGGGTCAAGCACGATGCCGCCGCCAATGGTAATCGAGGGTGAAGTGGCCCGGATCAGGTACGGATCTCCTGACACCAGTAGCAGCGGTTGATCCAACCGTAACTGGGCATAGCCGCTCTGGCCCGGCGGCAGGGCATCATGTTCCAGCAGGATAATCTGGGCGGTGACCTCAGAGGTGCCGGAATGGAACCGTACTGTTGAACGATGTTTCAGGTCACGGCTTGCCGAAGCCAGATGATCCAGCCGCACATCCACCCGGCGGCTGGTGCGGAAGATCCCGGTTGGAACCACCACATCACCACGATGGGCCTGATCCAGATCGATCCCCTGCAGGTTCACTGCCAGCCGTTGACCTGCCTGCCCGACCTCTGTCCTGGCGCCGTGGGCCTGAATACCCCGCACCCGACCGGTGACCTTCCGCGGCAGCAACTCCAGCTCATCGCCCAGCTTGATCTCACCGGCCAGCAGGGTACCGGTTACCACGGTGCCAAAACCGGCCACCGTAAAGACCCGATCCACCGGCAGCCGAAAGGCACCGTCCCGCTTCTTTTCCGCTGCACCCTCAGCCAGACGTGCCAGCTCTGCCTTCAGGTCATCCAGACCGGCCCCTGTTTTGGAGGAAACCGGAATAATCGGGGCAGTCTCCAGAAAGGTACCTTCCACAAACTCCCGCACCTCTTCCTGCACCAGCGGCAGCCAATCCGGCTCCACCATATCGGACTTGGTCAATGCCACCAGACCGGTATGCACCCCCAACAGCCGCAGGATATCCAGGTGTTCACGGGTCTGGGGCATGATCCCCTCGTCCGCAGCAATCACCAGCATCACCAGATCCATGCCGGCCACACCGGCCACCATGGCCCGCACAAACTTCTCATGGCCCGGCACATCCACCACGCCAAACTCAATCCCACCCGGCAGCTGCAGGTGGGCAAAACCCAGCTCAATCGTGATGCCACGGGCCTTCTCTTCCTTCAGCCGGTCGGTATCAGTACCAGTCAGTGCCTTAACCAACGAGGTCTTGCCGTGGTCAATATGTCCGGCTGTGCCGAGGATCAGGTGTTTCATGGTTTGGTTCCGTTCAGATACTCCGCCAGAATTAGACGGCTATGCTCATCATCATGACAATAGACGCAGAGATTTTCCCAGTTTGAACCATTGGGGGGATTATTGTGGTGATTACCGTCCTTGTGGTGGACGGTCAGCAGTTGCAGATTTTCCCGTTCAAATTCCCGGCCACACTTGGCGCAGATCCAACCGTGGATCTTGAGGGATTGCTCGCGGTAGTTGGCATTAGTGGGTTTATTACCTGATTTCAGTTGATTGACCAACTGACTGAGTTCTTCAGCAGAAGGGAGTTTACGGGATTGGGGACGACGCGGGGGCATGATCAGGCTCCACTACGGGAAAAACGGTAACCCACCCCGCGCACGGTCAGGAAGTGGGTCGGACGGGTCGGGTCTGGCTCAAAATACTTACGCAGCCGCACCACAAAGTTGTCCAAGGTACGGGTCTCGGTGTCAGAGCTGTAACCCCAGACCGATTCCAGCAGTTCACCACGGGGAATCACCTGTCCTTCCCGCTGAAAGAAGAGTGACAACACCCGCACCTCCATCTCGGTCAGATCGATCTCGCCCTGGGCGGTCTTGGCCCGATAAGAGAGCAGGTAGGCCTCGTTGACACCAAACTGGTAGCCTTCTTCCACCGGATCAGGACGGTACCAGGAGGAACGGCGCAGCATTCCTTTGACCCGCAGCAGAAACTCGGCCAGGTTAAACGGCTTGGTCAGGTAATCATCCGCGCCACTCTCAAGACCACTGACCCGGTCCACATCTTCAGAGCGGGCGGTGAGCATCAGGATCGGCACCCGTGAATCAAGCTCCCTCATCTCCTTGCAGACCTGAAAACCATCCATGCCGGGCAGCATCACATCAAGAATAATCAGATTGCAGCGTTCCACTCGCAACGCCTCCAGCGCAGTCTCGCCCCGGTCAAAATGGCTGACCACATAGCCATCAAGCTCCAGGTTAAAACAGATCCCCCGTGCCAGATGCAGCTCATCTTCCACCAGCATGATACGTGGTTTGTCATCACTCATACCGTAACGCCTCAATCGGGTTCAGACCGGCAGCCTTGCGGGCCGGATAGAAACCAAAAAAGATCCCCACGGCGCCGGAAAACAGCACGGCGACCGTAATGGAAAGGGGGGAAATCAGGGTAGGCCATGAGAGGATACGGGATACCACCGTGGCGCCGCCAGCCCCGAGGGCGATACCAATCAGGCCGCCCATGACCGTTAAAAGTACCGCTTCAGTCAAAAATTGCAGCAGGATATCGTTCTTTTTGGCCCCAATCGCCATTCTGATGCCGATCTCTCGGGTCCGTTCCGTGACCGAGACCAACATGATGTTCATAATACCGATACCACCAACAATCAGGGAGATGGAGGCAACCGCCCCCAGCAGCAGTGACATCGCCTTGGAGGATTGTTCTGCCACGGCCAGTATTTCTGAGAGGTTACGCACCGTAAAATCAGGTTCTTTGCTATTACTGGTGCGATGACGCTGGTTCAGCAGGTCATTGATCTCTTTTTCAGCCTTGGGAAGCTGTTCTTCGCTCTTGGCCTTAACCAGAATGGAACCGACCGTGTCCGGGAACTGGCTGCCCATCAATTTACGCTGGGCCGTGCGTAGCGGCACAAAGATCACATCATCCTGGTCAGTGCCCTGGGGCGATTGCCCTTTCCCCTCCAGCACACCGATCACCGTAAACGGCACCTTCTTGATCCTGATCATCTTGCCCAGCGGATCTTCTGCGCCAAACAGGTTCTGGGCAATGGTACGGCCGATCAGACAGACCTTGGCAGCGCCATCATTGTCCGAGCTGGTAATGCTGCGTCCAATGGCTGGCGGCCATTCACGGATGATAAACAGCTCCGGCGTGGTGCCCATCAGCAGGGTGGACCAGTTCTGGTTGCCGTAGACGATCTGGCCGGAGCTGCGCACCACCGATGCGGCAAGGTCAACCGAAGGGCATTCGCTCATCATGGCCCTGGCATCATCTGCCTTCAGGGTCTGCACCCCACCGCTACCGGTACGCAGACCACCACTGGTCATGGAACCGGGCAAAACCAGCAGGATATTACTGCCGATACTGGCTATCTGCTGCGAGATGACATAGCTGGCGCCGGAACCGACCGCCATCATGGCGATCACCGCCGCAATGCCGATAATGATCCCCAGCATGGTCAGGAAGGAACGCATCTTGTTGATCCGCAAGGCCCGCAGGGCGATGCGCAATGCCTGGATAACGTTGCTCATGGATGGAAGGGGATCGCCAGTTGCCGGGCAACGGCCTGAAAACATTCAAGGGCCGGGACACTGTACTGGATCAGGATAATCCGGTCAAAATCGCCGGATTGGGCGGCCAAAAGTGACTCCTGCAGGGCAATGGCCGCACCCTGTTTCATGGGATAGCCAAACACCCCACAACTGATGGCTGGAAAGGCGATACTGCGAATAGCGTGCTGACGGGCCAGCGCAAAGCTGTTCCGGTACGATGCCGCCAGTAGCTCCGGCTCGCCCTTTGTCCCGTCGGTCCAGACCGGCCCTACGGTGTGGATCACAAACCGGGCAGGCAGGTTGTACCCCTTGGTAATGCGCGCTTCGCCAGTCGGGCAGCCCCCCAGGCTGGCGCATTCCTGCACCAACCGGGGACCGGCAGCCTTGTGGATGGCACCATCCACACCGCCACCACCCAGCAGGGTGTTATTGGCAGCATTGACAATGGCATCAACCGCTAATGTGATGATATCGCCCTGGATGATCTCTATGATTGCGGATGGCATACCTGTATTCCTCATCGTGTAATAGCGACAGCATAGGCCTGATCACCGCATGCTGTCAATTCCCCTGGGAAAAGCAGTTGTTCTGCGTGCCAAAGCACTTAGCTTTGTTTGTTACTGGGTAATAGGTAGCAGTAATGTGACCGTGGTCCCCTGGCCAGGTGGTGAGGAAAACAACAGACTGCCGCCATGTTCCTTGACGATCCCGGTCGAGACCGACAGCCCCAGACCGGTGCCACCGCTCTCCCGCTTGGTGGTGAAGAACGGGTCAGTCAGGCGGTCCAGATGCTCGGGCGCAATGCCACAACCTTCGTCCCGGACTAAAACTCCTACACTATTGGTTGCATGATCGATAAAGGTGCGCAGGAAAACACCACGATTCTGGTCGGTTAATGCCTGGCAGGCGTTCAGCAGCAGGTTGACCAGTACCTGTTCAATCCGCTGGCTGTTGCCCTGTATCATCGGCAGCGGTTCGGTGTACTCAGCCTCAAACCGGTTGGTTGCCGTGCGTAAAGAGCGATCCACCAGCCGCACCGCAGCCTGGGTCACCTGATTCAGTTCCAGCGGCTCCATCAGGGCAGCATCATCCTGACGGGCAAAGTCCTTCAGGTCCTCCACAATCCGCTTGATCCGTCGTGCTCCGTCCTGCATCTCATCCAGCATCAGGGGTAGCTCGTCCTTGACACGGTTAAACGACAGGCCGCCCAGTTCAATCTGGTTCTGCTGCTGCTCAAGGGCCGCCAGGGCATCATTACAGACATCCTTCAGAATAGGCATATTAAGTAAAATCAGTCCGTTGGGATTGTTGATCTCATGGGCCACCCCGGAGACCAGTACCCCCAGGGCTGCCATTTTGTCGGCCTGCACCAACTGCTGCTGGTTGCGCCGCAGTTCCTGCTCGGCAGCGGTCCGTTCAGCAATCTCATGGGTCAGGTCAGCGGTGCGCAGAGCAACCTGTTTATGCAAAGAGCGGGACCAGAACGCCATTCCCCCCAGTACCAGCACCAGCGGCGTAAGCACCAGAGCGGCCAGCTTGATCACCTTGCCCAGTGCAAGCCCTTCAGGCTCCAGTACCCCCAGCCATTTGGCATGGATAGCGTCATACTGGCCGGTTTTTTTCAGGATTGCCAGCCCTTCGGTCATCTTGGCTAGCAGTTCAGCATTGTCCTTACGAACCCCGTAGCCGTATTTCTGTGAAGCGATACTGCGGGCCACCGGCACCAGATTGGTTAGTTTGTATTCGCGGATGATATACATACCCGGCACGATGGCAACCACGGCGTAGTCGCATTGCCCTGAAGCCAGCAGCCGCAACGCATCGGCCGGGGTGGGGGTGGGTACCAGATCCGGGCCGTAGCCCTGGCGGAGCAGTTGCTCATGCATGATCCCGTCGCGGTGCAGGGTGACTTTTTTGCCCTTCAACTCGGTCAGTGAGCTGACAACAGGTGACTCCTTGCGGGCAAAGATGGCGTGGTTGACAACGGTGTGGGGCGGGGTGAAGTCAATCTGGGTGGCCCGCTGTTCAGACCAGGAAATCCCCTGCAACAGGTCGATCCTGCCTTCCTTCAGATCCCGCAACTGCTCAGACCAGCCCCCCAGCCGGAACTCTACCTGCAGGCCCATTACCTCGGCGATGGCCTTGGTCAGCTCTACATTGTAACCGGTGGGTTTTCCGCTTGAATCAAGGAATTCATAGGGGGGATAGTCCCGATCGCCGCCCACGATGATGGTCTTGGCAAGGGCGCTGACCTGAAAACAGAGACTCAGGAACAGGAATATGATTGGTATGCGTAATCGTTGCATGGGACCAAGTGTAGCTGATAGCTGAAAAAATACAACCTGATCACCAGGTTGGTTGGTAGTTGGGTGAGCCTGCTTGCCAACCAGATCCGCATCTGCTAGACTTGGTTTAGCAAGGAGGGCGATTTATGCAAAACGTAAACATGTTTGAAGCAAAGACCAATCTTTCACGATTGGTTGAAGCGATTGAAAGCGGTCGTGAACAAGAGGTTGTGATTGCCCGTAATGGCAGACCTGTTGCCCGTCTGGCGCCACTTGCTGAAAAACCGGTGGGTCAACGGCTGGGAATTGCCAAGGGAAAATTCGTACTGCCTGACAGCTTTGACGCTGATAATGAGGCTATTGCCAGGCTGTTCGCGGGGCAGGCAGTATGAGACTATTGCTGGATACCCATATTGCACTCTGGGCCATTAGTGATGATCCCCGACTATCCGGTGCAGCCAGGGCATTGATCACCGCGCCAGAGAATGAGATCTTTGTCAGTGCAGCCTCCATCTGGGAAATATCGATCAAGTACAGTCTTGGCCGTACCAACATGCCGGTTTCCAGTGCTGAAGCGCTTGGCTGGTTTCGTGAATCAGGTTATCGCCTGTTGGCCATCAGTCCTGAACACGCTGTTGCTGTTGAGGCTTTGGCACCCCTGCATGCTGATCCGTTTGACCGGATGCTGGTTGCACAGGCACTGCATGAACCGCTCAGGCTTGTAACCCATGATGCGCAGGTGGCCAGATACAGTGATACGATTATAGCGGTATAATTCCGATTTCAACTCAAGGCGCTCTCTGCGTTGGCTCGTCTTCGGCTCCTCAACGTACTGCCTGTACGCCTTCGTCGCCTCAATCCTCGCCGCCTTGATATCACTCTTGATTTGGAATCGGAATAGCAGATTCTACTTGCTTGTTCGCTGTCCCCGGCGGCCGGTCTTGGGGGCAGGACGCTCCGGCACCACCTTTTTCCGCTTGGGGGTTGCAGCTTTAACCTCTGTCTTCTTTGGCTTGGCCTGCTCTTTAGCCAGCTTGCCTTCCTTTGCCTTCACCGTCCGTCTAACCGCATACTGAGGAAATTCTGCCAGACTTTGGCGCGGAATGCTCTGCTTGACCAGCTTTTCAATGGCAGCCAACAGAATCTGTTCTTCCTGGCTGACCAGCGAAATGGCGATCCCCTCTTCTCCGGCCCGTCCGGTGCGGCCAATCCGATGCACATAATCTTCAGGCACCTGGGGCAGATCGTAGTTTACCACATGGGGTAGGCGCTCGATATCCAGGCCGCGGGCTGCCACATCGGTTGCCACCAGTACCCGGAAGGTGCCCTGTTTGAATTCAGCCAGGGTGCGGGTGCGGATCGACTGACTTTTATTACTGTGGATAGCAGCCGCCTTGATCCCGTCAAAGAGCAGTTCTTCAGTCAGTTTATCTGCGCCATAGCGGGTGCGGGTAAAGACCAGTACCTGATTCCAGCCGTTTTTGCGGATCAAAAAAGACAGCATCTCCCGTTTGCGGCTGCGCTCCACCTGATAGATCGCCTGGGTCACGGCCTCGGCGGTCAGGGTGCGGCGGGCCACCTCAATCCGTTTGGGCTGCTCCAGTAGCTGATCAGCCAACTGCTTGATATTTTGGGAGTAGGTGGCTGAGAACAACAGGGCCTGATGCTTGGCAGGCAGATACTCTGCAACCTTTTTGATGTCATCGATAAAACCCAGATCCAGCATCCGGTCTGCCTCATCCAACACCAGAAACTTGATCCGAGAAAGATCAATAGTGCCCCGCTCGGCATGATCCAGCAGCCGTCCCGGCGTTGCCACTACAATATCCACGCCGCGGTGCAGCCGTTCAATCTGGGCCTGGATGGTTACGCCGCCGTAGATCATGGTGGAGCGCAGCGACAGGCGACGGGCATAGCGGTTCATCTCGTCGCTGACCTGGGCAGCCAGTTCACGGGTGGGTACCAGCACCAGGGCTCGGGGCTTGCGGCGTTTTTCTGCAGGGGTGGTTTCAGCCAGCATCTGGACGATCGGCAGGGCAAAGGCAGCGGTCTTGCCGGTGCCGGTCTGGGCTCCGGCAAGCAGGTCGCCCCCTTCAAATATCACGGGAATAGCCTCGGCCTGAATCGGGGTGGGGTTGGTATAGCCCAGGCTGGCAATGGCGCTCAGCAGTTCAGGGCGCAGGCCAAGGGAATCAAAGGAGATATCAGTGTTTTTCACAGGTTGTCGCTTTCTGGCGAAGATAGAGTTCTTCGACCTTGGCTCTGGCCCAGGGGGTGCGGCGCAGAAAGGTAAGGCTGGATTTGATGTTAGGATCATAGGTAAAGCAGCGAATATCAACGGCATTGCCCATTGCAGCCCAGCCGATCTGGCTGACCAGCTCCTTTAAAATTGTTTCAAGGGTGACGCCGTGTAAAGGATCTACTGCTTTCATCGCAACGCCTCCAGCTCTTCCCAGCGGGCATAGGCAGCTAGCAGTTCGGCATCAATGGCTTCAAGCCGGGCATTCAAGGTCACCGCCTCGGCCCCGCGATTTTTATAAAAATCAGGATCAGCCAGGGTGCTGTGGATCTGCTCCTGCTCTGCCTCAAGGGTGGTGATCCGCTCCGGCAGCGCCTCAAGCTCTCGCTCTTCCTTGAAGGAGAGCTTGCGAGGCCGCTCTTTCTGCGGTTTGCCCTTTTCCTGAGCCGGTTTTGCTGCAGCCGGAGGGGCAGCCTCAAGCTGTTGCTCCCGCAGCCAGTCATCATAGCCACCGACGGTCTCCTTGACAGTGCCGTCGCTGTTGATCGCCAGGGTGGAGCTGACCACGTTATTCAGGAATTCCCGGTCGTGGCTGACCAGCAGCAGGGTGCCGGAGTATTCCATCAACAGGTCTTCCAGCAGCTCAAGGGTCTCGGCATCCAGGTCGTTGGTCGGCTCATCCAGCACCAGCACGTTGCCCGGCTTGGTGAACAGCTTGGCCAGCAGCAGTCGGTTGCGCTCACCGCCGGAGAGGA
The DNA here is from genome assembly GCF_900167465.1 of Trichlorobacter thiogenes. Taxonomy (GTDB): domain Bacteria; phylum Desulfobacterota; class Desulfuromonadia; order Geobacterales; family Pseudopelobacteraceae; genus Trichlorobacter; species Trichlorobacter thiogenes. Next base: position 262,383 of record NZ_FUWR01000001.1, on the reverse strand, counting down.
TTGAGACCGGCGAACGGGCACGCTCCGGTGAGAACAGGAAATCCTGCAGGTAGCCGATAATATGGCGTGATTTTCCGCCGATGATCAGGGTGTCATTCCCTTCCCCCACGTTTTCAGCCACGCTTTTCTGGGGATCAAGCTGGTCCCGCATCTGATCCATGTAGAGCACTTCCAGCCGGGTGCCCTGGCGGATGACCCCGGACTGGGGCTCCAGCTCACCCAGTAACAGCCGCAGCAGGGTGGTCTTGCCGGAACCGTTGGGCCCGATGATCCCCAGCTTGTCACCCCGCATGATGGTGGTGGAGAGATCGCGGATCACGGTGCGGTCGCCATAGCTGAAACCGACCTGCTCTGCCTCAATCACCAGCCGACCGGAGCGATCTGCCTCCTGCAGCCGGATGGTTGCGGTACCCTGGCGGGTGCGCCGCTGGCGGTATTCCTCCCGCAGTGCTTTCAATGCCCGCACCCTGCCTTCGTTGCGGGTGCGGCGAGCCTTGATCCCCTGACGAACCCACGCCTCTTCCTGGGCTAGTTTCTTGTCAAACAGGGCCAGGCGGGTGATCTCTGCCTCCAGCAGCGCCTCGCGACGCTCCACAAACTGATCATACCCGCAGGAAAAGGCATAGATTCTGCCCCGATCCAGCTCGGCAATTCTATTCGCCAGTCGCCGGGCAAAGGCCCGGTCGTGGGTAACAAAGATGCAGGTGGTGATGTTTCTGGCCAGAAACTCCTCCAGCCAGAGGATGGTTTCAATATCCAGGTGGTTGGTCGGCTCGTCCAGCAGCAGGATATCCGGCGCAGCCACCAGTGCCCGGGCCAGCAGCACCCGTCGTTTGGTGCCGCCGGAGAGGCTTGAAAACTCAGCTTCCGGCTCCAGATGCAGCCGGTTCAGCACCCGCTCCACCTGCTGCTCATGCTCCCATTGCTCAGCGCCGATGGCCGCATGGGGATGCTGCGCCACCACCTCAAAGACCGTACCAGCCACCCCCTGGGGGATCTCCTGGGAGACCAGCGCAACCCGTAGCCCCTGGCTGCGAATGACTTCGCCCCCTTCAGGCGGGATCTCTCCGCTGATCAGTTTCATCAGGGTGGATTTGCCGGTACCGTTTCTGCCCATCAGGCAGAGCCGGTCCCCCGGTTCTATCTGCAGGTTGATACCATCAAAAAGCGGAGGGCCGCCAAAGGCCAGGGATATGTCGCGCAGGGTAATCAGGGCCATAGTTTGTTTTCCATCATTTGATTATTCGTAGTAGAGAGATTTTTTAACACTGATTCTGTCCAGCTTCCATTAAAATGCACCACAACCCGAAATTCAGGACCGCTTGTTATATCTGAAGTATTGGGCTATATTTCAACAAAGTAAAAGGAGGTTATCTGACATGCAAGCCCAACGAATTGTAACGCAGACAGATTCGACTGGTCATCTTACCGGCCTGCCGCTGCTGCCGCCCGGCAAATCCGTTGAAGTAATCATGCTGCTCCTTGACACCCCATTGCCAGCGAAGAAGAACAAAGTGCCTGCGCATCTTCGCGGAAAACTGCGCGAGATTGGCGATGTCATGTCGTCTGCTCCAGCCCAGGACTGGAACATTGCCTGATGCTGTTGCTTGACACGCATATCCTGCTTTGGTGGATCAATGGCACTGCTGGAAAGCTGCCTTCACCTTTGGTTGCAACTATCGAAGAAGCAGAGTCACTGGCTGTTTCTGCAATTTCATGTTTTGAAATAGAATGGCTTGTCAGACATGGCAGAATTGAACTGGAGATCAGTCTGGATGAGTGGTTTTCAGGTGTGTTTTCTGAAGCTGGTGTCAACTGCCTGCCAATTACCGCTGAAATAGCCCGGCTTGCTGCTTCTCTGCCGGAACATCATAAAGATCCCCAGGATCGTCTGATTATCGCAACATCAATCACTCATCATCTTCCTGTTATCAGTGCAGATAAACAGTTTCTGCTTTATGACGAAATAAGCCGTCTGCTTATTGCACCGTAATCACCCATGGACTACCGTCGTATCGCCAAAGAGCTGCTGAATGAACATCCCCAGACCATTGCGGTAGCCTTGTCCCGCCTGCCTGCCGAACATGCCGGAGAGATCCTGAAACTGCTGCCCGGTTTTATCCAGGCTGATCTGGTGAACCGGATTGTCCAGACCGATCAACTGCCAACTGTCGTGATTGAGGAGATCGACCGGCTGTTGGACCGCCTGATACGTTAGTTTTGCGGTTGCCATCCATTGCTGTCCCGTGCTACCAACGCAACTTCAATCCAATCTGAAGGGATCACCCCATGCTCGCAAATATCGGTGTTGATATCTATAAAACCTGGAGTGAGGACCAACGCCGCGCTGAAATAGGCAAGCTGGTTGAAGGCCATCGTGCCGGGCTTTCTCTTGAGATCATGTTTCAGATGGCATCTGCCATTGCCGGCAGTCCGGACAGTGCCCGTGATCACCTGGCCGCTCTGATCCCGGCGGAAGAGCGGCACAAGATGGTGACGCGACTGAAAGGGACTGATCAGGCGGTAGCCGCATCGTTTTTGATGTAAAACAGTTCACCGCAGAGGACGCGGAGTAACACAGAGGATTATTTAAATAAACAGTAAATAGCCTGTCGTTTATAATTATATCTGCGTTTCAGCTTTCCTCTGCGAACCTCTGTGCTCTCTGCGGTAAATATAAGTTTTGTTTGTTACTCTTCCGGTTTCCGCATCTTCCTGCGCTGTGCCGCCATCCGCTTTTCCGCAACCCGTTGCAGTTTCTGCCCCTTGGGTACTTTGGTTGCCAAGCGTTTCTTTTCCACCCGGTTACGCTTTTCCAGCGCCAGCCGTAGCCGCTCCATAGCTACTTCACGGTTACGCAGCTGGGAGCGGTTCTCGGCTGCATGCACCACAATCCCGGTCGGCAGGTGCCTGATCCGCACGGCTGAATCGGTGGTGTTGCGGTGTTGCCCGCCTGGCCCGGAGGCACGGTAGAACTCCACCCTGATATCTGCTTCGTTAATCTCAATCATCTTGTTTGAAAATACTCAAGACCCAGTTCACCAGTGCCAATACCAGACTGAAGGCCAGGGCCCAGAGAAAGCCTTGTACCTGAAAGCCGGGCACCAGTTTGGCGGTCAGCATGATCAACAGGGCATTCAGTGCCAAGCTGAACAACCCCAGGGTCATAATAGTCAGCGGCAGGGTTAATAGTTTCAAGACCGGTTTGATAACCGCATTGATCAGCCCCAGAGCCACTGCCGTCAGTAGAGCCGCTTTGATACCGGACAGATGCACACCTGGTAACAGGTAGGCGGTGATGATAATGGCCAGACCGGATAACAGCCAGTTGATCAGAAAGCTCATGGTCTCTTCTCCTTCAGGTTAAATCGTTTTGCCGATCCGTACTACCCGCTGGGCCAGTGCCAGACAGGCCGGTCGATGGGTCGCCACCAGCACAGTGGTGCCCTGCAAGCGATCTGTCAGATGTTGTACCACAGACTGCTCAAGAGCGCCATCCAGCCCTTCGGTTGGCTCATCCAGCAGCAGGATCGGCGCATTCGTTACCAGAGCGCGGGCCAGGGCGATCCGCCGCGCCTCGCCACCGGACACGGCGCTGCCGGTTTCACCCACCGGGGTGTCCAGCCTCTGGGGCAGGTCGGCGATCCACTGTTCAAGGCCACTGTCAGACAGGACAGCAGTCAGTTGCTCATCCGTAATCTCACGTCCCAGCAGGATGTTTTCCCGGATCGTGCTGTTAAACAGGTGCGGTTGCTGCGGCACTGCGGCAACCAGCCCGGCAAGCTGATCCGGTGCAATGTCACGCAGTTCACAACCACCAATACTGATGTTGCCTTGATAGGGGCGGAAACGGAGCAGAAGTTCAATCAGGGTGGATTTACCGCTACCACTGGGGCCCACCACCGCCACCCGTTCACCTGGATTGATGGCCAGCGAGAACTGCTCCAGCACTGCCTGCCCACCACCATAGCTGCAACTGACCTGATCCAGCACAATCCTGCATGACTCCGGTGTTCGGGGCTGCAGCGGTTCTAGCAGCGGCACCTGTGCATCAGCCAGCTCCCGAATCCGACGGATCGCCTCACTGGTGGCAGGGATCAGTTGCAGTGAATGGGCCAGTGGGCCAACCGCCTCAAAGGAGGCAGCGCTGAACAGCAGCAGCATCACCAGATTCGGGCCTGTCAGCTGCCCCCCCTGTACCAGCGGGATACAGACCAGGGCCAGGCCAGCCATGGCCAAAGCACCACAGGTGGTGACACCGGCCAGGGTTAGGCTGCTGATCTGCCCCAGCCGGACCTGTTGCTGCACCAGACCGCTGGACAGCGTCTCAACCGTCTGGGCCTGTTTATCGGTTGCCCCCAGCAGCAGCAGTTCTTCTGCCCCCTGCAGCCCTTCCGTTATCGTGGTGCGCAGCGCCCCGGCCAGTTCTGTTGAGCGTTTGCCCGGCTGTGCAGCCAGATGACGTGCCAGCAGCGGCAGTAGCAGTCCGGCCAGCAGTAGTAGTGTCACCAACACCAGGGCTGCTGAACCGCTCCAGGCAAACACAAACAGCCCAGCCAAAAGGATGGTTAAACCGCCGGTGAAAATCGGCGCAATAATCCGCAGGTAGAGGTTTTCCAGGCTGTCAACATCGGCCCGCAGCCGACCGGCCAGATCACCGCCAGCGTAGCTTTCAAGCCCGGCCGGTGCCAGTGGAATCAGACGCTTAAACAGCCAGACCCGTAACGAAGCCAGGATATGGAAGGCTGCCTCATGGGTCACCAGCCGCTCGCCATAGCGACCCAGAGCCCGCAGAATGGCCAGGGCACGGATGGAGGCTGAGGCAAAGAAGTAGTTAAAGGAGGCCTGGGTAACCCCGGCCACAGCCATGGAGGCGATGAACCAGCCGGAGATCGCCATCAGGGCGGCATTGGCAGCGATGACCGCCACACCTAGCCCGATGCCGCCAGCCATCCAGCGCCAGTGTTGTCTGGCAGGCCTCAGCATCCGTAGCAGTTCTCTCATGCTGTCACCTCCAGATACTCCTGGGAGGTGGTGACCTGCTCCAGCCTGCCTGCTGCCAGCACCACAACCTGTTGACAGCGGCTGATGGTGGCCTCGCGGTGGCTGATGATCAGCATTGTCCGTCCAGCAGCTAGCCGCTCCATGGCATCCAGCACCAGCTGTTCGTTGTCTGCATCCAGCCCGGCTGTCGGCTCATCCAGCACTACCAGGCCGGCATCCCGCAGAAAGACCCGTGCCAGGGCCAGACGTCGCAGTTCACCACCGGACAGTCCAGCCCCGCGATCACCCAAGCGGGTTGCCAGCCCTTCCGGCAGTGCGTTGATCACTCCCGTCAGGCTTGCAGCTGCCAGGGCCTGCTGGATCGCCTGATCATCGGCATCGGGCCTGCCCAGCAGCAGGTTTTCCCGGATAGTGGCACTGAAGAAGAACGGCTGTTGCGGCACCCAGGCCAGTTGTGAACGCCAGGCAGCCTGATCCAGCTGTGCAAGGTCAATGTTATTGACGGTGATCTGCCCGGATTCCGGCTGGGCCAGCCCCAGCAGTAGTCGGGCCAGGGTGGATTTACCACTGCCGCTGGCACCCACCAGGGCGACCATGCTGCCTGCCGGGATGGTCAGCGAGATATCCTGTACCCCGCCACGATCACCCCCGTAACGGAAGCTGACTGATGTGCAAACAACCTCAATGGACTCACCGCAGAGGACGAGGAGGTTCGCAGAGGAATGAAGAGGTGAATAAGTATCGGTATTGATTTCTTCCTCTGTGTTCCTCTGTGACCTCTGTGGCAAAAGATCTTTTTGTTGCAGCAACGGAATAATCCGTTCAGCCGCAGCCATACCGTTCATCCGGCTGTGGTAGGCCAGCCCCAGGTTGCGTAGCGGTAGGTAGTATTCCGGTGCCAACAACAGTACAAACAAGCCATCCAGCAGGGACAGGTTTCCAGCCAGCAGACGGAAACCGATGATCACCGCCACCACTGCCGTGCCCACGGTTGAGAAGAATTCCAGGGTAAAGGCCGACAGAAAGGCCACCCGCAACACCGCCATGGTGCCGACCCGATACTGGTCCGAAACCTGCGCAACCAGCTCTGCCTCCCGTTTGGCAGCGCCAAATATCTTCAGGTCGGGCAACCCCTGCACCAGATCCAGCAGATGAGCTGCCATGCGGGAAAGCCGGGCAAACTGGCGGCGGTTGAGGGTTTCGGTCCCCTTGCCGATCAGCACCATCAAGAGCGGGATAAACGGTGCCGAGAAGATCAGCACCAGTGAGGAGCGCCATTCTGACGGCAGCACCACTAGCAGCACTGCCAGTGGTAACAGACCGGCCAGCACCATCTGGGGCAGGAAACGGGCAATGTAGGCCTCAAGACCTTCCACTCCGGCAGTCACCACCTCGGTCAACGGCCCCACTTCGCCAGCCATACCGGTCGGACGCAGCAGTAGCAGCCGCTGGTACAGGGCAGTGCGGACCTGCTGTCTGACCTGTGCTGCTGCCTTGATCGCTGCATGTTCGCTCAGATAGGCGGCCAAGCCCCGCAGCAGGGCGATCAGACCCAGCCATGCCAGCAACGGCAGCAACGGAGCCAGGCCAAACCCCTCAATTACAGCACGCTGGCAGACAGTGGCCAGCAACCGGGCCTGCAGGATAATCAGCAGACCACCGATAAAGGCGGCCAGGATCGCGGTCAGCATACTGCCTTTGACACTGCGGGCCTGTTGCCGTAGCCAGGCTTCGGGGGTGGTGTGGCTTGGTATGGTGTCCTGTTTTTCAGTCAACGTTTATCCCTTCACGCAGACCAGATACTTCAGGTAGCGTCCCTCAGGCAGGGTAACCGGGTAGGGGAAATCAGCCGGTTGTCCCTTTTGCTCAATCACCCGTAGTTCTGACTTTGCTTGCAGGGCACCCCGGCGCAGCTCTTTCAGGTAGTCAGCCAGATCAGTCTTCTGGTGGTTGGAAGAACAGATCAGCAGGCCGCCATCGACCAGTAGTGGCAGGCAGGCTGCCACCAGATCACTGGTGCCGCCACGGGTGGTAAAGCGCCCCTTAGCCGTGGTGGAGAAGGAGGGCGGGTCCATCATGATGATATCAAACTGTTCCTTGCTGCTTGCCAGTTCCGCAAGTCTGGCCATGCAGTCACCCACCAGAAAACGGTGTTTCTTGTGATTAAGGCGGTTAGCACTGAAATTGGCCCGGTTCCAGTCTGTATAACCGGGAGAGACGTCCACCGAGGTGACCTGGGTTGCCCCGCTTGCTGCAGCAGCCACGGAAAAGGCGCCGGTGTAGGCAAACAGGTTCAGGAAGCGTTTGCCAGCCATGCGGGGCATCAGACCGCGACGGTTTTCCCGTTGGTCCAGAAACAGTCCGGTGTTCAGTCCTTCTTCCAGTGAGACCAGAAAGGTCAGACCGTTTTCCTGTACCTCCAGCCGTTGCGGTGCTGCGCTGCCTGCCAGCAATCTGCCGTACTTCTTGCTGTCACTGACCGCCTCAAGCTCACGGGTGTTATGGGGACGTGCTTTTTCATAGATTCCGAGCGGTTGCAGCAGCTCTTGCAATACACTGGTCACCAGTTTCAGGTGGGGACGCCAGCCTTCGCAGTAGAGCTGGATCATCAGATACTCCCCGTAGCGGTCCACGGTCAGGCCGGGCAGGCCATCACCTTCGGCATTCACCAGACGGTAGGCGGTGGTGTTGCTCAGGTCAGCATGTCTTTCCCGTAGGCTGATGGTGGACTGCAGCCTCTTTTTGATCCAGCCACGGTCAAACTGCATCGCTTGATGGCTCAGCACCCGTGCCACGATCCGGTCAGCTGGGTCCAGCAGGGCAATGGCCATAGGTTTGCCCCGTTCATCAGTCAGCTGTACCAGATCACCAGTTTTACCCTTGGGCCAACGCTTGGTGAAATTGTCTGCAATGATCCAGGGGTGGCCCAGTTCCAGCATCCTGACCGTATCTTGTCCTACTATCCGCTGTTCCATCTGCTGCTCCAAACACAAAAGGAACCACCGAGGCAGTCCCTTTTGCACAGATTGATTATTAAGTCATTACGGTCATCCGATTACGATCCTGGCAAAGCGGCGTTTGCCGATCTGGACGATGTACTCGCCGCTGGCGGTCAGCTCCAGATTGGTGTTGCTGACCTTCTCACCATTCAGCTTGACTCCGCCCTGATCAATGGAGCGGCGGGCTTCGCCATTGGACTTGGTCAGGCCGGCCTCAGTCAAGGCCTTGGCCAGCAGCAGCGGGCAATCTGCCATGCCATAGCTGACCTGGGGCATCTCATCCGGGATCTCGTTTTCCTTAAACCGTTTGACAAAGTTTTCTTCAGCAGCATCACCGGTACCAGCCCCGTGGAAGCGGGTCACGATCTCCCGGCCAAGCGCCTTTTTGGCTGCCATCGGGTGTAGGGAACCATCAGCCAGATTAACCTTCAGTTGCTCGATTTCGGCAATGCTCTTGTCAGAGAGCAGTTCATAGTAACGCAGCATCAGTTCATCAGAGATGGACATGACCTTGCCGAAGATCTCATCGGGTGCCTCGCTGATGCCAATGTAGTTGCCCAATGATTTTGACATCTTGTTGACGCCATCCAGGCCTTCTAGCAGCGGCATGGTCAAGACACACTGGGGTGTCTGCCCCCACTCACGCTGCAACTCACGCCCCATCAGCAGGTTGAACTTCTGGTCCGTACCGCCCAGCTCCAGATCCGCCTTCATTGCCACTGAGTCATAGCCCTGGATCAGGGGGTACAGAAATTCATGGATCGCAATCGGCTGCTGGGTGGTGTAGCGCTTGTGGAAATCGTCCCGCTCTAGCATCCGGGCCACGGTGTACTTGGAGGCCAGGCCGATCATGCCGCCGCAGCCCAGTTCGTTCAGCCAGGAGGAGTTGAAAACCACCTTGGTCTTTTCCGGGTCAAGGATCTTGAAGACCTGCTCTTTGTAAGTTTCGGCATTGCGCAGAACATCTTCGCGGGTCAGCACCTTGCGGGTCTCGGACTTGCCGGTTGGGTCGCCGATCATACCGGTGAAGTCGCCGATCAGGAAGTGGACATCATGGCCTAACTGCTGAAACTGACGCAGTTTCTGGATTAGTACCGTATGACCCAGGTGCAGGTCAGGCGCAGTGGGGTCAAAACCGGCCTTGATGATCAACGGGCGGCCAGTGGCCAGTTTGTCTTCCAGTTCCTTCTGGATCAGCAGTTCAACACAGCCGCGCTTGATAACGGCGATCTGTTCGGCAGCGGGGATACTCATGGTAATACTCCGTGAAAGGCATGAAAAGCCATGATAATAGACCGCGGATGACGCTGATTGAGCGGATTGCCACGGATAAAAAACTTAACGCAGGGATGCAGAGATGCAAAGACGCAGAGAACTAACTAGCTGATCTTGCCTGAAAATATAATCTCTGCGCCTCGTATCTCTCTCATTTTTCTCTGCGTTAAAAGCTTGTTTTAGCTGTTCAACAAGCTGCATTAATTCGTTCAATACTGACGGCCTTGCCGGTCTTTGTGTCTACCCCGATCACCACGGCGTTGATCCGCAGATCCTTTTTGGGGATATCAAACTTGACCGACTGCTGGGTCAGAAAGCGCTGGATCGCCTGCCCTTTATCTACCCCGATGACCGAATCAAAGGAGCCGGTCATTCCCACATCGGTGATGTAGGCGGTGCCGCCCGGCAGAATCCGTTCATCGGCGGTCTGGACATGGGTGTGGGTACCCACTACGGCAGAGACCCGGCCATCCAGATACCAGCCCAGAGATGCCTTTTCTGAAGTGGTCTCGGCATGAAAGTCCAGCAGGATGATGGATGTTTTCTTTCGTAGCTGTTCCAGCTCTGCATCGGCGCAACGGAAGGGACAGTCCAGGTTTTTCATATAAACCCGACCTTCCAGATTCAGTACCCCAACCTTGATACCGGCAGGAGTTTCTACCACTGTTGAGCCACGGCCCGGTGTGCCAGGGGGGTAGTTGAGCGGCCGGATGATCCGCTCTTCCCGATCCAGAAAACCGGAGTTGTCCTTCTTGTCCCAGATATGGTTGCCGCTGGTCAGCAGGTGGACCCCGTGACGATACAGCTCTGCAGCGGTGTCAGGGGTGATGCCGAAACCACCGGCAGCGTTCTCGCCATTGGCTATAATCAGATCAATGGCATGACGGTCCACCAGCCGGTGTAATTCCCGGCTGATGGCCGTCCTGCCTGGGCTGCCAACAATATCACCTATAAAAAGAATTCTGACTGACATTTACTTGGCGTACTCGGTGGCACGGGTTTCTCTGATGACGTTGACCTTGATCATGCCGGGATAGGTCATTTCGCTCTCGATCTTTTTGGCAATCTCACGTGCCATCAGAACCGACTGCTCGTCGGAGACTTTGTCGCTGGAGACCATAACCCGGATCTCACGACCGGCCTGGATGGCAAAGGAGCCCTGTACGCCGTCAAACGAGGTGGCGATCCGCTCCAGATCTTCCAACCGCTTGACATAGGATTCCATCATCTCGCGCCGTGCGCCGGGACGTGCGCCGGACAGGGCATCTGCTGCCTGGACCAGTACCGCCAGGATGGTGGATGGTTTTTCATCCTCATGGTGGGCTGCAATGGCGTGGACAATCTTTGGTGATTCACCGTACTTACGGGCCAGGTCAGCACCGATTACGGCATGGGAGCCCTCCACCTCATGGTCAACTGCCTTGCCCAGGTCATGCAACAGACCGGCCCGCTTGGCCTGCTTGACGTTGATCCCCAGCTCGGCTGCCATGATGCCGCACAGGAAGGCAACTTCCAGTGAGTGCTGGTAGACGTTCTGGGTGTAGGAGGTGCGGTACTTGAGGCGACCGATCAGCTTGAGCACTTCGGGGTGAATGCCATGGACACCCAGGTCAAAGGCGGCCTGTTCGCCAGCCTCTTTGATCGCTTTTTCAACCTCTTCCTCTGATTTTAAAACCACTTCTTCGATCCGGCCCGGGTGAATCCGGCCATCGGCCAGCAGCTTTTCCAATGATAAACGGGCAACTTCACGACGTACCGGGTTGAAACCGGACAGGATCACTGCTTCCGGGGTATCGTCAATAATCAGGTCAATCCCGGTGGCTGCCTCCAGGGCACGGATGTTACGGCCTTCACGACCGATGATCCGCCCTTTCATCTCATCGGAGGGCAGCGGCACCACGGAAACACATTTTTCTGAAACATATTCGCCAGCATAGCGTTGAATCGCTGCGGCAATGATTTCTTTTGACTTCTTGTCAGCGGTTTCTTTGGCTTCATCCTCAATCAGCTTGATCCGTTTGGCCGCATCGTGCTTGGCTTCACTTTCCATCGCCTCGATCAAGGAGTTTTTTGCCTCTTCAGAGGTCATACCGGAGATCTGCTCCAGCTTTGCACGCTGCTCGCCAGCTGCCTTGTTCAACTCTTCTTCCTTGGCAGTCAGGGTTTGTTCTTTTGTTGATACAGTCTGTTCTTTTTTGAGCAGATCCATCTCTTTTTGATCAACCAGCACCGCTTTTTTGTCCAGATGTTCTTCTTTCTGCTGTATCCGTTTTTCCTGAACCTGAATTTCTCTCTTTTTTTCCTTCAGTTCGCCTTCTGCTGCTTCTTTTGCCTCAAGGGCCGCATCTTTGGCCTTCAGTTCTGCTTCCTTGGCAATATTATCTGCCTCACGCCGGGCATCCTCAAGCAGCCGGGCAGCAAGCTCTTCAGCCTGTGCCACAAGTCCTTCAGTGCTCTTGCGTCCAAAACGGTTGCCGGCAAAATATGCCGCACCTGCGACCGCAACGATTACCAGTGCCATAACGATACTTGTTATCATACGTCATCCTCCTTTATGTTAATCCGGCAGGCTGCCGGTCACTACCTGGACAATCCGTTTATCCGTAACAATATACTGCATTCTGATATCATGACCCTCTGCCGGGATCTGCTCCAACAGCTGGAAATCATGACACAAACCAACAAGGATGCCATGTTTTTGAAGCTGGCTCAGGCAGCGGTCATAGTAGCCCTTGCCAAAACCGATCCGATGCCCCTGTAGATCAAAGGCAACACCCGGGACCACGATCAGGTCTACTGTTTCAAGGGTGTGGTCCTCACCCAGTCTGCAGGGCTCAAGGATACCAAAGGCACCTGCGGTACGCTGACCTGTTTCGGTAACTTCCCGGAACTGCAGGTTGTTATCGCAGACAAGCGGGTACAAAACCCGTTTTCCTGCAGCGCGTGCCGTTGCAAACAGCAGCTCGGTGTCAACCTCCTGCTGAATCGGCGAGTAGAGGGCGATACAGGCTGCCTGCTGAAACAGCTCCAGGTCAGCTAAACGTTGTTGGGCAGACCCACTGGCAGTCTGCCAAGTGGCCTGATCCATGGCGCGACGCCGCGCAAGCAGGTCACGTCGTAAGGCCTTTTTAGGCATAGGGCCCTCACAATAACACACGCACAAACAGGGGGTTACCCGGGTGTCGGGTCTGGTCTGCTGCAGGGAGGATGGAAGGATAGTTCGGCAGTTCCCAATGGTTCTGTCTGCCGAAGGCCCCTTACATACCGGGGATATATAAGCCAGTGCAGATATCAGTACGCAGCTGATGCCACGGAAACTGAACAGGTACAAATAGTTAATGCGTTGGTGGTTTATATATCAAAGTCTCCCTGAAGAGACCACGTGCTTGTCCTGCTTTTAGCTCAAACTGGTGCCTTGTGGTTGCAATGCATTATCAAGTTGTTCAAGCATGCTGGTGATACGGGCTTCCAGCCTGTTTGAACCGTCCTGGCGTCCCTGCAGTTCCAGATAGGATTCTGACAGGTTCAGCAAGGCCAGGGTTACCAACAGTTGCGGGTCGGCTGTGGTCAGCCGCTCACGGATCGCCTCGATCCGGGTATTTACAAAGGCCTCAACCTCCCGCACCTTTTCTTCCGGTGCGGAGCTGCGGACCGGGATTTCTCGTCCCAGTACCGTAACCAGATGGGCCTTGATCATGCCTTACACGCCTTCTAGTTTACTCAGGATAGCATCAACGCGGCCTTTCAGGCCTTCACGCTCCTGCCGGAGGCGCTCGTTTTCATCTGCCAGAATCCGGTTTTCTTCCTTTAAAGCAGCATAGTTAGTCAGCAGGTTGCTGATTTTTTCTTCAAGTTTTTCAAAAAGTTCTGTTTCCACGGAGCAATCTCCTTCTGAGGGTGCAATAATGTATTGATTTTCCTGAATAAAGTCAAGGCCCATTTGCATGGGCGGTTCCGTGCTATGCCGGTTATGAGGTCTGGAAGAGGGCATCCACAAACTCGTTAGGGTCAAATACACGCAGGTCGTCAACCCCTTCACCTACGCCGATGTAGCGAACAGGCAGGCTGAACTCATGGGATACTGCCACTACAATACCACCTTTGGCAGTGCCATCCAGCTTGGTCAGGGCAATACCGGTCACCCCGGCAGACTCTTTGAACAGACGGGCCTGTGAAAGGGCATTCTGGCCGGTGGCACCATCCAGAACCAGCAGGGTCTCATGGGGTGCGCCGGGTATTTCACGTCCGATAACCCGGTGGATCTTCTTCATCTCCTCCATCAGGTTGACTTTGGTGTGCAGCCGTCCGGCTGTGTCGATGATCAGTATCTCAGTGCCGCGACTGACCGCTGCCTTGCAGGCATCAAAGGCGACGGCCGAAGGGTCGGCCCCTTCCTGGTGACGGATGACCGCTACTCCGGCCCGTTCTCCCCAGATTTCAAGCTGTTCTGCGGCTGCAGCGCGGAAGGTGTCACCGGCAGCCAGCAGAACTTTCTTGCCTTCGGCAGCAAATTTTGCTGCCAGTTTGCCGATGGTGGTGGTCTTGCCAACACCATTGACCCCCACCACCAGAATGGTAAACGGTGCTGCACCATCGGTTTGCAGCGGGGTATGATGTGCCAGCAGGCGCGAGAGCAGCTCTTCCTTCAGTGCCCCGCGCAGGGCAGCGCCATCTTTCAGCTCATTGCGGGAGAGGCGCTGCTCCAGGCTGCGGATCAGTTCAACCGTTGTCTTAACCCCGATGTCAGAGGTGATCAGGATCTCTTCCAGCTCCTCCAACGTATCGGCATCAATCTCTTTTTTACCTAACACCAGGGCATCAATCCGACCAACCAGTCCATCAGTGGTTTTTTTGAGGCCTGACTTCAGTCGCTCAAACAGCCCTGGCTTTTTCTGGGTATCATCCGTAACTTGCTGTGGGGATTCAGGTTCCTGAGGAGCAGTTCCGGTTACCCGCTCAAACATGCCCCGCAGAAATCCTTTTTTTTCTTCAGACATCAAAGTTCCTTTTTCAGGCGTGTCAGGGCATTGTTGAAGTGGTAGCGTGCCACTCCCATTGGACAAGCTCTATCTGCCTGTAATACCAGTGAATAGTCTGGGTCAACGACACCGATCAGCAAAATCTGGCGTTCTGAGGTGACCACCACATCCTCAATAACTCCACCCTGATTGTCAGCATGGGTTTCCCGCAGGCGTGAGAGCACAATCCCTTTGTGGGCAGCAACAAAGCGCATGTCGTAGGAATCGCAATGGCAGTATTCCTGAACCGCCTCCCCTTCCCAATCAACCAGAATGGCACCCACGGCATGGGGTACGGAATCCACCAGCTCTTTTAATACGGACTGAAACGGCATTGTCTGTTCCTCGCAATGGCTGCAGAAATGATCGTTTTACATACCAGAACTATCGGCTTAATGCAATCGGACCGACACAAGCCGTGAGGCCCCCGGTTCCTCCATGGTGATGCCGTAGAGGGTGTCGGCAACCGCCATGGTGGTCTTGTTGTGGGTAATGATGATGAACTGGGAGATGGCGCTCATCTCCCGTACCATGTCGTTAAAACGGCCGATATTGGCATCGTCCAGCGGCGCATCCACCTCGTCCAGCAGGCAGAACGGGGTCGGCTTGATCAGGAAGATTGAGAAGATCAGAGCAACGGCGGTTAACGCCTTTTCTCCACCGGACAGCAGCATCACGTTGGCCAGCTTTTTACCGGGAGGCTGTACGATAATATCAATGCCTGTCTCAAGCAGATCCTGTTCATCGGTCAGACGCAGTTCTGCCTTGCCGCCGCAGAACAGCCGCGGAAAGACCTCCTGGAACTTTTCATTGATCAGGGTGAAGGTCTCCAGGAACCGTTTGCGGGTGGTGCGGTTAATCTTGTGGATCGCCTGTTGCAGGTCATTCAGGGATTCTTCAAGATCCGCCTTCTGGCCGGCCAGGAAGTCGTAGCGCTGTTCCATGCCGGCGTACTCTTCAATTGCCATCAGGTTGACTTCGCCCAGTTCGTCGATCAGCCGCTCCAGGTCGGTCTGGCGGATGCGGGCTGCGACCGGATCAAGTTCCCGCTCACCCAGCCGTTCACGTACCTCGCTCAGGCTCAGCCGGTGGCGATCCTGTAGTGACTGTTCAAGGTGCTCCTGCTGCAGTAACAGTGAGGAGACCTTGAGCGAGAGATCGGCATGCAGTTGGCGGATCGCCTCTCGCTCTTCCCGGCGCAGGCGGGCATCATGCTCTGCTGTGGCCAGTTGCATGGCTGCAGCTTCGTGCTGTTGGCGTACGACCTGTAGCAGCTCATCCTGTTTGATCTGCTGTTCAAGCAGGATCTGCAGCCGTTGTTCCTCGCTCTCCAACTCGCTATTCAGACGTTGACGACTGTTTTCGGTCTGTTCGCGTTCTGCTGAACTGTTTTGAATTCGCAGGTCCAGTTCAGCCAGTTGGGAGGTGAGTGAAATAACCGTTCGCTGATGGGCCTCGCCCTGTTCACGCAGGGTGGCAACAGCCACCCGTTGGGCCGTCAGCGCCTCACGGGCTGCGGCAAGGATCAGGCGGCGGCCTTCAAGTTCAGCACTTAATGTCTGCGACTCCTGCTCAAGATTTTTGGCGCGGGCCTCGGCTTCCTGCTGGCCGATGGTTGCCGCTCTCTGCTCTTCCTGCAGGCCAGTTTGTTCTTCCTCCAGGGTTGCCCGTTCATGCACCAGCAGTTCCAGGCGTTCAGCAAGCCGTCCGGCCTCGGCATCAAGCTGCTGCTGATCTTTGATCAGTCCTGACAGCAGCAGATCAAGCTGGTGTTGATCGGCACGGGCGGCCTGCAGCTCTTGCCCCACCTCCTGCAGTTCAGATCGGACCCGCTTCTGTTCTGCCTCGCTGCTGGCCAGAGTCTGGGACAGTTCCTGCACCAGCAGCTCTAACGACCTGATTTCCCGCTTTTTATGGATAATGCCGCCCTGAGCTGATTCCGGTGGGCCACCGCTGACGGTACCGTCGGAGGCGACGACCTCGCCAGCCCGTGTCACAAAGGTCAGGTCAGGATAGCTGCGGGACAGGTCCAGGGCGGCCTCAAGGGAGTCGGCCAGATGTACCGGAGCGAGCATCCGCTGCAGTTGCGTGGCTGCCTGTCCGGAAACCTCAAGCAGTGCCAGCAACGGAGTGGTTCCGCTAATCTGTTGCGGCGTGACCGGTTGCTGCTGCGGTGCTGTCAGTTGAGCGCGTCCTGTTGCCTGTTCACGCAGATACTGGAGTGCGCTGATCAGGTCCTGCTGGTTGTTACAAAGCACCGCCTGCAGCCGTTCAGCCAGCACCGATTCGACAGCCAGTTCATACTCTTCCGGCACCAGCAGGGTATCAGCCAGCATGCCGCCCAACCGCTCACGCAGTGGGGATTCGGTCATTAACTGCCGCACCCCTTGTCCATACCCGGCAAACTGGGCCTCAAGCTCCTGCAGCGAGGTCAGCCGTGAGCTGTTGCGACTGAGTTCATCCCGCTGGGCCTGGACCAGCTTGTCCAGTTCCGGCACCTTTGTCTTCAGAAGCTGCTCCTGCTCTGCCAGCAGGGTGATCTGTGCGGCAGCGGCCTGTTGTGCCTGTCTGCGAAGCTCAAGCTGCTCAGTCAGGGTGGTGTAACAACTTCTGTTTTCATGCTGCTTTTCCATGACAACAATCTGTTCATGGCTGTGACGCTCAAGCCGTTCAGCCAAAACTGCGAGGCGTTTCTGGGCCGTCTCCTGGCGGGTGCGGTATTGCGCGGCCTCACCGGTGGCGCTGAACAGGTCACGACGTTGGGTCTCTATCCGGCGGCTTAAGGTCTCAAAGCCCTGTTCCTGTTCTTGCTGTTCTTCCTGCAGAGTGGCGAGCTGGGCTTCTGCAGCCGCCAGGTCGCTGCCGGTGGTCTGTTGGTGCTGCTGCAGCCTGGCCAGTTCGGCAACCAGGTTTTCGCGCCGTTCTGTGATCGTCTGCTGCTCAAGTTCGAGCCGGGCTAGGCGCTCGGTGATGGTCTCACGCTCTTTGCGGCGAAAACTCAGCCCGTTCTCGCAGGCAACCGCCTCGCTTCTCACCCGGAACAGCTCTTCCTGCTGTGCAGACAGCCCTTTTTCTGACTCCAGCATGGCCAGACGTTGCAACTCTACCAGGTTTTCTGACGTATCAGCAGCGCTTGAGACCTCCTGTATCCGCTGTTGTTGCTCACTAAGCTGTTGTTGGGTCTGTTGATGCTCGGCCTGCAGGCTATCGGCCTGATGCAGGGTAAAGAGCAGGTCAATCTCCCGCAGTTCTTCTCGATGTTCACGAAATTTCTCTGCCTTTTTGGCCTGCCGTTGCAGGGCATTCAGCTGTCGTTTGATTTCTCCCAATACATCAGAAAGCCGCAAAAGGTTCTGGCGGGTGGCATCAATCTTTTTAAGGGCCAGCTGTTTTCTAGTCTTGTATTTGGTGACACCGGCAGCCTCCTCAATCAGCAGGCGACGCTCTTCAGGCCGTGAATGCAGGATCTGGCCGATCTTGCCCTGCTCTATGATTGAATAGGCCTTGGTGCCGACCCCGGTATCCATAAACAGTTCAGAGATATCCAGCAGGCGGCAGGGGGTTTTATTGATCAGGTATTCGCTTTCACCATCGCGGTAAAGTCGGCGGGTCAGCTGGATCTCGATGAATTCCAGATACTTGGCCGGAGCACGGCCATCTTCGGTGGAAAAGACCAGTGACACCTCGGCCATTCCTAAGGGCTTGCGGTTTTCGCTGCCAAGGAAGATCACATCCTCCATCGCCTTGCCACGCAGGTTTTTGGCGGACTGCTCTCCCATGCACCAGCGGATGGCATCAACAATATTGGATTTGCCGCAGCCGTTGGGACCCACCACGCCGGTTACGCCCTGCTGGAAGTCCAGCACAACCTTGTCTGCAAATGATTTAAATCCCGCTATCTCGAGTCGTTTGATTTTCATAGTATGATGGTGTTATCTAACATATGATATTTACTTGAAAGCTGTTGCATAGAGTATGCTCATTTGTTACTGTATTTTTGTCACAGTGGCCACTTTAAGGACACTGAGTTGGACACTACAGGGGGCTACTATGCCAAGCTTAAAAATCACCAAGGCCAACCTTAAAAATATAGTCAAGCCGACAGCCGGCCAGGTAGATTATTTTGATACTGACTTAGCTGGTTTTGGTGTGCGTGCAACCAAGGACGCCTTAACCTTCTTCGTCCGTTCCAGACAACGCGGCACTACCAAAAAACCGTTTATACCTATCGGAGCCTTTGGTCTCTTCACTTGTGAACAGGCCAGATCAGAGGCTACCACGTATCTGCAAAAGCTCAAGTCCGGTATTGATCCCCATCCTGGCCGCCAGCCGAAGGCTGAGACAATAACCGTTGCAGACCTCCACCGTCAATATATGTCTACCAAGAAGACCTTGGCCCCGGCAACAATCCGTCAATATAACGCCTGGATGGAGAACCACTTCAAGGACTGGTTGACACTACCAGCGGACACTATAACCGGCAGCATGGTTCTGGATCGCCTGGAACAGCTGGAAATCATCAACGGCAAGTCACAGGCAATCAACGCCGTCAAGCTGCTCAGAAGCCTTTTCCGGTTTGGCCTAGCCTTACACCCTGGGGTGATCCACAGGAATCCTGTTGACGGTGTGCGGGAGGTCCGAGAACGTGATTGGGCGAAGAAGAAGCGCCGTACCACCTTCATCACGCCTGAAGACTTGCCGGTATGGTTTAAAGCGGTGAATGATTACAATAACCCCAAGGGGCGGGATTACATGCTGTTGCTGCTATACACCGGCTTAAGGCGTAATGAAGCGGCCCGCTTAAAATGGTCTGACATTGATTTTAAGAGGAAGGCATTCTCTTTCATTCCTGAAAAGAAGCGGGGTGAAAAGCCGGAAGACGATCAGGTGACCATGCCTATGTCAGAACAGCTTTACAAGTTGCTGTTGAAGCGTCGGGCTGCCGGGTATGAGAATGAATATATCTTCCCCGGCAAGCATCCCTCGCCATTCCTGAGTAATCCTGACAACTACAAGCGGGACATCATAGCTGTAACCGATGTCCAGTTCTGTTTCCATGACCTTCGACGTACCTTCATCACTATTGCTGAAAGCCTGGACGTGCCACACTACAGCTTGAAGGCTTTACTGAATCACAGCATGGGGAATGATGTTACCGGTGGGTATATCCAGATCACAACAGAACGGCTGCGGGGGCCGATGCAAAAAATAGCGGACAGGATCACGGAATTGATTGCTGATGCCCCTTCAGTTGGGGACAAGAATCTGGTGGCAGGCGCTTGCATATAGGCTGTTTGGTGGTAAGGTTTAGTAGCCACTCGTATAAATACAGTTTTAAAATAAAAAACTGCTGATAATCCATAGATATAGTGGTGGTGTAAGTTCTGTATACAAAATACATGATGGTGGGGTTTGGTATTACCTAAAAGCGCTTGACAATTCGCCGATATAATATAAAAAGTGCAGTTCATTGACAGCTTACATGTAAGTTTAAAATTTAGTCATTTTTTTAATTCATTGTTTTATCAAAAGGGAGAGAAGGGTTATGAGCAATATAGCCAAGAGGCTTACTGGGCTCAGCGAAAAGGAACTCTTCGGCACAAATTTTAGGTCGGCCTATAATTCAGACGATGCTTGCTGCCCACATGGTATTCTCGTGAGGCAGAGCACCCGTTGCTACGCTGATTATTTGGTTGGTACCGGTGACCTTAACGCCAAGAGGGAAAAGCTTCGTCAGCATACGCCTAAAGCGCTACGTTAAACTACTACACACGCGTCTAAAGGAGCCAATTTGGCTCCTTTTTTTTGTCAGATAAATAATCAATCGGGGTAGGTTAATTAATGCCACTCACAGCAGAACAGCAAGAACAGCTCAGAATTGAATACATCGACCTTATTGGGTTTTATCAGAAGGTCAAGCAGATCGTCATTACGTCTGAAAGAGCTAATAAGGAACAGAAGCTTTCAGTGCCGGCAATAGTGGAGTTGAGGTCGGCGTTTGACCATGTCGCCCGAGCTCATGCTGTGCTGTATCAGCTTCCTATTGCTGAGGAATACGAAGGTGATGAGTTTAAATATTGCCATAAGAATCTTGATAAAGCGCATGGACATCTATACCGGGCCGCATATGATGCTTATGACGTAATAGCAATTGCACTTGCTGAAGAGATTGACGAATATCTTGATTCATTCTCTAAAAACACACTGTTTGTTGTGATACCAGATGCATCAGCAAAGATAATTAGGCCGTTTGAAGAGGCAAAAACACTTGTTACAGCTGAAAAATGCAGAAAAGACGTTACATGTAAAGCTGAAGAAGAGGAGCAGTTTTCGCAATATGAGAAGGCTGCTGATCAACTTGTTAATGTAAAGGATGAGATATTAAGACATATGGCAAGCTTGGCAGCGTATGATGCTGAGCAAAAGCAAGCCCAAACACAGGCCCAAATACAAGCCGACAGGCGACATAAGACAGGCACATACCTAGCCATAGGAGGAATACTGATCTCTATTGTGTCAATTGTGATTGGTGTTGTGCTGAGTTCTGGTCCAGTTGGTGCCAAGGGTCAATCAAGTGAGTCAAACTTGACGTTTAAAAACATGTCATCACCTAAAAAGTAAGTTGTTTCCAATGGATATCCGCCATAAAAGAGCCCTGATCATCTGAGGCACCTGCCTCCGCGCACCATATAGCCAAGACATACTCACCTTTGCCTGATAGCTGCTCTTTTAGTATAGGATTAGGAAATAGTAGTAAATGATCCGTAATAGTTACGGACATACATCAGTCAATGATATCTTCAAGTTCATAAAAAATGGAAGATTCGCCAGTTAAGGGATTTTCTGTTTCAGTAACCGAACAGAGAAGTTTGACCCGTTGATCCAAGTGAAGTTCTGAAACTGCCCTTAAAAGTCTTTTGGGGAAAAGTATCCTAATTGTCCTTGAATCGTCGGTGGTTAAGTGTATGCGTTCTCGCTTACTTAACAATTCAATGTAGCCTTCAAGTTCTATGCTATCCTTTGCAATTAATTCCGTTGAATCAAGAGCAAAGGCAACATTTACAATCGATTCTGAATCCCCGTTCCACTGCTTTACAGTGTTGCCTGAGTAGCGCCATGAGAGCTGCAACTCTGCTGAGTTGCTACGAAGTAGATGTAGAAATTCACGCAAGCGTCGAGCACTGGCTGGACCAAGATCGGTAACAGCTTCAAGAAAGTGTCCACCTTCTCCTTGGCTATCAAGTACTTTAAATATACGTTCAAAAGCATTTTTTGAGAGACCGTCGTCAAAAAGATCTCTTTGGGCAGATGTTGAAATTACAAGCCGAGAAGAACCTGGTAAGATTGCTGCTAATCTCAGATCTAAATCATTGTATAGGTCTTTTGATACCCTCTTTCTCCACATCCCCCCCTGAGAAAGCCTTAAAGCAGCATGCCCTATCATCTGTCGTATTTCGTCTACTACTTTAGCAAGTAGGCTTAAAGGTATAGATCCATCCCTTAATTTGGATGCAATTAACCTAAACTCTAAAAATTCAAAGATTGGTCTTTCATCAAGTAATGCAATTTGTTGAGACAGATCGTCAATATGGCTAGACATAGATTGAGCCGCTAGCTGATAAGCTAAGTTACCACCGTCTCCAGCTTTTTGAGATAGATCTATCTGATGCTTTAATGCATCATTTTTTAATTTACGAAGACGATCAATCATGACGTCACCATAATTTTTGCTACGCCCTTTGGCCTCTCTTGCCTATCAAAACCATACCAGCCACGCCAGTAGCTTCTCATTTCAAAATCTTCTGCCACAGCAAATAGCACGTCACATCCAAATCTACGTTTGCTTGATGCTCTGTCTATTAGATTTGCTAATAGCAGTTGCTTATCACTATCCAGCTGATTCACATCTGACTCAGAAGCAAAAACAACCAGATCTATATCATTTGGGTCGACTTTGTTGGTTGTAAATGATCCATCTATCCACATTTCACACGGAATGCCGAGTTTACGCAGGAACGCTATAAAGGACTTTAAACCGTTTATTAACGGCTGCCGTGTAGTTGACGTTGAAAATGAACTCAGAAAATGATTATCGAGTTGATCTTCAGTGATGTCGTGGATACCTGGAGGAAGTAAAGGCTCGTGTTCCATAAGTCCCCATAGAAAATTTATGTGTTGGACTCAACTACAATTACTATAACCGAAGATGCAAAATGTACAACTTTCGTTATGTTTGTTAAAAATTATCGCAGCCCCCCGCGCCCCAGATGATCAGGATATCCCGCGTCGCAATTTTGTCTCACATGGCCACATGGCAGGCACAGCACACCCCTGCTACTCCTATCCAGAATAGAATCTAACCCTCAAGTTCTGGGCGCCATTACAAGATTTTCTGGTAATGGTTGATCTACTGTATGTTGGGTGCCAATTGGAGTTGCACACCATATATAGTGGCGGGTCCTCCCTGGGGTTTCTTCCATGCGGGCTGACAAGACCCCGACGTTTGGCTACGAATGAGATTTTTCTGAACGCGGAGAAACGGACGTGTCACCTGAATAGCGTCAGTTTTTCATATCGGGGAATGATATGGCAGGAAGCCCAGGCACAGGAAAAGAGCGTCAGTTTTTGGGGGCTGATTCGTGATCAGTGGCTTTCGAGGTTTTCCAGCCACAAGATCCTGCTGTTTTTTTGTGTACGGTGTGTATTTTTTATAGAAAGAGCAATTTTATTGTGTATAATACACAAGATGAACAGCCGCGAACTGATAAAGCAACTTGAGGGCGATGGATGGACGCTACGCAGTGTGAAGGGGTCACACCATGTTTTTGTTCACCCCGTTAAACCGGGACATATCAGCGTACCTCACCCCAAAAAGGATATGGGGATAGGGATTGTACGCAAGTTACTGAAGCAGGCAGGGCTGTAAAGGGGAAAACCATGAAATACCCGATAGTGATAGAACCAGGCAGTGAGACCACCGCCTTTGGCGTAGAGGTACCTGATCTTCCCGGCTGTTTTTCTGCCGGTGATACGCTGGATGAAGCGATAGAGAACAGCAAAGAGGCCATAGCCTTGTGGATTGAAACCGTACTTGATGACGGTGGAACCATACCAGAGCCCAAGGGGGTCGCAGACTATGCAAAGGATCCTGATTATGCTGGATGGATCTGGGCGGTGGTTGAGGTTGACAGTACATTGCTTGATGACACCTCAGAACGGGTGAATATCAGTATGCCCAAGCGTATTTTAAGCAGGATAGACCGCTATGCTTCTGCAAAAGGTGAAACTCGCAGCCGGTTTTTGGTAAACGCTGCAATGGACAGAATTATGCACGCGGGTGGCGGATCTTTAAAATAGCAGAGGCGCTTTGCAGCGCCTCGCACCCATGCTGAAAGCATTGGGGGGTAAAATACTCTATTGCTGCCTGCCTATCCGCTGGTCACACATGATTAAGCGGATGTTCCTTCAGGTAGGTTTTAAGGGCCTCATTCATTCTGGTCTGCCACCCCTTACCGGTTGCCTTAAACGCCTCGAACACCGCAATATCAAACCGTACCGTCTTCTGTACCTTGGTTCCGCTGCCCAGTACCCTGCCTCGCTTCAATGTTGCCACATGCTCCCGTAAAGCAGCCGACATGTCCGGGCTATCTTCGTCAGCAGCAGGTTCAATACCGGCGTCATAGTTACGTTTTACCCGTGTCCAGTCGCTTTTTGATTCGCCACGGGCGCGCATGGCCTTCAGCTCTTCACTGGTATGGCTAACGATCTGCCCCATAATACACCTTCCTTTCCTTACGACTGGCATAGCGGAACGAAATAAAGCGTACCGTATCATTCCGCCTGGTGTACACACAGGTAAGCACGGCAAGAATGCCGTCAACCTCTGCAAAATCCTGCCACCGTTCTTCATGGGTGGTTTTGCAGGGCACCGTCAGCTTTTGCTGATGCTCGTAAACCAGATCGGCATCAGCAAGGTCAAGCCCGTGCTTTTCAAGATTTGCCAGTCGCTTATCTTCATCCCGCTCATAACGCATGATTATTTATAACTACAAAATAACATAATGTCAATGCTGCCTGCTAACATCCCACCACCCAACCACCAAAAAAACCAACAATATCAGTACTTAACCCGCCTAACCGGCCTTAACTTGTTGAAAATGGCTATTTTGCTTATTTATATCAGTAACTTAACTGATTAACGGCACTAACTGGGCAAACCAATACAAGGGGAAAAATAAAATCAAAGTATACCCATTACGCTGACTCTTCACCATTACCCTTCCGTTTAAAATTCTCATCATTCTTGCAAAACTCCAGTGCATCAAACAGCACATTTGAAAGCTTCATCAGATGTTCAGGCTTCACCAGAGCGATCGTATTGTTTGGCTGAACCACCAAACCTGCCCTGGCTGCCTGCTTCGTGCGCTCAAGCGTCATCGGGATATTGAAGCTGATGTACGGGGTGGCTCTATCCCCGTGGTAGCGCAACAGCCAGCGATTGTTCTTCCCTTGATAGCAAACAGAAAAATAACTCTCTGTATCCTTCCCCACTATCTCAGACTCTTCTGCCTTACCGTCCAGAATGGCCTGCACCAGTGCCAGCACCCGGCGTTCAGCCTCAGTCGTAACAATCTTGGGATTATCAGGATCGACAACATCACCATCGGGGCAATCACAGCGTGGTACTGCAGCCGGTTCCGTTGCCGGGGCAGGCACAGGAGCAGACAGCCCACCCACAACAACCTTGCTGATAGCCTCTACCAAGGCCTGCTTCACAATAGGCGTGTACGCTTCAACCTGTTTCGGGGTCAACCTGCCAGCAGCATCTGATCTGGTGGCCACAAACCGGATAAAATCAGCATCAGGCTCCCGCAAGCAACTCTCAATAGCAGCGGTAAAGCACTCAAGCAACGTCTGCTCCTCTGCAAAACTGCGTAAACCATCAGGATTGAATTTATCGTACCTGAAGCGAGAAAGCTTATCAGCGTCAGAATCTGCAAGAGACTCAAAATCCACCACAAGAAACGGAGTCGTATCCATAATATTCGTATGCTTCTGATCACTGTAAAACCGCCACTCACGACCATTGGTAATGGCTGCCACTGAAACCCCAGGGGTAGAGTTGAAATATCTCACCAGCTGGCCAGTATGGTTGGTAAGCTTATCAGAACAAGACTTTGCCTCAATGAACATAACCGGATTACCAGCCACAAACAGGGCATAATCCACCCTCTCATTGGCCTTGATACCTGGCAGATTTGCCCCGTACTCTGCCTGCACCTTCGTCGGATCATAGGGGCTAAAACCCAAGGCATCCAGCAGGGGTAGAATAAGCGCCTGCTTGGTGGTCTCCTCAGTACTGCAATGGCTGCTTACGTTCTTGATATGCTCAGCGTGGCGGACAAGGCGATCTTTAAAATCTGGCATGGGGAATGCTCCTTAGAAGAATCAGAAACTACAGCCAACTGTAGCAAGACTTTGGCAGTTTGCAACCGGCCCTCATCATCTTCTTGCTCAATTACCCCACCCAACCACCAAAAACACCAACAATATCAGCGTGTATCATATGTATCAGCTTGTTACATACTCAAAAATGCTGTTTTGTCCAATGATTTCAGCATTGTTTCGCTGTAGCTGCTGTTTCAGGGCAAACCAATACAAGGGGAAAAATAAAATCAAAAACGGTGGATGCAGGGTGATGAGGTGGGCGGGTGATGGCTGGTGGTGGTTTATGGTTTATGGGTGAAGTGAGAAAACCTCACTTCACCGGGTCTGTAGTTGGGGGGATGATCCCTTCACGCTGCAGGATTGCCAGAGCTTCTTCACGTCTTTCCTCTGGTATAGCCAAAAAAGCTTTTGCATTTTCCAGTAAAGTTGACTCAAAAATGCCAAGCTCTTTTGCAATGTCCTTTCTGATTTTTGCAAATTCCTTTTCGACATCAGCAAATGTAAGCCCAATATCGTACCCCGTAATTGAAATGCCTTTAAGCTCCAACTGGTTAATAAAATCTTCTTTGGTGCCTCCGAAGAAGGCTACCTCAGTTAAAATTGGAATAACGATATTTTGAATAGTCTCTTGTGAGGCCTTTTCGTAATCATTACCTGCATTGGTCAACTCATGTATAGCCTGAGGCAATAACGAACTTGAAACCTCTTCTGCTGAAGCCTTAAGCCCGTAATAACCGATGTACTGGGCAATCTTTTGAGGATTGTCACAGAACCCCGGCTTTTGGATCAAATCTTTTACTATTCTGACTTTAGAAATTCTGTTCTCGGTTTCTTCCCCTCTCAAATACGCTACAGACTTCCCAAAATAATCAGCCAACTTCTGCAGGGTTGCAGTGGTGGGATCGCCTATGCCCTTGAGATAGTTTTGAACTCCCCGGAGTGTTAGACCAGTCGCCCTTGCCGTTGCTGCCTGACTTGTTTTCGCCACTTCCTCTCGTAAAAGCTTGACTACTCTTTCAGGAGTGACTCCCCCACCAGCCGGTCTTGCTGCCATTTATTACGCTCCTACGATTTTAATCGTTGACACCATACGATTCTTATCGTACATACGATTTAAATCGTAGTCAAACTCTATCACACATTAAACGAAAGGAGTCCACACCATGCAAAAGAACTCGCCTACCACCCAGCAACCTGAACCGATCAGCAGTGACCGTCTGCTTACCGTCCAGGAGACAGCCTCCGTACTTGGCCTGGCAGTATCAACCCTGAACCGTGCCAGAGTCTACGGAACTTCCGACCTCCCCCCATACGTCAAACTGGGAAAAGCAGTTCGTTACCGTCTCTCTACAGTTCAGGCATTCATCGCCAGCCGAACTGAAAACCAGCACACCACCCAGCAGCAGGCAGCCTAGAAAGGCAGAAAGGAGTCAACCATGATGAATATGTCGGTCAAGGGACTTAACGAGGCCATGCAAAAAGCGAAAGGCGACGTTGGCAAGGTCCGTAAAGCTGCAAAGCTTGCCATGTCTCGTGTACAGACCAGCACCCTTACCGAAGCCAGCCGCCTGATCAGGGGCAGGTACAACATCAATCAGACAGATCTGCTGAACAAGGCATCAGGAAAGCCACGTATCCAGGCAGTGGGTAGGGTGACTGACGATCTTACCGCAACCATCAGTTTTCTGGCTGGGGGTATCAGCCTGGTCTACTTCGGGGCTGTTGAATATCGCCGGACATCGGCAGGCATGACCAAGCGGGGCCGTAAAGGCGTCACCGCAATCAAACGGGGCAAGGTAGGTGTCCGGGTCCAGATAGAGAGAGGCAAAACCACCCAGCTTCGGCAGTTTCTGGCAGGGGTCAAGTTTGGCAAGGGCAGCGCAACCGGCACCCACGTTGGTGTTTTCCGGCGGCTGGGGAAAGAACGTCTCCCCATTGCAGAATCAGCAGTAATCTCTCCAGCCTCAATGATCGGTAAACCAGAAATCCTGAAACCCCTGACCCAGTTTGTTCAGACCACCTTCACCACCCGCTTCAACCATGAAATGAAAAGATTGGGGGTAACACAATGAATACACCAGACACCCACACCCGCACACTGCCGGACGTATCCTTAAAACTGGAGCACATGCGCCATTACCTGGTGCTGGCGGATGAACAGCATGGGCAGCTGCATGGTCGCGCCTACGATGAGGAAAGCGTTGAGGTTTCCAACCGGCTTGGCTGGCTGCTGGATGATGTTTTGAACATGCTGGTGGAAGTGCAGAACACCCTTTACCCAAACGACAGAATAGCACCTGTTGCCACCCAGCAAGGAGACTAAACCATGTCACTTCAAGACCAGATCCCCCAAGCACTACAGAATATTGCTGCCCGCTTTACCGCCGAGCATGAGGCCCGCCTGCTGCAGCTGGCTGGTGATGCTGCCAGTATCTCCAAGCCTGAACCGATCCACTTTGGAACACTCATCTTACCATCCATCAACCAGCTCTCCCAGCTGGCAGACTCTATCGATGCCGCCAACCAGTACGCAGCTGGTCATGGTGATGAAACTCTTTGCCAGATGCTGAAACAGATTCAGTGCCAAATGGATGGGCTGTACCCCCGGCTGATCGAACCAGAGACCCCAGCCCCGGAAGTTTAAGATTTTTTTACCCTATGTATTGTTTGGCGCTGAAACAGCTGAAACACTGCTATACGTCCGAAATTATTAAATAAAATCAGTTTCGTGAAGTTGTAACAAACTGATACACACGATACAAGCTGAAATTATTAAGGTTTTTAGTGATAGCAACACTCCCGAAACGACTGAACCCCCTACCGGAGGCAACCAGTAGAGGGTTCAAAGACTGAAGAAAAACAAGATTGGATGCCTTTATGACTACCCCAAAAACCGGAAAAAGTAAAGCAAAATCAACCGTATTACCGGCAAAGCCAGCCAAAAGCCGCAAGGCTGCTGCAAAACCGGCTTTGGCAGCAGAAGAAACCGCACCGGCTGAAGAAGCACCGGCATCAGCCCCGGCTGATCAGCCGCCCATGGCAAAGGTGGATTACAAAGCAGCAGTTGAGGCACGGGTACGGGAAGAGGCCGCCCTGCTGGGTGATCCCCTTGCACACCCGCTGCTGAAGGCCGGTGCCAAAACAGCAATACAACGCTTTGGCTCCTATGTCGTTAAAGGCACCGGCGTCTTTTTCCTCCATCAGCAGGATGGCAGAGACGGTGAGGAGCCGGTGGTCAAAGAGATTTTCGTCTGTTCATGGTTGTTGCCGGTTGCCCTGGTACGGGATGCCCGGCAGGAAGGCTGGGGCATGCTGGTGCAGTTCAGAGACCATGACCAGCACCTGCACACCTGGATCATGCCGATGAAGCTGCTGAAGGCCGGTGCAGAAGATGTCCGCGCCAGCCTGTTGGACATGGGCCTGACCATTGCCACCAGCTACAAGGCCAAGGGCCAGCTGATGGACTTCATCCTTGAGGCAAACCGCAAGCTGCAAAAAGACCCCAAGGCCCGGGCCAGAACCACGGCCCAAACCGGTTGGCTGCAACTGCCCACCGGTGAACTGGTTTATGTCACGCCAGAGCGGTGCATTGGCCAGACTTCAGAACTGGTTCACTACGTGGGGGATGATGGCCACCGTTTCAGCAGCAACAACACCCTTGAAGACTGGCAACACCACGTTTCAGTTCCCATCAAAGGCAACAGCCGCCCAGTGTTTGCGGTTTCAATCGGCTTTTCCAGCGCCCTGCTCCATCTGCTGCAGATGGAAAACAGCGGTTTCAACCTGCTGGGGGATTCATCCATCGGAAAATCCACCATTCTGATCATCGTTGCCAGCCTGTTTGGTAATCCTCGCCAAATAGTCACCACCTGGAACGCCACCAGCAACGGCCTGGAGGCGGTGGCCACCCTCTGTAACGATGCTGGTTTAATCCTGGATGAGATGAAGCAACTCGCTGCAGAAATAGCAGGAATGACGGCCTATCACATTCTGAACGGAAAAGGCCGGAGCCGGGCCAACCTGTCCGGCGGGTCAAAGGGGGGGAGTAGTTGGCGGCTGGTGTTGCTCTCCTCTGGTGAGATCGGCCTTGCAGACCTCTCAAACGCCAAAGGTGGCCGTCTGTACGCAGGGCAGGAACAGCGCCTTGCAGATATCCCTGCAGATGCCGGAAAAGGCCTTGGTATCTTTGACACCATCAACAACCGTGCCTCTGCCCAGGCCCTTGCAGATGAACTGAAACAGGCCTCCCACCGCCACTATGGCACCGCCTTTACCACCTTTGTCGCAAAGATAGCTGCCGATCCTGAATCCGCCAAAGAGCAGGCCAAGAAACTGATGGCTGAATTTTCAGCAGCCAACCGCCCCAAAGACGCCGCCTCGCAGGCCTTGCGGATGCTTAACCGGTTTGCACTGGCAGCCGCAGCCGGAGAACTGGCCACCATCTGGGGTATTACCGGCTGGAACAAGGGCGATGCCTTCTGGGCTGCCGGTGTCTGTTTCAAGGCCTGGATTGCCCACCGGGGCGGGGCAGGCCAGCAGGAACCGCAAGAACTGCTGAAGCAGGTGCTGGGCTTTTTTGAGGCCCACGGTGACAGCCGGTTCAAGCGGTTCTATCAAGACAAACTGGTAGAGGACAAGGTGATCGACATGTACGGCTACCGTCGTGATCTGGTGGTGACAACCGATCTGGTTGATGAACGGCATACCGAATACTACGTGCTACCCCAGTCATTCAATCGAATCGTGCAGGGCTTTGATCCCCGTGTGGCAGCCCGAATACTGGCTGAAAAAGGGATGCTCTACAAGGGCAAGGCAGAGGCCACCATGCAACGCCTTCCTG
Organism: Trichlorobacter thiogenes; assembly: GCF_900167465.1. Classification (GTDB taxonomy): domain Bacteria; phylum Desulfobacterota; class Desulfuromonadia; order Geobacterales; family Pseudopelobacteraceae; genus Trichlorobacter; species Trichlorobacter thiogenes. Next base: position 231,799 of record NZ_FUWR01000001.1, on the reverse strand, counting down.
GCCTGAAATCTGCCAGATACTACCGCATCAATCTTGATGCTGCAGCAACTGAGGAAGAACTGTAGCCGTCCATAGGGTCCAGGCCGCAGCCAGCCCCCACGGGCAGGCGGACTGTCACCCTGTGGGCGGGTACCACACCACTTACACCACAAACAGAAAGGAACGAACATGGGAAAACCATTGGCACCTGAACATGCATTAGATCTGATTGAAGGGGCATTGGAACGGCTTGAAGTTATGAAAGTGCTACTGACCAGCCTTGGCAATGCGCCTGTCCACATAAATCTAAGCGACCTGCAAATATCTAGCGGCTTGTGTGGAATCTTTGACGCCATTTGCGAAGATATTGGAGAGGGTCACCACTGGTTAACTGAGGCAATGAAAGAAAAGGAGGCTTAAACCCATGCAAGACAAGCGAGATATCAGCCAAGGCGTTGTGTACGATTTTGACGAAATGCAACGGGCCTGCCACCAATTGCGGGCCATTCAGTTGGGCATTGATGGCCTTGGGTTGCAACACAGGAAATACAGCGATGGGTCGTCACCATACGAAGGCCTGAGCTTTATGCTGCATGACATCATCAAATGGCTGGCACCTGATGATGCAGTAACTGAAGACGACCGGCTGGAGCAAAAGCTGCTGCAGCAGCAGATAGCATCTGCCACAGCATCAAAACTGAAAGCTGCCTGATAGCAGCGAACCAACCAGAGAAAGGAGAAAAAACCTATGTCACAGAATTTTGAAGAGTTACCAGGCAAGGTCCGGCTGGTGTTTTTAAAGGGCTACATGCAGGCCCTGGAGGACATAGCCGACAAGACGCAAGAGCAAGCCTGCCGTATGCAGGCCAAAATTGAACAGATTCAGGCTGAGATAGCTGCAGAGTAGTCTAATGTCTGAACCGAACCTTTCACCGCTGCCGGTGTTGTGTCGGTGAAAGCAGGGGATCAGGTGGGCACCGCCATCTGATGCAGCGCCTCCCCGGCTGAATATGCAGTTGAGAGGCTCCTTTCCCTTTTTGCTGCACAAGGTTCCACGGCGCACTTTTTAAGTTTTGGGTGGGCACAATGGTCTTTAAAAAGTGTGAATTTGTAACCATCCCAATGGTAGCAAACCGCCTGGGGGTAGTGCCGTCTACGGTGAAAAAACTTATTGCAGACGGAAAACTTACCGCCTTTCGGTTTGGGTTTAGTAAACGTTCATACATCCTGAAGGCGGATGTTGAGAGGATCAGCACATGCGAAGAGGAAAGCGACGACGAGATCGACAATCGGCAATAGAACTGAAACGAGGCCATTTTAAACCGCTGGCACAGACCGGCACACAAGGAGAAAAAACCGATGCAAAACATTCAAGAGGAATTGAAGACAGCACAACACCGCTATTTTTTGGAGATGGAGAACCATGCAAAGCTGCTGAAAGAAATCAGTCTGCTGGATGACCGGGTAGATGATGCTACCAGGCAGATAAACCTGATTGATGCCCGGATCAAGTCTCTGACAGAGCAACGCTCTGTCCTGCATGCCGATATTGTGGCAGGCAACCAGCCGATTAATGCAGCTGACAAGATAGGCGATCAGCTGGCACAGGCCAGAAGACAGGCCGCTGACTATGACGAGATTCTTTTGCTTACCCGTCAGACACTGGAATCGAAACGCCGTGATCAGCTTGAATCAAAATTGGGCAACAAGAAGAGTGCGGTGTATGCAGCGGCTGCCAAGCTGATGCTTGCAGAACTGACCCCGGCCTTGCAAAAAGCGGTCGCCATCTATTCAGCCGGTCTGCCGTACTATGTGACGGATCGCCATCAACATATAAAAGATTTTGTCACCGATGCCTGCTTTACCCATGAAGAAAACACCCGTCCCTTTTTGCTGGAGGCGGAACAGCTCTACCTGACACCTGAGGGGGCGCAGCAATGCTCTTAAATCACGATTGGAGCCTTGATAAAATTGATTCCGAAATCAGACAGCGCCTGTCAAAAATCGATTCTATTAAGGCTGAAGTTCAGCAGCTGGAGCAATTCAAGGCCCGTAAGCTAAACCCGAATGGCCGCTTACCAGTAACCAGCATATTCTCATAACGAAAGGATAACACCAAAATGAACCTGATAATTGATGAAAACTGGTCATTAAATGATGCTGAATGGCACCTGCGTCACCTTGAAGCGCAGTTTAACAATCAACAAAAAACAGTTTCTGACCATATTGAAAAGTTGAAGGCGTTTGTTGATCGTAAGCGGGCAGAGTCCATCGAGCGTATGAAGGCGATATAGCGTTTTGCTTCCGGGAGGCCGGTTTTCCTGGAAGCAATGCTCGTGCGACAGAAAGGCCAGACCCTATGACCACAACCGAAGCAAAACAGAAATCATGCCCGCTGCAGCGTTCAAGCCTGTGTGAGGCCAGCAAGTGCATGGCCTGGCAGAGTACCAGCAAAGAGGAAGGTTTCTGCCAGATGATCAGCAGAAGCAGAACCGTTTTCGTTTCCCCGCAATCAGCAGCCCTGCAGGTTTCGCTTGAAGATGTTGTACGGCTTAAAACCGATAAGGCGTTTGATGTTTGCCTTGTGCAGGGCTTTAACGAGTACCTTGATGTTCAGATAAGAAATTAACCACAACCACAACCGGCGCAAAATTGCGCCACCAGATACATGAAAGGAACAACCCATGAAAAAAACTGCAACCATAACCCTTAACGAACGAGTCATCACCATCAACGAGCTGACCATGCGTCAGATCCTGGATTTCAAGGACCGCTTTTCTACCCTTGATATGATGGCAGGCATGCAGGAGCTGGTAACCATGCTGACCGATGCCACCCCTGATTTTCTGTTGAACCTGACCCCGTCTGAACTGCGTACCATCTTTGAGAAGGTGAAGGAGGTAAACGCCGATTTTTTCGCCCTGCTCCCGCTGGACGTCCTTCTGGCGGGATACAGAGACATGGTGATCGAGACCGTGAGACAGAACTTGTCAGCACTGTCTGCAGGCTCATTGCTGCCGGACATGGCCCCGGTGCATGGGGCTACGGCCTAAGTTATTTCAAGGCCGCACTGAAAGCGCTGGAAGATGAAGAGTTGCAGCAGATGAAGCGGATCTCTACAGCAGTGCGTGCGGCCTCAACAGATGAGAAAGGATGGAGCAAGTGGCTGGCTATGTTTTAGCCAGCCACTTGGCTTTATAGGGTGATCAATCATGGCAACAGGACAAAAAGTAGATTTTACCATTACCGCCCAGGATATGTTCACGGCGGTGATGAACGGTGTAATAGCCGGTATGGCCAATGCAAAGAAGGCAATGGATCAGCTTGGGCCTACGGCACAAAAGGCAGCTGATCAGACGGCACAGGCCTTTAAGGCCCTTAATATCCGTTCAGCCTTTGATATCAAGGCAGAGCAGGACAAAATCATCGCCGCCTTCAATGAAATCAAGAATTCCGGCAAGGCCTCTGCTGAAGAGGTTGCACGGGCACAGACTGCACTGCAGAGCAAGTTGAAGGATCTGCAGGGGGAGCTTGCCAATACCGCTGCAGCTGGCCAGAAGTCCGGTGCAACCCTGAGCGAGATCTTTAAAGGGGTGGGGAAAGCATCCTTTTACTTCAACAACATCAAGACTGCCATTGATTCAGCCTGGCAGGCGCTGCTGAACCTTGCCGGGCCAGCCATGGAAATGAATCGCCTGAATGCCATGTTTAAGGCCTCAAGCGGATCAGCAGAACTGGCTGGCAAGGATCTGGCCTATGTCAGGGCAGAGGCCAACCGCTTGGGGCTTTCCTTTGTGGATGTGGCAGGATCGTTTGCCAAGTTTAATGCAGCGTCCCGCAATACCTCACTGGAAGGCCAGAAGGCAAAAGAGGTGTTCACGTCAGTGTCTGAGGCGGTCACCGCCCTGCAGCTGCCTGCTGATGCAACCGACCGGATCATGACCCAGCTGCAGCAGATGATGAGCAAAAACAAGGTGTCTGCCCAGGATCTGCGGGTAGTGGCTGAATCTCTGCCCGGGACCTATGAGGCGGTTGCAGCCGGTATGGGAATGACCACCGGCGAAATGCTGAAACAGATGGAGGCGGGCAACCTGCTTGCTTCTGATGTGTTGCCCAAACTTGCCAAGCATCTGCATGAACTGTACGGAGCTGCAGCCATGGATGCTGCCAACAGCCCTGCTGCACAGCTGAACCGGCTGAAGACCGCCACTTTTGAACTGATGGCGGTACTGGGGCAAAAGCCGATGCAGGTGGTTGGTGAGTTTGCCAGTGCGCTTTCATGGCTGGCAAATGCTGCCAAGTCTGCTCTTGACTGGATGGCGCACAATGCCTGGGGGCAATCGCTTTCAAGCCTGGCTGTGGGGCTTGGTGCTGCTTCGGTGGCGCTTGCCATTGCTGCAAGTGCCCAGTCTGTCTATGCAGCTGCAACCTGGGCAGCCACAACGGCCACTGCTGCTTTTTCTGTTTCTCTGCTGGCTAACCCCTTGGTGCTGGCCTTCGGTGCTGCACTGGTTGGTGTGATTGCCGCCCTGTCTGCCCTGGCAAATGCCTTTGACAATTCGTCTGGTGCTTCAGGCCGATCATCGGCGGCTACCAAACAGGTTACTGAAGAAATGAGAAAGGCAGCAGCTGAACGCAAGCAGATTGAAGACGGTTATGAGAAAGCCGTGGGGATATCGCTGGAACGGCAGATGGCAAAGCGAAAGTCCCAGTATGATCAGGACCTGAAAGCAGTAGAGGCCAAGTTTTCTCAGGATCTGAAAGCGGCCAACGGCAATGCTGCTGAAGAACAAAAGATCATTGATAAGCTGTTGGATGATAAGCTGAAGGTTGAAAATGCCTACTATGCTGACATTGATAAAATTCGTAAAGCCGATTTACAGGAACAGGAAGGAAATGCCGCATCTGAACTTAAAAACAAGATTGAGCATCTGAAACGACTGGGCCAAACCAAGGATGCCGAAGGCCTAGATATTGCCGCAAAGAACCGGGCAGATCTGCAGGCGGTTGAAGACTACTACAAAGGCATTGAAGACGCTGCCAGGGACAGTGGTAAGGTATTGGTGGGGCTTGAGGCTGAGAAGGCAGACGCTATTGACCAGCTGAGAAAGAAACAGGCCCTTGATGCTGCCCAGCGTGGTTATGAATCCGGCCAGAAAGAGCTTGAGGCCTACCGAGGCATCATGGAATCAAAGGCTGCTCTACTGACTGCCGCTGCTGGGAATAATGTTAAAGCCCAGTATGCAGCCCAGGTTGAAATTGAACGGATGGAGATTGATTTCAGCCGTCGCAGATACCAGGCAGCAGCAGCTCATTTTCAGGATGTTGCGGCACTGTATCCCAAAGACAGTGATCAGTACCGTGCAGCCTTGGGTGACATGGCGACCGCCCACAAGAACTATCTGGATACTTCAAGTGCTGCCTATCGTAAGTATGCCGATGAAATCAAGGCAATCGACCAGCAGATAAAAGACTTCCGCATGTCTGTTCAGCAGAAGATCGCCGACCTGCAGCAGAAGAACATGACCGATGCCCAGAAGTTTGCCGACAACCAGCGTCGCATGAATGAAGCCCTGGCCAAGGCAGAAGCGTTAAAGGCACAGGGGCTGTATGATGAGGCCATGAAATACAACAAGCAGGCAGAAGACCTTGCCAGCCGACTTGACAGCAATGTTGCTGTTGCAACAGAAGGGTTAAAGCGCGTACTGAGTCAAGGTGAATCTATACTTGAAGCCAAGAAAGACGCTCCTCAGCAGGCCCTGAACAAGCTGAAAGAAATAGATGCTCAACCATTAAATGACAAGTTTCTGAAGATTGTACTGGATGAGCCTTCGCTACAGGCTGCGCAGGTGCAAATAGAAAAAATCACAGCAGAAGAGAAAAAGCCGGTGGTTGTTGATGTAAAGATTGATTCAGCAAGCTATCAAGCGACTAGGGAGGCCCTGTTAAGGTTGGCAGCTATCAATTCCGGTCTTATATCCACTCAGGTTGGCCCAGATTATAACAAGTACGAATCATATCCTGATGTATCGCTGGATGGTTTTTTTGCCGGCGGCAAGGTAATCAATGGATCTCCCCTGCGGGATTCGGTGCATGCTATGCTGGCCAGCAACGAATGGGTGATTAACAACAAGGCTTCAGGCTTTTGGGGTGACAACCTGCTGGCTGCTATCAATGCCCCGTTCAGTGGCGCTGGCAGGGCTCTGCAGGGGATGCTTTCAAAGTCTGTTGCCGTTCCGTCAGCGGCTGCAGCTGGCCCGATCCCGAACCTGGGCAGCATCAGCCTGGATGTCGGTGGTGGCAGTTATCCGGTTAGCGCCCCTATGGATGTTCTGGCTGAACTTAACACCGCTTTGCGAAGGCGAAAAATGAGCAGGCCCAACCCATGAATTGGGGGATAAAAAAGAGGGGGTGGCTTGGTGCCTACCCCCTCTTTTTGCTTTCACGCTCGCCACTATAGAGACACTACCCAAAAAACTGCAAAAAAATAATCAAATATAATAGCTAGTTTGAAGATTAGAATCTGAAACCCGCTAGAGCCGTTTGATTTTCATGGAGGAGCTGTTGTTTCCTTTGTTGCGAGTGCGTAATATGATGATGCAACGCAACACTGTTGCATGCAACAGTGTGTAACGTACTGTATTTATATGTTATGCTTGCAGTGTGGTCTGCTTGATTGTTGCAGTACTGTTTGCAACATGGCCTGAAAAGCGATCCATCCAGCAAGTGGGCAGATGCGTTGATTACATGACTAACATACTGAAATAAATCAACAATAAAAAATAAATAAATTTATTGTCTGTGTTGGCACGTAAACTGTAATTAAGAAAATCAACAACGGCACATCACAGAGTGCCACACCAAGATCCCAGTTATACGACACGCACCATAAAAACACAAACAAAGGAGAATCGCCATGAAAGCAAAAAACAATTTCTCAGTTCTGTTGGCAGAAACCACCGCAAAAGGTAGTCTGGCAATCTTCGCAGGGGCAGCAGTATTCCTTGGTGGCTTTATCACTTGGTCAGCAGCCGGTACGGTCAGTGGCTTGATGAGTCTGTTCAACTAACCAACCTAACTAACTACATTTATAGGGGGAACGTATCATGAAAGTTAAAGTCAGTTATTCCGATTTAGATGACAGGAAATATATTGGAAGGGTGCTTGGCGTGTTCGGCCTCTTCGCAGCAGGCGCTGCCCTGAACGTTGCCTGGCCGGCACTGAGCCATATCGGTGGTAAATTGATCGGTTAATCCGATTAAAAATCAGCAGAAACAGAAAGACCCGGCCAAAACCGGGTCTTTCTGTTTTCAGAGTAAGTCAGCAACGGTTAACGAACCTGCTGAACCTCAACGATCTCAGGAATCTGCTCTTTAATCGCCTTTTCAATCCCCATCTTAAGGGTCATGGTGGACATGGGGCAGGAACCGCAAGCACCCTGCAGCTTAACCTTTACAATGCCATCAACTACTTCGATAAGCTCAACATCGCCACCGTCACGCTGCAGCATGGGGCGGACCTGATCAAGTACTGCCTGAACTTTTTCAATCATGGTTGTATCTCCTTCTATTTGATAAGTAATCTGCATCCGGTTAATGGGACGACATTTGTCTCGTATAGCGTTTTTAAATAAAAAACGCACGAACTTTTATGCAAGCAGGTCCAGCAGCTCCTGCCGTTTGATCGGCTTGGTCAGACAGCCATCCGCTAATTCTTTCAGGTGTTGTTCGTAATCAGCCGGGGTTGAGGTCACCACGATAATCCGTGGCTTATGGCCTGAGAAGTTCCTGACCAGCGAGGCAATGGAGTAGCCATTCAGCTGGGGCAGGTTAATGTCCAACAGAACAATGGCTGGCAGGTGCTGTTGGTAGAGCTCTATGGCGGTCACGCCATCGGCAGCGATCAGGGTGTGATACCCGGCCTCATCTGCAATCATTTCCAGCATTGCCGAGGTCATTTCATCATCTTCAACAATCAGAATAGTCTGCTGTGCCATGGCTGGTCCCTCCGCTACAAGAATGGTTTCGATGGTCATGTAAGAGTCAGTAGCACCACGGCATGGGCCGAGATCCCTTCGCCAGTACCGGTAAAGCCTAAGCCTTCCTCAGTAGTGGCCTTGACGTTGATCCGGTCCGTCTCAACCCCGCAGGCCCGTGCAATGTTCTCCCGCATGGTCTGAATGTGCGGAGCCATTTTGGGCTTCTGGGCGATGATGGTGGCATCCAGATTGCCCACGCAGTAGCCTTTTGCTCCGATCAGGCCAACCACATGCTCCAGCAGCTTCATGGAATCCGCCCCTTTGAAGGCAGGGTCAGTATCGGGAAAATGTTTGCCGATATCACCCATGGCCAGTGCCCCCAGCAGAGCATCGGCGATGGCGTGCAGCAGCACGTCTGCATCGGAATGTCCCAACAGTCCTTTTTCATAGGGGATATCCACACCCCCCATGATCAGTTTTCTGCCTTCCACCAGACGGTGGACATCATAGCCATGTCCTATACGCATTCGGTACCTTCCTTGCTTAACTGCCGATCCAGCAGGTGCCGGGGCTGTACGTTGCCCAGCGCTGCCAGCAGGCTGTTTTTGATTTGGGGGATCTCTTGTTCAAGCTGACGCAGCAGTTGTTTCATCCGCTGCCGCTGATGATCTGCATCGGCCACCGGGCAGTTACAGCTGACGGTCTTGATCCCGGCCTGCTGTACGGTAGTGATAATATCATCTTCAGCAACATAGACCAGGGGACGGATCACCGTAATATCGCCGGTATCACAGACGGTCTTGGCAGCCATCGCCTTGAGGGTGCCGATGAAAAACTGGTTCAGCAGCAGGGTTTCGATAAAGTCATCCCGGTGGTGTCCCAGGGCCAGCAGGTTGCAGCCCAGTCGACGGGCAGCACCATATAACGCACCGCGTTTGAGCCGGGCACAAAAGGAGCAGTAGGAGGAACCGGGGCGCAGCTTGGCGTTGATCAGGTCAACATGGTCTGTCTGCTCGATAACCAGCTCAAGGCCTAGGTCTGCGACAAAGTTACGGATGTTGGCGGTGTCAAAGCCGGGGAATCCGGCATCCACCGTAACCGGCACCAGCTGGTAGCTGATCGGGGCGCGACGTTGCATCTCAACCAGCAGCATCAGCAGGAGCAGGGAGTCCTTGCCGCCGGAGACACCAACGCAGATCCGGTCGCCATCCTTGATCAGACCAAAGTCGCCAATAGCCCTGCCAATGCCGTTGCGTAGGGAACGCCAGAGCTTAGGATCAACACCAGCGGGGCAGGACATCGGTTAGGGGGCGACCCGTTCCAGCAAGGAACGGACCATCGGGCTGAAGGTTTCGTGCTCCAGCAGAAAGGCATCATGGCCGTAGGCGGATTGGATCAGGTGGTATTCCACCTCTTTGCCCAACCCTTGCAGGCAGGTGACCATCTCTTCAGTCTGATAGGGGGGGTAGAGCCAGTCAGAGCTGAAGGCAAAAAACTGGATCGGTGCCTGCACCTGGCTAAAGGCATCGGCCATGGATTCATAGCCCCAGGCCACATCGTAGAGGTCAAGCGCTTTGGCAAGATAGAGGAAGCAGTTGGCGTCAAAACGATCCACAAAGTTGTAGCCGTTGTAGTTCAGGTAGCGCTCCACCTCAAACTGGCCAAAAAAATCAAACAGGCCGTCCTTGGCTGAGAAGCGGCGATCAAACTTTTGCCACATTGATTCATCGGACAGGAAGGTGATGTGCCCGATGCCACGGGCCAGGGCAAGACCGTCCTTGGGGTTGTGCTTGTACTCCCCTTTTTTCCAGGTGGGGTCATTATAGATGGCCCAGCGTGCCACGGCGTTCAGGGAGATTGCCTGGGGTGACGGGCGTGGTGTGGTGGCCAGGGCAATGACGGAGGCGACCCGCTCCGGGTACTGGGTTGCCCATTCCAGGGCCTGCATGCCCCCCATACTGCCCCCCATGACGCAGAGCAGCCGTTTGACCCCCAGGTGATCCAGTAGCAGTTCCTGGGCGCGGACCATGTCGCGCACGGTGATAACCGGAAAGGTAAGGTTGTAGCGCTTGCCGGTCTTGGGGTTGATAGAGGCCGGGCCGGTGGAACCGTAACAGGAGCCGATCACATTTGAACAGAGTACGCAGTAGTGGTCAGTGTCCAGCAGTTTGCCGGGGCCGACAATGGCATCCCACCAGCCCGGTTTGGTCTCTTCTTCGCTGCGTTTGCCCGCCAGATGGGCGTCACCGGTCCAGGCATGCTCCACCATGATCAGGTTGGAACGGTCAGCATTCAGGGTGCCGTAGAGTTCATAGACCAGGGTGATCGGCGCAAGTATCCGACCACTTTCCAGGCGGATGCCGGATTCAAAGGTTATGGTCTGTTCGTGCACAACGCCGATGGACATGATCACCCCGAAACAACAAAAGCCCCTGCTTTGTATGGGAGCAGGGGCCTTGAGTAACGTCAAGATCCTCGCTCATCTTCGCCTTTCGGCAGGATTTAGCACCTGACGCCCCTACCGGGACCGGTTGCTGTGGTTTCGTCGGGCCTTATCCCTCCACCACTCTTGATAAGCAGGTTGTGGCCGGTAAAATACGTGAATGATCCCAGAGAGTCAATGTAAATTGAGCGGGTTATCGTCGGATTGGATAGCTCTGGAAAATGCCGTTGCCATCTGGTATAACGATCAGGATTTATGGACCAGACAAACTACTCTGATACGATGGAACCGGGAGGAACTATGCAACGGTTGGTGCTGCTGATGGGGCTGTTATTACTGCCGCTTTTAGGGGGCTGTGCCCATAACTACTATAATCTGCCGCAGGATGCAGTGGCTGAAAAAGTGAAGGTGCTGGGAGTAGTGCCGATTATTGTTGATACCGACTCAGATATCCGTCACCCACAGCGCGAGGAGCTGATTACCCTGCTGACCAATGTTAACCGCTCCTTTGAGCGGGATCTGCTGCGGCTGGTGAAAAATACCAACAGTTTTTACACGGTTACCCTGCTTGATGCAGACCCCAAGGCGGTTTTTTCCAGCACACTGTTCCGACGTGAACGCCGTGACGATGCGGCTATTCAGTACAATAAGTATTTCTGGAAAGAAGATGCCCTGGCTGATTTCATGCGTAAAAACAGTCTGGATGCGGTGATGTTTGTTATTGTCAGTGGCATTACCCGCCCGGACAAGATCTCTTCCTCCAACCTGCTGGACTCTCTGACAACCGACTACAATTTTCTGGTCATGACGGCCCAGATTGTGGATGCCAAGGCCACCATTTTGTGGGAATACCCCAATTTCCGGCAGCGGACCCTTTCGTACAACCCGTTGATGAATCTGCAGTATCCTGATTTTGACGAGGCCAAGGCCAATATGAGCCCCCGCGTACAGGTCAAGTTCAAGACCTTGGAGGGGATTCGGCGTTCCCTTGAAAAAAGGCGTCTGGACCTGTTGCGCCGTGAAACCCCGGAGGTAGAGCTGTACATGAGCCAGTTTGAAGATATGACCTCCATGCTGGAGATTGACAAGGATCGCAAGCCGGCGCCACCTGCACCAAAGAAGGATGAACAGGAGACCAAAAAGTGAAGATAGATATCAGCTTTGAAGGCGGCCAGAAGGTGGCTGCCAACTTTCCGGACGGCCTGCAGATGTTAACTGACCAGCCAGGTGCTGACGGTAACCCTGGTGCCGCCCCTTCGCCCTTTGCCTACTTTCTTGGTTCCATCGGTACCTGTGCCGGTATCTATGTGCTTGAGTTTTGCAATGCCCGCAAGATTCCGACCGAGAAGGTGTCACTGACCCAGAACATTGAATTTGAACTTGATCCGCAGGGGAAGCGGCGGCTCAGCAAGGTGAGCATGACCATCAACCTGCCACCAGAGTTTCCTGAACGCTACCAGAAGGCGATTGTCAAGGCGGCTGAACTGTGCTCCGTTAAAAAGGCGATCATGCATCCACCCGAATTTGTTGTTGATTATCAGGTACTATAAAGGCCGCCGTGGACGAAACACGTAAAGCAAAATTAACCAAGGAACTCCAGGGGATCGGTATCGGGGCTGTTGGCCTGTTCATCCTGCTGGCCTTTATCACCTTCAGCTCGGCAGATCAGTCGTTGAACAGCTGGTCAACCGAAGGCGGGATTCGCAACTTAGGGGGACGCCTGGGAGCCCAGGTTGCCGATCTGTTCTTTATGCTGTTCGGTCTGGCATCATACCTGCTGCCGGGGGCATTGCTGTTTATCTCCTACAACCTGCTGCGCTTCAAGGAACCCCGCCTCCGTTTTTACAAGGTTGCCGCCTTTATCGGCCTGCTCTTCTCGTTGGCATCACTGTTTGCCTTCAGCATTGAATCCACAAACTTTATGGGGCAGCAGATTCCCACCGGCGGCTTGATCGGACGGGGGACGGTCTTGATGCTGCGGGGCAGCATGAACGCCTTTGGTGCCCTGCTGGTGTTACTGCCGCTGCTGGCGGCTTCAATCATGATCCTATCCGGGTTCTCCTTTGTCCTGTTTGCCTCCTGGTGGCTGGAAAATCTGCGCACCAAGTGGGCAGCCCGCAAGGAACGTACTGCCCATGCCAAAGAGGGCCGTGAGCGGGACAAGGCGTTGGCTGAAGGTAAAGCTGTGCCTGCTAGTGGGCCGGTGATTAAGGATTCAGCTCCACCACCCCCTACGGCCCGTCCTAATTTCTTTAAAAAGGAAAAGAAAAAGGAGGCGGCCAAGGATAAGGCGGTACAGGAGTCGTTCGACTTCATCAAGCAAGAGGGGGATTTTATCACTCCGCCTTTGTCACTGCTTGACCCGCCACCCACCACAGAGCGTCGGATTGACCGTGAGGCGTTGGAGATGAACGCCCGTCTGCTGGAAAAGAAGCTGCTGGATTTCGGGATAGATGGCGAGGTGAAGGAGATCTGCCCCGGCCCGGTCATCACCATGTATGAGTTTGCCCCGGCCCCCGGCATCAAGATCAGCCGGATCGCCGGTCTGTCCGATGACCTGACCATGGCACTGCAGGCGCTTTCGATCCGGATTGTTGCTCCGATCCCCGGCAAAGGGGTGGTGGGGATTGAGGTCCCGAACCGTGATCGTGAGACGGTCTACCTGCGGGAGATCTTTACCTGTGATGATTTTCTGCAAAGCCGGATGAAGCTGCCGCTGGTACTGGGCAAGGATATCGCCGGTCTGCCTTCCCTGACTGATCTGGCCAAGGCCCCGCACCTGCTGGTGGCCGGCTCCACCGGTTCCGGTAAATCGGTGTCAGTTAACACCATGATCCTGTCCCTGCTCTACACCGCCACCCCCCGTGACGTCCGTTTCATTATGGTTGACCCCAAGATGCTGGAATTCTCCATGTATGAAGGGATTCCGCACCTGCTGCTGCCGGTGGTGACCGAACCGAAGAAGGCCTCCCTGGCCCTGAAATGGGCGGTGAATGAGATGGAGCGCCGTTACCGCCTGCTGGCAGACAAGGGGGTTCGTAATATTGAATCCTACAATCGCAAGCTGGCGGTTGAGGAAGAAGAGCTGGCGGTCCATGATTTGGATGATGAGGATATCATCGAAGAGCTGGAAGAGGTGATTGAGGGTGAAGATCCGGCAGTACTGGATGAGCCGCTGCCGTTTGTGGTTGATGATGAGGTGGATGAACTGGAGCACAGCCATCTGCCCTATATCGTGGTGATTGTGGATGAGCTGGCTGACCTGATGATGGTGGCCGGGCGCGAGGTGGAGGAGCATATCGCCCGTCTGGCCCAGAAGGCCCGGGCAGCCGGTATTCACCTGATCCTGGCCACCCAACGGCCATCGGTGGATGTGATCACCGGCCTGATCAAGGCCAACCTGCCGTCCCGGATCTCGTTCCAGGTCTCTTCCAAGGTTGACTCCCGTACCATCCTGGATTGCAACGGGGCCGAGGCGTTGCTGGGGATGGGTGACATGCTCTATCTGCCCCCCGGCACCGGCCGTCTACAGCGGGTGCATGGTGCCTTTGTCTCTGATGCCGAGGTACAGCGGGTGGTTGACTTTCTCAAAAAACAGGGCAAGCCGGTCTATGAAAAATCGATCCTTGAGATGAAGGATACGGATGACAAAGGCAGTGCCGGTGATGATGAAGAACAGGATGATCGCTGGGAAGATGCCCTGCGTCTGGTGGCTGAAACCAAGCAGGCCAGCATTTCCATGGTGCAGCGCCGGCTGCGGATCGGCTACAATCGGGCGGCCCGGATTGTTGAGATGATGGAGCGGGAGGGGATGATCGCCCCCAGCGACGGCACCAGCAAACCCCGTGAGATCTATATGGATATCATCAACGCCTACCTGAATTCACAACTGACGAGGTAGCAATGCCAGAGCCACAGACGATCACCGCCGCCGCAATTCAGTTCAACGTTACCCAAGGTGACCTTGATGCCAACCTGAGCTATGTCCGTGCTGCCCTGCAGCGGGTTACAGAACAGGGGGCCAATCTGGCTGTGCTGCCGGAGATGTGGTCCACCGGTTTTGCCTACAAGACCCTGAACGAGCTGGCCCAGCGGACGGAAGGAGTGGTTGCGGAACTGTGCGAACTTTCGGCGCAGCACAAGTTAGTGATTGTGGGCAGCCAGCCTGAACCGGCTGATGATGGTCGGGTCTACAACACCATCCATGTTGTTGATAATGGCCAGGTGGTGGCTCGCTACCGTAAGCTGCACCTGTTTTCGTTGTTGGGTGAGGACAAGGCGTTCAAGGGAGGCGACAGTTGGTGTCTGGCAGAGACCTCCATCGGCAAGGTGGGTGTGATTATCTGTTACGACCTGCGCTTTCCGGAGCTGTCCCGCCGACTAGCGTTGGAGGGGGCACGTGTGATCTGCGTACCGGCCCAATGGCCAAAGCCCCGCCAGGAACATTGGAGGACCCTGCTGCGGGCCAGGGCGATTGAAAATCAGCTCTATGTTGTTTCCTGCAATGCCTGCGGTCAGATCGGTAAGCTGGATTTCTTTGGTATGAGTATGGTGATTGATCCCAAAGGAGAGGTGCTGGCCGATGGGGGAGAGGCGGTCTGTGAGATCTCTGCAACGTTGGACTGGCAGGCTATGGATGCCTGGCGGGCGCAGATCCCCTGTTTTAGCGACCGTCGGCCTGAATTGTATTGATACCGCATTGTTGCTTGACGGCCTGTGTATGAAGGACTAGGTTTAGAAATATTTTCTCAGGAGGTTCTATCCCGTGGGATTAGAAATGTTTTTTAGCAGTACCGGTCTGGTGGTGAAGGGTGTGTTGCTGCTGCTGATCATGTTTTCAGTGGTTTCCTGGGCCATCATTATGTTCAAGTTTTTTCAGATCCAGAAGGCGTTCAGTGAGTCCGGGCGTTTTATGGATTTTTTCTGGAAGACCAAACGGTTTGACGCGATTGCATCACAGGTGGATCGTTTTGGCAGCTCTCCGTTGACCGCCCTGTTTAACGAAGGCTATAGCGAATTGAAGCAATTGATGGAGGCTGAAGGCGGTAAGCCGGATCATGGCGGGCTCAGTACCGATCTGGGCGGGGTTGCCAACGTCACCCGCGCTCTGCGCCGGGCCACCAACCTGGAGGTCAACCGGCTGGAGAAGTATACCACCTTCCTGGCAACCACCGGTTCTACCTCACCTTTTATCGGTCTGTTCGGTACGGTCTGGGGGATCATGGTGGCCTTTGAAGGAATCGGCAAGACCGGTTCCGCCTCGCTGGCGGTTGTCGCTCCCGGCATTGCCGAGGCGTTGATCGCCACTGCGGTTGGTCTGGTGGCCGCTATTCCTGCGGTTATGGCTTACAACCATTTTCAGCACAAGATCAGGGTTCTGGTGAAGGAAATGGATAGCTTTTCCACTGAATTCCTGAACATTGTGCAGCGCAACATAGCCGGGAAGTAGGGGGACGCCATGGCCATGGGTGGTGGTGATGATGAACGGGGCATGATGGCGCAGATTAACGTCACCCCGCTGGTTGACGTTATGCTGGTGCTGTTGGTGATCTTTATGGTAACCGCCCCGATGATGCAGCAGGGGGTGCAGGTTAATCTGCCCAAGGCTGACACCAAAGGGATGAATGCCCAGGAAGATACGGTAATTGTGGCCGTTGACAAAAACGGTCGTACCTTTATCAACAAGGATGAGGTGCCGGGCAGTGATCTGCGTAAGCGGCTGTCCGAGATGTTTGCAACCCGCACCAAAAAAGAGGTCTTTTTGAAGGCAGATGCCGGTGTCCCCTATGGTGAAGTGGTACGGGCCATGGCTGAGATCAAAGGTGCCGGGATTGAGCGGTTGGGTATGGTAACGGAGCCGGCCCAGAAATAAGGTCTATGTATCAACTTGTAGCCCGCAAAGACACCGGATTGGGTGTCACAACAGCACTGTCCGTCACGTTACACGTGGCGGCGTTTGCTTTTCTGGTCTGGTGGCAACAGTTGATGCCAGATCTGGGACCGGTGCAGACCACCTATTACGTTGATGTGGTCAACCTGCCGGTGGCAAACCCGCGTGCTGGTAGTCCCACCGAGACCGGCAATGAAAAAATGCCTGCTCCGCCTGCCCCAACTCCTCCGACCATGGCTGTGCCGAAAGCTCCAACAAAAAAAGCGCCGGGCAAGAAGCCAACAACTACCCCTACAACGGAATCGGCTGCCTTTCAGGAACGGATGGCAAAACTGGAGGGTAAGGTGGATGCCCAGCGTCAGACCGCTACCTTTGAGGAGCTGCGCAAAAAAGTTGCTGCGCGGGGTAAGGTCGGCATGCCCAAAGGCACCGGAACAGAGGCTGGCAGTGATTATACCGCCTACCTGCATTCACGGTTAAAGGATGCCTTTCGCGATACCATCAGTTACCAGACCAAGAACCCCTTTGTGATGGTGCGCATTACTATAGATGGTGATGGCCGGATTATCAGGACACGGATTGAAAAAAGTACCGGTGATAAGGCCTTTGAGCTTTCAGTGGCACGTGCGATTACACTGGCAGAGCAGGCCATAGTACCACCGCCTTCCAGGACGGTGTATGAAGGGGCCTTTGTTTTTAAGCCCCAGGGAGTTACTCAGCGATGAGCTTTTTACAGCGTATATTCCTTGTCTGCCTGCTGGTATTTGTTGTTCAGCATAGCAGCGAGGCAGCCAACTATATTGAGGTTACGGCAGCGGGAAACCGTCTGTTAAAGCTTGCCGTGGTACCGCCCCAGCCGATGGGTGCGGTGATCCGTCCTGAACTGGCAAATGAGGCCGCAGAACTGCATTCCTTTGATCTGACCATGTCTGGCCTGTTTGCGGCTGAACGACGTGATGCCGCACCGTTGCTGAACGGGCTGTCGTTGACGCCGGTTGACTTTGTACCCTGGCTTTCTGCCGGGTATGACCTGCTGATTCGTGGCGAATATGAGCTGCGTGGTCAGGAGCTGACCCTTGAGTTCAGGTTGTACGATGTGGTTGCCAAGAAGCTGTTGACCTCGAAGCGCTTTCTGGGACGTGAAAAAGATCTGCGGCGCTACGCCCACAGCTTTAGCGATGAGGTTTTACGGGCCTTGACCGGAGAAAAGGGGAGCTTTACCTCAAAGATTCTGTATGTCTCCAATCAGACCGGCAACAAAGAGCTTTTTTTAATGGATTGGGATGGTTTTAACCCCCAGCAGTTGACCAGCAACCGCTCAATCAATATCTCGCCGGATGTTTCGCCGGATGGACGGGAGGTTATCTTTACCTCCTACAAGCGGGGCAACCCTGATCTGTACAAGCGGGCCTTGTCCAGTAACCTCGAAGTGCCGGTTTCCAGCCGGTCAGGCCTGAATATCACCGGATCCTGGTCACCCAACGGCTCCAGAATAGCCCTGGCGCTATCCAAAGATGGTAATACTGAAATCTATACAGTGGCCAAAGATGGCTCATCACCTACCCGCTTGACTGTCAGTCATGCCGCCAACGTTTCACCGGCCTGGACTCCTGATGGAAGCAGGCTGGCTTTTGTGTCTGACCGGCTGGGTAAACCACAGATTTTTGTCATGGATGCCAGTGGCGGTAATGTCAAACGACTGATCACCAGCGGTTCATACAATGTCAATCCCTCCTGGTCCCCCAAGGGCGATAAACTTGCCTTTGCCCGTTCTGCTGGCGGATTCCAGATCTTTGTAGCCAATGCCGACGGCAGCGGTGAAACCCAACTGACCTTTGAGGGAAACAATGAGCGGCCCCGCTGGTCTCCCGATGGCCGGTTGATCAGCTTCAGCTCTCGCCGTGGCGGGCAGGAGGCGATCTACGTCATGCGTGCTGATGGTTCCGGGCAGACCAAGGTCAGTCGAACCAAAGGGAACAGCCAGCATCCGGTCTGGACTCCACGAGGGCAATAAAAAAATCTCATGTTGTTGCAAAAAGATTCAGGGGATGTATAATCCCGTTCATGCGTAGTTTTATCAGGCTCACAAGGCCGTTGAATACCGTGGTTACAAGGAGGCAGTGATGCGGAACGGATTTAAAGGGATGGTGGTGGCCCTTGGTGTTGTTGCAATGATGGCAGCAGGTTGCGCCAAGGAAGAAGTAGTCAAGAAGGACGAGCCGGTTGTTCAGCAACAGACCGTCAAGCAGCAGGAGCCGGTCAAGCAGGTAGAGCCGGTCAAGCAGGAAGAACAGCAGAAAGCAGCTCCAAAGCAGGAAGAAGGCACTGCTGCCAAGGCATCTGCGGCTGTTGCCCTTGAGACGGTCTACTTTGATTTTGACAAGTCTGACCTGCGCAAGGACTCCCGTGACGTGCTTTCAAAGAACGCTGAGGCGCTGCTGAAGCAGGTGGCTGATGCAAAGATTCAGGTTGCAGGTCATTGCGACGAGCGCGGTTCAGACGAGTACAACCTGGCTCTGGGTGAGCGTCGTGCCAAGTCAGTTGCCAAGTACCTGACCACCCTTGGTGTGAAGGCTGACCGGATCAGCACCATCAGCTATGGCAAAGAGAAGCCTGCTGTTCAGGGTAGTGATGAGGCAGCATGGTCCAAAAACCGTCGCGCTGAGTTTGTAATCGTCAAGTAGGCGCCCCACTCCAGTGCATGAAAACTGAATGCACCGGTAGCCGGAATTTCCCCGGTGCCGGTGCATTTTTTTTATGCAAGGGATGCTTGACATTTTGGATTTTGATATATATTGATTTATATATATTAAGAAGTGGGGTGGAACAATGCAGGTAAAGCAGATCATGTTGGTGGGGCTGATTTCACTGATAGCCGGCGCAAACGCTCATGCCGCTGAGATACAGCGAATGACGTTACGTGAGGCGATTACGCAGGGGCTTGAACGGAATAATCAGGCTCGGGCCGCCAAATTTCAGGCAGCCTCAGCCCGGTCCGGTGCTACAGCCGCTTCATTACACTATCTGCCCAGTGTAACCGTTGAAGAGGCCTGGTCCCGGTCAGATGTGCCAGTCAATACCTTTATGATGAAGCTGAACCAGGGCCGCTTCACCAACCAGGATTTTGATGCAGCCAAGTTGAATAACCCTGCGCCGGTAAGCGATTTTAGAACCGTTGTCTCCGTTGAACAGCCAATCCTGGTGCCAGCTGCCTGGGCTGGCCAAAAGGTGGCGCAGCGTGGGGCGGAGCGGCAGGAAGCGGTGACCGAGCAGACCCGGCAACAGATCGCCTTCCAGGTTTTCCAGCTCTATCTTGAGGTACAAAAGGCCCATGCCCAACTGCAGGCGGCGGTAAAAGCGCTGGATGAGGCCCGGGAAAGTAAACGTCAGGCAACGGTCAGGACCGCAGCAGGTCTCGGGCTTAAGTCCGATGAACTGCGGGCCGCAACCCAGCTGGCAGCCATGGAACAGCAGAATATCAGTGCCGCAAATAACCTGACCCTGGCCAGGATGCAGCTTGCATTGGCAACAGGTGGGCAGCCAGGTGATGAACTGGATGCGGCAGAGGCGGTACAACTGAAGCGTCCAGAACAGGAATTGGCTGGCCTGATTGGATTGGCCCAGCAGGAGCGCCGTGATCTGCGGGCGTCGGAGCGGGGAAAAGAGCAGGCCGATGCTGCCTTGCTGCAGGCTCGTTCAGGGTTTCTGCCAGCGGTGGGCGCTGTTGGGGCCTGGCAGATGAATGATAAGAACAGCCCGTTTAGTAGAGATCATGATGCCTGGATGGTCGGGGTTTCCCTGCGCTGGAATGTCTTTGATGGTTTTCGTACCTGGTATGGCAGTGGTCAGGCCCAGGCCTCACGATCAGCCGCTAACGAGCTGCTGGAGCAGACCAGAAAAGAGGTCAGTTATCAGGTGCATGAGGCCTGGCTGCGCAGGG
Source organism: Trichlorobacter thiogenes (assembly GCF_900167465.1). Lineage (GTDB taxonomy): Bacteria > Desulfobacterota > Desulfuromonadia > Geobacterales > Pseudopelobacteraceae > Trichlorobacter > Trichlorobacter thiogenes. Next base: position 211,569 of record NZ_FUWR01000001.1, on the reverse strand, counting down.
TAGAGGCAGACAAACGTCGTGAAGTGGCCAGCTCTGCTGTTGCTGCTGCTGATGAGGCTACCCGGCTGCTGGCAAAGCGTTTTGACAATGCGCTGGCAACCATGGTTGAGTTGCTGGATGCCCAGAGCGCCTTGAATCAAGCCCGGGCCAATCTGGTGGAAAGTGATGCCAATCTGATGTTGGCCACCGGACGTCTGTATCATGCTGCCGGCATCTTTTTGAAGGAGGTTCAGTAATGAATCGTTCATATAGCAGAGCGTTCGTTTGTCTTGTTATGGTTGGCCTGGCAATAACCGGTTGTTCGGACAGCAAACATGGGGTGACGTCAGCTCCTGCAACGGTCAGCGGCTTGACCGTAACCGCTGTGAAGGTCTCTGATCTGCCGGAAACGCTGGATGTGGTTGGTACTGTCCGCGCACGAACCAGTGCAATGGTTTCAGCCCGGATTCCCGGTACCGTCAGTGTACTGCATGTGCGCGAAGGAGATCGGGTGCGCAAAGGTCAGGTGCTGGGGCAGCTTGATTCCAAGGAGAATCTGGCTCAGGCCACCGGCGCTGTTGCGGCAATCGATGAGGCAAAACGTGGCGTGGAAGAGGCTCAGGCCCGGCAGAGGTTGGCCGATAGCACCTTTGCCCGCTTCAAAAAGCTGTATGATGAGCAGGCGCTAACCCGTCAGGAGTTTGATACCCGTCAGACCGAACGTGATCTGGCTCATCAGGCGGTGGCACGGGCAGAAGCCCGCTTGCGTCAGACTCAGGAGGCATCGCGGGCTGCAGGTGCCATGGCTGACTACACCAAGATTGTGGCGCCAATATCAGGCGTCATTGTGGCAAAACAGGCTGATCTGGGCTCCTCGGTCTTTCCTGGGCAACCCTTGATGACCATTGATGATGAAGGCAGCTACCAGCTGGAACTTGCCATCCCTGAATCACAGGTGCGGGCTGTTCATAGTGGTACTGTCGTTCAGGTGCAGATTGATGCAACCGGCGGCAGTTTTTCAGCACGGGTGGCAGAGGTGGTGCCAACCAGTGACCCAGCCAGCAGGACCTATACCGCCAAGGTAGCAATTCCGCAAAAAGGGGTGCGCAGCGGGATGTTCGGGCGGGGCAGCATTGCGCTGGGCAGTTCGGTCAAGGGGGTTCGGGTTCCCCGTTCGGCGGTCTTTGAACGTGGTGCATTGACTGCAGTCTGGTCGGTCGGCACGGATGAGATTGTCAGAATGCGTCTGGTAAAGACCGGTCGTATTGTGGGGGACAGTATTGAGATCCTGTCCGGGTTGGCTGATGGTGACCGGATCGTGACCGCCGGTATGGAAAAGGCGGTCGATGGTGCCCGCCTGCAAACGGTTTCAGGAGGGGCAAAATGATGAAAATATCTCTGCTGCTATCCGCTCTACTGCTGAGTCTTGCCTCTGTTGCTGCTGCAGATAACTTCCGCTGCCCCAATGGCGAGATTGTCTCTACCGGTGATCGCCAATCGATAGTGGCCATGAAATGTGATCCGCCAACCTACAAGAATAGCCGGACCGAGAGTGAAGCTGGCTACAAGGGGGCTACTATTTTGGTCTCTGTGGAAGAATGGACCTATAACGAAGGGCCGCACCGGCTGGTGCATATCCTGACCTTCAGAAATGGGCTGCTTGATTCGGTACAGACTGCAGGATTCGGCAAGTAGAGGACAGATCATGCTTAAGCTGGGATTTGCGGGGAAGATCGCCCGCGCCTTTATCGATTCAAAACTGACACCGCTGATTGTGGCAGCTTCGCTGCTGCTGGGCGTATTTGCCATCAAGATGACTCCCCGAGAAGAGGAACCGCAGATCTCGGTGCCGATGGTGGATGTCTATCTGCCGATGCCCGGTTCCTCCCCCCAGGAGATACAAGAGCGGGTAGTCAAACCGTTTGAGGGGAAGCTGTGGGAGATTTCAGGGGTTGAGTACCTCTACTCCATGAGCCGTCCCGGTATGGGTATCATTACGGTACGCTACAAGGTTGGCGAAAACACAGAGGAATCGCTGGTCAAGCTGTACAACAAGGTGATGAGTAATCGCGCCCTGTTGCCTGCTGGCGCCGGTGATCCGCTGGTGGTCGCCAAATCAATTGATGATGTGCCGATTCTGGCCCTGACCCTCTGGTCAGATCGCTATGATCATACCATGCTGCGCAAGCTGGCCCGTGAAGTCTGTGATGAACTTAAGAAGAGTGAAAATGTCTCGGAAGCAGAAATCAAGGGTGGCTTGACGCGACAACTGCGGGTTGTCCTTGATGCGTCCCGCCTGGCAGGCTACGGCCTGTCACCGCTGCAGGTGGCTGGTGCCCTGCAGGCCGGAAACAAGGCGCTGCCCTCCGGTGCCTTTAGTGGTGCCAACAAAGAGATGCTGGTGGAAACCGGCTCATTTCTTAATAACCAGGATTCACTGCGCCAACTGGTGGTGGGGGTTTATGGCGGTAAGCCGGTCTATCTGGATGATGTGGCAAAAATAGCAGACAGCACCAGGGAACCTGAGGACTATGTCTTTATGGGTATGGGGCTGGCTGCTGCAGAAAAAGGGCTGACCGGCAATCGTGCCCAGGACTACCCGGCAGTTACCGTATCAGTTGCCAAGCGCAAAGGCGCCAATGCCACCTGGGTGGCCGATGATCTGGTTAAAAAAGTTGAGTTTATGAAGGGCAAGGTGATCCCGTCTGATGTGCAGGTGACGGTAACCCGTAACTACGGTGAGACTGCCAGGGAAAAGAACAACGAACTGCTGTTCCATATGTTTCTGGCCGCCATTTCAGTTACGATCCTGATCGCACTTTTCATGGGCTGGCGGGCCGGTGCAGTGGCAGCCATCGCTATCCCGGTTACCCTGGCCTTGACCATGCTGATCTTCTATCTGATCGGCTATACCTTGAACCGGATTACCCTGTTTGCCCTGATCTTCTCCATCGGCATCCTGGTGGACGATGCGATTGTGGTGGTGGAGAACATTCACCGCTACTTCACCACCACGGTGATGAAGCCGCTGGATGCGGCGATCAAGGCCGTGGATGAGATCGGTAACCCCACGGTGCTGGCCACCTTTGCGGTTATCGGCTCGATCCTGCCGATGGGCTTTGTGGGTGGTCTGATGGGGCCGTACATGCGGCCTATTCCGGTGGGGGCCAGCATGGCGATGCTGCTCTCTATGTTCATCGCCTTTATCGTTACCCCCTATTTTGCCTATCGCCTGATGAAGGGGCAGCATGAGTCTGAGGATGAGCTTAAAGAGTCCAAGCTGACGGTCTTCTACCGCCACTGGATGGGTCGCTTGCTGCATGATGTCAAGTTGCGCAGCGGTTTTCTGGCCCTGGTGGTGGTGTTACTGCTGGCTGCCTGTTCCCTGATTTATTTCAAGGCGGTCACGGTCAAGATGCTGCCGTTTGACAACAAGAACGAGCTGCAGGTGATCATTGACGCACCTGAGGGAACGCCGCTGGAGCAGACCGCCCGAATGACCCGTGAGATGGGGGATGCCCTGCGGTCCGTGCCGGAAGTAACCGACTTCCAAAGCTACGTGGGGACCAGCGCTCCTTTTAACTTTAACGGTCTGGTCAGGCATTACTTTCTGCGCAAAGGACCCAACCTGGCGGATATTCAGGTTAACCTGCAGCACAAGACCGAGCGCAAAGCCCAGTCCCATGATATTGCCAAGAAGATCAGACCGCTTTTGACTGCAGTGGCTGATCGCTACGGCGCGCGGGTCAAGGTGGCTGAGATTCCGCCTGGTCCGCCAGTGCTCTCAACGTTGGTGGCAGAGGTCTACGGACCCAATGACGCGGCTCGGGCATCTGTTGCAGAGAAGATCAAGGGGATCTTTGCCAAGACCAAAGGGGTGGTGGACGTTGATTGGTACCGTGAGTCTGATCAGCCCAAGCTGACCCTGACCGTGGATCGTGAAAAGGCTGCCCTGTCCGGTATTTCTGTGGATGAGGTTTCCAAGGCGCTGCGGGTTGCCCTGGCAGGTATGGATGTGGGCATACTGCATCTGCCCAAGGAAAAAGAGCCGGTAACCATCAACCTGCGTCTGGCTGAGTCCCAGCGTAGTTCACTGGCAGCCCTGTCTTCCATCTATCTGCCCGGTCCCAAAGGCAGCGTGCCGCTTTCACAACTGGTCAAGCCGAGCCAGGGCAGTGAAGAAAAGACCCTTTATCGTAAAAATCTGAAGAATGTGGTCTATGTAATCGGCGATGTGGCCGGGGTGATAGAGGCACCGGTCTATGCCATTTTGAAGATGCAGAAACAGATTGCAGACCTGCCCACACCGGATGGTGCAAAGATCGAGATTCTGGCATCCCGCCAGCCCTGGTCTGAAGAGAAGATGGGGATGAAGTGGGACGGCGAGTGGCATATTACCTATGAGGTGTTCCGCGACCTGGGGATCGCCTTTGCCGCAGTCATGGTGCTGATTTACATCCTGGTGGTGGCCTGGTTCAAGGATTTTACCACCCCGATTGTGATCATGGCGCCGATCCCGTTGACCCTGATCGGTATTCTGCCGGGCCATGCCCTGTTTGGCGCCTTTTTCACGGCTACCTCCATGATCGGTTTTATCGCCCTGGCCGGGATCATTGTGCGGAACTCAATTATCCTGATCGATTTTGCCGAGATGAAGCGCAAAGAGGGGATGAAACTGGATGAGGCGATCATCGAGGCTGGCGCGGTCCGTTTCCGTCCCATGCTGTTGACCGCTGCTGCAGTGGTGGTGGGTAGCTTTGTGATCGTATTTGATCCGATCTTCCAGGGGTTGGCCATTGCCATGATGTGCGGCGAGATCGCTTCAACCACCCTGTCACGAGTCACCATTCCGATTCTGTACTTCCTGGTACAGGGTTGGAAAGAACGTCATCATGTCGGGCAGCCTGAAGCTGCTGAACAGAACGTATAGAGGAGAGTGAGATGTATATTGAACGTATTGTCAGGATCGTAGCCGGTGCTTTTATTGTTATTTCGCTGTTGCTGGCCCATTTTCATCATCAAAACTGGCTCTGGTTTACCGGCTTTGTCGGCTTGAACCTGTTTCAGTCCGGTTTCACCCAGTTTTGCCCGCTGTTCACTATTCTGGAAAAGATGGGTGTGCCCAAGTTTCCCAAGGATGCCTGTTGTAAGTAAAAACTTAACGCAGAGATGCAGGGGAGCAGAGACACAGAGAACACCAGTGGATTTTTGATTGCTTTCAGATGTGTTCGGTTTTCTCTGCGCCCCCGCACTCTCTGCTTGCTCTGCGTTAAAGGTGTTGTCTGAAGATTTCAAGCGGGGGGTATATGTCATATCGTATCACCATTCTCTGTGAAAATTCTGTCGGGCCGATCTCCGGTACCCTGGGTGAACATGGCTTCAGCGCCCTGATCGAATGGAATGACGGTGCGCTGCTTTGGGACACCGGCCAGGGCTTTACCCTGCTGCACAATGCCCAGCGGATGAACAAGAACCTGCATGGGCTGCAGCAGGTGGCGTTGTCCCATGGCCATTATGACCACTCCGGTGGTCTGCTGCCACTCTTGCGTACCTGCGGCCCCAAGCAGGTCTTTGGTCATCCGGCCATCTTTACACCCCGTTACCGCCATAAAGACACTGGAGAATCCCTTTCCTTGGGTATGCCCTATCCTAAAGAATATCTTGAAGGCCAGGGGGCTCAATTTGATCTGTCTGACCAGTTTCGGGAAATTCTACCCAGTATCTGCATGACCGGGCAGGTGGCGCGGACGACAGACTTTGAAACCGGCGACAGCGGCCTGTTTACCGATACCTGTGGCTGTAGCCGTGATCCGTTTGACGATGACCAGTCACTGGTGATTACCACTGATAAGGGTCTGGTGGTGTTGCTGGGTTGCTGTCATGCCGGGTTGATCAATACCCTTGAGCATATTGCAGCCAAGACCGGCCGCCGTGATATCCATGCCGTTATTGGTGGCACCCATCTGGGATTTTGTACCGCTCAGCAGCTTGACCAGACTATTACCCTGCTGAAACAGTGGCAGATCAGGAAGTTAGCGGTAAGTCACTGTACCGGCTTTGCAGCTGCGGCTCGTCTGAAGCAGGAGTTCCCGGCTGCGTTTCAATCTGCACAGGTCGGTTATTCGCTGGATATCTAAAAAACCCTCTAAACTTTTGTTAGCCCCTTTTGTTTTAGCCTCTCTTATGTTACATAAGTGTCATTAAAATTTTGATGCTTGTGACACAGGTCAATTTCTATTTCCTGAAGGGGAGGCAGCAGACATGAGTTATGAGGTAAAGAACGAGCAGCTGAAGGCATGGGTATATGAAGTAGCGGCAATGTGTGAGCCAGCCGAGATTCACTGGTGTGATGGTTCGCAGGAAGAATATGACCGGCTTTGTACTCAGATGGTGGCAAGTGGCACCTTTAAAAAGCTTAATCCAGAGAAACGTCCCAACTGTTATCTGGCCTTTTCAGATCCAATCGATGTAGCCCGCGTTGAAGATCGTACCTTTATCTGTTCCCTCTCCAAGCAGGATGCTGGTCCTACCAATAACTGGGTTGCCCCCAAAGAGATGAAGGAAACCCTGAAGGGTCTGTTCAAAGGTTGCATGAAGGGACGTACCATGTACGTGATCCCGTTCAGCATGGGCCCACTTGGTTCCAACATCGCCAAGATCGGGGTTGAGATTACCGACTCCCCCTATGTTGTGGTCAATATGAAGATCATGACCCGTATGGGTAAGCAGGTACTGGATGTGCTGGGCAATGGTGAGTTTGTACCCTGTCTGCACTCAGTTGGTATGCCCCTTGAGCCAGGCCAAAAGGATGTATCCTGGCCCTGCAACAAGGAAAAATACATCGTTCATTTTCCTGAAGAGCGTGCGATCTGGTCCTTCGGTTCAGGCTACGGCGGCAACGCCCTGCTGGGCAAGAAATGTCTGGCCCTGCGGATCGCCTCCAAGCAGGGTAAGGATGAAGGCTGGTTGGCTGAGCATATGCTGATCCTGGGTGTTGAGTCCCCCACCGGCGAAAAATCCTATGTGGGAGCTGCCTTCCCCAGTGCCTGCGGCAAGACCAACTTTGCCATGCTGATCCCGCCCAAGCCGTTCCAGGACAAGGGCTGGAAGGTAACCACCATCGGCGATGATATCGCCTGGATCAAGCCAGGTAATGATGGCCAGGTCTATGCCATTAACCCTGAGTTCGGTTATTTTGGTGTTGCTCCAGGAACCAACTACAAGACCAACCCCAACGCAATGATCTCCTGCGAGAAGAATTCCATCTTTACTAACGTGGCACTGACTGAAGATGGCGATGTCTGGTGGGAAGGGATGACCGATGAGCCACCAGCAAAGCTGACCGACTGGCAGGGTAACCCCTGGAACCCAGGCTGTGGCCGTCCTGCTGCACACCCTAACTCACGCTTTACCGCACCGGCTTCCCAGTGTCCAAGTATTGATGCAGATTGGGAAAACCCTAAAGGTGTGCCGATGAGCGCCTTTATCTTTGGCGGTCGTCGTAAAGATACCGTTCCGTTGGTCTATCAGGCCTTTAACTGGAACTTTGGTGTCTACCTGGCCTCAACCCTTGGATCTGAAACCACTGCCGCTGCAGTTGGCGCCACCGGCAACGTCCGTCGTGACCCGTTTGCCATGCTGCCGTTCTGTGGCTACCATATGGCTGATTACTTTGCTCACTGGCTGCAGTTTGGTCGCAGCATTGCCCGTCCGCCACGGATCTTCAGTGTTAACTGGTTCCGTAAGGATGCCGACGGCAAGTTTATCTGGCCAGGCTATGGCGATAACATGCGGGTGCTGAAGTGGATTGTTGAGCGGGTACAGGGCAAGACCGGTGCAGTTGAATCACCGCTGGGCTGGATGCCCCGCTACGAGGATATGGAGTGGGAAGGTACTGACATGTCCCGCGAGAAGTTCAACGACCTGATGTCCGTTGATCGTGATGTCTGGCAGAATGAGCTGGTCTCCCATGATGAGCTGTTCATCAAGATGTATGACCGGCTTCCCAAGGAGTTCCTGCATATGCGTGAGCTGATTCTCTCCTCACTCTGGCGTTCACCAGAGCATTGGGAGCAGATTGGTGAGGTCCATCCTGAAGGCTGGAATGAGTAATCGAATTCCAGCTCAAGGCGCTAGCTTTGTTGATCTGAAATTCGAGAGCTTAAGATGCAATAAGCAAAAGGGCTGGTCCGGTAACGGGTCAGCCCTTTTTAGTCATCAACTTCTATTTCCACCACCCGCATCTCCTCGCCGCTAAGTATCTCCAGGGCATAGCTGCCGCAGTGTCGGCAGGGGTCGTAAAGGCGTTCAACCGGCTGCAGAGTGGAGCAATCCAGGCAGCGTCCCTGCGCCTCTAAACGACGTATTTCAAGCCGTGCTGATTCTGCCAGGGTGTCGCTGCTGCAGGCAGAGAAACAAAACTCAACCGCTTCAGGTACAACACCGGACAGTGTCCCGATTTCGATGACAACAGTGGTGATCCGCTGGCCGCCACTGTGCTGCAGGCAGATATCAACGATTCCCTGGGTAAGGGACATTTCATGCATAACTCATGCTCCTGAAACAAAAAAAGGCCTGCCAGGTTACCCTGACAGGCCTTAATGAACAAAAAATGAGAATTAGTGCTTCTTCTCTTCTTTTGCAGGAGCAGCAGCAGGAGCAGCAGCAGGAGCGGCAGCAGCAGGAGCAGCTTTTACAGAAGACATAGGCTTCTGAGCTTCAGGAGCCTTAGGAGCTTCTGCAGCAGGAGCAGCAGGAGCAGCTGCTTCTTCTTTTTTCTTGCAGCCAGCGGCAACGCCGAGAGCCAGAGCCAGTACCAGGGACAGGGAGAGCATTTTTTTCATGTGATTTCACCTCTTGGGTTATTTAACCCTGTAACGACAGGGCAGTGTAAGCAACAAAGGGAAACTATACTCAGCGCGATAATAATGTCAATATTTTTTTTATTGCCCGTGGTGGAACTTGCCTTTACGCTCTTTATGGGCAGGTGTTGGCGCGCTGTGGCAATCAAAACAGCGTGAATCTTCCGACTTGCGCAGATCCAGTGCAGAAGATGGCTGGTTTTTTCTGATCGGGGTGTTGTGCTGCGGGGTCTGGAAGGCCAGCTGGCCGCGCTCATCAGCTACTGTTGCGGCTTGGTAGGCGACTCTCCAGTTGGCAGACAGTTCTGTTGAGTGGCATTGGTCGCAGCCGCCCGGTGGAGGAATGCTCTTCCAGGCCGTGAACATGCTGCAGCCCGGCAGGGCCAGAATCAAGAGAAAGATAGCAGGCAGAAACTGTTTCATAGCTGATCTCCTTTACGGCACTGTAGCACGCAGCGGTCTGCTGAACAAGGCCCGTTTCAGAGTTTGGGAATTACCCGTTGCGCTGTAGCGGTTGTCTGTCGGGCTATCTCCGTGATGATTGTTCCCTTAATCGCTGCCAGTTTGCAAGCTGTTTCGTGTAACCAGGCTGGCCGGTTAAAACATCCCTGATGACCAGAGGGTGGTAGATCAGGTGCATCGGTTTCAAGTACCAGCTGATTAAGCGGTAGTTGACCTGCAAGCAGGGCCGGGCGTACAGCAGTACTTCGCGTCAGGGCCGCGCTGAGTGAGATGACAAAGCCAAGCTTGATGAACTCATGTGCTGATTCCAGTGAGCCGGAAAAGGCATGCATGATACCACCGATCTGATCGGCCTGCTCTTCGCGCAGGATTGTCAGGGTGCGTCCAATCGCCTTGCGGCAATGGATCAGTACCGGCAGTTGGTGTAGCCGCGCAATTCTCAGTTGCTCACGAAACAGCGCTTCCTGTTTATCAAGATTACCATAGCTGGCATCCATACCGATCTCCCCGATGGCAACAGCTGTTGGCGCCAGGACTCTTAGCTGCTGCAACTGCTCAGTGGTGGCGGTAGCGGCATGCAGGGGATGAATACCGTACGCTGGCCGCAGGGCAGGATGCTGAACTGACAGCTCAGAAATCTGCTGCCAACCATCAGGATGTACTGCCGGTACAATCCATTTACTGATTTCAACAGCACGGGCCTCAGCCAGCAGCTGATCAAGCTGGTCGATCAACGGGGGTAGATCAAGGTGGCAGTGGGTATCAATCAGCATGGTTATCAGAGAAACCAGCTGATCGGCCTGAGCAGCAGTTCAAGCAGACGCACGCCAACTCCTCGGCGGGAATGTCCATCAAGGGTGATACGTCGGGAACCGGTAAAATCCTGTTCAAACAGGTTGCGAACCTGGGCGCCAAAGGGCTGGCTGCGCACAATAACGTTAATCTCAAAGTTGCGGTGGAAGCTGCGTTGATCAAGATTGGCGGAGCCGATCACGGTCTGTTCTCCGTCGATGAGCATCAGCTTGGCATGCAGCAGTTGCCGCTCCAGTTCATAGATCTCAATGCCAGCCTTGAGCAATACTTCATAATAGCTGCGGCTGAGGACCCGCACCACCGGCACGTCGTTGCGGGCAGGCAGAAGCAGTCTGACCTGCACCCCGCGTTTGGCGGCCCGCAGCAGGGAGCGCAGAATCCGTGGACCGGGAATAAAATACGGGTTGGCAATTAGAAGTTCATCCGAGGATGAGGCCATGGAAACCCGAAAGGCGGTGCGGATGGCTGATCGCCGCTGGTGAGGACCACCGTTGATCAGGGTTACCTCAGTGTCATCGGGAGTGGCGCTGGACAGAGCAGGGAGCGGCAGCGCAGGGCGCTCGCCCCGTTCCATCTGCCAGGTGTCAGCAAACAGCTCCTGCAGGGCTGCCAGGGCAGCGCCACCAAGACTGAAGCCGACATCACGGAACCGGAGCTGTTCATCGGTCAGTCCGGCATAGGCATCGCTGATATTCAGGCCGCCCAGGTAGGCCACCCGGTTATCAATCAGTGCCAGCTTGCGATGATTACGACGATCAAACCAGTGGATTCGGCTGAGGGAGAGAGGATTAAACGCCAGGCAGGAGACCCCTGCGGTCTGCAGACGCTGGAAGTAACTGTCCGGCGTAACATGGCAGCCGATGGCGTCATAGATCAGAAAGACCTTGACCCCCCGCACGGCAGCCTCAATCAGCAGATCGGCAAAACGTTGTCCGGTCACGTCGGCCCGGATGCGGTAATATTCCAGGCAGATCAGCTGTTGGGCGTTTTTCAGATCGTTGAACAGCGCCTCAAAGAAGTGGGGACCATCCGGCAGCAGCGTTACCTGTCCCGCCCCTACCGGCATCGGCAGCAAAGCCGTGCCATGGTGGCGCAGATGCCGTATCAGGCGCGGAAACCGTTCCTGATGACGACGGGGCGACATGGTCAGGGCTTTCCTTCAGCTGCAGGGGCTGTTGGTTGCTCTTGGGGTGCTGGTTCCGGTTTTGGGCTGACTGGTTCAGAATCAGCTGGTTCCTGTGGCGCAGCAGGTACAACCGCCGAGGAGATCGGCTTCATGACCGCTTCCTGTTGGATTGCGGTATCCACCTTGCGTTGCAGGCCGGCAATGTTGGGGGCTGTTCCCAGTGCAGCCTGAAGCTCATCAGAGCTGATCACCCCTTTGCTGCGCAGCTTGCGCAGGATCATGTTGGAACGGCTTAAGACTTTGCCCAGATTGCGGTAGGGGTTGTAGGCCACGCGGGGGCCGGGCAGCATGGCTGCCAGAAAGGCGCATTCACGCGGGGTCATGGCTGAGGCCGGTTTGCCAAAGTAGTATTGGGAACCATGGCCGATACCGTACACCATCGGTCCCAGTTCAACCACGTTCAGATACAGCTCAAGGATGCGTCCCTTGGTCAGCTCCTGCTCCATCCGCCAGGCCAGATAGACCTCTTTCAGCTTGCGGGTAATGGTCTTTTCGCGGGATAGAAATACGTTTTTCGCCACCTGCTGGGTGATGGTGGAGGCGCCACGGGCCATGCTCTGCTTTTCCAGGTCATACTTGATCGCTTCTTTGATCGCCTTAACGTCAATCCCGTCATGCTTATAGAAATTGCTGTCTTCAGCCAGGATCACCGCCCATTTCATTTCAGGCGGTATCCGGTTGGAGGGGGTCCAACGCCGGTTTTTCGGCCCCAGCAGAAAGGGGTGCTCGTTGCCCTGCCAGTCGCGTACGTCGATGTTCAGGTTCAGTTTCTTGTCGGCAAGGCTTTTCACTGGAGGCAACAGTGCCAATGAGATAACCACATAGCCAAGATACAGTATGATGATAATGCCGATTCCCAGCAGGAACTTCTTCACAGGACCCTCCAATCGACGCTGATACAATTTTAAGCAGTGTATAGCATGAAAACAGGGGGCACGGAAACCGCCAAGTAAAAAGGCCGGCAGAACCGACCTCTTCACCCTTGTTCTGAACAGACCGCTATACCTGCGGTTGCAGCAGGTACTCCATAATCGTCAGGGCCATCTTTGCAGCATCATTACGATCATTGTTAAATGCCAGGTGGTAGACACTCAGGTCATAGGGGTCGCGATCCAGAAAATCACGGATAAAGCGATCCCGTTCTTTCTGGCGACGCTCCACCAGTGTCCGGGCCTCCCCTTCATCAAGTCCCAGCCGCTTGGCTATGGAGGTAATCTTGAACTTCTCTGAGGCATAGATCCTGAAATGAAAGCAGTTCTTCATGTTGCGGGTAACAATTGGTGCGCCCCGCCCCACCAGGATCACGTTGCCCTGTTCTGCCAGGGCGATAATCTGACGTGACAGCAGCCGGTAGTAGTCTTTATCGCTTTTCCAGCGGTTGGAAAAGGTGGAGAGGAAATCATCAAGAAAGCGGTTTTTATCGCCAATGTTTTGCAAGACCTGATCAGAAAGGCTGTGGTGTTTGGCAACCTCATCCAGCAACGCCTTGTCCATTAAGGTCCAGGACTCTTTGGTCCGCTTTTCAAGCTGCTGGCGCAGCAGTTCAGCCATGGGGTAGGCCTCACAACCGAACTCCCGTGAAATGGTGATGGTTGGTTTCTGCTGCTCTTCCTCGGGACGGAGGGCATTTTGCCGTCGTGCTACCTCAAGCAAGGCCCCCAAACGGTTGTCGATGGATGGAATGAGTTTGGATTCAGACATGGCAGCACCTCCTGGATGAGTTCGACGGATATACAAAGGTAACTGTACCACCAATTTTACAACTCTCAAGGGGACTGGTTGACAGAAACAGCTTACTCGGGGTATCTGAACAGAACATGAGCCTCTTGCAAAACTACTGCGGAGGCCGTCTACTGCGTTGCGCGGTGCTCGCTTCTTCGCCTAACTGGGTGTTATGTCTCAGTCGCTGCGCGCCGTGCGCCTTGTATCCGACCTTCCTCGTGACATTTTGAAAGAGGCTCAAATGAATGCTAAGGAGGAATACCCATGGTAACCCATATCGTCTTTTTTAAACTGGCCGAGCAGACCCCGGAGAAGATCGCTGCAGTGCGGGATAAACTGCTGTCTATGGAAGGGAAGATTGCGGAACTGCGTCATCTTGAGGCGGGAATTGACGTGATTCGCTCTGAGCGCTCCTATGACGTGGCCCTGATTACCAAGTTTGATTCTTTGGCTGATCTGCAGACCTATCAGGTCCACCCCTACCATGCCGGTGAGGTGGTGCCGTTCATGAAGGCAAACTGCAGCTCAATTGTGGCTGTGGATTTTGAAGGCTAATCCAGTACTACTGCCAGCCGTTCGGTCAGCCGGATCTGCTCCGGCCTGACCTCGGCTCGGTAGGCCAGCGCCTCTACACCGTTTGCAACCGCCTCACGCAATAGCCTGCCATATTCAGGATCTATCCGGTCAGCCGGAGCAACAGCGTTGCCATCACCCCGCTGTACGGTAAACAGCAGTACCCCGCGATCACCGTTTCTAACCATCTCCATCAGCTCACGCAGATGTTTCTGCCCCCGTGTGGTAACTGCATCAGGAAAGAGCGCCAGCCCGTCTTCCACCAGGGTCACATTCTTGACCTCAACGTAGCATCGCCTGCCATCCCCTTCCAGCAGGATATCGATCCGGCTGCGCTCACTGCCATAGGCAACTTCCCGTCGCAGGTTTGGATAACCCTGCAACTCAACAATGGTCCCGTCCAGAATCGCCTCTTCAGCCAGCCGGTTGGGCAGCATGGTGTTCAACCCCACCCAGAAACCATCAACCTGCAGCAGTTCCCAGGTGTAGGCCAGCTTGCGGTTGGGGTTCGGGCTCAGGGAGAGCAGCACCAGGCTGCCAGGCCGGTTGCAGCCCAGCATGCTGCCGGAGTTGGGGCAGTGGGCGGTGACTACGGAACCGTCCTCAAGCTCAATATCAGCCAGAAAACGTTTGTAGCGTTTGATCAGTCTGCCGGGGATCAGCTCTGGTAGTTTCATCGGCCAGCTGCCAATTTTGCAGCAATTCTGATGGATGCCTTCATGCTGGTTGCCGAAGCGGTAGCAGTGCCAGCCAGGTTGTAGGCGGTGCCGTGATCAACCGAGGTCCGGATGATCGGCAGACCCAGGGTGATGTTGATGCCGTCATCAAAGTGCCGCATCTTGAGCGGGATCAGCCCCTGATCATGGTACATGGCCACCACCGCATCATAGGGGGCAGGTTCCTGCACGGCAAAATGAAAGAAGGTGTCAGCGGAGAACGGGCCGCTGACATCCATCCCCTCGGCCTTTGCTGCCGTAATAGCCGGGATGATGGATTCTTGCTCTTCAGTGCCAAACATGCCGCCTTCACCGCAGTGGGGATTCAGTGCCAGTACCGCAATCCGTGGTGAACGGCAGCCGCAGAGCGGGGCAACACCCGTGGCCGTCACCCGGATGGTCTTGAGTACCTGTTCAGTGCTGATCAGGCCAGGGACATTGGCAATCGCCTCATGGATGGTCACCAACGCCACCCGCAGGATATCGCCTGCCAGCATCATCACAAACTGGTCGCAGCGGCACAGCTCAGCCAGCAGCTCAGTATGACCCGGGTAGTGGTGACCAGCCCGGTGCATCGCTTCCTTGCAGATCGGTGCGGTTGCCATGGCTGCCACCTCACCGGTCAGGCACAGCTCGGCTGCGTGGCGGATATAGCGGTAAACCGCATCGCCAGCCAGCTCTGAAGGTCTGCCGTAGCTAATATCAGCATCAGCAAGGTTGGATAGTTCCAGCAGGGGAATCACATTATCCGACAGGTCGGCTGCCTCGGAAGGAGAAGCAACCGTGACCAGTTCTAGCTCGCTGTTGCAAACGGTCAGCGCCCGCTGCATGGCCCGTCGGTCACCCAGCACCAGCGGCCTGCAGGCGGCACGGATAGCCGGATTGGTCAGGGCCGCAACAATGATTTCAGGTCCGACCCCGCACGGGTCTCCCATGGTTATGGCGATAAGAGGTCTATTACTATTCATTGAGTCGTACTCCGTACACAATGTAATACAACTGTTACGTTCTATATGATTGCCAACAAGCAACTGTTTTTGTATAACTAAATCCTGTTTACGCACAATAAAGGAGGAAATGTTGGCGAGACTAATTTTTATTTTGATGCTTCTTGTTGCACTTCCTGTCCATGCAAATGAAAAAATGAAATTCGGGGGTACCGGTAGTGGACTGGAACTGGTACGCCAACTTGGTAATCTATATGCCAAGCAACACAAAAACCTTAATGTTCAAATTGTTCCCAGTCTGGGGAGCACCGGTGGTATCAAGGCGCTGCAGGCAGGTGCACTTGATCTTGCCATAACTGCCCGTCCTGTCAAGCCAGAGGAAAAAGGAGTTGAAAGTATTCAGCTCTGTCGAACTCCTCTCGTGTTTGCCGTTAATCCAGCTACGTCAATTTCTAACATTAACGCCGGTGATCTTGTGCAACTGTATGGCAATGTCTCTCAAACCTGGCCAGATGGGGGGCGGGTCAGGGTGGTGCTACGTCCAGAAGCAGAGACCACCACAAAGATGCTGCGTGGTATTTCGCCAGCAATTGATCAGGCTTTAACGTTGGCCAAGGCTCGCCCTGGCATGATCATGGCAGTTACGGATCAGGATAACCTCAAAGTGATACAAAAGACACCGGGTGCCTTTGGCCTGACTAGCCTGGCCATGGTAACTGCTGAGCAGGCAAAGGTCCAGTTAGTCAGTTTTAACGGTGTTGAGCCGACTCTTCAGGCGCTTGTACAGGGACGCTACCCGCTTGTGCGTGACTATTATCTGGTTGCGAGGACTCCTGTCAGTGCTACAGCACAAAATTTTATCAATTTTGCACGTTCAGCCAAGGGAGCCTCACTCTTTAAGGCCTTACATTGCCTGTCTGTGGAGCAACGTTAGATGGAAGCCCGGCGCCACCTTAAAAAGGTAATCATGTTTTTGGCAGGCACTGCTGCGCTTTTGGCTGCCGTTCTACCACCGATTGGGTATTTCGGGCTGGCAAGCCGCTATCAGCAGGGGGTATTGACAGCAATTGCAGAGCTTGAGGCAGAGCATGTTGCTGATTTAGTCATTGCAGCTCCTGATGACTGGAAATTTCAGAAAATCAGGCTTGATGAGCTACTTGAGCGTCGTCCCGGTATGGGCAAAGCCCAGTTGCGCAGGATTACGGATTTAGAGGGACAGGTGATCGCTGAAAAGGGCGACCTACCGCAAGGGCCAAGCATTAAAGGTGTCTTTCTGATACATGATGCAGGTGTTCCGGTGGCAAGGATTGAGATTGTTCAGTCATTACGCCCAATTATTTTCAAGGTCTTTTTTGTGTTTCTGGGGTGCGCCGGTATTGCCGTGTTTGTGTTTCGTGCCATTCAGGTGCTCCCTACACGGGCAGTAGCTGCAGCTCAGCGTTCTCTTGCTGAAAGCGAACAAAAGTATCGCAATCTCTTTCTTGGCATACATGAAGCGGTGCTTTTAATGGAGTTTGGAGATGATCTTGCGGATGCAACTGTTGTAGAGGTTAATCCTGCATGTAATCATCTGTTTTTTAGCTGTTTTCCAAGTCTGGTGGGGTTGCAATCAGTCCAGGTGTTTGGCGAACTGCATCAAGAGTTGATGGGGCTCTTTCAACAGGTGCTGCAAAATGAAGTAACGGTCTCTGTTGAGAAAGAACTGCCTGGCCTGGACAAGGTTGTGGAGATTTCGGTTACTCCAGCAGGAAAAGGACGTCTTGCTATCATCTTTTCTGATGTTACCGAGCATCGTGCTGCAGAACGTCAGGTGCAGCAACTGGCCTCGTTTGATTTTTTAACGGGCCTTCCTAATCGTGCCCTGCTTAATGATCGTCTTAAGCAGGCGATGCTTGCCTGTGGGCGCCATAAGTGTAAAATCGCAGTCTTTTTTCTGGATCTCGACCATTTTAAGGCAGTGAACGACAGCCTGGGGCATGCTGTTGGGGATCTGCTATTGCAGGCTGTTGCCGAGCGCCTTGAAAGTGGTATTCGACAATCAGACACCATTGCGCGTACCGGTGGAGATGAGTTTGTGATCATAACCATGGGGCTGCACGATGAAATGAATGCCTCCCTGGTTGCCACCACTATCCTCAGCTGTCTGGATGAGCCGTTCTGGATTTCTGGCAGAGAGCTATTCATAAACGGCAGCCTTGGGATTTCAATCTATCCTGACGATGCTGAGGATGCGAGTACACTGCTTAAAAATGCTGATATGGCTATGTACGCGGCAAAAGAACAGGGGCGCAATCGCTATCACTATTATGCAAAGCAGTTGCAGGAACGGGCCGTAGAACGCCTGGAGATAGAAACCGCCTTACGGCATGCCGTGGCTGATAATCTCCTTTCATTGGTTTACCAACCCCAATTAGATGCCCGCACAGGAACGGTTATCGGCCTGGAGGCATTGCTGCGCTGGAATAATTCCGATGGCACCCCGTATCTGTCACCATTGCAGATTATAACTATTGCAGAAAAAAACGGTCTGATCATTCCAATCGGCGAATGGGTCTTTCATACGGCCTGCAGACAGCTACGCCAATGGCAACATGAGGGTCTGGCAACGCCCCGACTGGCCATTAATCTCTCGGCGGTTCAATTTGAGGAACCAGGATTGGTGCAGCTGGTGCAGGATGCACTACAGAAGAATGATTTATCGCCAGACTATATTGAGCTTGAGTTGACCGAAAGTGCTATCATGCACCGCCCTGATGACGCAAAGCAGAAACTACTAGAGTTGAAAAAACTGGGGGTATGGCTGGCTCTGGATGATTTTGGTACCGGTTATTCTTCACTCAGCTACCTGAAGCTCTTTCCGATTGACCGGATTAAAATTGACCGTTCTTTTGTGAATGAAGCCACGACCAATAATGACGATGCAGCTATTGTTGAGACGGTCATTTCACTTGCAAACAACATGCGGATGCAGGTGATTGCCGAAGGGGTTGAGACCCAAGAGCATGTTGAATTCCTGCTTGCCAGGGGATGTCATGAGATGCAGGGCTACTATTATGCACGCCCGCTGCCTGCTGACCAGTGCGGAAAACTGTTGATTCCAGGCTTTGTCACAGAAAAATGGCACAGCGCGTTGTCTATGTCATCCTGAGCTAGCCAGGGACGTCAAAAGAAATAGTGCCACAGGTAATCCAGCCGACCCCGCATAATCATTTTCCGGCCAGACCAGGCCATGATCTGCTTGACCAAGGCCCGTTGTTGCGGGGCATAGCAATGAATCCGGCAGCGTCGGCAGGTCGGTTTTTCTGCTTCAAGCGGGCAGTTGAGGCGCTTTTTCACCGCATAGTCCAAAAATGCCGCGCAATCAGGGCAGAGTGTCAGCGGCTGCAGCTCAGGGTAGGCGGCTACCGGCTGCTGGCCGCTATGCTGCTGCCCTACACACCAGACTTCGGTGAACTTGGCGATGATCTTGATATCTTTGAGCTGTTGCGCAGTCGGTTCGTTTTGCATGAATCCTATCCTGCCTGGATTTTGGCGGTAGTGGCATGACAACGGTCAAAAAGATGAAAAAGGAGACTAATCCTTGAGTTGCCCTGTAAAGATGGTATTCTAATAGAACTTCAGAGAACAGGATAGGCCAAAAGCATGGGACTGGTGGCACTTGATAATCTTGAGATCGGGATGGTACTGGCAAGCGATGTGCTTGACCGCAACGGTCGTATGCTGTTGGGGGCCGGGGCGGAGCTGAACCAGAAACACCTGACCATCTTCCGTACTTGGGGTGTGGCAGAAGCCGACATAGCCGGTATTGATTATGTGGATAATGAGCCGCCACTACCGGCTGAGATAGATCCTGCAGCGCTGGCAGCGGCTGAAGAGGCGTTGTTGCCGCACTTCATACATTCCGGCACCGAACACCCCGCCCTGCGGGAACTGCTGCGGTTGGCCGCTATCAGGAGGATTCAGCATGGCCTTTGCTGATGCTCCCACCTATACGGTTCAATGGCTGATAGACCGCACCAGTACCGTTTATTCCCTGCCACTGTTCTATGATCGGCTTAATGAGGCGATCAACCATCCCCGCACCTCCATTGATGATATCGGTAAAATTATAACTGAAGACCAGGGGTTAACGGCCCGCCTGCTGCGGCTGGCTAACAGCCCGATGTTCGGCTACTTTGGCAAGGTGGATTCCATCAGCAAGGCGGTTACCATTATCGGTACCCAGCAGTTACGGGACCTTGCCCTGGCTGCCTCAGTGATGGGGATCTTCAAGGGGATTCCTGAAGAGTTGATGAGCATGGCCACCTTCTGGCGCCACTCCATTGCCTGCGGCATCATTGCCCGGGCCTTGGCTACCTGGCGTCGGGAAGCCAATGTGGAGCGGTTCTTTGTGGCTGGTATGCTCCATGATGTGGGGCAGTTGATTATGGCAACCGTGCTGGGCGATCTGGTGCGGCAGATGATTGAAGAGACCCAGTCAGAAGGTCTGCTCTATTTTGATGTTGAGCTGAAACGGATCGGATTTGACCATGCCGAGGCGGGTGGAGCCCTACTGAAGGAGTGGAAAATCCCAGCAAATATTGCTGATCCGGTCGCTTTTCACCATCGACCGTCACGGGCAGAGCAGTTTCCTATGGAAGTTTCCCTGATCCATCTTTCAGATATAATCTGTCAGGCCTTTGAACTGGGCCAGAGCTGCGAGCGGTTTGTCCCTCCCCTTGATGGCGCTGCCTGGGAGCGGCTGGGGATGTCGCCCCATGAATTGGGAGCGGTGCTGAAACAGGCTGAACCACAGATTGAAGAGACCTTTGCCATTCTGTCGGAGGGTGTATGACACGGCAGGAAGAGCTTGCAGATGATGTCGGATTTTTGCAGGAACGGGTCAGCTACCTTGAAGAGTCAAACCGCCGCTATATTGCCATCTTTGAGATGTTGGCCAGCAGTGGTGATTTTCAGGCTGACCTGGCACGTGCTGAAGGGTTGCAGGCTATTTTTCAGGCCACGCTGGCCCAGGTTCGGCGCCTTATCCCGTTTTCCCTGGCCGGTATCCTGGAGTCGATGGACGACGGCAGCTTTGAACTGACCTCCTGTGACAGCATACCCTGCAGTGCCACGTTGCAGGAGGCTGTTGATGTTGCCATTCAGGATGGTGCCTTTGCCTGGGCCTTGAATCGCAACCAGGCGGTGATGGTACCGGCCCAGGAGAATGTAACGCTTTTGATGCAGAGCATTACTACCCGCTCACGAATCCACGGTATGTTTGTTGGTCTGGTGCCGGGTCACTCGGCCACCATTGATGCCCCCTCCCTGAATGCCCTCTCTATTTTGCTGAATGCCGCTGCCTATGCCCTGGAAAGTGCCAGTCTGCGAGGCCTGCTGCAGGAACATATGGCAACGTTGGAACAACGGGTTGAGGAGCGGACCCGTGAGTTGGCAGTGGCTCGGGAAAAGGCAGAGGCAGCCAGCCGGGCCAAGAGCGAGTTTCTGGCTAACATGTCCCATGAAATCCGCACCCCGATGAACGGTGTGATGGGGATGACCGAGCTGTTGCTTGAGGGAGGCTTTACACCGGAGCAGCAGCGCAAACAGTTGCTGGCAATCCGGGATTCTGCCGACAATCTGATGGTAATTATTAATGATATTCTTGATTTTTCCAAGATTGAGGCAGGCAAGCTGGAGCTGTGCTGCGGGCCGTTCCTGTTACGAAAAAATCTTGAACAAGGCCTGTACTCTCTAGGGCTGAAGGCAGAACAGAAAGGGTTGCAGCTGGTAATTCAGGTGGATGCGGCACTGCCTGATCGCCTGGATGGTGACATCTATAAGCTGCGCCAGATTCTGGTTAATCTGGTGGGTAATGCACTGAAATTCAGTGAAAGAGGTGCAATCACCGTTTCGGCGCAGCTTGAGCAGCAGTTGGATGCCGGGCTGCTGGTGCGGTTCTGCGTGGCTGATCAGGGGATAGGTATTCCGCTTGTGGCGCAGTCACGCATCTTTGAAACCTTTGAGCAGGCCGATGTTACCACCACCAAAAAGTTTGGCGGTACCGGTCTGGGCCTGACCATCTGTCGCCGCCTGGCAGAACTGATGGGCGGCCGAATCTGGGTGGAAAGTGAGCCTGGACAGGGAAGCAGATTCATTTTTACGGCCTTGCTGGCAGCGGTTGCTGAGGATGTGGTGATTGAAGGGGAAGGCACCCCGGCTGCCCTGTCCCAGGAACCACCCAAAGGGCTGGCCGTATTGCTGGCTGACGATGTAGAGGTAAACCGGGAGCTGGCCAAGGCGGTGCTGGAACGCTATGGACATCGTATCACTGAGGCAACCAACGGTCAGGAGGCTTTTGACGCCTTTGCTGCTGGTCGGTTTGCCATTGTGCTGATGGATGTGCAGATGCCGGAAATGGATGGCCTGCAGGCCGCCACTGCAATCAGGAAGCTGGAGCAAGAACGGGGTGACGGACGGACACCGATTGTTGCCATGACCGCCTATGCCGGTAAGGATGATCGAGACAAATGTCTGTCTGCCGGCATGGATGATTATCTGTCCAAGCCGGTTAAGCCGGCCCAGATGCTGGAGATGCTGCAGCGCTACTGTGGTTCTGCTGTTGCTGAGCCGGTGCCGGAGGCCACCGCAACGTCTGTTCCTGCACCAGCTGTTGACGATGGAATTCCGGTCTATGCCAAGGCGGATCTGCTGGAACGGCTGGGGGGCGCCGAGGCGTTGATCCCCCGTTTTATGGGGCTCTTCTTTAAGGGGGTTGAACCGAACATGGTGGCCCTGGAAGAGGCGATTGCAGAAGGGAACCCGGACAAGGTACGGACCAGTTCCCACGCCATTAAAGGATCGTCTGCCAATATCGGTGCCATGCAGATGCGGGAGACCGCAGCAGCCATTGAGGCCGATGCCAAGGCCGGTGATATCACGGGGGCTCCGGCGGGTCTTGAGAAACTTAAACAGCAATTGGAAGAGTTTAAGGCGGCGGTTGGGGAGTAATCTTTTTGCCGCAAAAGAACGCAAAGAGGTAAAGGCATTGGGTGTCACGAGTAACGAGGTAAGGTTTTCGATTAACCTGAAAACGGCAGTTACTCACGCGAAGCCGCGAAGCTCGCGGAGAAAACCTAAAATAAGTAATAAGCCGACGGGTTAAATTGGTAACATGTTGTAACTATATGACTTTGCTCTCCGTGTGCAACTGTTTTGGGGGGATTAGTGGTTCGCAGATTGTTTTTTTGCGCTCCTTGCGTTCTTTAGCGGCAAAATGGTTTACTGTTTTACCCCAGTTTCAGCTCCGCATCTTCCAGCTGCTTGATCCGGTCCCGCAGTTCTGCCGCCTTTTCAAAGTCCAGCTCTTTTGCAGCAGCCAGCATCTCCTTGCGCATCTTCTTGATCAGCTTGGGAATCTCCCTCAACTCTATGCCGTAGGTTTCCTGAACATCCGCCACCACCGGCGGGGTGACATAATCCTTTTCAGCAATTGATTCAAGTATGCTGCGCATCCCCTTCTTGACGGTCTCCGGGGTGATGCCATGTTCTGTGTTGTAGGCCAGCTGTTTGGTGCGGCGGCGTTCAGTTTCATCAAGACAGGCTTGCATGGAGCGGGTGACCTGGTCGGCATACATCAGCACCCGGCCATCCACGTTCCGGGCAGCCCGGCCGCAGGTCTGGATCAGAGAGCGGGCAGAACGCAGGAACCCTTCCTTGTCTGCATCCAGGATCGCCACCAGCGAGACCTCCGGCAGATCCAGTCCCTCCCGCAGCAGGTTGATCCCCACCAGTACGTCAAACTCTCCCAGGCGCAGTGAACGCAGGATCTGCATCCGCTCGATGGTATCAATGTCGGAGTGCAGGTAGCGTACCCGTACCCCCAGTTCCTTGTAGTAGTTGGTCAGCTCTTCTGCCATCCGCTTGGTCAGGGTGGTAACCAGGACGCGGTCCCCTTTTGCCACGGTCAGGCGTACCTCATGCAGCAGATCATCCACCTGGCCTACCCCCCCAGCATCAGGGTGGGGCGTTACGGGGCGGATCTCGATCAGCGGGTCAACCAGGCCGGTGGGGCGGATGACCTGTTCCACAAAAGCCCCGCCTGCCTGCTGCAGTTCATAATCTGCCGGGGTAGCAGAGACATGCACGGCTTGATTGATGCGCGATTCAAACTCCTGAAAATTAAGCGGACGGTTATCCAGTGCGGCAGGCAGGCGGAATCCGTACTCCACCAGGGTTTCCTTGCGGCTGCGGTCGCCCCGGTACATGCCGCCAACCTGTGCGTTGGTGATGTGGGATTCATCCACAAACAGGATAAAATCCTTGGGGAAGTAGTCGATCAGGGTAAAGGGGGGCTCACCGGCCTGGCGGTTGTCCAGATAGCGGGAATAGTTTTCAATCCCCTGGCAGAAGCCCATCTCATCCATCATCTCGATATCATAGTAGGTGCGCTGTTCAATCCGCTGGGCCTCCACCAGCTTGTTCTGATCCTTGAACAGCCTGATCCGCTCCTCCAGGTCCAGCCGGATCTGGGCCACTGAACGCTCAAGATTTTCTTTGCTGGAGACATAGTGCGAAGCCGGGAAGATGGATACCTTGGTCAGCTTCTGCAGCACCACGCCACGCAGTGGGTCAATCTGGGAGATCGCCTCCACTTCATCACCAAAGAACTCGATCCGTAGGGCACGTTCACTGTCGTAGGCCGGAAAGATCTCGATCACATCCCCCCGCACCCGAAAGGTGCCACGGTGGAAGTCGGTGTCGTTCCGTTCATACTGGATCTCCACCAGTTTTTTCAGCAGGGTATCGCGGCCATAGTCATCGCCCTGGTGAAAGAAGATATGCATGGCCTGATAGGCATCGGGCGAGCCGATACCATAGATGCAGGAGACCGACGCCACGATGATTACATCAGAACGGGTCAGCAGTGACATGGTGGCAGAGTGGCGCAGCTTGTCGATCTCGTCATTGATTGATGAGTCCTTATCAATGAAGGTATCGGTGTTTGGCAGGTAGGCCTCGGGCTGGTAGTAGTCGTAGTAGGAGACAAAGTATTCCACGGCATTATCCGGGAACAGCTCCTTGAACTCGCCGTACAACTGGGCAGCCAGGGTCTTGTTGGGGGCCAGCACCAGGGCAGGACGGCCGGTGCGGGCGATCACGTTGGCCACGGTGAAGGTCTTGCCGGAGCCGGTCACCCCCAGCAGTACCTGGTGCTTGTCGCCCCGATTTAACCCGGCCACCAGCTCATCAATTGCCTGGGGCTGGTCTCCGCTGGGAGTGTACGTAGTTGCTAGCTTGAAATCTGACATGACAGGTGTACTCTATACTAGTAGTAATGAAATGTCTGCCTGTAGTTGACATGCGACCAAATGCGATATAAAAAGTCCTGTTTTGTAATTTACTAATTTACTTGGGGTTGTATATGGCAAAGCTGAAATGGAGCAGACTGGCTTGGCTTGCTGTTGTCCTGGTGTCAGGTCAGATTATATCATCAGGTTATGTTTCAGCCCGAGAGCTGGTCTATACGCCATTGCCGATTGAGCAGCCTGAAACCGTTCTTGATGCCAATCGCCCGCTGGTTTCCTATTTGTCAAAACAGCTTAAAACTCCTGTCACCATCCGATATGAAAAAAGCTACGAGGAAATCCTGCGTCTTTTCAAGCTGGGTCAGATTGATATCGTCCATTTGGGGCCGCTGCCCTATGTTATTTTGAAAAGCAGTTATCCCCAGGCAGAGCCGGTGGCTGCTATTAATGAACCGGATGGGAAGGCCAGCTATACCTGCGCCATGGTAACCGCCTTTGATGGACCGACCTCAGTCAGGCAGGTGCATCGCTCAATCGCTTTTTCACAACCACTCTCAACCTGTGGTCACCTGACAGCAGGCTATCTGCTGGCAAAATATGGTGTTAAACTGGAGGCACTGCATCATGAGTACCTTGGTAACCAGGATCAGGTGGCGCTGTCGGTGGTTAAGGGGAACTATGAGGTTGGCACCATGAAGACCGCTGTGGCAAAAAAATACGCTAACCTTACCTTGCGGGTGATTGAAGAGACACCACCGTTTCCTGGTTTTGTACTGGTTGCAAACAAGACAACCCTGACTCCTGATCAGATTAAGGAGATTAGCAGGGCTCTGCTTTCTTCCTCATCGAAGGACCGTGCTACCCTAATATTGGGGCGGCATGGTTTTGCACCTGTTGTTGACGCCCATTACGATTTAATTCGTCAAAACATGAGGTTCTCCCGGTAATAAGTAGATGAAAATGCCCAGTATCCATCATAAACGAACTTTTTTAAGTGTGTGCATGCTGTCTCTGCTTTTTTGGATCTGCGGTGCTGCCTACCTGCGTCATGAATGGCATATGCAGAAGAAATTGCAGCTTGCCGGCCAGACCCACGCTCAAGAAGTAGCGTGGCAGGCGGTTACAACAGCACATCGCACTGCCATGCAGGCCTATTTTGACAGCTACATTATGCAGCCAGCGGTGTTGTCAATTCTGCAGACTGCCCGGACAGATGACCGCTCCCGGCAGGATATTGAGCGGGTCAGGTTGTATAGAAAGCTTTCTCCTGTTTACGAACAGTTTCGCCAGCGTGATGTGCGGCAGTTGCACTTTCATACGCCTGATAACCGTTCGTTCCTCCGTTTTCACTCTCCCCACAACTCGGGGGATTCTCTGGTTGCCAGCCGTCCTTCTGTGGTTGAGGCCAATCGGACCCGCAAACCGATTTTTGGTTTTGAAACCGGCCGGGTGATTATCGGGTTTCGCAATGTTTTTCCGATTATCTGGCAAGGCCAGCATCTGGGTAGTGTTGAGCTGTCCCAGCCCTTTGAGGCGGTGCGTAAAGGGTTGCATGATCTTGATCCCGCCAAGGATTATCTGCTGCTTCTGAAAGGGGAGGTCCTGTTACCCAAGTTGTTTGATGAGCATAAGAAGCATTATGCCCCATCACCATTCAGCCAAAAATGGTTGGTGGAAGATCCGCGGCGAGAACTGTCAGACTCCTCTCCTCCGCTTGCTCCTGTATCCCAGGAACTGTGCAAATTACTCAAAAACAATCAGGAGTTTCTTTCTGTATTGGCCGCAGAAAAGCCGGATTCTGTTTCGGTAAGGCATGCTGGTCATACCTATCAGATTAGCTTGATCCCGCTGCATGATACCGATGGTGTTACCAGCGCCGTAATGCTCACCTTTGTCCGGGCACCTGAGCTTGAAAGTCTTTTTGGCAGCCATCGGGCTAACCTGCTGATTTTCACCATCATGACGTTGTTCGGTGGAACCGCACTCTACCTGTTTCTGAGCAGTCTGCAGACCGTGCTTGAGCAGGAACAACGTCTGGCCCTGATTACCTCGAACATCGCTGATGGCGTGTATGTTATTGACGGCAATGGGAAAATCACTTTTGCCAATCTACGGGCTTCAGAGCTGCTGGGCTTTGCTGAAGATGAATTGTTGGGCACTATTGCCCATGATCTGTTTCATCGTCATGGCGGCGGTAATCATACTCCGCTGGAAGAATGTCCGATTTATCGGGTGATTCAGACTAGAGGGCGTTATGAGGGGGAAGAGCAGTTTGCCCATAAGGATGGCAGTCTGTTAACGGTGCAGGTTGCCAGCCAGCCGATGTTGAAGAGCGGGCGGGTGGTCGGCTCAGTTACGGTTTTCCGTGATATCACCGAGCAGAAGCAGCTTGAGGAACAGTTGCGACTGTTATCCATTACCGACCCGTTGACTGGTGTCTATAACCGCCGCTTTCTGCAGGAAACCTTGTTAAAGGAGCTGTATCGGGCCGAGCGTCATGGAGAGCCATTCAGTCTGGTTATGCTGGATATTGATCACTTTAAACAGATTAATGATCGCTACGGGCATGATGCGGGTGATCAGGTGCTTCAATCTCTGGTGGCCTTGATTCAGAAGCGGGTACGGAGTTCCGATTGTCTGGCTCGTTGGGGAGGGGAAGAATTTGTACTGCTCTTGCCCCACACCGGTCTTTCTGCGGCCACTGCCCTTGCTGAAGGTTTGCTGGAGGATTTGCGCACGTCAACCGTGAAGGGGGTAGGCTGTGTAACTGCCAGCTTCGGAGTGGCCGTTTCAAAGCCCGGCGATACGGTAGAACAGTTAGTACAGCGAGCGGATGTTTTGATGTATGCCGCAAAGCAGGCTGGTAGAGCGTGCGTGAAAAGCGGCAACAGCTAGTCTTTCTCAGGGTTTAGGGCTGTTCAAGCGGTGTAGATGTAATGGCCGCACATGAATTAGGGCGTATTAAGATAAAAAATATTTATTTGGTCCGCTTGAACATTTGAAAAATTATGTTAAACAAAAGATATCAGGTTTTTTGAACCGATTTTCAGAAGAGAAAGGAGTAGGAGATGGGCGCCATTGTAAGTTTGTTGTATCTGGTGATGATTGTAGCGGCTATTGCGGGCATGTGGAAGGTATTTGAAAAGGCTGGTCAGCCTGGCTGGGCCGCTATTGTGCCGATCTATAACCTGTTTATTTTGCTGCAGATCGTCAACAAGCCCGTCTGGTGGATTGTGTTACTGCTGATTCCGCTGATCAACATCGTCATCCTGATTATGGTCTCGATCGCTTTGGCAGAAAAGTTCGGCAAGGGCGGCGGTTTTGCCGTCGGTATGGTTTTCCTTCCCTTTGTGTTCTATCCGATGCTTGGGTTTGGAGATGAGCGCTTTCAGGGTTAATCTCTTTGTTTTTACTCTCTGTACACAAAGGACGGGCTTGCTGCCCGTCCTTTGTGCGTCAACTAATACCGTTCATGCAGCCGTAGGCTTGGAGAAATTCTATGTATTGCACCAAGTGTGGTAAAGAAATTCCCGATGTAGAAGGTGCGTTGTACTGCCCGCAGTGTGGTATCGCCCAGATGACAGGCGGCAGCAGGCTTGGTACGCCTGCCAAAAAGACCTCTGTCGGTCTGATCCTGGTGATTGTGCTGGTGGTTGGCAGTATCCCGGTGATCGGTATTTTGGCGGCCATTGCTATTCCGCAGTATCATACCTATCAGGTCAAGGGATCAAACAGCATCGCTGCTGCAGACATACGCAATGCAAAAATAAACTGCGAATCGTATTTCGCCAGCAACCAGTTTTATCCAGACAACCTTGAACAGGCCGGGTTTAAGCCTGCGCAGGACGTTACGGTCAGTTACGAACGTGCTTCGGATCGTAAATCATATGTCATGACTTTTCTGCATAAGAAGGGCGACCGCGTATTTGCCGCTAATTCTGAGAAGACTGAAGTTTTCTTCAGGCTTAAATCGGAAACAGATGATGCCTATCGTCCACTGTAGGCTGTTTCCATAAACCCCTTGCCTAAATATTGAAATTCTGTAATAAGTGTACTGCATCGGACGGGCTTCATGCCCGTCCGTTTATTTTTGTTCGAGGAGAACACCCCATGCAGGAACGAATTCGTAATATCGCCATTATCGCCCACGTTGACCACGGCAAGACCACCCTGGTTGACGCCATGTTAAAGCACGCCGGTGTCTACCGGGAACATGAAGCCATTACCGAGCGGGTCATGGACAGCAACGACCTTGAAAAAGAGCGTGGCATCACCATCCTGGCAAAAAACCTCTCGATCCACCACGGTCAGTACAAGATCAATATTGTGGATACCCCCGGCCACGCCGACTTCGGCGGCGAGGTGGAGCGGGTCTTGAAGATGGTTGACTCGGTGCTGCTGCTGGTTGATGCGCTGGACGGGCCGATGCCCCAGACCCGTTTCGTGTTGAAGAAGTCTCTGGATCTTGGCTTGAAGCCGATTGTGGTCATCAACAAGATTGACCGTCCCGGTTCACGGCCTGATGAAGTCTTGAACATGGTCTTTGACCTGTTCTGCGAACTGGAAGCCAGTGACGAGCAGCTTGACTTTCCGGTGGTCTACACCAGCGCCAAGATGGGCTATGCCAAACTGGATGTGAGTGTTGAGTCCAACAGCATGGAACCGCTGTTTGCCGTGGTTGAGTCAAATGTACGTCCTCCCAAGGGTGACTCAAAAGCGCCATTCCAGATGTTGATCGCCAACATCGACTATAATGAGTATATCGGCCGGATCGCTACTGGCCGGATCTTTAATGGTCAGGTCAAGGCTGGAGAGACCGTGGCCATGATCAAGCAGGACGGCACGGTCAGCCGCAGCCGGATCACCAAACTGCTGGGCTATGAAGGCCTGAAGCAGGTGGAGATCCAGGAGGCTGGCACCGGTGATATCGTCACCGTGGCAGGCTTTGATGAGGTCAGTATCGGCGAGACCCTGGCCTCGGCTGAGAATCCAATAGCAGTGCCCTATGTCTCCATTGATGAGCCGACCCTGGCCATGAACTTCATCGTTAACACCTCCCCCTTTGCCGGTCGCGAAGGCAAGTGGGTTACCTCCCGTAACATCCGCGAGCGTCTGACCAAAGAGCTGCGTACCAACGTCTCCCTGCGGGTTGAGGATACCGACTCCCCTGATACCTTCAAGATATCTGGTCGTGGTGAGCTGCACCTGTCAATCCTGATCGAGAATATGCGTCGTGAAGGGTTTGAGCTGGCAGTCTCCAAGCCAGAGGTTATTGTCCGTGAAAAAGACGGCGTCAAGATGGAGCCGATGGAATATCTGGTGGTGGATGTGGCCACTGAGTTCCAGGGTGCAATCATCGAGAAGATGGGCCCCCGTAAAGGTGAAATGGTGGCCATGCATCCGATGGGCGAGATGGTTCGTCTGGAGTTTATCGTGCCTGCCCGTGGTCTGATCGGCCTGCGTGGTGAGGTGCTGACCGATACCCGTGGTACGGCGGTCATGACCCATACCTTCCACGAGTATGCCCCCTACAAGGGTGAAATTCCTGGCCGTAAAAACGGCGTGCTGATCGCCATGGAGCATGGTGAAACCACCGCCTATTCGCTGGACGCCCTGCAACCCCGTGGTACGCTGTTCATCGGCGCCGGTGTTGAGGTGTACGGCGGTATGATCATTGGTGAACATGCCCGTGATAACGACCTGGAGGTTAACTCCTGCAGAGGCAAGAAGCTGACCAACGTGCGGGCTTCCGGTTCGGATGATGCCATTAAGCTGACCCCACCCCGCAGCATGACCCTGGAGCAGGCGCTTGAATTTATTGATGATGATGAGCTGGTGGAGGTAACCCCCTCTTCGGTTCGTCTGCGTAAGAAGGAACTGGATCCGAACCAGCGGAAAAAGAAAAACAAGTAATAGAGACGATATAGTAGCTGAAAAGGCCGGGGAAACCCGGCCTTTTGTTATTTTAGGTGGCTGGTAAAAAACGCTGCCAGCTTATCCCACGGAATCAGGTTCACCCGGTCGTACAGATCCACATGCCCGGCGCCCGGAACAATGTAGAGCTCCTTCGGTTCTGCTGCAAGTTTGTATGCCTCTTCACTAAACTCTCTGGAATGGGCGTTCTCACCGGTGATGAACAGCATGGGGCGGGGTGAGATCGTCTCGATGTCATTAAACGGATAGAAGTTCATGAACTTGACGTTGCTGGTCAGCGTTGGGTGGGTGGTCAGCTTGCGTGATGAACCTTTCGGCGTAAATTCCCCCCGTGGCGTGCGGTAGAAGTCGTAAAACTCTCGCTGAATGGGGTGAGTATCATCCTTCAGCTCATGCACGGTCCCACTGGTGTACTTGGTATTACCGCCCTTGAACTCCAGATAACGTTGTTCGGCTGCCTCTGCAATGATCTGCTTCCTCTGCTGAAGGGTCTGCGAATGTTTCAGCGCATTGCGGTTGGCAGCGCCCATGTCGTACATGCTGACGGTCGCAATTGCTTTCATGCGCGGGTCGATCTTGGCTGCGCTGATTACAAAGCTCCCGCTGCCGCAAACCCCGATGGCCCCAATCCGGGATCTGTCAACAAACGGTCGGGTGCCCAGAAAATCCACCGCAGCACTGAAATCCTCGGCATAGATGTCCGGTGCAACAACGTTGCGAGGCTGCCCTTCACTCTCTCCCCAGAAAGACAGATCCAGAGACAGAGTGACAAATCCCTGTTCAGCTATTTTCTGGGCATACAGATTGGCGCTTTGCTCCTTCACTGCACCCATGGGATGCCCGACAATGATCGCGGGATTTTTGCTGTTCTTTTTCAAGCCTTTGGGAATAAAAAGATTTCCCGCGACCTTCATATTGTACTGATTCTTAAACGTAACCTTCTGCATGGTTACCTTGGTGCTCTTGTAAAAATTGTCTGCTCCATTGGACAGGTCTGCCGCTGATGCAATGCCAACGCCGGTTAAACCCTGGGTTATTACTGTGAGGATGCAAAAGCAAAAAGTAATAATGCTTCGGTTAATCATGTCTAACTCCTCCTTTTGTTGTACAGATTACAGTGCTGAGCGCAGTATTTGCTCAATATCGCTTCCACTCAGTGGCGGACGTCCGGGCAGGTTGCCGTGTTTGTCGTGGATAATACGCAGGGTATCCTGGGCATACCGTGTGATCAGGGTGTCGTCGATCTTCAGCTCTGACAGACGGGTCGGGCAGCCGATGGAGTGCAGGTACGTTTCAAAACGCTTGATTCCTTCCAGTGCGCAATCCAGGTTATCGGCATCTTTGCCTCTGAGACCGAAAATGCGTTCGGCAAACTGCACGAACTTTTCCGGCCTGTGTCTGGCAGCAAAACGCATCCATGCCGGATTGACCACTGCCAGCCCGGCTCCGTGGGTGACATCATGATAGGCGGACAAGGTATGCTCGATCATGTGAACGGGAAACCCACCGTTGGTACCCGCGTTAACCCAGCCGTTCAGTGCGACAATCGAGGCCCACTGCACCTGAGCGCGGGCTTCCAGATCATTGCCGTCTGCCAGTGCTCGTTGTCCGTATTGTATGGTCGTCAGGATGGTCCCTTCGGCAAAGCGGTCTTGAACCGGCGTGCCGTCAACACCGTTAAAATACGCTTCAGTGACATGGGTGATGATATCGCAGATGCCGTATGCGGTTTGATCCTGAGGCACACTGATCGTTAGTTCTGGGTCTACCAAAGCGGTCACGGGATACAGGCACTCGGCCTGGACAAAAGACTTTTCGCAGGTCTCCTCGTTGGAAATGACCGCCCCCATGTTCATCTCGGAACCGGTGGCGGCCAGGGTCGGCACTGTTATAACCGGCAGTGCACGGGTTGGGAGATACGGCTTGGGCTGGCCGTGGTAGATCATGTCCCACGGATCGCCATTATAGTAATGCGCGGCGGCCATGACCTTGGCTGCGTCCATTACGCTGCCGCCGCCCAGGGCGATGATCAGATCACAGCCTTCGTCCCGGGCGATCCTGGCGCCTCGTCTGACGGTGGTGATTCTCGGGTTGGGCTCGACACCGGAACATTCCGCGACAGCGATACCGGCCTGTTCAAGGCTCGCCACTGCACGATCAAATACACCGTTACGTTTGACGCTGCCGCCGCCGGTTACCAGCAAGGCGCGTTTACCGTACTGAACACTTACCTCCCCCAGGCGCTTAAGTGAACCGCTCGAAAAGATCAGACGGGTTGGATTGTAATATTCAAAGTTCATCTCCATCTCCTTGTTGGCTGTTACTGCGAACAACCGATAAGATTTTTTGATGAAACTATTCTACTCCTACGTAAGCAAACCCAGTAGAACGATCCTCTTTGTTTCTTGCACGATCCTGCAGGTGCCCTCATAAATATTGTTCTGATGCGATCTGGCCGATATACTCAAATGAAAATATGAATTGATGAAATTGTTGTATATGCACGAAATTAGGAGGGGCTATGCAAAATGCCAGTGAATCTGTTCGTGATGTCCTAGGGGAGAAAATTGCCCGATTAACCAGCCATGGAGAGTTGTCTGCAACTGCCATCCCGGAACTTACACTTTTCAGGGTGGATGGACCGACTGAGCCGTTCAGTGGTTTGTATGAACCAAGCATCTGCCTGATCACCCAGGGGGCCAAGCGGATACTGCTGGGTGATGATAGCTTTGTCTATGATGCCCGGCATTATCTGCTTACGTCGGTGCAATTGCCTACAATCATTCAGGTGGTTGAGGCAAGCCCGGCAAAGCCGTGCCTGGGACTGTCGCTCAAGCTTGACCTGCAGGTGGTTTCACAGTTGATGGTAGACAGTAAACTGCCGGCACCGCGTGAACAGCAAGCAAACCGTGGTATGGCTACCGGAGAGGTGACCATACCGTTGCTGACTGTTTTTCAGAGGCTGGTGGAGTTATTGGATGAAGAGCAGGATATTCCGATTCTGGCGCCGGTTATCCAGCGGGAGATTATCTATCGTCTGCTGGTGGGTGACCAGGGGACACGTCTGCGCCAGATAGCGGTGGCTGGAAGTCAGAGCCAGCAGATAGCCAGGGTTATTGAATGGTTGAAAGAAAACTACACGCAGTCGTTACGGATTGAGGATTTGGCTGACAAGGCCAGCATGAGCAGCTCAACCTTTCATCATCACTTCCGTTCAATGACCGCCTTAAGTCCATTGCAGTACCAGAAACATCTGCGTTTGCATGAAGCCAGACGACGGATGTTGGCAGAACAGCTTGATGCGGCCACGGCAGCTTTTGAAGTCGGCTATGAAAGCCCTTCCCAGTTCAGTCGCGAGTATAGTCGATTGTTTGGTGCGCCACCGTTGCGGGACATTACAAACCTACGGCAACGTGCCTCGTAAGATGGAGTTGGATCGATACATGTCAGGCTCTTAGTGGAGGTTGATGGTTTCCGGCTTCGCCTCCCCCGATGCTGCCTCTGCAGCCAACACCACAATATCTACCCGTCGGTTCTTTGCCCGCTGTTCCGGTGTGCTGTTATCAACAAGCGGCTGAAACTCACCGTACCCCACTGCAGATAACGAATTTGGACTAAGACCGGCTGAATCAACCAGAAAATGAATCACATTGGTGGCCCGCGCCGTTGAAAGTTCCCAGTTGGAGCGGAATTCCGATGATCGGATCGGTACGGAGTCGGTGTGTCCTTCTACCCGGAACCGGTTGGTGTATTGCTGCAGTCCTGCGGCAATACCCCGTAATGTTGATATGGAGTCTTGCTTCAGTTTTGCGCTGCCGGAATCAAAGAAGCCTGCTTCTTTCAGGCTGATCACCAGCCCGCGTTGGGTAATCGAGAGCGTCACCTTGTTCTGGAAGCCTTGTTTAACCAGATAGGCCTCTATTGAGGAGGCCATTTCACGAAACTCGTTTTCTCCTGCCAGCTGTTTTGAACCTGCACCACCACCGTCGTTACCCTGCCGTGGTCCGGCTGGCGGCATTTTCGGTGTGATTGGAATCACCGCCATTTCCGGCTTGATGGCCGGTATCGGCTTGATGTCCTGGGATTGCAGCACGCCTTTCTGTCCGGCAGAGGCGCGGGTGGAGTAACCGAAGGATTCCCGCAGGGATTGCGTAAGCTCTTCAGCCTTTTTCTTGTCGGTCTGTCCCATGGCGTACATGGCAACAAACACTGCAAACAGCAGGGTTAGAAAGTCTCCATAGGAAACCAGCCAGCGCTCATGATTGGCATGTTTTTCCGGTTCTCGTTTAATGGCCATGGTGTCACCTTTTAATATGACCGGTCGTCTTAAGTAGCGGGCAAAAAAAATTACGCCTTCAAAAGGGTGCCAAACATCAACTCCACCAGTTGGTTAAGCGGCTCTACCGAGTCATTCATCTTCATCCGTTGCATCGCCCCCAGCCAGGCATCCCAAAAGAGTGTGGCCAGTTGCGGTGCATCAATATCTTGCCGTATGGTTCCAGCAAGTTGTGCCTGTCGAATGAGCACAGCCAGATTTTTAGACCACTCCTGTACTACGGCACTCATGGTGGAGCGGCAGAGTTCACTGCCTTCGCAGATCTCACCAGCCAGGTGAACGACCACGCTGCAGGTGTTAACCGCACAGCAGAGGTGTTCCGTTAACATGAGGTTGAAACAGGTGCGCAGGGCAACGAGCGGATCAGGCTGGGTTGCATCAATGCTATCATGCCATTTTTGCCAGAACTCTTCAGAATGGCGCAATACGATTGCCAAGCCGAACTCTTCCTTGCTCTTGAAATAGTTGTAAAATGAGCCTTTGGGGATCTGGGCAGTATCGACTATTTCCTTGATGCCGGTGCCGTGATAACCACGTTTGGCAAAGGCGGCAAGTCCGGCATCAAGCAGCCGTGATCGAATCATGTCAGGATTTTTAGGTCTACTCATGAAATTAGTATACGACCGGTCACTTATTTAAAACAAGCAAAAATATGAGGATAGACGCTAGTTGGACGTCAGGTATCGAAACGGTTGGATGGGATGCTGTCAGATATGTGCAATCTGCTGAAAATTTCACAAACAGTTCATACTATCTTCATACTTTAACGGTAGAGATACGTTGTATCGGTATAGCGTGATGCAGATATTTCCTCTTGACCGGCAAAAGAGAAAAGCGTAATGAATGAACGATCATTCATTTTTGTTTGGGGAGTATCATGGCACGAGATGACAAACGGGAGCTATTGCTTCAGGCAACGCTGGAACTGGTTGCCAAACAGGGCTTTCACGGAGCGCCCTGCGCAGCCATAGCCGAACAGGCCGGGGTGGCAACAGGTACGATCTACCGCTATTTTGAGAACAAGGATGTCCTGATTGTTGCGTTGTATGCAGAGCTTGAAAGCCGTATTACCACCCGGCTTATGGAAGGCTATGTCGCAGACAGGCCGATTTGTGACCGTTTTATGCATCTTGCCATGGGCGTTCTGGACTATTTCATTACGCATCCGCTAGAATTCAAGTATATCGAGCAATTTCATAATTCGCCCTATGGTACGGATTTTCGCCGCGATAAGCTGCTGGGGAATACGGAGAGCAGTGACTCAAGCTGCAAGTGCGACATCTACAAGCGGTTATTTACCGAAGGGGTGGAGTTGCAGGTGATCAAAGATCTGCCAATGCCGGTGCTTTTTGATCTGGCCTTTGGTCCGGTTGTGTCGGTGGCCCGCAACCATATTTTAGGTTTTATCCAGCTGGATGATCTGCTGATACAGCAGATAGCAAGGGCATGCTGGGATTCTCTTAAGCGGCACGAATAATCTGTCTGAACAGTTTTAGATAAGAACAATAGAACGAGAGGTATCAACTATGTTGCAGATTAACAGTTCCCGATTAATAGCTGCCGCCCTGCTGTTGGCGGCCGGTTTAACCCTTTCTGCCTGTGGCAAAAAGCAGGCGCCAAAGCCGCAGGGCGGCCCGCCTGAAGTCGGTGTAATCACGGTGCAAACCCAGCGTGTTGCCCTGACCACCGAGCTGTCAGGGCGTACCTCAGCACAGATGGTTGCAGAGGTACGGCCACAGGTGAGTGGCATTATCCAGAAGCGGGTCTTTGTGGAAGGCAGTGACGTAAAGGCTGGTCAGGTGCTGTACCAGATTGATCCAGCCAGTTATCAGGCTGCCTATGCCAGTGCAAAGGCGGGTCAGGGCAAGGCAGAGGCAACTCTGGGCTCGGTACGTCTCAAGGCAGAGCGTTATCAGGACCTGGTTAAGATCAAGGCGGTCAGCCAGCAGGATAATGATGATGCCCAGGCATCCCTTAAGCTGGCCGAGGCAGAGCTGGCCGCTGCCAAGGCGGCAGTGGAAACAGCCCGGATCAACCTGGCCTACACCAAGGTGGTTGCACCGATATCAGGTCGCATCGGGCGTTCAACAGTAACTGACGGTGCCTTGGTGACCGGCAATCAGGCCGCAGCTTTAGCTACTATTCAGCAGTTGGGAACCATGTATGTTGATGTCACGCAATCAAGTGCTGAACTGCTGAAGTTAAAGCAAAATCTGGCCTCCGGCCAGTTGAAGAAGGATAGTGCAACGGCCCAGGCCAAGGTCAAGCTGTTGCTGGAAGATGGCAGTGCCTATCCGTTGCCGGGTATCCTCAAATTTTCTGAAGTAACCGTAGATCAGAGCACCGGCTCAATCACCCTGCGGGCAACCTTTCTCAACCCGAAACAGGTGCTGTTGCCCGGTATGTTTGTACGTGCCCTGCTGGAGGAGGGGGTTGATGAGCAGGCGATCCTGGTTCCCCAGCGTGGTGTAACCCGTAATCCCAAGGGAGATGCGATGGTGATGGTGGTGGGGACAGAAGAGAAAGTGGAGCCGCGTGTAATCAAGGTGGTACGGACCGTTGGTGAAAACTGGCTGGTCTCCGATGGCTTGAAAACGGGAGATCGAATAATTCTGGAAGGACTTCAGAAGGCCCGCCCCGGCACCCCGGTTAAGGCGGTGCCGTTTGGGACATCAACGCCTGCAGCACCTTCAGCAGCCAAGCAACCAGCAGCCGCTACAAAGTAAAGGAGCCGTACCATGGCCAAGTTTTTCATAGACCGCCCGATCTTTGCCTGGGTTATCGCCATTCTGGTCATGCTGGCCGGTCTGCTGGCGATCAAGACCCTGCCGGTCTCCCAGTATCCGCCGATCGCGCCGCCACAGATTACCATTAACGCCGTCTATCCGGGGGCATCGGCCCAGACGGTGCAGGATACGGTCACCCAGGTGATCGAACAAAAGCTGAACGGCATTGATAACCTGATCTATATGTCATCCACCAGTGACTCTGCCGGTTCAGTTTCAATCAACCTGACCTTCAAGGCCGGTACTGATCCGAACATTGCCCAGGTGCAGGTTCAGAACAAACTGCAGCTGGCTACGCCGCTGTTGCCGCAGGTGGTGCAAAAGCAGGGGATTCAGGTAGTTAAGTCCACCAAAAACTTCCTGCTGATCATTGGTTTGATCTCGGAAGATGGCTCCATGGATCGCAACGCCCTAACCGATTACATGGTCTCAAACCTGCAGGATATTGTCAGCCGGGTGGAAGGGGTGGGCGAACTGCAGCAGTTTGGTACCCAGAACGCCATGCGGATCTGGTTGAATCCGACAAAACTGAACAGTTACCGTCTGACCAGCAATGATGTGATCACTGCGCTACAGGCACAAAATGCGCAGGTTTCTGCCGGTCAGTTCGGTGGAACCCCTTCGTCTCAGGGGCAACAGCTGAATGCCACCATCACGGCCCGTACCCTGCTGCAGACGCCAGAGCAGTTCGATGCCATTATTCTGCGTACCAATCCTGATGGTTCAACGGTGCGGCTGAAGGATGTGGCGGAAAGCAAGATCGGCACGGAAAATTATGATGTTATCGCCCGTTACAAAGGCAAGCCGCTGGCAGGTATGGCGATCCGTCTGGCAGCCGGGGCCAATGCCCTGGATACTGCCAACCGGGTCAAGGCCAAAATGGCGGAGCTGTCCAAGTTTTTTCCTGCCGGGGTACAGGTGGTCTATCCCTATGACACAACCCCCTTTGTCAAGGTATCGATTGAAGAGGTTGTGCGTACCCTGATTGAGGCTGTGCTGCTGGTCTTTATCATCATGTTCCTGTTCCTGCAGAACATCCGCGCCACCCTGATCCCCACCATTGCCGTGCCGGTGGTGCTGTTGGGCACCATGGGGGTCTTATCGGCTGCCGGATTCTCAATCAACACCCTGACCATGTTTGCCCTGGTCATTGTCATCGGCCTGCTGGTGGATGACGCCATTGTGGTGGTTGAAAACGTGGAACGGATTATGTCCGAAGAGGGGTTATCCCCCCATGATGCCACCATCAAATCCATGGGCCAGATCACCAGCGCCCTGGTGGGTATTGCCACCGTGCTGTCGGCGGTCTTTCTGCCCATGGCCTTTTTCGGCGGCTCCACCGGAGTCATTTACCGTCAGTTCTCCATTACCATCATCTCGGCCATGATCCTGTCGGTGCTGGTGGCGTTGATCTTGACCCCGGCTCTCTGCTCAACATTGCTGAAGCCGGTTGAAAAAGGACATCATCCCGGTGAATGTGGTTGGTTCTGCAAATTCTTCCGCTGGTTCAACAGCTGGTTTGATCGCGGCAGAGACAAGTATGAGGGGATTGTCGGGCGTTCATTTAACAAGCCGATCCGCTATCTGGTGGTGTACGGCAGTATTGTTGCTGCCATGGTGGTTTTTTTCATGCGTCTCCCCACCGCCTTCCTGCCCGATGAGGATCAAGGCTTTATCATCTGTCAGGTGCAGTTGCCTGCCGGTGCCACCCAGGAGCGGACCCTGAAGGTGATTGAGCAACTTGAACACCATTTTCTGGAAAAGGAAAAAAAGACGGTTGATGCCATTATTACCGTGGCTGGCTTCAGCTTTGCCGGTCGTGGCCAGAACATGGGACTTGCCTTTGTGAAGCTAAAGGATTGGAAGCTGCGTCCTACCAAGGATCTGAAGGCTCCAGCGGTTGCCGGCAGGGCTATGGGGGCATTTTCCAGGATTAAAGATGGTATGGCCTTTGCCTTCTCACCACCGGCAGTGGTGGAGCTGGGCCAGGCCAATGGTTTTGACTTCCAACTGCAGGATCGCGGCGGTCTTGGTCACGACAAGCTGATGGAGGCACGCAACATGCTCTTGGGCATGGCCATGCAGAACAAGAAGCTGATCGCCGTGCGGCCAAACGGTCAGGACGACTCTCCCCAGTTCAAGCTGGATATTGACGATGTCCGGGCCGGCGCATTAGGGGTTTCGCTGGCAAATATCAACGAAGTACTGGCAACCGCCTGGGGCAGTTCCTACGTCAACGATTTTATCCAGAATGGCCGGGTCAAGAAGGTCTATCTCCAGGCTGATTCCAAATACCGGATGCTGCCGGAGGATATTGGCAAGTGGTATGTCCGTAACAGCAAGGGTGACATGGTGCCGTTTACTGCCTTTGCCACGGCCCGCTGGCAGTATGGTTCACCCCGTCTGGAACGTTATAACGGCATTCCCTCGGTAGAGGTTATGGGGCAGGCTGCACCGGGTATCAGTACCGGTGAGGCAATGAAAGAGATGGAGCAGATGGCGGCCAAACTGCCCCCTGGTATCGGCTATGAATGGACCGGTCTTTCCTATGAAGAAAAAAATGCCGGAGCACAGGCACCGGCACTGTACGCCATCTCGCTGCTGGTGGTGTTCCTGGCAGTGGCGGCCCTCTATGAAAGCTGGACCATTCCGTTTGTTAACTTGCTGATGCTGCCGTTGGGGCTGGTGGGTGCTGTTACCGCCGTTACCCTGCGGTTGCTGCCCAATGACGTCTACCTGCAGATCGGTCTACTGACCACGGTGGGACTTTCCACCAAGAACGCCATTCTGATCATCCAGTTCATCAAAGAACAGATGCATCAGGGGCATGAACTGGTTGATGCGACCCTGTCGGCGGTCAAGATCCGGCTGCGTCCGGTTATCATGACTTCACTGGCCTTCTTCTTCGGTACCCTGCCGCTGGCATTGACCAAAGGGGCTGGCGCTGCGGCCCAGAACGCCATCGGTACTGCCGTAACCGGCGGTCTGCTTTCAGCCACCTTTATTGACCTGATTTTTATTCCGTTCTTTTTTGTGATGGTATCGCGGCTGTTTGGCAGGAAAAAGTACAAGAAGCATGATGGCGAACCTGCTGTTGCCGCTGTTGTGGAGGGGCATTGATATGAACGTCAAAAATGCAGTTATGGCAGGTGCGCTCATACTATTTGTATCTGGTTGCACCATGGCCCCCAGCTATACCCGGCCTGATGCGCCGGTTACGACCAACTGGCCCAGCGGCGAGGCCTACAAGGCCGAGACTGCCAAGCCGGACCAGAAGCCCCTGTCTGAGGTTCCCTGGCGGGAGTTCTTTATAGAACCCCGCCTGCAAAAGGTAATTGAGCTGGCCCTGGACAACAACCGCGATCTGCGGGTGGCTGCCCTGACCATTGAGAAGACCCGTGCCCAGTACCAGATTCAGCGGGCTGACCTGCTGCCGACGGTTAACGGTACCGCCGGTGCCACTATTCAAAGGGTTCCGGGGGATTTGAACAGTTCCGGTCATGCGGTGATCAACCGGCAATACAACGTAGGTCTTGGAGTCAGTAATTACGAGCTGGACCTGTTTGGGCGGGTGCAGAGTCTGAAGGATCAGGCCCTGCAGCAGTATCTTGCAACAGAACAGGCCCGCAACAGTATCCAGATCAGCCTGGTGGCCGAAACCGCCAATGCCTGGCTGACCCTGGCAGCTGACCGTGAACGGCTGAAGATAGCCCGTGATACCCTGGCAAGTCAGCAGGAATACTACCAGATCATGAAGCATCGCTTTGATGCCGGAATCACCACCGCCCTTGACTTGTATCAGGCTCAGACCGCGGTTGATACGGCCAAGCTGGACAGTGCCCGTTACACCACCCTGGTGGCTCAGGATCAGAACGCCCTTGCCCTGCTGGTGGGCAAAACGGTACCGGCTGACCTGTTGCCAACGGAGCTAGGTACGGTAACGGCGTTGCAGGAAGTTTCGGCAGGACTGCCCTCTGAGGTGTTGTTAAAACGCCCAGATGTCCTGGCCGCTGAACTTCGTCTGAAAGGTGCCAACGCCAATATCGGCGCTGCACGGGCCGCCTTCTTCCCCCGTATCGGCTTAAGTGCCAGCTTTGGTACGGCCAGTGCAAAACTGACCGATCTGTTTCAGCCCGGCTCCGTTGCCTGGAACTTTATGCCCCAGGTCAGTGTGCCGCTGTTCGACACCGGACGGAATATTGCCGGTCTGGATGTCAGCAAGGCAGATCGTGATATCGCCGTGGTCCAGTATGAAAAGGCGATCCAGACCGCTTTTCGTGAGGTTGCTGATACCTTGGCCCAGCGTGGTACCATTAATGAACAGCTGGCTGCCCAGCAGTCGCTGACTGATGCAACAACTGAAAGCTACCGCCTTTCGCAGGCCCGCTACGACAGAGGGGTGGACAACTATTTGGCGGTGATTGTGGCACAACGTTCCCTCTATGCTGCCCAGCAGAATCTGATTACGGTTCGACTGGCCCTTTTAAGCAACCAGACAACTACCTACAAGGTACTGGGAGGCGGGGTAGCAAAGTAAGTTCTGCAGCAGATTGCTAAAAAACGGCATTGCCTTCAAGGTAATGCCGTTTTTTTATTCTTCTGTTTGCGGCAGCAGGAAAGTTGCACTATACTTTCGCCGTCGCACACAGGTTGTAACTCAGGGGGCATCATGTCACAGAACACCATCTATCTAATCGGGGCCGGTATTGCCGGATGCGAAGGTTTAAGTGCCAAGGCGCTGGAGGCCGTGGCATCGGTAGAGGTACTGGTGGGAAGACAGCGCCACCTGGACCGGTTCCCAGATTTTCCAGGCCAAAAGATGGTGCTGGGTGAACTGCCGCCGCTGCTGGCCTTTCTGCAGTCCACCGACAAACGGGTGGCGGTGCTGGCATCTGGTGATCCTAACTTCTTTGGCACCGGTCGCTTTCTGCTGCGTAACTTGCCCAAGGATCGGTTGGAGATCTTTGCCAATGTCACCAGCATGCAGTATGCCTTTGCCCGGATCAAAGAGCCCTGGGATGATGCCATCTTTCTTTCGCTGCAGGGGCGTGGCATGGGGGCCTCGATTGACAAGATTGTGGCAGCGGAAAAGGCCTGTATCCTGACCGATGAGGTGAATACACCGGCAGCCATTGCACGTGGGCTGTTGAATCGTGGCGCTGAAGGGTACGAGGCCTGGGTTTGTGAAGATCTGGGGATGCCTGCCGAAAAGTTTACCCGCACCGATGTTAAAGGGCTGTTGACCCTGCAGCATTCAGAGCTGAACATCCTGATCCTGATCCGTACCTGGGAGCCAAACCTGGCCCAGTATCCGCTGATCGGTATTGAGGATGAGGAATTTGCCTCGTTCAAGAAGCTGTTTACCCGCCAGGAAGTGCGGGCGGTTACCCTGGCCAAGCTGAAGCTGCAGAATGACCTGGTACTGTGGGATATCGGTGCCGGTTCCGGCTCGGTTTCCATTGAGGCATCCAACCTGATCCCCAACGGCAAGCTGTTTGCCATTGAAAAGAACAGCCAGTACGTTACCTTCCTGA
Organism: Trichlorobacter thiogenes; assembly: GCF_900167465.1. Classification (GTDB taxonomy): domain Bacteria; phylum Desulfobacterota; class Desulfuromonadia; order Geobacterales; family Pseudopelobacteraceae; genus Trichlorobacter; species Trichlorobacter thiogenes. The sequence goes on along the minus strand of NZ_FUWR01000001.1, from coordinate 168,433 downwards.
AGCAGAACCTGGATAAGTTCTGCGCTCGCAATGTTAAGCTGGTGGAGGCCTATGCGCCGGAAGGGCTGGATGATCTGCCGGACCCTGACCGGGTCTTTATCGGTGGGGCAGGCGGCAATCTGGAGGAGATCCTCGAACAGGTTGACCGGCGGCTGAAGGGGGATGGCCTGATCGTGATCAACGCGGTTACGCTGGATACCCTGACTAAGAGCATTGAGGCGCTTGAGTACCACGGCTATCAGATAGAGGTGGTCTGTATCAACGTCTCCCGTACCAAGCCGTTGACTGAATTCAAGCTGTTTGAGGCTCACAATCCGGTCTATATTATTACCGCCTGGAAAGGTGCCGAATAATTTTGAAACAGCAGTAAGCCGCAAAAGAGCACAAAGATACAAAAGAAAACCAATTCTTAAGCAACCAATTCAATTGGTTTTAAAGGCGGTTTTAACTGTTGTCGTTCCACGTCAATCTTTGTGTTCCTTGCGTTCTTTTGCGGCCAATAGTTTTTATAGATATACTTCATTGCTGGAGTTTCCCATGCCTGACGCCCTGATTACCCGTACCCCCTCTGCCTACGACTATCCTCTGCTGATCAAAAACCTGCTGTTCTGCCCGGTGGTCGATGCCCCGCAGCAGGAGATTGTCTACCGTTCCCATCGCTTTACCTACCGTGATCTGCGGCAGCGGGTGGCCTGTCTGGCCAATGCCCTGACCAGTCTCGGGGTCAAGCGGGGCGATACAGTGGCGGTGATGGACTGGGATTCCCATCGTTACCTGGAATGCTTCTTTGCGGTGCCGATGATAGGTGCGGTGCTGCACACCATCAACGTCAGGCTCTCGCCGGAGCAGATTCTCTACACCATTGACCATGCTGAAGATGATGTGCTGCTGGTCAATAGTGAATTTTTACCGATTCTGGAACAGATCCGGGGCCGGATGGATACGGTTAAAAGTTTTGTGCTGCTGAATGATGAGCCAACAGTGCCTGAAAGCCACATCCCCTTTAGCGGTGAATATGAGGCGTTGCTGGCAGCAGCCTCAGATCAGTTCAACTTTGCTGATTTTGATGAAAACACCCGCGCCACCACCTTTTACACCACTGGTACCACCGGCATGCCCAAGGGGGTCTACTTTAGCCATCGCCAGCTGGTGCTGCATACCATGGGGGTGATGAGTGTACTGGGCTCTGCGGTTGGTCAGGGCAATTTTCATCGCCAGGATGTCTATATGCCGATCACTCCGATGTTCCATGTCCATGCCTGGGGGCTGCCCTACGTGGCCACCATGCTGGGGGTTAAACAGGTCTACCCTGGTCGTTATCTGCCGGATCACCTGCTGGAACTGATTGACAGGGAAAAGGTCACCTTTTCCCACTGCGTCCCCACCATCCTGCATATGCTGCTGAAACATCCCCATGCCGGACGGATGGACCTGTCCGGCTGGAAGGTCATTATCGGCGGGGCAGCCATGTCGCGGGCATTGTGTCTTGATGCGATGCAGCGCGGGATTGACCTGTTTACCGGCTACGGCATGTCCGAGACCTGTCCGATCCTGACCATCTCCCATCTGACGCCGGATATGCTGGAGCTTTCAGCAGAGGAACAGGCGGTTATCCGTTGCAAGACCGGTTGTTCCCTGCCGCTGGTGGATCTGAAGATTGTGGATAGCGCCCGGCAGGAACAGGCTCGCGACGGCAAGAGTGCCGGTGAGATCGTGGTGCGGGCACCCTGGCTGACCCAGGGCTACCTGAAGGATCACAAGGCCTCGGAACGGCTTTGGGAAGGCGGCTACCTGCACACCGGTGATGTGGCGGTGCGGGATGAGCTGGGCTACGTCAAGATCACCGACCGGACCAAGGATGTGCTGAAGGTTTCGGGAGAATGGGTCTCGTCACTGGAGTTGGAGGATATCATTGCTCACCATCCTGGCGTGGCTGAGGTGGCAGTGATCGGCCAGCCCGATGAGAAATGGGGTGAGCGCCCCTTGGCTCTGGTGGTGGCCAAGCCTGATAATGCGGTAACTGAGAAGGAACTGACCCATCTGGTGCGGGAATATGCCGATAAAGGGGTGGTCACCAAGCAGGTGGTGCTGCTGAAGGTTAAGTTGGTGGAGGCGATTGACAAGACCAGCGTGGGTAAGGTCAACAAGGTGGCATTGAGAGAAAAATATCTCTGAAAGAGGTATTTTTCTCTCAATAGGTTGCCTTAAGAATTACATCTCCAGTATCACCGGCAGTACCATCGGCCTGCGTTCAATGCTCTTTTTGAAGAACCGCTTCAAGGTCTGGCGTACAATCTGGCGCACCTCATCCCGGTCAGCCAGAAATTCAACGCTCAGCTCTTTCAGGGCCTCCCTGACCATCTCCTTAGCGGTCTGCAGGTAGGCCTGACTTTCATCCTCAAACACAAAACCTCGTGACACGATCTCCGGGCCGTAGATGAACTCGCCGGTGTGCTGGTTGATCCCGATGATGACCAGCACCATCCCGTCTTCAGCCAGATGGCGGCGATCCTTCAACACCACTTCACCCACATCCCCAACCCCTTTGCCATCCACAAAAACCCGCCCGGTTTCCACGGTTTCTTCAATGCAGGCGGTGTTGTTGTAGAAGCTGACCACCTCGCCATTGACCGCCAGCAGGCAGCGCTCTTCCGGTATCCCCACCTTCATGGCCAGTCTGCGGTGCAGTACCAGATGGCGGTACTCGCCGTGAATCGGCAGGAAAAAGCGGGGCTGGGTGATATTCATCATCAGCTTTAACTCTTCCTGAGAGGCGTGGCCGGAGACATGCACCTCGGATACCTTTTCGTGGTGAACGTCAGCGCCACGGCGGTAGAGGTGGTTAATCAGCTCTGAAATGGTCCGTTCATTACCGGGGATATTACGGGAGGAGAGGATGACGGTGTCACCTTTTTCCAGCTTGATCTGTTTGTGATCGTCCATGGCGATCCGCACCAGGGCTGACATCGGCTCCCCCTGGCTGCCGGTGGAGATGATGCAGACCTGTTCAGGTGGCAGGTGGTTCAACTCCCGGATATCCATCAGCAGGTCGTCGCTAATGGTCAGGTAACCCAGGTTGCGGGCTATCCGCACGTTGTTGACCATGGAGCGGCCATTGAGCAACACCTTGCGGCCACTGGCAGCAGCCACATCAGCCACCTGCTGGACGCGATGGATGTTGCTGGAAAAAGCAGCCACAATGATCCGGCCCTTGCATTTGGGGAACAGGTCGCCCAATGCCTCCCCCACGTAACGCTCAGAGATGGTGTAGCCTTCCCGTTCCACATTGGTGGAGTCGGACAGTAGCGCCAGCACCCCTTGATCGCCGTAGCGGGCAAAGGTGCCCAGGTCAGTGACCTCGCCATCAACCGGGGTCTGGTCCAGCTTGAAGTCGCCGGTATGGATCACCACCCCCTCTGGTGAACGGATCGCCAGGGCGCAGCCATCCACCACCGAGTGGGCCACCCGGATGAATTCAATTTGGAAGCAACCCAGGGTGACGGTATCCCGGGGCTGCACCGGGTTCAGGTCTGCCTCGACCTTGTATTCCAGCAGTTTGCCTTCCAGAATTCCCAGGGTCAGGGCGGTGCCGTAGATGGGGGTCGGGAATTCACGCAGCAGGAACGGCAGGGCACCAATATGGTCTTCATGACCGTGGGTCAGCAGGATGCCGCGCAGCTTGTCGGCCCGTTCTCGCAGCCAGCTGAAGTCAGGGATGACATAGTCCACCCCCGGCATGTCGGCATCAGGAAACATCAGGCCGGCATCCACCAGAATCAGGTCATCACCATATTCATAGGCCATGCAGTTTATGCCGATCTCACCCAGGCCGCCCAATGCCACTATCCGCAGAGGCGAATTCGAACGGGGAGCGGCGTTGGCTTCGTCAGAGGCTCCTTGACGTACTGCTGGGTACGCCTGCGTTGCCTCTTCCTTGCCGCCTTGCTCGCCGCCCGAATACACCGCTGCCGTTTCTTTACTGTCAGCATTCATGGTTGATTTCCTTTGCGTATCGGCACCAGTGCCGCAATCTTTTTATCGCAGCGGCTGATCCAGTCTGCGCCGGGCTGTCGTAGCCAGCGGGTGCCATAGAAGGCGCTGCGCAGAGAGCGGTAGGCAGCCAGCGCCTGATCAATATCGCCGCGACGTTCGGCAGCTTCGCCTAATGCCCAGATGCGGGTCGCAGACGCTTCAATGCGGGATGAGAAGGGGAGGTACATCCTGATGGCTGATTCATAGCCGGTCAGGGCCACCATGAAATCACCTGCTTTTTCACCCTTGACCCCTTCAAGATACTGGGTCTTCTGGCGGTGATTAACGTTGGCAATCAGCAGTAGCATACTCAGTAGCAGAGCGGTCAGGATGGTAATCAGGGGGCGGGCCATCGGTTACTCCTGAAAAAAACGGGGCAGGAAGGTAAGCAGCGCTCCCAGCATCAGCATGATAATACCCAGCAGTACCACCAGACTTGGCAGCAGGTTGCGGGGAGAAGGCCAGCGGTGGGCAGCAGGAAATCCCCAGCCACAGGCTGCCAGACCGGCCAGAATAAGCAACAGGTACTGGGGACCCTTCATGTCAGACCACCGACAATGGCGGTATGGACCTGCTGCATCAACAGATCCTCTGTTTCTGCCCTTTTCAGGCCTGTCGGCAGGGTGATCGGCGCATGAATCCTGAGTTGCACCGCACGGCCAAGGTTCAGCCCCAGGCTGCCACCGGGATTGATGGCAAAGCTACCCACAATACTGACCGGTACCACCGGTACGCCGGCTTTAACCGCCAACAGAAAGCCGCCCCGCTTGAATGGCAGGAGTTGGCCATCCCGTGTGCGGGTCCCTTCCGGGAAGAGGATAACACTGGTGCCGTTTCTGATCTGGCTGGCTGCTTCATCCATGCTTTTTAACGCCTTGCGGCCATCGCCACGATCAAGCGGGATATAACCTCCTCGTCGCATAGACCAGCCAAAGACCGGAATGGAGAAGAGTTCTTTTTTGGCGATCCAGGAAAGAGGGCGGGGGAAATAGCCCTGCATGGCCAGAATATCAAAATTGCTGGCATGGTTGCTCATCACGATGATCGGGCCATCAGGGAGCTGTTCCTCGCCAACGACGGTCATGGTGATGCCGGCCATGGTAATGCCCAGGCGACCCCAAAAACGGGCAAACCACGCGTAATAACGGCGCTCCAGCAGCGTAGACAGGATTGCTGCAGCAGCAAGCAGAAAGGTCAGGGGAAAGAAAACAGACATATAAAGCAAGCCACGGATCAGCGCCACAGAGAGACTCCCTAAAAAATGCTGCGGAAGTGTAGCTATTTTAGGCGGTAAGGTCAAGCTGCACCCGATTGTCTTGCGCCGTTACCGGCAGGATGCTATATAAGGCACCACGCCGTAACATTCAGGAGGGTTTCATGGCAAGTCTTAATAAAGTTATGCTGATCGGAAATTTGGGTAAAGATCCAGAGGTGCGCTACACCACCTCAGGTCAGGCAGTTGCAAGTTTTAACCTGGCCACCAGTGAAAAGTTCAAGAACAAGAGCGGTGACTGGGAAGAACGGACTGAATGGCACCGGGTGACCCTGTGGGGAAAGCTTGCTGAAATTGCTGGTGAATATCTGGCAAAAGGCAAGACCGTCTATATTGAAGGCCGTCTGCAGACCCGTAAGTGGACTGACCGGGACGGCAATGATAAATATACCACCGAGATTGTTGGCGATAAGATGCAGATGCTGGGTGGTAAGGGTGATGGCGCTGGCAGTGGTGGTGGTGGCGGAGCACGTCGTCCAGCTGCCGGTGGGGTGGCCGATACCACGGTAAGTTATGATGAACCACCGTTCCAGGATGATGATATTCCATTTTAATGGAACCCTTTTGGATCTGTTTAAAACAGAGCATAAGACTTCGGTTTTATGCTCTGTTTGTCTTTACAGAGAGTTCTTAAGTGCTATGCTGTAAAAGGAAATTTTTACCAGTCTGGTGAAATCATTAATCTGAATGAGGATTTGCCATGAGTGACCAGAATGATACACAGCCGTCTATATCCGAACCATCTGCAGTAGCGTCTGAAGAGACTGACAAGGCTACCCTATCAACTTTGGAAGCAGAACTGTCAACTGATATGTCCCCTTCGGAACAGGAATCTGCTGCGGCTGACGATACTGCATCTGATCCGGATATCGAGGTGCCACCTTCTGTTGAGCCTGTTCCACAGCCAGAGCTGGACGGCAAGGAGGCTGAAGGGCTGACACCTGTTATGACAGATGGCGAGAAACCGTCTGTGATTGAATCTGAGCAACAGCTAAAACAGACTGAAGATGATGACGAGGATGGTGATGAACTGCCACTGGCAACATCGGCTGCAGAGACAATGTCTCTATCGGAGCGTTTTAATGCCAGAGCCGAGATAGAGGATGATCTGCAGCGTGCAGAGAATGAGATGACCTACCTCAGGGAGCAGATTCGTCAGGACCCGACTGTGCTGGCAGCGGTTCAGGATCAGCAGAGCAAGCTGGAATACATCGCATCCACAGCCTTTGACGTAAGTGAAAAGGTTACGGAACTGTCTAAGGCCGTCGCCGTCTTGACCGTGCAACTGCAAAAGGTGTCAGAGGAAACAGAGCGGACCGTGGCCTGGTCTGAGTCCACCAGACTGGTCAGCCCGCTTTCAAAGACATTTTTGATACTTGCAATTGTGGTGCTTGTAGCCCTGCTGGGTGGGGTGGGGTATCTTGGTGTCAGTCAGATGCAGTTGCAGCAACGGCAGGATAAGGTCTCCCACCTGGCAATCCAGGCGGTAGAGGCCCAGAACAAGCGTCAGGCTGAGTTTGATAAGCAGTTTGCAACACTGGTTGGCAGTGAGCTCAAGCATGAGCGGGAGACCATCAATAAGGAATCAATCCAGAGCAAACTTAACCGTCTCCGTGGAGGTGCTGCTGAACAGCGTCTGCTGAGAAAAAGTAGTGGTGACTGGTTGCTTCCGAAAGGTAAAACAGAAGAGCTGATCACGGATCATGACCTGATAGAGCAGTTGAATCAGCTGTTTGAAAAATCAGGCCGATCGCTGACAACCCATCCATCACTGCCGCCCCATAAAGTAATCTCGATTCTAAAGCCGAACGGTAAGGGCGGTACGGATCTGGTGGTGACTAAAGAGACGGTGCCGTAATGGGCTGTAACGTACCGGCATGGCTGCCTTAATAACATTGATTCCTTTTCTGCAGGGGCTTCGCTGGCGATATGCCATCGGAGCCTTTCTGCTGGTGCTGACCAACGGCTGTGCCCTGCTGATCCCCTGGCTGCTGAAGCTGGTGATTGACGGGTTGCAGCATCCTGATCAGGTGGCTCTCTCATCAAGCCGGGCAGCGGCTCTGATCGCACTGGTCGCTGCCGGGTATGCCCTGGTTAGAATCTTCTCCCGGACCGTGGTGCTGAATGCTGCACGGTTACTTGAGTTTCAGATCCGGGAAGCGCTGTTTGCCCGGTTGCTGACCCTTGATCTGGGTTATTTTTCTCGTGAACGGACCGGTGACATCCTCTCCCGCTTTGCCAATGACCTGACTAATGTACGGATGCTGACCGGTTTTGGGGTTATGAGTCTCCTGAACACAACGGTGATTTATCTGGCCGGCATCTGGCTGATGGTGCGGATCAACCCCTGCCTGACTCTGGCTGCAGTGGCTCCACTACCGCTGATGGTGCTGGCGGTGCGTGCCATGAGCAGCAGGATTTTTTCCGTCTCTCGGCAGGCGCAGGATGAGCTTGCCCGGCTTTCCAGTCTGACCGAGGAATCAGTCGGGGCTATCCGGCTGATCAAGAGTTATTGCCGCGAGGCGTCTGTTGCAGAGCAGTTTGACTGTATTTCAGGGCAATGTCTTGCAAAGAATCTTGAACTGGCACGGCTGCGCGGGTTGGTAATGCCGATCATGGCGCTGGCAACCGGGGCTGGCACCTTGGCCGTGCTCTATCTTGGCGGGCGGTTGGTGATAACCGGCCAGATCAGCCTGGGGCAGTTTGTTGCTTTTTCCGGCTATCTGGCGCTCTTGGCCTGGCCCACAGCGGTGCTGGGCTGGATCTTGACTCTGGTTCAGCGGGGTGCCGCCTCCATGGCTCGTCTGAATGAGCTGTTGCAAAGTAGTCCGGCTGTGGTGGAAAGACCTGATGCCGGACAGGCCGATGGCCTGGGGCAGGGGCTTGAGGCACGGGGACTGTGCTTCAGCTATGGAGACCGGCAGATACTGCATGATATCTGCTTTACCATTACCCCAGGCGAGCGGGTCGGGATCACCGGACCGGTGGGTTGCGGTAAATCAACCCTGCTGCGTCTGATGCCGCGTCTGTTGCCACTGGCTGACGGCATGTTGTTCGTTGATGGTCAGGACGTGAATGGGCTGGAACTGGCTTCATTGCGGCGGTTGATCGGCTATCTGCCACAGGAAACAGCGCTTTTCTCGCGGAGCATTGCAGATAACGTTGCCTACGGTGGTACTGGCTCTCTGGAATTGGCGTTGCAACGGGCCGGACTTGTCTCAGACCTGCAGGGGTTCAGTGCCGGACTTGCCACGGTGGTAGGGGAGCGAGGGGTGACGCTTTCAGGTGGGCAGCGTCAACGGGTGGCCTTGGCTCGGGCGCTGGTGCGAGAACCGAAATTACTGCTTTTGGATGACCCGTTGGCCTCCGTGGATGCCGGTCGAGAAGAAGAAATACTGGAGGCTTTGGCTGAAAGCTGGCAGGACAAGACGGTGCTGATGGTCTCACAGCGTCTGTCGGCCTTTCGGGATTGCCAGCGGATACTGGTGCTTGATGAAGGCAGGATTGTGGAACAGGGCACGCCTTCTGAGCTGTTACAGCTGGGTGGGCGGTATGCCGAGCTAGCCAGGATGCAGGGGGGCTTGAAGCAAGGGTGAAGGGTGAAGTTAGAAGGGGTATCCTAGACCCACGTAGACTGCTGGCCCATCCTTGCCTACTCCCACATCAACACGACCAACAATATTGGGGCGCACGGTAGCCCTGAAGCCGATGCCGGGGTTGAACTCAAAATTCCGTGAGCTGGCTTTGTCAAATCTCTCCATCACGGCTCCAAGATCAATAAAGGGGGCCAGTTCCCAATCAGCGGTTACATTAAAGATCTCCCAGCGGAACAGACGGATACGTTCTTCCAGGTTCAAGAGCAGAAAGCTGTTGTCGATAAAGCGGTTTCTGCCATAGCCCCGCAGTGTGTTTTCCCCACCCAGGATACTTTGTTCAAGAAATGGTACCTTACTGTTGTCCGTATCCCCCAAGGTCTGATTGTACATCAGCCTGAAGACGGAGATGAATCGTTTTGCCTCATCATGGGGGACGTAGCCCTTTAACTCTACCTCATAGTGGCGATAGTCCTCTGCACCACCTAATGCCTTGATGGTGGGCTCAAAGGTGATCCGGGCATAGCCGCCATAGGTGGGCAGTGTCTTGCTGTCGTAGCTGCTGTAAATCAGTGAGATGCGCGGGGCATGGGTAGTAAAACCATCCACCCCTGGAACATCCTGCTGTGAAAATTTGTCGGTGATGAACGGTACTGATTTGATGGCACCCTGGCTGATGGAGACCGAGCGGAAGCGGTGCCCCAGTTCCAGATAGTAGCGCCGCCCAAGAAACCAGGTGGCAGACAGGTTATAGGTGATCTCACGGTTGGTATAGTTGGTCTCCAGCTCATTGGGGGTACGGGCATGGAAGCCAAAGAAACGGGAAGAACCATCGGCAAACCAGCCCAGAAAGCCTTTCAGTTCAAGATTGCCGTTCAGAAAGCTGGTGTCACGTATTCTGGCCTCATAATCAAAATTTTTCTTTTGTGATTGCGAAAGGTTGAATTCGATATTCTGCTCAGCGGTGGGATTGACGGAGCCATACAGGGTGCCGGTAAAACCAAAGTTTTTGTTGTGGTTAATCTGGGGGGCCAGCAGCGAATAGACTTCATCCTTCTGGTTGTGGATCAGGAAGGCCGACAGGGCGCCGGCGGTAATCCCCTCATTGGGAGAGGTGGCAATCACTGGCAACGGCACCGTCACCACCTTGACCTGCTCACCGCAGGATTCGTTGGTGATCAAGGGCAGATCAGCACGGGGTATGACTGTGGTGCAGCCGCTTAAAACGAGAATAAATGCAAGGGTATATGCAAGTCCGGAAAAATAGTTCCGAAACGTTTTGCTATGAGAAGGTAGAGTTTTCATCGAGGAGGTTCTACACCGCCTGCAGGAGGGTGTCAATATTTTCAGAGATCAGATGGCCTCCTTGCAAGAGCAGGGGTTTGCTGGTACTCTGGCAACACTTTCCCTCAGTCGGAGTTGTCTGATGAACCTGAATACCCGCCTGGTCTTGATCATGATATCGCTGCTGGTACTGGCGGGGGTGACGCTTTTTACCCTTAACCAGTTCTCCCAGACCGCTTTGGTACATGAAATTCAGGAGAGTTCCCGAGAAATATCAAAGGCGGTGCAGCTTAGTATTGCGGATTTGACCTCTGAAACAGAAACCTCCAGACTTTCGGACTATTTTGAGGGCGCCCGTCAAAAAGGGATTAACGAGATCAATATCATCAACAGTGAAGGGGAGATCATTGATTCCACCAATCCTGAAAAAATTGGCAAACTGAAAGACCTGAAAAAGCTGGAAAAAGGGGTCAGGTCAGCCCCACGTAAGGCTGAGGGCGGTACAATCCTTTCTCAAAAACCGTATGATGTGGTGGTGCCGGTTATTGTTGGTGATGAACATCTGGGCTATGTACAGGTTAATATGTTGCTGGATAACATCCAGAGTATCCAGCATTCCAATTTTATCAAGCGGTTGGCGGCAACCGGTATGGTCTTTACGGTTGGCATCGCCTTTTCAATCTATCTTTCCCGACGTTATACTGATCCGATCCACCGGCTGGTGCAGGATTTTAAAAAGGTATCCAGCGGCGATCTGTCGGTTACCATTCCTGTTGAAAGCACTGACGAGGTTGGCGAGCTTGCCAAGGGCTTTAACGAAATGGTGGAGAAGCTGCGAGAGCGGGAGGTTCTGGAGAAGCGTCTGTACGAGGCAGAGCATCTCTCAAAGGTAGGACAGTTGGCCTCAGGCATTGCCCATGAAATTCGTAACCCGCTGAATTATATCAGTCTGGCCATTGATCACCTGCGTAGCGAAGTGGTTGAGCAGTGTCCTGAGCGGGCCGATGAGGTGACTGCGCTGGCCGATAAAATTCGGGAAGAGGTTCGCCGTGCTAACTACATGGTGATTAACTTTATGAATTACGGCCGTCCTCTGAAGCTGCGTAAGAGTGAGATAACGTACGAGCAGTTGCTGGAGCGGACCCTTTCGGTGTTATATGAACGTTTGGCTGAGCAGAAGGTGACGGTTGAGAAGAGGATTGCCGCTGATCTGCCGGTGTTGTCACTTGATCCAGAATTGATGCGTAATTGTATTACCAACTTTATTACCAATGCGGCCCAGGCCATGTCCCATGGAGGCATAATTGTACTGGGAGCAGAGCTTGATCAAGAGTCTGGCTGGGTGCGGCTTGATTTTAAGGATCAGGGCTGCGGCATTGCTGAAGAAGATCTTGAAAAGGTCTTTCAACCCTACTTTACCACCAAGGATGTGGGGATTGGTCTGGGATTGGCCATCACCGAACGGATTGTAAAGGCCCATGGTGGCGAAATACTGGTGGCCAGCAGCCCCGGTGAAGGAACCACGTTTACCGTACGGTTGCCGATGGAGGACGCAAAGGGATGAACGGAAGCATTCTGATTGTCGATGATGAAAAAGGTCAGCGCGAAATTCTGACCATGATTCTGCAGGGGGTCGGTTATGACACTGCTGAAGCCCCCGGTGTAGAGGAAGCACTTGCCCTGTTGGGTAAACGGGAGTTCGATCTAGTTCTGACCGATTTGAAGATGCAGGGACAGTCCGGGCTGGACCTGCTTGAGCAGGTCATGGCCGATGATCCACAGCAGTGTGTGATTATGATGACCGCCCATGGCACGGTGGATTCTGCCGTAGGGGCCATGAAGCGCGGTGCTTTTGATTATCTGGAAAAGCCGCTTGAGCGGGAAAATCTGCTGTTAACCCTGAAGCGGGCCTTTGAACGGATTACTCTGGTGCGGGAAAACCGGGTGCTGCAAAAGCGGGTCGCTGAGATTGAGCGGATTCCTTCGATTATTGGTGAACATCCAAAAATGAAAGAGGTTTACCGGGTTGTCACCAAGATCGCTGCCACCTCCTCAACCGTATTGGTCTATGGAGAGTCAGGTACCGGTAAGGAGTTAGTGGCTCGTGCCGTGCATGACCGTTCCCCCCGTAAAGGTCAGCCGTTTATGGCCATTAACTGCGCTGCCATACCGGAAACCCTGATCGAGAGTGAACTGTTTGGACATGAAAAAGGAAGTTTCACCGGCGCCAATGCCCGTGAGATTGGTATTCTGGAGGCAGCCAACGGAGGTACGGTTTTCCTGGATGAAATCGGCGAGATGAACGTCTCCATGCAGGCCAAGCTGTTGCGTGCCATCCAGGAAAAAGAGATCCGCCGGGTGGGAGGTAAGATCAACTTGCCGCTGGATGTGCGGATTATTTCAGCAACCAACCGGGATCTTGAACAGGAGATAAAAAAAGGGGCCTTCCGTGAAGATCTCTACTATCGCCTGAATGTGATTCGGATCAACCTGCCGCCACTGCGGGAGCGTGGCAGTGATATCGCCACCCTGGCAAATTTCTTTGTGGTAAAATACCGTGAGGCTTCAGGGATCGCTGTTGAAGGGATGTCCAAGCCAGCCCTTAAACAGCTGATGAACTACACCTGGCCGGGCAACGTGCGTCAGCTGGAGTCGGTAATCGAGCGGGCCGTTCTGATGGCAGAGGGCAGCATCATCCAGCCGGAGGACCTGCCGAGTGAGATCAGTAGTCTGTCCGAAGGGGCTATGGTCCCCTTTGAACTGCCGCCGGAAGGGATTAATTTTGAAGAAATGGAAAAGGCTTTGATCCTGAAAGCCATGGAGCGGGCCGACTGGGTGATCGGCAAGGCGGCACCTATTTTAGGGCTTTCCTATAAAACATTGCAATATCGGATTGATAAGCATGGGATTGAGAAGCCGGAAAAAAGGCGATAGGGTTTAACTAAATAAGATAAACTGCCGAAAAGTATACTGCACCCTATTGGAAGGAGGGTATAGGTATGAGTTCACTATTTGACCAAAGTTCTGATGCCATTTTCTCTGGGGCGCTTTCTGCCCAGAGCCAAAGGACTAATCTTGCTAACTACGCTCTACAGCAGGCTGCGTATCATCTGCAAAACAATAATAATGAATCGGCAATTAAGGAGTTTAAAAAAGCACTGGCATTTGATCCTGAAAATGATACGGCCCATACCTATTTGGGTAATATTTACCTTTCTCAAGATAAAACAAAGGAAGCAATTAAAGAGTTTAAGGAATCAGTGCGGCTGCAGCCGCTCTCGGTCAACTCGCTGGTGAACCTTGGCAATGCCTATCTGCAGGATAAAAACTATACTGAAGCAGAGAAATCGCTAAAAAAAGCAGCCCGGATGGATCCACTGAACCCTGTACCGGATTATACATTGGGCCATCTGTACTTGAATACTGATCGACTTAATGAAGCAGAGGCTCAGTTCAGAAAAGCGGAGAAAATTTCACCAAGGGACGGAAACGTCTTCTATAGCTTGGGGACATTGTATAACAAGCAGGGCAAATATGAAGAGGCTGCAAAAAATCTTGAAAAAGCTCTAACACTTAAAAAAAACTTTTCTTCAGCCAACTATGAGTTGGGAGTTGCTTATCATGGCATGGGCGAGACTGACAAGGCTCAGGAACAGCTAAGTATACTTAATAGCACGGATTATTCGCTGGCTCAAGATCTTAAGTATGTCATCAATAAGCCCAAAATAGTCAGCATGGATACCGCAAAGAGCGGTGGTTTTGTTGAGTTGCTGGGGGCTGGCACTCCGCTCTGGGCTTTGGATCCGACACTGCTTGAACCGGACAGCTCCAAGGAATTCTCAATTACCTTCACTTTTTCTGAAAAGATGGACATCGCCTCGGTAAGTAACCCGCTCAACTGGTCGATTACGCGCGCCAAAGGTGGTACGGCAGGCTATTATAATAATACCATGCCGGTTACCTCAAAAGAGGCTTCAATACCCAAATTTCCACTTTCGGTTACCTATAATGATCTAACCAATGAAGCGACAATAAAATTCCGTCTGAACCAAAATTCAGACGGAACAGCCACCATTGATCCCTCACATCTGGTCTTTTCGTTTAAGGGCAAAGATGCTTCCGGGCGGAGTATGGACAGCTCTGCAGATGAAATAGATGGTTATGCACTGAAGGCATTCTGATAACGCGTTAAGGAGAGGCATGTGAACAGCATCGTGGTTTCTGAATCACTATCACAAGAAGAAGGGGCGCTCTATGACCGCCTTTCCGCATCCGTTCAAGGAATGCCCAAGCAGGAAGCAATTTTAAAGGTAAAAGAGTTTCTGGTGACATTTCCTTCTTTTGCCTTGGCCCACAACGATCTCGGGGTGCTGTATCACCAGTCCGGCAACCCTACACTAGCCTTGGCCCACTATGAAAAGGCGGCCAGACTTCAGCCTGATAATACACTATTACGTAAAAACCTCGCTGACTTCTATGCCGTAGAGCTGGGTTGGATTGAAGATGCGGTTGATATCTATCTTGAGGTTGTTAAACGCAACCCACGTGATATTGAGGCGTTGATCGCATTAGGACAGCTGGGCACTGCCATGGCTGGTTCAGGACGTTTAGATACGTCATCGGCGCACTTTCAGGTCGAGATGACAACGCCAGCCTTTTCACTGCCGCCGGAGACACCGCAAAAAAGCGAAGAAGAGTTGTATCAGGATGCTCAAAAGTCCATTAGTCAGGGCGACTTGGCCGCTGCCCGTGAACAGCTTGAACTGCTGGCAGCACGCTATCCCGGCAATGCGCTGTATCAGAATGATCTGGGCGTTATCCGCTACAAGTCGGGTGATTGTCAAGCTGCACAACGGCATTATGAAGATGCACACAGACTGCAACCAGACAACAGCATTTTTGCAAGAAACCTGGCGGATCTGTATTTTGCCGAATTGAACATGATCGATGAGGCAATTCATATCTATCTGGAACTGCTTCATAATCAGCCCCGCGATGTTGAAACACTGATAAATATTGGGCATATCTGCAGTTCTGTCGGTCGCCCGGATGAGGCTAAAAGTTTCTATCGTCGAGCACTTGAGATAGAACCCTGGAATACGGATGCACGTCAGGCACTGGCAGGCCTGCAGCAAACCGTGCAGCAGCAACCACTCACCCAACCGGTTAAATCTGTGGATGAGCTGATTACTGAGGCACGTGCACTTATGCCACAGGGGGAATATTTAGCGGCCCGAAACCTTTTGGAACAGGCCATTGCCCAGAATCCATACAATGCGGTTGCCCATAATGACCTGGGGGTGGTGGCTTACAGCATGGGAGATGTTGGCGCTGCGCAGGTGGCCTACGAGCAGGCGGTTAAACTGGACCCGGCAAATAACAACTTTCGTAAGAACCTGGCAGACCTGTACTTCGTAGCAGTCGGTCGGCCTGATGACGCCATTTATATCTATCTTCATCTGTTCCGGCAAAATCCTCGTGATATTGAAATTCTGTCTGCCCTTGGGCAGATCTGCCAGGCTGTCGGACGCCCGGATGAGGCCAGGAGTTTCTACAGGCGTGCGCTGGAAGTTGAACCGTGGAACTGTGAAGTGAGAGAAATGTTACAACGGTAGTCCTGCTCTCTCTAATCATTTTTCTGATATTACCTTAACAAGCGGAGGAACACACTTGGCAGCCAACGAGAAAGATCAGCCTACCTCATCACAAGTTCCAAGCCCGCAAGAGTGGGCGGCCTCCAAACGTTGGAATCCATTTAACAGCTATAAACTTCTCTCTCACGTCCATCGGTGGCGACAGATCAGGCGTGGTAAACCAATTCCCCCTCCCGTTCTGATAACGGTTGATCCGACCAATGCCTGTAATTTTGGTTGTGCCTGGTGCAATGCGGCATTTGTTCGTACCCATCGAAAGGGTAGCCTGTCTGAGCAGGCCCTTATGAACATCGCAGACTTCCTGCCCCGCTGGGGTGAAGGAAATACTGTTTGGAAGCCGGGGGTGGAGGCCATCTGTGTGGCAGGTGGCGGCGAACCCCTGCTCAATCCTGCCACCGCCCCCTTTATTGATCGAGTCATTGCGAACGGTGTAGAAGTTGGCGTCGTCACCAATGGCAGCCTGATCTATCCGGTTATGGACAGTCTTTCCCACTGTACCTGGGTCGGTGTGTCGGTCGATGCGGGGACACCGGAGACACTTAACAAGCTTAAAGAGCTGAAACCGGAGCTCAATACGTTTGAGACTATCGTCAATAATATTGCTACGTTGGTTGATTATGCAAGGCGTCACAATCACCGTCTTGGTTCAAAGCATCCCGCCTACGGAGTCAGCTACAAGTATCTGCTTTACAAGGATAATATCGGGGAGATCTATCAGGCCGCCAAGCTTGCCAAGGAGATCGGCTGTAAGAATATCCACTTTCGGCCGGCCGGTACGACTTGGGACAATGTAGGAAATTCTACAAACACAATTAAATTTACTCAAGAAGATATCCAGCTTTTCAATGAGCAGATATCTAAAACGCTTGAGCTCGACGATGAAACTTTTAACGTGTATGGCATTACCCATAAGTTTAACTCACAGTTCGACGCTTCAAACCATTTTCAAAAATGCTACGCCGTTTTTATGACAGCAGTTATTATGCCACCACTTGGTAAGGCTGCCGACAAAGACGCCTTCACCCTCGGTCTCTGCTGCGACCGGCGTGGTGATGCCAAGTTAGAACTTGGCAGTAATCTGACCGACGTCAATCAGATTAACAGATTATGGGGCAGCGAAGATCACTGGAAGATTCACGACCGGATCAAGATTCGAGGTGAGTGTCCCCGCTGTACCTACCAGCCGCACAATGAGATCTACGAACAGGTTATCCTTAATGACAGCATGACCTATAAATTTATCTGACTCCGCGAGGAAACACATGAATATTTCCGTCATCGGCCTCGGCAAGCTGGGGCTTTGCACGGCTGCCTGCTTCGCCGCAGCGGGCCACCATGTCTATGGCTACGATCTCAGCGATTATTTCAGAAACGAGCTGAAGGCCCATCGCAACCCCATTGACGAAACCGGACTGTCTGAACTTCTAATGTCAGGGTGGGACACCTTGCATATTGTCGATAGTTACGATGCTGCCGTCCAGGCATCTGATGCGACCCTTATCATTGTCCCCACACCAAGCCTTTCAGACGGTAGATTTACCAATGAATACTTGATCACGGTATTGGAAGGGCTGGCACCGGCAATCAAGGCCAAGGACAGCTTTCATATTGTTGATGTGGTGTCAACGGTCATGCCCGGTTCCTGCGACGGCATCTTCAAGCCACTATTGGAACAAGCCACCGGCAAACTGTGCGGCAGGGATTTTGGACTGGTCTATAATCCCGAGTTCATCGCCCTCGGCTCAGTCGTCCGCAATTTCCTCAACCCGGACATGGTCCTGATCGGCGCATCTGATGAACGCTCCGGCTCCACCGTGCGAGAACTTTATGCATCCACCTGCAAGACGAAGCCAACCATGGCGGTCATGTCGCTGGTCAATGCCGAGATCACTAAGATCAGCCTCAACTGCTACGTCACTATGAAGATCAGCTACGCCAACGGTCTGGCGGCCATCTGCGAACAGGTGCCGGGTGCTGATGTGGATACCATCACCGCAGCCATTGGGGCCGACAGCCGGGTGGGGAACAAGTACCTCAAAGGCGGGCTCGGTTTCGGCGGACCCTGCTTTCCCCGGGACAACCTCGCCTTCCAATCCTTTGCCGAGGAGTTCGGCGGCGAAGCACTGCTGGGCAAGGCGGTCGTAGCGGTCAATAACAGCATCCCGGAGCGGATCTTCCAAAAGATCTCCACCCACTGCGCACCTCCGGCCAAGGTTGCCCTGCTGGGCCTCTCCTACAAGGCCGACACCCATATTATCGAGGAATCACACTCCATCATGCTGGCAAAGCTCCTCTCCACAGTCGGCTACCAGGTAACCCTGCACGACCCCAGGGCACTCGATGCAGCCCGCGCTGTGCTGGGAGACCATGTGACATGCACACTCAGCCCCTATGACTGCCTGTCGGGAGCATCGGCGATTGCCCTACTGACCGACTGGCCAGAGTATCGGGAACTGGACTGGAGCCGGATTGCCGCGCTCGTTCCGGCCTACAGCATCGTCATCGACAGCTGGCGCATCGCTCTGGATAAGAATCTTTCAGCCTTCACCTATATTCCTCTTGGTGTCGGCATCCCCTCAAAGGAATGATCCGATATGAGCACCAACAACCCTTTCAGCAACATTGAGCTGGAAAAAGTCCAGAGCTACTGGAATGCACGTCCCTGCAATGTCAGGCATTCGCCCAGCCCGGTCGGCACACAGCAGTATTTCGATGAGGTAGAGGCCCGCAAGTATTATGTTGAGCCGCACATACCGCTCTTCGCCGAATTCGAAAAGTGGAGGGGTAAAAAAGTGCTGGAGATCGGCTGCGGATTGGGAACCGATACCATCAACTTTGCCCGGGCCGGTGCCCAGGTTACGGCAGTCGATCTCTCAACCGAATCACTTGCCTTGGCAAAGAAACGGGCCGAGGTATTCGGGCTGAACAACATAACCTTCTATCAGGCCAATGCGGAACAACTGAGTGATTACGTCCCGGTCGAGCGCTACGACCTAGTCTATTCCTTCGGCGTCATTCACCACACGCCTCATCCAGAACGAGTCATCGAGCAGATCCACAAATACATGGACAAGGACAGCATCTTCAAGATCATGGTCTACTACCGCACCTCCTGGAAGGTCTTCTGGATGCAACTGAAATACGGTAAAAAACCGGGCGAGACCCTGGACGAACTGATCGCACGCTATTCCGAAGCGGAAACAGGTTGTCCGGTCACCTACTCCTATACAACAGAGACTGTGAAAGACTTCCTCAAAGGTTTCAAAATCATAGACACCCGCATCGATCATATATTCCCTTATAGCATCCCCGAATACAGAAACTACCAGTACAAGATGGTCTGGTATTTCAGTTGCCTGCCACACTCACTTTTCCGTTGGATGGAACAGCGCTGGGGTTGGCATCTGTGCGTGACAGCACGAAAGGCCTAGGCGATGACCGGTATCAGCGTAACTCTTGCACAACTCAAACCTAAGCTCGGTTGCGTTGCAGAAAACCTGGTGCTCATTGAAGAACGAATCAAGAAAGCTGCTGCTGATAAGGTTGACCTGATTGTCTTTCCTGAACTGGCCGTCACCGGCTATTTCCTTAAAGATCTAGTACCTGAAGTGGCACTCAGGATCGACTCTTCCGAGATCACACACCTCAAAGAACTCTCCCGACAAATCTCCATTGCAATCGGCCTAGTGGAAGTAACTGACGATTACCGTTTTTACAACACGGCCCTCTATCTTGAAGACGGCGAAATCAGACATCTGCACCGTAAGGTCTACCTCCCCACCTACGGCCTGTTCGACGAACAGCGCTACCTGGCCCGGGGGGAGCGGTTCCGCGCCTTCGATACCAAGTTTGGCCGCATGGGACTGCTCATCTGCGAAGACATGTGGCATCTCTCCAGCTCTTACATCCTGGCCATGGATGGCGCCTCAATACTGATCTGCCTCTCCAGCAGTCCCGGCCGGGGGATTGAAGGCGAAATCCTTGGGTCGGCCCGCGCCTGGCAGCAGTTGACCTCCACCACTGCCATGTTCCTGAACTGCCGAGTACTCTACTGTAACCGGGTCGGCTACGAAGACGGTGTCAACTTCTGGGGCGGGTCGGAATACATCGCACCCTCGGGAGAATCCGTAATTCGCGGAAAAATCCTTGAAGAGGATTCTGTCAGGGCTACTCTCGATGAAGGGGCCTTGCGTCGCGAAAGGATTTTCTTCCCAATGCTGCGGGATGAGAACCTGTTCGTCACTATGCAGGAACTGCGGCGCATCGAATCTAAAAGGGGGCAGTAATGGGAGGACTTTCAGCCAACACAGACCTGTTACGAAAGATTCTGGTCGGCTTTGTCAAGGATGAGGTGCATAAGGTAGGGGTACAGAAAGCCGTCCTGGGGTTGTCGGGCGGTATCGACTCGGCCCTGGTGGTCTTCATAGCCGCCGAGGCCCTGGGTCCGGAGAATGTCCACGCCATCTGCATGCCCTACAAGTCCAGCAACCCGGAAAGCGAGACCCACGCACGACTGGTGGCTCAGGCTTGCGGTGTTAACTTCAGCGTTGTGCCAATCACCCCGATGGTTGACTCCTACTTCGATATGTTCCCGGAGGCAAACAACATGCGGCGCGGCAACAAGATGGCCCGCGAACGCATGACCATCCTGTTCGACCACTCGGCCCTGCTCTCGGCCCTGGTGCTGGGCACCAGCAACAAAACCGAACTGTTGCTCGGCTACGGCACCCTCTACGGCGACATGGCTTCAGCCCTCAACCCGATCGGCGACCTCTACAAGAGTCAGGTCTGGCAGTTGTCAGAGGCAATGGGAGTCCCCAAAGAAGTGATCGAGAAGAACCCCTCGGCCGATCTCTGGGCCGGTCAGACCGACGAGGAAGAACTGGGATTCTCGTACCGTCAGGTTGATGAACTGCTCTACCGTATGGTGGATCAGCGAAAGATCACAGAGGAGCTGCTGGCGGAAGGCCTCGAAGTGGACTTTGTTGACGATATCTACAAAAAGGTCCAAAACTCCCACTTCAAGCGGCGGCTACCGGTCATCGCAAAAGTGTCTAACCGGACCATTGATCGGGATTTCAGGTATTCGAGGGATTGGGGCAAATAGGATTTTCATTGATTTAGTTCAAAACAATATTAATCTTTGAAGCACTCCGGAGATTTCGATAACTTGGTACTGCTTTTGTTATGGTAAACAGGGAGCAAACATCATGAATGTCCTGATAACCGGCATAACCGGCATGGTCGGATCACACCTGGCTGATTTTCTCCTCGAAAACACTGACTGGATCATTTACGGAATGTGCCGATGGCGCAGTCCGCTGGATAACGTCGAGCATCTGCTTGACCGGGCCAACCGTAAAGAGCGGGTACACTTTATCAATGGCGATCTTTGTGACTACGTTTCACTGGTCAATGCAGTTGAGGAAACCCGGCCTGATTACGTATTTCATCTAGCAGCCCAAAGTTATCCATCCACAAGCTTTACTGCCCCGATCCAAACGCTTGACACTAATATCCTTGGAACGGAACGCCTCTTAGAGGCGCTACGCCGTTGCCCAGGGATAGACCCTATTATTCATGTTTGTTCCTCTTCAGAAGTTTTTGGGCGTGTCTCGCAAGATAAACTACCTATTGATGAGGAGTGCTCGTTTCACCCGGCTTCGCCTTATGCCATTTCCAAAACTGGCACCGATCTGGTAGGGCGGTTTCATGCCGAGGCCTATGGACAGAAAGTACTTGTTACACGCATGTTTACCCATACCGGACCACGACGAGGGGATGTATTTGCCGAATCCACCTTTGCAAAACAGGTAGCCATGATCGAGAGGGGGCTGATCCCGCCGATAGTAAAGACCGGTAATCTTCAGTCCATGAGGACATGGGCGGATGTGCGCGATGCTGTACGAGCCTACTATATGCTTGTGACTGTTAATCCTGTTCCCGGCGCGTACTACAATGTCGGAGGGGCATTTTCATGTACTGTGGAGGATATGTTAAAGCATCTTATTTCTATATCAACTTGTCGGGACAGCATCCGTGTAGAGACTGAACAGGCTCGACTGCGCCCGCTTGATGCGGATCTCCAGGTGCCTGATACTACTAAATTTTGGACCCACACCGGGTGGAAACCTGAGATATCGTTCGAGAAGACCATGCAGGATCTTCTCGATTACTGGCGTGGAAAAGTTATGTCTGAAAAAACCTTTTTGACAAGATAAAGTGATACTTATCTCATAGAGAGGCTATAGCCATAGGGGGAGACAGCAAATGTTTAATGGCAAGAATGTATATATTTCAGGCGGTAGAACTGGTTTCTTAGGAACAAATTTTGCCAAAGAATTATTGAGCAGAGGTGCAAAGGTTTATGTCCAATCCCTGCATAAAGATAAGCAGAGCTTTTGGAAAGCAAATACTGAAAATGTTACCGAGATAATATGTGATTTTAGCAAAAGCGCCGAACTTCCTGAAGGAATCGATTATTTTTTCCACTGCGCTGCACACACATCAGGTGCACATGAAATGGCAACAAATCCGGTAGCACAAATTACAGAAAACGTATTTATAAACTCACATGTTTTAGATGCTGCTGCAAAAGCAAAAGTCAAAAAATTCGTTTTTATTAGTAGCTCTGCCGTATACCCTGAGTATGAGCGTCCTTTGAAAGAAGAAGATGCATTCCTTGATGATCCCCCGGGCAACTATTTCGGTCCGGCCTGGATGAAGAGATATTCCGAAAAACTCGCAGAGTTCTATTATAAGTGGTATGGAATGGAGATCCTTATTATTAGGCCATCTAATGCATATGGCCCTTACAGCAGTTTTGACCTCATTGCATCTCATGTGCTACCTGCTCTTATACGAAAGTTTGTTGAAAAACAAAATCCAATTGAAGTTTGGGGTACTCCGGACGTTGTACGGGATTTTATTTATATTGATGATTTTGTCAGGGGAGTATTGCTAGCCTTCGAAAAAACTTCCGGTTTTGAAGTTTACAACATTGCTGCCGGATCATTGCAAACAATTGGAGAAGCGGTCGAAAATATCAGTGAATTAACACACTATGACGGAAAATACTCTTTCAATTCAACAAAACCAATGACGATCAAGCAAAGGAAAATAGATAATACAAAAGCGCTGAATGTACTCAATTTTTCTTCGAAAATATCGTTTAGAGAAGGACTTGAAAAGACGATTAACTGGTACAAGAGTACACTGTCTTGAAGGGACAACACATGACTAGCGAACAACTCGTACAAAAAGCAAAATACATCCGTAAACGAGCCTTTGAGGTTGTACTGCATGCAGGTAAGGGGCACCTCGGAGGTTCCCTCTCAAGCACAGAGCTGCTGGTTGCCCTCTATTATGGCGGGATATTAAATTTTGATCCTAATAATCCCATGCACCCAGATAGAGACCGATTCATCATGAGTAAAGGGCATTCCAATAATACGCTCTATGTAATTCTTGCAGATCTTGGCTTAATAAAAGAATCCGATCTGGATTCTTATACTCAGGATGGCAGCTTGCTTGGAGGGCATTGTGACAGTCATGTGTCTGGAATAGAAATTATTTCAGGTTCGCTCGGACATGGACTCGGTGTCGCTGCTGGAATTGCTTTAGGTGCCAAGCTGGACAGTAAGGAATATCGGATATATGTCATAATTGGCGATGGTGAATCTCAGGAAGGCTCTGTTTGGGAAGCGGCCATGTTCGCTGCACACCACAAGTTGAGCAATCTGATTGCCATTACCGACCGCAATCTTCTCGGGTCTGAAGAGTTTACCGAAAACAATGCCGGACTCGAGCCTCTTGCTGACAAGTGGAAAGCATTTGGTTGGGAAGTAACAATCATTCAGGACGGACATTCTATCGAACAAGTAATAAATATTTTACGTAATCTTGAGCAGACAGGGAAGCCTCGAATGATTATTGCCCAGACGATAAAAGGCAAGGGAATATCTTCGCTTGAAAACACCCCCCAAGCTCATCATACATTGCCTAAAGGTGAGTTTATAGCGCAGGCGATAGAGGAGCTTGGACGATGAAAATTTACGAAGATGCAAGAGATGCCATATTCGAAGAGCTCTATGAGCTTGCTCTCAAGGACAAAGATGTCATTGTTCTAAGTGCTGATACCGGCGCATATATGCTCACTCTATTCAAGAAAAATATTCCAGAGCAGTTTTATAATGTTGGAATCGCTGAACAAAACATGATGAGTGTTGCTGCTGGCTTATCTATGAGCGGGAAAAAAGTATTTGTGTATGGCATTTCAAACTTTGTCACCTTGCGTTGCCTGGAGCAGATCAAAATCGACATCTGCTGCATGCAGCGTCCTGTTACCATAATTGGTATGGGAACAGGTTACGTGTATAGCTCAGATGGCCCCACACACCATATTACCGAAGATGTTGCAGTTATGCGGGCCATTCCGGGGATTACCATCCTGAGTCCATCCGACTGTTCTCTATGTGCGGCATCAATCCACATTGCCTATAACAGTCAAGGTCCCTGCTATATCCGCTTTGATAAAGGTCCATTCGATCAAATATATCAACCGGACACTGATTTTTCTTCTGGCGTTTCCGAAATAACGGCGGGTATAGATTACGCAATTATTGCCACAGGTATTATGGTAAATCAGGCACAATTCATTGCAAAAGAATGCGAAAAACGAGGGATTGCCATAGCTGTCATCGACCTCTACCGTTTAAAACCTGTAAATACGAAGGGGCTGGTAGAAATGCTTAGGAAATTCAAAGGTGTTTTTACGCTTGAAGAGCACACGATAATTGGTGGGATTGGATCAATTATAGCTGAAACTCTTGTAACAAATAACATTATGATTCCTGTAAAAATGTTTGGAATTCCAGATGTGTCTCGTCGTGATGTTGGATCAAGAGAGTTTATGCGTCGACTTGACGGTACTGATGTGGACACCGTTGTATCAGAAATAATGAGTGCTATTGATCATGCAGTATAAGCAGCTTGGTAATACAAATACCCTTATTCCTGCAATCGGCATGGGGACCATGGGTATTGGGGGCTATTTTTCCCGTGATGACACTAACGATAATCAAGCCATCAAAGTGTTAAAACAAGGGATTGAGCTTGGCATGAGTTTTATCGATACTGCAGAAGCATATGGAAAAGGACATTCTGAGGAGCTCGTGGGTATTGCGACCAAGGGGCAGAGAGACAAAGTCGTTATTGCGACCAAAGTATCGCCGGAACATCTTCACTACGACAATGTTATCGCTTCTGCAGAGAATAGTTTGAAACGCCTGAGAACTGATTACATTGACTTATATCAGATCCATTGGCCAAACCCAACTATTCCGGTTTCTGAAACATTAGAAGCTATGATTAAATTACAAGCAGATGGAAAAATCAGAGCTATTGGCGTGAGTAACTTTTCAGTACCGGAACTTGAAGAAGCTTTACTATCTGTCGGCAATATTGCCTCCGTCCAGGTTGAATACAATCTTTTTGATAGAACAGCAGAACAGGATCTGATTCCATTTTGCACTCAGAACAAAATAACTGTTTTAGCGTACACTCCATTGTGTTCAGGAAAGATTACTTATGATAAATCAAAACAAGATGATCTGCTCAGAATTGCTCATAAATACAATACAAACGTTTCACAATTAGCTCTCAAGTGGCTCACAGAGAATAACAATATTGTGGCAATCCCGATGAGCCGCAACGCATCTCATCTACTATCTAACTCAGCCTCAACGGATTTAGAGCTAAATACGGCTGATTATGACTTTATTACTACTACTTTTCTTACAGAGATTTTAGAAATTCCAACAGGCAGAATCAAAGTTGACACAAAAGGGCTAGATGGTTTCGTACCTTCGGCGAATGATTTAGCCAAGTTAATCGCGAAGGGTGTACCGATAAAACCAATACGAGTTGTTAAGATAGATGATCCTGTTTTTGAATATGAACTGTTTGAAGGTAAACTAAGATATTGGGCCTGGCAAATTGCGTATAATGGCAATGTAGCTGTGAGGGCATTGATCCGAGAGTAATAGATATATAGTCAACAAACAAACAAGGAGAATGGAATGGAAAAGAATATTGGTGCTCAGGAACTTTATAGAAGTCCATCTGAAGATGAAATTCGCAATAACTTTGTGAAACAATTCTATGATTGTCCTATCCCAGACAGCGCAATATTATCTAATTTAGGTTTATTCCTTAGCTCTAAAAACCTTTCCAGGATTCTTTTTATGGATCACATCTACAAACAAATTGTTGATGTACAAGGTATTGTTATAGAATTTGGTACGCGATGGGGTCAGAATCTCTCACTTTTTTCTGCATTACGTGGGATTTATGAGCCGTTCAATAGAATGCGTAAAGTTGTCGGATTTGACACTTTTACAGGATTTCCAACTGTAAGCGACAAGGACAATCGTGGATGTGCACTGATTAGTGAAGGAAGTTTATCGTGTACGGACAATTATTATGAATATTTAGACCGTATTATGCAGTACCAAGAAAATGATAATCCTCTCTCACACATAAAAAAATATGACATCAGGGTAGGAGATGCTTCTGAAGAAATAGTAAAATATCTGAAAGAAAATCCCGAGACAATTGTAGCAATGGCTTTTTTTGATGTTGATTTATATGAGCCAACAAAAAATTGTCTTGAGGCGATCAAACCACATCTTGTTAAAGGAAGCTTACTGGCTTTTGATGAATTAAATGACCATGATTGCCCTGGTGAAACGGTTGCTCTCAACGAAGTTATCGGTCTCAATAATATAAAATTAAAGAGGTATCCTTACACATCAAGAACGTCATATTGTATTTTTGAATAAGATTCAAAAACGTCTTGTGAGATTTGTGTCGGTTAGTTAATTCCTTTTTCGTTAGGGTGATTGATAATGTTAGATAAAACAGTATCAGAAGAATTTATAGGGAAAAAAATTCTTGTAACTGGTGGCACAGGCTTAATCGGTAGACAGGTTGTAGGCATTCTGTGTGATGCTGGTGCTAGAGTAAAAATTGTCTCGCTCGACAAAGTGATAGTTCATGATCATGCTGAACACATTCTAGGTGACATTACCGATTATAACTTTTGCAAGGAGATAACAAATGGAGTTGATTTCGTTTTCCACCTCGCCGGCATAAAGGGTTCTATTGAGGTTTCGCGCACACAATTGGCGAGCCATTTTGTCCCAACCTTGATGATGAATACCAATATGTTGGAAGCATCGAGAATTAACAACGTATCAAAACTTGTATATACAAGCTCGATTGGAGCTTACTCGAATGCGGAGGTATTTCGAGAATCTGATTATCGTCTTGACAGTGAACCGATGGATTTTGCCGGATGGGCAAAGAGAGTGGCTGAACTACAGGTTTATGCATACAAGGTTCAGTATGACATGGAGAATTTTGCGATTGTCCGCCCTTGCAATGTCTATGGTCCAGGTGACAATTTCGACCCGGAAAACGCTATGGTAATCCCCTCAATCATGTGTCGAATTCATAACGGCGAGAACCCTGTCAAAATTTGGGGAGATGGGACTGCAATCAGAGATTTTGCATACAGCCGTGATGTTGCTGAAGGTGTAATCCTTGCCTTATATCATGGGACTAAAGGAGGGTTTGTCAACCTTGGCAGCGGGAAAGGGTATTCTGTAAAAGAGCTTGTGGAAGCTCTCCGCAGCTTCATCAATTTTAATTATGAATTTGATATTACGAAACCATCCGGCGCGCCTGTTCGGGTAATGGACATATCGTTAGCAAAGCTTTCAATCGGATATGCTCCAAAAACGTCACTTGTAGATGGATTAAAAGAGACATGGGAGTGGTTTTTATCCAATCAAAACGAATATCAAAAAAAGAAAAACTATTTCAGGAGCTAGCAATGGAAGTCGAAACAACTCAATTGGCTGGCGTTATGTTGATTAAACCACAGTTTTTTGAAGACTTTCGCGGCGAATACGTGGAAACCTACAATGAAAGCGAATATATTTCCAAGGGGATTACATGTAAATTCATTCAGGACGATATCTCTATTTCAACTCAAAACGTAATTAGAGGTATCCACGGTGATGCCGAGACCTGGAAATTGATTTCGTGTTTGCATGGGAAATTCTATTTTGTCGTAGTTAATTGCGATACAGAGTCATCGGATTTCGGCAAGTGGCAATCATTTACCCTCTCTGACAAAAACCGCTGGCAAATTCTTGTCCCCCCCAAACATGGCAATGGACATCTTGTTATTAGTGAATCAACAATATTCCATTACAAACAGACTACCTACTATAATCCCAAGGGGCAATTTACCTACACCTGGAATGATCCGAAACTTAATATATGGTGGCCTGTCAAAAATCCGATCATATCCCGCCGTGACGAGGAAGGACGTTTTGTATGATAGATGGGGTTTCCCTTGGCTGAAATGAATGTTCTCTTTGTTATTGCGCAGCTAGACTACGCAGACCATATAGCAGTACCTTTTCTTTCAGCAATAGCTAAACAACGCGGCTGGCAAACATCTCTCTGCGTTCTGGATAGTGATAATTTTGAATCAATCTTAAATATTTTGATGCCAGAAGTTGTCGCTTATTCTGCGAATGTTGTTGGCTTTAATTCAATCATATCGGCACACGAAACCGCCAGCAGACACTTTGATTTCATATCCATCCTAGGGGGGCCACAAGCAACATTTTCACCTGAGACATTCAATCAAAGTAAAATGGATGTATACTGCGTTGGAGAGGGTGAAGAGGCTTTTGGAGAGTTGCTCGATAGAATTAAAAGTGGACGATCGTATGATGACATCCCCAATCTGATTACAAAAAATACGACAAATCCTGTCCGTTCGTTAATAAGCAATCTGGATGCCCTCCCATTGCCCGACCGCGATATTACCCTGTCACATTCATACCTTAAGGACACTCCCAAAAAAACCTTTTATGCAACACGGGGCTGTCCATACAAATGCACATATTGCTGTAACAACCATTATCACGAGCTCTATCGTGGCAAAGGGCAATTTGTCCGTAGGTTTTCTGTGGAACGGGTTATCGCCGAGATTGAATATGTAAAATCAAGATATCGAACAGATTTTGTAAAGTTTGGTGATGACTGTTTTTCCCTTAAAGCAGACTCATGGGTCGAAGAGTTTGCTGACAAATATTCTAAACGTATTGCTATTCCTTTTAATTGTTATCTCCGGCTTGACACAGTTGATGATGATTTGTTGAGGTTACTCAAGAAGGCGGGCTGTTATTCTGTTCATCTATCAGTAGATAGTACGTCAAAGCATGTGCGCGAGAAAATTCTCAAGCGAAATATGCGTGATATTGATATTGAAGCAACTTTAAAAAAAATACACTCATACGGCATAAATACATGGGTAAACTTCATGCTTGCAGCGCCTGAATCGACACTTGAAGATGAACTAGCCAGTATTCAAATGTGTAAAAAAGGTAAGGTGACCTACCCGAGCTATTCCACTACAGTTCCTATGTACGGAACAGAACTTTATGACTATTGTGTAGCACATGGCCTGCTTGATATTAGCAGCCACAGTTCTGATCTGAAAGGTTGTTCAGAGCGATCGGCACTAACCTGTTTTTCGGCAAGGGAGAAGGATGTCAGATTTAATATCTTTCTACTTGGAGCTTTGATGTGTAAATTACCTTTTCCTTTGGATGTGTTGGCTATACGAATGATCAAGGTGATTCCCTCAAATGTTATTTTCAAAAAAATACGGCAGATAATTTATCGGTATTACATTGAGAATAAGATATTCAGGCTACACTCATAATATACACTGAGGTAGGATCTATACCATGATTATTACACGAACACCTTTCCGAATTTCATTTTTCGGTGGGGGTACTGATTTTCCACTCTGGTATCGGGAGAACGGAGGATCGGTACTTTCCACTTCCATTGACAAGTTCTGCTATGTAAGCTTGCGCAAACTGCCCCCCTTTTTTGACTATAGACACAAGACGGTTTTTTTTTCCAAGCAGGAAGCCTTTAACAATATTGATGAGATTCAGCACCCATCGGTGCGTGAGACTTATCGTTTTATGGAGGTACAAGAGGGTTTGGTTATGCAGCATGATGGTGACCTGCCATCTCATTCCGGGCTAGGCTCCAGTTCTGCGTTCACGGTTGGGTTGTTACATGCTCTGTATGCTCTTCAGGGGAAAATGGCCTCAAAAAAGCGGTTAGCTCTTGAGGCAATTCATATAGAGCAGGATATGATAAAAGAGGCGGTTGGGTCACAGGACCAAGTTGCCTCTGCATTCGGAGGCTTAAACAGGATTGAGTTTTCACCCCAGAATATAGAAGTACGCCCGTTTACCATAGCAGCAGAAAAATCAAGCTACCTTCAGAGTTGTCTGGTGCTCTTTTTTACCGGATTCGCGAGGTTTGCTGCACAGATTGAAGAAGATAAGTTGAGGCAACTGGATAATAAAAAACATGAATTGTCGCTGATGCAATCGATTGTTGATGTGGCGAGTTCTGTTTTAGATGGGGATATCGAACAATATAATGAATTCGGTAAACTTATGCATGAGAGCTGGATGCTGAAGAAACGGCTTTCGAGCAAGGTTACAACACAATTTATTGATGATGTATATGAACAGGGACTTCGATCAGGGGCACTTGGCGGAAAAATACTTGGGGCTGGCGGCGGCGGATTTATCCTTTTTTTTGTGCTGCCTGAGCATAGGGAAAAACTTGTCAGCGATCTTTCATCCCTTCTGTATGTGCCGTTCAGGTTTGATACACTTGGCAGCCAGGTTATCTACTTTACTGAGGAATGATACAGATGCCATTAAAACCATGGGTGACCATAACAACCGAAAAATGTGCAGAGTTTAAACCGTGGTTTTCGGTAGTTAAGGATACCCTCAAGTTGCCGAGCTCCAGGATTGTTAACGACTATTATCGGATTGAGTCGCCTGACTATGTACTTATTCATGCTGTTTTGCCAGATGGCAAGATTCTGTTTGAGCGCCAGTATAAGCAGTGTTTGAAGCGCTTCATCCTGACAGCGCCTTCAGGTGGCATTAATGCCGATGAAGAGCCGCTGGAAGCCGCAAAACGGGAGCTACTTGAGGAAACAGGATATACTGCTTCAGTTTGGATACAGGTGGGGGCGTTTACAGTTGATGGTACGCGTGGAATTTGTACGGCACATCTCTTTTATGCTGATGGCCTGACTGGCACAGCCGAGCCGCTGGTAAATGATATGGAAGAGTGCGAACTTGTGGCTTTGAGCAGGGAAGAGGCTTTTCAAGCTATAAACTCCCAGAAAATTCCACTTCTGCCAGATATTACGCTTCTTTCTTATGTTACAATCACTTTTGGCCAGTTAACATCTTGTGGGGCAACAAAATGAAGGCAATTATTCTTGCAGGTGGTTTAGGCACACGCCTGCAAGGCGTTGTAAAAGATTTGCCAAAACCGATGGCCCCAATAAATGGCCGTCCCTTTCTTGAGATTCTTGTTAACAAATTGAAGCAATCCAGTATTACCGATATAGTTCTTGCTGTGGGCTATAGGCGAGAATGTATACAAGATTATTTCGGCAATGGAGCCAACTGGGGCGTGACCATTAACTATTCGATTGAGGCGACACAGCTTGGTACAGGTGGTGCCATTAAACTGGCTATGGAGCGCTTCTATGCTGAACGTTACCTGATTATGAATGGGGACTCTTTTTTTGAAAATGATTTGCCGGAGCTTGTATTATATCATCAAGCAAAAAAAGCTCTGATTACAATGGCGTTGGCAGAGGTTTCTGATACTGACAGGTACGGCGCTGTTAAACTTGATGCGGACGGTATGATTACTCATTTCACAGAAAAGGGAGTGACAGGCCGTGGAGCAGTAAACGCCGGTGTATATGTGCTGGAACGGGAAACCATGAATTTCTTCTCTAAAGATGCTTGCTCATTTGAGACTGATGTACTGCAAGGTATGGTCGGTTTGAGGTTGTTTGGGTTAAAACAGCATGGCTTTTTCACTGATATTGGCATTCCTGAAGATTACCATGTATTTTGTCAATACAGACAGAGATAACAGGATTGAAAATGGATAATCCTTTGGTATCAATTATTTGCATCTGTAAAAACAGAAAAATTTTTATCAGACAATGTATTGAGAGTGTGCTTAGACAAGACTACACAAATTTTGAATTCTTGATTCAGGATGGTGCATCAACCGATGGCACTACTGAAATTATACGTGAATATCAGGATGACCGTATTAAGCTGGTTTCTGAGGCTGATTCTGGCCCAGGAGAGGCTTTTGTCAAGGTAATCAAGCGAATTCAAGGGAGCATTTGGGGTAGTTGTCTTTCTGATGAAGAGCTGTTGCCACATGCCATTTCATGGGCTGTCAATGGATTCAATCACCACCCCGATGCCGCTGTAATTTATGGTGACGCCTATGTAATTGACGAACATAGTGCTATTATTCAGTCAACTCGTTCAAATACATGGAGTCTTGAAAAATATCTTCGCTGCGAGGTTGTACCCCCTTTCTGCGCGACGTTTTTCCAGTCAAAATATTTCAATACCATTGGATACGATCATTACAACGAATGTGGCGAGTTCGATATATGGCTACGATTGGGTGGACGCTATAAAATCGTATATATGCAGGAGTTCATAGCAAATTTCAGGAGGCATCCTGGTTCCAATACATCAACTGTATCTGATTTCATTGTGAATTTACCCGGTAGATTGGAGGTGCTGGATGCATTCTTGAATAGTGAAGATTTCAGGGGCAGTAAAACAGAGGCCAAAAGGCAATTTATTGCCGGGCAATATCTATGGATGGCGGAGAATTTCCTCGCTATTGGTAGATGCACTGAAGCCGGTGAAATGATCATAGCCGCTTGCCATTTTAACCCTCCACCTGAGCGGCTTGACTATTTTATTGCCAAATACCTGGAAACCCATTCGGAAGTCCGTGTGTGTGAACGGGATAGCGTTATTAACACATCGATTTTACAACGTATGATGAGTATATATAAGAAAATAAAATCTTAGCAAGTCGGGGGACGGGTTAATATGGTGTCTGTAATTACTTACGGTCGCAATGATTCCTATGGGTACAACCTGGCAAAACGGGCTGCACTCAGCATCAACTGTATTGCCCACCTACTTGATGATCGCGATGACGAGATTATTTTTGTCGACTGCAATACCCCCAACGACATACCGACATTCCCTGAGTCAATAGCTGATACTCTGACAACAAAGGCAAAACAGCTGTTGCGGGTGTTGCGAGTTCGGCCGGACCAATACGAGCGAGGCAAGAACGGCTCGAAATTCAAGGTGCTGGAACCCCTGTGCCGCAACATCGCCATTCGCAGGAGCAACCCCGCCAATCGCTGGATTTTGAACACCAACACAGATATGGTGTTTACCCCGCTTCAGCCCAATACCTCCCTCTCGCGGCTAGTCGCCGATCTGTCAGATGGTTTTTACGAACTGCCCCGATTTGAGATGCCTGAATCCCTGTGGGAGTCCACAGACCGCATGAACCCAGCTGAAACTATTGACCATTTCAGACTGTGGGGCTTGCGGCTCCATATCAACGAAGTAATCACGGCCGGCAAGGAGATTCTGTTTGACGGCCCTGGAGATTTTCAACTCTGCCTGCGTAGTCAGCTTATAGATATTCACGGCATGAATGAGCAGATGGTGCTGGGCTGGCATGTGGACAGCAATCTTTGTAAGCGGATGTGGCTTTTGAATGGCGAGACCCGAACTATTCTTGATCGGATGTACGCATTCCACTGCGACCATACACGTATCCAGACCGTATATCATGTGGCTGGTAAATCGACTGCCAACAGTATCGATGATTTTTTCACCAATGTGAAGACACCGTATATTCCTGAGCAGGCTTTTTGTTGGGGCATGCCGGAAGAGCCGGTTGAAGAGTTCCGGTTGCTAGATAGCTATACGAAACGGATGGCAATAGTCCTTGAGGGGATACTGCCTGGTATGCAACAGCCTTTGTCGCACATCGCGATTGCAGGTAATGCGTTTGACGCCAGCCTTTATTACGACGATCAACATGTGTTTCCCTATCTTGCTGATATTATAGTTAACTCCCCCCCGTCGTCAAATGTCGGTTACCTTGGCAACAATCTGGCCATGCTTCAGATGCTTGCAGACTTCCGAAAAGGCTTGGGTCACCTAGGCATAATAAGCTACATGGAGGATTTGCTGCTTTTGGAAGGGACGAATCGCAATCTTCATGTGCCTGAAACCTGTTGTCCTCTCAATGAAGAGGACATCTATCGTACGTGCGAGACCTTTGTGTTTGATTTTGGAATGAAAAACTTCCCTTCCAGAATTAATTACGACGGGTTTCGGGTGCCGGAACATTGCAGGATTGTTGGTGAGTTTGCCCGTATGATCAGCCGTACAATCAAGCACTATGCTGAACGTGAGCAGCAAGCTCTGCAAAAAGGCGTACTGCTGCGCCCGTTTATTTTTGTCGGTTGTCACAATACTTGGTTCGATCAATACGTTCAGAGCCTGTTCGGATGTGCCCTCACCCCGACCAGCACATACGTTCGCCATGGCTTCTTTCGCGTCGACGCGTTAGAGGGATCTCCTCCGGTAATGACACTTCATCCATATTTTATTGGTGATATGGTGGAAGAGTTTGTTGGATGGATCAGTGCTAGAATAGGTAAGCCTATTTCGGTACGGGAGTTTATAGCCGCAGATGTGCTGTATAAAATGTTTACAACAGAGAAAGATAAAAAGAAGGCATTGGATGTTTTTGAGACGCTCATCAACCTTGAGGCCGGTCAAGGCTTATTGGCATTGGAGATCGAAATAGCTGAAATAAACGGTGTGCCTGACCTTGCCGAAGGTTTGCGGCGCTTCATTGCAAACTACCAAAAACGGGCTTACCGAAATGGTTGAAAAGAATGTAACGATTTCCTGGCAGGGCGACCTCTTTGCCAATCATTCATTGGCCCATGTCAACCGTGAACTTGCTCTGCGACTTATAGATAAAGGGTTTGCTATCACTTTTGATCCCACAGAGCCTGACAGCCTCAACCCATCCGACGATCCCCGCTTCAACCGATTGAAAGCGATTGAAAATCTCGTTCTGAAATTGGTTGACATCACCATCCGCCACCAGTGGCCACCTGACTTTACGCCACCCATGTCAGGTCATTTTATTATGATCCAGCCCTGGGAGTTCGGCAGCCTACCTAAAAATTGGATTGAACCGATGAATACGGTGGTGGACGAGGTATGGGTGCCGTCCAACTACGTTAAAGAGTGCTACATTACCAGCGGTGTTGAGGCAGCGCGGATACAGGTGGTGCCCAACGGTGTTGATACCTCGACCTTATCACCTGAAGCACCTCCGCTGTACTTGAAAACGGCTAAAGGCTTCCGCTTCCTGTTTGTAGGTGGCACCATCCACCGCAAGGGGATTGATCTGCTGCTGGGGGCCTATCGCACCGCTTTCAGCGTAGCCGATGACGTCTGCCTGGTGATCAAGGATATGGGGGGCAATTCATTTTACCAGGGGCAGACCGCGCAGGAACTGATTGGGCGGTTCCAATCTGATCCGCAGGCGCCAGAGATTGAATATATTGATACGGATTTTAGTACCAACGATATGGCGGGTTTGTACACTGCCTGCCACTGTCTGGTACACCCTTACCGTGGGGAAGGGTTTGGACTGCCGATTGCCGAGACCATGGCCTGCGGTCTGGCGCCGATCGTTACCGGTTATGGCGCTGCTCTTGATTTCTGTCCGCCTGAGATCGCCTGGTTACTTCCAGCCATAGTGGAGAAGCTACCGGTCAAGAAGGTCGGGCAGCTCGAAACGGTGGATTACCCTTGGCTGGCAGAGCCGGATTTTGATCTGCTGGTGTCGATGCTTCGGCATGTTGCGAATAATCCGGAAGAAGTTCACAGGCGCGGAAAGGCTGCAGCTGCTTTTATTCGTGAAAACTATACCTGGGAACATGCGGCCAGGATTGCTGATGAACGGTTGAGGGCCGTGGCGAAGCGGCCGGTTCGTCGTTTTGCCGTCAATGCGACGGATTCGTACGGCGGAGTGAGGGTCATAGAGGCAAAAAAGAACGCTTTGATACTTGTCTGTGATCAGGCAGATCGTTTGGCGCAATCCGGGAAGGTTGATCAGGCAATACAGCTACTGCTGAATCAGGGGATCAGAGCGAATCCTGATAACCCGCTGCTCTATGTTGAGTTGACTGAAATTTTGATCCGTGCCGGACGCTATCTGGATGCCCTTGAAGTGCTGTCGGAGATGCCTGCAACAGTTGTTGAAGAAACTAAAAAAGAATTTGAAGCGGTTTGCTACTGTGCCCTGGGTGAAGATAGAGCTGCTCGTAATGCTGCTGATCAGATAGTTAAGCAGCCTCGTGCTCAGGTAGTACTGGGTACGTTAGCTGCCAGGCAAGGTGATCTGCAACTGGCAGAGTCGTACTTTCGGCAGGTGATAACTGCAGCCCCCAACTGTGGTAACGGTTGGCTGTCACTGGGGATGCTGCTGTGGGGGCAAGGAAAGCAGGAAGATGCTTGGCAGGCGGTGAAGCAGGCTGTGGTGGTTGATCCACTGAATACTGAGGCAGTGAGTATTTTGGGGGATATGGCAGAGCGCATGGATTGCCAGTCAACTGCTTTACAAATTCTTTCAACAACGGTTCAGTCGTATCCCGATGCCCGTCATCTGGCATTAAATCATGCGAAATTGCTGGTTCAATGCAACCGGAATGCAGAGGTACTTAAGGCCTGTGAGCGGTTTTTTGT
The DNA here is from genome assembly GCF_900167465.1 of Trichlorobacter thiogenes. GTDB lineage: Bacteria > Desulfobacterota > Desulfuromonadia > Geobacterales > Pseudopelobacteraceae > Trichlorobacter > Trichlorobacter thiogenes. The sequence continues at coordinate 131,769 of NZ_FUWR01000001.1, read as the reverse complement.
CCGTTTCGGCGTTGATGCTGAACTGCTGAGTTTAACTCAACAGTTCAGCAGTCGGGTCGGCACCTACGACCGTTTGGCCGAAGGTGGTGCAGCATCTGTTTCGCTGTGCATGATCGTCAAGAATGAAGAGGGCTGCCTGGTTCGCTGTCTGGCTAGCGTCAAGTCGGTGGTGCATGAACTGGTGGTTGTGGATACCGGTTCCAGTGACAGAACTGTAGCCATTGCCACGGCCTTTGGTGCGCGGCTGCTGCATTTTTCCTGGAACGGCAGCTTTTCAGATGCCCGCAATTATGGTCTGGAGCAGGCAAAAGGGGCATGGATACTGGTGCTGGATGCTGACGAAGTGATCTCCTTGCAAGACCATAAAGCGCTTTTGGCGGCGACATCTGCTGTTGAGAAGCCATCTGCATTTAGCGTTGTTACGCGGAACTATACCACAATGGTGCAGGCTCAGGGTTGGACCGCCAACGATGGCAGTTATCCAGAAGAAGAACGGGCTGACGGTTGGCGGCCCAGTTGGAAGGTTCGATTGTTCTCCAATGACGCCAGATTTCGTTTTCGTGGTGACGTGCATGAAATGGTAGAAGCGTCGTTACGTGAAGCCAGTGTCAATATTCAGCATGCGTCTTTTGTGGTACACCATTATGGTGAGTTGGATCAGGATCCTGTCAAGTTGATCGATAAGAAACAACACTATTTTGAAATCGGTATGCAGAAGCTTGACCAATATCCTGACGATATGGCAGCAATCTGCGAACTGGCAGTACAGGCCGGTGAATTGGGACGTTTTGAAGAGGCAGTAGGCTTATGGGACCGGGTGCTACAGCATTATCCCGACTATGTTGAGGCACTGTTCAATAAGGGCTATTGCCTGATGGGGCTGCAGCAGTATGACGAAGCTCTTGCGCATTCGTACCGGGCCCTAGAGTTGGATCCTGATCATAAGGAGGCAGCCTTTAACTACGGTACCTGTGAATTGTATGTGGGAGATCCGCAGGAAGCTATTAAGAAGCTCGTATCGCTGGCAGAAAAATACAGCGACTACCCGTTATTGACGGCTGTTTTGCTGGTGCTGTATCTTGCCGCAGGGCATGCTGAAAGTGCGTTTGTCTATCTTGAGAAATTAAAGAGCAGTAACTACGCCGTTAAAGACTATGTCATGGCCCGGATACATCTGTTGGAAAAGATAGGGGCATTTGAACGCGCCAGGATAGTCTCGGAAGGTATTCTAATGTTAGGTAGCGGCTTGCGCTGACGGTGGCCTTCATGAACAAAAGTCAGAAGCTTGAAAAAATTGCAGGTTTGATTTGTGAGTCTTATGGCCCTTTGGTGTTTACCATTTTTGAAATAGGTGCTGTGCCACTTGGTGAAGCCGGAGAGCCGTTCCATGATTTCCCCAGTATTTTTTCAGGTTCCCGGGTTGTCGCTTTTGAACTGGATGCAGAGCTGTGTAAACGCCTTAACCAGCAGGCAAAACCGGGGATTCACTATTTCCCTGTTGCTCTTGGTTTGAAAAATGAAAAGCGCATTTTATTTGAAACCAAGCATCCTATGTGCAGCTCTCTGCTGCGTCCTGATACGGAATTATTGCAACGTTTTAACGGGTTGGAGGTGGCCATGCCTGTGTCGGTTTCCACCATTCAAACCAGCGGACTGGATGAGTTTGTCCGCTTACAGCAGTTTGTGCCTGATTTTATTAAGATTGACATTCAGGGCGCAGAGCTGGAGGTGTTCAGGGGAGGGATTGAAACGTTACGTAGCGTTGTAGGCGTTGTCAGCGAGGTGGAGTTTTTACCGCTTTATGTTAATCAACCACTATTTGGGGATGTCTGTTCATTTCTGTCTGAGCAAAAAATAACCTTTCACAAGTTTTTAAATCTGGCAGGGAGAACACTTGAACCACTTGTCATTAATGATGATAGTACGTTTGCTACGCAGCATTTGTGGGCAGATGCGATGTACCTGCGTGATCAGGCCGGGTTGGAAAAAATGTCAGATGAAATGGTGTTGAAAATGGGGGTGCTGGCCTTCTTGTATGACAGCCCGGATGTCTCGTACTGCTGCTTCAAGCAGTATGATCTTAGAAGAGGTAGTGCTTTGCACACCTGTGTTGCTGAACTGGTAGGTTGATGAGTGGTAGGAGCGAATAATGACTACAGATGAGGTAAAGGCACGGATTGCCGCATTTCCGTTCTGGTATCACAAAATTGAGCTGCAAGAAGGGATTGTGACCCCTGGATGGGCTCCGATAAATCAAGAGGCGTATGGGATCCCGGAACGTCTTGACGGAAAGAGGGTGCTGGATGTAGGTGCCTGGGATGGGTTTTGGACTTTTGAGGCCCTTAAGCGGGGCGCCTCTCAGGTTGTTGCTATTGATGACTTTTCTGACTATCTGGGCAGTTTGGATGGTAGGGATCGGCGTGCCTGGGAGAGTTTTGACCTGTGCCGTGAAGTACTGGGCTACAGCGAGTGGCAGTGTCCTCGTTTTGATATGTCGGTATATGATCTGCGGCCAGAGCTGTTTGGGCATTTCGACATTATTTTTTTCTTTGGCACAATTTATCATCTGCGTCATCCCTTGCTGGCGCTGGACCGCCTTGCTGCTGTCTGCAAGGAACAGCTGTATGTGGAGTCTGCCATACTGGACGATTTTAGCCCTTACAGAGGGGGCGCAGGCGCCGGGTATGCCGGGGGGCAGATGGTTATGGAGTTTTACCCGGGACGCCAGTACGGCAATAATGAAACAAATTGGTGGGTACCAACTCTGGCGTGTCTTGGCTATATGGTTAAATCAGCCGGTTTTGAGGATGTTCAGGGTTGGAAGCTAACCGACAGCCCGGCTGACTTGTCGCAATGCAGGGGATTTGTCAGAGGATCGAGGTAGGTGTTTGCTTGAATGTATGATTGATGTCGCCCGGAACATGATGGCATTGGGGCGTTCTGCCCAGGCCGAGATCCTGTGCAAGAAGGTCCTTATGCTGCGTCCTGGTGATCAGGATGCCTTGCATCTTCTGGGTGTTATTACATATCAAGCAGGCAACCGACATGCTGCGCGCGCTATTTACCAACAGCTGCTTGAATCAAACCCGGCTCATCATGTTATATGGTCAAACTACGGCGTAGTATGTTTAGCGCTGGGTGATGTCCAAGAAGCACTACGCTGTTTTAATCGTGCACTTGAAATCTCCCCGGATTTTGCAGATGCCTGGAATAATTTAGGAACAGCATGGGATACGGTTGATCCTGCAAAAGCTGTGGATTGTTATCAAAAAGCCTTATCTATTGCTCCCGAAAGAATTGATATCTGTAATAGTCTGGCCCTTTGCTATAAGCGGCAGCAGCACTTGTGCGATGCCATCAAGTGGTTTAAGAAGTCTATAGACTTGAATCCTTATCAGTTTGATGTGCACTGTCGTCTGGCTGAACTTTTGGAGCAGGCAGCAGATAGTCTGAATGCCTGTCTGGAATACAAGATGGCGCTTGCCCTGAAACCTGATGATGCGGTCGCCCTTAAAATGGAAACCGTGTTGCCTGTAGTCCAGCAATCACGGGAGTCTATACAGCTTTCAAGAAACAGCCTTTGGAATGCACTACAGGTTTTACAGCGTAAAGGCCTGGCTATAGAAACCCCGTGGGAGCGTGGGCGTGTTTTTTTCTACCTTGCCTACCATGGGCAAAATGATCGATCGTTCCACGAGCTGATTGCCCAAATATATCGGAAAGCCTCTCCTGATTTGACATGGCTTGCACCTCATCTGGTTAATCCTGAGAAGCGAAACCTGCGAGACAAAAGACTGAAAGTGGGTTTTATTTCTCGTTTTTTTTATAACCACACCATTGCTAAGCTCAATATAGGCTATGTTGAGCACCTGAACCGTGACCGTTTTCATGTAACCGTGTTGGTTCTCCCCGGAGCTCTGCCTGATGCCATGTCCCATCGTTTTCAGGCTGCTGCAGACACTTTTCTGCTTCTTAAAGGATCGTTTCACTCAGTCCGAGAGCAGATTGCAGCACAACATCTTGATATCTTGCTCTATACTGATATCGGCATGGAACCCTATAGCTATTTCCTTGCATTTTCGCGGCTTGCCCCTTTGCAATGTGTCACCTGGGGGCACCCTGCCACCACCGGCATTGATACGGTGGACTACTTCATTTCACATGCTGTTTGCGAGACGGAAGAGAGTCGGGCGTCCTATACTGAAAAACTATTTTGCCTAAGTGCTAAAGCTGCCTGCACCTGCTATGCGAGACCAACTCTTCCCAAACTAGACTCCACCCGCGCTGCCTATGGCATTGAAGACGGTTGGAACCTTTACTATTGTCCTCAGCCGCCATTCAAACTGCACCCAGACTTTGATCAGGTTTTGCATGGTATTCTTTCAAGAGATCCAAATGGCCTGGTGCTTCTTTTGCGTGGTGTTACTCCGGGAACTGAGCAATTGCTGTGGCAAAGGTGGGCACATCTGCCAAATACCGAAAAGAATAGAATCAGATTTATAGACCCACTGCCTTTTGCCGATTATATAAGAATGTTTGAACTTGCCGATGTAGTTTTGGATACGCCGCATTTTTCTGGAGGAAACTCAACAGTTGAAGCCCTTGCTGTAGGGGCCGTTGTTGTAACACTGCCTTCGCCGTTTCTGAAGGGACGCTTGACCTACGCCTGGTACCGCAGGATCGGGATTACTGACTGCATCGCCCAAAGTCTGGAAGAGTATGTTCAGATTGCCTTACAGCTGGCAACAGATGCCGCTCGGCGGGAAGCATTGCGACAAAAAATCAACCAGAGAAGCCACCTTCTGTTTGATGATGTACAGGCAGTACGTGAACTGGAAGGTTTTTTTGAGATGTCACGTAATGGAAGATAGGCACCGCAACATACTTTTTGCTAAGGCAAAAGAGAGCTATCAACATGGACATGTTCTGCTGGCGCGAGAATGTCTTCAGGAGTTGGCAGACAGATCATCTGGTGACCCTGCTCTTCAGTATGAGCTTGGCATGCTCTGTATGGAGTTTCTTGATAATCAGGCCGCATTAAGACATTTTCAGGAATTGGTCAGGCTTGCCCCTGATTTCCTGGAAGGTTGGCTGCTGCTGGGTATGATGTATGGTGAATTGGGTCAACATGACGAGGCGATCAGCTGTTTACGTGAAGTGCTGGCCCAGTGTCCGGATCTGTCAGAAGTGCATCATCGTATTGGCTTACTCTTGGCTGATAAGCGTTGCTATGAAGAGGCTTATAAAGAATACCTGGAGGTGCTTCGGATTGAGCCGGAGCATCAAGGGGTGCTATGCAGCCTCGGTGTTCTGCTTACGGCAACAGGTCATATCAGTGAGGCGCGCAAGGTACTGCACCAAGCCCTGGAACGCGATCCTGATTCAGTGAATGTGATTAATAATCTTGGCCGTATTTGTGGCATTGGGAAGGCTGAAGAATCATTGCAATGGTACCAACGTGGTCTGGATATCGACCCTGAAAACCAGTCCTTGACCAGTAATTATCTTTATCAGTTGAATTATGTAGCCGGTCTTGATCCCGAATATATTTCCAGCAAATATAAAGAGTATGCTCCTCGCTGTTACTACCCTCGAAAGAAATGGCAACGCCAGGTGCGGCGCAGAAATCAGGGTGATCCATTGCGCATTGGCTACCTTTCGGCGGATCTGTATGCTCATTCAGTTGCATTTTTTCTTGAACCGATTATGCAGTGCCATGATCGTTCCCGCTTTTCAATTTATTGCTACTCCAGCGGGACTGTTGTGGATGAAACAACGGAGCGCCTAAAGGGGTTGAGCGTTGCCTGGCGAATTATTGTTGGTATTTCCGACGAACATGTCGCCGAAATGATTGCTACTGATGGGATTGATATTCTGGTGGATCTTTCCGGCCATACGGCCGGTAACCGTCTTGGCGTGTGTGTCTACCGCCCAGCGCCGGTCCAGGTTAGCTGGATTGGTCACCCCAATACCACGGGGCTGTCTCAGATTGACTACTATCTGACAGATGCATGGTGTGATCCGCCTGGGGTGACGGATCAACTGTATAGTGAAAAATTGGTGCGCCTGCCACGCATATTCAGTTGTTATCTGCCGCCGGTTACGTTTCCCCAGGTAGTAAAGGCACCATGTATGCTGCAGGGTTACATAACCTTTGGCTGCTTCAACAGCGTAGCAAAAATAAACGAACCGTTGATTTTGTGGTGGTCAGACCTTCTGAATAAAGTGCCTCGATCCAGGTTTTTAATCAAAGGTCCAAAACTTGATGATCTGGAGATTCGACAGCAGCTGTTGGGCCTCTTTGCACAACATGGCATTACTGAGGATCGCCTGGAATTACTCGGCTTGGCCGGAACGCGTGACGAACATCTGGCGCTGTACGGTAGGATTGATATTGCGCTTGATACCTATCCGTACCATGGCACCACAACAACCTGTGAGGCACTTTGGATGGGAGTACCGGTCATTACTCTGGCTGGCAAGGCGCATGTTTCGCGTGTTGGCGTTTCATTGTTGCAAGCAGTTGGCCGCGAAGAGTTGATTGCTGATTCCTCAGGAAATTACGTCGCCAAGGCAGCTTTATTGGCACATGACCAACAGCGATTGCTTTTTCTGCGTGAGAATTTGCGTATGATGATGGCCCATTCCGCGTTGATGGATGCTGGTGGTGTAACCGCTGAGGTTGAGCAGGCATATGTGCGGATGTTTGAAGAAAGAGAGGATGTATGAGACCGCTTCTTGATATGGATACTATTCAGATTGAAATAACCAATGCCTGTGTCCATGAATGCGCAAATTGTACCCGGCTTGTGGGGCATTCAAAGCCGTTTATGATGGCCATGGAACAGTTCCGCAATGCTGTTGATTCATTAATCGACTTTCCCAAGATGGTTGGCGTTATGGGGGGAGAACCGTTAATCCATCCGCAGTTTGAAGAATTTTGCGCCTATCTTCGTAGCAGAATTCCCCGTGAACGGTGCGGACTCTGGACAACATTGCCTGCGGGTAGAGAGCGGTTTGCCTCGCTTATAGCCCAGACTTTTGGAAGCGTGTTGCTAAACGATCATACCCATGGGGACCTGTTTCATGGACCAATTTTGGTTTCTGGAGACGATCTTGGCCTGGATACATTTACCCAGTGGTACTGCATTGACCACTGTTGGATACAGAACAGCTGGAGTGCCTCAATAACGCCTAAAGGAGCCTTTTTTTGCGAGGTTGCAGCAGCATTGGACAATCAATTTCAGGGGCCGGGGGGCTGGCCGGTAGAACAGGACTGGTGGAAAAAGACACCAAAAGACTATGTTGAGCAGATGGAGCGTGCTTGTGTCAGATGTGGTGCTCCCTACCACCTTAAGGCGAGAAAAGATACCGATGGTATTGACGACATCAGTTACAGCAACCTGCAGAGGCTGGCAGAGCTAAAGTCGCCCAAAATAGGTAAAGGGCGCTTTGCCGTCTACACAGAGGGGCTTGTCCAGGATAATTTTGGACTGAACAGTTTTCGAAAGGACAACAGTTACTTTGAAAAGATAGCAGCCAGGTATGGGTTGGGACTCCGTCAGAACCGTATCGGCTATCTTGAGCCATATATGCTTGGTGAGGAGGCGGCCAATGGCTGCCAACGTTAATCCCTTTTTTGCATCTAGAATCAGTCAGGCACTGGAGCGTGCTTCAACTGGAGCACTTGATGAGGCGCTTGCTATTTTGAAAGACTGTCTTGAACAGGCTCCGGACAATGCGGATCTGCGGTACGAATACGGGAATTTGCTGTTTGATGCAGGTCGGATTGAGGAAGCTGCCAACTGTTTCAGGCAGCAGCTGGCGCTAAATCCGGTAGACGCATCAGCACTGCTCATGTTGGGCAGAGCTCTTCACCGGCTTAAAAAACCGAAAGAGGCTTTGCATTTCTTCAGGCAGGCGCAACGCCTGGCCCCCGGCTTGCCGGTGGTGCACCTGATGGCCGGTATTACGGCACTGGAATCTCACTTTTGGGACGAGGCGAAGGCGGCTTTCAACCGGGTGCTTGCAATTGAACCTGCTAATCTGTCTGCCCGGCTGTGTCTTTGTATGAGCAGGCTTGAAATGTTTTCAGGAACGGCTGAGCTTGAAAACGGGCGGAAGGCCTATGAAGCAGCTTTGAGGGAGCTTACTCAGAGTGTCATCCTGGATACTCAGGAAAACATTGACCGGGCCTTTGAGGCGGTTGGTATAATGTCAACATTTTTTCTTCCCTATCAGGGGAGAGATGACCGGGAACTTCAAGAACTATATGGTAGCTGGCTGTGTCGGATTATGGCGGCTAAATTTCCCCAGTACCAAAAACTGTACGCTCAGCCGCCTGCTCTAGGTGAAAAACTGCGCATTGGCCTGGTTTCCGGTCATCTGTTTAATCATTCAGTCTGGAAAATAGTTGCACGTGGCTGGTGTAAGTATCTTGATCACAGCAAATTTATGCTGTTTAGCTACCATACTGGCGATATCAGCGACGCTGCTACCGACGATGTCCGTTTGTTTTCAGATGTGTTGATTAAAGAATCCAGTGTGGGTGCCATGGCGGAGATAATTAGCCGGCACAAACCACACCTTCTGATTTATCCCGGCCTTAGTATGGAACCCCAGAGCTCACGACTTGCTGCTCTAAGGCTTGCGCCGGTTCAGTGCGTATCCTGGGGGCATCCCGTGACATCAGGTTTGCCGACAATGGATTACTACATCAGTAGTGATTTGATGGAACCGTCAGACGGCGAGCAGCATTATACTGAAAAACTGGTGCGGTTGCCAAATCTGTCGGTCTGTTATGAGCCGTTACCACTACCCGGCCCTCTACCTCCTACCAAACTGCCAGGTATCAATGAGGGTGATATCACGTTTTTATGCTGTCAAAACCTGATGAAGTATCTGCCGCAATACGATGATATTTTCCCTGCCATCGCGTGTCAGGTGCCCACTGCGAAATTCATCTTCCTGAAATTTTCACAAACACATCTTGATTGCTTTCAAGGGCGCCTCAAGGAGGCATTTCTACGTTACGGGCTTGAGGCGGAAAAACATCTAGTCTTCTATCCGTTAGTGAATTCCTTGACGTATGCTGTATTGAATGCCGAGGTCACTATTTATCTTGATAGCATCGGTTGGTCAGGAGGAAATACTACGTTTGAATCGTTGCCCTTTGATAAACCGATTGTGACATTGCCGGGTGATTTTATGCGAGGCAGGCATACTGCAGCCATATTGACGATGATGGAGGTGCATGAAACGATCGCCAGCGACAAAGATGATTATGTGCGAATTGCCGTGCGTTTGGCCAATGACCTGGAGTGGCGAAGGATGATTTCTCAAAAAATCGCTGCCAACAAGTGTAAGGTCTATGGCGATCAGACTCCTGTCCGAGCTTTGGAACGTTTTATGGCGCAGGCTGTGCGAGCAGCCACTGCTAATCACTTCATGAGGAGTTGATGAAAGTTTCAATGCCTACAGGAACCAGCCACGGCTGGGGAATAGCCGGCAGCTACCTTCGTGCCGAGCTGGCCAGGTTGCCCCAACTCGAAGGGGTCACCCTGCACTGTATAGCAGGGCATGATCTTAGCCCGTTTGATAAATCTGCCTGGGATGCTATCAATATAGGTTACTGTTTTTTTGAGCATGAGCTGCGTACGGCACCGTTTATGGCTGTTGCTGCTCAGCGTTGGAATTATATTGTGGCGGGTTCCAGTTGGTGTGAGCAGCAATTAAGATGCGGTGGTGTTTCAAGTGTATGTACTATTCTGCAAGGCGTTGATACCGGGCGTTTTACGATGCAGCCCCTTCGTCCTGCTGATGGTCGTTTTATTGTCTTTTCCGGTGGAAAATTTGAATTTCGGAAAGGGCAGGATATTGTCATTGCTGCTATGCGTGTCTTTATGCAACGGCATCACGATGTCTGGTTGTCCTGTGCCTGGCATAACAGTTGGCCGCAGTCACTGAAGACCATGGAACAAAGTAAACTGATTGCGTTTGACTGGCGACCTGGCGATGGTGATCAGGTGATACGCGAAGCAGTTGAGCGTAACGGGATTGATTCAGGACGTGTGTTGTTACATCCTGCCTTTGATAATAACCGGATGCCGTTCATTTATGCTGAAAGTGATATTGGTCTGTTTCCGAATCGCTGCGAAGGCGGCACTAATATGGTTATGTGTGAATACATGGCCTGCGGGCGACCTGTGATTGCTTCTGACCGTACGGGACAGGCGGATGTCATTGGCGTAGATAATGCCTGGCCTCTTTCAGTCTACTGCCCGGTGGAAGCCTTAACTAATGGCAGGGTAACCGGTATCTGGCAGGAAGCACAGATTGATGATGTGGTGGAAAAACTTGAACGTGCCTATGCAGATGCTATGGCACGGCAGATGAAAGCTGCATCTGCAGCAGCAGGTATGCAGCAGTTGCGTTGGCAGACTGCTGCCCGCAAGTTCTATGAGTTGGGGTTGAAGTTGTATACAGAGCGAAAGCTTGCTGACAGTATAGCCATCATAAGCCGTGAACAAAGTTGCGATGATGCAGATGGCCTTTTTAAGGAGGAACGCTACACAGAGGCGTATGCTATCTATACCGCCCTGCTTCAATATCAGCCACTTAATCCTGAACTGCTTAATCGGATAGGTACTACTCTTGATCGCTTGGGACGCCATGGGGAAGCGGTTGTCTACTATCATAAGGCTTTGTGCCACAAGCCTGGCTTGACCGGTGTACGCTACAATCTTGCCAATTCGCTCAGGCATCTGGCGAGGGAGGCAGAGGCAGAGAAACATCTGATTCAGGTTGTACAGGAGGATCCGAGTTTTGTGGAGGCTTGGAGAAGTCTGGCAATGGTATATGTTGCCCGGAATGCGTCTATGGAGGCTGTTGAATGCTTTGAGAATCTGACCCGACTTGAGCCGTTCGATATAGAAAATTTTTGTGCTTTGGGTGCACTGTATGCTGAACTTGGTCGTTTTCAAGAGTCGGTTTGCTGTTTTGAAGCGGTGCTTAGTAAGCAGCCAGAGCATTTACTGGCCCTTGAAACATTGGGAACAGTTTTACATGAACTGGAAGAGCTAGAACGTGCGGAATCGTGCTATCGTAAAGTACTGGCTATTGAGTCCGGTCGAGTCTCTGCTATAAATAATCTGGGGACGGTCCTTCGCTCCCAAAATCGGCTGGATGAAGCCATTGAGATGTTTGATCGAGCCCTTGCTATTGATCCAGGTAATGGCCAGGTCAGGTTTAACCGTGGCTGCGCCCGCTTGACGCGTAATGAACTGCCGGAAGCCTGGGAAGACTATGAAGCCCGATTTAGTACGGTAAACCCTCCGCGCCTTGGCAACCTACAGCTGGCACGTTGGGATGGGGGACCGTTAAAAGGCAAGAGACTCCTGGTGCAATCTGAACAGGGTTTTGGTGATACCTTTCAGTTTGTGCGGTATTTGCCGCTTCTTGCTGGTATGGCAGAAGGGCAGATCTTGTTTGAATGTCAGAACCGGTCTGTTGTTCATGCGCTAAACGGCATTCGCGGTGTGGAGATCGGTGCCAGGGGAGATGCCTTGGCGGTAGCTGATTGTCAAATCCCGCTAGCATCTCTTCCATGCCTGTTTAAAACAGATCTTTCAACCATTCCTAGTCCTGAAGGCTACCTGAAACAGCCAGTCGCCGATGTGGCACTCTGGCAACGGCAAATAGATGATCCAACGGTACTTAATGTCGGTCTAGTGTGGGGGGGGAACAAAAACAGCCTGAATGCCAACCGCTCGCTTCAGCTAAGGCAACTGGAATGTTTGTTTGATCTGCCTGGCATTCGTTGGTACAGTCTTCAGGTTGGCGACGACGCAAAACAGCTTGAAGCATATAAGGAGCAGATCACGGATCTTGGACGTCAGATAAACCATTTCGGTGATACTGCTGCAATTATTTCGTGTCTCGATCTGGTGTTAACAATTGATACGGCTGTGGCGCATCTTGCCGGGGCTCTTGGGGTACCGGTCTGGATTATGTTAAAGTACGCGCCAGACTGGCGGTGGTCGCTTGGCTGCTCAGATTCTCCTTGGTACCATAGCGCTGTGTTGTTTAGACAGCCGCAAACCGGAAATTGGGATGCCGTTATTTCCGGGGTGAGAGAAAAATTAGCGCTCATGCTTGACGATCATAAAAAAAGAGTTAAAGTTTGTCCAGCTACTGACGATGAGAGCAGTAAGGCCAGAAGGCCATATTAAAAAACCCAGAAGGGGGATACGACCATGGCAGTAAACGACATTTCCTTGACCGCCGGTATGCGCAGCAACCTGCTTCAATTGCAAGGCACCAGCAAGCTGATCGACCGCACACAAGAGCGGCTTTCAACCGGTAAGCAGGTAAACAGCGCCCTTGACAACCCAACCAACTTTTTTGCAGCCCAGGCCCACATGAACCGCGCTTCTGACTTTGCCGTACGTAAAGACGGTATGGCAGAAGGTATTCAGACCGTTAAGGCTTCAGATGCCGGTATTACCGCAATTTCAGCACTGGTTGATGCCGCTAAAGGTTTGGCAGAGGCAGCCCTTGGTACTGCCAGCACGGTAGACCGCGCATCTTTTGCAACCCAGTATGCCACCATCCAGGCTCAGGTAACCAGTATGGCCAGTGATTCAGGCTATCGTGGAACTAACCTGCTGAACAGCCAGAACCTGACCGTTAACTTTAACGAAGATGCTACTGCATCGTTGACCGTTAACGGTTTCAATGCTACTGCAACAGGCCTTTCCATGAATAATGCCACTAATAGCTGGGCAGGCTCCGCAGATATCACCACAACCCAGTCAGACCTGAAGAAGGCATCTGACCAGTTGCGTTCCCAGTCAAAGACACTGGCTAACAACCTGAACATCATTTCTACCCGTCAGAACTTCACTGACAACATGATCGGTACCCTTCAGACCGGCGCTGATAACCTGACTCTGGCTGATATGAACCAGGAAGGTGCCAACATGCTGATGCTGCAGACCCGTCAGAACCTGGGTACTACAGCTCTGTCACTCTCTTCCCAGGCCGCTCAGTCTGTTCTGAGACTGTTCTAACGGAAGGCAGCGCATCTTGACAGTACGTAGTAGTGACAGGGGGGGATTTCGGTTCCCCCCTGTTTTGTTTTGATGCGTGTGCGGAGGGCGATTTGATGGAAATCACTACAATTCAAGGCAGTACAGCATCAATGTACCAACAACCAAAGTCAGTTGATCAAGTGCAACAGCCACAACCTGAGCAGCAGCCAATAGTTGCTCGGGAGGCTGAAATAGGCTCATCAGCCGCATTACAGGCGTATAAACAGCAGGGGTTGGAAAGGTCTGCTGTCGGTGATACGGTACAGATTAAATCAACCGTGACGCTGAAAAATCTTGATACGGTTAAGGCAATTGAGCAGATGCATGCCAGGTTGAATGATTTAGTAAAAGGGGTTCGACAAACCAACGAAGAGCTGAACAGGGCTGTTGACCAGGTGTCTCAAATGCAGGGGAGCCTGATGACCATTGTGAAAAATTATCCTCCCTATCCTATTGAGAGCATGGAACGCAGAGATTTGTTGATGAGTTATATGTCGCTGCGTAAGGAAATTGAAAATTTGATGGTGCCTGCGCCCCCGCAGCCGGTATATGACAAAGTTAAGTCCATGTGGGCTGCAATGTTTGCACAAAATGGTCAGATTCAGGCTTCGGCAGTGCCACCTCTGGAAAATGGCAGTAGTGATAAGCAGGTTCAGGCCACTTCTGATCTGCTGGGCAGAACAATACAGCAGTTGTCTGATTTAAGTACGGATGTAACTCAGGCATTGGTGCAATCCTAATGGCACTTAAGCTTAGCCTGAAGCCTAATGAGCGGGTAATTATAGGCGGCGCTGTCATTTCAAATGGTTCTGCGGCAGCTGCATTTACCGTTGAGAATAATGTCCCTGTTTTGAGAGAGAAGGATATTCTCACAGAAGCACAGGCTGACACCTACTGTAAAAAAATTTACCTGGCAGTGCAGCTAATGTATCTTGCTGAAGTGCCGAATGTGGATCTTGCACAGCTGTATAGCCAACTTGCATCAGATTTACTGGTTGCCGTACCAGGCACGAAAGACTTGATTTCCGGCATTACCAGTTATATTCTTGAAGGCAAGTATTATCAGGCTCTCAAACAGGCACAACAACTTATCCAGTATGAAGAGGAGCTCCTAACCCATGTACCAGAATCCTGCTAACGCCTATACTACCATGCAGAAAGAGACCCTTTCCGGACGTGAACTTGAGGCATCGGTTCTTACTCGTGCAGGTCTGATGTTAAAGCAGGTGCAGGAAAGCTGGTCAGCACAAGATCGTGATGAAAAACTGTTGGAGGCGATTAAGTTTAATCAGAAGGTGTGGAGTTTTTTTCAGGCAGAGCTGTCTGATCCAGAGAATCCGTTGCCGATAAAGCTGCGTGAAGATATCCTTAATTTGAGTCTTTTTGTTGATAAGCGGCTGTTTGAAGTGA
>NZ_FUWR01000001.1:0-117140 GCF_900167465.1 Trichlorobacter thiogenes | reverse complement strand
TTGAGTCTTTTTGTTGATAAGCGGCTGTTTGAAGTGATGGCTAGCCCGGATAAAGATAAGCTGACTATTGTCATTGATATCGATTTCAACATTGCAGCCGGTTTGAGAGCTAAGGCCGAGTAAACGCCATAGTGGTGACATTTCGGGTGACACCTGCTATCCTCTGCACATTCTGCAGGGGATAGTTTTATTTTGGGAGGTTCTATGTCGTCGGAAGTACAGCATCATCGTCTGATTATTCTTGGTTCCGGCCCTGCCGGTTATACTGCAGCGGTCTACGCAGCGCGGGCAAACCTGAGCCCGGTTATGATAGCCGGTCTTCAGCCAGGTGGGCAGTTGACCACCACCACTGAGGTTGATAACTGGCCTGGTGACTTTGAAGGGGTGCAGGGGCCGGACCTGATGGAGCGGATGCGTCAGCATGCCGAGCGGTTCAACACCCAGATTATTTATGACACCATAACCGCTACTGATCTGTCGCAGCGTCCATTCAAGCTGCAGGGGGACAGTGCCAGTTATACCTGCGATGCCCTGATTATTGCTACCGGAGCTTCAGCTCGTTATCTGGGTCTTGACTCAGAAGAGGCGTTCAAGGGTAAGGGAGTGTCTGCCTGCGCCACCTGTGACGGTTTCTTTTACCGTAACAAGCCAGTAGCGGTAATTGGTGGTGGTAATACTGCCGTTGAAGAGGCGCTCTATCTGGCTAATATTGCCAGCCATGTCACGGTTGTTCATCGTCGTGATCAGTTCAGATCTGAAAAGATCCTGGCTGATAAACTGAAGGCCAAGGCTGCCGAAGGCAAGGTGACCATTGAATGGTTCCATACCCTTGATGAGGTGTTGGGTGATGACATGGGAGTGACCGGCATGCGGATTAAGGATGTTCGTGATGGTTCAACCAAGGAAATTGCCCTGGACGGTGTGTTTGTCGCTATTGGCCATTCTCCCAACAGCAGTATTTTTGACGGACAGCTTGAGATGAAGGATGGCTACCTTAAGACCCGTGGCGGTTCTGAAGGCTTTGCCACCCAGACCAGTGTCCCCGGTGTTTTCGCTGCCGGTGATGTGCAGGATTACACCTATCGGCAGGCGATTACGTCGGCAGGCACCGGTTGTATGGCGGCCTTGGATGCAGAGCGCTTTCTGGACGGGCTTGGACAGTAGATTGTACCATGCGTATTGATCCTCCTAAAGATGAAGGGCTGGACCTGTTGCTGCAGGAAATTGCCAAAAATCTGGAAGAGAACCAGCGCTTTATTAAAGGCCTGAAAGAAGATCGGATGGATCGGGAGCTTGAAGATGATGAGACCGGTCCTGATGATGAAGAGTTTGAGGAGCTGTAGAACACGTTGGTAATGTTCTTCAAATATAAAGGCGCCACCGGAAACGGTAGGCGCCTTTATTGTGTATGGCAATCGAGTCTTAGTGGCCTTTTTTCTCTGTCTTGCCGCCAGTTTTAGAGCGCTCTTCGCCTTTTACGCCTATATGGCAGGTAGCACAGCGGGTATTGGAGGCAAAGGCCAGTGAGCCGTTATGGCAGGCGCCGCAGTATTTGCCCTGATAGAGTGACTCCATCACAAAGTCCTTGTTTTCCTGGGCCTTTTTTGCCTGTTGTTCAAACAGGCGGTTGTGGCACATATCACAGGCCAGCCCTTTTTCAACGTGGGTCTTGTGGGAGAATACTACCCCTTTTACCGGCTTGTCATAGACAATGGGGGCCTCAGGGTAACTGGCGGCAACAGCAACTCCGGCTGCCAGGGACAGGGCGGCTACAGCGGTTATGCATAGTGAACGTATCGTCATAGCGTAAAATCCTCGTTTTGGAGTGAAGTGGTTAGTTACCCTTTGGTATAGAACACGTTGGGACGGGTGCCTGCCTCAGGCCGCAAAACCCAGACCGCTTTTTCGATCTGATGCACAATCTTGAAGACCCGATCTTCCTGATTGGAAAGGTCTCCGAAGATTCGTACGTCTGCAGGACAGGCATGGGCACAGGCGGTGTCCTTCTCGCCCTTGGAAAGCCGGGTATCCCAACAGAAGTTACACTTATCAACCGCCTTTTTCTCTTCATTGAAGTAGCGGGCATTGTAGGGGCAACCCTCCTGACAGGTCAGGCAGCCGATACATTTTTTGATGTCCATCAACACGATGCCGGTGGTCTTGTCCTTGTAGGTCGCCTTGGTTGGGCAGACCCTGGTGCATTGTGGCAGGTTGCACTGGTTGCACAGAATCGGAATGAACTCACGCTTGCCACCCACCGCATCAGGGGTTTCTTTCTCAAGAATGGTAGTCCGGTAGGCACCGTGGACTTTGGGGACGTGGTTGGTGGCCACGCAGGCATCCATGCAGCGTTCGCAGTCGATACAGCGGTGCTGTTGCATCACCATGCTGTAGTGGGGTTTGTAGGGATACTTCTTGGCAAAGTCAGAGGCATGGGCGCTGTTAAAGGTTGAGACCGCTGAAAACAGTGAGCCGCCGGCAAAGATGCCGGTTATGGCCAGACCCATCTTCAGAAAGTCCCGGCGCTCCTGCATCGGTACGTTTTCGACCCCTTCGTTCTGCAGATTGTTCAGATCTATGTTTTTATTCATGATTGGTATCCTTGTCGTAGTAATTGATCTGTAGTGTGGTCTAGTGATCCTCAACCTTGTGACCGTCAAAAACTTTTTCTCCGATCAGGAACAGCAGGGCGGTCAGGCCAAAGCCGCCAGCAGTAATGATCCACTCGTACACGGAAGGGGCATAGTGCAGCATTTCCTTGAACTCATTAACCCCCAGGTCATAGTAAACCGGCAGAGATTGACCGAGATAGACCAGATTGAAGCGCATGACAAAGATGCCTATTACCATTGATAACGATGCGATCAACATCAGCTTAAGGTTGCGCCCCTTAGATAGAATGAAGAGTATCAGGGGGCCAACCATCCCCAACAGGATTTCAAAGAACCAGAACACAAAGGCGTGGTGGCCGAAGACTTCAGACTGAACAACCGGGTAGGCACCGGCAGGCTGACCAGCTGCTCCGGCAATCAGTTTCCAGGTGGTGAAGAACAGGATGACGGTGATCAGCAGGATGCCGATCTTGGTGGTAACCTCAAGGGCACGCTGCATTTCAGGGGACATCTCCTGCTTGTTGATCTTGTAGCCGAGGATGTGGAAAAACAGAATAACGGCACAGCCGGTCATCATGGCTGAGGCGATGAAGTAAATCGGCATGTAAGGACCCTGCCAGTAGGGGCGACCCATCAGTAGGCCAAACACGGCACCCAGGTTTGAGTGGGCGGCAATACCGGCCACTGAACCACTGAAGCCGCAGATTACAGCAGGGCGGTGCTTGTTCATCAGCAGGAAGATATACTCGGCGAACATGAAGGCCAGGTAGATACCGTAAAGGGTACCCATCCACCAGATGTTGGAGGTCAGGTTGGGGGAGATCACGTTCCAGATGGCCATCCGCCAGGGGAGCTTGATCTCAAAGGCGATCACGAAAAAGCCGGAGAGAATCGTAGCGATGGAGAGGAATACCGAGCGCTTGGCGATCGGCATGAAATCCTGGACCCCAAAGACGTGGCCTATGGATGAGATCAGGCAGAGTCCGGTGGAGCTAACAACGAAAAAGACGTAGGTGGCGATCAGGACGCCCCAGGGCACCTCGCGGTAGACATTGTAGTATGCCTCGTGTCCCTTAATCATAGCCATCAGGCCGGTACCGGCAGAGGCCAGAACCACGGCGGCGGCAATGAAGACCATCAGGTAGAAGCCGGTTCCCGCTGTCTTGAGCCGGTTGGCTACCCCGGTGACCAGCTCATTGAGAGATGGAGTGGTGTGGTGATGTGCCATGCGTCGATTCCCCTTTGTGATCTGATTTCTGAGTCAGGCTACAGATTCAAGTTTTTGAATGTTGCATTTCTACTGTAACTAGCACGCCATAATCAGAAAAGCAACAGGATTGTGGGTAGTTGCACGTGTTGCAGCTTTAGTTGCAAGGGTGTTGCAATGAGGCTGCCTTGACTTTGGGGGGCTGCTCTGCTATAGCGAAACAGCCTATTATTACATGCTATTTGGAGTTCGATAATGTCAAAAAAGCTGTTTATTCCAGGGCCGGTCAATGTAACTCCTGAGGTTTTTGCTGCCATGTCCCAGCCGATGATCGGTCATCGGATGAAAGAATATGCTGAGCTGCATGGACGGATAAAGACAAACCTGAAACGCTTGATGAAGACGGAAAGTCGTGTGTTCCTGTCCACCTCCAGTGCCTTTGGTGCCATGGAAGGGGCAATCCGTAATCTGGTCAAAGGTCGCTGTGCCAATTTCTGTAACGGTGCTTTTTCTGATAAATGGCACGATGTAACCCTGCGTTGTGGCAAAGAGGCCGATGCCATCAAGGTCCCCTGGGGGCAGCCGATCACTGCAGAGCTGGTGGATGCAACCCTGGCAACCGGCAAGTATGACAGTATCACCATGATCCATAATGAGACCTCCACCGGCGTGTTGTCACCGTTACCGGAAATTGCCGCTGTGATGCACAAGTATCCTGACGTGGTGTTTATTGTTGATACGGTATCATCCATGAGCGCTATGCCGATTGCGTTGGATGAGCTGGGGATTGATTGCTGTATCTTTGGCGTTCAGAAAGCCTTTGCCCTGCCGCCCGGCCTGGCCATCTTTACTGCCACCGAGAAGGCGCTGCAGCGTGCGCAATCTGTTGAAAACCGTGGCTACTATTTTGATTTCATGGAATTTGCAGCCAATGATGACAAGGATAACACCCCTTCAACCCCCTGCATCTCGCTGATCTATGGTCTTGATTGCCAGCTGCAGCGGTTTTTTGCAGAGGGGCTGGAGGCACGCTGGGAACGGCACAGCAGCATGGCTGAACGAACCAGAAATTGGGCATTGGAGCGTGGATTTGAGTTGTTTGCGCCAGAAGGTGCCCGCTCAGTGACCTTAACCAGTGTGGCAAACAGTCGCGGTGTAGATTTGGCAGCAATAAAAAAACAGTTGGGAGAGAAAGGGTATGCCTTTGATGACGGCTACGGCAAGATCAAGGGCAAAACCTTCCGAATTGCCCATATGGGAGATATGCAACCAGCTGAATTAGAAGAGTTTCTGGTGGTTCTGGATGGAGAGTTGCGTTGAAGAAGTAGGGGCAGGTTTTAAACCTGCCCCTACAGATATTACGCTTCTTCAAAGACATCCTTGCCAGCGCCGCACAGCGGGCAGCACCAATCAGCCGGGATATCTTCAAAGGCAGTGCCGGGGGCAATGCCGTGGTCAGGGTCTCCGGCAGCGGGATCATACTCATACTGGCAGATAGTGCAGACATACTTTTGCATCGGTTTTCTCCTTTTCGTGGTGGTCAGGAAGACCAGCTGATCGCCTGGACAGGGCAGCCGTCAATGGCTGACTGCTTTTCAGCTTCAGTGGCGCCATCCTGATTATAACACTCTGATTTGCCTGAGTCGTTGAACTTAAATGCTCCGGGGCAGATGCTGACACACAGTCCGCAACTGATACAACAATCCGGATCAACAAACGCGTTTTTTGCCATGGCTGGAACCTCCTTTGGAAAACCATAGCACCAAACTTTTGCTGCAGCAAGTGGGCATAGTTAAGATAAGACCTCAAGAGGTGAGCTGATATGTTGTTTGATACGATAGTTGTTGGCCCATTGGGCGTTAACTGTTCTATCCTGGGATGCGAAGAGACCGGGCAGGGGGTTGTGGTGGATCCCGGTGATGATGCTGAGCGCATCCTTGCCCAGGTGCAGCAACGTGGTCTTACTATTACAGCAATTATCAACACCCATGGTCATTTTGATCATGTTGGCGCTAATCGCCAACTGACCCAGGCCACCGGTGCACCGCTCTATATCCATCAGGCAGATGCCCCGATGCTGGAACGGGTAGCCAAGACAGCAGCCATGTACGGACTGCCGGGGGAAAACTCTCCCCAACCTGATCGCTTGCTGGAAGATGGTATGCTGATCGAGTTTGGCACCCATCGGCTGCAGGTAATTCACACCCCTGGTCATACCCAGGGGGGCTGCTGTCTCTATCTGGAGGCGGAAAGCAAGCTGATCGCCGGGGATACCCTGTTTGCCGATGGTGTCGGGCGGACTGACCTGCCGGGCGGTTCCCATCAGCAACTGGTGGAATCCATCAAGAACCGGCTCTTTACCCTGCCGGACCAGGTGCAGGTCTATCCCGGTCACGGTCCCACCACCACCATTGGCCATGAAAAGCGCCATAACCCGTATCTGGACTAAGACCATGACAGAATTGACTGGAAAAACTGTTGTATTGGGGGTCACCGGCGGCATCGCCGTCTACAAGGCGGTGGAACTGCTGCGGCTGCTGACCAAGGCTGGTGCCGAGGTGCATGTCATTATGACTAAGGCCGCAACGGAATTTGTGACGCCGCTTACCTTTCAGACCCTGTCCGGTAATCCGGTCTCAACAGAGCTGTTCAATCTGTATCAAGAACGGGAGATTGGCCATATCTCGTTGGCTGATCGGGCGGACCTACTGCTGATCGCACCGGCCACCGCCAACGTGATCGGAAAGATAGCCCATGGCATTGCCGATGATCTGCTGACCACAACGGTCATGGCCACCAAGGCGCCGGTGCTGCTGGCTCCGGCCATGAATGTAAATATGTATCAGAATCCGCTCTACCAGGAGAACGAAGCCCGCTTGCGGCGGCATGGCTACCACTTTGTTGATGCTGAAAGCGGCAGCCTGGCCTGTGGCTGGGAGGGGAGCGGGCGGCTGGCCCAGCCGGGACGGATCTTTGATCAGGCCTGTGCCTTGCTCAGCCAGCAGGATCTGGCCGGCGAGACCGTGCTAGTGACCGCAGGACCGACCCAGGAGGAGCTGGATCCGGTGCGTTATATCAGTAATCATTCCTCAGGCAAGATGGGCTATGCACTGGCACAGGCAGCCCGTCACCGTGGGGCAAAGGTGATTCTGGTCAGCGGCCCTACCTGCCTGGAACCACCGCCAGGGCTTGAACTGGTACGGGTGGTGTCGGCTCGCCAGATGTATGAGGCGGTGATGACCCGTGCGGAAGGATGTAGCGTGGTGATCAAGGCCGCAGCTGTAGCAGATTACCGCCCCTTGCTGCGTAATGGCGATAAACTAAAGAAAAAAGATGATAATCTGACACTGGAGTTGGCAAAGAATCCCGATATTCTGTCTCAACTTGGTCAGTTGAATCCTCGGCCGTTGCTGGTGGGGTTTGCCGCAGAAACCACAGATCTGCAGAACAATGCCGCAGCCAAACTGGCGGCCAAGAATCTTGATATGATTGTGGCTAACGATGTCAGTCAGGAAGGGGCGGGCTTCAATGTGTCCACCAATATCGCCCGGCTGTTGTATCGGGATGGCCGGGTGGAACCGCTTGAGTTGATGCCCAAGACCCGACTGGCAGAACTGATTCTGGATCGTGTGGGGCAGTTACTGCAGAATAAAGGGCGTGCTTGATTCGTGGCAGGCCCCTTTCAGGATCGCCAGTAGTTCAGGATGGTGGATTGATCGCTGTAAGGTCGGCTTGATGAACTCAACCCGCTCCATCCCTTCTTCACGGGTAAATCGACCGCTTTTGTAGAGAAAACGCAGGTGGCGGCGCATCTCCTGGGCAACTTCCAGGGCAGCCTCTCCCGTAGGGTCAGCCGACCAGCAGAAGGATTCCTCGCCGTGGATCAGCAGGTCCATCACCACTTCCATGGTATCTTTCAGATACTCTTGACGGTCTTCAAAGGTTAGGCTGTGCTGACTGCGGGTGGAAAGTGCCTTGATCAGCAGTTGCCAGCGCTCAAGCCGTGAAAGCAGCAGAATAGAGTTAAAGATCCGCTTGTTGTTGCCAAAGGAAAACAGGGTCGGGGCCATGACGTGGCGCAGCAGGGCATCATCATGGGGGAGCCCGGCCCGGCAGATCTCCTGGGCCCGCTCCCAGATCTGCGGCTCAACAAATGCCTCAAAGCGCAGTTCCCAGTAGGTGTGCCGCAGGGCGATGGTTGAGAAGGAGCGGATGGTCTTGTACGGCACATAGTAGTTGTGGGCCACCACATCAGCTGCCAGGTGGCAGAGATAGCCGTAGGCGCAGGCCCGTTGCGGATCATCCTGGGCAGATTGCAGTAGTCGTGCCCCAATCCGCCAGCGGTGGCAGTTCAGCAGGTAGTGGGTATGTTTCTTGCCTACAATGATGTCGGCAGCCAGACAACCGTAGAGAAAGTCATTGGCATAGCTTCCCAACAGGGTTGCAAGCTGCGTCGGTAACTGCTGGAGTCGGGACAGCACGTCAAGGCCGATCACCAGATGGGTGCCACCACCCCAGGCAAAACTGAGGGCGGGAAAGAGTAGAATCAAGAGAGATGTCAGAAGCAACAGAGGCATGGTTTCAGCATACTGCAGGATGAAGCTAAAAGCAAAGATGAGGTTTGTACCATGAACAGGTTGCACCCCCAGACCATGTACGCTTCGGTGCGAGAATACCTGCAGGAGCTTGAAGAGAGCGGTGTTGACGGGTTGCCGTTGGAAACAGTGCAGCAGGCTGAACTGCCCGGCGACCGGGAGCCTCTACGGCAGCAGCCAGCGCAGGTGCCAGCAGCCAGACCTCAGACCCTTGCTGAACTCTGTCAGAGGATCGGTGATTGCCAGCGTTGTGATCTTTGCCACGGGCGTACCAACCTGGTCTTTGGGGCAGGCTATGAAAAGGCCCGACTGGTGTTTGTGGGAGAAGCGCCCGGCGCAGATGAGGACCGGCAGGGGCAGCCGTTTGTGGGGGAGGCAGGTCAGGTCTTGACCCGGCTGATTGAGGCGATGGGGTTAAAGCGCGCCCAGGTCTATATCTGCAATGTGCTTAAGTGCCGACCGCCAGCTAACCGTAATCCACATAAAGATGAAATTGCCACCTGTTCGCCGTTTCTGACGCAGCAGCTGCAGATCATCAAGCCAGAGGTGATTGTGGCCCTGGGTACCTTTGCAGCCCAGACCCTGCTGAACAGCAAAGAGCCTATCTCCCGGATGCGGGGGCAGTTCCACAGCTGGCACGGTATCCCGGTGATGCCTACCTTTCATCCTTCGTTCCTGCTGCATAACAAGGAAAACAAGCAGCATTACTGGGATGTCTGGAGCGATATGGAGCAAGTGCTGCACAAATTAAAACTACCGGTGCCAGAGAAAAAGAAAAAAGCTTAAATCCACCTGCGGACCACAAAATGTGCTGATTTGCCAGCACCGGCAGGCCAGCTGTTGGCTGGTCTGCGCTGTTTCAGTAGCTGCTTCAACCGCGTTTCCAGCGGGGTTGTCACAACGCCGTCCCTCCCCCCGCTACAGTTCAGAATACTCTCTACTGCTGTTTTTTGATCCAGTACAATGATGACATGCCCTTTCCAGACGATCAGATCAAGTGGGCGCAGCTGCTGTAGCAATTCCTGGATGTTTTTCCCTTCAATGGCAACTTGCTTGCCAAAATCCACCAGTTGCTCGGTATTGCGGGGCGTATAGCCATCGGTAGCCTCGTACAGCAGTCCTGAACAGTCCAGCCCGGCAAACTGTGGCTGTCCAGCCAGTGTCACGCCGTTACGCAGGTTACCACCCCATACATAGGGTAGTCCCACTGCACTGCGCAGCTGTTGCATAATTTTTGCTGCTTCAGGCAGCTGCGGTTTGCGCTCGGGTGGTGTATCCAATTGCGGTGTCAACAGCTCTGCCGCAACATACAACTGGGTGCCGGACGGTGCCTGATAGTCATTGGTCCGTACCTGCAGTACACCAGGAATGCCAGTTGGAACAGCAACTACCTCAAATACCGTGCCGGGCAGGGCGATAAACTCTAGCTGCCGCATTTGACCGCAGTGATCTTTGCGCAGTTTTGTCTGAGGTCCGGCTGATTGCGGGTTGTTAAACACCGGGGTTGGTTTTCGGGCAATCGCAAAGCGGGGGGACTCTGCAGTGGCAAGCGATAGTGGCCAGAGGAGGCAGATAGCTACGAGTATGCTTAGACAACGTGGGATCATGACGGCTTTTTACCTCCAACTACTTCGGCAACCAACAGCTTCTGCTGCGGTGTCAGGCGTGGCGAAAGGGCCAGGTTCTTGACCACAGAGCGGGGTAGTCGTGGTAGAAACAGGGTAAACCAGATGGCTGGTGTGCGGGGATTTTTCAGGATCGCCTGCTGTAATTCCGGGCGGTGTTGCCAACGGTTGTGCCGGGCGATCTGGGAGATGGTCTCGGCAGTGGCAGCAGCAGAGTTGATAAACTGATGCAGCGCACCTTCCTTCAGGTGAGGATTATCAAGGCAGGCTGCCACTACTTGCGGTTGTCCCTCTTTCAGTAGCGCCTCTGCAATGGCTGCAGTGCCTCTACGGGCCAGAGTCAATTTATTGCCTAAAGGCTGGGTGGGAACACGTTGGATGATAGCCCGTTCAGCTGCCGTCTTCTGGTCCTGTGGCACTCCCGGTGTAGAGCAGATTTTAAGTAGATCAAATAGATACAGTCTGGGCAGCAGCGTACTGACAATATGGGCCGGTGTTTCGGCATGTTGAACCAGGGCAAAAAGTACCTGATAGTTAGCGGCTGGGGGCTCATGCTGCTGGTGCAGCAGGGTAAACAGATCCGGGTGCAGGCCGGTGTGGCGTAGTAACGCCAGCAGGTGGGCTTCATCCAGGGCCGGATTGCGCAAGGCGGCCCGCAGGATGTCCGGTGTGGGGCGCTCCATCAGGCTGAACAGCTCTTCCTTGCTGCCGTTCAGCCCGCGCTGTATCAGCCGGAGATCATCAAAGGCCGTATCGGTAACCTGAGGGTTCATAATCATTCAGTCCAGTTGCGAGTGAGGATACTGCATGGTACAACAGTGATCAAGCTTTTCACCACTAGCAGGCTGTTGAAAAACTATTGTGGAGCCCGTCTACGGCGTTGCGCGGTGCTCGCTTCTTCGTCTAACTGTCTGTTATGCCTCAGCCGCTGCGCTCCGTGCGCCTTGTAGCCGTGCTTCCTCATAACGTTTTTCACAACCTGCTAGTATCTCGGATGGAGTGCTGATGGAGCTGTTTGGAGAACAGGTAGCCCAACCGGAACTAAGTTGTGACCAGCTCGAGGCAATCCTTGTGCTGCTGGCTCAACAGACCGGCCTGCCACTGTTCGATGCCTATAAAGAATCCTGTGTCAAGAGGCGTGTTGTTGCCCGGATCAGGCGCAGTGGCTGTCTGGATGTAGAACAGTATCTGCGCTATCTTCAGCAAGATGCCGGAGAGCGGGAGCGGCTGGTTACGTCACTGTCAATTCATGTTAGCCAGTTTTTCAGGAATCCCACCCTGTTTGAAACGTTACAAACGGTCGTGCTGCCTGCGCTTGTGCAGCGCACTGCTGGTCGTCCGCTGCGGATCTGGAGTGTCGGTTGTTCTGCCGGAGAAGAACCGTATTCTCTGGCCATACTGCTTGTAGAATCATTTGGTGAGCAGGTGGCGGGGGAGCAGTTTGAGATTCTGGCAACGGATATCGACCGTCGTACGCTGGCTCAGGCAGAACAGGCACTGTATGACGCAGATCCAACGCTGCGTGGTGTCTCTGCTGCACGTAGAGAGCGGTTTTTTACAGAGCAGGATGGTTCCTTCAAACTTTGCCCTGCAGTGCAGCAGTTGGTCCGGTTCAGGCAGATGGACCTGCAACTGGTTGCTGACTACCCTCAGGCAGACCTGGTGCTGTGTCGTAACACCCTGATTTACTTTAATCGTCCGGCCCAGGAAAAAATTCTGCAGGCGCTTGCGGATATTTTGCCGCAGGATGGTATACTGGTACTCGGCAAATCAGAAAGCATGCCGGCTCCTTTGCGGGCCAGGTTTGCCACCCTTGATCCAACAGAAAGAATTTACTCTCGCAGATGAGGAGATGACCATGCGGGTACCCTTGGGGTATAAATTTATCCTCGGCTTTGTTGCCGTTGTGGCAGTGGTGGCCTTTGCACCGCCGGTTGTATCGGCACTGGGTTATTCTCCCGGAGTTACCCAGTTTTTGACCATCGTGGTGGCCCTGACGGTGGGGCTGATCATGGGCTGGCTTTTTTCACGAAGATTTGCCCGCAATATCAGTATGCTGACGGAATCTGCCCATGAGGTCAGCCAGGGGGATCTCTCCTGTGATATTCAGCTGCCACCCACCAGTATGCCGGATGAAACCCATGAACTGACCGCTGCCATTAACCAGATGATTCAGAATCTGCGGGATCTGGTGGGGCATATCCGTGGCAGCTCAGCGAAACTGGCAGGGGCCTCCAAGGAGATTAACGGTACCGCCGTGGAGATCAGCGCCTCTACTGAAGAGGTGGCCCGGGCCATTGAGCAGATCTCCCATGGCGCTGAGACCCAGGCTGAACTGGTGGAGCGTAGCTCCCGTATTATCAAGGAAACCGCCATCTCGATCGAGCTGATTGCATCCAGGGCGCGGGAAAGCTCCCGCTGTGCCCGTGAAACCAGCCAGACCGCCCAACGTGGTTCTGATCTGGCCGGTGATGCCCTGCTGCTGATGAAGGATTTTTTTGAACGAATTGAGACGCTTAGCGCCCGTTTTGATCAGCTGAATACGCGCCTGCAGCGGGTGGGCAAGGTTGCTGATTTTATTGGAGAGGTGGCCCGTCAGACCAATCTGCTGGCCCTGAATGCCTCGATTGAGGCGGTGCGGGCCGGTGAGTACGGTAAAGGCTTTGCTGTGGTGGCAGATGAGGTGCGGAAACTGGCTGACAGCACCTCTCATTCTGCCGGAGAGATTACCGACCTGATCGTGACTCTGCGGGATGAGAGCCAGAAGGTACATGAAAGTCTGTTGGAAAGTTCCCGCACTATCCGTGAGGGTAAAAAGAATGTTGATATTACGGCGGGTGCCTTTGCTGAGATTATCGCCAGTGTGCAGGAGACCGAGCGACGGGCCAACAGCATTGCCGACCTCTCCCAGATGCAGCTTGAGAGTTCCGGCAAGATGGTACATGCCGTTGATGAGATCGCCAAGGTGGCTGATGATAATGCCGCTGCCACGGAAGAGGTCTCGGCTGCAACGGAAGAACAGCTGGCTGCCATGCAGGATATGGCCCTGGCAACCAGAGAGTTGACTCAGCTGGCCGATGAGCTGGAGCGACTTGTGCGGCGTTTTACGTTGGAAGAGCCGGTTGAACTGGTGGAAACAGCATGAGTGAGGTGCGTCGTTTCCTACTGATGCAGGCCGGTAGCAGAAGATACGCACTAGCGCTTGAACAGGTGGCAGAGGTCAGTGAGCTACGAACCCTGTCACCGGTACCCCGCGCCCCGGTCTGGTGTCTTGGTGCTACCCGCTCTGCCGGGGTGGTGGCAGCCGTGATAGACCTTGCCTGGTATCTGGGGGAAGAACCGGAACCGGCACCGGAGAAACTGGTGGTACTGGACCAGCGTCTGGGGGGACTGGCACTACAGGTTGGCCAGATTTCCAGCGTCATGCTGGAAGCACCGGTCAGGCTTGAGCAGGACAGCTATGGCACCTGGCTGATGACGTCTGACACAAAGGCGGAACTGCTGGATGCGGTGGAGTTAATTCAGGAGATCTCAGCCGCCATGGCCCGCTAGAACGGAACGGTCTTTTTTGTACTGAGCACACCAATTTTCAAAATGTCTTGTCACACTCAGTACAAAAAATCCTCGTTCCTAACATCCTCTGTTTTTTGCAGCCAGACGTGTAATATCCCCCACCAACGCCTCAATATCGCTCTGCTCGGTTGCCCATGAACACATCAGACGGGCACCTCCTGCTCCGATAAAACTGTAGAAATGCCATCCCAGCCGATGCAGCGATTCGATCAAGACCTGCGGTATGCTGACAAAGACTGCATTGGCCTGAACCGGAAACATAAGCTCTACCTGTGGTATCCCCAGAAGCTGCTCTGCCAGAATTTGGGCGCAGTGATTTGCGTGGGTTGCCCGTTTGAGCCATGCATTATTTCGCAGCATCCCGCTCCATGGCGCTGCCAGAAAGCGCATCTTTGAGGCTAGCTGTCCGGCCTGTTTACAGCGATAATCAAACTCTTCCGCCAGATCTTTCTTGAAGAAAACAACCGCCTCTCCCACAGCCATGCCGTTTTTTGCGCCACCCAGACAGAGAACATCTACCCCTGCCCGCCAGCTGATATCGCCAGGGTGACAGCCCAATGAGGCAACGGCATTGGCAAAACGGGCGCCATCCATCTGCAGGCGCAGCCCATGCTGTCTGGCAAATGCACCTGCTGCAGCCACCTCTGTCGGGCTGTAGACGGTGCCCAATTCTGTGGCCTGTGTCAGGCAGAGTACCCGTGGTTTGGGATAGTGGATGTCAGAGCGCCGTGTAATCAGATGCTCGACAGCAGTAAGGTCAAGTTTGCCGTCGGCCCCTGGGGCAGGCAGGATCTTGGTGCCGTTGGAGAAAAACTCAGGGGCTCCGCATTCATCCGTTTCAATATGGGCCAGCTCATGGCAGATCACACTGTGGTAGGACTGGCAGAGCGAGGCCAGGGCCAGTGAGTTGGCTGCTGTGCCGTTAAAGACGAAAAACACCTGACAGTCGGTTTCAAAGGTATCCCGAATCAGGCTGCAGGCTTGAGCGGTCCAGGGATCGTCACCATAGGAGCTGACAAAGCCGGAATTAGCCTCTGCCATGGCCTGCCAGGCCTCTGGGCAGACCCCGGCGTAGTTGTCACTGGCAAATGCAAGATAGTTGGGCACGGTATGCCTCCAAACTGATGCAGATTGCAGCATCAATTGATGAATTAATAATCACATCTGCCGGACGCAGTGCGTTTAAGTGCATCAGGTCCTCATTGATCTTGTTTGTAACACATTGTAATCAAATGCAAAATAACTGCAACTGAATTTGTGCTCATTGTTGGCACGCTTACTGTTACAGCAATGTCAATAACGGCGCATTTAAAACCGCTTTACGCAGGTGCCAATCATCCCATAGGAGGAATAATTATGAAATCAGTTCGCAGCATGATCCTGGCAGCAGCCCTGACCCTTACCTGTGCATCAGCAGCCCTGGCAACACCATCCACTCAGGTCTGGATTCCATCCCCTGATGTGAAAGGGTTTAAAGAAGTTAACTTTGGTATCGATTATTATGGTAGATTTTCATCCAAGGCAGATGCGGGTCCCAATTACTATGATGCTGGTGTAACAGTTGGAGTTTCTCCCTTTGAAAATTTGAAGCTTGAGATCGGAGTTGATTATCTGACCACTAGTTTGCAAAACGATAATGCCTATGATGCACACCCAATCTATTTTAATGCCAAGATGGGGACACCTGAAGACGCCTTTGGCATTAAGGGAATGCCTGCATTCGCAGTAGGTATCTATAATATGGGTACCTTCGACAAGCCTGAATTTGCTGTTTCTACGCGGCAGAATATTGTCTATGGTCTGGTAGGCAAGACCCTGCCGGTGATCGGTCGACTCTCAGCTGGCGGTTATTATGGAGCTAAACGTGCTTTGGCAACAGGGTTTAACCCCGACAATAATAACGTTGGAATGTTGGCATCCTGGGATCGGTCCATGACTGAAATTTCAGACAAACTCTGGCTGGCCGTAGATTATATGAGTGGCAACAATGCCAACGGAGCGCTATCTGTAGGTGGCTCTTGGGCATTCAGCAAGAACGTGTCGCTGCTGGTTGGCACGGTATTCTTCAACCCCTTCTACAAGCCCTCTGGTGCTGGCGACCTGCCTGGCGGCAAGCCTGCCTTCACCACCCAGCTGGATATCAACTTCTAAGATTTAAAGACCATCGAATATGAACCGAAACGGGGAGCCTTGTGCTCCCCGTTTTAATTTATGTTGTCTCACGTCTGGGCAGGTAGCAGAGATCGGTACAGCTGAGTCAGTAAATCTGCTTCCCGTTGGGGAGAATACTGTGCCAGAACATGTTGCTGTGCTTGAGCTGCAACCGTAGTGCGTAGCGTCGGATGAGCCATAAGCTGGCTGATCAGGTCGCGTAACTCCTCTCCATCCAGAAACAGCCAGCCGGTTTCTCCGTGGCGGATCAGTGAGCGGTTGCCGGGCACATCCCGGGCCAGCACCGGTTTACCCATGACCATCGCTTCCAGCAGGGCATTGGCCATGCCGCCTTCAAACTGTGAACAGTTCAGGACAAGGTCTGCTGCAGCATAGAGTGCCCCCATCGATTGATGCGGTACCTCACCCAGGAGCTTGACCCACGGCAGCTTTGCGGCCTGTGCGTGAATGGTGGCGGCATACTGTTGGTCAAGCTCGCCGCCTGCTATCCAAAGCTGTATCCGGGGGTGTTCAAGGGCAAGCGGGGTAAGCTGCTCAATGGCACTGGCAATCCCTTTAACCGGTCGTAGCGCAGCAGGCAACAGGATTACGAAACTATTCGAGGGTTTTTCAGCAGGTATCGTCTCCTGAAACGGCTCTACCCCTTGGGGAATGACGTGCAGTTTAGGGGATATCTGTGGAAAGGCCTGTTTAGCCAGCCCTGCAACCAGTGGATCAAAGCAGGTGACAGCTGCTGCGTCGTGGAGAGCCAGCTTGGTTTCTGTATGGTCGCGTAGGGCAGGGTCAAACAGATCGCTGCCGGTCAGGGTGATCAGGTAGGGCAGGCCAAGCTGTTGGGCCGTAGTGCGGGTCAGTGGACCGGCATGAAAGGCATGGAAACCGTGCAGCAGGGTTGGTGGCGTTGCGACCAGATTTTGCAGACGTAAGGGCAGATCAGTTGCATCAAGGGATATCAGGTCAGTCTGGAGGCCATGTATCTGCAGGTGACGGGCAATACGCTGCACGCTGGTAATGTTGCCTCTGGTGGGGCCTTGGGAAAAGGGGCAGAAAAGTGCAATACGCATGGTGACATTATGGCGATTGATGCAGGCTGATGCAAGGGGGAAAACCGCCTTGCCTGTGTCTTGGCCATCTGGTATTCTGCCACCCCTATGAAGATAATTATCCTTGGCAGCGGAACCTCTACCGGGGTTCCCATGGTTGGCTGCAGCTGTCCGGTCTGCAGTTCTTCCGACCCCCGTGATCGTCGCAGCAGGGCATCGCTGCTGATTTGTCATGGGAATAAAAACATCCTGGTGGATACCTCCACCGACCTGCGCAGCCAGATGTTACGGGTAGAAGTGTCCCAGATTGACGCGGTGCTGTTTACTCATGCCCATGCTGACCATGTGAACGGCATTGATGATCTGCGCGGGTTTCATTTTCTGCATCGCCAGGTGGTTCCCTGCTACGCCTGCCCGCCTACCATGGAGCGTTTGCAGAAAGGGTTTGGCTATATTTTTCAGCAAGATGAAGGGGCGACCCACCCGCCCTTGCTGGAGCCTCATCCGATGAACGGCCCTTTTGATCTATTCGGATTACCGGTTATTCCAATTCCGCTGGAACATGGTGCCGGTGTTTCCTGCGGTTACCGGATCGGTTCTTTTGCCTATTTAACCGATTGCAGCGCTATTCCGTCTGCGTCACTTGCATTGTTGCAGGGAGTTGTTACAGTAGTGATTGACGGCCTGCGCTGGTCATCGCATCCCTTTCACTTTAATATTGAAGGGGCTATTGCTGCGATGCGTCAGTTGCAGGTCAGGCGGACGATACTTACCCACCTGACCCATGAGGTGAGTCACGCAGAAGGGCAGAAATTGCCGGGTGGTGTAGAGTTTGCCTATGATGGTATGGTGATTGATCTGTAGTGCCAATTCGGTATCAGGGTGCTGACTTTTTGATCTGAAATTGGATGGGGGAATCATGCAGAAGGACATACGCCTCCACGGGCAGTTGGCCAACGGGATAGAGTACTTTGTGTTGGTGGTTGGCACTGAGGCCTACCAACGCTACTTCTTTAATATTGTTCAGGAAGAAGATGAGCTGAGGATCTTTTCACCCGGCAATGAGTTTATTCTGGGGCAAAAAGGGATCAGTTTTGAAGGCAATGGTGGCCATTTCTGCGAATATATGTTCGGGGTGGAACAACCAACCTCTGACCTGACCAAGACCGAGATCATCAACCGTCTGGTTATGAATGGTGCCTGCCTTGAAGAGGAGGGTGGCGCTCTCCACTTCAGTGAGCAAACCAGCGGACATCAATCCTATGATACCGTCTTTTTTGAGGGCAATGCGGTTTGTAACTACTTCTTTTCTGTTCATTCTCCCAAACTTTCCCGTAAGTTGGGTGAGCAACAGCAGGAGTTGGTCCGCCTGCTGGGTAAGACCCTGAAGCGGACTCCGGCAGTTGGTGAAGAACGGGATGATCTGCTGGTTGATGAACTGTTCCCACTGCTGCAGGATGAAGGCGCCCAACTGTTTATTGTCAAGCTGATCAACACCCATCACAAGGCCTACCGGGATCTGTTCCGTTCCCTCTATTTCCGTTCCAAGAAGATTGCTGACGATGATTTTGCCCGCTTAACGAGTCTGGCAACTGCCCGTCAGATCGACCGTTACCAGCAGGAACGGATGCGGATTGATGTGATGTACCGTCATCCCCTGAACCGCCGGATTGTTGATGAGTACCGCAGTATTTTGATTGGCTGTACTGCCAGGGGCGAGATCAGCACCCTGGAAAATGCCCGTTTGAACCGATTGAAGGCGCTTTCCGTGCGAAACAAGATACCCGGCGCTCTCTTTTTTACGTTGGATGAACTGCTCAAAAAAGGGCGTGATTTGAAGGAGGCCACTGAAGAGGCCGACTATATCGCCCAGACCCGCCAGATTCTGGAAGGATTCTTCCTGCATCAGAGTGAGATTGACAGCTCTATTGACCGTGACGATATGTTGATTTTGATAAAGGCAAAAAAATGGGCCATAGCAGCACGTGACCATCATTTTGATCACCTGATGCTTGATTTTAGTCGTGAATGTGATGAAAAAATCAGAGATGGTGCTGATCCAGCCCTGTTGGAAGGCTTTTCCTATGTCATTACCTATCTTGATCGTCTGGACAGCACCCTGTCGCTGATCGGGCAGCTGGCCTTTATGGAAAATGTGCGGATAACCGAAGAGATGCTGCAGGGGCTGCTGGAGCATCGGGCTGCCTTTGAAAACCTGCACCCCGGCTGTTTTGAAGAGCTGTTTGCGAAAGAGCTGTTTGATAACCCGTATTTGGGGCGTTTTGGCCGGACAAAAATGACGATTCTGCTGGAGGGGCTGCCTCTGGTTCAGGCAGAGATGCAAGGGATTGAAGAGCTTCAAAAACGCTTGATCGCGGTTGATCAGGAAGAACGACTCTATCTGATGGTGCTGGAGCTGGTACGTCATCGGGTGCGCAATTTCTATTCAAGCTACGCTACCAAGGCCGAGCAGGATGTCCTGCGCCGCGAGGTGCTTGAAGAGCTGAAGGCCCGCAAGAAACTGGCTGTAAACCTGCCTGATCACGTCTTTCAGGAAACGGTTACCACCATACAGAAGGAAGCGGTCTATCTGCAGTCCCTGCTGCCAACCATCATCGCCGAGAAAAACGCGGTCCTACGGGAGGATTTCCTGGCCAATGCCGGTCTGGATCGTTTTTACGTGGAGGAGTTGGAGCGGGAGTACTATGAGCAGAATGGGTTGGATCTGGAGGAGATGTATCAAATCAGGCAAGGTTTATAGGTACGAGTTTTTCATCCTCCCAGCAGGCCATGGGCCTTGCCGTCTGATTCCCCCAGCCTTTTGAGAAACGAACCAAATTCATCGGCGGTTACCGGTCGTGACAGGTAGTAGCCCTGCATGGTGTCACAGCTGCGCTGGTGCATGAACTCCATCTGCTCACTATGCTCAATCCCCTCGGCAACAACGGTCAGGTTCATACTGTGGGCCAGGGCAATAATCGCCTCGGCAATGGTGGCGTCGTTGTGGTCGCGGGTGACGTGCTTGACGAATGAACGGTCGATTTTGAGACGGTCGATCGGAAAGTGTTTCAGGTGCGACAAGGATGAGTAGCCGGTACCAAAGTCGTCGATTGAGAGCGTAATCCCCATCTTTTTAAGCTGCCGAAGGGTCAGGATCGCCTCTTCCGGGTTTTCCATCACCGCACTCTCGGTTAGTTCAAGCTCAAGAAATTCAGGATTGAAGCCGGTTTCCTCCAGTATTTTCTCTATGCGCGTCCCCAGATTCTTTTGCCTGAATTGACGTGCCGAGACGTTCACTGCTATCCGTATGGGCGGGTGTCCTTCCTGCTGCCAGCGTACCCCCTGCCGACAGGCCTCAGCCAGCACCCACTCACCAAGGGGGACGATCAGGCCGGTCTCTTCTGCAATCGGAATAAAATTATTGGGGGGGACAATGCCCAGGTCAGGATGCCGCCATCTGATCAGCGCTTCAATTCCTGCTACATGACCGGAATTAAGCTCCATCTGGGGTTGATAGGCCAGGAAAAACTCTTCCCGTTCCAAAGCCCGCCGCATGGTGTTTTCCAGCAAGAGCCGCTCTGTTGCCCGCATGTTCAGCTCAGGCGAGAAGAAGTGACAGGTGTTGCGGCCTGCCTCTTTTGCCTGATACATGGCCATATCAGCATTTTTCAAGAGCTCTTCAGCATCGCGTCCATCCCGTGGATAGATCGAAATCCCGATGCTGGAAGAGGAGTAGACCTCATGTTCTTCAATTCGGTACGGCTCTGCCAGCTGCTCAAGGATTTTCATAATCACGCTGCCCACTGCATGGTCATTTTCCAGGGCAGAGATCAGTACCACAAATTCGTCGCCACCCAGCCGGGCTACCGTGTCTGATGAGCGGACGCAGTCAAGCAGCCGATTGCCCACCTGCTTTAAAAGCGCGTCACCAATGGCATGTCCCAGCGAGTCGTTAATCGCCTTAAAACGGTCCAGATCAAGGAACAGGATTGCCACACCCTGATTGTCCCGCTCAGCACGATTGATCGCCAGTTGCAGCCGGTCATACAGCAGGGTCCGGTTGGGCAGACCGGTGACCGGATCGTGGTAGGCCAGCTTTTCGATGGTGGTTTCAGCCTCTTTGCGGTCGGTAATATCACGGCCCATACCGACAATCGCTTCTGGTTGGCCTGCCGGACTCATAATGCACCGCAGGGCCCAGCCGATCCAGCGCTTTCCTTCCACTGTCTGGGATAGGTACTCACGGTAGTAGCTGGTGTCATGGCAGATCATCCGCTCAAAGCCGGTACTGTGTGAAAGCTGCTCGGCCGGCAGAATGACCGGCATCAGCGGTTTACCAAGTAGCTCCTCTTCTGTCTGGCCAAAGAGTTTGCAGAATGAGGGGCTGACAAAGCGCAGGATGCCGTCCATGTCAATCTTGATTACCAGATCCGCCTGGTTTTCCACCAACATCCGGTAGCGTTCTTCGCTTTCCTTGAGCTTGTTTTCAACCTGCTTACGTCTGCTGATATCGACAAAACTTTCCAACAGGTGTTCACGGCCATCCAGCACTACCCGGCTGACGGTCTTGATTACGGATAGCCTGCTACCATCGGCCCGGATCAGGTCCCGTTCCTCATTGTCCAGTGTCTGGTGCAGGTCGGTAAAGGGGCACTGTCCTTCCTCATTGGGGCAGATAAAGCGATGACACGATGTCCCGATCATCTCTTCCCTGGTTCTTCCCAGGCTGGAGGCGGCTATTTCATTGACATCAACAATCCGGTGGTTTTGGGGGTCAATCACCAGGATGCCGGTGTGGACTGAGTCAACAATGGTCTTAAGGCGGGCCTCTGTCTCTCTTAGCACCCGTTCTGCTTGCAGACGTTCCAATTCAGATGCAGCCCGTGCCGCAAAAATCTGCAGCATGGATGCTGCCAGATGGCTCTCACGGATCGGGCGCCGACTAAAGACCGCCATTGGTCCCATGGTGGTCTTGTGTGAGCTGATCAGGGGGATGCCGATGTAACTTTCAACCCCCATTTCAAGGGCAAGGTGATCAAGGGGGAACAGCTCGGGAACCCCCTGAGGGTAAATCTTCAGGCCGTTGGCCAACACCTGTTCGCAGGGGGTGTCAAGCAGCGGAAAGGTAAAGTTTGCATGTATGGCGCCGTCGGCAGCAACTGCAACAGTCTGAATGGTGGTCCGCTCGGTGTCCACGAACTCGCCGATGAAGGCAAAGTCTGCATCCAGCGCCTTTGCCAGGTGGAGCACCAGAAACTGGAAAAAACGCTCGCCGGTTGCCTCGGAGACCCCTTCCACCAGCTGGCGCAGGCCATCTTCTATCAGGTGCAGCTTGGAAAGGTCGTTGATGGTTACCAGCAGCAGGTCGTCAGTGCTGGTTTTCAGGGGTTTGATGCTGATCAGAATAAAGGAATGACTGTTGGTGGTGTTGATCAGGCTTTTTTCCGCCTGATGGCAATCAGTGCCTTGGAAACGGTAGATCTCAAGCTCATCCATAATCCAGCAGGGAGCAAGGGTGAAATCTGCCTGGGGGGTGATCCCTTCCAGTGTCTCCAGCAAGGTTGTTGCCGGAGCGTTGGCATGCAGGATGATGCCGTTCTGCCTGAGAAGCAGGATCGGTGTCGGGAGTGCTTCAACTACCTGTATATAGCTGCCTGAAGCCTGCGTCATAGGTGCCTCCTGATGCTAAAGACATACTAGACGCTGGAGGGTGGGCTGTCAATCGGATGCTCGCCGGTTCAAGGTGCCAATGCAATCGGTAAGGCCACGTTGTTCTGGCCGGAAGCAAGCAGGCTGGTCAGATCAGGGGCAGGCAGAGGGCGGCTGAAAAGAAAGCCCTGGGATGTTGTGCAGCCCCAGTTGTGGAGCATGGTGCACTGATCACGGTATTCAACCCCTTCGGCCACTGCCTCCAGATGCAGGCGGTGGGCCATGGCAATGATCGCTTCGACAATGGCACCGTCTTCAGGGCTGCGGGTCAGGTCGTTGATAAAGGAACGATCGATTTTAAGGCGGTCAATGGGGAAATGTTTCAGGTGGCTGAGTGATGAATAGCCGGTGCCGAAGTCATCTATGGCCAGGCTGATACCACGACGTTTCAGTGCCTTGAGCAGAGCAGCGGCTTCGTCGGGGTTGTCCATCAGGGTGGTTTCGGTCAGCTCAAGCTCTAAGGTTTTGGGGTCGCAACCGGTTTCCTGAAGAATCGTATCAATCATCGGCATCAGCCCCCGCTGCTGAAATTGGCGTGGCGAGATATTAACCGCCATCCGCAGCTGGCGATGACCTGCCCGTTGCCAGGCCTTTGCCTGGTGGCAGGCTGTTCGCAACACCCATTCTCCCAGCGGGATAATCAGCCCGGTGTCTTCGGCGATGCTTATAAAAAGGCCGGGCTGTAACAGGCCAAGTTGGGGATGATTCCAGCGTACCAGCGCTTCAACGCCGGTGATAGCGCCGGTGGCGTTATCGATCTGCGGTTGGTAATCCAGAAACAGTTCCTGATTTTCGATGGCCCGGCGCAGCGCCTGCTCAAGCTGCATCCGTTGCACCATTTTTTCGTTATGATCCGGTGAAAAGAACTTGAAGGTACCGCGGCCACATTCCTTTGCCTGATACATGGCAATGTCGGCATGTTTAAGCAGGGTATCCACATCGGTACCGTCTGCGGGAAAGAGGGCAACCCCGACGCTGACGCCGCTATACAGCTCATGTCCGCCCAGCTGGAACGGATGGCTCATGGCGTTGATGATTTTGGATGCCACGGAGCCGGCCTGACTGCATTTGACAAGGCTGCTCAGGATAATTACAAACTCATCGCCACCAATCCTGGCAACCGTGTCAGTGGCGCGAACGCAGCTATTCAGACGGCGGCTGACCTCTTGCAGCAGCAGGTCGCCAATCTGGTGTCCAAAGGCATCGTTTACATGTTTAAAACGATCAAGATCGAGGAAAAGTACGGCCAGTGACGAACCATTGCGACTGGATAACGTGATGGCCTGGGATAGTCGGTCATGGAGCAGGCTGCGGTTGGGTAGGCCGGTCAGGGTGTCGTAATGGGCAAGCTGAAGTATCTCTTTTTCAGCCTTTTTTCGGTCGGTTATGTCTCGTCCAATGCCGACAATGGCTTCGATCTTGCCTTTCTCGTCCACCACTCCTTTCATGGCCCAGCCGATCCAGCGGGGGCCGTCCAGGGTTTGGGAGTTGATCTCGTAATAACAGGATGTCGGGTAGCAATCCAGTCGCTTCATCGCCTCTTTCATCATGCCTTGGCCGCTATTGTTGATGATCGGGCAGAGCTCCCTGCCCACCAGATGCTCTTCATCAATGCCAAACACCATGCAGAATGAGGGGCTGGCAAACTGCAGTCTGCCGTCGGTATCAACCCTGACCACCAGATCACTTTGGTGCTCAACCAGCATACGGTAGCGTTCTTCGCTTAGTCGCAAGGCCTGTTCGGCCCGCTTGTGTCGGCTGATATCGTGCAGCGTGATCAGGATGCCGCTCTGTTGTTTGTCCTGGTCAAGACGGGTCAGGGTGAATTGAATATGGCGATCGTCTGTGTCCAGTTGCAGACAATGCTCAAAGGTGTGTTCATCTTTTTGATGTTTCAGGAATCTGTCTATTTCAACGGCAAGCCAATCCGGCGGGGTGCAGCTTACGCCGTCTGAGAGCGGGATGCAGGTGGGGAGGATTTTGTAGGCGGCCTTGTTGGCAAAGGCGAAATGCCCGTGCGTGTCCAGTATGATTACAGGGGCCGGTATGGCTGAAAATACCTGTTTGTAGGGTGTGGTGGTGTTGAACATGGCTGAACCCTTTTAACGTATAATCAGTCCAACGGGGATAGAGCGAGATGATGATATGTGCGAATCATAGTATTTAAATATTGTAATGAAGTCAACCTTTAGCCGGTTATTTGACGCTGTTTTTGTTGTCATGTTCTGGCTGAGTATGTCATATGTATTCCGCGTGTTAAAAAACAACTCAGGAGGGTGGCGATGCCACAAGACGAGTTTCTGCAGGCGCTACTTTTAAAGATTGAAAACTACGGCAAGGAGAATCAGACCGAGCTGTTGTATGTTCTGGCCGAAGGCGTCCGTCTGATCACTGGTGTTGAACTGGCCAGAATCTACCTGGAGGATCTGATCTCCGGTGCATTGACCTGTGCCTTTGCCAGCGGGCCAAACGGGGCAGAGCTGCGTGAAGTGGCTTTTCCGATTATTACCCAGGATGCTGTCGTTTCCCGGGTGTTTATCAGTCAGTATCCGTCAGGCTTCCGAACCGGTGATCACTCTGCAGGGGCACTTGATAATGCGGTTGCCGTGCGTTTTGGTCTTGTGGTCAGCAGTTGTCTGCCGTTGGTCAGTCGTGGCCGCTCCATCGGTGTGCTCTGTATTGACAGCGTCGATGGTGATCTGGTGCTGCCGGGCAAGGTTAAATCACGTCTGGCGGATTTTATCCAGCAGGTAACAGAACGTCTGGATGAAGCGCGCAGCTACCATCAGCAGGTACAGTTGGCCCGCCGACTTGAAGAATCAAAAAAGAGAGAGGCAGCTGGCCAGATGGTGCGCTCTGCCGTACGTCTGGTTGAGAAAGTGGCGCTTGCTTCGGTGTTGACACCGGTAGTCTCCCGTGACGGTTCTGCAGCGTTGGAGGTGCTGGCCAGTTATGCGGAAGAACCGGCCCTGCAGATGCAGTATGACCGCCTGGGGGCGATCCTGCTGGAACCGGGTGCTTCGCTGATTTCCCGCTACGTGGATGAACAGGCCATCATCAGTGATGATCGTCTGTTAAAGCCGCTCTTTATCAATGATCTGGCTCGTCATGATCTGCAGAAGCGCGAGCTGACCGAAGAAATGTCGTTGTGCAGCCTGTATGTCGTGCCCCGTTTTGAACCCCGTAGTCGGCGGGTGATCTGTCTGCTTAACTACTTCTGCCGTGAAGAATATCGCTTTTCCGAGTTTGAGATGGGGCTTCTGCAGAGCCATGCCGAGATGGTTGCAAGTGTCGTCAGCGGAGTTGGTGGCGAGCATCTGGAGATCCGGGTGCTGTCCGAGATTACGGATCTGCTGAATGAGGGGGATGCAGCCCTGCAGCCGTTTTTGACCAAGGTGCTGGCCAAGGCAACGGAGCTGATCGGGGCAGATACCGGTAGTATTGCTCTGGTTGAAGAGCGGGACGGGCGACGCTGGCTGGTGGTGGAAGATGAGCAGGGTACGCTTGTCGGGGCCAAGAACAAGGAATGGCTAAAGAGGTACATCCCGCCTTTTCTGGTGGGGGGCAGCGAACTGGCCCCTGAAGAGCGCAGTCTGACCGGTTATGTGGCCTGGAGCCAGCAACCCAAGATTATCGGCAGTGTGGATGAAGAACGGACCGGAGAGGGATTCCACCGTTCCATGAGCGACCTGCTGAAGAGTGAGATTGCGGTGCCGGTGGTCTGCGATGGCGAGGTGATTGCGGTCATCTGTCTCAACTCATTGCGTTACAGCTATTTTACCGAGGAACATCGTCGTATCCTGCAGATTATCGGGTCACTGACGGCCCGCCACCTTTCTGACCTGCAGCGGATTGAGGGGCTGCAGGGCGAGGTGCAGCGTCTGACCACCGATGTGGGCTACAAA
This sequence comes from Trichlorobacter thiogenes, assembly GCF_900167465.1. Classification (GTDB taxonomy): domain Bacteria; phylum Desulfobacterota; class Desulfuromonadia; order Geobacterales; family Pseudopelobacteraceae; genus Trichlorobacter; species Trichlorobacter thiogenes. The sequence goes on along the minus strand of NZ_FUWR01000001.1, from coordinate 90,699 downwards.
GATCCCCATGTTTCATCCTATCGACTGGGTAATATCATCGGGGTCAGTTCCACTTCACGGGCGGTGATTGATTTTATCAATACGGTTTCGCTGCCGCTCTTCAACAGGATCACCTTCTGGAGTAAAAACGTCATGCAGGAGGCCACCATCGGCCTGCCCTCTATTTTGATCACCGGGCCAACCGGCTCTGGTAAGGAGTTCTTTTTTAACAACCTCTATAACACCCTTAACTCACTGTACCGTCAGCAGTTGAATCCAAATAGTGAGTTGCCGGTCAAAAAAACCAATATCGCTGCCTATAGCGGTGAATTGACCTATTCAGAGCTGTTTGGACACAAAAAAGGTGCCTATACCGGGGCTTCAAGTGATCGGCGCGGTATTCTGGAAGAGTGTATGGGCGGGGTGGTGTTTCTGGATGAGATTGGCGATGCAGACCCCAAGACCCAGGTGCAATTGCTGCGCTTTCTTGATAACGGCGGCTTTGTCCGGCTGGGAGAAAATGCAGAGCGGTTTAGCCGGGTGCTGCTGGTGGCAGCCACCAACAAGGACCTGCCGGCAGAGATTGCAGCAGGGCGTTTCCGCGAAGATCTGTATCATCGCCTGGCCGAGCTTTCAATCCGCCTGCCCTCTCTGAATGAGAGGCGTGAAGATATACCGGACCTGGCGGTCCACTTTCTTGGCAAGCTGTACCGCACCTATCGTGGACAACATGATTCAGAAGAACCACCGGTGCTGGCTGAAGAGGCCAAGGCAGAGCTGGTGGTGCATCAGTATGAAGGGAACATCCGTGAATTGCGTTCAATCCTCTTGCGGGCAATGTTTTTCCGGCGTGGCAATGTCATTGGGGGTGACGCTATCCGCCAGGCAGTGAAAGGGGTTGGCCTGGGGAGCATCAGTCAGCCGGCAGATGGTCGTGAACTGGCGGTGCATCTGGCTGACACAATCATTGAGCGGATCCGGCAGGGAGGGGATTTCTGGCAGGATATCTATGAACCGTTTACCCGTAACGATATTTCACGGGATGTGGTCAGGCTGGTGGTTGAAAAGAGCCGCAGCTTTGCCGGACGGCCCCTGCCTGGGGTGGCGCGTTATCTGAGGGCGCTGTCAGATGGTATGGATGATGATGAACAGCGGAAGATGCTGTATAAATTCAAGAATTTTCTCTACAAGACGGTGCGGTTGTAGGGGCACGGTGCGCCGTGCCCCTGGCGTTGATTGTCAGATTAAACCGCGTCCGTTAATCGTTTTTGTTTGCAATGCAGCCGGTTCAGGGCATGAATAAAGGCCTTGGCCGAGGCCACGATGATATCGGTTGATGCCCCTTTGCCCACCACGGTATGGCCACCTTCTTCAACCCGAACAGTTACTTCGCCCTGGGCATCGGTGCCGCCGGTGATGGAGCCGACATTGTACTGGGTCAGCTTGGCCTTGGTTTTGGTCAGTTTGCGGATCGCCTTGAGGGCTGAGTCAACCGGACCATCCCCCAGTTCAGCCGTGCGAACCGGCTTGCCATCAATCTCCATCTGAACCGTTGCCGTGGCCACCGCAAAGGAACCGCAGGTTACGGTAATGTGATCCAGCTTGAACTGGTCCTCTTCCCGTGACTCATCAGTTACAATCGCATCCAGATCCTCGTCAAAGACCTCTTTCTTCAGGTCAGCCAGCGCCTTGAAACGATCAAAGGCACGATTCAGCATCTCATCATCCAGATCATGTCCCAGCTCTTCCAGCCGCTTTTTAAAGGCGTGACGACCGGAGTGTTTGCCCAGCACCAGTGCGCTGGCGGTCAGGCCGACTGATTCAGGGGTCATGATCTCATAGGTTGATTTGTCCATCAGCATGCCGTGCTGGTGAATACCGGCCTCATGGGCAAAGGCGTTGGCGCCGACCACGGACTTGTTAGGCTGCACCGCGATGCCGGTGATGTTTGTCAGCAGACGGCTGGCCGGGGTCAGTTGTTCTGTTGCAATGCCAGTGACGAAAGGCAGGATGTCACGACGGGTACGCAGGATCATGACAAATTCTTCCAGCGAGCAGTTACCGGCCCGCTCACCGATGCCGTTGATGGTGCATTCCACCTGGCCGGCGCCAGCCTGTATGGCTGCAATGGAGTTGGCCACCGACAGCCCCAGGTCATTATGGCAGTGTACCGAGATAACCGCCTTTTCGATGTTGGGCACGTTATCCTTCAGGTACTTGATGATATTGAAGTACTCAAACGGCACGGTGTAGCCAACCGTGTCCGGGATGTTGACCGTGGTGGCACCGGCAGCGATTACCGCCTCAACCACCTGGGCCAGGAACGACAACTGGGTCCGTACCGCATCTTCGCAGGAAAACTCCACGTTGGGGGTATAGCCTGCTGCCCGTTTTACCGCTTTAACGGCTGATTCCAGCACCTGTGCCGGCTCCATCTGCAGCTTGTACTTCATATGGATGTCCGAGGTGGCGATAAAGGTGTGAATCCGCCCTTTTTCACCGGCGTACTTCAATGCCTCCCAGGCCCGATCAATATCTTTGATACTGGAGCGGCACAGACCGGCAATTTCTGGCCCCTTGATGCTCTGCGCCACCTTTTTAACCGCCTCAAAGTCGCCTTCTGAAGCGATCGGAAAGCCAGCCTCAATCACGTCTACGTTCAGTTTTTGTAGCTGCTTGGCAAAACGTAGCTTTTCCTCAATATTCATGCTGTTGCCGGGCGCCTGCTCGCCATCCCGCAACGTGGTGTCAAAAATTTTGATTACCCGTGTCTCGTCTTTTGCTGCCTGCTTGGCTTTTGCCATGCTCCACCTCCTGTGTGTGCTGTCCTGAAAATAAAAATACGCCTCCGCCCTCGTCAATGGGGCGAAGGCGTATTGAGCCTCGCGGTACCACCCATTTTCGTTTGCAGCGAGCTGCAAACCTCAATTAAATCCGTTACGTGGATAATGCGTCTCTGGCTACTACGTTGTTCACCGGAGCGGCTCCAAGGCGAGTTCACAGTCTCCATCCACCGGTTCGCACCACCCACCGGCTCTCTCAAGGATGTACCTCTGTTACTACTCCTTTTCTCAGCCTTTACAACAAATGTTGAGACATCATAAGAAGACCGGATCAGTCCGTCAACTGTTTTGTTTTTCAGGGGGTGGGTTTGAAGTTATCAAACAGTCCGTGCCCAGAGCAAGGATCAAAATGCGTACATCATCTTGAACCAGAATTTGTTGCCTTCCGGACGATTTTCAACAGCCATTTCGCGTTGATACTTTAGAATGAAGAACAGGTTCTTGTAATCATATTTCAGCTGCGGTCCAAGGGCTAGAGCCTGGCCTTTGAAGCCATTATTGAGAGCAACTTTAGTCCCGTGCAGTTCATCATCGGTAACCTGCTTGTAGAAATAGCCCCCCAAGCCAACAGACAGGTTATTAAACTTTTGGGCAACGGTGTAGTCAATATGAAATTCCTGGCCTGAAAGATAATCAGTATCACTGTTTTTTGTGTTGATGTCGTACATGAATTTGCCAGACAACTCAAAGCCGCTGTCTGACAGCCAGGTGGCGGCAACAATCGGTTCAAAGGTCCAATAGTTGCGGCCGATATTGGCAAGATCGTTTTTGTCATAACGACCACTTGGCATAATTGTGTCCAAGCCAACTGCCGTATGCAGGTTTTTTGAGTGCCAGGTGAGCAATGGACCAGCTGTGAGGTCGCCGAGACCAAAGCGGGATTGACTGCGGCCTCCCATGGTGACGTCAAGATTAACTATTGGCAGCAGCAGATGTCCACCCAGATTGCCTCCTAGCAGTTCAACTTTGGTGACATGCACCAAACGCAAGGCATTGACAACAGCGGTCAGATTAAAGTCGGGTACCATGCTATTGCCACTGCCGTTGTTCAGGTGCGGAGCGTTATAGACATTGAAATAGTTCAGAAGGTATGTACCGGGAGGCGGCAGCATGCCGGCACCGAATCCTTCGGCGCCATTGGGGTAGGCGCCCCCGCCGGATTCGGTGGCATGAAGAGCCGGTGCCGTAGCAGTAATGATTACCATGCTGGCCAGTAGCACGATAAGTCTGAGTTGGGTAAAAATATTTCGGGATCTTGTCATTGAAGATTTCCTTTCTATTTGAGCGTCAGTAGGTGTCATTAATAAATTCAAGAGAATATTTGACGTAATTATCAGCAGATTTATTCAGCCAGGCGATTTCGTCCGGGGTCAGGTCCCGCTTGTACTTGGCCGGGGCGCCAACCCAGAGAGTGTGGGGCGGGATGATGGTCCCTTCGGTAACCAGCGCCCGGGCACCCACCAGGGCACCTTCGCCCACCACCGCCTTATCCATCACCATGGCCTGCATGCCGATAAAACAGCCATTCTTCAGGGTACAGCCATGCAGGGTGACTGAGTGTCCAACAGTCACGTCATCGCCAATGATCAGCGGGGCGCCTGGGTCATCAGCATGCTTCTTGTGGGTTACGTGCAGCATAGTCAGGTCCTGGATGTTACTGCGGGCACCGATGCTGATGCTGTTCACGTCGCCACGGGCCACCACGTTGTACCAAAGGCTGGCCTGGGCACCGATGCTGACTTTGCCGATTACCACAGCGGTCTCGGCAATAAAAGCGGAAGGGTCGATTTGAGGGGTGATGCCTTTGAAAGGGCGAATCATAGGTTTGGTTCTCCTTAACAGGTCTGAATGGAGCAAAAGTATACACGTTACATTCATGCCACGTCCATGATTTCGTCTTGTTGCCGTGACGGTATTCTGCTACTTTCTTGATTCTAATACATTGCTTTCAATGGAGGAACGGTAATGAAGTTTACCAAGATGCATGGTGCTGGCAACGATTACGTGTATGTGGACTGTTTCAAAGAGACCATGGATAATCCTGCTGAAACAGCGGTCAAGGTTTCAAATCGCAACTTCGGGATCGGCTCTGATGGCCTGATCCTGATCATGCCGTCTGATAAGGCTGATGTACGGATGCGGATGTTCAACAGTGACGGTTCCGAATCAGAGATGTGCGGTAACGGCATCCGCTGCGTGGCCAAGTATGCCTATGACCACGGCATTGTGACCAAAACCGAGATTACGGCCGAAACCGGTGCCGGTATCCTGACCCTGCAACTGTTCCCCAATGCAGCCAACAAGGTTGATCGGGTGCGGGTCAACATGGGACCGCCACGGCTTTCCCGTGAAGAGATCCCGATGAACGGCACGCCGACCCCCCAGGTGGTGGCTGAAGAGCTGACCGTGCTGGACAAGACCTTCAAGATTACCTGTGTCTCCATGGGTAACCCCCATTGCATCATCTATGTGGATGATGTGGACAATTTCCCGGTTGCCACCTATGGCCCGCTGATCGAGAACCACCAGCTGTTTCCCCGCCGTACCAACGTGGAGTTTATTCAGATCATCTCCCGTGCTGAAGTCAAGCAGCGTACCTGGGAGCGTGGCGCAGGTGAAACCCTGGCCTGCGGCACCGGTGCCAGCGCGGTCTGCGTGGCAGGTGTATTGAACAACCTGACCGACCGCACGGTCCTGAATCATCTGGCTGGTGGCGATCTGGAACTGGAGTGGGTTGAGAACGGGCCTGTCTTTATGACCGGGCCGGCTACGGAAGTGTTTAGCGGCGAAATTACGTTGTAGAAACGGCCTTTTCTCGCCCCAGTCACGTCAACCTGCGGGGCGGCATGCTCAACGTACTGCCTGGTACGCTTCCGCTGCCGCCCCTTGGTAACCGCAACTGGAACAAGAAAATCCTCGTTTCCTGATCAGTTATCTGTTGTCCTATCCCCGAGGTGTCCCATGGATTTTTCCAAACTGCTCCACAAATTCACCGTTGTTCCCTCCCTGTCCGATGAGCTGGCCCCGCTGCAGCGGATTGCCTACAACCTCTGGTGGTCCTGGGACCCGGATGCGATTGCCCTGTTCAAGCGCTTGGATATTGATCTTTGGAACGCCACCCGCCACAATCCGGTGGAGATGCTGGGGATCCTGCAGCAGACAACCCTTGAGTCCCTGAAACATGATGAGGGGTTCATGGCACACCTGCAGATGGTGGATGAGAAGCTGACCGCCTATATGTCGGAAAAATCCTGGTTCCAGAAGGAGTACAGCGGTGACTCTGAGCTGAAGACCGCCTACTTCTCCATGGAGTTCGGTCTGCATGAGTCTCTGGCGGTCTACTCCGGCGGCTTGGGGATTTTGGCCGGCGATCACCTTAAATCAGCCTCTGACCTGGGCTTGCCGCTGGTGGGGGTGGGGCTGCTGTATCGCCAGGGCTATTTCCGTCAGTACCTGAATAACGAAGGCTGGCAGCAGGAGATCTACCCGGAAAATGACTTCTACAATCTGCCGCTCACTCTGGAGCGGGATCAACTGGGTCGTCCGTTTGAGATTGAACTGGAGTTTGGTCCGCGTCACTTCAAGGCCCACATCTGGCGGGTGCAGGTGGGACGGGTACCGCTCTATCTGCTGGATACCAATCTGGAGGAGAACAGCCCGGAAGATCGTCTGATTACCTCGCAACTGTACGGCGGTAATCAGGAGATGCGGATGCTGCAGGAGATCCTGCTGGGGATCGGCGGGGTGCGTGCCCTGCGCGCCCTACGGATCATCCCCAATGTCTGTCATATGAATGAAGGCCATGCCGCCTTCCTGGCCCTGGAGCGGATCAGGCTGGTGATGGAGAAGCGTAAGATCAGCTTTAATGAGGCCTGTGAGGTGACCCGGGCCGGCAACATCTTTACCACCCATACCCCGGTGGAGGCTGGGATCGACCACTTCCCCACTGAGATGTTGGATAAGTATTTCACCAAGTATATCAAGTCATTCAATCTTTCTCGGGATGAATTTCTGGGGCTTGGACGTCAGAACACGGTAGACCAGTACGAAAGCTTCTGTATGGCGGTGCTGGCCCTGAAACTGGCCGGTCATGCCAACGGTGTCAGTCAGTTGCATGGCGAGGTCTCCCGCAGCATGTGGAAGAACCTTTGGCCGGAACTGCCGGAAGAACAGTTGCCGCTCAGCTCTATTACCAACGGGGTCCATACCCGTACCTGGATGTCAGGCCAGATGGGCAGTCTGCTGGTACGTTACCTGGGTACCCGCTGGCTGGATGATCCGACCGACCACAATGTCTGGCGCAGGATCGGCAAGATACCGGATGCCGAGATCTGGCGTACCCGCCAAAGCACCCGAGAACGGCTGGTGGATTTTGCCCGCTGCCGCCTGAAGGAGCAGTTGAAAAAGGTGGGGGCTACCGCCAAGGAGATCGCCACGGCTGATGAGGTGCTGGATCCTGAGGTGCTGACAATCGGCTTTGCCCGTCGCTTTGCCACCTACAAGCGGGGTACCCTGCTGATGCGGGACCTGGATCGTCTGGACCGGATACTGAACAATGCTGATCGCCCGGTACAGATCATCTTTGCCGGTAAGGCCCATCCCCATGACACCGAAGGCAAGGAGCTGATCCGTCAGATCGTGCAGGTTTCTCACCAAGAACGGTTCCGGCACCGGATCGTCTTTATTGAGGACTACGATATGGAGGTGGCCCGCCATCTGGTACAGGGGGTGGATGTCTGGCTGAACACACCCCGCAGGCCGATGGAGGCCAGTGGTACCAGCGGCATGAAGGTGGCCTTTAATGCAGGCCTGAACCTCTCTATCCTGGATGGCTGGTGGTGTGAAGGCTATCAGGGCAATAACGGTTGGGCCATCGGCAAAGGTGAGGTCTACGCTGATCTGGAATATCAGAATCAGGTGGAGAGTGGTGCCCTGTATGACCTGCTGGAAAAGGAAGTGGTACCGCTCTACTATCAGCGTGGCGGTGACGGTATCCCCCGTGATTGGGTCAGCATGATGAAGGCCTCGATGCAGTCGCTCTGCCCGGTATTTTCAACCGACCGGATGGTGGAGGAGTATGCCCAGCTTTCCTATATCCCTTCCTACCGTCAGTGGACACGGCTTGAAGCCAATGATCTGGGGCTTGCCAAGGAACTGGCAGCCTGGAAGAAGCGGGTCTTTGGAGGCTGGAGTCAGGTAGGGATTGAGGCTACTGAGGCCAAGCTGAGTGATTCAGTGGCGGTGGGCAGCAGCCTGCCGGTTAGTGCTACCGTCAGGTTGGGTAATTTAAATCCTGATGAAGTGGCAGTGGAAGGCTATTTTGGTGTCCTGGATAATCAGGGGATCATCCGTGGTGGCGAGATTGTTCCGTTGGCAGTGGCAGAAACGCTGGAGAACGGTCGTTACCGTTTTGCCGGAGATCTTGAGTGCCGTTTCTGCGGACGCTATGGTTTTATGGTTCGGGTGATGCCGAGACATAAGGCGTTGGGGCTGATCTATGAGCCGGGCTACCTGATCTGGGGATAGGAAGCTTTTCAGAACGTAGTCCAGGCAGCCGATAAGTAATTCATGGCCTTTCCTTCTGACATACAACAGCAGGTCTATGACCTGCTGTCTCGCAGCTCAAATCTGGCGATTGTACCGGCAGAACCGGTTGAGCCAGCCCCGGTCGGGGTTGGCCAGCAGGTGCTTACCCTGGCGCCGGGTCAGCGGGTAACTGCTGAGGTAACCGGCCAGCCCCAGGCCGGCAAGATACCGGTCCAGATTGCTGGACAACAGCTGCAACTTGACCTGCAGATGGCGGTACGCCAGGGGCAGAACCTTGAGCTGACCTTTGTCGGTAACGATCCCCGCCCTACCTTCGCCATGGCCCGTCCTGGGGTTACGGCACCGCCAGTCAGTCTCTCCGATGCCTCTCGCCTACTTTCCCTGCTGGTATCCAATGAACAGTTCTCGCAACCAAGCCAGCGTTCATCCCTACAGAGTATCGGTGATCTGTTACGTCAATCAAGCGGCCAGTCCAGCGTGCTGGCCAGTTTTCTGGATGACTTTCTGACCTATCGGACTGATGGGCGGGCCGTTGTCGTAGCGCCCGGTGGTTTGCTTGACCAACCGGGTAAAAACGTAGGGGATGAGGCCGGTCAGCCGCCCTCTGCCTCGACAGGTCTGGGTGGTCGGGCAACAGCCGCCTTTGAGGATACCGCCTCCAAACTGTTGTTGAATCTGGCCCAGCGGGCACGTTTGACCCTAGTGGATGTGGCTAACCAACCGTTGGCGCCATTGCCGTTGCAGCCGGGTGATGAGGCCAATGCCCTGGTGCAGGGACGCCTGCCTGGTGGGCGGGTATTGGTGCAGCTGGCCGGAGAATCATTAGAACTACAGCTGTCTAAGCCGGTGGCGCAGGGGGAGATCCTGCGCCTGGCACTGGTGACACAACAACCAAAGCTGGTGTTTGCCCTGTTAGGGCAGCCGGTTCAGGAACAGCCCAGCAGTGTTAGTGATGCGGCCCGCTGGCTAAGTGCCCTGGTAAGCAAGGAAGAAGGGCAGGGCGAGGCACAGCGTGCCGTTATGGGTAGACTGCAGCAGGTGGTCAGTAGTCTGCCAGCTGGCTCCTCTGCACTGGCAGCAATCCTGGATGAGGCGATGACCTATGGCGCATCAGCCAGCCTGTCTGCCCGCTCTTTGCAGAATAAAGCAGTGCCCGCTACAGATGGTAAGCTGGATGATAGTGTGCTGAAGCTGCTGCAGTCGCTGATGCAGGGAAACCGGCTTGCCCTGCTCGAACCACAGATTTCTGCTGAGGTCTTAAAAGGTTTTCAGACCGGTCAGCAGTTACGTGGTGATGTGTTGCAATCGCTGGGAGGTGGCCGGTTCATGATCCAGGTGGGTGGTCAGGCCATGGAGGTGCTGCTGCCCAAGGGAATGAAGGCTGGCGATGGCCTGAATCTGTTTTTTGTTGGTGAGGAACCTCCTACCTTTCTGCTGGTACGCTACGGTAAGGGGGGGGATGCACTGGTCAGCCAGACCGGTCGTTGGGTCAGCACACTGCTGGGGATGCAGGATCAGTCGGCACCGCTTAAAGAGGGGTTGGGTATCCTGCGTACGCTGCTGCAGGGGACACCCTCTGATCCTGCCCAGCTGGAGCAGGTCTTGAAACAGGGCCTGAAAGAAAGTGGTCTGTTCTATGAGGCCCATCTTTCCCGCTGGTTCAGCGGTGACTACTCCCTGGAAGAGCTGTTGCAGGAGCCACAGGGGAAGCTTTCAGTGCCACCCCATGAAGGACGAACGGTTGTGGCGCAGGGGGCGCAGGAAGGCAGCGATCCGCGTACCATGGCGATTGTCAAGGAACAGCTGGCAGCCCTTCAGACCAGCCAGTTGCTCTTTCATGGCGAACTGTTTCCCGGTCAGCCGATGGAGTGGCGTATCAAGGATCGGGAAGGCAGAGGACGTGGCGGCGACGAGCAGGAACAGGCCGCTCCCTGGGAAACCTCACTTGCCTTGACCCTGCCGAAGCTGGGGAGGGTAGAGGTTGCCTTAAGCCTGAAGGGAACCCACCTTGATCTGGTGATTGAGGCTGGCCAGGAGCGTGCAACCGATCTGTTGGAACAAGGGCGCGGGGAACTGCAGGATCAGCTACTTGCGGCAGGACTTGAGCCTGGTAGTATTGTGGTGAAGCATGGCCCGTGAACGGCAGTTTAATGATCAGCGGATGGCTGCGGCCCTCTCCTATAAACAGGGCTTTTATGCACCGGTGGTGGTGGCCAAGGGCAAAGGGATTATGGCTGAGGCGATTATTGCCTGCGCCAAGGAGGCCGGTGTCTATGTGCATGAGTCGCCGGAGCTGGTGACTCTCTTGATGCAGGTGAATCTGGACGAACATATCCCGGCTGAGTTATATAGAGCGGTAGCGGAACTGCTGGTCTGGATCTACAAGATGGAAGGGAAAGAAACGGGATGACGGAAATAAAGTTCGGAACCGACGGCTGGCGCGGGGTGATTGCCCGTGAGTTTACCTTTGAAAATCTGGGGCTGGTGGCCCAGGCCACCATGGACTGGATGACCCGCGAAGGGTTGGCAGATCAGGGTTTGGTGGTGGGGTATGACCGTCGTTTCCTATCGCGGGAGTTTGCCTGCCGTGTGGCTGAAATAGCCGCCGGGAATGATATCAGGGTGTTTTTGTGTGACGATGTTGCGCCAACACCGGCGGTTTCCTGGGCAGCCAAGGCGTTACAGGCCGGGGCTGGTGTCATGATTACCGCCAGTCATAACCCGCCGATCTATAATGGTTTCAAGATAAAAGAGAACTTTGGTGGTTCAGCCCGGCCAGAGACCACACGCCTGCTGGAGCAGATTGTTGCCTACAACCGAACAGAAGGGCGTCTGGTCCGTTCGGTCCCGTTTGAAGAGGCCTGCCGTGGCGGTAAAATTGAACAGTTTGATGCCGCCACCGGCTATCTGCAGCAGCTTGGGCACCTGGTTGATATTGAGGCGATTCGCAAGGCAGCGATACCTGCCGTGGCAGACCCGATGTTTGGGGCAGGCAGCGGTTTTTTTAAACGTCTGCTGGGGATTGATGAAATCCACGCCGAGTCGAACCCCTCCTTTGGCGGCCGTCCGCCAGAGCCGATCGGCGAAAATCTGCAGGAACTGTGCGGGCTGCTGGCAGCTGGTCGTTACCGGGTCGGTCTGGCACTGGATGGTGATGCAGACCGGATCGGGGCGGTGGATGAGCGGGGCGAATTTTTCTCTTCCCACGCCATCTTCACCCTGCTGCTGAAGCACCTGGTGGAACGCAAGGGGCTGTCTGGCGGAGTGGTCAAGACCGTTTCCTCAACTCGGATGATCGATCTGCTGGCCCAAAAGTATGATTTGCCACTCTATGAGACACCGATCGGTTTCAAGCATATCTGTGAGCTGATGCTGGAGAAGCAGATCCTGATGGGCGGGGAAGAGTCGGGTGGTCTGGGGATCAGTGGCCATATCCCAGAGCGGGACGGCGTGTTGATGGGGCTGCTGTTGCTGGAAACGGTGGCTGTAACCGGTAAGGGGCTGCGGCAACAGCTGGAAGAGATCATGGATGAGATTGGCCATTTTTACTATCGCCGGATTGATACCCATATCAGTGGCGAGGCAAAAGAGGCGTTGCTGCAGCGTTTAAGGAACGATCCGCCTGAGACCATTGCGGGGCGGCCTGTCTCCTCCACCAACTTCAGTGATGGCTTCAAGTTTGTATTTGATAACGGCGACTGGCTGCTGATCCGTCCTTCCGGCACGGAGCCGGTGTTGCGCCTTTACAGTGAAGCCGGGGAGACAGGCATGGTTGATACGCTGTTGCGGGCAGCACGTCAGATAGCAGGAGTATAACGCTATGAAATGGCTGCTGAACCTTGTTGCGGTGAACAGTCTGATCACGGTGGTGATCTATCCGATGATAACGCTGGGGGTGGATAAGCCGATGAACTGGCTGGTGGAGATCGGTTCGCTTGTGGTTGGTCTGGGGGCGCTGTATCTGCTGATCCGGTATCGTAAAGAGTTCTAGCCGACGGCCTGGTTGCCGTGTATCCGCAACAGCTCAGGCAGGTCCAGGATCAGGGCGATGGTACCGTCTCCCAGAATGGTCGCCCCGGAGATGATGCGGGCATCACGGTAGATCCGCCCCAGCGGTTTGATGACCGCCTTGACCTCGCCCACCAGACGGTCCACCGCCAGCCCCACCCTCCGGCCATCCTGACGTACCACCACAACAAAGCGCGAGTCTGGTGCCTGGCTGTCAGGTCGCAGAATGCCATTCAGATCAAGGCAGGGCAGCGCTTCTCCCCTGATATTTAAATAGCCCCGTTGTTGCAGCTCTGTCGCCGCGTCCTGCGGTAGATCAATGGTTTCATCAACCAGTTCCATCGGTAGAATAAAATAGCTGCAGCCCACCATGATCATAAAGCCGTCAATCAGGGCCAGTGAGAGCGGCAAGCGGAGCTGGAAGCAGGTGCCCTGCCCTTCAATACTGGTCAGGTCAATCTTCCCACGCAGTTCTTCAATGGTCCGTTTGACCACATCCATCCCCACACCACGCCCGGAAAGCAGGGTTGCTTCGTCCATGGTGGAAAAACCCGGCTCAAAGATCAGGGACAGTGGGTCGCGGTCAGCTGCTTCAAGGGGGCGGATCAGGCCCCGTTCAACCGCCTTGTGCAGCACCCGTTCGCGGCTGATACCCCGGCCATCATCCCTGACCTCAATCACAATACTGCCAGCCTCCTGAAAGGCGTTCATCCTGATGGTGCCAATGGCCGGTTTGCCAAACGCCACCCGTTCAACGGGCGTTTCAATGCCGTGATCAATGGCGTTTCTGATCAGATGAACCAACGGCTCACGCAGCCGTTCTGCCATGACCTTGTCCAGCTCGGTCTCGGCCCCTATTGTTAGCAGTTGGATTTTTTTGCCGCATGAGGCGGAGAGATCATGTACCAGACGTTGAAAGCGTCGAAATAGATCTCCCACCGGCACCATCCTGAACACCATGGCCCGTTCTTGAATCTTCTTTACCAGCAGTGAAACCGCAGAGGCTGATTCAAAGGAGGCACTGTCCCCAAGCCGTTTGACATGGGATTCCAGTTCAGAAGAGGCGGTGACCAGTTCAACCACCAGATTGATCAGCTGATCCAGCTTCTGGGCATCTACTCGCACCACTTTTTGCGCTGCTGCTGATTCTTCTGTACTTGCCTCATCTGTTGGCAGGAGTTGTTCAGGCTCTGGTTGGGCTGTGGTCTCAACTACCGCAGGGGGGTGCCACTGGGTGATCAGGCTTACGAGTTGTTCATGGCGGGGCGGAAGCTGGGTGTCTGAGGCCTCAAAGCCGGCAATCAACGCCTTGATATGGTCATGGCACTGCAGGCAGAGGGCCAGCAGCTCTTTGGTCAGGGGAAGTTCGTTTTCCCGTACCTGCACCAACAGATGTTCAAGTGCGTGACAGAAGCTCTCCACCTGGTCAGCAGCAACAATGCTGGCAGAGCCTTTAATGGTATGGACTGCGCGGAAGAGCCGGTTAAAGTCATCACCCACCGTTGGAGTAGACTCAAGGATCAACAGGGCCGATTCCATTTCAGCCAGCATCTCTACCGACTCAAGGGCAAAGGCCTCCCGTATTTCGGCAAACTCATCCATCATGGGTTGGGTTCTGATGCAGCAGGGCAGCTGCAGACCCGGTTGCGGCCCTCTCGTTTGGCCTGATAAAGGGCATCATCGGCCCGCTTTTTGATACTGTCCAGAGTATCATCCCGGTGTTGGCCGGTAACGCCTATACTGATAGTTATTCTAGCCTGATGGTCTTCACAGGCAAGCGGTTTGGTTGCAATTTGTTCACGGCAGCGTTCTGCAAGTACAACGGCTTGTTCATGAGAAGTTTCCGGTAGAATGCAGAGGAACTCTTCTCCTCCGTAGCGTCCTAGGATGTCAGACGTGCGAACCAGTTCCTGCAGTAATTCTGATATTTTGCGCAGGGCGTAGTCGCCACAGAGGTGGCCATGGGTGTCGTTGATTTTTTTGAAGTGGTCAATGTCGAGTAATAGGATGCTTAGCGGATTACCGTGGCGTCGTGAACGTTCGATCTCTTCCGTCAGTCGGCTGTCAAGATAACGGCGATTGTAGATCCCGGTCAGGCCATCAATTTTTGCCATCTGGATCAGCTTATGCTCATACATGACAAAGTCGGTTACATCCTGAACTGAGATATAGACGGCAATTATCTCTTTGTTGTCATTTCGTATCGGACCAAAGGTGCAGTTCTGCTGCATCCGGGGGAAGACAGCAGAAGATCCGTGGGGGTTCTTCATGGGGAAGAGGTATTTGTGCAGTTTCTGGGAATAGGAGGCGTAGTTGCCAAAGGCAAAGACACTTTTGACAATCCGGATAAAGCTGTTGTCGCACAGGGCGGGAAACAGATCGCAGACCGGTTGGCCGATCACCTTTTCTGCAGGCATTCCACTGTGCAGTTCCATCCAGCGGTTCCAGGCGGTGACGTTCAGTTCGCGGTCAAGCACCACCAGTCCCAGGTTGATGGTGTTGAATATCTGCTGATACTCATTCATAAGGCCCCAGAAATTCAGCAATGGCCTGTTTCAGCCAGGGCATGATACTGTGTTGACTGACCAGAAACAGGTAGCCGCTGACGTTGTACTGCTCAAAATTAAAGACGGTCTTGAACAGAATGGCAAAGGAGTCTGATTCGTTCAACACATCGTCCAGGGTTTCAAAAATCTGTTCCTGTGAGAAAAAACGTGGTGGGGCATAGGTGACCACATCCCCCAGCATTTCGGCAATCTTGCCGACACAGGCCCCGATGATGATATTGCCCACCTCCACCAGGGTTTCTTTTTCTAAAACATCAATGTCGTAATTTTCACCAAGCAGCGCCATCTCGCCATCAAAGATGCGTAACAGTTTGCGGCCTTCGCCATGGGGAAAGACTAGAAAACTGCCGCCGTTGAACTTGCCGCTGAAGAACTGGGTAATCATGCTCATGTCAGTGGTGTCGGGGATCTGGTTGTGGATGTAGCTGATTACTTCATCCGACTGGAGCACGGCAATATGGGGTACGGAGAGGATGACATGCAGGTTTATGATCTCAGCCAGGTCAGCGGCGGCCCGGCCAAAGCCGATGTTCATGATCTCCTGCAGGGCATCTTTCTCAAGTTCGGTCAGTTCCCGTAATGGATTGCTCATTACTGTTTCTCCGTAGCGAGCGCCTTGTTAAGTTCTGCCTGTACCGCGTCCTTAACCGGTGGTTTTTTGAGCAAGCCAAAGGCCCCCAACTCCATTACCCGTTCAATGGTGCGTGTCTGGATATCGGCGGTCAGGATAATCACCCGTGCAGTTGGGTCCAGTTTGCGGATCTCTGCAAGGGCGGCCATGCCGTCTACTCCCGGCATGGTCAGATCCATAAAGGTCACATCCGGTTGAAAGGTTGGGTACAGCTCAATGGCAACGCTGCCGTCATTTCCTTCTTTAATTTCATGGCCAGCATCTTTGGGAATACAGGCCTTAAGGCTCATCCTGGCGACAAGTGAGTCATCAATAATCATAATTTTTGCCATACAGGCCCTCCAGAAACAGATCGCTTTTCAATCTAGCGTTTGGCGACGGAGTATAACAAATCATTCAGGTACTGCAAAGTCATCTTACGCATGATTGCGTAACATCAACTCGTCAGGGTGGGGGGAGAAATAGAGCTGTTCAGATAAATAGCTCTCATGAAAGCGGCTGATATAGTGATTCAGCAGTGTAATCGGCACAATCAGCGGGAGTTGGCCGATGCGGTAGCGTTCGATCAGGCCCAATAGTTCCTGCTTTTCCCATGGAGCCAACTGTTTTTTAAAGTAGCCCTGGCAGTGCATCAGCACATTGGCCTGTTTGGCGGGCGTGGCCAGTAGCTGGAGCGCTTCCATGAAAAGCTTGGTGTAGGCTGGCAGCAGTTCCTGCAGGGAGAGTGTGCTGGCCACCAGTCTTCCCAGTTGCCGATAGTGGTTGGGAGAATGGGCCATTATCAGCAGTTTGTGGATGGTATGAAACTGTATCAAATCTGCTTTGGCAGGTTTGAAGGCAAGAAAGGTCAGCAGGCGATCATAGCAGTATACCCGCTCAATGAAGTTTTCCCGTAGACGGGCATCGCTCAGGCGTCCCTCCTCCTCCACTGGCAAGAGAGGAAAGGCATTGGTCAATGCCTGGGCAAACAGGCCCTGGCCGCTGGTAAGGGGTGGACCTTTGTCCTGATAGATTTTTACCCGGAACAGGCCGCAGCTGGGGGAGTTCTTTTTTAGGATAAAGCCCCGCAACTGGAGTTGCTCCAGCTCTTTGACCCGTCTGTGACACCAATTATGCATCTGCTGCGTAAGCTCGTGACCGGTCTTGACGGTAATCAGGGAAGGTGAGGTTGGATCACCGCTCAGGTGCATCGCCTCACGGGGGATCGGAAGGCCGCTTTCAACTTCCGGGCAAACCGGGATAAAGTGAAAAGAGCCTGACAGCTGATCAGTAATATAGTGATGCTGCTTGTGTCCGCTATCATAGCGGACTTTTTCACCTAAAAGGCAGCTGCTGGTCCCAATAATTATAGGTTGCTTAGGTTTCATTAAATCCCCCTCAGGCGCGCTTTTAGCGATTGACATACCGCCCTTTTGTGCTACTTAGTTGCAGAAGTATATTACCGTTTAGCGCAAAGGAGCTGTCTTGTCATGAATTTTACCATCAAGCAGAAGATGACGGCGCTGATAACCTTTCTTCTGGGTGTGGCGGTGCTGGTCACCGGGTTGATGCTGTTTACTTTTATCAAGATCAACTCGTCTCTGGATCAGATGGACCGGATTACCAAAATTCAGCATGCAGCCATGCAGGGCTCTATCCACATGCTGAAGGCTCGTGAGTATGAAGGTGAGTTCTTTACCCGCAAGGATGATAAGTGGACTGCCCGGGTAGAGAAAGAGGTGGATGAAGTTTACAAGGTGCTTGACGGGTTGGACAAGGTCAATACTGATAAAAAGATCAAAGAGCATAGTACCAGGGCACGTCAATTGGGCAAGGCCTATGTGGATCAGTTTAAGGGGCTGGTAAATACCTTTAAAAGCGGCGGTGATGTGGTTGAGGGACGTGAAGAGTTGCGAGATGTTATTAATGAGTTTCAGCCGCAATTAGAAGCGTATATTCCCAAGATTGCCGACGGCCTCCATAAACAGGCCAGTGCAGAGCTGGATAGCACGATTTCAAAGGGCAAGACCATTATGCTGGCCGTGTTGGTCGGTTCGGCCATTGGGCAAGTGCTGATGTTGCTCTTTATTGTGCTGCCGATACTTAAGTCGATTTCAAGTATGACAGAGCGGTTAAAGGATATTGCCACCGGTGAAGGTGATCTGACCAAGCGGATTGAGGTGACAAGCAAGGATGAGATTGGTGAAACTGCCGGCTGGTTCAACACCTTTGTTGAAAACCTGGCTGTTATCATCGGGCAGGTGGCTTCAAACGCCCGTCAGGTAACGGTAGTGGCTGAGAGCGTGCGGATGAACTCCTCTGCCATGGTGGCAAGTTCTGAAGAAATGTCCGGGCAGGCGGCCTCTGTGGCGGTGGCTGCGGAAGAGATGTCGGCAACCGCCTTTGAGATTGCCAATTCCTGTACCCGCTCAGCTGCCAGCGCCTCAGAAGCAGATCAGGCGACTGAAACTGGCGCACGGGTGATTCAGGAAACCATTGCCGGTATGCAGCGGATTGCAGAACGGGTTCGTGAGGCTGCTGCCAATGTAGAGGAGTTGGGGGCCAAATCGAACCAGATTGGTACCATTGTTGGTACCATTGAGGATATTGCAGATCAGACCAATATGCTGGCCTTGAATGCAGCCATTGAAGCGGCCCGTGCCGGTGAGCAGGGACGCGGTTTTGCCGTGGTTGCCGATGAGGTGCGGGCGCTTTCAGAGCGGACCACCAAGGCTACCAAGGAAATTGGTGATATGATCCGCATGATTCAGCAGGAGACTGGCGGTGCGGTCAAGGCCATTGAAAACGGTGTGGCTGAGGTGGAGAACGGCACCCGTGAGGCAAGCCGTTCCGGTGAAGCTCTTGGGGTTATTACCAACGAAATTCAGAATGTTACCCAACAGATGAGTCAGATCGCCACGGCAGCTGAAGAGCAAAGCGCCACTACCAATACCATTAGCCAAAGTATCCGCCAGATTACTGATGTGGTGCAGGAGAGCACTGACAAGGCTCAGAGCTCGGCAAGCTCTGCCGAAGAGCTGTCCCGCCTGGCTGATGAGCTGCAGAGACTGATGGGTAAATTCAGAGTTTGAATTTTAAGCCGGACCTATGGTAAAAAAACGTTGAAACAGTTTATGATACCAATCTTAATGACGCCTAAGGGGCAC
Organism: Trichlorobacter thiogenes; assembly: GCF_900167465.1. GTDB lineage: Bacteria > Desulfobacterota > Desulfuromonadia > Geobacterales > Pseudopelobacteraceae > Trichlorobacter > Trichlorobacter thiogenes. The sequence continues at coordinate 71,978 of NZ_FUWR01000001.1, read as the reverse complement.
AGGGAGGAACAGTTATATGGCTAACATTCTGATCGTTGATGATTCATCCACCATGAGAAAGATCATTTCCCGCTCACTTCGTCAGGCCGGGCTGCCGGTTGACGATATCCTTGAAGGTGGTGATGGTATTGAGGGCTTAAATGTTCTGCAAACCTCGGGGAAAACCGTTGATCTGATCCTGTCCGATATCAATATGCCCAATATGGACGGTCTTGAGTTTGTCAAGGCGGTGCGGGCTAACGGCTTTTCTATGCCGATTGTGATGATTACCACTGAAGGTGGCGAAGATGTGATTGCTGATGCCATTGCCAGTGGTGCTAAAGACAGTATCAAGAAGCCATTTACCCCGGAACAGCTGAATGAAAAGCTGGGAGCGCTCCTATGAGTCTGAATGCCGAGATTGCTGATAGTCTCAAATTCTCGGAACAACAGCTTTCCGAGTATATTATCAATGCCACTCGTGAGGTTTTTTCCACGATGGTGATGATGGAACCGGCTGACGATTTTCCCTTAAAAGAGCCTGTTACCCATTTCAAGTGCAGTATTACCGGTATGGTGGGGTTTGCCGGCACCTATTCCGGTGTTATTTCCATGCACTGCCCGATGCATCTTGCAAAAAGAATCACCGGTGCCATGCTTGGAATGGATGAAAGCGAAGTTGAAGAAGGTGGCGAGGACTTGAATGACGCCATTGGTGAGATCGCCAACATGCTGGGTGGTAGCGTCAAGATGATTCTTTCCAAGGGTGGCTTGGATGTCAAACTTTCCATTCCTACCGTTATTGCCGGTGAAGATTATACGGTTAACTCACTTTCGGACATCGATTGTGTTGTCATTCCGTTTAATGTTGATGGCAGTGACCGGTTCCTTGTTGGCTTGACCCTCAAGAAAGAAGAGTAATCCCCCGATTTAACTAGTACGGGGTGCATATTTGCACCCCGTGCAGTTCACTTTGTATCTCCCGCGAGTTTCAGATGGATGGTTATGTAAAGCTGCATGAGATGCTGGAGACCGCTCTACGGCAAGCCGGTGAAGAAGCTGGAATGCTGTTGGGCCAAGGGTTGACTGCAACCCTGACGGACTCCTTGACCTTTAGCAAGGCTGCCTACTTTGGTGACCTTGATGACGGTGTTTTTGTGTTGGCTGTAGAATCACGGGAAGAGTATGTGGGCCAGTTCCATCTGGTCTTCAACCTGCGGGATGCCATTTTGATGAGCAGCCTGCTGTTGGGAATACCTGCCCCAAGAATCAAAGAAAAACAACGCCTGTCTATTATTGAGCCTGATGATATCGATGCATTCGGTGAAATCGGCAATATGATCAATGGCGCCATGAACACAACCTTTCAGGGTTCGTTGTCCGGTAAGGCACACCTGAAGCTGTTGGGCTCAAAAAAATATGTTCCGGAGATTGATCCGCTAACAGATGATGATCCTCTGCCAAATGGCGACTATCTGATGTTTCGCTCTCGCTTGGAGATGGAAGGTCAGGAGATGCATCATCTGGATGTGTTGATTCCGGTTGAACTGGGTAATCAGTATGATCCTCCCCCTGAGGCGCCTGTCGCCGCTGTTGTTGAAGAGGCTGCGGCTACAGTAGCTTCGGTAGCTAACGCTGAAGGGGTAGCTGATGAGCAGGCTGCTGCCAGTGATGAACCGCCTGCCCGTAAGGCTGGCGGTGTTGCCGGTACTGTTGGCGAGGAGATGATTGCTGTTTTTGAGGATAGTGATGAAGAACGTTCACAGCTCTTGGAATCACTCCGGTTCACCAATTTTAAGTTGGTTGAATCGACGCTGAATGCAGACGTTAAAGAAATATTTTCCCAGGGGAATGTGCGGCTGGTGCTGATCGGGTCTCAGGACGCCGATGATCGTGAACTGGCAGTCTGTATCAAGATTAATGCCTTGCGCCAGGATCAGCCGGTACCTATCATTATGTGTGCCCAACGCTGGACCCGTACCGCCGTATTGAAAGCGCTTAAATACGGGGCCCAGGATATTATTATCAAACCTTGTGATCCTGATGAACTGGCGAGTAAGGTAAAACGGTTATGTCGTCTCCCCTTGTCCTGATAGTTCGATTAAGTTTAAGTAGGTCAGGCTCGCTCGGCTCGGCTTTGCGGATGACTGTTTTCTCGCTGTTGCTGACATGGCTGCTTATGCCGCTGACTTCATACGCATCCATCCCGAACCAGATCCATCGTATTGAAATCCGACCAAAAACTCATTTTACCCGCATAACCGTTAAGCTCTCTGATGAACCTCACTTTAAGTTCTCTAAAATACCGGGCAACCGTCTCAGGATCAGGTTTAATGACACCTCTGCGCCACTTTTAAGATCGTTGCGCAGATACTCGGATTCAAACATCGGTGGGCTAATGGTGTCTCAGCGCGGTGGTGATACGGTGCTGACCTTTGCTGTCGCAGCCAATCGTGTTGGCTGGAGGATGGTCCATGTCGAAGGGGTCCCCGCACTTTCGTTGGATGTTGGTCCGGTCTTTCTTGCCAGTACAACGGGCCGTCAGGCACTGCCAGGCAGAGAAAGAATCAGAAACGGCGCTGAAAAGTTATTGAAAAACTTTGATCCCCCACTTAAGCCGGAGATCCCCTTTGTGCCGACGGATCGGAATGCGCTTAAAACCCTGCTGAATGATGATGATCAACGTCTGTTTCTGGCCGCAGAGGGAGCCTTGTATAAGGGGAAGTTGACGGCTGCTGAAGACGGTTTTGCCTTGTTTGCGTCCCGTCAATCTCAGATCCGTCCACTGGCGTTGTATCGCTTGGCAGAGACGCAATATCGACTGCAAAAATATACGCAGGCACTGGAGAGTTTTCGTGAGGCTGCCCGTGAATGGCAAGAGTTTCTGACGTTCAATCCTGCAATTATGTTTTACTACGGGGATAGTATTGCCCGTAGTGGCGATTTGCCAGGTGGTCGGCAGCTTTTGGCCAAGCTGATTGTTGCCAATGCCGACAAAAAGTATGCCCCTGTGTTGTTGGTGCGCATGGCTGATGTGTTGACACGACAGGGTGGCGAAGAAAATGCCAGGGCGATTTATAGCAATGTGTCAGAGTCATTCAAAGACAACAAGGCGCACCAGATTGCTGTCATGAAGTTGGCAGACCGGGCCTTTCTTGAGGCGACCCCCGATGATTATCAGGCGCTTAGTAAGACCTATGCTGATATCGCCGCCAATACGTCTGATTTTGATTTGCGTGAAGAGACTGTCTTTAAGCATGCATTGCTGGAGGCTATTAACGGTCCGGCTGATACTGCCCTTGATCTTGTGGTGGTGTATCAAAAGCGATTTCCCAAAGGTGTCTATAGTACCGTTATCAGGGACATTCGGGAAGACTTGGTAGCCCTGGTATATCAAGGAACGAACTGGGCTAAAAATCCGACTGGGTTGATCCGGCTAGTGACTGACAATCAGGATTACTTGGCTACAACAGTCAGGATCCCAGGTTTTTTGCCTGCGGTCTCTGCTGCCTTTGACAAGTCCGGGCGCCCTTTAGATTTGATTGTGCTCTACGCTGGTTTGCTTGATCGTCCCTGGATAGGCGAGGATAATGCCCCTTACTTGACGCTACAGGTTGCTGATCAGGCAGAGCTGCTGGGTGATACGGTTATGGCCAGAAAGGTGTTGCAGAGTTTTCTACAGCGTAATCCGGTGCACAGCCAATCTCGCTGGGCGCGCGAGCGTCTGGGGGCGATTCAGTTTGCTGCCCGCGAGTTGCCAGAAGTGCGTGCCGGGCTTTCCTGGTTATTGAATAAGAATGAACGGGCGTCGTTCCCGGTCAGTTACTATTATCTCGGGCGTTCTTTGTGGGATGCTAAAGAGTACTCCCGTTCAGCTGTGGCAATGGAGTCATATCTTGCTGCGGTGAAGGGGGTGAAAGAACTGCCGGTGCTGGTGGGGGATGCCTACTATGTTGCGGCCTCTTCTCGTCTGGCTCTGGGAGATCGGAAGGCGGCTATAGGCTTGTTTGAATCTGGTTTGAAGGCCGCATCAAAAGAACGCAAAGATCAATTCCTCTATAAACTTGGCGAGTTGGCGGCCCTTGAGGGTAAGTCTGAACAATCTCGGGCCATGTTTGAGCGGGTCTTGAAAGAAGGCACTGATCCAGATTGGCAGCGCCTTGCTCGTCAGTCTTTGGAAGAGGGGAAGCTTTCCCGCCAGCCCCAACCCACGTCAAAGAAAAAATAGTGTCAAAAATATGCTGTTGTCAAAAAAACGACACGCCAGTATGGTTCTCCTGCCAGGGATGTTCCCCTCCTTTATAGTTATTACCGCCATTTAGTCACATAACTCCGTAAGGCATAGAAATTGCAATTAGTTACTTCGTGTCATTTTCTGCTGAGTTCAGAAAGGGGGCGTGGCTATGCCCGTTGAAGGGCTTTTTAATACTACCATTGATCTGCTGGGAAAAAGTGTTGATCTGCGTACCCGCAATCAAAACCTGATCTCGTCTAATATTGCAAACGCTGAGACACCTGGATATACGCCGAAAAAACTTGAGTTCGAGCAACAGTTGCAGTCTGCTGTCAAGAAATCGTCGAACCGCGGGATGCATTCGTCTGGTTCAATAGCCACACCGCATCCCGCGCACATTCCTCTGCGTGGTGGCGGTGAGCGGATTAGCCAGATAAAGGGGACGGTGGTTGAAACGCCTGCCAAAACGCCGGGGCGTGATGGTAACTCGGTTGAGATGGAAAACGAGATGAGTGCCATGATGCAGAATCAAGTTTTGTTTAATGCCTCGGTGCAGTTGCTGGCCAAGAAATTTGAAGGGCTACGTACCGCTTTGAGGGAGGGTAAATAATGGACCTTTTTACGGCAATGAACACCAGCTCGTCAGCTCTCACTGCTGAACGAACACGTATGAATCTGATATCCAGTAATCTGGCTAACGTGAATACTACCCGTACGCCTGAAGGAGGCCCCTATAAGCGGAAAGACGCTGTTTTTATGGCGACTCCGGTGACGGATGGTTTCGGGAAAGCACTTGATGGTATGGCGGGTAAGCATCTGAGGGAGGTTGCTGTATCGGAGATCGTGGAGGACAAAAGCCCCCCGCGCATGCAGTACGATCCTGCCCATCCTGATGCCAATCCACAGGGGTATGTTGCAATGCCTAATGTCAACGTAGTTGAGGAAATGGCTGATATGATCACGGCGACGCGGGTGTATGAAGCAAATGTTATGACGGCTCAGGCTGCCAAAAATATGGCGTTAAAGACTCTGGAAATTAGTAAATAGGAGCTAGGCTATGGAGCTTAAGGGGATTAGCGGTATCGGCATGTCGTCGGCGTTTCCGCTTGATAAATCAGTGTCTAATTCATCAGTCGCAGACGGCGCGGGTAAGTTCTTTAAAGAGCTGGTCGGGAAGGTGAATGATCTTTCTCAACAGTCTGATCAGGCCATTCAGAAGTTGGCAACCGGGGAAAATCGTAATCTACATGAAACTATGATTGCCGTAGAAAAGGCCAGTGTGTCGTTTCTGTTTATGTCGCAGGTGCGTAACAAAGCCCTTGAGGCATATCAGGAAGTTATGCGGATGCCGGTTTAGTGCCGGTAGTATTCTAGACAGGGGTAGCGAAAAGAGATGCCTGAAGGATTGAAGCGAATTATTGAGCCATTTATGGCGCTGGCACCAGGGAAGCGTTTGTTGGTGGGCGGTGTGGTGTTGGCTTGTGTTGCAGCTTTTGCGCTTCTGATCATGCTTGCCAATCGGACTGACTATCGACCACTGTTTACCAACCTGGCCAGTGAAGATGCCGGTGAGATTGTCAAGAAATTGAAAGAGGCCAAGACGCCGTATCAGATTACTCCAGATGGCAAGGGAGTTATGGTGCCGGCTGACCGGGTCTATGAACTACGACTCTCGCTCGCCTCTGAAGGATTACCCCAGGGCGGTGGGGTTGGTTTTGAAATTTTTGATCGTAAAAACTTCGGTATGACGGAGTTTGTGCAGAAGCTGAACTATCAACGCGCTCTGCAGGGTGAACTGGCCCGCACCATTACGCAGATAAGTGGTGTGGAACAGGCGCGCGTGCATCTGGTTATCCCGGAGAAGACCCTGTTCAAGGAGGCTGAAAAGCCGCCAACCGCATCAGTTGTGCTGAAGATGAAGGGGAGTAAAGGCCTTCGTGATACAGAGGTGCAGGGCGTTGTACACCTTATTTCCTCTTCAATTGAGGGGATGAATGCGGATAACGTGACGGTGCTTGATAGTCGAGGCAAGATTCTGAGCAAAGGTGGCAGCGGTATGGCAGATGCAAGTGCCAAGGCTACCAGTACCATGCAGGAAACCCAGCGCGGCTATGAACGAAACGCAGAAGAACGACTTCAGACATTGCTGGATCGGGTGGTTGGCGGTGGTAAGTCAGTCGCCAGGGTTTCGGCTACCTTTGACTTTAAGCAGGTAGAGCGGGTAGAGGAAAAGTTTGATCCTGAAACCATTGCGGTTCGAAGCGAACAGCGCACAGAAGAGAAAGCCGGTGGGTCAGCCGCCTCCAGTGGCGTGCCAGGTGTGCAGACCAACCTTGGACGCACAACCGCTGGTGGTGGTGGCGCTGCAGGTGGTGGCAGCAAGAATGATGAAACCCTTAATTACGAGGTGAGTCGTTCTACCTCTCGTACTGTGGAACCGGTAGGTACCTTAAGTAAGGTCTCGGTTGCCATTCTGGTGGATGGTAAGTATGAAGCAGCAGCGCCGGGTAAGGATGGTGCTGCTGGAAAAGCCAAATATGTCCCCCGTTCGCCCGATGAGTTGCAGAAGATTGAGGCGCTGGTAAAGGGGGCCGTTGGTTTTAATCAGGAACGTGGTGACCAGATTAGCATCCAGAATATCCCGTTTCAGGATGCTGGGGATGCTGTTGGCTCTGCTGAAAGCGCTAAATGGTGGATGAACCCCTTCTTTTTAACGCTGTTTAAAAATCTGCTGATTGCCGTAGGATTCCTGGCATTGATGATGTTTGTGGTTAAACCGATGCTGAATACGTTGCGGGCCGCCCGTCCACCACGACCGGATATTCTGGAGGCTATTGCACCTGATGCCCAGGAAAAAATGTCTGCAAGTGAACGGGCACAGCTTGCCATGCATATGGCAGAGCAGCAGGAGCTAATGGAAAAAGCCAAGACTAATCCATACCAGGTTGCACAAATTTTACAAAACTGGTTAGGCGAAAGCTCATGATAAGAGGTGCTGATCTCCATGACTGGTGCTGATAAGGCAGCAATATTATTGTTATATCTTGGTGCGGATGTTACGGCCAAGGTGTACGAACATATGGAAGATGAAGAGATCAAGCGGATCTCCAAGAGCATGGCTGGACTTGGCCATGTTACTCGTCAAACCATTGGTGAAGTGGTTGAAGAGTTTAACGAGGTAATCTCGCCAGAATCCGGTATCTTTGCACAGGGTGATGAGTTTGTGCGTAAGGTGCTGGAAAAGGCGCTTGGTCCAACAAAGGCCCAGATGTTGATGGAGGAACTGCAGGCATCCAGCTACGGCGATCTGGTGGACATACTTGCGTCCATGGACCCCAAAAGTATTTCCAACTTCCTTTCACAAGAACATCCTCAGGCCATTGCGGTTATTCTGGCCAAGTTGAAGTCCAAGCAAACCAGTGAGATTATTGCTGCGTTACCACAAGAGCTCCAGGCTGAGGTGGTGCTACGGATTGCCGATGTAGAGCAGGTTTCTCCTGAAATACTCCAGGAAATTGACGACGTTATGAAACGTGAGATCAAGTCAATGGGCGGAGTCCAGCGTTATAAGGTCGGTGGTGTTGAGAAAGTTGTTGATATGTTTAACCACTTTGATCGCAGTAAAGAAAAACAGATTTTGGAAAAACTGGATGTGCTGAGTCCACCCCTTGCAGAGGTCATTCGTAAACATCTCTTTACCTTTGAAGATGTCTTTGCCATGGATGACCGCTCCATTCAGGCGATTATGCGCGAGGTCTCCAACGATACTCTGACGCTGGCCATGAAAACATCTACTGATGATGTCAAGAATAAGATCTTCAAGAATATTTCCAGTCGTGCTGCAGATATGATCAAAGAAGACCTTGAGGTAATGGGTCCGGTGCGTCTTTCTGATGTCGAGAAGGCCCAATCTGAAATCATTAAAATCGTCCGCAAGATGGAGGAAGAAGGCAAAATCGTGCTTGGTGGACGGGGCAGCGAAGATGTCCTCGTCTAAGGTTATTAAAGCAGGCGACGATGAGTTGCAAATTGGCAGCTTCAGCTTTCAGAATATTCTGCGGGGTGGGCTGCAACAAAATATTAAAAGCAACGAAAAAACAGAAGGCTTTACGCCGCTGGCGCTGTTCGATACCTCTGAATTGGGGGCAAAAGCCAGCTTTATACCAAACGTTGCATCAGAAGAAGCCTCGCCTCTGGAACCAGCATTACCCCCCGGCACGTTTATCAGCGACGAAGACCTGCAGAGATATCAGGAGGAAAGCTATCAGCGCGGTCTGCAGGATGGAAAGAACCTGGCTGAACGTGGTCTGTTAAACGTCTTTAAAGGGTTGCGTACTGCAGCAGAGGATCTACAGCTGCTCCGGGAAAAGGTTTTACGTGATTCAGAGGACGATCTGCTAAATCTGACCTTTGCAATTGCCGGGAAAATACTTACCCGTGAGGTTGCACAGGATCGTCAGATCGTACTACGTCTGATCAAGACTGCGTTGTCTGGGCTTAACGAGCAGGATGAACTGATTATTCGACTCCATCCTGATGATTATGCCTTGCTGACCAATAATAACAGTATGACGCTCCAGAAGGAACTTTCAACGGTACGCTTTCAGCTGAAGGCAGATCCCACCGTGGAAATCGGCAGTTGTCAGATTGAAACTGACCGGGGAACTGTTGATGCTGGATTTGAAGCGCAACTTGATGAGGTCTACCGTCGATTGCTAGAAGAACGCACCGCTGGAACAGCTGTAGTAGACGTGGGCTGACCGATTCATGCCAAGTCAAAAAGTGGACATGAGCAGGTATATGCGTGCGGTAGAGTCGGTTAATCCGATCCGTTTGCACGGTAAAGTGACACAGGTTGTGGGGCTGGTAATAGAGGGCTATTGTCCTGATACGTCGGTTGGGGCAATCTGTGAAATCCGACCAAAGGATGGCGCACCGATTCCTGCTGAAGTAGTCGGGTTCAGGGATAACAAGACGCTTTTAATGCCGCTGGGGGATCTGCGAGGTGTCGGGCTGGACAGTCTGATTGCCGTCAGGCGTGATAAGGCGACCCTGAAAGTTGGCTCGGGATTGCTTGGTCGAGTAATAGACGGTTTGGGTAATCCGATTGATGATAAAGGTCTGCTACACCTGGATGAGGAGTACCCGATCTATGCGGCGCCGGTTAACCCGATGACACGACCGCCTATCAGGAAGCCGCTGGACTTGGGAATTCGCTCAATCAACGGGCTTTTGACCTGCGGTCAGGGGCAGCGTGTCGGAATTATGGCAGGTTCAGGCGTTGGAAAATCAACCCTGCTCGGGATGATCGCCCGCTACACTGAGGCAGACGTCAACGTCATTGCACTGATTGGTGAGCGGGGCCGAGAACTGCGCGAATTCATTGAAAAAGACCTGCAGGAGCAGGGGCTGCACAAGTCAGTTGTCGTGGTGGCAACCTCTGATCAGCCGCCGCTGGTCAGGATGCGTGGTGCCTATCTGGCAACAACAATTGCGGAATATTTTAAGGATCAAGGCAAAAAAGTGTTGATGATGATGGATTCCGCGACACGATTTGCCATGGCTATGCGGGAAGTTGGTCTTGCAATCGGGGAACCACCAACCACCAAGGGGTACACCCCTTCTGTTTTCGCAGCATTACCAAAATTGCTTGAGAGAACAGGGAATTTTCCTGAAGGTAGTATCACCGGCCTTTATACGGTGCTGGTTGAAGGGGACGATTTTAACGAGCCTATCTCAGATGCCATGCGGAGCATACTGGATGGGCATATTGTGCTGTCTCGGGATCTTGCAGCCCGGAATATCTACCCCCCGATTGATGTTATGGCCAGTGCCAGCCGGGTAATGAACGATGTAACTGATGACAGGCATCGAAAGCTGGCTGGCCAGTTTAAGGAGACGCTTGCCACCTATCGGCAGTCTGAAGACTTGATCAATATCGGTGCCTATAAGGCTGGTAGTAACCCTGGAATAGACCAGGCGATCCGCAAGATTGATCCTATGACGGCCTATCAGAAACAGGCCGTTACCGATCCGTCTACGTTGGCTGATTCTATTGAGGGGTTACAGCAGATATTTGAGGCTTAGCTGAGGACACTGGCATGGCTGTTAAAAAGAAGTTTGAGATGCAGCAGGTCCTCAACTATCGGATTGAGCTGGAAAAGATGAGAAAGCTGGAATTTGCTGCAGCCAGACAAGATCTTGATGCCGCCGCAGATCGGCTTGAACAGGAGAAAAATGAGGCTGCAAAACTGGCGGAAGAGTTTAATGGTCGCCAGCAACAGATCGACTCAATCTTTGAGATGCGCCTGTATGCCGATTTTTTTGCACGTAAAAGAGATGAGATAAAAGAACAGCAACGTAGAGTCCAGTCCCTTGATCGTGTTTTGGAAGACCGCAGGGATGAGCTGGTGCAGGCCACCAAAGAGAAAAAAGTGATGGAACAATTGAAAGAAAAACAAAAAGAAGCATTTCAGAAAGAGCAGGCCCATAAGGAGGGACTGCTGCTGGATGAGATTGCCACCCAGAAAAAAGGTCAGGAGTAGCCGGGTGAACAAACGCTGGATCTCAATTATAGCCATGGCATGCTGTCTGGGTACCTTTGCGACGGTGGCCTTAACTGCTTCACAAGGCACTACGGAGCCGGTGCGTACTCCCCAGAGCAGTATGCAGGGAGACCCGGTGCCTCCAACCCGTGCTGCTCGGGAAGAACGGGCAATTCAAGAGGCGCGTCGGCAACAGTTAGCTGAAAAAGAGGCTGCTTTAGCGGCAAAAGAAGAAGAACTGAAGAAGCTGGGGGCAAAAATTGACGCCCAGCTGAAGGCTATGGAAGAAACCAAGAAGAGTTATGACGAGATGGTGAAGGCTGAAGAAGAACGTCGGAAGCAGGCCCAGAGCGAGCGGGTCACTAAGATGGTAAAGTTGTTTAAAACCATGAAGCCTGCTCAATCTGCCGAGCTACTGGATAAGATGGCGGAAGACGAGGTTAAGCTGTTGCTAGACCGCTTGGATACCAAGACAGTGGCAAAACTGGTGCCTAATCTTAATCAGCCCAGAACCATTCGGTGGGTAAACGAAAACCTACGAAAACGTGGAGAAAAATAGTTAACGAGTTCATCTCTTCTGCCGATAAGAGTGATACGGGCATAATGCTCGGACAATCTTAAGGAAAGGAGGTGAGAACATGGATGCAGGACAGATTATGATGATGCCGACTGCTGTTACTAATGTATCAGCGTCAGCAGTTGCAGTAACCGATCCGGTCGGAAAGCAGGCGGTTTCAGTCGGCTTGTTTCGTGAGATGCTTGGGCAGAACTTGCTGGGTTTGCTTGGTGTTGGAGACCAGTGTGGTCAAGGACAGCCACAAAAAAGTGAAACACTATTTGGTGCTACCGATAGTGTGGCTGTACTCACAAAGCAGCTTATCGAAAAAGAAGCTCCACTGACAGATTTAGATCCCACCGTTGTTAATCAGCTGGCAGCGTATGCGCAGTTGGCCGTTATTCAAGCCAGTATCCCCACTCAACAACAACAGCAAACGGCAAGTATCACCACGGTAGAGGGCAATGAACTGCCAGCAATAGGTGACGTATCAGCAGTCCGGCTAAATACTCAGCTGACTGGTGATGATTTGGCTGGTGGGTTGCCTATGGTTGCTGTCGCAGCACAGTCTGAACAGGCAATTGTTCAAAACCTGACAAGCCAATTGTCAGTGTCAGCTGATACAACATCGGCTCAACAGACAACTGTTCAGGATGTGCTTCAAACCGCTCAAGAATTAAATGTGATGCAAAATGAAGCACAACAAGCAGTGGTTGGCCGTTTTGAGACTGTTGCAACTGCAAAGGTAGCTGCTACACTACCCCCGGTGGCTTCAAGTAGTAAATTACAGATGGCAACAACAGGTGTTGCTGATAAACCTGTTCAACAGCAAAACATTAGTCTGAATGCTGAACCTGAGAAACTAGTTCAAAGAAATCAAGTCAGTGCAGAGCAAATAGCTCAGCAGACAACGGAAGCTCAGCCAGCAGCACAAGAAGTTGCAGGGGCTGTTAAAACCACAGCAGCAGTCGTGCCGCAACCGGTTAGATTTGCTCAACACCCCGATGTAATGGCAGCTGCAGCAGGATCAGAAGGCCAAAAAAACACTGCCTCTGATCAGCAAGAACAGGGTTCGCAATTGCTGGCTAAGACGCCTAAAGAGCTTGTTATACAGGGAGAACAGATAAAACCAGAGTTGGTAGAAAACGCAGGAACGACCTTCCGTTTACCTGAACCGCAGACAGTAGCTATGCATACAGGGCAGTCGCAGGTTGTTGCGACAGATGGCACAACAACGGAGCTCGTTAAGAGTGTTCCACAAGAATTGATTGGCCGCCAAGTCACAGATCGTCTGGCCAGCCATGAGATCAAGCAGGGTAATGACCAGATATCACTTAAGTTGTCCCCAGAAAATTTGGGGAATTTGCAGTTGAATATGCGGATGGATGACAACCGTTTAAAGCTTGAGATCGTAGCAGAAAATCGCACTGTGCGTGACGCTCTGTTACAGCAGGCAGATGAGTTGAAGGAGACCTTGGCACGGCAGAATATCAAAGTTGATTCTTTTAATGTAACGACAGGTGGTAATGGCCACCAATCACAGCAACAGTCAATGGATTGGCGTCAGATGACACAGGAACAACGTCAGTATCAGCCACACTACGCATCAGTACGTGCAAAAGGTGGTGCTGTTGAAGGGGTTGAAACAACCATGAAATATTTTGTGCCACAGTATCAGTCTACACTTGATGTGCGATTCTAAGAAAGGAGGCTAATATGACAACAGCAGTTACAAGTACAACAAGTACAACAACATCAACTGCGGCTGCTGCAATGAAGCAAGAGCTTGGTATGAACAAGGATGATTTTCTGAAACTGTTTATTGCGCAGTTGCAGAATCAGGATCCGCTTTCTCCCCAGGACCCGACAGAGATGTTAGGGCAGTTGGCTCAGCTGACACAGGTAGAGCAGGCCTATAACACAACTACCGCTTTAAATAATTTGCTGAGTGCTCAAAATAACAACCTGGCTTTAAGTTCAGTTGGATTGATTGGCAAGGATATTGTTGCACTTGGCAGTCAGCTTAACTTCGATGGAACAAATTCGGTGGAGCTAAGCTATCAAATGCCGTCTGGTACTACTGCAACTACGCTTACCATCAAGGATGCATCAGGAACAACTATCCGTACGATTGACCTTGGTGCACAGGCAGCGGGTAAAGGCACATATGCTTGGGATGGCACGGATGGTCAGGGTAATCAATTGTCAGCGGGTGCCTATAGTTTTTCAATCAGCGGTACTGATGCCGCTGGTGCTACACAGACCGCAACAACCTTTACAACAGGCAGGGCTGACGGAGTTACATTTGCAGAGGGTGTTGCCTATATCACCATTGGGTCTGTGCTCGTTCCATTTTCCGATGTGATGAGGGTGAGTACAACATGAGCGCGGTTGACCAGCTATATTTTCCCAACCCGGTTCAGCCGGTTGGAAAACCGACTCAGCCGACAAGAAGTCAGCCAACACAGCCAGTTGGTGAAACACCTTTTTCAAAGGTCCTTGACCAGACCCAAGGTGTCAAGTTTTCACAGCATGCCCAGGATCGCCTTAAGGCGCGTAACATCTCATTCAGTAATGATCAGCTGAAGCAACTGGAAGGAGCAGTAAACAGTGTAGCACAGAAAGGTGGTAAAGATTCGCTGGTTATGATGGGTGATGCGGCTCTGGTGGTCAGTGTTAAGAATCGTACTGTGGTGACCGCCATGGATCGTAGCCAGATGAAAGGAAATGTCTTTACCAATATTGACTCAGCAGTAGTTATCTAACGAACCTAACGGGCTGGTCCTCTTGAGGAAGCCTAAGGAGTTGCTGACCGACTGACGCAACTCCACCAAGAACAGGAGGCAACAAAATGAGTATTACATCAGCAATGTATTCCGGTGTATCAGGCCTGTTAGCCAATGCCGAAGGAATTAACGTAATTGGTAACAATCTGGCCAACGTCAACACAATAGGTTTTAAGAGTGGACGGATGCTTTTTTCAGATATGCTTTCGGCAACTGGTCCAAACAATTCGCAGATTGGTCGTGGTGTCCAGATTCAAAAGGTAGATAACATCTATGCACAGGGGGCCTTTGAAAACACTGAGGTGGTTTCTGATGTTGCCATTCAGGGCAACAGTTTTTTTGCTTTTGCTGCTCCTAATACTGTCGCTGCAGTCGCTTCACAAGATTTGGCGTACCTCTCACGTGCCGGTGCCCTCAGGGTGAATAGCTCGTATAACCTGACAAATCCTGATGGCTATTTGTCGCTTGAAGCTGCTACAGGAGCACCAATTTTATTTCAGCATACCGTTGCTCCGGCCGCACCGGCAGCGGGAGATTTTGCCAAGATAACGGCAATTGATTCGCAGGGAGTAATCACCTATGCAGACTATAACGGTAATGCTTACTATTATAACGGAAGTGGAGCCAGTCTTCCTGCAACAACGGCAAACTACACTGTTGTAAGAGATGCTGGGCATACCATAGCTGTTGTAAACCCAACAAATCCGCTTGGCCTGATGAAAGTTGGCGGCACCATGTTTAGAAGTAGTGCTGATGCTGGCGTTCCTACAACGGCATTTTCTGCAGCAATCAACCGAGCCAACGGTAGTTCAGAAGAAATTAAATCCAGTTCGCTGGAATTGAGCAACGTTGATATGGCGGCCCAGTTTGTAAAAATGATTCTGACTCAGCGGGCCTATTCAGCCAACTCAAAGACCATTACCACAGCTGATGAGATGACCCAGGAGGTTCTGAATCTCAAGCGTTAATAGCTAGTTAACGCGTTATAGGCTGATACTGCCCCCGTTTGCCTGCAGATTTTTGCAGGTGGACGGGGGCGCAATTGTTCAATACTACAAGAATAATGATTGCAAGTGGTTGCAAAAACTTCGTTTTCGTTTTAAATATGCTATGAAGTAACTGATCAGCTTATGGTGGATAGATACCGGAGGAGCGAATGGCAAAAGAAGAGCAGGCAGCGGCCGAAGCCCCGGAAGAGGGTGGCGGTAAGAAGAAGCTGTTTATTATCATTGGGGCGGCAGTGCTGGTGTTGGTTATTGCCGGCGTAGTTGTGTTCATGATGATGGGTAAGGGCGATAAGAAAAAAGAAGGGGCTGATGCTCATGGCGCTCCGGCTGCTGCTGAGGGAGGGCATGGCGCTGCGGCTCCGGCTGCTGGTGGCGGTCATGGTGGTGCTGCCGGTGCGCCCGGTGTTTCTACTGTGTTTACGCTTGAGCCCTTTATTGTGAATATCTACGACGGCCAGGAACTGCGGTATCTCAAGGTAAAAGTAGAGCTCGAGATGTCGAATGCTGCCATCAAGCCAGAGCTGGAAGGACGCCTTGCAGCGATTCGAGATGCTATTCTGGTGGTGCTGACTACCAAAACGTTGCAGGAGATTCAGGATGCCCAAGGCAAAAATCAGCTGAGGGAAGAAATACTGACCGCTATCAGTAAGATCGTGGCCCAAGGTAAGGTCAGCAAGGTCTATTTCACTGACTTTGTTGTCCAGTAGCTGAACGGGGACGTCGGGTGGCCATGGAGAAAATTCTTACCAAAGCTGAAATTGAGGCGCTGCTGAATGCCGTTTTTGACGGACGGATTGAGCCTGAAAAGGAACTTTCCAAATCAGAAAGTACTGCCGTCAGCTATGACCTCTTTAACACAGAGGCCTACCGCGGTTTTGTCCCGAACCTGGATATCGTCTATGACGGCTTTATCCGTTTTAACCGGATTACCCTTTCAAACCGTCTTCGCAAGGTAGTTGAGATCAAGAAGGTCGGTGCACGCTCCTACAAATTTGATGATTTTCTGCAAACATTGCCGTCGCCGGTTTGTATGGCGATTTTCAAGCTTGATCCCCTTAAGGGTGCTGCCCTGATAGCAATGGACAGCTCCCTTGCATTTGCTATTGTTGACAGCGTGCTGGGGGGGACCAGCCGTACAGCATTGGCGTTGAATCGTCTTTTCACTACCCTTGAGCTGAGGCTGGTTGAAATGGTGCTGGCTGATGTCATGACAGACCTTGAAAAGGCCTGGGCCCCGCTGTATCCAGCTAAATTAAGTATTTTGAGGATGGAGATGAACCCCCGTCTGGTTACTATTGTGCCGCCTGAATATCAGGTGGTAACCATGACGGTAAAGGTACATATAGAAGAAAATGTCGGTACGATGATCTTTGTCGTCCCGATTATGACCATAGAGCCGATTCGGGACAAGCTTAAGGAGGGAATGCAGTTTGACCTGATGGCCATTGATCCGCAGTGGTCACATCGTCTTTCGTCAGAAATACTTGATGCGCCAATGGAGCTTACGGTTGAATTAGGTAATTCTCTGATTTCACTTAGAGAGCTTCTTGATCTTGAAGTTGGTGATACTATTATGTTGGATAAACCCTGCACCAGCGAGCTTATGGTGAAGGTTGAAGGAGTGCCAAAATATCAGGGCATTCCTGGAATACGGCATGGCAACAAAGCGATGCAGATTAGCGATATCATCTCCAACAAGGGGAACCCACGTGAACGACAAGCCTGATGCCGCAGAAGCTGAACAGGAACGGAAAAATCTGGAATTTATACTTGATATCCCGCTTCAGGTTACGGTGGAGCTGGGACGCACCAAGCTGTTGGTTAAGGATATCCTGCAACTGAATCAGGGGGCAGTGGTAGAGTTGACTAAACTTGCCGGTGAACCATTGGATATTTTCGTCAACTCTAAGCTGGTTGCCAGGGGGGAAGCCGTGGTGGTTAACGAAAAATTCGGTGTCCGTCTGGTTGATATTGTCAGCCCGAATGAACGGGTGGAGAAAATTTTGTGATCAGACAGTCTGTCCTGCTGTTACTTTTGGGGATAGGGCTGTTCCCTGCATTGGCAAAGGGAGCTGAAGGGCAGGCAGGCGGCGGAGATTTCAGTTTTCTTTCCAGTTTCCTTCAGATGATTGCTGCGTTATTGCTGGTTGTCGGTTTGATTCTGTTGACATACTATCTCGCAACCCGGTTGATGCGTAAAATTCCTGCGTTAAAAGTTGGTAGCCAGCATATCAGGATACTCGAAGTTCGTGCACTGGGGCCCCGTAAGGCACTTGTTCTGATTGAGGTTGCTGGAGAGTATCTCTTGCTCGCAAGCAGTGGTGATAACCTTAATCTGATTAAGCAGGTGCCGATGCTGGAAGAAATTGAAGTGATTGATGAATCACCTGACAGGCTGTCATTTTTCTCTTTGTTGAAGCGAGCAACATCGCGTAGTTAAGGTGATTTTACGCGTTCTGGATTGACTATGACCTCTTTTGCAGGAAAACGTTTTTGGGGAACCCTGTTTTTGCTGGCTACCGTCGTTGTTGGTACCGTAGCCTTTGCAACGGCAGCACCGGTTCCGTTGCCATCGCTGAATATTGGTGTGGGTACGGCAACAAAGCCAGGCGAAGTGGCGACAACGATCCAGATTTTCTTGTTGCTTACGGTGCTTTCACTGGCTCCCAGCCTGCTGATCATGACCACTTCGTTTACCCGTATCGTTGTCGTGCTCTCGTTTTTGCGAACTGCCCTGGGTACTCAGCAAGCCCCCTCAAACCAGATAATTCTGGCCCTTTCGCTGTTTCTGACTTTTTTCATCATGACTCCCGTCTGGCAGCAGGTTGATCGAGACGCGTATCAGCCGTACAAGGCAGGTGTCCTTTCCCAGGAACAGGCCTTTGAGAAAGCGACACAGCCGGTACGTAAGTTTATGCTGTCGCAGACGCGGGAAAAAGATTTGGCCCTGTTTGTCAGTCTTTCCAAGCAGGCCCGTCCCAAAAATGCCGATGATATCCCAACCCTCACCATTGTTCCGGCCTTCATGATTTCGGAGCTACGTACCGCCTTTCAGATCGGTTTTTTGATCTATATACCATTTATTGTGGTGGATATGGTGGTTGCATCAGTGCTGATGTCTATGGGTATGATGATGCTGCCACCGGTCATGATATCGTTACCGTTTAAAATTTTGCTGTTTGTACTGGTAGATGGATGGGGATTGGTTATCAGTTCTCTGGTCAAGAGTTTTGGTTAGAAAGGATATGCCATGACCCCCGAACTGGTTGTTCAACTGGCACGTAGAAGTTTTGAGGCTACCTTGCTTTTGGCAGCTCCGTTGCTGCTGTTCAGTCTGGTGGTCGGTCTTGCCATCAGTGTCTTTCAGGCGGTTACCTCTATTAACGAAGCAACGCTCGCCTTTGCCCCGAAGATTGTTGCGGTTATGGTGGCCATCATTATATTTTTCCCCTGGATGATGAGCTACATGAGTGATTTTACTCGCGAGATTTATGCGCTGATTGCCGTAATGCGGCGCTAGTCAGGCATGTTCCCCTTTGTATCACCGCTGCCAAGTCAAGCCGATGTATTTCTGTTCGCCTTGGTACTATGCCGCATTGGAGGTCTGTTCGCTGCCCTTCCGTTGTTCGGTGGGCGTCGTCTGCCAACCCGCATCAAGATTGTAGCGGTTCTCTCCATAACGCTGGTCTGCTATCCAATCCTGAAAATTGCCCCTCCACCCATTCCTGGTGATGCCTTTACCCTGGGACTGCTGGTCATGCGCGAGATGCTGATCGGTCTCACGCTGGCCTTTGTGACCCAGATCATCTTTGCCGCCGTTGAATTCAGCGGTCAAATTATTGGTCTTCAGATGGGCTTTAGTATCTCATCGGTAATTGATCCTTCCATGGGTAATCAGATGCAGATCATGTCGGTCATGCAGAGCCTGCTGGCTACCCTGTTTTTTCTCTCCTTGAATATTCACCATGTGTTTATCCGGGCTATTGTTGACAGCTTTACGGTCATACCGCTGGGTGGCTGGAAGATGAGCGAGGCGCTGATTCATTTTCTGGTGAAAGCCACTTCTGATGTCTTTATTCTGGGAATCAGGCTGGCCGCGCCGGTTATGGTAGCACTGCTTTTAACCAGTGTTGTTCTTGGCATCATGGCCCGCGCCTTTCCCCAGATGAACATATTTATGGTCAGCTTTCCGCTTAATATCGGGCTTGGGTTTATGGTGTTGGGGATGACCCTTTTGCTCTTCTTTCATGTGCTGGAGCTCTCGTTTGGTAATCTGGCGGTCCAGGTGGCAACGATCTTCAGGCTGCTTGCAAAGGGGGGATGATTCCTGGCAGAAGACGACGACAAACACTCTAAAACAGAACAACCGACCGGTAGAAAGCTGGAGAAGGCCAGGGAGAAAGGGGCCCCTCCAGCTTCGCAGATGCTTAGCCAGAGTCTTACGCTGTTGGCTGGTATTATTGCTTTATATCTGCTGGGCGGTTATCTGATGAATGGGTTGCAAAGTACGACTGTGCAGGTCTATTCCCAGATTGGTAGTTTTGAACTAACCGAGCGGAATGTCTACACCATGCTGCTGCGTATTTTTGGTGTAATTTTGCTGCTGATCGCGCCCATTATCCTGACCATCATGGCAACCGGAGTGCTGGCCCATATTGTTCAGGATAATGGGCGTATAGACTTCCAATGGGAACGAATCAGCTTTAATTTTGATAAGCTTAATTTTATCAGCGGTTTTGGTAAGCTGTTTAACAAGGAGGCTTTGGTAGAGATTCTGAAGTCGTTACTCAAGATTTTTGTGATCGGCTGGATTGCCTACCAGGTGCTACGGGACGAATTACAAAATATCATGGTGCTTGCTGAATCTGACGTAAATGGCATTCTGGCATACACTGGGCATGTGGCATTTAAGATTGTTACCCACACCTGTGGGATTATGATTATCATTTCGATCTTTGATATGTTCTACGTAAAATGGCGCTATACCGAGAATCTCAAGATGACCAAGCAGGAGGTCAAGGACGAGCATAAGGATCAGGAAGGTAACCCCGAAGTAAAGGGCAAGATCAAGAAGATGCAGTTTCAGTCAGCCCGGAGGCGCCTGACCAAGATTATTCCTACGGCAGATGTTGTTATCACTAACCCGACCCACTTTGCCGTAGCGCTTAAGTATGATCGCAGTAAGATGGTTGCGCCGATGGTAATCGCAAAGGGGATGGATGAGATGGCTCTTGCAATCAAGGCGATGGCGCGTGAAAACAAGGTTACGCTGGTTGAAAACCGTTTTCTGGCCCGGGAGCTTTATGATCAGGTGTCAGAGAATCAGGAAATTCCAGAGTCACTCTATGCTGCTGTTGCGGAAGTGTTGGCGTATGTCTATCGGCTCAAGGGTGCTATGTAGTCTCAGGGCGTATACCTGATAGTTGCCTTGTGCCAGGTCTTAACCGTCTGCTGCCTGTTGGTGGTTTGACGGCAGCTTAATGACAAGAGAGTGTAGTGAGTCATAATTCAGTCAAAGTCAATAATATGACTTTGACTGTTTTTTTACGGGAAGGGGTGATTAGGTAAGTGGCTGTAATTGCAGAGGCGTCGTTGGTGTCTCAGGGCGGGTGTGACCGAATTTTGACGGCATGAAATCTGCATACATACGCCGTGGGGTGGTGTCGGCTGCTCCTGACCCAATGGCCTTTGTGGCCGTAAGGATATGATAGAACCATGGCAAACGGAACCACTGCCCAGGCTATTGAACTGAGCAATTTTAGAAAAAATTCTGACATCTACGTTGCTATCGCCCTGATCGGCGTGCTGGCGTTGATGATTATTCCTTTGCCGGCTTTTATGCTGGATATCTTTCTGGCTGCCAATATTACCATTGCGCTTGCTATTCTACTAGTCTGTCTCTATACCCGCCACCCCCTTGATTTTTCTGTTTTCCCCTCTGTCTTGCTGGTCACCACCTTGTTTCGACTTGCCTTGAACGTTGCATCAACCCGTCTGATCCTGATGCATGGGCGGGAAGGGGTGGAGGCCGCCGGGGCGGTCATCAAGGCCTTTGGGTCCTTTGTTGTCGGGGGCAACTACGTGGTTGGCGCGGTCATGTTCCTGATTCTGGTCATCATTAACTTTGTGGTTATTACCAAGGGTGCTGGCCGGGTGGCAGAAGTCTCGGCACGTTTTACCCTGGATGCCATGCCAGGCAAGCAGATGGCGATTGATGCCGATCTCTCTGCCGGTTTTTTGACAGAAAAAGAGGCCCGAAAGCGTCGCGAGAAGATTCGGCGTGAGTCAGAATTCTATGGGGCCATGGACGGTGCCAGCAAGTTTGTGCGAGGTGATGCCGTAGCCGGTATCCTGATTATGCTGGTGAACATCTTTGGTGGCTTGATCATCGGTGTCTGGCAGCAGGGACTGGCCCTTGATGTGGCCTTAACCAACTATACCCTGCTGACGATTGGTGAAGGACTGGTGGCCCAGATCCCAGCACTGGTTATTTCAACCGCCGCAGGTATTATTGTAACCCGGACTGCCGACGAAAATAACTTCGGTCAGGAAGTGACCGCACAGTTCCTGAATTATCCCAAAGCCTTTTATGTTGTTTCCGGTGTTATGTTCCTGTTTGCCATGATTCCGGGGCTGCCTCATTTTGCCTTTTTGCTTTTGTCGGGAATTTCGTGGCTGGTGGGGCGGATGTCCCGTGAAATGGCTCAGGTGGTAGAAGAAGAGGCTGCGGCAGCTGAGGCAGCTGGCGAAGAAGAGGCCCAGGACCAGGCCTCTGCCATCCGTCCCCTGGATACCCTTGAACTGGAGGTTGGATATGGTCTGGTGCCGATGGTTGATGCCTCTCAGGATGGTGAACTGCTGGAGCGTATCCGGTCGATCCGTCGCCAGTTTGCTCAAAAGATGGGTTTTGTGGTCCCTCCGATCCATATTCA
The DNA here is from genome assembly GCF_900167465.1 of Trichlorobacter thiogenes. Lineage (GTDB taxonomy): Bacteria > Desulfobacterota > Desulfuromonadia > Geobacterales > Pseudopelobacteraceae > Trichlorobacter > Trichlorobacter thiogenes. The sequence goes on along the minus strand of NZ_FUWR01000001.1, from coordinate 49,939 downwards.
CGACAACCTGCAGTTGAAGCCGTATGAATACAACATCTTGATTCGCGGTGCCCGTGTGGGTGGTAGCGAGATGACCGGTCAGTACCTGGCCATGGACTCCGGTGCGGTGATGGCGCAACTGCCTGGTCCCACGGCAAAGGAACCGGTTTTTGGGCTGCCGGCGGTTTGGATTCGTAATGAGGATCGTGAGCAGGCGCAGGTTAATGGTTACACGGTGGTGGACAGCACCACGGTTATTGCCACCCATATCAGTGAGACGATTCGACGGTATGCTCAAGATCTGGTGGGGCGTCAGGAGATGCAGCAACTGCTTGATAATGTGGCGGCCACAGCACCTAAAGTGGTTGATGAACTGATTCCTGGGCAGCTTGGTTTGGGAGTTGTACTGCGGGTGGTCAAAAACCTGCTTAAAGAAGGGGTTTCCATCCGTGACCTGCGTACCATTCTGGAAAGCCTGGCTGATTATGCCGGTCTGACCAAAGATCCTGATGTGCTGACCGAATTTGTGCGCCAGTCGCTGGGACGTTTCATCGTAGACCAGTTTAAGATGGATGAGGATACACTGTATCTGGTGACCATTGATCGTGAAGTTGAGGATACCATTGCCGAAGCGATCCAGCCCTCGGACCAGGGTAGTTATCTTGCCATTGAGCCTGGTTCGGCCCAGCAGATTATTGCATCGGTACGTGGCATGGTGGATCGTTTTGGCATGTATGGTGCCCAGCCGGTTATTCTGGCCTCCCCCTCAATCAGACGGCATGTCAAAAAGATGATCGAACGTTTTGTACCCCATGTTGCAGTGCTGTCCCATAATGAAATTCCCCAAAATGTCAAAATTCAGTCATTAGGAGTGGTGACCTTCCATGCTGGTTAAAACCTTTCAAGCTCCAACCATGGCAGAAGCCTTGCGGCTGGTAAAGGCTGAGCTGGGTCCTGATGCAATGATCCTGTCCACCAAGAAGGAAAAACAGGGTGGTATCCTGGGCTTTTTCAGCAAGCAGGTGGTCAAGGTGACCGCTGCAATTGACCCCCACCGGCCTGCGCCCCCGCCACCACCACCGGTGCGTGAGCGACCGGAGCGTGAGCGGACAACCAAAGAAGAGTTTGAGAATTCCATGCTGGCCCCTCTGGCCCGTGAGCTGCGTGACCTGCGTGAAAAAGTTGAGGTGATGACCAAGCGGGATGAGGAGCTGCGTCAGCGTCAGAGCGAGCAGGCCTCGTTACCCGCTGACCAACAGAGTAAAACAGGTGACGGGGGGATCAATCTTAATAATATTCCCCGTCAGGACCTGGAAGAGATCAAAAAGCTGCTGTTGAATACCCTGGTCAGAAGCCAGGAAGGTGGCGTTAAGTCAGTACAGTGGCCAGATGCAGCGATTCAAACAAGCGCCGGAATCGGGGTGCCTTCAGAAAAACCGCCATTGGTACGGGAGCTGGAACGGCAGGGGATTGAACCGGATCTGCAGGGTAAAATTATCGAGACCGTTAATACGTTGCCGATGGGGCAGGGCGAAGAAACGCTGAAGGGACGCCTGGGTGAGGCATTTGGCCGTTTGATCCGCTTTGCCGGCAACCTGCGGATGAAAAAAAATGCCCCACGGATTATCGCTCTGGTGGGCCCGACAGGGGTTGGCAAAACCACCACGACTGCCAAGCTTGCCGCCATGTATGCGCTTAATCGTGGCAACAAGGTTGCCTTGATCACCATGGATATCTTTCGGGTCGGGGCGGTGGAGCAGCTGAAGACCTATACCAAGATTATGGGAATTCCCCTTGAGGTCGCCTCTACACCCAAAGAACTTGAGCGGGCGGTTGAGCGTCATTCCGATTGCGATCTGATCCTGATCGACACTGCCGGGCGTAGTCACAAAGATTCTGACAAGCTGGAGGAGATGAAGGGCTTTCTTGAGACAACAATTCAGTCCGATATCTATCTTTGCCTCTCGGCAACGACGAAAGATCGGGAACTGGAAGTAATCCTTAATCGCTTCAGTATTTTCCCGATCAGTAAAGTGGTCTTCACAAAGCTGGATGAGTGCGAAAGCGTTGGTTGCATTGTAAATCTGCTTTTAAAGGCAAATCTGCAGATCGCCTATTTTACGACGGGACAGCGGGTGCCGGAGGATATTGAGGTTGCAACATCGGAAAAACTGGCAGAACTGATTCTGAAGGAGGGTGCGCAATGAGTGCAGTGCGCGGAACCGGTGATCAGGCCGATACCCTGCGTCAGATGGCCAGAACTGCCAAGCAGAACAGCCCGACTCCATCTGGTGCTGCTTCGCTGACAGATCAACAGGGGATACGGGTAATCTCAGTCACCAGCGGCAAAGGGGGCGTCGGCAAAAGTAACGTAGTGGCCAATCTGGCCATGGCTCTGGCGGCCCAGGGGAAGAAGGTCCTGATCATTGATGGGGATCTGGGGGTGGGTAACCTGGATGTGCTTTTGGGACTTTCGCCTCAGTACAACCTGAACCATGTCCTGTCCGGAGAGAAGAGCCTGTCAGAGATTATTGTCGAGGTCACCCCCAGTATCAAGCTGATCCCGGCCGGGTCAGGGGTGCAGGAATACACCAGTCTTGGTCAGCATGAGAAGCTGAAGCTGCTGGATGAGCTGGATATGCTGGAGGAAGAGTTTGACATTATGATCATTGATACTGAGGCCGGTATCTCTGAAAACGTCACCTACTTTACGGTGGCAGCCCAGGAGATTCTGGTGGTGGTGACACCGGAACCGACCTCAATCACCGATGTCTATGCCCTGATCAAGTTACTGGCCACCCGCTATTCAGAACACCATTTCAAGGTGTTGATTAATATGGCCCGTGACAGTGAAGATGCCCTTGAAGTGTTTCGCAAGCTGGCCAATGTGGCCGGGCGTTTTCTGGATATCTCCCTTGATTATTTGGGCTGTGTCGTGCGGGATGAACGATTGATTGACTCGGTAAAAAAACAGAAGGCGGTCTATGAGCTGTACCCGGATTCTGATGCCTCAAACTGTTTTAGCACCCTGGCCAGACGGGTTATTGAAAACTCACGTCAGACCCGCTTGAAAGGAAATATCCAGTTCTTCTTCCGACGCTATCTGGAAGGGTCAGGGGGAGGCGGGGTATGAGCAGACTCAGGGCCTATGAAGAACAGGTCGGCGAACGGAGCTGCCAACTGCGTGAAACCATGATTACGTCGCACCTGCCGCTGGTGCGCTATCTGGTCAATCGCTTTGCAGCCCAGCTGCCGTCCCACCTTGATCCGCAGGATCTTGCCAGCGCTGCAGTGATTGGTCTGATCCATGCTGCTGACCGGTTTGACCCAGGCAGGGGAGTGCAGTTCAAGACCTTTGCTGAACAGCATATCAGGGGCGCCATTCTGGATGAGTTACGGGCCAGTGACCCACTAAGCCGCACCATGCGTGACAAGTGCAAGATGGTGGAGCGGGAGATGCACCGCCAGGAACATCAACTGGGGCGTAATCCAACCGGCACGGAGATGGCAGAAGCCCTGCAGGTCAGCTTGGAAGAGTATTACTGTATGCTGGAAGAAATACATGAGTTCAGTTTTATCAGTATTGACGATAGCTGGGATGATGATGAAGGGCACTCATTAAGCCTGGCAGATATTCTTGGTGACGATGAGAATAAAGGGCCGCAGAATCAGGTGATGTCTGGGCAGGTCGCCCATGCGATCGGTGCAGCGATTGATGCCTTGCCAGAAAAAGAGCGTCTTGCAGTGACCCTGTACTACTACGAAGAGATGAATTTGAAAGAGATCGGCGCGGTTTTGGGGCTGACAGAGTCCCGGATTTGTCAAATTCTCAGTCAGGCCATGGTTCGTTTGAAGGGTAAACTTAAGCCCTTTAAGCCTTGACGGAGCGCTGAAGGAGGTAACGAATGAACAGCGGAATGTACTCAGCATTATCAGGCAATTTAGCCGCTATGAAACGGCTGGACGTGATTGCCTCAAACCTTGCAAACGCAGCAACCAACGGATTTAAGCAAGATCGATTGGCTTTTGAGTCAGTGCTTGCAGGCAATCAAAATCCTCCGGCTGTACCACCAGCCAAGACAGCAGACCCTGTCCTGCTACAGGAACGGATGCTGACAGACTATTCTGCAGGCGCACTGATCCAGACAGGTAATCCGCTGGATGTTGCCCTGCAGGGGGACGGCTTTTTTGCCGTCAGGACACCTGATGGTATTGCCTACACCCGGCAGGGCAACTTCAGGCTTTCCAGTGACGGCACCCTGGTGACGGCTGACGGATATCCGGTACTCTCAAAGGCAGGTGATCGTCCTGAAGAGGGCCAGCCGATCGTTATTGATATTGCCGGGCAGGCCGGAGGCGGTAAACCGGTGGTGGACAGCCAGGGTGGAATCACGCTCAATGGAGAGCCGGTAGCCAATCTAGCACTATTTGATTTTCAAAAACCGTATCAGTTGACCAAGGCTGCCGGGACTCTTTTTGTGGCCGGAGAAGGCGCTACGCCACAGGTGGCCGGCCCCCTGACCTCAGTGGCACAGGGCTCGCTTGAACAGTCGAATGTTAATTCAGTCGCTGAAATGGTGCAGATGGTGGAGGCCAGCCGCTACTTTGAAACCTGTCAGCGTGTGGTGCGTAACTTTGATGATATGGCTGCCAAGGCAGTAAACGATCTGGCACGTGTTTAATACAACCAAGGAGTACTAAGCCATGATGAGATCTCTATGGACCGCAGCGTCCGGCATGAATACCCAAACCAGCAACATTAACGTTATTGCCAACAACCTTGCCAACGTGAACACCACAGGTTTTAAAAAGAGCAGAGCTGATTTTCAGGATCTGATGTATCAGACAGTACAAAATCCCGGTTCTCCTTCAACCAATGCGGCGCAGATCCCGGTCGGGATTCAGTTTGGTATGGGGGCAAAACTGGCTGCCGTATCAAAACAGTTTACCCCGGGTGATTTCTCAAATACCGGCGGGCAGCTTGATATGGCTATTGAAGGGGATGGTTTCTTTCAGATCCAGATGCCGGACGGTAGTACCGCGTACAGCCGGGCTGGCGCTTTCAAGCTGGACAGCAATGGTCGAGTGGTGACCCCCGAGGGGTATCCGATGCTGCCGGAGATTGTGATTCCCAACAACTCCACCAAGATAACCATCGGAACTGATGGTACGGTATCGGCGGTTCAGGCCGGGCAGTCCACCGCGTCAACCGTGGGTAACATCCAGCTTGCCAATTTTACCAATCCTGCCGGCCTTTCCTCCATGGGCAGGAATTTCTATCAGCAGACCGATGCCTCCGGCAATGCAACCACCGGCACACCGGGACAGACCGGTCTGGGTACGATTACCCAGGGATTTCTTGAGATGAGTAACGTTGATGTGGCCACGGAAATGGTCAACATGATCATCGGCCAGCGGGCCTATGAGGCCAACTCAAAGGCGATCACCACCTCCGATGAAATGTTGCAGCTGGCTAACAACCTGAAGCGGTAACTGATGCGCCTCGTTAATCTGATACTGACCCGGTTGCTGGCGATTAGCTGTCTGTACTGTCTGATGGGCGCTGTATCTTGCCATGCAGCGACAACCGCAACGGTGCTGCTTTCGGAACAGGAAGTCAGGGGTGCTGTAGAGCGATTTCTGACAGAAAAGATGGAGGGGCGAGGCTGGGAAACCACCCTGCGCCAACTCACCATCCCGCAGGGGATACGTGTTTCAAACGGCCCCCGTGATCTTGAGCTGATTGCCCCGGCTGGATGGGATGGCTGGGGGGCAGCAACAATTGTATTGGTTGTGCGGGTAAACGGGGTTGTTGAAAAGAATTTTTCACTGCGCGTTCAGGTTGATGCGCGAACTGAAATGCTGACGGCAGCCCGACAGCTGCTTGCAGGCACCGTACTGACTGAAGCGGATCTGCTGCTTCAAAAGCATGACCTGTCCCAGGCAGGCGGACATCCGGTTAAAAATATGGCAGATGCAGTAGGTAAGAAGCTGCGTATGACAGTCAGGGCAGGGGCGCCGATTAAGAGCAATCAGCTGGTTAGCGTGCCGGTTATTGTCAGCGGTCAGCTGGTAACAATCATCGCTGAAAATGCAGGGGTGAGGATCACCGTTTCAGGTCGGGCCAGAAGTGCCGGTGGTATTGGTGACCTGATCCGGGTCCAGAATATGGTCTCTAATAAGGAGATTGCTGCTCGCATACTGGATGCCTCAACCGTTGAGATCGGTTTTTAATCTGAGGAGAAGAGCATGAAACGGTATCTTGTTGCACTTTCAGCGCTACTGCTGTCCGGCTGTGTGGTCCAACAGACGGAGGTGGTAAGCCCAACCTTTGACCAGCAGTTAAAGCCGCCGGTTCAAAGCTATGGTAACGGATCAATCTGGCAGGCCTCATCCATTGCACTGACTGAAGACGGCAAGGCACGCAGGATCGGTGATATCGTTACTATTATCGTGACTGAAACTGCCAGCGCCAGCAAACAGGCAGCCACAGCCACCGGCCGTTCCTCGCAAATCAGCGCCGGTATCCCCAATATGCTGGGGCTTGAGGAGTCGAAGATCATCACCAGCAACTTTGCCGATTTGTCAAAACTGCTGAACGCCAGTGCAAGTTCCAGTTTTGACGGAAGCGGCTCAACATCCCGCAAGGAAACACTGACTGCAACCATTTCAGCCAAGGTTATTGATGTACTCCCTAACGGGAATCTGAAAGTAGAAGGCCGTCGCAATGTAAAGGTAAACTACGAGGATCAGATTGTAACGGTTAAAGGAACTATCCGTCAGCGTGATATAACGGCGGAAAACACGATTAATTCAATTTATGTAGCCGATGCCCAGATCAGCTATTCCGGCGAAGGCATCATAACAGACCGGCAAAAACCGGGCTGGTTGATGAATGTACTGGATAAACTCTGGCCATTCTGAGGTGATAGTATGAAGCGAATAGCTCTGTTTGTTATCTGTGCAGTTCTGCTTGTGCCAGCACTGGTGCATGCCACGCGGATCAAGGATATTGCTGCATTTGACGGAGTACGGGACAACCAGTTGGTTGGCTATGGTCTAATAGTGGGGCTGAACGGCTCCGGTGACAGCGACCAGACAAAATTTCCGGTACAATCATTGGTCAATATGCTGGAGCGGATGGGAGTTACGGTCAACCGCGCTGATATCAAGGTTAAAAACGTTGCCGCTGTCATGGTAACCGCTACTCTCCCTCCTTTTGCCAAGCAGGGCACCAAGCTGGATGTGCTTGTCTCGTCACTGGGGGATGCCAAGACCATAGCAGGTGGAACATTGATTATGACACCGCTCAAAGGTGCGGATAATCAGGTCTATGCAGTAGCCCAGGGCTCTATCCTGACCAATTCATTTGCCTTTGGCGGCCAAGGTGCTTCGGCAACTAAAAACCATCCCACCGCAGGAAGAATACCTGCAGGTGCCCTGGTTGAACGGGAACTCCCCAACGTGCTTGCCGGTAAATCAAGCCTGCGCCTGAATCTGGCACAATCTGACTTCACTACAGCCTCGCGTATTGTTGCCGCCATTAATAAGAGCTTTAAAGGGGTAGCAGGTAGTAGTGATGGCGGTTCTGTCATGGTGCAGATCCCTGACGAATTTACCTCTCGCCCGGTTGAATTTATTGCTCAGCTAGAAAATCTGGAGGTTACACAGGATCAGCCAGCACGGGTTGTAGTCAATGAACGGACCGGCACCATCGTCATGGGGGATAAGGTCAAGATTGCAGCTGTTGCTGTATCCCACGGCAACCTGACGTTGACCATTAAAGAGACCCCCAAGGTGTCTCAGCCCAAGCCTCTGTCAAAAGGGGAAACCAAAGAGGTTTCCCGTACCGAGCTGAAAGTGCAGGAAGAGCAGAAACGGCTCTCACTGCTGCCTGAGGGTAACACCATTGGTGATGTGGTGCGGGGGCTTAATCTGTTGGGGGTTACACCACGGGACCTGATTTCAATCCTGCAATCGATTAAAGCCGCTGGAGCACTCCAGGCAGAGCTGGTTATTATCTAACCGTTTTAGTAAGTAGATAAGACTACCGATAGGATAACCATAATGGATAGCACTTTGACCATAGCACCAGATCTACTGATGCAGGACAATAAGGCCGAGCAACTTGGCTCACGTGCAAAGGTGCGCGGGGAACAGCTGACAGATGCAAAGCGTAAACAGCTGAAAAAGATATCGCAGGATTTTGAGGCAATGTTTACCGGTATGATGTTGAAGTCCATGCGTGAAACCGTCGCAGAAGATAAACTGACAGGCGGCGGTAAGGCAGAAGAAACCTACCGCTATATGCTTGATCAGGAATATGCCGCAGCAGCGGCAAAACGTGGTGGCCCAAACAGTCTCGCGTCGATGGTTGAAAAAGAGTTGTTGAAACGGTATGCCGTTCCGCCCCAGAAGAAGATAGCCGCAACGGCAGGTGAGGAGTAGTGACATGGCAACAGCGCATCGCTTGACGGATGTACTCATTGAACAGACTAAAATCCTTAAGGAACTTCAGCAGACGCTGCAGGATGAGCAAAAGGCGATTGCCGCCCTTAATACACAGGTAATGGAGGCATTAAATAGCCAAAAGGAACAGCTGATTCAGCGCCAGCGCCTGATGACTGAGACCTTGCATGGTGTTCTGTCGGCAACTGCAGTCCAGTATGGCCTGGCTTCATCGTCAACACTTTCTGAGGTTATTGAAAAAATGCCATTGTCCATCAGGGGGCAGGTAGAGCCATTACAGCAGGCAGCCAGGCAGGCCGGTTTAGAGGTTTCTGTGTTGGCCAATCAAAATCGTGGCATGCTGGAACGTTTTCTGGGGGTCGTAAATGATTCCTTGGGATTTATTTTGAGAATACTGAACACCTCTAACACCTACGGTGTCCGCGGCACCTACCTCTCAAATGCCCAAAGTGGAGCGGTCATGGTGAGTAAGGAGGCGTAACATGGGACTGAGCGCAGCCTTTGAAATAGGAAAAGCTGGCCTCAAGATTTTTCAAGTTGCCTCAGAGGTGGCGAGTGAAAATATAGCCAATGTGAACACACCGGGCTATTCCCGCCAACGTGTCATTCTTGAGTCTGCCCCCCCCAGTACGCATAATGGTTTTCCTTTGGGGTCAGGGGTTAAGGTTTCAACGGTAGAGCGATACTATGATAGCCTTCTGCAGAAACAGCTGGTTAATGCTGGTACTGTCGGAAGTTATGACTCAACAAAGGCAGAGGTATTACAGCAGATTCAGCCTGTATTCAATGAGGTCGCCCAGGAGGGGCTAGGGGCCTCAATAGCCGGTTTTTTTAACGCCTGGCAGGATCTTTCGGTAAATCCGACCGGTCAGCCTGAGCGTCAGGCCGTTCTTTCGCGGGCTCAGATCATGGTTGATCAGTTTCACTATGTTGACAAAACACTGAGTAATGCAGCTACGGCACAAAACGATGCCCTGCCTTCATTAACAAACGATATCAATAGTACCTTAAAACAAATAGCACTTCTTAACGGCCAGATTGACACTACTGAACAGGTGTCCGGTAATGCCAATGAAATGCGCGACCAGCGTGATTATCTGATCAGGGACCTTGCTGAACGGATGGGGGTCCAGTACACAGAAAATACGGATGGCACAACAGATGTCTATGTCACCCGTGGTGCCACAACAATAAATCTGGTCAAGGGAACGCAGTACGGCAGTTTAACCCTTTCTACACAGCCTCCGACAAACTACACCGTGACGGCGGTGGATGCCGTTAACCCGGCAACAACGGCGGTGGTTGATGGCACCATGTACACGGCGCCCAATGGTGGACAACTCTGGGCGACACTGCAGATGCGGGATACCTTTATTCCTGCCTACCAAGCCTATATCAACAATCTGGCAAATGTAATGGTCAATGGAGAGGCTGGTCCGCCAGCCAAGCCCGGTATAAACGCAATTCATAATGCCGGTTTTGACCTGAACGGAGCTGCCGGTTTAGATCTCTTTACGGTTACCGCTGGAAGCGAGGCATCAACAATTGCATTGAATCCTCTGGTGACCCAGTCAGGAATTGCGGCATCCGGTTCGGCAACGGCTCCCGGTGACAATGCCAATGCGTTGAGTATGGTGCAGCTTCAGGGACAGACCTTTACGGCTCTTTCAAGCTCATCCTTTGGTAACTATTATAATACGTTGGTGGCGCAGGTGGGGGTAGATGTGCAGTCTGCCCAGAATGTGGAAAAACAGGATGCGGCGTTTATGAAACAGCTGACGACTCTGCGGGATTCCAGTTCGGGCGTTTCGCTTGATGAGGAATTGGCTAACTTAATTCAGTACCAACGCTCATATCAGGCCTCGGCAAAGTTGATTACTACAGCGACTGAGATGATGGATACCTTGATAGGAATGTTGTAGTAGGAGTGAGCCATGAGAATAACACCAAACATAACCATGCAAAACTCGTTGTATAATATTCAAAGCACACGTGCCCGTATGGACAGCATTCAGGAGAAGATTGCATCAGGCAGTAACTATAACCGGCCAAGTGATGACCCGGTCTCGGTCAGTTTGCTGGTCAATATGAATGATCGGATGACTGTTGCTGATCAGTATACCAGCAACATCAGTAAATCAGATACCTGGCTAAAGATGAGCAATACTGCCCTGACCGGTATGAATAGTTTTATTGAAATGGCAAAAAAAGCGGTTTCTTCGCTTTCGGGTGGCGAGACAGATCCTAATGTCATCAATAATGCACTAATGAGTCTGAAGAGTATCAAGCAGAATATTGTTGATATGGGCAACACCCAGCTGAACGGGGTCTATCTGTTTAGCGGCACAAAGTCACTCACCAAGCCTTTTTTGATCAATAGCGGAGATACCACCAGTGGGTCACCGACGATCAGCAATCTTGATAGCGTAACCGGACTGAGTGCCGGTATGGCAATCAGCGGTGCTGGTATACCGGCCGGGACTACTATTGCTGCTATCAACGCTGGGCCGCCAGCCTCATTGACCCTTAGTGCCAATGCAACAGCAACGGCAACCGGAGCTGCGCTTAATACCTATGCCGGTGATAGCGGGGTTACCAGTATTGAGATCAACCAGGGGGTTACTCAGGCAATCAATTTTCCAGGAAATCATCTGCTGACCCCCACGGCGCCGGGCAGTCCCTACGGAAGTGTTGATATACTGGCAACCATGGATCAATTAATTGCAGATGTTGCCGCATCCAATATACCTGGCATTCAGGCAGGCAAACAGGCGTTGTATCAGGCTGGTATACAGTTAAATGCAGCACAGAGCGATCTTCAGTCACGTACGGTACGCCTTGATTCGGCCAATACAATGAACAAGACGATTATCAGTACCTTGCAGACAGTATACGGTAATATACAGAACGTTGACTACGCTCAGCTGGGGATTGAGATGAGCCAGCAAGAAACAGCATTAAATGCCACCTATTCATCAACTGCCAAGATTAGCCAGATGTCATTGCTAGATTACCTTTAGTTTGCTGACCAAGAAGTAGAAATCTGAAGGGTCCTGTATCAATTGATACAGGACCCTTTTTGCTATTCGTTCGTGCCAGAACGGGCCAGATTCTCAAACCTGGTGTGCTCACCCATAAAGGCCAATTCTACCGTACCGATCGGACCGTTACGCTGTTTGCCGATGATGACCTCGGCGCTGCGTTCATGGTTGGCAGTACAGCTGCCATCCTTTTTGCGGCAATGTTCACAGTAGACCGCTTCCCGGTAGACAAACATAATCACGTCGGCATCCTGCTCAATGGCACCTGATTCACGCAAGTCACTCATCATGGGGCGTTTGTCACTGCGGTTTTCAAGGCTGCGGTTAAGCTGTGACAGCGCTACAACCGGTACATGCAGTTCCTTTGCCAGGGCCTTTAGCGAACGGGAAATCTCGGAAATCTCCTGCTGGCGGGATTCCGGATTGGCTCCGGCACGCATCAGCTGCAGGTAGTCAATGATGATCAGCCCGATGTTATGTTCCGTCTTCAGACGGCGGGCCTTTGCCCGCAATTCCAGGATGCTGATGGCCGGGGTGTCGTCAATAAAGATGTTGGCATTATGCAAGGTGGCTGCTGCTCGCTGCAGTCTTGGCCAATCGCTGTCCAGAAAATGGCCGGTACGCATCCGTCCTGCATCAACACGGGCCAGTGACGAGAGAAAGCGCATCACCAGCTGTTCCTTGCCCATCTCCAGTGAAAAGATGACTGAGCCGACCTTTTCTTTGGCCTCAGCGCTGGCGTGGCTGGCAATATTGAGCGCCAGGGTGGTCTTGCCCATGGAAGGACGGGCAGCAACAATGATCAGGTCCCCCGGTTGCAGACCGGCAGTCATATGATCCAGATCAATATAGCCGGTGGGGGTGCCGGTGATCTGTTCCTTCTTTTCATACAGGGTTTGCAGCATCTTGAAGGTGTCTTTAATGACATCCTTGACCGGATAGTATTGTGGGCGGAGTTTGTTTTCTGCCAGGCTGAAGAGCGCCTTCTGGGCCTCATCCAGCGATTCATTGACATCTCCCTGCTCGTCATAACCCCTGGTGGCGATATCAGTCGCAATAGTGATCAGGCGCCGGTTAAGGGCCTTTTCCTTTACGATCTTGCAGTAGTAGGTGATGTTGGCGGCGGTGGGGACATAGTCAACCAGGGTGGCCAGATAGGCGGCCCCGCCGCAGCTGTCCAGATCGCCACGACGTTTCAGGGCATCGGTCAGGGTGATCAGATCGCAGGGTTCCCGCCGGTCAGACAGCTCCAGCATGGCACCAAAAATCTTGCGGTGCGCCTCCCGGTAAAACTCCTCCGGCTCCAGCATCTCCAGCACCCGGTTGATGGCGTCGTTATCGATCAGGATACCACCCAGGATCGACATTTCTGCCTCAAGGCTCTGGGGGGGAAGTTTGTGAATCTGGTCCTGGGACATACCTATCTCCTGAACCGGGTGATGACGTCGGTTACTGCGCTTATCACATCAACTGTATCATTGTCGCTCATGGTGGGGAACAGCGGCAGCGACAGAATCCGGTCAGAGGCGTAGCTGGCATTGGGCAGCTCCGTGTCGGCCATTGGCAGATTCTCGCGGTACCAGCTGTGGTGGTGAATCGCCTTGTAATGCAGCCCACTGCCGATGTTCAGATTTTTCAGCTCTGCCATGAACTGGTCCCGGCCTATGGTTAAAAGCTCGATCCTGATCAAAGGCGTATAGAGGTGCCAGGCATGGCGTTGCTGATATGGCGCATAGCCGGGCAGGGCAAGTTCCGCCAGACCGGCAAAGGCGGCATTGTACTGCTCGGCAATCTCTTTGCGACGGTCAATAAAACCATCCAGACGGGGCAGTTGGTGTAGCCCGATGGCCGCCTGGATATCCATCATGTTGTACTTGTAGCCCGGCAGCATGATATCATAGTTGGGGGTGCCGCTGGCTGCAAACCGCTTCCAGGCCTCACGGCTCATGCCGTGGAATTTCAGCAGTGAGATTTCTTCAGCCAGGGTTTCATCCGGTGTGCAGACCATACCACCTTCGCCGGTGGTAATGTTCTTATTGGGGTGGAACGAGAAGATGGAGATGGAATCAAGGCTACCGATCTTCTGTCCTTTGTATTCAGTGCCAGCTGCGTGGGCAGCATCTTCAATAATGGTCAGGTTATGCTGTCTGGCTAGGGCAAACAGCGGGTCCAGGTCACAGGACTGCCCAGCAAAATGGACCGGAATCACCGCTCTGGTGCGTGGGGTGATCTTCTCTGCAACCTTGGCAATATCAATATTCAGCGTGCCGGGTTCAATATCAGCCAGTACCGGCGTACCACCGGCCAGTATGATCATGCTGACCGTGGAGGCAAAGGTCATTGGCGTGGTGATGATTTCGTCCCCCTCTTTGATCTTCAGTGCCAGCAGGGTCAGATGTAGACCGGCAGTGGCTGAACTGAGCGGTACAGCAAAGGGGGCGCCCACATAGACCTTGAAGGCATCCTCAAAACGTTTGACCTTGGGGCCGGTGGTGATCCAGCCGGAACGAAGCGAGTCAACAACCTCGTTGATTTCTTCATCTCCCAGAGTAGGGGTGGAAAAGGGCAGAAATGTTTCACGCATACAGGTAGATACTCCTTCAATCAGCGGTTGGACAACAACAGCAACGCCCCGTTGTCTGCCAGAGTGCGGGGGGGGAGCCCGGTTTGAGCTGCTTCATACCGGCTTGCCTCATGGCGGGGAATAACAATCATGACCTGGCGGTTTGAGCACCAGAGTCCCATGAACTGTTCCTGGGTGAGGAACCAGCCGGACTGATTGCCCTGGCTGCTGCCAAAGCTCAGTTCATCGGCATCACCTACAGTGATCAGACGTTTACCGGTATAAAAGTTCATCCCCTGGCGGGGGCCGCTCTGGGCCAGCAGTGTGTCCGGGCCACTGTGCTGCAGTGCGGCCTTGGCCAAGCTGCGGGAGGAGAGCCGAGCTGCACCATACTGACTAAAGGCCCAGGGCAGCAGCAGGTCAAGCAGGATACCAAAACAACAGAGCAGCCCAACTAGCAGCAGGCTGGAACGGGTGCGGATGATCCAGAACAGCAGCAGGCCGAAGATAACCAGCAGGCTGCCGGGCAGCAGGGTCTGACGCAGGGTAAGTACCGGTGTCGGCCCGGTCAGCATGGCAGCCAGATCCCGACCGGTTTGACCGCTTGCATGGAGCAGCGGTGGGAGCCAGGTTAGTAACGGCAGTATAGCCAGAGCTACACCGGTCAAGAGCAGTATGGTGGCGAGGGCTGCCTGCGCAGCTGTGTAATCGGGTCTGCGGGTATGCCAGTGAGCGGTAAGCCGGTGAGCCAGCAATAGCGCCAGAGGCGGAAAGGTTGGCAGGATGTACGGGATCAGTTTTGAACTGGAAAGCGAAAAAAATAAGATAATGACTAAGGGCCAGATCAGCAGATAAAGGGTGGTCCCCCTGTCACTTTGTCGCTGCTGCCAGGCCTTGCCCAGGCTGCCCGGCAGAAAAAAGGACCAGGGCAGCATGGTCAGCAGCAGGATTGGTAAAAAGAACCAGAACGGCTGACTGCGGCGATGGATGGTGCTGGTGTAGCGCTGGAAGTGCTCTCTGATAAAGAAAAAATGCGGGAACTCAGGGTTTGCCTGTGACACCAGTACAAACCACGGCATGGTGACCAGAGCGAACAGCAGCAGGCCGGAGAACCAGGGGATTCCCTTCAGCAGGTGCCAGCGCCTGCTCAGCAGCAGATACCAGAAGATGATGCCACCGGGTAGCACGATTCCGATTAACCCCTTGGTCAATACTGCCAGACCGCAGCAGATGAAGAAGAGACGGTAGAGGTGGGTGCGGTGTCGTTCGCTGCTACGAACAGCCAGCAGAAAGCTGAACAGGGCTGCTGAGAGGCAGAAGGTCAGCAGCATGTCTGTCAGAATGATCCGTGACTGGAACAGGAAGGCGGCACAACTACCCAGAATCAACGTCCCGGTCAATGCTGTTCGCCGGTTAAAGAGGCGCCGTCCTGCAAGGTAGGTCAGCAGGACCGTAAAAAGTCCTGACAGGGCAGAGGGGAGCCGGGCTGCAAACTCGTTCTGGCCAAAGATCGCCATGGAACCGGCATTTACCCAGTATAATAGCGGTGGTTTTTCAAAATATTTGACATAGTTAAGGGTGGGGGTGACAAAATCGCCCCGGACCAGCATCTCGCGGGGGATCTCGGCATAGCGCCCTTCATCCGGATCAATCAGCGGCGCTGATCCAAGCCCTGTCAGAAACAGGAAGCCGAACAGGAACAGCAGCACAGTACTATCCCGCAGCCAATGTCCCTCGGGCTGGTTGAGATGCTCGTAAAGTGGACTCATGAATCAAATTCCTGCATTGGTGCAGGTAGCCGGATTAGATCATCAGGGGCCGTACCGACAGGTACCGGCATCAGAATACGCATATTAGGATGAACAATGTCTACTGGTGTTGCTTCCCCGTGCTGGTCCAGTTGCTGCAGGTCAGCGGCCATGAAATCAGCATTTTTCATGGCAGGTCCCATCAGTGAAAGCTGGTCGCCAGCCTGAAACCGGTTTCTCACCATCACCTCTGCCAGTTCTGGTCCCCGCATCGACTCAACCGTCCCCACCAGTTTGTGGCTACGCAGGTACCCGGCCTGATAGGATTGCCCAACATCCTTGGGATCACCCAGCAGGAAGCCGGTGGTATAGCCGCGGTGGCTGATGGTGGCCAGTTCCTCCATCCAGGCCGGGTCTGCCGTGTATCTATCGGGATTAGCGTAAAAGCGGTCCAGGGCAGTGCGGTAGATCCGCAACACACCGGCAAGATAGTGAATTCCCTTCATCCTGCCTTCAATCTTGAGGGAGCCAACACCTGCCCTGACAAGGTCAGGCAGATACTCCAGCAGGCAGAGGTCTTTTGAATTGTAGATGAAGGTACCGCTTGAATCCTCTTCGATTGGCTGATATTCGCCGGGCCTGCGCTCCTCAACCAGGGCGTACTTCCAGCGGCAGGGTTGGGTGCATTCCCCCAGATTGGCGCTGCGCCCGGTCATGGCGCTGGAAAGCAGACAGCGGCCTGAGTAGGCGACGCAGAGGGCGCCATGCACAAAAACCTCGCAGGGTATTGAGACCGCCCTGGCTGTTGCACTGATATCTTCCAGGGTCATTTCCCGGGCCAGATTGACCCGGCCGACCCCCTGATCCTGCCAGAAAAGCACGCTCTCGTGATTGATGGTATTGGCCTGGGTGGAGAGGTGGATCTCCCGTTCTGGTGAAATCCGGCGGATCATTCGCAGTACGCCAGGGTCGCTGACAATATAGGCGTCAAAGGGAAGCGGAGCCAGTTCCTGTAGATAGCTTTCAAGGCGGTTCAGGGTGTGGTCGGCAGGGTAACTGTTAATGGTTAGGTAGCAGCGGACCCCGTGTTTATGGCAAAGTGTCAGGGCTTCAGGCATTTCGGCAAGGGTGAAGTTGCCGGCCATATTGCGCAGGCCAAAGTCTGGTCCGCCCATGTAGACGGCATCTGCACCGTATCTGATGGCACATTTCAGCTTTTCCATGGTGCCGGCCGGGGCCAGTAATTCAGGTTTTTTCACGTTAAATCCAGTTGGAATAGTAATAAAGTCATAGAGGGCGAAATGCTAGCACATGAGTGGTCTGTCTGTAAAATGCAAACCGGAAAAACCTGACTTTCACTTGACAAAGCGTTTTTTCTGGCTTTAATTACAGCGAAACCCAAGAAAAAACAGGAGAGTTGCATGAACCACCTGCAAAAATTGGGACTGCTGGCGTTAGGTACATTGTTGCTTGGCGGCTGTGCAGCCAATGATTTGGCGGTTAAACGTCAAACAGAAACTGAAACAAAGGTTGAGCATCTTTTCCAAATTGCGGGGGGGATCGAGGCTCGTTTGAACGAGCTTTCCGGAAGGTTGGCAACTCTGGAGGAACGGGATGCCCAGCGCACAGCAGTCTTTAAAGAGCTGAGTGATGGTGTGCGTGAGCTGAAGGAAGTGAATCAGGCCTTGCAGGCCAAGGTTCAAACTGCAGCGGTTGTTGCTACGCCAAAAGTAGAGGTGGTTAATCCTGATCCAGCTCCCAAAGGCAGGGATGCCGGTCCTCCGCAGGGGTATGTCAAGGCCTTTGGTCTCTATAGTACCAATAATTTTTCCGGTGCGATTCAGGCGTTTGAGCTGTTTTTAAAGGAACAGCCTGCCAGCGAATATGTCCCTAATGCACAGTACTGGATTGGCGAATGTTACTACAGTGTTTCTGATCTTCCCAAGGCGCTGGTTGCATTCCAGAAGGTTGTAGATGGCTGGCCCCGTCATTTGAAGGCGTCTGATGCACTACTAAAAATTGGCTACAGTTATGCTGCCCAGAAACAGCCGGATAAAGCCAAGGCGTCGTTTGAACGGCTTATTCGCAGCTATCCTGCCAGCCCCGCAGCTGTCAAGGCGCGGGAACGACTGATGTCCAGCGACCAACCGGCTTCGGGCCGACATTAAGATGAGGTGACCATGAAATCACGTATGCAGCTGGTAATATCCCTGATGATAATGGTGCTGTTTGTCCCCTGTATGATCTGGGCTGCAGAGGAGTCAACGGTCTATGTGATCCAGAAAGGTGATACGCTCTGGGGTCTTTCCGGGAAATTTCTTAATAATCCCCGGTATTGGCCGAATCTCTGGGCAAAAAATCCCGAGGTTACCAACCCGCACTTTATCTATCCTGGACAAACTGTCCGTTTCGTGAATGGGAAGCTGGAGGTTGTTGATGCTCCGGCAGAGGCTGGCGGCCAAAAGGCCTCGGCTGGTCAGTTAGTCAAGGCTGCTGAAGCCGAAATAGCTGAAGAAAAAGCTTTTACCGTGCGGGGCAATGAAGGTTGGCTGATGGAAAAAGAGTTGGCCCCAAGTGGCAGGATCATCGCAGGGCAGCATGGCCGCCTGGTGCTTGGTGAGGATGATACAGTTTTTACTGACATCGGTACACGTCATGGTGGACTTGATGGCAGCAAGTATACCATTTTGCGTAAATCAAAAGAGGTTAAGCATCCGGTGACTGGAGATGAGCTGGGGTATCGGGTGTACCCGTTGGGGACTGTGCAGCTTACTCAGGTAACAGAGCTGAACTCCCGTGGTATTATCAGCTCTTCATTTAAGGAAGTTGAGCCTGGTGACCTGCTGGTTCCCTACCAGCAGGTTAAGCGACGCAGTGTTTCCCTGAAGATGACCTCCAAGCCGCTGCATGGTGTGATAGTTGAAAGTGCTAATGCGAATACTGCCATTGCTGCCGGTGATGTTGTCTACCTTGATCTTGGCATATCACAAGGGGCTGAACCGGGCAATCTGTTGTATGTCATCCGCAAGGTGGCAATTGAGAAGATGCTGGTTGATCGGTATGTTGGTCAGTTGCCCAGTGAGGTTGTCGGTGCAGTAGTGATTGTTGAAGCTGGCCAAAACACCTCAACTGCAATTGTTGTAAAGAGTATTGATGCCATCTTTAAGGGCAACGAGGTTGTCAGCGCTCCTCGCTAGAGTGCAGCTGGCAGATATGGTGAAGGCCGACCTTGAGTCGGCCTTCATTTTTTAAGGGAGCAGCATGGACTACTGGTCCTGGATAGCATTGCGGACAGTGGAAGGGATTGGACCGGTCCTGTTCCGGCGGCTGCTGGAACGATTTGATACGCCGGATCATGTCCTCTCTGCAGCTCCTGATGACCTTGCTACGGTCCGGGGAATCACGCCGCAGATTGTGGAGGCCATTGCAGCCCCGGCTTGTCGTCACTTTGCAGAAGCGGAGTGCCGCAGGATTGAAGATGTCGGCGTTCGGCTGCTTACCTTTCTGGATGCTGAGTACCCCCGCCAACTGTTTGAGATCGGCGATCCGCCACCGTTGTTGTACCTGCGGGGAACAATCCCGGCCTGGGAACCTGCAATTGCGGTGGTTGGTTCCCGTCGGGCAACCCGTGAAGGGCTGAAGGCGGCAGAACGACTTTCGTCTGAACTGGCAGCACTAGGCGTGCTGGTAGTCTCCGGTCTGGCCCGGGGTATTGACACGGCGGCCCACCGCGGTGCCTTGGCAGGTTGCGGTGCTACGGTTGCGGTGCTTGGCTGCGGGGTTGATGTTGACTACCCACCTGAAAACAGGCAGCTTGCACAACAGATTGCTGAGAGCGGCTGTATCCTCTCCGAATTTCCCATGGCAACTCAGCCGCTGGCAGAACATTTTCCCCGCCGCAACCGGATCATCAGCGGTCTGTCCCGTGGGGTACTGGTGGTTGAGGCGGTTGAAAAGAGCGGCTCCCTGATTACCGCCCGCTACGCCCTGGATCAAGGGCGTGAGGTAATGGCGGTGCCAGGTCCGATCAGTTCCCCTGCCTGTCGTGGCAGTAACCGTCTGATCAAGGAAGGTGCCCAACTGGTTGACTGCGTTAGTGATATTCTTGATGCAACCAGAATCGGTACGTCAGACCATTCATTGCCATTGTTTAATCAAAACGCTGCTGTGCCACGTTGTAACCTGACTCCCCGCGAGGCAGCGGTCTATGAACTGGTGGCCCAGGGGCCACGGCATCTGGATGAGATTACCCAGGCTCTGGAATTGACGCCCGGAGAGGTTTCGGCTATGGTGCTTGGCCTTGAACTAAAAGGGATGCTGTTACAGCTTCCCGGATCATACTATTCACTCCCTTAAGGATTATAGAACCTATGGCGCATCAACTTGTA
This sequence comes from Trichlorobacter thiogenes, assembly GCF_900167465.1. Taxonomy (GTDB): domain Bacteria; phylum Desulfobacterota; class Desulfuromonadia; order Geobacterales; family Pseudopelobacteraceae; genus Trichlorobacter; species Trichlorobacter thiogenes. Next base: position 29,751 of record NZ_FUWR01000001.1, on the reverse strand, counting down.
ATTGTCGAGTCTCCGGCCAAGGCCAAGACCATTGAAAAATTCCTCGGTGCTGATTATCGGGTGCTGGCCTCATTCGGGCATGTGCGGGCACTGCCCAGCAAACAGGGCTCGGTTGATACGGCCAATGACTTTGAACCCAAGTACCATGTGCTGCCGGAGAGCAAGAAGCATATTGATGCCATCAAAAAAGAGCTGAAGGGGGCGGATCGACTGTTGCTGGCAACTGACCCCGACCGCGAGGGAGAGGCGATTTCCTGGCACCTGCTGGCTACTTTGGGGCTGGATAAAAAGCCCAAGATTCCGATTCAACGGGTGGTGTTCCATGAGATCACCAAGGATGCCATCATCCATGCCGTGCAGAATCCCCGTGACATTGCCATAGATCTGGTGGATGCCCAGCAGGCTCGTTCTATTCTGGACTATCTGGTTGGTTTCAACCTTTCTCCCTTTTTGTGGAAGAAGATCCGCTACGGTCTTTCAGCCGGCCGGGTGCAGTCAGTTGCCCTACGGTTGGTCTGCGACCGTGAAAAAGAGATCCAGGCCTTTGTGGATCAGGAATACTGGACCATTGCTACCAAGCTGGAAAAACAGGGTGGTCAGACTGTCAAGGCTGGTCTGATTGCGGTGGATGGCAAGAAGCTGGGCAAGTTTGATATTCCTGATCAGAAGAGTGCCGATGCTCTTAAAGCTGCCATTGCACAAGGCAAGGCCCAGGTTGCATCGGTAACCCGCAAGGAGATGAAGCGCAACCCTGCTCCCCCCTTTACCACCTCCACCCTGCAGCAGGAAGCCTCCCGCAAGCTGGGTTTCTCAGCCAAAAAGACCATGTCCACGGCCCAGAAGCTGTACGAAGGGGTGGCAATCGGTGAAGGCGGCACGGTCGGTCTGATCACCTACATGCGTACTGACAGCGTTAACCTCTCGGCTCAGGCCCTTCAAGATGCCCATGACCTGATCAGTGTGGCCTATGGCAAGGAATACGCCCTGGCCAAACCCCGTTTTTACAAGAACAAGTCAAAAAATGCCCAGGAAGCCCACGAAGCGATTCGCCCGACCTATATTGACAAGACCCCGACAGAGCTGAAGAAGTACCTGACCCCGGACCTGTTCAAGCTGTATGAGCTGATCTGGAAACGGACCGTTGCCTGCCAGATGGCTGAAGCGTTACTGGATCAGACCTCGGTTGATATCGCGGTCAGCGGTGAGAAAAAGGACAGCTTTACCCTGCGGGCAACCGGCTCGGTGATTCGCTTCCCCGGCTTTATGAAGCTCTATATTGAAGGGGTGGATGACGAAGACGAGGAAAAAGAAGGTACGCTACCAGCACTGGACGAGGGTGAAGCGCTTAAGCTGTTGGAAGTGCTGCCGGAGCAGCACTTTACCCAGCCGCCGCCCCGCTATACCGAAGCGACTCTGGTGAAGACCTTGGAAGAGTACGGCATCGGTCGTCCATCCACCTATGCCAGTACCCTCAATACCCTGGTGGAACGTAAGTATGCCCGCCTGGACAAGAAGCGTTTCTTCCCGGAAGATGTCGGCATGGTGGTTAACGACCTGCTGACCGCCCACTTCCCCAAGTATGTGGATTACAACTTCACCGCCGGGCTGGAAGAAGAGCTGGATCAGGTCTCCCGTGGTGAAAAACAGTGGAAGCCACTGCTGCGTGAGTTCTGGAACCCGTTCATCACCCTGCTGCAGCAGAAAGAGGGAGAGGTCAAGAAAGACGACCTGACCACCGAAACTCTGGACGAGGCCTGCCCGGAATGTGGCAAGCCATTGGCTATCAAGCTGGGCAAGCGGGGCAAGTTCATCGCCTGTACCGGTTTCAAAGAGGGCTGCAAGTACACCCGCAATCTTGAAAACAGTGGCGGAGAAGAGGCTGCAGAACCGGAAGTCTCAGAAGAAAAATGCGACAAATGCGGCCAGCCAATGCTGATCAAGTCGGGTCGTTACGGCAAGTATCTGGCCTGCTCCGGCTATCCGGCCTGTAAAAATATCCAGCCGCTCAACAAGCCCAAGGGCACCGGTGTTACCTGTCCGGAATGCAAGGAAGGTGAGCTGACCGAGAAAAAGTCCCGCTACGGCAAGCTGTTCTACTCCTGCAACCGCTATCCTGACTGCAAGTTTGCCCTTTGGGATCCCCCTGTTACCCAACCCTGCCCCAAGTGCGGCTTCCCGGTGCTGGTCAAGAAGGTCTACAAGAAAAAGGGTGAGTTCTTGAAGTGTCCGAAGGAAGGGTGCGACTGGACTTCCGCATGACACCAGTAACCATCATTGGCGCCGGTCTGGCCGGTTGTGAGGCCGCCTGGCAGGCCGCAGAGCGCGGCGTACAAGTATGCCTGTACGAGATGAAACCTCACCGCTATTCTCCGGCTCACCAACTGGAGGGACTGGCTGAGCTGGTTTGCTCAAACTCCCTGCGGGGGGCAGATCTGGGTAATGCGGTCGGTCTGCTGAAGGAAGAGCTGCGGCGTTGTGGTTCCCTGATTATGCAGGCGGCCGATGCCACCAGGGTTCCTGCCGGTGGCGCCTTGGCTGTTGATCGTGACCTGTTCTCTGCCTGGATAACCGAACGAATTTCCTCCCATCCCAACATCACCTTGATCCGTGAAGAGCTGACCTGTCTTCCAGCCGAAGGGCTGGTGGTAATCGCCTCCGGTCCTCTGACCAGCGATGCCCTGGCTGAGGAGCTGTCCCGTCTGGTGGGTGAGCGGCTCTATTTCTACGATGCCATAGCCCCGATTGTTACGGCAGAATCCCTTGACCGGTCCAAAATCTACGCCGCCTCCCGTTATGGCAAGGGTGATCCCGACGATTACCTCAACTGCCCCATGGATCAAGAACAGTACACGGCGTTTATTGTGGCCGTGCAAGCTGCTGAAAAGGTTGCACCCCGCGAGTTTGAGAAAGTGGTCCACTTTGACGGCTGTATGCCGATTGAAGAGATGGCAGCGCGTGGTGATGAGACCCTGCGTTTTGGCCCGATGAAACCGGTTGGCCTTCCTGATCCGACTACCGGTAGAGATCCCTGGGCCGTGGTGCAGTTACGGGCAGAGAATAATGACAAGACCCTCTATAATCTGGTGGGGTTCCAGACCAAGATGACCTGGCCGGAGCAACGCCGGGTACTGCGTATGATTCCTGGACTGGAACAGGCTGATTTTGTCCGGTTGGGGGTTATGCACCGCAATACCTTTATTAATGCACCGGCTCTGCTGTTACCCACACAGCAGCTGAAGTCAGATCCCCGTATCATCTTTGCCGGACAGATCACCGGGGTTGAGGGCTATGTTGAGTCAGCAGGCTCAGGTTTTCTGGCTGGCCTGACGGCTGCAGCATTGGTGTCGGGGGATCAGCCGCCGCTGCCTCCGCAGGAAACTGCGCTAGGTGCCTTGATTCACCATATTTCCAATGCAGATGTCCGTCATTTTCAGCCGATGAACGTTAATTACGGCCTGTTCCCCTCCCTTGAAAGCAGGGTTAAGAAAAAGGATCGAAAGCTGTTGCTGGCAGAGCGGGCGCTGATTGCGCTGGAAGGCTGGAAACAAAGACTTTTTTAACGCAGAGAAATGTATGAGAGACGCAAAGACGCGGAGAAAAGCTTTCAAAAACCTGAGAACGAGAGCAATTATTCAAAAAATCTGCTTTTCCCCTTTTGCTGCCTTTGAATTTCTCTGCGCCTTGGCGCCTCGTCTTTAGCCTCTGCGTTAAAATGGTTTGTTTTTCCTGTCCTTGTTTGTTTACAATGTGACTTGTAAATAAGATTGATAATCAGGTTTGAAGAGGTTTTACCAAATGTCTGATCAAATAGTTGCTGATACCCTGCAGCGAATCGAAGAAGAACTCAAAAAGTGTGTCAAATGCGGTACCTGCCGATCCAACTGCCCTGCCTTTACCGCCTTTCAACGTGAGCCGGCCACGGCCCGTGGCAAGCTGACCCTGGTTCAGCATCTGCTGAAGGATGACATAGATCTGGATGACCAGACCTATCTGGCCATGTCCAAGTGTCTGTTGTGTGGTAGTTGCGTGGATCGTTGCCCCAATGATGTGCCTACCGATGAGATTGTGATTGCTGCCCGTGAGGCACTGGCAAAGAAGCGCGGCCTGACCACCTTCCATGCTGCCGTGGGGCAGGTGATCAAGAGCCGTACCCGGATGAAGCTGGGTGCCAAGGCCGCCTCGCTGTTGGGGCCGTTGTTCTTTAAGAAAGTACCGGAGAACTCAGGTCTGCGTCTGCGTTTTCCGCTACCGTTTGTGGGCAATAAACGTTACATCCCGGCCATTGCCAAGACCACGTTTATGGAGCGTTATCCAGAGGTGATCGAGGGAGAACCGGGTAAACCGCGGGTTATCTTCTTTGTGGGCTGCATGACCAACTTTGCCTACCCACGGGTCGGTGTGGCCACGGTCAAGTTGTTCCAACACCTGGGCTGTACCATTATCATTCCCAAGGATCAGCAGTGTTGCGGCCTGCCCGGCATGTCCGGTGGAGATATCGAGACTGTCCGGGATCTGGCGGAGCGGAACCTGGCAGCCCTGGAGCGTTACGAGGCTGATTATGTGATGAGTGCCTGTGCCACCTGTGGCGGTGCCCTGCACCGGCTCTATCCGCTGGTGGTGGGCAAGCGTAATCCTGAGCTGCGTGAGCGACTTGACCGGTTGGCCGCGAAGACGGTAGATGCTGCCCAGCTGTTGGCCCAACTGGGGCTGAAGCCTGCTGAAACCGGCACCGGTGCAACCGGCAAAATTACCTACCATGATCCCTGTCACCTGCGAACCCGCAAGCTGACTGCCCAACCCCGTGATCTGATCAAGGCTACTCCCGGACTTGAGCTGGTGGAGATGGAAGGGGCGGACCGCTGCTGTGGCCTGGGCGGTACCTTCAATGTCTATCACTACGGATCCTCCATGGAGATCAATGACCTTAAGAGCGAGGCAATCATCGCCACCGGCGCAGATGCCGTAGCCACCGGTTGTCCCGGTTGTATGATGCAGCTGGATGACGGCCTGAAACAACACGGTTCTACTGTAGAGGTGGTCCATACGGTGGAACTACTGGCACGTCAGCTCTTGGGAGAGTAAAAAGCCTGATTTAGTGCTGTTAAAATCGTTACAGTGATACTGTTGTCAACTTTGTTGCGAGTAAAACTATTTTATTGACAATATAACTGGTTTTGTATACAAACGCCGCACCAAAACAGGTTTATATTCCGGTGGATTAGGTGATGAGCAACGAATTCAATATTGGTGCAAAAATCAAAAAACTCCGATTGGCGAAGAAGCTGACCCTCCAGGCCGTTGCTCGGGAGACCGGCTTTTCGCCTGCTCTGATTTCTCAAATCGAAAACAATAATGTTTCCCCACCCATAGCTACCCTTTCCAAGATTGCGCGCTTTTTTGATGTCAAGATTGGCCACTTCTTTGCTGAAGAAGAGGAGGAGTGCCGCTACGAGATCGTGCGTGCCGATGAGCGCAAGATGATGCCGCGTGTCATCTCCCGTGCCGGTACCAGCCAGGGCTACTCGTACGAATCGCTGTCATGGCGCAAACAGAACAAAAAAATGGAGCCGTTCCTGCTTTCTGTCATGGAGAAGGTCTCGGAAGAGAATACCTATAGCCATGATGGCGAAGAGTTCCTGTTTATCATGAAGGGAACCGCCGAATTGGTGCTGGAAGATCAACGCCATGAGCTGGGTGAGGGGGATTGTGTCTACTTTGACTCATCCCTGCGGCATCGCCTGTTATCCAAGGATGGCACCGAAGTGCAGGTGCTGGCGGTGGTTGCCAGGTAGCTGTTTGATTTATTTATTCTGAAGGTTTTGTCCGTATATTACACTGCAGAGGAAGGATGGTTCAGATGTCCAAGAAAGCGATCAAGCCCTCACTGAAGAACCCGTTTGCTCCCCAGGAAACCGTTGAATTCACCATTCCCGGTGAGATTCCTGGCAAAAAGGGCGGCTATGAAGAGGCGATGAAGGAAGGTCATGACCTGATTCAGCGCCCGATCAAGTCGGTCAGCATTGCCCAGATTGAAAAGCAGCATTTCAAGAAGCGGATGACCGTTTGGGAGCGGATCAAGGTATTAACTGAGAAAGAGCCCAATGTCCTGTTCCAGAACTGGGGCAAGAACCTTGACGGCGCCTCGCTGGTTACCGGTATCCTGAATGTAAACGGTCGTGACGTGGCACTGTATGGCCATGACTTTACGGTGCGTGCCGGTTCTATTGATGCCACCAACGGCCGGAAATTGGCCCTGCTGTTTCAGATGGCTGGCGAAAAAGGGATTCCTGTCATCGGCATGAACGACTCTGCCGGTGCCTTTGTTCCTGCCGGTGTGGGTGGTCTGGACGGCTATGCTGAGGCCTTTACCGCCCTGCGCAAGATCAGCGGCGTGGTCCCTTCCATTATGTGTATGTTCGGCTTCAATGCCGGTGGCGGTTCCTATCTGCCCCGTCAGGGCAGCTTTGTGATCCAGCCCAACGACACCTTCTTCGGTCTGGCCGGTCCTGGTGTGGTCAAGTCGGTACTGGGTGAGGATGTTACCCCTGAAGATCTGGGCGGCCCCAAGGTCCACGGTGGATCAGGGGTGGCTGACCTGACCGTTGAGGATGAGGTCGGTGCATTGCGTTCGGCTCTGCAACTGCTTTCCTATGTGCCTGACAACAATAGCGTCATGGCCCGTTTCCAGAAGACCAGCGATCCCCTTGATCGTAAGACCTGGGAGATCAACACACTGCTTAAGAAGGCCTTTAACTCCCCCACCGGTTTCAACACCCCCTTTGATGTCTCAATCATGATCCAGCAGATCTGTGACCATGGTGACTATTTTGAGATGCAACCGGACCGTGCCCGTGAGGCAGTGACCGCCTTTGGTCGTCTGGGGGGCAACGTGGTCGGTTTTGTGGCCAACAACTCTGCCGTGGCTTCCGGCCAGATTTCAGTGGATTCTGCCTATAAGATCGCCCGTTTCAACCGTTTCTGTAACATCTACAATATCCCGATGATCTTTATGGAAGATACCACCGGCTTCCTGCCCGGACGTGAGCAGGAGTCCCGCGGTATTGTCCAGGCTGGCCGAGCCATGCTGGATTCCATCGTTGATATCCGCACCCCCCGCATCCTGCTGATCATCCGGAACGCCTACGGCGGGGCCTATGCCTCCTATAATAACTACCCAACCGGCGCAGATCTAGTTCTGGCGCTGCCTACCACCCGTCTGGCGGTTATGGGGCCGGCCGGTAAAGAGTTTGTCTACAAGGACGAGCTGCGTAAGCTGCGTGGCGCTGTTAAGGATAAGGTCAAGTCAGGGGTCCAGGAGCGGGTTGCAGCCGGTATGGATGCCGGTGAGGCCACCAAGGATGCCGAGAAGGATGTGGCTGACTGGCTGAGGATTGAAGAGGCCGCTCTGAACCTGCGCTATGAAAAAGAGTTGATGAATCCGAAGGAAGGCCTGGCTCTGGGCTCCATCTCATCGCTGGTAATGCCTACCGATCTGCGTAAGGTCCTGGGCGAGAACATGAACTTCCTGCTGCGGCACTATAAGCCCGGTCCGATGCAGGCGATCCAGCGCGAGTTCCATTAATCTGTCACTATTTAACTTATTGATTTTAATTGGAGATATAAGCCCATGCCTCAGACCGACTACTACAAGCATAACCCCCTGATTCACCGGGATCGCCGATTGAGCAAGTCTTCATCCGAGTGGGTCCGTTCCTTTTCCTGCGAAGAGCTGAAGCCGCTGATTGTCTGCCGTGGTCCAATCCGTAAGGAAGCCATGGATGTCTATCAAGAGATGGGGATCAGCCACTACGGCATCCTGCTCTCAGAGAAAGACTCCATTGTCTACCCCAATGCCCTGGCCCCTGAACTGCGCCAGCTGACCGATTCAAACCGCGTACACCGGGTACCTGATTATTCCGGCGCCAGCAAGGAAGAGCGGGTTGAGCGGATCAACCAGATTATCGGCATTGCCAAGGATAACGGCTATGACTCCATCTTTGCCGGCTATGGCTTTATGGCTGAAGATGAAGAGTTTGTGGCTGCCATTGAAAAGGCCGGTCTCAAGTTTATCGGTCCCTGTGCTGCAACCCAGGCCCGGGCCGGTAAAAAGGACGAAGCCAAGCGGACCGCCCTGCTGGTAAATGTTTCGGTAACACCTGGTATTGATAACGTGACTGCCCGTACCCTGGTCAAGAAGCATGACAGCCGCGAAAAGCTGCTGGCGTTGGTCAAGGCAGAAGGGCTGGAGTGCGATGCCAAGATTCTGAAAGATACCAAGCTGCCGCTGGAGACCCTGGCTGACCATATCCTGATGACCTCCTACGCCAAGGGAATTGACCTCTACACCATTGAGGAACTCTGTGCCCAGGTGCAGGCAGAGGTGACAGAGCTGTTCCGCAAGTATCCCCAAAGTCGTTTCAGGATCAAGGCGATTGGTGGTGGCGGTGGTAAAGGTCAACGTATTCTTGGCGCCTCTCTGCTGGGAACCAAGAATGCCGATGAAAAGGCGATTGCCAAGGCTGCTGCAGAGGCCCCTGCCATGGTTCGTGAGGTGCTGCAGGAGGTTAAGGCCAACGGCGTTGGTGATAACAAGAACGTCCTGATCGAACTGAACATTGAGCAGACCCGCCATAACGAGATCCAGCTGCTGGGTAACGGTGACTGGTGTATCTCTCTTGGCGGTCGTGACTGTTCCCTGCAGATGCATGAGCAGAAACTGCTGGAAGTGTCGGTAACCCAGGAAGGTCTGCTGGCCGCCATTGCCAAGGCCAAGGCAGAGAAGAAAAAGGAAGAGGTTGCTGCACTTGAGTCAGATCTGAAGGTGCTGCAGCGGATGGAAGAAGAATCAGCCCGCTTTGGCCAGGCCGTTGGTCTGGACTCCGCCTCCACCTTTGAGTGTATCGTGGACCGTGACCGTCACTATTTCATGGAGGTTAACACCCGGATTCAGGTGGAGCACCGGGTAACCGAGCTCTGCTACTCCCTGAAATTCACCAACCCCAAGGACAAGAACGACTTCTTCATGGTTGAGTCGCTGGTTGAGGCGATGGCCCTGCTGGCACAACATAAGAAAAACCTGCCCAAGCCGGAGCGGGTCGTGCGCTTCAATGCCTCAGTGGAAGCCCGCCTGAACGCCACTGATGCCTCCCTCTCCCCCCATGCCGGTGGTATGATCCGTTACTGGTCCAAGCCGATCAAGGGTGAGGTGCGGGATGATCAGGGGATCAGCATGCTGAACCCTGATACCCATCAGTTCATGAAGTACAAGGTGGCCGGTGCCTATGACTCCAATATCGCCCTGCTGCTGACCAAAGGTGAAGACCGCCTCTGCAGCTACGAGCGTCTGTCTGAGGTGCTGCGCAGCACCACCCTGCGGGGCAGCTCACTGGCCACCAACCTGGAATTCCACTATGGTCTGGTTAACTGGTTTCTGGGCCGCAATGTTATGGCCAAACCAACCACCCGTTTTGTGGTACCGTACCTGACTCTGGTGGGTACCCTGAAGGAAGAGGCCAACAAGCTGGATGTGGTCTACGCCTTCTTCCAGATGAAGAAGCATTATGCCAAGCTGGTAACCGAGCAGTTTGGTGATCAACCAGACGTGCTGGCAAAAGAGCTGAAGAACATGTCAGCCCTGCTGGATCGTAAAGGCACCCTGATCACCCGTCCGATGGAGCGGCTGCTGGATGATCCCCATCTGCTGTCCGGTTGGCTTTCGGTCAATACCAAGAACTTCAAGATTGAGAAGGGCAAGGTAATCTGGCTGCGTAACCCGCTGGGTGTGCTGCGTGACACCTACGACTATCTGCATATGGATTACCGCCCCCATAAGCCGGCTGCAGAGATCATCTGGGATCACGATAATGAGCTGCTCCAGCAAGGGCTTGATTTCTCACGTAAGATCCGTGAACATTTCGGCCTGCACAAGGACGAATATGACAAACTGAACGAGATCCTGCACAAGGATAAGCCGCAAGGTGGTTTTGATCAGGAGATGTGGGACCAGATCCGTTCTGCCCATTACGGCTTTGAGGTTGGCCTTGAGATGCTGGGCATGCTGTTCCTGATCGGCGAAAACACCAAGTTCTGGGATATGAAGGTGTTGGATGACCTGGAAGTGGTGATCCCTGACTATCTGACTGATCTGGACCTGCAGGCCCGGATGAAGAAGATTCTGGTACCACCGCCAGCCACCAAGGCAGACGAGATTGTTGCGGTCTGCGGCGGCATGTACTATGGCCAGGAAGCACCTGGTCTGCCTCCTTTTGTCACCGAAGGGATGCACTTTGAGAAGGATCAGCCGCTCTACATCATCGAAGTCATGAAGATGTTCAACACCATTCGGGCACCGTTCTCCGGTACCATTGACAAGATCATCATGGAAGGTGGCGATGGCACCATTGTCCAGAAGGGCCAGCCGCTGTTCAAGATCACCCCGGATGAGAAGTTTGTTGAGGTGGATGCTGCGGTTATTGAGAAAGAAAAGCGGGAGCGTACCGCTACCTATCTGAAGGCGGTGCTGTAGCGATACCACCCCCTGACCCCCTCCTGATTCAGGCAGGGGAAACGAGCGGAGCGAGTGGGGGTGGCTAGCCTCTACAACAATTCCAACTAAAAGGCTCCAGGTATCGCTATCTGGAGCCTTTACTGCTTACAAGCGAGGTAATCACCATGGCAACATTTGACAAGAAGACGACAGCAGACTGGGAAAAACTGGCTGCCAAAGAGATCAAGAAAGAGACCACTGCCACATTAACCTGGGATACGGCTGAAGGGATTCCGGTCAAGCCGCTCTATACTCAGGCTGATCTGGAAAAGCTGGAAAACATCGATACCATGCCCGGTTTTGCGCCGTTTCTGCGTGGTCCCAAGGCCACCATGTATGCCGGGCGTCCCTGGACCGTACGCCAGTATGCCGGATTCTCAACCGCAGAAGAGTCCAATGCCTTCTACCGCCGCAACCTGGCTGCCGGTCAACAGGGCCTTTCGGTTGCCTTTGACCTGGCAACCCACCGTGGCTATGACTCTGACCACCCCCGCGTAGTTGGCGATGTGGGCAAGGCCGGTGTTGCCATCGACTCGATCCTTGATATGGAGATCCTGTTCAAGGAGATCCCGCTGGCTGATGTCTCGGTCTCCATGACCATGAACGGCGCGGTGCTGCCGATCTTGGCACTCTACATTGTGGCGGCAGAGGAGCAGGGGGTATCCCAGGATAAACTAGCCGGTACGATCCAGAATGACATCCTCAAAGAGTTCATGGTTCGTAACACCTATATCTATCCGCCAACCCCATCAATGAAGATCATTGCTGATATTATTGAATATACCAGCAAGTATATGCCCAAGTTCAATTCCATCTCCATCAGCGGCTACCACATTCAGGAGGCCGGTGCCAACAATGTGCAGGAGCTGGCCTTTACCCTGGCTGACGGAATAGAGTACGTCAAGGCTGCTCTGGCCAAGGGGTTGGAGGTGGATCAGTTTGCACCGCGGCTATCATTCTTCTTTGCCATCGGTATGAACTTCTTTATGGAGATCGCCAAACTGCGGGCAGCCCGTTTCCTCTGGGCTGAACTGATGTCCCAGTTCAATCCCAAGAATCCGCTGTCACTGGCGTTGCGGACCCACTGCCAGACATCAGGCTGGAGCTTGACCGAGCAAGATCCATACAACAACGTGATCCGCACCACCATTGAGGCCATGGCAGCGGTGCTGGGTGGAACCCAATCCCTGCACACCAACGCACTGGACGAGGCGATCGCCCTGCCAACCGAGCATTCTGCCCGTATTGCCCGTAACACCCAGCTGGTGATTCAGGAGGAATCCGGTATCACCAAGGTGGTTGATCCGCTGGCTGGTTCCTATTATGTTGAGTCCCTGACCGCCTCGCTGATCGAGGAAGGGCGCAAGCTGATCGCTGAGATCGACAGTCTGGGCGGTATGACCAAGGCGATTGAGTCCGGTATGCCCAAGCTGAAGATTGAAGAGTCTGCCGCCCGTAAACAGGCCCGGATTGATATTGGCAGTGAAGTGATCGTTGGGGTTAACAAGTACAAGCTGGCAAAAGAAAATCCGATTGAGACCCTGGATATTGACAACACCGCCGTGCGGGAGGCCCAGATCGCCCGCCTGAAGAAGCTGCGGGCAGAGCGCAATGAGTCTGACTGTCAGGCAGCCCTGCAGGCCATTACTGCAGTTGCAGAATCCGGCCAGGGCAACTTGCTGGAGGCCTGTGTGGATGCAGCCCGCAAGCGGGCCTCGGTGGGTGAGATGTCTGATGCCATGGAAAAGATCTTTGGCCGTCACAAGGCAGAGATCAAGCTGGTTTCGGGGGTATACGGCAAAGTGTTTGAACAGAGCGAAGAGTTTAGTGCCCTAAAGAAAGATGTTGATGACTTTGCAGAAGGCGAAGGTCGCCGTCCCCGGATTCTGATTGCCAAAATGGGGCAGGATGGACACGACCGTGGCGCCAAGGTGATTGCCACCGCCTTTGCCGATGTCGGCTTTGATGTGGATATGGGGCCCCTGTTCCAGACTCCGGAAGAAACCGCCAAGATGGCGGTTGAAAACGATGTCCACGTAATCGGCGTCTCCAGTCTGGCTGCCGGTCACAAGACCCTGGTGCCGCAACTGGTGGCAGAGCTGAAAAAGCTTGATGCCGCTGATATTGTTGTGGTCTGCGGCGGGGTTATCCCGCGTCAGGATTACGAAGAACTGTACGCTGCCGGTGCAGCCTGCATCTTTGGACCGGGCACGCCGATCACCAAATCGGCCCGCGAGACCCTGGAAGCGATTAAAAAGGCAAAGTAAACAATTTATATGGAGTTGCACACACTCGCCGATAACATCCGAAAAGGGAACATCCGTGCCATGGGCAAGGGGATTACCCTGATCGAAAGCAAGAAACCTGAGCATGCCCAAAAGGCTGCACAGCTACTTGACATCCTGCTGCCCCATACCGGAAACAGTTTACGGGTTGGCATTACCGGTGTGCCGGGGGTTGGCAAGTCTACCTTTATTGAGGCCTTTGGCAGCTACCTGACCGCACAGGGGCATAAGGTTGCGGTACTGGCGGTTGATCCATCATCACAGATTACCGGTGGCAGTATCCTGGGTGACAAGACCCGGATGGAAGAACTGTCCCGTGACCCCAATGCCTTTATCCGCCCATCTCCAGCCGGTGACACCCTGGGGGGCGTTGCCCGGCGGACCCGTGAGACCATGCTGCTTTGCGAGGCCGCCGGATACAATATCATTATTGTAGAAACCGTCGGGGTGGGGCAGTCTGAAACCACCGTGGCATCCATGGTAGACTTCTTCATGCTGCTACAATTGGCCACCGCCGGTGATGAACTGCAAGGGATCAAAAAAGGGGTGATGGAGCTGGCCGATGCCATCATCATCAACAAGTCTGATATTGACCAACAAAAGACGGCACTTGCCCGGCAGCAGTATGAAAACGCCCTACATATCCTGCGGCCCAAAAGTAGCAACTGGATTGTGCCGGTACTCACCGTCAGCGCACTGCGCAACGAAGGGGTGTCGGCAGTCTGGGAGATGCTGGACAGCTTCCGTACTACCATGCAGCAATCAGGAGAGTTTGACGAGGCCCGTAAACACCAGTCAGTGGATTGGATGTGGGCTTTGTTGATGGATGACCTGAAGGGGCTGTTTCTTAATCACAAGGATGTGAAGGGGATCTTCCCGCAATTGCAGGAAGCAGTATCACAAGGGATTACCACTCCGTCTGCAGCGTCCAGGCGTCTGCTGGATGTTTTTAGGCGGTAAGATGGATTTGTTAACAACGTAGGTACGGAGATTCTTTTAAACCTTAACGCAGAGCGGCAAGAGGAGCAAAGGCGCAGCAAATATTGATTTTATTCTGTACCAACTCTGCGTCCCTGCTACTCTGCACCTCTGCGTTAAAGATTATACGATTTTTACAATACGGATCTGAGCAGTAAGTGAGAGGTGCTAAAATGCTACAAAAAATTAACCATATCGGCATAGCCGTGCAATCTTTGGATGCTACTCTGCCGTTTTATCGCGATGCGCTTGGCATGGCCTTCAAGGGCGAAGAAGAAGTTGCCGAACAGAAGGTAAAGGTTGCCATGCTGCAGGTTGGTGAGTCCAAGATTGAGCTGCTGGAGCCTACCAGCCCGGATAGCCCCATAGCCAAGTTCCTGGAAAAGAACGGCCCCGGCATCCATCATGTTGCCTATGAGGTGGAGGATATTGAGGCTGCAATTGCCCATATGTTGGTACAGGGGGCACGGATGATTGATGAGACACCACGTAACGGTGCCCATGGAACCAGGATAGCTTTTGTGCATCCTAAAAGCAGTAACGGGGTTCTGACTGAGCTGTGCCAAAGCGGGCATTAACAAGGGCTTGAGAGAAGTAGATGAGAGTAATTACAGATTTAGGCTTGACAGCTGTTATATTTATTGTATTATTCCCGGCAATTAGTAGAACATATAAGTAGTTGAATATTAAGATAATGATTGTAAGTTGCTTTAATTGCTCATAAATTTATATGAAGGGTGGTGAGACTCCCAAGCAATCAAAAAAGTAGTTTATCGGAAGAAATTTCATTTTATTAGGCAGTACATACACCACATGAAGGAGGAAAGTTTCATGACTAAGTTTCAAAAGCAGATGTTAACCATCGCCGCAGCCGGTGCCCTGACCGCCGTAACTGCCCTTCCTGCAATGGCCTTTGAGAACGAGTTCCACGGGATGTATACCTTTAAGACCTATTTCTCAAACTTTGACAAGGGTGATGGAGCAGCAATTAACCCAGCTACCGTTTTCTCTAATGATGGCCCAGTGAGTGTTATTAGTAACTTTAACAAACAACGTAAAGTAAACAACTACATGGATCAGCGGGCACGGATTCAGTACATTGCCAAGGCCAGTGATGACCTGAAGATGGTTACCCAGTTTGAGATGAACACTCGCTTCGGTGGTGTTACTACCAATGCATACGCAAACAAGTCTGACGGTGGTACGCTTGATACCGATGGTACCAACATCTGGACCAAGCATCTGTATCTTGACTTCAACGTTGGCAAGAACTTCAATACCAAAGTCGGTCTGATGCCGTACAAAGATACCATCAAAGGTCTCTTGATTGACGCAGATGTTCCTGCCATCTACACAACCACTAAGCTGGGTGCCTATTCCTTGGGTCTGGGCTTCAGCCGTTTTGATGAGAATGAGCAAAAAGCTACGACAACAACCCGTCTCGGTGACCAGGCAGCAGATCTGTTCATCATGGACAACACCTATGCTGTCAATAAAGATACTAAGGTTGCGCTGTCCTACTACCTTTTGGCAAACTACAAAAATGTTGCTGCTGCTGCTGCTACCGCAACGGCTGCTTCTGTTTCGGCACGTGACAGAATCATCATTCACACCCTTGGTCTTTCCGGCCAAACTAAAATGGGTGGTCTGAATCTAAGCGGTTTTGCTGCAATGCAGGCCGGTTATAGCGCAGCAGGTACTGTTGCTTCTGCTGGGAAAAAGACTAATTATCATGGCTATGCTGCTAACGTGGCAGCAGACATGAAGATGGGCTCAAGCAAGCTGAAGACCGCCCTGCTGTATGCTTCCGGTAATAACAACACTGCTCCTGATGCACAGAACCGTGGCTGGGTTACCTCCGGCGTAAACAGCTACAATGAGAGCGGCATGATGATTGTTGCCCGTAACACCTCCATGGGCGGTACCGGTACTGATAACGCCATCCGTAAGCCGGTTAGCAACATTGCTCTGGCTACGTTTGGTGTTGATGCAGACATTACTGAAAAATTCTTTACTAACGCAAACGTAGGCTTTGCATGGGCGCCAGCATCTCAGGCTGAGCAGCACATTGATTTGGCACAGGCAATTGCAGGTGCTGGTTCTAGAAATAACAATAGCGACTTCATGGGTACAGAAATGAACATGGAAGTTGGCTACAAGTTGTACAAGAACCTGACCCTGAAGGCTCAGGCAGCTTATATGGTGCTTGGTGGTTACTACAAGAATTCTGCATGTAATGATGCTGCATCAACTGCAGCAACGTGTGTTTCTGCCACCACACCGCAGAACCCATACACCATGCGTCTGCAGGCTTCATACACATTCTAGTCTAACTTGGATTAGATGGTTGAAAACGGCACAGGAAACTGTGCCGTTTTTTTATGTGAAGTCTGTAGGTGGTGCTGCGTAAAGGCTTTGTTTTGACAGGTCTCTGCCAATATGACATACTCTGTGCGCTTTGAAGGTTGCAATGACTTGGAGGAAGTATGAAAAAACTACTGGTGCTACTTGTTGTTTTATTAACTGCTGTGCCCTGCTTTGCTGCTGCGCCATTACGGGTCTATGTGGGTGAGATGAACGCCGTAGGTGCTGCTGCCAAAGATGAAACAAAAGTTGCTGTACAGTCTTTGTTGGCATCGCGGCTTTCCAGTGACAAATTGCTTTCAGTGGCAACTGCTGCCGAGGCTGAGGTGGTGGTAAATGGTACTTACATAAGCATCGGCAAGCAGTATAATATTGATGCGGTTGTCAAGACCACAGGTGGTCAGACGGTGACGAGGACCTTTGTTAGTGGTGACGGTGGTCAGGATGCTCTGTTTGCGGCAGCAGCAAGCTTGGCTCAGAAGCTGATAACTGATCTTGAGGCTAAGCTGTCAGCAAACGGTATTCCTCGTATAGCTCAGGTCGTAGCTGTGCCGTTGACAACAGTGCCGGTACGTCAGCATGGCGGCGATATTGTTCGTGCTGCTATGCCTGGCGATCAAGGGGATCTACAGCGAGCTCCACAAGGCGACATCGTTAGGCCGCAGGCTTTTTATCGTGGGGCGCCTAACAAGGGTGAGATCAAGCGGCTGGACGGTATGTATAATCTGCTGGCAATGGGAGAAATGAAAGCAGACGGTAAGCGATTATTGTTTATGGCCCAGAACCAATCTGTGGCTGCACTCTACGAGGGAGAAGGTCGCCCATTCACAGGATTCAGCTTGGATGGCAGCAAGAGAATTGTCGGGCTCGATTATATTGATGCGGACGCAAATGGAGCGCCGGAACTATATGTAACCATTATGAATGGTGGGGAGCTGTCGTCAGAGGCCTGGGCGCTAAAAAATAATAAGTTAGTGAAGATTGCTGAAGGTCTTCCCTATTTTTTTAGGGCTATTGCGCTCGCTGGCGGCCCTCTAAAGCTGTATGCGCAGGAACAGGGACGTGGAGACGATCAGTTCTACGGTGATGTGTTTGAAGTGGTGTGGCAGGGTAAGAAGATCATTAAGAAGAATAAAATCTCAATGCCTCGTTACGGTAATGTTTATAGTTTTAACCAGTTTAAACATCCCAGCGGAGAACTACTGACAGTCGTATACCATGAGAATAACTACCTGATCGTCTACGACAAGGAACATAAAGAACTCTGGCGGAGCAATGATGCCTTTGGTGGTTCTGAGCTTTATTATCAGGTAGAAGATCTGGACCGTGTCAGAACATATGGGGATAAATATCGGTGGTTCTTTATGAATCAGCGTATCCAGGTTACCTCAAAACAAGAAGTATTGGTTGGAAAGAATGATGGTTTTTGGGTGCTGGGCAATGCCCGTATGTACAAGCGCGGGGCAGTTTACAGTCTGTACTGGAATGGCGCTGCTCTGGAAGAGGTCTGGCGTACCAAAGATACACAGAATTACATGCCTGATTTTTGGTTTGATGAGGGCAAGAGTGAGCTGCTTTTGCTTCAGTTGACCCAGCGTGAAGATGTACTAATGCGTAGCAAGGGCGCGACAGCACTGCAGATTAAGAAGGTTGAATAGTCGTTTTGTAAATTGATATACATACAGGCGGCCTGGGAAACCATGCCGCCTTTGTTTTGACACCTGTCGGGGGATATGGCATACTCCTCCGGCTTTTGTGCGTCTGTGCTTACAGAAAAGAAGGTAGAGTCAATTGATCGCTAAACAAATAGATACCAGCCTGCCCCGTGGCGTGGCTGATTACCTGCCGGGCCGTGCTGCCCGCTTGTCGGAGCTTGAACAGCAGGTTCTGAGGGTTGCCGCTGCCTGGGGGTTCCAGCAGGTTTTGCCGCCCGCACTTGAGTTTGAGGATGTGCTGGCAATTGGTATGGGTGAGGGGTTACGGGCCCGAACCTTCCGCTTTGACGACTGGCAGACCGGTCGATTGCTGGCCATACCACCAGACAGCACCCCGCAGATTGCGCGGATTGTTGCCACTCGTCTGAAAGATCAACCGCTACCGCACCGGATCAGTTATGCCGGACGGGTGCTGCGTCACGCAGAGCTGCAGAGTGGTCGTAGTCGTGAGATCATGCAGGCCGGTGTTGAGCTTATCGGTCTTGATTCGCCTGAGGCAGATGCCGAGATGGTGGCCATGGCGGTTGAGGTGATGACAACTGCCAAATTGCGCGATTTTAAGGTGGATCTGGGGCAGGTTGCCTTTTGCCAGGGGGTCTTTGAGGCTTCAGGCCTTGTTGGCGAGCCGTTGCGGGCTATTCAGCAGGCGGTTGCGTTAAAGGATGTTTCTTCGGTGGAGATGTTGCTTGGTCGTTATCCCGTGTCTGAGTCGTCTCGTTCAGAGCTGATGGCGTTGCCGAGATTGTTTGGTGGCTGTGAGGTGCTTAAAGAGGCTGCGCGAATTGTTCGGAATGAGCGTTCAAGGCAGGCCTTGCAGAATATTGTTGAGGTAGTTGAAATTTTGGCTCTCCACGGTGTGAGTGACTGCTTGACCATCGACCTGGGAGAAACCCGAGGCCTTGATTACCATACCGGTCTGACCTTTGAAGGTTTTGTGCCGGGGATTGGTGATGCTCTGTTCAGTGGTGGGCGCTATGATGACCTGATCGGCCGTTACGGTTTTGATGCCCCTGCGACCGGTTTTACCTGTAGCCTCTTCAGCTTGATGCAGGCGCTTGAGCTTCAGGGCGAGGTGCAGCACGAACAGCGTGATCTGCTGATCTTTAACGCAGCTGATGATCGGCGCGAGGCGCTTGAGCTGTCCCGTGAACTCCGGCAGCGCGGCTATGCTGTGGCTCGAGATATCATCAAACGGGATCTTGATTCATCACTCAGCTACGCTGCTCAATCCGGCATACGGGCTGTGCTGGTAATTGGTGGCAGTGTGCAAGAGCAGGGACAGTACAGGCTGATACAGTCAGTAGGCCGCACAGAGCAAAATATAACGCGTGAACAGCTTTGGCAGCAGTTTTTGCCACGAAGCTGAAACAATCAGGAGTACATGACAATGGCAAACGTGGTAGTGGTAGGCGCCCAGTGGGGCGATGAAGGCAAGGGCAAGGTTGTTGATATCTATACCGAGTATGCAGACGAGATTGTCCGCTACCAGGGCGGCAACAATGCCGGACATACGTTGGTGGTTGGTGATGAGAAGGTGGTGTTGCACCTGATCCCTTCCGGTGTGCTGCATGCTGGCAAGCGTTGCGTGATCGGTAATGGCGTGGTGCTTGATCCTGAAGTGTTTATTATGGAGGTCAACCGTCTGAAGGCGGCTGGTCGCCTTGAAGATGACAGCACTCTGCTGCTCTCTGAATCGTTGCATATCATTATGCCGTACCATAAGGCGATTGATATTGCCCGTGAAGCCAAGAGTGGTGACAAGAAGATCGGCACCACCGGTCGTGGTATCGGCCCTTGCTACGAAGACAAGATTGGCCGTCGCGGTGTCCGGTTGATGGATTTGATTGATCCGGTGGCGTTTAGTCGCAAGCTGCGTGAAAACCTTGACGAGAAAAATGCCATTCTTGAGCGGCTTGGCGAAGAAGCGCTGAACTATAATGAGATCTATCGTACCTATCAGGACTTTGCTGAGATCCTGAAGAAGTATATGGCTGATACTTCACTGGTGCTGTCAAAGTCGGTTGCTGCCGGTAAGAAGCTGCTGTTTGAAGGTGCCCAGGGTACGCTGCTTGATGTTGATCATGGTACCTATCCCTTTGTTACCTCGTCTTCAACCTGCGCTGGTGGAGCTGCAACCGGTACCGGTGTTTCCCCCCGTGAGATCCACGAGGTTGTCGGTATCTCCAAGGCCTATGTGACCCGTGTCGGTAGCGGGCCGTTTCCTACAGAGCTGCTGGAGGAAACCGGCGAGAAACTGCGTCAGGTGGGCGGCGAGTTTGGTGCCACCACCGGTCGTCCCCGTCGGTGCGGCTGGTTTGACGCCATGGTGATTCGGTATGCCGTGCGCATCAATGGTCTGACCGGTATTGCATTGACCAAGCTGGACGTGCTGAGCGATTTTGAGACCATTAAAGTCTGTACCGGCTATACCTTTGAGGGGCAGGCGCTTGAAACCCTCCCTGCGAAGCTTGAGACCTTTGAAAATTGTGTGCCGGTCTACGAAGAGCTGCCAGGCTGGAATACTGATATTACCGGTGTGCGGTCATTTGATCAACTGCCTGATAATGCAAAGAAATATGTCAAGCGCTTGGAAGAGCTGGCTGGTTGTCCGATCGTGATGGTCTCGGTTGGTCCACGTCGTGATCAGACCATGATGTTAAAAAATCCGTTTGGTGAATAAAAAGCATTGACATCGCCGATCGATCTGTTGTAAATAGAGATTCCTTGAGCCGCTAGCTCAGTTGGTAGAGCACCTGACTTTTAATCAGGTGGTCGCCGGTTCGACCCCGGCGCGGCTCACCATCATGCGTCCCCATCGTCTAGCCCGGCCCAGGACACCGCCCTTTCACGGCGGCGACGCCGGTTCAAATCCGGCTGGGGACGCCAATTAAAATCCCGGACATTGTCCGGTTTGAGCACAGAAGCCCACGAGCAATCGTGGGCTTTTCTGTTTGTGTGACAATAAAAAAGTCCCCGCCAGAGGCGAGGACTTTGTCCAAGAAATATTAGGGAGGCCTTTACGCCTCCCTTTACTGTTTCAGGATGCCAGATATTCTTTGATTTTGCTGGCCAGTGTCTTGTAGATCCGTTCAGTCTCGGCAGGATCACGTTCCAGCAGGGTAACCCGAAAGCCCTGGAGGCTGGTGGCAAAGGATGAAAGTGGTACCGTGCAGATGCCGGTGGCTGCCAGGGTGTAATAGACAAAACGTTTGTCTGGAGACACGCCAGGCTGGTTAACCAGCGATTCAACCAGATTGCGTACTTCGTCATTTGCAATAGGAAGGCTTTGGCTGCTGTTCAAAACCCCTTCCTTGAAGGCTACAGCCATGTAAAAGGCACCGTTGGTACGGTTGACCAGCAGCCCAGGCACGTCCTTAAGGAAGTTGTAGGTGATGTTGCTGGATTTTTCGTAGAGGCTGATCCGTTCCTTTAGGTAGACCTGATACTGGGGATGCTGCATGATGGCCGGGATAACGGTCTGCGGCAGGGTGGTTGAGCAGACCTCGTTCATCTTGCTGGTCAGGATCAAATTGATATACTTGCGGAACTGCTCATCTGACTGACCATTGTAGACCTCAATCCAGCCGCAGCGTGAGCCGGGCCAGGGGAACTCCTTGGAGATCCCCTTCAGCGAAATGGCCGGCACATCGCCAATCACGTCACTGATCGGAACCGTTTTTTCTCCGTTATAGACGACGTTATTATAGACTTCGTCAGAGATGATAAACAGACCGAACTCTTTGGCTATGGCAACGATCTGCTGCAGGGTCTCTTTGCTGTAGACCATGCCGGTGGGGTTGTCCGGGTTGATGATCATGATGGCGCAGACCGATGGGTTGTTCTGGACCTGACTGCGCAGCTCTGCAAGATCCGGGCGCCAGCCGTTTTCCGGGTCAAGACGGAAATGTACCGATGGGGCATTGGCGTGTCCGACTTCACCCAGGGTATGGGTAGTGTAGGAAGGAGACGGCATCAGGACGCGGGCATCAGGGGTCAGGCAGCCGTAAATTTTGGCTATGGCATCACCCAGGCCGTTGAAGAAGATGATGTCTTCAGGGGTAATCTGTGCGCCACCACGCTGGTTGGTGGTTTCACAGATAAACTCACGGGTCTTCAGAACGCCACGGGTGTGGCAATAGCCCCAGGTCTCGTTGTCCATCACCGCTGACGAGACAATCTCTTTCATCCAGCCAGGGATCTGCTCCCCTTTGACAATCGGGTCACCGATGTTTTCCCAATTGATGGTGACGCCGCACTTCTGAAGTTTCTCGGCAACATTGACAATGTTTCTGATTTCATAGGTCAGTTCACCGGTTCCGGCCGGTACAAGCTGCACACGCATGATTTAGCTCCTCCAGTATCTAAATTGACGACTAATAATAAAAAACAGCCGCAGGCTGCATGCCTACGGCTGTTCAGTAACGGTTGTGTCGAAACGATCAGCGGGCAGCAGAGATCTCCGCGGCTGCGTCTGCCGCGGCGGTGATAGCTCGTGCTGCTGCATTGATAGTAGTTAAAGAATACATAGACTGCTCTCTTAACATGTGCAGTAACGGGCCGTCAACGGATTATTTGGGCAAAGAAGACTCAAAACCGACCAGCAGGCGTCCATCGGCGTCGCGCCATCTGATCCAGCCTGCGCTGGTCTGATCAAGTAGTACGTAGGCCCAGTCGCCCTGTGCCATAATCACCTTCATCGGCTGTTTGGTTGTTGTTGGTACCCCTTTGCTGACACCGGGGCGGGCGACAACCTGAATCTGATTTTTGGGGCTGTTGCGGAGAAACAAAATCAGCTTGCCTTTCAGGTACTGCTCCCAGGGGGTGTAGCTCCAGCGGCGCTCCTGCATGATCCAGCCGGTTCTGCCAGCATCGTCATGCTCCACCTCAAGCCATTCGCCTTTACGGGCTGTCACCAGCAAGGATGGTGGCTGGTCATTGCCAAACAGCCAGCTGTTGAGATGGGTGATGGCAGATGCCTCAACCTTGCAACAGCGGGCGACGCCAGGATCGCCATAGAGCTGAAGTGCGTCGGTAACACCAACAGAGGAGATCTGCAATACACCGATACCACTGTAGGGGCGCATTTTAGGGGCGGCCTGACTCGTGGTGCTTAAAAACAGCAGGAAGGTAATTAGTGTGAGTTGAAAAGCGCGCATAACTGTTGCAGGTAGGCAGGTGAGGCAGGGTCTGTGTCCAGTGGCGCCCAGGGAGCGACCTCTGCTTCAGAAAACGGGATATAGGGGCCTGCCTTTGCTTCAAAGAAAATGGTGCCCGGTGACAGGCTGACAGCCGTATGAAAGACACCATGGGGAATAGTGATAACGGCCTGATCTGAGCCTGCAATCAGCAGGGCTTTCTCGGATACCGCACCGTTAGCGTCAAAACAGATCACCCCCAGCTGGCCACGCAACAAGACAAAGCTCTCATCCTTTTCAGGATCAAGGTGACAGTGGGGGCGAATATACGAGCCAGGCTCAATAGCATTCAGCAGACGATGGCAGGCGGATTCGTTGGCCGGATGAAAATTGTGGTTCATCCGCAGGCGGGGCGATGCCTTGGCCTTTTCAGTCAACTGATTCAGCAGCTGGCTATCTACGGTGATCATTTGGGCATTTCCACCAATGCAAACTGATTGCCGTCAGGATCAGCCACCACCGCCATCTTTCCCCAGGGGGATTCTTCCAGAGGTTCAATAAAGGTTGCACCGCCACCCTTTAGGCGATCACAGAGCTTATCAATCCCTTTTACGTTAAGCGAGATGCCGGTATAGCGCCCCACCAGGGCCCGGGCATCATCCTGCAGCGCCAAGGCGATCCCCAGGGTGGTGCCGGAGCCGGGAAAAAACTCCATCATCATCTGGCTTTCACCAGCCAGGGGCAGACCCAGCAGATCAGCATAAAAGGTCTTGGCCTTTTGCAGGTCAGTCACAAACAGTACAATATTTTTCATGGAAACGGACATGGTCGCTTACCTCTGTGAAAGTCTGTGTACGCAGTCAACCATAAATTTGGCATTTTCTGGCGGTACGGTGGGCAGAATGCCGTGGCCCAGGTTAAAGATATGGCCGGGGCGTCCCCCGTTTTCATCCAGCACCCGCTTGACTTCCTGTTCAATGACGGCATGGGGGGCATAGAGTGTGGTTGGATCAAGGTTGCCCTGTACCGCCATCTCCGGCCCCAGAATATCGCGGGCAGCGCCAAGGTTAATGTGCCAATCCAGACCCATCACATCACCGCCAGCCTTTTGTACAACAGGCAGCATGGTGCCGGAACCTTTCACAAAATGGATGACCGGAGTCTCCTTGCGGTTCAGTCCGTTGATAAGCTTGGTGGTATAGGGCAGGACATATTTTTCATAATCGGTTGGTGAGAGTACCCCGCCCCAGGTATCAAAGATCTGGATCGCCTGGGCACCGGCCTTGATCTGGGCATTCAGGTATTCCATATCCATCATGGTCACCTTTTCCATCAGGGCGGCATAGACCTCTGGCGCGGCATACATCATCCGCTTGATGGTGGCCCAGTCCTTGGAGCCTTTGCCTTCCACCATGTAGCAGGCCAGGGTGAAGGGAGCCCCGCCAAAACCGATCAGCGGCACCTTGCCGGCCAGTTCCTTGCGCAGGATCTTGATCGCTTGTAGCACATAGGGAACGTCGCTTTCAGGATCTGGAATGCGGAGTTTCTCTACATCAGCCATGGTGCGAACCGGATTTTCAAAGACCGGACCCGGCACAAAGTCCAGCTTCAGCCCCATCGGCTCAACCGGAGTCAGGATGTCGGAGAACAGGATGGCTGCATCCACCCCCAGAATATCCACCGGCTGGATGGTAACTTCCGCAGCCAGTTCAGGGGTTTTGCACAGCTCAAGAAAGCTGCAGCGGGAACGGACAGCCATATACTCAGGCAGATAACGGCCAGCCTGACGCATCAGCCAGACCGGAGTGCGGTCCACCGGCTTGCCCCAACAGGCATCTAGAAAACGATTGTTCATGGTATATACCTCGCAGATCTGGAAACGGCGGCACTATAGCATTATCGGCCCTGTTCGTGCCACAAAAAAGCCGTCAGACATACCTGTGCAGAGTGTTACGACTGATTGACTTTCTCTGGCTGTCGTTTATAGTTTTCGACTATGCCTGAACCTCACAAAACATTGATAGCCTGCCATGAATGTGATCTGCTGCTGCGTGAAATCCCTTTGCCGCAAGGGAAGGCGGCCTGCTGTTGTTGTTGCGGAGCAACACTGTATCGCAATCTTCCAGACAGCATTAACCGCAGCCTGGCGTTGACGGTGGCTGCTTCCATCCTGTACCTGATTGCCAACAGCTTTCCCATTCTGGGGATCAACCTGCAGGGTAACGGCAATGCGGTCACCCTGTTGCAGGCGGTACATGACCTCTGGAATCAGGATATGCCGCTGGTCTCCAGCCTTACCTTTATAACCGCTATTTTGGTGCCGGCCCTGGAGCTGTGCTTGATGCTCTATCTGCTGTTGCCGTTGTACCGTGGACATCTGCTGCCAGGAACCAGCCAGGTCATGCGGTTGTTACAGACCATCAAACCGTGGGGGATGGTTGAGGTATTCATGCTGGGGATCCTGGTTTCGCTGGTCAAGCTGGTGCAGGATTTCAAGATTATACCGGGGGTGGCGCTCTGGTCATTTGGTGGCTTAACCCTGCTGCTGGCGGCGCTGGCCTCTTCGTTTAATCCACGGGATGTCTGGATGCATCTGGACCTGAAACAACGCCGGGAGGGGCTGTAGATGGCATGGCCCGGCCGGTCAGCGGCAGGCCAGGGGTTCTGCGCCTGCCATGTCTGTGGTCTGGTTTCCAGGCTTGAGCAGGGTGATCTGGCGGCCCGCTGCCCTCGCTGCAATACGCGGCTCCATTTCCGCAGACCAGACAGCCTGCACCGTTGCTGGGCGTTTCTGATCGCAGCATACATTCTCTACATTCCGGCAAACCTGATGATCATGATGGAAACCGGCACCCTGGTAAGTTACCGCAAGGATACCATTCTCAGTGGTGTGATTCACCTCTGGCATAACGGTAACCCCGGTATTGCTGTGATAGTCTTTGTTGCCAGTATCCTGGTGCCGCTCTTTAAGCTGGTGGTATTAACCCTGTTACTTGTCTCAGTCCGCCGAGGTTCAACCTGGGGGATTAAACACCGGATTCTGCTCTACCGGATTGTGGAGCTGGTGGGCCGCTGGTCCATGCTGGATATTTTTGTGGTAACGCTGCTGGCAGCCCTGGTGCAGATCCAGTCCTTTGCTACGGTCAGGGCAGGTACCGGAGCCATCGCCTTTGGTGCGGTGGTGGTGCTGACCATGTTTGCAGCCATGGAGTTTGACCCGCGTTTGATGTGGGACCCGCTGAGAAAAGAGAGAGAATTATGAGTGAAACAGACTCTAAGCAAGAAGCTGCACAACCGGCTGATATTCCCGATGCCATTATTGATCGACGTCGCCGAAGTTCAGCACAGCTGATCTGGCTGATACCGATCGTTGCATTGATCGTCGGCCTTTCACTGGCAGTCAAGGCGTATGTCGAAAAAGGTCCGGTCATTACCATCAGCTTCAAGAGTGGTGAGGGGATCGAGGCGGGTAAGACCAAGATCAAGTACAAGGATGTCCAGATCGGCCTGGTCAGATCAATCACCATTGCCAAGGATCGTTCCAGTGTTCTGGTTACTGCAGATCTGGCCAAGGAGGCGGCTGATTTCCTCAAGTCTGATACCCGTTTCTGGGTGGTGCGCCCACGGATTACCGGCAGCAGTGTTTCAGGTCTGGGGACTCTGACCGCGGGGGCCTATATCGGTATGGATGCGGGTAAGTCAAAGGAGGATAAAACCGCCTTTACCGGCCTTGAAGCCCCGCCGGTGGTTACCATGGATATGCCGGGCCGCCAGTTTGTGCTGCATGCAACTGACATTGGATCACTTTCTGTGGGGTCGCCGATATTTTTCAGGCATCTGCAGGTGGGGGAAGTGGTCTCTTCTGATCTGGAGAAAGATGGTGAGACGGTCACGCTGCGGGTCTTTGTACAGGCCCCCTACGATAAATTTGTCAGAAACAGCACCCTTTTCTGGCATGCCAGTGGTATTGACTTCAAGCTGGACGCCAATGGCATGACGGTTAATACCGAATCACTGCTTTCAATTGTGATGGGGGGGATCGCCTTCCAGACCCCCGATGACTTTGATGAGGCGCCCCAGGCAGAGCAGGGCAGGAACTTTACCCTGTTCAGCAATAAGGAAGAGGCGTTAAAACGCCCGGATAATATTGTTGAAAACTATATCCTGGTGTTCAAAGAGTCAGTTCGTGGCCTGACGATTGGCGCCCCGGTGGATCTGCGTGGCATCACGGTGGGAGAGGTTGCCAAAATCAAGGCTGAACTGGACCCGGCAAGTAAGAATGTAACCATGGTGGTCCAGATCCGGTTCTACCCAGAACGGCTCAAGCCCCGTTCCTCTTCTTCCACTGATCAGAAATCGCTCGCAGACTCGCATAAACTGCTGGATGCCATGGTAAAAAAAGGCTTCCGGGCGCAGCTTAAAAGTGGCAGCCTGCTCACCGGCCAGCTCTATGTGGCCCTGGATTTCTTTCCTGAAGCAGCCCCGGCCAGAATCAACTGGGGCAGAAATCCTGCCGTACTGCCTACCATTAGCGGCAATATGGCGCAGTTCCAGACTTCGTTGATGAAGATAGTACAAAAGCTTGAGAAGATGCCGCTTGAAGAACTGACCGGTGATGCACGCAAAACCGTACAGTCGCTGGATGTCACCCTGAAGAGTGCTGATAAACTGCTGAAGAATATTGATACAACGGTGGTGCCGGAAACGCGGCTGATGATGGAGGATGTCCGCAAGACCCTGGACGGTGCCAATAAGGCCCTGGCAGAGGTCAAACAGACCATGTCGGCTGATGCGCCGCTGCAGGTTGACCTGCGTGACACCCTGCGTGAACTGGGGCGGGCAGCCCAGTCGTTACGGGTACTGGGTGAGTATCTGGAGCGTAACCCTGAAGCTCTGCTCCGTGGCAAGAAGGAGGATCTGCGATGAGTGTCAAACCCCTGCTTACCGCCATGATGTGCGGCCTGTCCGGCTTGTTTCTGCTGGGCGGATGCGGTAGATCACCCCAGACTACCTTTTATACCCTGACACCGTTGGTGGCAGAGGCGACGACCCCCAGGGGGGCAAGTCCCAGCATCGCCATTGCATCAGTAACATTGCCAGAGCTGGTGGACCGGCCCCAGTTGGTGGTGCCGGATGCAGGCACACGGGTTGCCATCCTTGAAACCCAGCGTTGGGCAGAACCGTTAAAGTCGGCACTACCACGGCTGTTGGCAGAAAATATTTCCCGCTTGATGAACAGTGACCGTGTCTCAGCCTACCCTCAACATGCGGCAAACAGTGCAGAGTATCGGCTGTTTGTGGATATTCAGCGTTTTGAACAGGCGGGTAACGCGGTTGTGGTTGATGCGCTCTGGGAGATTCGCAGCGCAAAAGGTGCCAAGCCGGTAACAGGCCGCTCAAAGCTGGTTGAACCGGTTGCTGCTGCTGATTATGAAGCTGTAGTGGCTGGCTACAGCCGGGCAGTTGCAACCCTGTCCAAAGAAGTGGTCCAATCCCTACGCAGCCTACAAACAAAAGAATGAGAGCGTCCCTATGCAGTTGATTGGCCAGTATCACCATCTTAAAATTGCCAGAATTACTCCGTCAGGTGCCTTTTTAACCTCTGATGAGGGAGATATCCTGCTGCCGGGCAAGTTTATTCCTGAAGGCGCAAAGATCGGAACCGAGCTGGAGGTGTTTGTCTATCTTGATTCAGAGGATCGGCCGGTGGCAACGGTCCAGAGGCCGTTTGCGGTGGTGGGTGAGTTTGCCCTCCTAAAGGTAAAGGTCACCAACGCCAAGGTCGGTTCCTTCCTGGATTGGGGCCTGGACAAAGACCTGCTGCTGCCGTTTAGCGAGCAGCTTGCTCCGGTCAAAAAAGGTGAGCAGGTGCTGGTCAGGGTTTATCAGGACAGCAGTGGCAGGATTGCCGCCACAGCCAGGCTGGACCGGTTTCTGAAGCCTGCAGATAGCTCTCTGTCTGAAGGGGATGCCGTTGATCTGTTCATCTATGCCTACACCGATCTGGGGGCCAAGGTGGTGGTTAATGGTCGCTACGTCGGGATGCTGTTTAGCAGTGAACTGTATGGCAAACCAAAGGCAGGGGAGCAGCTGCGGGGTTATGTAAAAAAGATTCGGGACGGCGGCAAGATTGATATCACCCTGCGCAGGGGAGGCGCCCAGGAGGCCCGCTCTGATAGGGGTCTGGTGCTGGCTGCACTGAATAGTGCTGTAGACGGCTTTCTGCCCTTAAACGATAAAAGCAGCCCGGAATCCATCTCTGAACTGCTGAAGTTAAGCAAAAAGAGCTTCAAAAAAGCGGTGGGCGGGCTGTACCGCGAAGGTCTGATCAATATGGCAGAGGATGGTATCAGGCTAAAAAATTAAACCGCAAAACAACAGTTGGCCACAGAGTGCACAGAGCAACTGTGTTCTCTGTCAAGTAGTAACATTTAGTTAGCCATAGCTGGCTTCCACTTTTGACTGGTTTTAATCATGGCGTTTAAAATGGTCAGTAGCTTTCTCATGCATGCTACTATCGCTACTTTTGGCACTTTGCCAGCCTCTTTCAGTCGCTTATGGAATGCCTTGATAACCGGGTTGAAACGTGTTGCCGCAAGAGTGGCCATGTAAAGTACGCTTCGTATATCGGCTCTGCCACCACTGATACAGCGTTTGCCTCTGAAGTGTCCGCTATCTCGGTTATAGGGGCAGACACCGACAAGTGCGCTGATTTTTTTACGGTTCAG
>NZ_FUWR01000002.1 GCF_900167465.1 Trichlorobacter thiogenes | reverse complement strand
TCGCCAGCCGGTTATCTCGTAAACGTTAGAAACTTTGTGTGGTAGCGTCCTCCGTGGAACCTAAAGTCAAAAACGCTTCGGCCCGCTAGCCCGCATTAAATCTGGGCTAGCAGCCTTTTCGCAACAAGTTAAAATTCAGTGGTTGGTTGGTCGGCATTTCAGACAGGTAGGCAAGATCAAGCTGGCCGGTTCTTCCGGCTTTTGTGGGTGGTTTTCGGCAGCGCAAGGTAAACGCCAACTTGGTCAAGTTCTTCCTCGCTCCTAACGGCTCAATCAACTCGGACTGGCTTGGGCTGCGCTGAATTTCACCAGTATCTCAGACGTCAGTTGGTCGGCAGTTCAAGCAGCACCGCTCCGGCGTCGCCAGCCGGTTATCTCGTAAACGTTAGGCCTTTTCTATGAGTACACCTGTTAAACCAGAAATTGTAGTCGAGATAACGCTTCTAACTACTGAAGTGGGAGGCAGAAAAAATTCAATACCTGAAGGCGAATATCGCGGTGTTTTGGGTGTTGGTACAGAAAATTTCTCTGTTCGCTTCTTCATCCCCATTGAATGCAATTTGACCCCAGGTGCAACACAACAAATTGGCGTGCAGTTTCTTTTTCCTGAAATTGCACTTCCACATTTCCCTGTAGGTGCGACATTCACAGTATGGGAAGGAAGAATCATCGGTAATGGTCGGGTACTTGAGGTACTTAAACAGGCCTAACGGCTCAATCAACTCGGACTGGCTTACTGTGCGCTGAATTTCACCAATATCTCAGTCGTCAGTTGGTCGGCAGTTCAGGCAACACCGCTCCGGCATCGCCAGCCGGTTATCTCGTAAACGTTGGGTACTAAACCGGCAGCGGTTTTTCATGTCCGCACATAACACACCGCAGGCGGGCAGCTTCAGGTGGTATTGTTCTGGTCTTTTCGTACTTATGATCTCCAGTATTCAGGCAGTCTGCTGCAAATGCTTCGTAACGCATTATTATTGTTGTATTAAAAATAAACGCCTTATCGCATTCACGGCATGTCATTTCGTGGTCGGTGTCCTCGGAATACCCCTTGCCGTCGTCATGGCATACCTCGTTATCAGCACCACAGTATGGGCATTGCAGGTCGTTTTTCATGGCGGGTACCTAACGGCTCAATCAAGTGTGAGTTACTTACTCTCGCCTCAATTTTTAGCCGATCCTTTCTGTAAGTGTTTGTTTTTGTACGTTACTTCGCCTGTCGTAACCACCTTATCTCTCAGGCGTTAGGTCCAAAATATCAAGTTTATGCGAAAGCAATAAATTGTGCTTGAATTACCTCACACACTGAAACTATTGGAGAATCGAGAAACATTTTCATGCCCGAACATCTTATACGAAATGGCGAGCTCTGGCTAAATCCTGACGAGAAGGTCATAAAAATTGTAGAAAATGGACGTGATGACCATATTGGGCTCATCACAACAAGGGCAAGTGGCCATATATATGCTTCCATGCTTATACATGAAAACGCGATGGGATATCGATACGATGTGCCTCGCTGGGAGTTTAGTGGTAATGAACGTACTATTTTCGAATCAATCGATGATGCAGAGGCCGTGATACGAACGAACCTTATATTTATTGAAGGCATGAACTCAAAAAAGACCTAACGGCTCAATCAACTCGGACTGGCTTACTGTGCGCTGAATTTCACCAGTTTCTCAGTCGCCAGTTGGCCAGTTAGTCAGGCAGCACCACTCCGGCATCGCCAGCCGGTTATCTCGTAAACGTTAGGGATTTTACAGGGCATAAATATGGAATCTGTGAACGTTAATTTTTTTGCAACAGAAGAAGACCTCAAAGCAATTATTGATTTCATATTTTCTTCCACCGATGTTCGTGTCTTTGAATCTTATTCAGCTTACGGTCAAAAGTTGAGAGAATTTTGCTCTACCGAAGACATATATGCAGCTTTCCCTCTGGGAAAAGATGTAAATGGAAACGGCAATGCAATATTACTTCAGCTATGGTCTCCTTCAGTTATGAACGAACTTTCAATCAAGCGTATTGAACTAAATCCAGCAGCGTGTAAAGGCCACACATTCCGCCATACAATCGAAGGAGGCGCGCTGATTCAGCTGTATTTAGGTGGCATCCACAACAAAATCATTACGCAATCCCATTTTGGCCACCAGAGCCAAAAACGAGCACAAAAGTGGGAGGCAGACTACAATATTGACTGGCATTCACTCAAAATCTTATCCAATAAAATTCAGTACTTTATCAAACGAAAATTAGCCGTTGTAAAAGTTTCGAGTTGTCCTGTTCTGCCTAAAGCATACGAGTTGGCAAGTTCTGGCTACTCCTTAAAGGCAGCTGCAAAGACTCCTTGGGCGTATGAATTGGCAAATGCTATAAACACCCGAAACAGCGCCAATCCCTAACGGCTCAATCAACTCGGACTGGCTTACTGTGCGCTGAATTTCACCAGTTCCTCAGTCGTCAGTTGCTCGGTAGTTTAAGCAGCACCGCTCCGGCATCGCCAGCCGGTTATCTCGTAAACGTTAGAGCCTCGAAAAGGAAACAATGTATATGGCAACTGGCCGAAGTAATCAGGTGGCAAAACAAATAGGTGAGTATCTCGTTGCATGTGAACTTGCTCGCAGAGACCTTCTTGTCGCAACCTTCTCTGGCAATGTTCCTGACTTTGACCTAATAGCCACCGGTTCTGGCGGTGTATCATGTCCAATCCAGGTAAAAACCAGCATGAGTGGCACTTGGCAGTTCTCAATAAACAAGTTTGCAGATGTCACGTTTGAAGGGAACAGGCAAATTATAGGCAACAAAATAAAGCTCCCAATACCCCAACTTATTTGCGTTTTTGTACTTGCAGGAAAAAAATACGGTGAAGATCAGTTTTTCGTTCTTGAGTGGGCCAAAGTACAAGACATTATTATCATAAACTATAAGGGCTGGTTGGACTCACACGGTGGTATACGGCCTAAAAAACCAGATTCGCTGCATTGCACCATCAGCAAATCAGATCTGCTCAGCTATCAGGACAACTGGGAGCTCATCGGCAACAGGCTCTAACGGCTCAATCAACTCGGACTGGCTTACTGTGCGCTGAATTTCACCAGTTTCTCAGTCGTCAGTTGGCCGGTTAGTCAGGCAGCACCGCTCCGGCATCGCCAGCCGGTTATCTCGTAAACGTTAGAAACTTTGTGTAACAGCGTCCTTCGTGGAACCTAAAGTCAAAAACGCTTCGGTCAGCTAAGCCGCATTAAATCTGGGCTGGCGGGCTTTTCTCAGCAAGTTGAAATTCAAGGGTTGTTTGGTAAGCTGTTTCAGTTGCTCGGCAAGATCCGGCTGTCCGGTTCGTCCGGCTTTTGTGGGTGGTTTCGGCAACGCAAGGTAAACGCAGGCTTGGTCAAGTTCTTCCTCGCTCCTAACGGCTCAATCAACTCGGACTGGCTTACTGTGTGTTGAATTGCACCAGTTTCTCAGTCGTCAGTTGGTCGGTTAGTCAGGCAGCACCGCTCCGGCATCGCCAACCGGTTATCTCGTAAACGTTAGGGTTATCAACTCATATCAAACAATCATCCAATCTTCCCATTGACAGCAATGTCGCACCATATATAATACCATTATGGCACCACAGATAATACTCGATACCAATGTCCTTGTCGCAGCTTTCAAATCATCGCGGGGAGCATCATACCGCCTACTGTCACTTGTTGACTCTGGCAAGTTTCAGTTGAACGTCTCCACGCCCTTGGTCGCTGAATATGAAGAAATCTTGCGCCGCGAGACACCACATATTAACGCCGCAGACGTTGTTGACTATCTCTGTGCCATTGCAAACCGCCACAAGATTTTCTTTCTGTGGCGCCCTGTATTGAGAGACCCGGACGATGATTTTATTCTTGAGCTGGCGGTCAAATGTAATTCCATTATCGTTACATGGAATATTAAGGACTTCAAAAAGGCTGCCCGTTTTGGAATAAGTGTTATGACACCAAAAGAATTTTTAGAGCAAACAGGAGAACTGCCATGACAGCAATAAATGTAAGACTTCCAGACTCATTGCATCAAATGGCAAAGAATGTTGCCACGCAGGACCATATCTCACTGAACCAGTTCATAGCTTCTGCTGTGGCAGAAAAAATATCTGCATTAACCACAGAGCGTTATCTTGAAGAACGTGCCCAAAGAGGTTCAAAAGAAAAGTTTCTTCAAGCAATGTCAATGGTTCCAAATGTAGAACCAGAACCGTTCGACCGCCTGTAACCCTAACGGCTCAATCAACTTGGCCTGGCTGGTGTTGTGCTGAATTTCACCAGTATCTCAGTCGGAAGTATGTCGGTTAGTCAGGCAGCGCCGCTCCGGCATCGCCAGCCGGTTATCTCGTAAACGTTTGAGGCTATCTTATGAGAAACATCTACAAGAAGGATCCAGCTTCACTAGCAGTTATGGCGATTACCCTTATTTTATTTATCAGTGCTCTTTTTACAACGGGCTTCACACACGATCTACTATTGGAAACTGGCGTTTTTCTTGTCTCTGTGAAACTAGTTATCATGAATTATAAAAATGGAGTAACTGCAGATGCTATTCAAACACAACTCAAAGAGATAAAAGAATTATTGATTAAGCAGTAGTCAATTTTTCTGGTCAACCTCTAACGCCTCAATCAACTCCGGTTGACTTACTGACAGGACCAATATGCCAACCATCATCACACATCCGGCAGTACCGCTTGCCATGGCATACGGAATGGGTCGCAACATCATCTCCACAAGACTGCTACTGGCCGGTGTGGTTGCCTCGGTATTACCAGATCTCGATGTTCTGGCTTTTCGCTTTGGTATCCCCTATGCCGCTGCATTCGGTCATCGCGGTTTTAGCCATTCTGTGCTGTTTGCCGTTAGTGTCGCCTGTATCGGCGCCTGTATGGCAAGGTGGCTTAACTCTACTTCTCTAAGGACGTTTTTCTTTCTCTTTTTAGCAGTTATTTCCCACGGCATTCTTGATGCCTTTACCACCGGTGGGCTGGGTATTGCGTTTTTATGGCCCTGGTCTGATGCACGATTTTTTGCGCCTATCCAGGTGATTAAGGTCTCGCCTTTTGGTGTCTCGCGTTTTTTATCACCGAGAGGTTTTGCCGTACTAAAGTCTGAACTGCTCTGGGTATGGCTACCATCAGGCATCGTAATGGCTGGTATGATGATTACGAGGCGTTTAGCTTTGCAACGACGTTAAACAGTCTGCCGCCACCCCAAACACAGAAACGCCCTGATCGGATAATCCGAACAGGGCGTTTGCGGTTTACAACATCACAACAGGCTGATTAGCGTTGGCTACGGCCCCGTTGCTGATAGCCTGATTTTGATTTGGGAGCAGCAGCGCCACCTTTACCTGCACCAGCGCCCTGACGGCGTTGGCCACCGGCTGCAAAGGGACGACGCCCTTTACCGGCACCATTGCCGCCACGACCGGGAACCGGCAGGGTGCTGACCGGCTCAAGACCGGGGATGGTGTGCATCTGGACGGTCTGACCGGTATAGCGCTGAATCCGCTGAAGATAGACAGCATCAGCAGGGGATACAAAGGAGATGGCAACTCCGGTGGCACCGGCACGACCGGTACGACCGATCCGGTGGACATAGTCTTCAGCTGCGCGGGGCAGGTCAAAGTTGATTACATGGCTGATGCCGTTGATATCAAGACCGCGGGCTGCCACATCGGTGGCAACCAGGAAGCGCACCTTGCCGCGACGCAGGTTGGTCAGGGTACGGGTACGGGCGCCCTGGGTCATGTCGCCATGCAGGGCGGCAGCAGAGAGGCCACGATCGTACAGATCACGTGCCAGGGTATCGGCATCCCGCTTGGTGGCGGAGAAGATGATCGCCTGGGTAATGGCAGGATCGTCCAGCAGATGATGCAGCATCTTGTGCTTGTGACCCAGGTTATCGGTCAGGTGCATCCGCTGTTCAATGGAGTCATGGTTGGCCTGTGGGCTGGAGATGGCAATCCGTGACGGTTCCTTCAGCAGACGGCCAGCCAGACGGGCCATCGGGTCATCCATGGTGGCGGTAAACAGCAGGGTCTGACGCTTCTTGGGGGTAGCAGCGGCAATCTGATCAACCGCATCGGTAAAGCCCATATCCAGCATCCGGTCTGCCTCATCCAGCACCAGCAGCTCTACCCGTGACAGGTCAATCCGGCCACGCTCAAGGTGGTCGATCAGACGGCCCGGGGTGGCAACAATCAGGTCAACCGGCTGACGCAGCAGACGGACCTGATCGGGATACGGCATACCGCCCACGATGGAGCCGTAGCGCATACGCAGGAAGCGGCCATAACGGGCCACCGAATCAGCAACCTGGGCTGCAAGCTCACGGGTGGGGGTCAGCACCAGCACGCGGGGACCGATCCCTGCAGGACCCGGCTTTGCCAGCCGCTCAAGGGCGGGGATGATAAAGGCAGCGGTCTTGCCGGTGCCGGTCTGGGCAGAGGCGATCAGATCGCGACCAGAGAGTGCCTGAGGAATGGCCTCAGCCTGGATCGGTGTCGGGGTGGCATAACCACAGGCGGAAATGGCCTTCTGGATGGAAGCGTGCAAATTCAGTTCAGCAAACGACATAAAAATCTCCTGATTCAACACGAGCGGAAACCTGCCGGCATCGCTGTCTAAGTCTGTTGAATCGTCTGTACATGTGTCGTGTGGAGGGCGCGTCGGGACAACCGTTATCCCCGTAGGATCAGCGCATCAACCACGTGTGGCCGGCAGTACTCATTCAGATTCCCGGCAGGTAAACAAGCCTGCACGAAAGTGGGAATCAACTGTCGCAAACCAAACGCGGTGCTGCAGAATCGGGAAATAAACCGGATGCAGAAGGGGGTCAGGCAGCGAGATAACGAGGCGAAAAATTAACTTTTGATATTTACGCGAATACTTTTAGAAACACAAGCAAAATAAGTTAACAAGACCAATAAACATAAAAAACGTCATGAGGAGGGCCGGATACCAGGCGCCCGGAACGCAGCGACCGAGACATACCGAACTGGTAGGCGAGGAAGCGAGTACCGCGTAACGCAGTAGACGGCCTCCGCAATAGTTTTCAGGCAAGCCGCCCCTGCAACCGCAACAGTCCATCCAGAATAGTAGCCGGATGGGGAGGACAACCAGGGATATAGAGATCAACCGGCAGCAGTGTATCAAGACTAAGACTGATCTGAGGCGAACCACTGAACGGACCGCCGCTAATGGCGCAGGCACCGCAGGCCACCACAATTTTGGGAGCAGGAATCGCCTCCCAGGTCTTGAGCAGCGCCTCCCGCATGTTCTCACTGACCGGCCCAGTCACCCAGATCCCGTCGGCATGGCGGGGTGAGGCCACAAACTGAATCCCGAAACGCCCCAGGTCCCAGCCGATGGTGGTCAACACGTTGCTGTCAGCTTCACAGGCGTTGCAGCCACCGGCACTGACTTCACGGAATTTAAGGGAGCGACCGAACAGCTTACGCAGGTCAGGTGCCAGCGGTTGAGCAAGTTTGTGTTCTGTATTGCTCTGCAGCAGCAGATCTTCACGCCTGGAGACGGCCAGACGGTGGTCGTTACTAAAACCAACACAGGAGGATGCCGGGCAGTCTGCACAAAAGAGGCATTTGGCCATATCAAGCGTCAACCCGGTTTCAGAACAACCAAGCGCACCAAAGGGACATGCTGCAGCGCAGTCCGCTCCATCCAGATGACAGAGCAGATCCTTCTGCAGCGTTGGATACCCACGGAACCGCTCCGGCAGGGTCACGGGCCCATCAGGATAGGCCATGGTCCGGTATCCCTGGATGCTCAGACGTTCTTTAAGGGCACGCAGCATACCGCTTCACCTCCATTACAGGTCAAATCCGCAATACGACAGGTTAAAGCTCTTGTTACAGAGCGGAAAATCGGAGATCTGCTCATTGCGTAGCGCCATGGCTAACCCCTGCCAGTTATGGAACGAGGGGTCGCAGATCTTGTACTGTTTGAAGCGGCCATCCGGTCCGGTGATGGCCAGATGACAGATCTCACCGCGCCAACCTTCAGTCAGGGCCACGGTCAGATGATCCCCCAGCAACGGCTTTGGTTCTACGGCATGGGACCCGGATGGTAACTGACGCAGCTGTTCCACACAGAAATCCAGCGATTTCTGGCATTCCTCCCAGCGCACCATACTGCGGCTGCAGACATCACCGTGATGGGCAGTGGCAATCGGTACCTGCGCCATGCGATAGATACCAAAGGGGTAGTCAGAACGCACATCCCGTTTCAGGCTGCAGGCCCGGGCAGCAGGCCCCACCAGCCCCATCTCAAGGGCAGACTCAGCCGATACAGCGCCGGTTCCCTCCAGACGTGACATGACCGAGGGGGTGTTCCAGAGCAGCTCAATGGCGCTGGTCAACTCCGCCCGCCCCGTTGCCAGACGGTTTTGCAACTCTTCACGCTGGGCCTGATCCAGCCCAAAGACGGTACCACCCGGTTTCAGCAGGCCACGACCAAAACGGCTGCCACAGATAAAGGCGCTCATGTTGAGGAAGTCACCCCGGATTCGGCCACAGAATGAGGCGGTGGGCAGATAGCCCACATCACCGGCAATGGCCCCCAGGTCACCGGTATGGTTGGCCAGACGCTCCAGCTCAAGTGCTACACCGCGCAACGCCTCAGCCGCAGCAGGAGGTCTGGTTTTGGAAAGCGACTCAACCACCATGCAGTAGGCCTGACCATGGCCAATACTGGTATCTCCGGCAATCGCCTCCATCTGGCGCAGGGTTTGGGGATGGGGTCCACCCATCAGCAGTTGCTCAATGCCGCGATGCTGATACCCCAGCGATATCTCAAGGTGGAAGACCTGCTCTCCGTGACACTGGAAACGGAAATGACCCGGCTCGATCACCCCGGCATGGACCGGGCCAACCGCCACCTCATGGATCTCCTCGCCCTCCACCCGGTAGTAGTCCATCACCCCCACCTGAATCGGCTGATCATCAGGACGGCCCCAGGCATCTTGTCGGCCCACCGCTGAACGGACAAAGCGAACCGGCTTAAACCAGGGATGGCCGATAAAACGGATGCCGCACTGTTCGGCAATCTCCCGCTCAAACAGCTGCAGCTGGGGGCACTGGACCGCAAGGGAAGGAAATTCTGTACCACTGCAAACCGTCTGCATGATCCCCAGTACGCCATCAGCGGGAGATGCCAGCAGACAGTACAGGGTCGTGGTCTCGCCAGCCGGGAAGCCGCAGTAGCTGCTGACCCGCCAGCCGCGGCCGGTCATTGCAAGGATGGTCTGCAGAAAGCGATCCTGGTCGCAGCAAGGGATATCTGCACAGGCAATGGCGCGGCCATTGTAGATCAGGCGTAGGGTATCGTTCATGACCGTACCTCCAGCATGGCGGCGCCGTCCTTCAACAGCTGCAGCAGCGCCTCAGGCGGCCAGACCCCCAGCCAGACAATCACCAGCAACATCACCAGCGGCGGCCCCACCGTCAGCATCCGGTCACGATAATCAGTCACCTCCAGATCAGTGCGGGGCGTGCCCATCACCATCGGCAGTACGGTCAGGGCCATGCCGATAAAGATGGCTGCCAGAA
This sequence comes from Trichlorobacter thiogenes, assembly GCF_900167465.1. Taxonomy (GTDB): domain Bacteria; phylum Desulfobacterota; class Desulfuromonadia; order Geobacterales; family Pseudopelobacteraceae; genus Trichlorobacter; species Trichlorobacter thiogenes. The sequence goes on along the minus strand of NZ_FUWR01000002.1, from coordinate 196,207 downwards.
ACAGCAGGAACAGGCCCCCCACCAGATACTGACGTTGGACAAAGATGCTGCTGATAATAGAGAACTCACTGATAAAGGGAGAGAACGGCGGTGAACCGGTAATGGCGATGAATCCGGCCAGAAAGAGCCCGCCAGACCAGGGCAGCCGGGTCAGCGCCCCCTGCACCACCTCGACCGTCTTGCCGCCGTAGGAACGGTGGATATTGCCGGAGGAGAGAAACAGCACCCCCTTGGTCAGACCGTTATTGATCAGGTGGAACAGCACCCCGAACAGGGCTCCTTTGCCGATCCCCAGACCAACCGCCAGAATACCGACATGCTCAACACTGGAGTAGGCCAGCATCCGCTTAAAATCATGCTGACGGGCCATAAAGATGGCCGCCACCGCCATGGATATCAGCCCTAGCACCACCAACACCTGCTGAAAAAACAGTAACTCGGTTACTGAAGCAAGGCAGATTTGATACACCCGCAGAATGGCCAGAAAGGCACAGTTAACCAGGCCGCCAGCCAGCAGCGCCCCCACCAGACCAGGGGCCTCGCCGTAGGCATCCGGCTTCCAGGTATGCAGCGGCGCCAGCCCCAGCTTGGAGCCGTAGCCCACCAACAGAAAAATAAAGGCGGCATGCAGCCAGCCCCGGTTCAGGGCAGAGGCATCTTCAAGCAGATCAGGCAGCAGCAGGGTGGCATTCTGATGGGCAACGTGGGTGGCATAGGCCAGAAACAGCAGCCCCAGCAGGGCCAGGGCGATCCCCACCGAGCAGATCAGCAGATATTTCCAAGTGGCCTCAATTGAGCGGGCATTACGGTTAAAGTAGATCAGCGGTGCCATGGAGACGGTGGTGGTCTCTATTGCCACCCAGAGCAGTCCCAGATGCTGGCAGAGGGTCACCAGCGACATGGCAGCCAGACAGACCAGCAGGCCCAGACAGAGCACACGGTTTGAACGTTCCTGACGGTAGGCCAGATAGCCGACCGCGTAGACCGCACAGACCGCAAACAGGCTGCTGATTGCCAGCAGGGTGATCTTGCCCAGCGGGTCCAGCCAGATCCAGCCGCCATGTACCGGAACGGTTGGTGAGGCGATCAGATAGAGGCTTAAGCCCAGATGCGGCAGGGCGATGGTCGGCAGCATAAGTGGACGCAGACGATTACCGGGTATCAGCCAGGCGATCAGGGCACCCAGCAACGGCAGCAGGACAAGCAGATGAATCATGGTCCTACTCCTCCCGCAGCGTCTGTAACCGTGAGGTGTCCACCGTTGAAAACTCACGATTGATATGGTTGATCACAATCCCCATCACAAAAATCCCCACCAGGAGGTCCAGCAGTGCGCCAGCCTCAACCATGAACGGCATCGCTTCAGTCAGCAGCAAGCCAAAGATAAAGATCCCGTTTTCCAGCACCAGATAGCCGATAACCTGGGATATCGCCTTTTTACGGGTGGTTAGAATCAAAAATCCGGTCATCAGCGTGGCGATGGAGGCCGGTACAAACAACAGGTCACGGTGTTCCGGCGCCAACGGCAACCTCTGGGCAAACACAAAGGCAAGGGCCGTAAAGACCGCACCCAGCAGCAAGGTCGGCACATAGCCGATGAACGGTTCAACCTCTCGCCGGATCTGGGCCTTGCGCACCGCATCATTCAGCAGATAGGGGATCACCAGCCCCTTGGCCAGCAGAATACTGGCGGTAATGGCCAGCAAATGTCCGGAAAAAGGATGCAGCAGACCGGGTATAATCCCCAGGATTACCCCCTGGGCTGCCACGGCCCTGATCACAAAGGCCATCCGGCTGGAACCGAGCATGATGAAGTTGATCAGCATCACCAGCACCAGCAGTTGATCGGCAAAGGAAACCATCTGCATCACCTCACTATCAGCAACATGGCAAAAGCGGAAAGGATGGTGGCTGCCACCAGCAGTTGCGGAATCCTGATCAGCCGTAAACGGGCCATAACCGATTCCACCACACCGATCAGCACCGCCAGAAGCAGCATGGCTGCCACAAAGGCAATCCAGTCAATCAGCAAATTGCCGCTTTTAAACGGCAACGCCAGATTCACAAACACCGCCCCCAGCACAAACAGCTTCAGAGCAGCGCCGTACAGGATCAGGCCAAAGGCCGGACCGCTGTGATCCAGCACCATCACCTCATGGATCATGGTCAGTTCCAGGTGGGTGTTGGGATCATCAAACGGTATCCGGCAGTTTTCAGCCAACAGCGCAACAAACAGCGCCCCCACCAGCAACAGCATGGCAGCCCCGGCATCCTGCCAGACCGCTGGCGAAGGGTAGATCAGCATCGGCGTCAGGGAAAGGGACTTGCTCATCCTGGCCAGGGTGATCAGGATAAAAAACAGGGTCGGCTCCACCAGACAGGCAAAGGTCACTTCACGGGCCGCCCCCATCCCTTCAAAGGGTGATCCGGTATCAAGGGCAGCACTGGTGGTAAAGAATCGGGCCAGACCGAACAGATAGGCAAACAGGATCATATCACCGTTAAAGGAGATAATAGCCGGATGGTTGCCCAACGGCACCAGCAGCGCGGCCACCAGCGTTGCAGCCAGGGTCACCACCGGCCCGGCCCGGAAAATCCAGGTGGTGGTACTGCTAAAGACCGATCCTTTGCGAAACAGCTTGGCCAGATCGTAGTAGGGCTGAAAATACGGGGCACCCAGACGGCCTGCAAAGGCAGCCTTGGTCTTGTTGATCACCCCCAAAAGCAGCGGCGGCATCAGCAGCAACAACAGAATGTGAAACAGGATGCTCATCATCATGGCTGACTCCAGACCATCAGGACAAACAGGGTGGCAAAGATATACAGAATGTAGAGGTGCAGATGGCCGTGCTGCAGGTGCCGCAACCAGGCCAGACACCAATCAACCCCGCGCAGGGAAGGAATGATCATCTGGTCCAGGATCCGCTCTGTGGTGACCGTAACAAAACGGGTTGAAGCCGGGAAGGCACCGCTCAGCCCTGATACCCGCCCCTGTGATCCAACCAGACCACTGATCAGACCGGTAACCAGTTCAGAAAAGGCACTGCCGGTGTACTGCATCCGGGGGGTTGGCGCCAGATAGCCACAGCCCCAGGTACTGGATGCGGCAACCGGAGCCCGCTGCACCAGAAAACACCAGATCAGCCAGACCACCAGTATCCCGGCCAGCAGCAGACCGTTTACCAGGGCTATCTGCTGCAACGGCACGGCACCGGCAATCTGGGTAAACAGCAGGGGGGATACACCTGCGTACTGAATCACCACCGGCGCCACCAACTGCAACAACAATGGCGCGCCGATCCCGGCCAGCAGACAGAGGCCGGCCAAAAGCCCCATCGGCAGCAGCATGGCAAGCGGCGCTTCATGGCCCTGTTTTATTGCAGGATCACGGGCCACGCCAAGGAAAATCGCCCCATACAGCTTCACAAAGGTAATCACCGCCAACCCGCCCACCAGGGCCAGAATTGGCGCCACAAAACCGATCACCGGCAGCTCTGCAAGCATACCGTCTGAAAAGGCGCCAAAGTAGAGAAACAGTTCACCAACAAAACCGTTTAAGGGGGGCAGACCACAGATGGCAAGGGAGCCCACCAGAAACAGCGGGGCGGTGCGGGGCAGGACACGGGAAAGCCCGCCCATCCGGTCAATCTGACGGGTACCCGTGGCATGGATGATCGCTCCGCTGCCCAGAAACAGCAGTGGTTTAAACAGGGCGTGGTTGATGATATGGATACAAGCGCCAGCCAGCCCCAGCACAGCCAGCACCCGATTACCGGACTGCAGCCCCACCAGCGCCATACCCAGTCCGATACAGATAATGCCGATGTTTTCAATACTGCTGCAGGCCAGCAGACGTTTCAGATCCCGCTGCGCTGAAGCCAGTGCAATGCCGGTAATAGCCGAGACCGCCCCCAGCAGTAACAGCAGCCAGCCAAACCAGACCGGCAGCTGCTGAAAGAATGAAACCGTCCTGATGATACCGTAGATCCCCACCTTGAGCATGATGCCTGACATCAGGGCCGAGACATGGCTGGGGGCATTGGCATGGGCGCCGGGCAGCCAGATATGCAGCGGCATGATGCCTGCCTTGGCGCCAAACCCGATCAGGGCAGCCACCAGCATTACCAGGGTCACGGTAGCACCCAGAGCCAGACTGTGGGCCGGGGGAAATGCAAAAGAACCGGTTTCTCCCTTAACCAGAGAAAACAACACAAACAGGGCCATGGTGCCGGTATGGGTGGCCAGCAGGTAGACGGTGCCGGCCCGTTGCACCTGCAGGCTCTGCTGATCAGTCATCAGCAACAGCCAGGAGGAAAGGGCCATAATCTCCCAGGCCACCAGCAACAGCACGCCATGACGGGCCACCAGCACCAGTGCCATGGAGGCCAGCAGCAGACCGGAAAACAGGGTAACCCGTTTTTCAACAGCAGGCTGACTGGCAGCAGGCAGATAGGCAAGGCCATAGAGGGAGCAACAGAGCGCAGCTAATAACAGAGGAAGCAGAAAGAGTGCAGAGAGAGGGTCAACCGAGAGTTCGCAGGGGCCGAAGGGAAGTGGCCAATCAAGCTGATAGCGGGTGGCAGGAGCACCACCAAGAATCCGTAGCGCCCCCACCATTCCCCACAGGGCGGCGCAGGCGGTGATACCAACCGACAGGATCTGACCTGGTCCGGGCCGCTTCAGCAGCAGGCCGGGCAGGCCGCTCAATCCGATCAGTGTAATTGCCCACAACAGGCTGCCGACCGGATCAACGTCTATGTTCCAGACAAAGACCATAGCAAAACAGTTCCATTAATTGAGAAATAGCGCTGGACTAGTTAATACAGAGACAGCGTTTTAGCAAATACCGTTTTTCTATACCACAGACCCCAATAACATGGTATATTTTTTTGCCAGATGCAGCATATTAGGCTTAGTTACCACAGAAACAGCGTTACTACACACCATGAAAGGCACCACCGTTATGCAGCTAAAAGCAGCAGACGCAGCCCAGGCCCTGCATGTGGATGAAAAAACCGTCCTGCGCTGGATCAAAAACGATAAACTGCCTGCCGAGCAGATCCGGGGGGATTACCATATCAACCGGGTTGATCTGCTGGAGTGGGCCACCGAACGGGGGATCAAAGTTGATCCAACCATTTTTGAGCTTGATAACTCTGATGACACCCGCCCCTTACCACTGTTAAGTCAGGCCCTTGAGGCAGGCGGGATTCACTGCAATGTGACCGGCAGCGATGTCCAGTCAGTACTGCAGCAGGTGGTGGACCTGCTTAACCTGCCGGAAGAACTTGATCCTGATTTTGTACTGCAGGTGCTGCTGGCCCGGGAGGCGATGGGCACCACCGCGGTGGGTGACGGCATCGCCATCCCCCATGTCCGTAACCCGCTGCTGCTGCGACTGCCGGTGCCCAAGGTATCGCTCTGCTTTCTAGCCCAGCCGGTGGATTTTGGCGCGCTGGATGGCAAGCCGGTGCAGACCCTGTTCACCATCACCAGCCCCACCGTCCGTACCCATCTGCACCTGCTTTCAAAGCTGGCCTATGCCTTGCGTGATGACAGGCTGCGTCAGGTCTTAAAGACGCCCTGCCAATCAGAGCTGATTCTGTCCACCCTGCGTCAGATTGAAAATGACATCGGAAAGGCAAGCCCATGAGCTACGGGACCTGGGGAGTTGATCCAACCTTGCTGCTGATCGGTGCGGTGCTGCTTGCCGCCCTGTCCGGCCTGCCTGCGTTATTGAAACTGCTTCCCCCTGTCCCTGCCCAGCGCCTGAGCGTCTTCCTGATTGCCGTTGCCACTATCCTTGGGCTTGGCGCAGCACTCAGCAGCCTGCTTACCGGCAACAGCACCAGCTACCTTGTGACCCTGTCACTCCCCTTTGGCCCGCATATCCTGGCCCTTGATCCCCTTTCAGCCCTGTTTGTGATCCCGATTCTGATGGTTGCCTGCAGTTGCAGCATCTACAGCCTGGGCTACTGGCCCGCTGACCACCACCCCCGCACCACCCGTAAAATCACCTTTTTCTTCGGACTACTGGTGGCAGCGCTGCTCTGGGTGCTGATCGCCCGTTCCGCGGGGCTGTTCCTGATCGGCTGGGAGATCATGGCCCTGGCCGCCTATTTTGTACTGACCACCAATGATGATGATGAAGAGGTGCGCACAGCAGGCAGTCTCTACATGATCTGCACCCACACCGGCACCCTGTCGCTGTTTGGCCTGTTTTCCCTGCTGGCAGCACAGACCGGCAGTTTTCTGCTGCCCCAGGCTGCCAGTCTTGATGGCAGCGCCCCCTTTGCAACAGCAGTACTGCTGCTGGCCCTGCTGGGCTTTGGCCTCAAGGCCGGTATCATGCCGCTGCATATCTGGCTCCCCTCTGCCCATGCCAATGCACCCAGCCATATCTCAGCCATCATGTCCGGGGTCATCCTTAAGATCGGCATCTACGGCCTGGTCCGCACCCTCTCCTGCTTCACCAATATTCCGCTCTGGTGGGGGATTACGGTCCTGGCCCTGGGGGTGATCTCCGGTGTGGTCGGCGTGGCCTTTGCCATTGGTCAGCATGACCTGAAGCGGTTGCTGGCCTACCACAGCATTGAAAACATCGGCATCATCTACATCGGCATCGGTGTGGCCCTGATCGGCGCCCATAACGGATCCAGCCTGCTGATCCTGTTGGGCATGGGCGGCGCGCTGCTGCATGTGATCAACCATGCCCTGTTCAAATCACTGCTGTTTCTGGGGGCCGGATCAATCATCCATGCCATCGGCACCCGGGAGATTGACCGGATGGGCGGGCTGTTGCGCCGGATGCCCTGGACCGCCTTCTTCTTTCTGGTGGGTGCCGTGGCGATCTGCGGCCTGCCACCCTTGAACGGTTTTGTCAGTGAACTGTTGATCTATCTGGGCCTGTTTAATGGCGCCATGCAGGGCAGCGGTGCGGCAGCAGTTGCCCTGGCAGCACCGTTTCTGGCGCTGGTGGGCGGGTTGGCGGTGGCCTGTTTTGTCAAGGTCTTTGGCGTGGTCTTTCTGGGGACTGCCCGGACTGATCAAGCTGCCCTGGCCCACGAAGCCGGTAGTAGCATGAAGATCCCCATGGCACTGCTGGCGCTGGTCTGCACCACCATCGGCCTGCTGCCCGCCCTGGTTGCGCCACTGCTGGACCGTGCCGTTACGGCCTGGTATCCCAACCTGGCAGCATCAGACCTGCGGCTGGCCGTTGCTGCGCCACTGGGCTGGGTTACCCTGCTGGGGCTTGCCCTGCTTGTTGCTATTGCTCTTTTTTACCGGATCAGCCAGCGCCGCAGCAGTGATCCAACCAGCGAGACCTGGGGCTGCGGCTACCTGGCACCCACCAGCAGGATGCAGTACAGCTCATCATCCTTTGCAGAGATGTTGACCAAGCTGTTTGCCGGCATCTTGCGCCCCCATACCCACCAGCCAGAGATCAGCGGTTCATTCCCGTCATCCACCCGTTTTGCAAGCCATGTACCTGAGGCAGTACTGGAGCAGGTCTATCTGCCGTTTCTGGACTGGGCCAATCAAAAACTGACCCCGCTGCGTCACCTGCAGCATGGCCATCTGCACCTCTACATCCTCTACACCCTGCTGACATTGATTGCCCTGCTGGCCATTCCTCTGTAAACTACCCCTATTCCGACTTCATCAGGAGGCTGCCATGACGCTGTTCAACCGGTCACGAACCACCCTTGCCGCCGCTCTTTTTTGCCTTTCGCTCCTACCAGCACTCTGTTGGTCCGCAGAACCTCAACGCTCACGGGGGCAGACCGTCTATGTCCCGGCCTACTCCCATGTCTTTACCGGGCCACGGGCCAACCCCTATAATCTGGCCATTACCCTGACCCTGAGAAATACTGATCCCAGAGATGGCATGGTGGTGACCGCCATTGACTACTATGACCACAGCGGCAGGCTGATCCGCCGCTACGCCCCCTCCCCCCTTGGCCTGACACCACTTACCTCCAGCTATATCCACCTTGAAGAAAAAGACACCAGCGGCGGTTTTGCCCCCAAGTTCATTGTCCGCTGGGAATCTCAGCGTCCCATCAGCGCACCGGTCATTGAGGCGGTCATGATCGGCGCCACCTCAGGCCAGGGGATCTCCTTTGTCAGCCAGGGACAGGTCATTCAGGAACGGTAACGCTTGCTGCAAAAATGTGACTGACTCTTGACAGATGCCGCTACTCGGCAGATGATTACGAGTTTTTATTTTATCCGAGGGGAACAACGGTATGAAAAGCAAACAGGAAGATCACCTGAAGGAATGGCAAGGACTGGAAGAGGCAGCAGAGCAGATGCTGCCCCTGGTTGGCCAGCTCTACCGCGAACGGAACATTGTCTGCACGGTCTATGGCCGTTCACTGGTACACAGCACCACCATCGATATTCTCAAGGCCCACCGCTTTGCCCGTCTGATCATTGATGAAGAGCTGTCAGCACTTAAAACCCTGCCGATTGTCGAGGCCATCTGCCAGCTTGATCTGGCCCCGGCCCGGATCGATATCGGTAAGCTTGCCGTTGGTTTTGGTAACCAACAGGCAACCACCAGTGTCAGTGACTACCTCCGGGGCGAACTGGCAACGGTCAACACCGGACGCCACACCCTGCTGGATGAGCCACAGGATATTGTACTGTACGGCTTTGGTCGGATCGGCCGTCTGCTGGCCCGACTGCTGGTTGAAAAATCAGGCAGCGGCGAGAAGCTGCGCCTGCGGGCAGCGGTAGTGCGTAAAGGCAGTGCCGACGACCTGCTCAAGCGTGCCAGCCTACTGCGTCGTGACTCGATCCACGGCCAGTTCAGCGGCATCATCACCGTGGATGAGGAAGAAAACGCCATCATCGCTAACGGCAACATGATCAGGATCATCTACGCCGATGCCCCGGAAAATGTAGACTACACCGCCTATGGCATCAACAACGCCATCCTGATCGACAACACCGGCAAATGGCGCGACCGCGAAGGACTGGGCCGCCACCTGCAAGCCAAGGGGATCAGCAAGGTAATCCTGACCGCACCGGGCAAGGGTGATATCCCCAACGTGGTGGCCGGGGTCAACAACGAACTGATCGTTGAGAACGAAACCATCTTCTCCGCTGCCAGCTGTACCACCAACGCCATTGTGCCGGTGCTGAAGGCGATCCATGACCGTTTCACCATCCAGCACGGCCATGTGGAGACCTGCCACTCCTACACCAATGACCAGAACCTGATCGACAACTACCACAAAGGTTCACGCCGTGGCCGCAGTGCCCCGCTGAACATGGTTATTACCGAGACCGGCGCTGCCAAAGCCGTTGCCAAAGTCATCCCTGATCTGGCTGGCAAGCTGACCGGCAATGCCATCCGGGTGCCAACCCCCAACGTCTCCCTGGCGATCCTGAATCTGGGGCTGGGACAGGAAACCAACGTCAAGGAGCTGAACAGCTTCCTGCGGGATACCGCCCTCAACTCACCGCTGCAGAACCAGATTGATTACGTGGTGTCACCGGAAGTGGTCTCCAGCGACTTTGTCGGCTCACGCCATGCCGGCGTGGTTGACTCCCTGGCCACCATTGTCCAGGGTAACCGCTGCGTGCTGTATGTCTGGTACGATAATGAGTTTGGTTACAGCTGTCAGGTAGTGCGGATGGTGCAGAAAATGGCGGGGATTGAGCTGCCGTCGCTGCCTAACTAAGCCAGCCTCCCGGCCCCCGCTGCAATGAAGCCTCATCAGATCTAATGTCTGGTGAGGCTTCACTTTATTTACTTACCTGAAACTGAAAATTGCAGGCCCTGCTGTAGCCCTTATTGCATACGGCGGCACTATCCAGCCGCGCCTTTTAGGCACTCGGCAGTAAATAAATGTGCCAGATGGCGCTCAGATTTATGTCAGATTTTGCTGTGCCGATTGAGCAAAACCGCAGACGTAGTTGTTCTACGTTGAGGATTTTGTGATTGAGGCGCAGCGAAATATGGCACGAAGATGAGATGCAAGATGATATGTTTATTTACTGCCGAGTGCCTTAAGTAGCAATGGGGTCTTCCAACGTGCCAGGATTGAAACTACAACGTATCAACCTTGAAGCCTGACCCCACAGATTCCATGAGCCGGTTTTGTGGTGGAAATGCTGCGAAAATCCGGGAGTGTCCTGTCTTTTTACTGATGGAACATGAACCTGATCCGTGGTAGAAATGCTACGAAAATCGGGGAGTGTCCTGATTTTCCCAATTCCTTAGACGGGCGACATTACGAAATTTTCTGCCTGATATACATTGTCGGCAACAAGGAGTGACAATGGCAAAACGAAACACGATTGAGGTGCAGGGAACGGTCGTTACCGTTCAGCATCGATCCGATGATGACTATATTTCTCTGACAGACATCGCCAAACACAAAGAACCGGATCGATCGGATATCGTCATTCAGAACTGGATGAGAAACCGCAATACCGTAGAATTTCTTGGCATATGGGAACAATTGAATAATCCTGTTTTTAAACCCATCGAATTCGAGGGGTTTAAAAACAGAGCCGGGCTCAACAGCTTCGTCCTGACGCCGCGCCAATGGATTGATGCAACCAATGCCATAGGAATGGTCTCCCGGTCAGGGAGGTACGGCGGTACCTTCGCACACAAGGATATCGCCTTTGAATTTGCCTCCTGGATATCGGTTGAGTTCAAGCTTTATCTGATCAAGGAGTTCCAGCGCCTCAAAGACGATGAAAACCGGCGGCTGTCGCTGGCCTGGAATCTGAACCGCACCCTTTCCAAACTCAACTATCGTATTCACACCGATGCCATCAAGCTGCATCTTATCCCGGATGAAGTTACCGCCGCCCAGGCCGCTGTCACCTATGCCAATGAAGCCGATCTGCTGAATGTCGCCCTGTTCGGCGAAACCGCCCGCGAGTGGCGTGATGGCAATCCACAGGCTGAGGGCAATATGCGTGACCACGCGACCGTCGAACAGCTTCTGGTTCTGGCCAATATTGAGAGTATGAATGCGGAACTGATCCACATGGGGCTGACGCAGGGCGAACGGCTTCGGCGTCTGAACGAAATCGCCATCCGCCAGATGCGGGTGCTGACTTCAACGAATGTGACTAAAAAGCTGAAGCAGGATCGATGATTCGTTCGATCAGATTCTTGATGGTGTCAGGGGATTTAAGGAGGAGTTTAACAGGGGTTGAGTATTTATTTTCAGGAAATCATTTGATGACTGACCATCTCGACAAAGCTAAACGCTCATGGGATATGAGCCTGATTCGTGGTGGAAATGCTACGAAAACCGGGGAGTGTTCTGTTTTTTTGCCCGGTGGATAGCATGAACTACGAGCGCGAGCGGCCGATCAAGATGGCTTGGCGGCTCAGGTATGCGATGTCGGTGGAGATGCTTGAGGATAATAGAAGGGGTAGATAGAAGTTTAGCTTGCCATTAATCGAAAGTTTATAAAGAACCTGGAAATAGGAGGTTGTAAGTTAAGCATGGAATTTATTTCGTCAATCGATCAAGTCTTGCCTGAAATTATGAAGCTATTGCAAGCACTGCCAATTGCTGGGATGCCTCAAGAACCTACACAGCCTGAAGCAATTAGAAAAGTCTGGCAGGCAGTTGATGAAACAAGGATGTATCTCGCATCTGCTCGGGGAGAAGATACAAAACTCAATCGACCAAATCCGAAATTGGTGGCTCTATGGTCCGATGCTTCATTAGCAATTTCAACAATAGATGACGATCTTGCTCGACGACTACGAATGAAAGCAGAGTATTGGAGTGACCCTATGAATTGGACTTCAGAACAAGTTGTAAAGGCAAGAATTACGATTGATGGAGTTGCAGCAGAATCACGGAGATTAGTTGATGATTTACCTGCTTCTACAATACCTGCTAAACTAATTGTTTCGAGTTCTATAGATCAATCCAAAAGTCATTCATCGCAATCTCAGCCAATTGATATTCTACTGTTGTGTGCATTAAAAGATGAATTTGATGAGGTTCTTTCTGTTCGTGATGGGATTATTGCTCCTGGGTGGAGGATGGCCCCCGATCTCTCAGGGCGAATCGTTGCCGATGCTCAGTTTGCTACAAACAGTGGAGTTCCGATAAGCATACGTGCCACCTACGCTGGCTATATGGGGCGGGAACAAACGCAAGCTGTTGCTAGTAGTATAATCTGTAGTTCTTCGGTGAAGTGCCTTGCAATGAGTGGTATATGCGCTGGGCGTCGTGGAGAGGTTGCGTTGGGAGATGTCATTTTCGGAGAGCGGTTATGGTCGTATGATTCCGGTAAATCGAGAGTGGAATCGGGGCATGAAACTTTTGAATATGACATGCTCCAGTATCGACCTTCAGAAGTGTGGGTTCAGCAGATGCAAGCTGTGAAGTTTGCGGGTACGCCCTCTTGGATGGAGGAACGCCCACGACTTACGTATGAATGCCAAGAAAACTGGGTATTGAAATGTTTACTGAATTGCATTGATCCTAAGGCGCAAGCGGATTTCGAAAGTCAATGCCCGAATTGGTCAAAGGTTCTGGAGCACCTCACGCAAAAAAAATGGATTACGGAGCCGCTAACTCTAACTGATCAAGGAAAATCCTATATTGAAGATTTGTGTAGTCGGTTTCCGACACAACTACCGCAACCGGCTAATTTCCAAATCCATGTAGCTCCGATAGCAACTGGAGCCGCAGTAAAGGTGGACGATCAACTTTTTCCAAAGCTTTCTGTGTCGATGAGGAAGGTATTAGGGGTAGAAATGGAGGCTAGCGGCTTGGCAGCGCTTGCCGAAGCACATAAAATTCCGGCAATTATTGCAAAAGGAGTTTCAGATTTTGGCGATAAATTCAAGGATGATCGGTATCGTAAATTTGCCGCACGTGCTTCTGCAGAAGCATTGATCTTACTCCTGCGCAACTCAAATCATTTATTGCCATCTCAGCATGAAATACCTGTTCTCGCTATGCATGCTACGAAGGGGCCGGTTTACTCTTCAGGTGGGCAAACACTGCCAATGGATCTGATTGAACTGCTTGCAGACAACTATCCAGACACTGCAGATGCCCGTGCTCTTTGGGAGCGTGCAGGGGGTAGGCGGCGAGATGTTGAAAACAATCCGAGACCAGTTGATTTGTGGCAGAGGATATGGATACGATGCGACCAGGGCGCGATTGTAACTCCATTTGCGCTATTGCAGTCAGTACTTGCTGATTTTCCGAACAATAAAATCATCCAAAAATATATACAGGTACATGCTCAATAATATTGAAGGAATGGAGGTCATTGATGTCAGAACTACTGAAAAGTCTCAACAAGGCAGGTCTTATTGAAAAGTTGGATGGCAATGACGAGCGTTTTGCAAAGATCGAATCAGCAGCGAAAAACGTTGCTCAAAAGCTTAAAGAGTCGCCGCCGCTTATGATTCGTGCCGTGCTGGCAGGTCTTGATCCTGACATCCCCTCCGACGACCCGGCAATAATTATGGCTGCCGACGCATTGGCCGAGGTCTGGACTTCAGTGCTCTCTGTCCATACTGATCCGCCTATGTTTATCTATCGCGCAATTTTACTTGATGCCTGCAATCAGGTCGCAGACGGTTTAAGCGCTATCGTGCTGTCTTACACCGCTACGGATACACTTTCTTTGGTACGCTTGGGGCGAGAGGAACCTGTCGTTAGAGGCATGCTGGCAGAGTGGTCAAAAATTTCGGAGTCAGTTTCACTGATAGTTCCTAATGTCACAGAGGCAAAACGCGCTCCGGCAACAAAGAAAATTCAACAACTTGAATATGAAGAAACAAAAGTTGCCAAGGTAAACCGTGATACGCTTTTGAATAGAGTTGCGGCTGCTTCAGGCCAAAATTACAAGGGTAATACTGTTGAAAATAATAACCCTTATTGGTCAAATCAGCAGCAACATTGGTCTTGGGAATTTACTGATCGAATGACGGCATTGCTCGCTGACCATTTAGATCTTGTTAGGGCTGAAATTGCTAAGAGCCAAAATGGATTAATAAAACAACTAGAACAACACGAAACACACCAGCTTGAGTCTGCCAAAGAGCTTTTAAGTGCTCAACGCAGCTGGTTGCAAGATGCCGTCAAGCAAAGCGAGGAACAAAGGAAAGCTGACCATTTGAGACTAAACACACTTTGGTGGTGTGAAGCGCTATATTCCTCTTCCTTGTTGTGCAGTTATCGAGAACTACCGCCTGTCCTCGCAGGGGCGGTCATGCCTTTCGATCTTCTGAACGAGGTTCAAGCACCAACACCTGCTAGCGTGACTTACGCCCTCTCTGAAGCTGTCGCCAAATTGCCAGAAGCCGAGTTTGTAAATTCATACAAGATTCGCGAACTGCTCAATACGATTCTTGGAAAAATTTCAGAATTGCCGGAAGCGTGGGCAAAATCATTAGAATCGCCGCCAAAAGAAGGACGTTTAAGCATACGAGATATAATAGTAGCTGTTCTACAAGGAGAAAAGGATACTAAAAAGCTTTTGCAGCGATCCAATCTGGAACCAGGCGTGTCAATTAGCCTCCCACGCCTTGCTCAGGCAATCTATCGTCAGGAACAAGCTGTCAGGTTGGCTGGAGCCGGGCAATGACAAAGCGATGCTCGAATCCAAATTGTTACGTCCACGATGGTGAGAGTTGTGTTGATGGTCATTTGGACTACTTGACTGAGTGCGAACATTACCGCTTTGGAGTTGCTGACAAAAAAACAAAAGAAGGCCAAACCACACCTATTGAATCGGCTGCGCGTGTTCCATGGTCTGGTTCTACCTTGGGCTTGGCGGACTTGATTACCTTGTTACCTCGTGGGCGTTCAATCCTTGTAGGTGTGTTGGGTGCTCATGATGCAGGAAAAACCACTCTGTTGTTGGGGAACTATTTAAACTGCCTACGTGGTAGTGCCATTGCTGAAGGTGAGTTTTGTGGTTCCTGGACCCTTGGAGCATGGGAAGCTTTAGCAGCTTGGTCACGCTTTGATGATGCAGCACGAAAGCCACATTTTCCGCCGCATACACCTCGGGGCACCAGTAGAGCACCTGGACTTTTGCATCTTGTACTTCGTCGCAAGGATCAATCCCTTCGCGATGTTTTGTTGAGCGATGCCCCAGGAGAATGGTTTACGCGATGGGCCATCAACGAAAATGCGCCAGAGGCAGAAGGTGCACGATGGACAGTCGAACATGCCGACACTTTTTTGGTTATTGCTGATTGTGATCGATTAAGTGGACCAGAGCGAGGATCGGCCCGTACTGATCTTCGCCAGTTGCTTGAAAGGCTGGGTGGGTATGTAGGGACACGGCCCGTCGTTCTTGTTTGGACGAAGACCGACAAAAAACCGTTAGCGGAGTTAACGCCTGGCATTAGGGATTCGATACAAAGGGCTCTCAGAGAGGCAATTCCCCACGCGACAGAATTGACAACAACAGTTAGTCATCCCGAGTCGTTAACCGAAGTACTCTCCTGCGCTGTAAATAGCGTATGGGAGCAGAAACGATGCAATCCAATTCTTGAACCTGTATTACATCATCAGCCATTTTCGGCATTCAGAGGTGTAAAATGCTGACACCAGAGATCGTACTTCTCGGTGGTCCCAATAGCGGAAAAACACACTATACCGGGCAGCTTTATGGTCGGTTGCAAAGAAATCCTGGGACACTGCGTTTACGTGGGGCACCTGCTGATCTTTCGGCGTTTCAGGAAGTATTGAGATGTCTTGAGAATGGCAATGCGGCCTCACATACACCACATGGCACTTGGTCGGAGGTCTGTTTGCCGTTGCAAGATGAGAACGGCAGAGCCATGGATTTAAGCTGGCCAGATTACGGGGGTGAACAATTAAAGCAGGTTATTTCGACTCGTTCTGTCGACTTGGCCTGGCAAGCAAGACTATGTAAAGCGAAAGGATGGCTTCTGCTGATTCGCTTGAAAGCAGAAGTGACTTTTCCAGATGCTTTGGAAAAGCTTGCCGAGCACCCTCATTGCGGCGAGCCTTCTGTTAGCAGAGTCAGCACATGGGATGCTAACGCCTATTGGGTAGAAAAACTTCAGATACTTCTTCATGTAGCCAAGCTGGGAATTGTGAAGCCTCTGGAAAGACCCCGTTTAGCAATTCTGCTCTCATGCTATGATGAGTTGGGTGAATCGACAGCTACACCTGCCGAAGAGCTTGCACGAAAGCTTCCATTGGTCGCGTCTTTCATTCGGAGCAACTGGCACAAAGATGAGGTTAGTATTTGGGGACTTTCTTCCCTTGGGCAAGAACTAACTGACAACAGTGGTGTAGAGGTATTTATTGACGAAGGCCCTGAACATCAAGGTTGGGTAGTCATGCCTCATGGTGGGGATAGGACCCAGGATCTAAGCTTACCTCTCAAATGGCTGTTAGATGGAATTGCATAATGAAGCATGTCCTTGCCACATACGGTGCACAAGATAATTCCCATAGACTACTGAAATGTAATGATCCTCAAGTAAACCTACCTCGCGAACTTGAAGGATTAACAGACCGCCCCCCTGGAGACATCTCGCCTGGAGATATCTGGTGGCCTTCGGTCGGATGTGGTCCTGTTGGTGAATGGTGGTGTATTTGGTGGACCATACCAGACTTGACGGCAACTCGAGCGGGCATGGTTCGAAGTGAAGTAGCTTTGTGGCGACGTGAACACATCGGAGCTGTTGAAGATTTGAGCCCTGCCCTAACTGAAATCGCTGGCGGGCAGACAATGGCACCCGCTCCGCAAGAACATCTTATAGCAGTGGCTGAAGCGATATTGTCCGCTCAAGGTCATGCTGTGATCATCTGTAATGCTCTCGAAATTTGGCCACAAATTATTGCGGATGTTTGGCGGCGGCTTTGGCCTACTGCTAGAATGCACTTTTCTGCTCGTCTAGCGTTAAACCCGCCTCAAAGTAGCGAACCAAACAATCTGCCCTGGATTTTTGGCACACCTGCTTGCCGGGCTCAACAATGGCAACAGCCTTTTGAGCGAATTGAATTGGCAAACCCTTATGCGACTGCCCAGTTAAATCGAGCGGCAAAGTTCCTGGCTGGCCAACATGACCTGATCCTTTCCGAAGTTCTTAAGGAAATTCCACCTAACGATTCTAATTTGGCCCATCTCAAGCAAGCTGCTCGCGTTGCTGACAATCTTGAACGGCTCAATATTGCAGATGATTTCAACGATGCTCTTGCTTTGTTAAGAACCCTAATTGTTATGGCGCCCACCAATACTGTGGGTGTTAAATTCAAGAAATTTGCCTGTTCAAAGCTGTTAACGTATCTGCCATCGCTGTCTTCCGATCAGGTCGAATTGCTTGCCAACATCGATTTGTCAGCTGTACCGGATTCAAAAATTCTGGAAGAGGCCTTCCGCAGCCGACTGGTTGATATTGTCCCAGTGTTGTCAACAGAGAAGTCAATTACCTTTCTTGCCAAGTTACAGCCTGGAAAAGCTCAAATTTGGTGGCAGACGAACATTAAATCTGTTATCCAGCGCGGTTTGGATTCGCTTGATGAAACATGGTCGTGTGCTGCTATCAGGTGGTTGGCAATTCCTGATATAGAAGTAATTATTAATGATTTTGTCAAAAGCGATAAAGATATAGAAAGATCGTTAATCAATATAGCCAATAGAGAACAATGGAGTCCGGCTCAACTCAACCAAATACGCAAGCAGGCACAAAAGCGGAAATGGTCAGTTCTACATGCATGGTGTTTGGTTTTCTCGAAGCTTTCTGTTGCCGACACCTTCGTAAAGCAGCAGGGCTTTATTGGTGATGCATCCCCTGGTTTTGAGTACTTGATTCACAACCTCCCTTCTGATGCTGTGGTGAAAACTATCGTTGCAGGGCAAGACGCAGACCTGTGTAGGTTAGCAGCGCAGCTTACCGTGCAGAAGCCAACCTTGCTGAGTTTAATTGATGTGTCGAAAGCCTCTAGTCGGTTACTCTGGGCAACACATATCCAACTTTGTGGAGAAGCCTGGCCTGAATCTTTACAACCTGAAATTCATGGCAACAAACTTCTTGAGGTCGTAATCAGTGGAGATGATTCATACAACTTAATCGAAGCTGTTGGACCCTATTTGATACAGGCAGTAGTAGAGCACCCACGGCGAAAAGAATTGTGGACTAATTTGACTGTAAATGAATCTAACAAGTTACTTCCACTTGTAGCAAACCAGTTGATCAGTCGTATCAAGTCCGGTCAATCAATTGCTCAGCCTGAACCTGCATTGCTAAACAAGATTGTCGAACTTTTACGATCTAGCAGGCCATCCACAAAGGAAATATTGGCTCTCATTACATGGAATGTCCCCGTTAGAGAACAGGAATTGATTGATTGGATGTATTATTTTTCTCGCCTTGATTGGCTAGAAAATGCAGTCAAAATCGGACAGGTAATCCTAAGGCATAATTGGAGAAATGCAGCGAAGAAACTAATAGAGATCAAACAAAGAAACCCGGAGGCAACACCGTCATTGGAAGTTTGCAAAGAATTGCTGCCGATTTGGGACCGATTGCTTCAAATACTCTCTTCTCCTCAGAACACGGAAGGCAGCTTCTCAGATTACAAGTCTGCGCTAATCGATGGGGTAGCCGATATTGGCAGTGAGCTGGCCCCTGAGTCCCTTGATGAAGTATGGGAGAGGGCTGGAGGGAAAAGAAAGGAACTTGAAAGCAAGGGTACCGCCTTTTCTCGTTGGCACAATGCAGCGAGAGTTGCAGCCAACGGGGGAAAATGCAGTCTTGCAGATTTGATTCGAGTTTTAAGAAATGACTATCCACGCAACCCACAATTACGAGAAATTGAGGAAGTGTTGGGCAGATTTAAAAGTCGTAGATAGAGAACGATGACCAACCTAACCCCCTTTCTTAAACTCTTCTCCTCACTCTCCCGCGCCCCTGAAAGGCAAGGTTGAAGGATGAATTATGAAGGATGAAATGAATGCCTCTTGCTGACTCCATCGGCATGATTGCGCGGGTAAAAAAAAAAAAAACAGGAAAAAAACTACGGACACTTCCCGGTTTTTGCGCGAAAGTATGCTGTCATTTCCTCCCTTGATAACCAATTCTCACTGATATGTTGATTTATAATCCAGGTCATGTGACCGTATACTACGGTGTTGCGGGACCACTCGCAGCGAAATCATGAACAAAGAAGATACTGTGACAAGGCTGCTTAATAACGAAAACGAGAGCGGGGAGCTTACCCAAAAGGCCGTCACGCTTTTGGCCGAGGCCGGCGCAGTGCAGGGAACGCTGCATCTGCCCGGCGTGCGCGATGCGTATCGCTCTCGGCTGGAGCAGGTTGTGCTGCTGGCCGGACAGGCGCTGGGCAACGCGGTGGAAAGCCGCGAGGCGGCGCTGCTGCACTGGGTGCTGGTGCAGGCTTGCGCGGCTCGGGCAGAGGATGCGCGCTACGGCGCCGGGCAGCTTTCTCGCGGTGCTCAGCGGGCGCCCACGCTGGAGGATTGCAACGACGGCTGGCAGCGAGTAGAGCAGATTGCCAGTACTGCCGAAGAGGCTGCACTGGCGGCCGCAGGTTTTGCCCAACGACTGAATACGGACAAAGCGAGAGCGATGGCCCTCAGAGCTGAAGTCGCCGCAAAGTCTGCCAGAAAAACCGTCCAGGAACGCAACCTCGCCTATACGTTCCATGCCGATCCCGGCTTTTCGTTTGGCGAAGGCTGGTACCTGGCTGCGGCGGCACTGTTTGCCGACCTTTCCATCCAGATCAGACCCGGTGCTGCCCACGAATTGCAGGCCAGACGATTCCTTTTCGATGCCGGGTTGGACGGAGCCCTTCGCCCCTATCGGTCTCGACCAGCGAGTCCCAAGCATCTGACACATATCATTGCCGAGGCTTTTCGAGCTGACGCGCAACAAGCACAGGGTACCCTGCGCTCCGCTTTTCTGGGTGACGAATCGCCGTCGGCTCCCTTACGGGCATGGGTCGATGCCAAAGTGGGAGGGACGCCGGAACAGAAGGTGCTGCTGTGGGTCCGAACGGGTGATCACCATGTCCAGCGCAATACCTGTTTCGATGAGTTGCGTCAGCTTTCTGAACTGGTAGTGAATGCCGGGTTATCACCCATCTTTTTCGGCGATAATGTTCCGCGAGAGCTTGTTCCGCCAGGGGCAGTCAACCTGACCCTGTGCTGGAAAGAACCGCTCTTCCAGGGACCGGACATGCGCCGAGCACAGCTTCACCTGTTTGAAGAGTTGAGATGGCATCACGGCCTGGTGGGCCAGATTGGCGTGACCACCGCCGGTATGGACGGACCGGCACTTATGGGATTGCCGACCCTTTATCTCACCCAGGAACGCAACGGCCGACTGGGCAAGTGGGTGGGAGCCGTTCCGGGATATCAGGAGGTTGTGCGGGAACCGGGCTATTTCGCAACTATTTGCGCTACCTTGCATCAGTGGCAGCAGTGCCCCCCCCGGATCCGGCAGGGGTATCATTCTACCGCAGGACACCGCTCTTTGGCCGTCACAGGAATTCCTTGGTGATGGAAACTGAAATAAGAAGGGGAATACAATCACAATGACCAAAGCAGATATCGCAGAAAAGATCCAGACCACCACCGGCCTGTCCAAAAAAGATTCCGCTGCACTGATGGAATCGGTATTTGCCATTATGAAGGAATCACTTGAGGCAGGTGAGACCATCAAGATTTCCGGTTTTGGCGTGTTTGAGCCGAAACAGAAAAACGCCCGCAGAGGTCGCAACCCCCAGACCGGCGAGGCTATTACCATTGAGGCCCGCAAGGTGATAACCTTCAAGCCCAGTAATGTTCTTAAGGACGCTATCAACAAATGATATTCCACTGCACAAAGGCGCTTGCCGCCAAACTGCCCTCAGTGTCGCCAACGCCACTAACCGATGCAAATCCTCTCGGTAGCTGGCATGCCCATCTGCATGTTATTGACCGGCGACAATGCATCATGTTCTGCCACGATACAACCCGCTTTGTGCTTTTCGAAGCAGGCCTGAAAAAAGAACAGTTCCAAAATCTTGGGAAGTTTCATAAAGAACTGTATCTGGCAGCATTGATTGCTATGGGTGTGCCGGAAGCAACTCTCAAGCGGGTTGAACTCGCTATGGGGCCTGCTCTGTTTGACACGGCAACTGACCGGTCAGTGCTTGGAACACTGAATCAATCACGCTTTGAATTTGATTTTTTTCTTGATGATTACACGAACATACTTGAGGTTGATCCTCTGATTGCAGCCAAATGGTTCAATCATCGACCGCTGACAGCAAGGGGTGCATGGCTCTGGGCAGATAAAGAGATGCTTGCATTGGTCAGTTCATTATAGGGAGTGTTTTTTGAAACTGCCGAAACGCCATAACGCGCTCATGAGATAGCTGCACAAGAGGAAGAATCGCGGCAAAGAGCCTCCCAACAGCCAAAGCACAACGTGCCTGTTGAACTGAATCGTGTACATGCCTGACTGGATGTCTCTCCCTTTACCGCATTAATTACCTCTCGAAGTCCTGCCCAATCGACCGACCCACTTTTCTCCTTCCAACAGCAGAAACACCGCCACTGCCGGTAACAGTACCAACCAGAGCTGATCAAGCGTAAGTGCGGTGGTGCGGAAAAAGCCCTGCAACTGCGGCAGCCAGATGGCCAGCCCCTGCAGCAGCAGCACACTGGCAGCCATGACCAGCAGAGACGGATTACTGAACAGCCCCATCTGCAGGAACGAGCTGCGGAAGGAGCGCAATGCCATGGCCTGGGCGATCTGGGCCAGGGCCAGGGAGGCAAACAACACGGTCTGCCAGGGACCACCAGACTGCCAGGTCAGCCAGGTGACCAGCATACAGGAACCGCCGATCAGGCTACCGGTCAGCAGGACATAGCGGATGGTGCGGCTATCAAAGATCTGGCTGTCCGGTGCAATGGGCGGGCGCTTCATCACATCCGGTTCAGGCCGTTCCAGCCCCATACCCAGCCCCAGCAGACCATCGGTCAGCAGGTTGAGCCACAACAGTTGCAGCGGTGTCAGCGGCATCCCCATGCCCAGAAACGGTAGGACCAACACGGCCAGGATCTTGCCGGTGTTACCGGCCACAGAAAAGACCACAAACTTGCGGATGTTGTCATAAATGGTGCGGCCTTCCTCCACCGCAGCCACAATGGTGGCAAAATTGTCATCCAGCAGCACCATATCCGAGGCCTCCCGGGCCACATCAGTGCCGACCTTGCCCATGGCCACCCCCACATCAGCCTTTTTCAGGGCCGGGGCATCATTGACCCCGTCACCGGTCATGGCAGCCACACCACCGCTGCGCTGGATCGCGTCCACAATCCGCAGCTTATGCTCCGGCGCCACCCGGGCATAGATCGAGACCGTTGCCACCGCAGCATCAAACTGCTCCGGGGTCAGTCGATCAAGCTCAACTCCGGTTAAGGCGCCGCCTGAATCATCAATCCCCACCTGACGGGCAATGGCACGTGCAGTCAGAGGATGGTCACCGGTGATCATGACCGGCCTGATACCTGCGGTCAGACAGCGCTGCACCGCCTGCTTTGCCTCTTCACGGGGGGGATCAGTCAGGGCCACCAGACCGATGCAGACAAACTCCTGCGCCAACGCCTCCAGGCGATCATCAGCATCCGGCTGCAGAACCCGCAGTGCCAGGGCCAGCACCCGCTGCCCCTCAGCGGAAAGCCGGTCTGCAGCTGCCTGTAGTGCCTTTTTATGATCATCCGTCAACGCTACGACCTTGTTGTTCAGTAAAATTGTGCTGCAAAGCCCCAGCACACTATCCAACGCACCTTTGACTGCCAGCAGCTTACCCCCTGCTGGCAACGGAGGAAGCGGCAAAAGGCTGGGAACCAGCGCGGTAATCTGATGCACCGTAATCATCCGCTTGGTGACAGAATCAAAGGGAATCTCGGCAATCCGAGGCAGGGCCTGTTCCTGCTCATCCCGAAAAACACCAGCTGCTGCGGCTGCAGAGACCAGGGCGCCTTCAGTGGGGTCACCCAGTACGGACTCTTCACCATCAGCAACCTTCAACACCGCATCATTACAGAGGCTGCCGATCATTAGCAGCAACCTATCGGATGAGGTATCTCCTGCCACGCCAACAATAGCATCCGTGTTCATCAGCCCGGTAACGGTCATCCGGTTCTGGGTCAGGGTACCGGTCTTGTCACTGCAGATCACCGTAACCGATCCAAGCGTCTCAACAGCGGGCAGTCGCCGGATCAGGGCATGGCGTTTCAGCATCCGCTGGGCCCCCAGGGCCAGGGTGATGGTCACCACTGCCGGCAGCCCTTCCGGGATGGCTGCCACCGCCACACTGACCGCCAGCAGCAGCATCTCTTTCAGAGCCTCCCCCCGCAACATCCCCACCACAAAGATCAGCCCTGCCACCGCCACCGAGGCCGCTGCCAGCACCTTGCCCAGCCGATCCAGCCGTTTCTGCAGCGGAGTCCACTCCTGCCCCACCTGTTGCAGCAGGGTGGCGATTTTTCCCAGTTCAGTCTGCATACCGGTGGCGACCACCACTGCCACAGCCCGGCCAGCCGACACCAGAGTGCCCATAAACAGCAGGTTGCGGCGGTCACCCAGCGGTAACTCAACGGCTGCAATCAGGTCAGTCTGTTTTTCCACCGCCTCTGATTCACCGGTCAACAGCGACTCCTGCACCCGCAGGCCATGGGCCTCCAACAGGCGGCAATCAGCCGGAACCACACTGCCCGCCTCCAGAAGCACGATATCACCGGGCACCAACTGCAGTGAAGGCAGCTCCTGTACTGTCATATCCCGCCGCACCCGTACCAGCGGCACCGCCATCCGTTTCAGGGCTGCAATGGCCCGCTCAGCACGGAAATCCTGGGCAAACCCAAGCAGCGCAAACAGGATCACAATGGCAAAGATGGTAGCTGCATCCTTGAATGATCCCACCAGACCGGAAACCACGGCAGCAGCGGTCAGGATCAGGGCCATGGTAGAGGTAAACTGTTCCCAGAGGATCTGCCAGGGGGTCCGCCCGGCCTGCTCGGTCAGCTCATTCGGCCCATTCTGCTGCAGACGACGGGTAGCGTCGTCTGAGTTCAGACCGGTATCAGGCGATGTCTGCAGCAGTTCAAGCGCCTGATCAACGGTAAGGGTATGCCATACAGTTTCGGGTTCTCTGTTCATAGCTGACAGTATACCACCAATGCTTCACTTTTCAGCCGGATGATAGTACACTGCCGACCATGAGCAAATCAGCCGCTGTCCTGTTAATCTGTTTTATTATTGCCATCCTGGGGTTTTCCACCTGGCAACTGTTTCTTGGCAGGTTTGAGGCAGCCTTTTCCGCCCTGCCCTTTCTGGTAATCCTCTACCTGTTTGTCGCCCCCTGGAAAAAACAGACACCGCGCAGCCAACAACCCTGACCCGGAGTATCCGATGTCCGCATCCCGTCTCTTTGGCGCTATCACCCGCCATCCTCGCCTAGTGCTGGCCGTTGCCCTGCTGCTGGCCGCCTTGTCAATTGTGTACACCTCCCTGAAGCTGGAGTTCCTGACCGGGCGTGATGATCTGATGCCCCGCCATGCGGCGTTTCAAAAAGATTATCAGGCCTACCGCGCTGCCTTTGGTGATCAGGAAGAAATCGCCGTGGTGATCGAAGGTACTGATCCAGCCCTGGTCAGCCGCTTCAGCGACGCCCTCTACGCACGACTGTCCCAGGAAAAACGCCTGTTTCTGGAGGTACTGTACCCCGGCGGCATGCCCTACTTCCGCCAGAACGGCCTGCTGTTCATGTCACTTGATGAACTGAAGGCGATGGCTGGCACCCTTGAAATGGCCGGACCGGTGCTGAAGGATCTGGCAGCAGCCCCTTCGATCCAGACCCTGTTCAGCTCTCTGACAAGTCAGATTGACGACTACCTGAAAGCACCATCTCCCGATAAACTGCAACGCCTGACCTTCATGCTGGGCACCCTGGACAAAGGTTTTGCCGGGTTTGACGGTAAAAAGAGCGCCCTGTCCATGGATTCCTTCCTGTCCGGCGGCGCTGATGGCAAACCATCCGCCTTGGAAAACGCAGGCAGACAGCAGGTACTGGCCATCCGTCCCCTGAAGGAAACCGATAGCTTTGTACCGGCTGAAAAGGCGATCAAGAAGGTGCGGGAAGAGCTGAACATCCTGCGTCAGAAACCTGAATTCAAGGGTATTACCGCCGGGATCACCGGTGTGCCGGTGCTGGAGTACGAAGAGATGGCCACCAGCATGGATGATATGACCATCGCCTCGGTGCTGTCGTTGCTGCTGACTGTTATTCTGCTGCTGTTTGCCTTCCGGGGCGTGAAAAACACGGTTGCCGCCATGGTTGCGCTCTTAATCGCCATCAGCATCGCCTTTGGCCTGGCTACCCTCTTTGTCGGCCACTTGAACATCCTTTCCATGGCCTTTGCCGTGATGCTGCTGGGGCTGGGGGTGGAATACAGCATTCAGGTAGTGCTGCGTCACCAGGAACTGCTGCTGCATGACAGCTTTGAAACAGCACTGCAGGAGAGCCTCAGCTCCAACCTGCGCCCGGTCCTGCTGGCCTTTGCCACCACCGCCCTGGCCTTCCTGACCTTCCTGCTGACCGACTTCCGCGGCATTGCCGAGCTGGGCCTGATTGCAGCCATGGGGGTCTTTGTCTGCTTTGCAGCCACCTTTACCGTACTGCCTGCCGTACTGGTCCTGCTACACAAGAAGTCAGCCACTGAACGGCCCAAGCCGATCCCGCACAATACAACGCCGCCCCTGCAACGCCTGTTTGCCCGACCCGGCCTGATTGTGGCGGCAACCGCCCTGCTGGCCCTGACCGGCACAGCAGCCCTGACCCGCGTGCCGTTTGATTTTAATATGCTGAACCTGCAGGCCAAGGGGCTGGAATCGGTCACCTACGCCTACAAGCTGATGAAGAGCAAGGAAAACTCCGGCTACTTTGGGGTCTCCATGGCTAAAGACCGTGACGAGGCGATCAGACTGACCAAGCGCTTTGAGGCGCTGCCCAGTGTGGACCATGTGGTATCCCTGCCTGCCCTGGTGCCGGATCAGCAACCGGAAAAACTGGCTGAGCTGGAACGGATCAAGCAGATTATGGCAAAGGTGCAGCCGGTGGCCTATGAAGAAAATCTGCGGGTAATGGAACTGCCGGCCATTTTTGAGGGCTTTCGTGAGCGGGTTGAAAAACTGAAGAACAGCCTTGAGGCACAGAAGCTGCCTGAGGCACAACCGATAGCCGCCTTCCTGAAGACACTGGATAAATTCTTTGCCGGACTGGAAAAGGAAAAGGACGGCAATGCCCTGACCATGCTGCGGGAGATGCAGGAAGCCATGTTTGCGCCGCTGCCGGAGAAGCTGAAGCTGCTGAAGGAAAGCCTGCAGGCCCGTGCCGTGACCGAGGCCGATGTTCCCCAGGCGCTGAAGCAACGTTTTGTAGGCAAGGATGGCCGTCTATTGCTGCAGATCGCCCCGAAAAAAGAGATCTTCAACGAACAGCCGCTGGCGGAGTTTGTTACCCAGATCAAGACCGTTGATCCCCACGCCACCGGCGAACCGGTCAGCGTCTATGAATCATTCAAGATCCTCAAGCTCTCCTACCTGGAGGCATTCCTGTATGCCCTGGGGGGGGTGGTGCTGATCCTGCTAATCGCCTTCCGCAGCCTGCGTTCCACCCTGCTGGGGGTAACGCCGCTGGCAGCCGGACTACTGCTGATGGTGGGGGGGATGTGGTTGTTCGGCCTGAAGTTCAATGTGGCCAACATCATTGTCATGCCGCTCTTGCTGGGGGTGGGGATCGACTCGGCCATCTACATCATCAGCCGCCACCTGAAGGGGGAGGAATCCCCAGTGGAGGTGGCCACCAGCAGCGCCGGCAAGGGGGTCTTCCTGAACGCCCTGACCATCCTGTTCAGCTTCGGTGCCTTAATGGTGGCCCGTCACCAGGGAGTCTTCAGCATCGGCGCGGTCATGTCGCTGGGGATGACCGCCATTGTGCTGGCGTTTCTGGTGTTTTTACCAGCGCTGTTACTGTTGCTTGACCGTCATGGAAAGCCAGATGCCGGTTAGGACAAAGATCAGATTGGCCCCCCAGGCAGCAACAAAGGGGGGCAATACCCCGCTACGGCCATAGGACTGGACAGCGGCGTTGATGATGAAGTAGGCAAAACCAATTGCAACACCGGTCCCGACCCCCATGGCAACCCCGCTGGTACGACCGGTCTTGAGGGCAAAGGGAATCCCCAGCACCACCATCACAAAGGCGCCGAACGGCAGGGCCAGTTTGGCATGCATCATGGTGCGATAGCGCCCGGCAGGGTAACCGCCCCGCTCAAGGCTGATCGCATATTCCCGCAGTTTACGGAAGCTGAAGTTATCAGCATTATTATCCAGAATCCGCAGATCATCCACTTTCAGGGTTAACGGCACCGCCAACCGAGGCGCTGCCACCACCCCACCCCGCCCGGCAAAGCTGCGTGTTCGTACTTTGAGTAGCTCCCACCCGGCAGCACCATGTACCGCCTGTTCAGCATCCATACGTCTGATCGGCTGCATGTCGGGAGAAAGGTCCCAGACCGTTACCCCTTGCAAGGTCTGTGTTTTTGGATCAAACACCTTGGCCTGCAGGATCAGGTTATTGGAGCGGAACCAGATATTATTGAGCCGGAAGAAGGTGTTGACACTCTGTTTCCTGATCACCACTTTTTCAATATGCTCCATCTGCTGGTAACTTTTGGGCACTATAAATTCTGAGTTGACCAACAGAATCAGGCTGCAGAGCAGGCCAAGAGCCAGAATCGGTAGAACGATACGGGGAATACTGAGGCCACAGCTGCGTAAGGCGGTCAGTTCGCTGCTGCGAGAGAGCATGCCCAGTGCCAGCAGGGTTGCCATCAAGACCGCAAACGGCATGGTCTGTCCCAGCATCTCAGGGATCTTGAACAAAAAGAACTGCAGGATGGCACTTAGCGAGGCCCCGGCTTTGCTGAAGCGACCCAGTTTCTCCATAAAATCAAGGATCAGATAGACCGCAAGAAATCCTCCCTGACAAAGCAGGAACAGACGCAGCCAGGTTGCTGCCAGATAGCGTCCCACAATACCAAACATCAGGCGGTCCTCCCGAATCGGAAGAGTCGCCCCAGGGCTGATCTGATCGTCATTTCCTGAGAGGCCAGACGCAGCAGGAACAATCCGATGGACAGGAAGATCAGGTTGGGCAGCCAGACCGCAAGAACCGGTGAAATCCCCCCTTTTTCAGCCAGGGTACGCAGAAATGAGAGCAGGACATAGTAGACCAACAGAATCAGGATGCTGATGGTAAAACCGGAGCCTTTACCTGTGCGACGATTGGAAAGCCCCAGCGGCAGCGCCAGAATGGCAAATACAAAGGTAGCAAAGGGAAAAGCAAAGCGGCTGTGCAGTTCAGTGGCCATCTTCAGGCGAGCCTGGGGGGACACTTTTAAAGAGCCGATGCCATTACGCAATTCACCTATCCCCAGATCCATTTCTGTCCTGACCAGCGGCGTGCTTCGCCCTGATTCAGCGGTCAGCAGGTACTCGCCAAAGGAGATCAGACGGTAATCCTCTTTTTGTTGGGTATGAATAGTGCCGTTTTTAAGCAGTATCCGCAGTACGCCAGTGCCATCATCAGAGGAGATCAGGCCGCTTTTGGCAAAGATGGTCAAGGGGCGCTCTTGATCACGGCTATCCTGGATCATGACCCGCTGCATGGTACGCTGGGCCTCATCGTACTGATCCACGTACAAGACTATACCGGGCAGATCATCCCTGAAGATCCGCTCACGGATGGCAGAGGCTGCATATTTACGGGCCACATCCATGGTCATCTGCTTGAAACCGGTATTACCCCAGGGTACGCCCCATGCACTGATAAAAAGGGTCAAGAGCGCAGCAGCAGTGGCGGTCAGCAGCACCGGCGGCAGCAAGGCACCAAGACTTAAGCCGCTGGCCTTCAAGACCGTAATTTCGTTATCACTGGAAAGACGGCCGAAGGCCAGCAGTACTGCCAGCAGGAAGGCCATGGGGATGGTCAAAACAAGGAATGATGGCAGCAGCAGGATAATCAGGCGCAGGACTTCTGCAAGGGGGACACCATTGGCCACCACCATCTCCATCAGCTTGACCATCCGCCCCATCAGCAGTACCAGCGTAAAGATAGTCAGACCAAGGAAGAAGATGCCGGTGATTTCGCGCATCAGGTAGCGGTTTATAATGCCGTGTTTCATGGGGTGGGATGATACATGATGTAACGGTGGGTGTAAAGAAAACGGGGACCCAAAGGCCCCCGTTTCGTTACATCAGCTAAAAAAGAACGACTGTTTATGCAGCCCAGTGGCCGTGCAAGGTACAGTATTCACGAGCGGTGACATTTTCTGCAGTTACGCAGAAAGTAGCCTCGGGTGCCTGACCCGGCTCTAGGAACTGACGATAGACTTTGCCGTCAGCAATCAGCTCAATCCATTCAATGTAGTGCTTTTCATCCATCGGGTGAGCAACAGCGCCAACCTTGACGGTAATGGTGCCATCCCCTTTTTCAATCACTGGCACATGCTTTTCTTTGGCAGCATCCACCGTATTTTCAGTCTGCAGCTGCATATTTTCACCACAGCAGACAATGTTGGCACCGCCACCGTGCATAACTTCAATAATGTTCCCACAATGTTGACACTTGTAAACTTCAAGACGCTTAGGCATTGGAATTTCCTCCTCATGGGTAGTCAGGCTGTGAGCCTTGTTTGTTGATGCAATACTACCGCATTTTTTTTTGATTGCAAGACAAAAAGATAATTTTAGTCCTTTATCTGGATATGAAAAAAGGGGAGCGTCGTCCTCCCCCTTTGCAGTCAAAACGAAAAACGTAATGAGGAAGGCAAGATCCAAGGCGCACGGAACGCAACAACCGAGACATACCAGAAGAGGTAGGCGAGGAAGTGAGTACCGCGCAACGCAGGAGATTGCCTCCGCAGCAGTTTTTACACGTTGAAGCGGAAGTGCATGACGTCTCCGTCCTTAACGACATACTCCTTGCCTTCCAACCGCATCAAGCCCTTTTCCTTTGCACCTGATTCGCCGTTGCAGGCGATATAATCGTCATAGCCGATTACCTCTGCCCGGATAAAGCCCTTCTCAAAATCGGTATGGATCACCCCGGCCGCCTGGGGAGCTTTCGTGCCTTTCGTAATGGTCCAGGCCCGTACCTCTTTTACCCCGGCGGTAAAATAGGTGATCAGTCCCAGCAGGTCATAACCGGCACGGATCAGACGATCCAGGCCGGATTCCTGCAGCCCCATCTCCTCAAGAAATGCCTGCTTTTCATCACCATCCAGCTCAGAGATTTCAGCCTCAATCTTGCCGCAGATCACCACCACGCCGGCACCTTCTGCAGCAGCTATCTCACGCACCTGAGCCACAAAGGGATGCTTCCCCTCCAGATCGTCTTCAGCCACGTTAGCCACATACAGTACCGGCTTGGCAGTCAGCAGGTGCAGATCCCGCAACCAGATCCGCTCATCCTCGTTTTCAGCACAGTCCTTGATTTTCTTGCACTGTTCCAGCAGCCCTCTGATCCGCTCATACAGGGCAACCTCTTCCTTGGCCTTTTTATCACCACTGCGGGCCAGCTTTTCAGAACGCAGGAGCTTCTTTTCAAGGGTATCCAGGTCTGAAAGCGCCAGTTCAGTGTTAATGATCTCAATATCGTCAGCAGGCGAGACCTTGCCGGCCACATGCACCACATTGTCATCATCAAAACAGCGCACCACATGGACAACCGCATCAACGGAACGGATATGTCCCAGAAACTGGTTGCCCAATCCTTCGCCAGCACTTGCCCCTTTAACCAGTCCTGCAATATCGACAAATTCAATGGTGGTGAACTGACATTTCTGTGGTTTGACAATCACAGAAAGCTGGTCAATCCGGGGATCAGGAACCTGGACAATGCCGACATTGGGATCAATGGTGCAGAAGGGATAGTTAGCCGATTCAGCACCGGCTGAAGTGATGGCGTTGAAGATAGTGGACTTACCCACGTTAGGCAGACCGACAATACCACAATTGAAACCCATAACCGTTATCCTTCCAGGTATGACTTATTATTAAAAAGACTCATCGCCTTGGGAACCCCTTCATCAAGGGCTGTTTCCAGCATATCCAGAGCGCCGTCCAGCACTCGTGCGAAAACATCCATCTCAGTGGGGGTGAAAATACCCAGGACATGGTTGGTCACCTCGCCATGCAGTGGTCGCCCGATGCCGAGGCGTAGACGGGTAAAATCACCCTTACCCAGCTGTTGCATAATGGAGCGCAGACCGTTTTGGCCACCGTGGCCGCCCCCATGTTTCAAACGGGCAGTCCCCAACGGCAGATCAATTTCATCATGCACAACGATTAACTGTTCGGCTTTAAGTTTATAGAACTGCAGGGCAGGCATAACCGACTGACCGGAAAGGTTCATAAAGGTTTGCGGCTTGAGTAACACCAGCCGTTTTCCTTTGCGTTCCCATTCAGCAGTCAGTCCACCAAACTGTTTACGGACTATCGACAGCCCTTCAAGCTGGGCAATCCTGTCCAGAAACAGAAAACCCGCATTGTGGCGGGTCCATTGATACTTTGAGCCGGGATTCCCCAGCCCTGCAATAACGATCGTATCCATAGTATGAGACAGAAACAGGCCGTAGAGAGGAACATCTCCACGGCCTGTTCACAGGTCGTATCAGGCCTCTGCTGCAGCCTCTTCCTTAACCTTGCCCAGCACACCAACAACCGGTGTCTTAGGATTGTCAACGCACTTTACGCCGGCAGGAAAGCTGATCTCACTGACGTGGATGGCATGGCCGATCTTGAGGTCAGCGATGTTGATCTCAATATGCTCAGGAATTTGAGCAGGCAGACACTCAATATGCAGGGTATGGTGGGCAAAATCCAGCATACCGCCTTCTTTGACACCAGTTGCAGTGCCAACCAGGCTAACCGGCACGATGATCCGTACTTTCTCATTCATGTTAACCCGGTGCAGGTCTACATGCTCAGGAGTCCGCTTGAGAACATCACGCTGAATCTCAGCCACAATGACGACAACCTTATCCAGATCACCGCCACCTTCAAGGGTGATCAGGTTGTTAAGGCCACCTTCACCAGCAATGGCAGCGTTCAGAGCCTTGGGCTCAAGGCTGACAGCCACCGGCTCTACACCACGGCCATACACAATACCGGGAATACGTCCGGCAGCACGCAGCCTGCGGCTGATACCTTTGCCGGTACTTGTACGGGTTTCAATCTTCATTTGGGTCTGTTGCATGGTCTTCCTCCGAACCTAAAAGCGGCCTGTCTGACCGCAAATTTTTTCCTGCTTATGTAAATAGTGAACTTACTGACTCATCTTCGTGAATACGACGGATCGCTTCAGCTAACAGCGGGGCAACTGACAGCACCTTGATCTTGGAGGTACGATCTGCCCTTTCTCCCAATGGGATAGTATCAGTCAACAACACCTCTTCAATCACCGAACCGTTGATACGGTCAATGGCCGGACCGGACAGGACGCCGTGGCTCGCTGCAGCATAAATCATGGCAGCACCATTCTGCTTCAAAGCACCGGCAGCCTGGGTCAGGGTACCGGCAGTGTCGATCATGTCATCCAGAATAATGGCGATCTTGCCCTTGACATCACCGATCAGGTGCATCACCTCGGCCACGTTGGGTCCGGTACGACGCTTGTCAATCAGTGCCATCGGACATTCAAGGCGCTTTGCAAAGCCGCGCGCACGCTCAGTACCACCCGCATCAGGGGTTACCATAACAATATCCTGACCGGCAAAACGTTCCTTCAGGTGATTCAGAATAACCGGCGCAGCGTACAGGTTATCCACCGGGATATTGAAGAAGCCCTGAATCTGGGCGGCATGCAGATCAATGGTGACCACGCGGTCAACCCCTGCGGTGGTCACCAGATCAGCCACCAGCTTGGCAGAGATAGGGGTGCGGGGGGCAGCCTTACGGTCCTGACGGGCATAACCGTAGTAGGGAATTACTGCTGTAATGGTAGCAGCTGAGGCCCGCTTCAGGGCATCGGTCATTACCAGCAGCTCCATCAGATTATTGTTGGTAGGCGCACAGGTTGACTGTACCACATAGACGTCACGACCACGGACGTTCTCACCGATCTCAACCATGACCTCGCCATCAGAAAAGGTCTTAACCCCGGCATTCCCCAACGGGACACCAAGCGCATCACAGATTTTCTGAGCCAGATGAAGATTGGAATTGCCTGAGAACACTCTGATCTTGTCGTACATGGAACGCGCTCTACCTTTCAGACAGAAGAATACAGCCTAAACCGTTTCAACCACGGCAACAAACCAGTCACGATTGGTACGCAATGCGTCACCAGCCTTGCGGGCTGTCGCCTCACTATCAAACAAACCAAACACGGTCGGGCCGCTACCGGACATTAACGAGCAGCATGCCCCCTGGGCTATCAGCTCACGTTTTATCTCGGAAATAACCGGAAATGCTGGGATAGTTACCGCTTCAAGATCATTTGCCAGGACACCACAGATTGCTGCAACGTCCTCAAACGAGTCGGGAATTGTAGCCAGACGCTCCCGTTGTGTCAACTGCAAATTTTTATAGACCCATGCGGTTGAGACCGGCAGGTTGGGATTAACCAGCACCACCCAGGCAGGAGGAAGCCCGTTCAGCGGGCTTAGCTTCTCACCAATCCCCTCAGCAAGGGATGTCTGTTGAAAAACAAAAAAAGGCACATCAGCCCCCAGCTTGACACCAATCTCCATTAATTGCTCACGGGAAAGCCCCAGCCCCAGCAGTTCATTCAGCCCCAACAGTACCGCCGCACAATCACTGCTGCCCCCCCCCAGACCGGCAGCCACCGGAATATTTTTCTGAATGGCGATCTCTACACCGGACGGTTGGCCTGCCAGATCCAGCAAGGCCTTGGCTGCCTTCCAGGCGATATTGCCCTCGCCATCCGGCACTCCTTCCCGCCCGCACCTGACCCTGATACCCGGCTCACTGCTCAACGAGATCGTCACCTCATCACACAGATTGATCCGCTGCATGATCATACGCAGTTCATGGTACCCGTCAGGGCGCCGTACGATTACATCTAGACGATAGTTAACCTTGGCTGGCGCCTGCAGGACAATACTCTGAAGCATAAAAAACTCCATCCGGGTAAAATAATAGGTGAGAAGATAATTTTTCTAAACCAAACCGGACAGCAAGGCAAGGGCAAAGAAACTTGCAGGCCACGCTGTTCACCGTTATACTCGCCGTTCATCTGCCAGGACATAATTGGCAACATATGAAAGAACGAAAGGAAGCTGCTGCTCCATGAAGATTCGATTACCTGCTGAATGGGAACCACAGGACGGCGTCCTGCTGGCATGGCCCCACCCTGACACTGATTGGGCAGACCGGTTACCAGAGGTCTGCAACACCTATACCGAGCTGATCCGCCAGATTGTCCGTTTTGAGAAGGTCCTGCTGGTTGCACCGGACCCTGAAGCGGTACTCAAGCATCTTTCCGAAGCCGGGGTTGATCTGACCCGCATTACTATCTGCCCGATTGCCACCAACGACACCTGGACCAGAGATTTTGGTCCGATTACGGTGGAGGTGAATGACCAGCCGACCCTGCTTGATTTTGGCTTCAACGGCTGGGGGCTGAAGTTTGCCGCCAACCTTGATAATCAGGTCACCCAACAACTGAAGCAGCAGGGAACACTGCTGCCCCGGGCCAATATCATCGGCCTGGTGTTTGAAGGTGGCAGTATTGAGAGCAACGGCTGTGGCACGGTCATGACCACCAGCCAATGCCTGCTCTCCCCCAACCGCAACCCGCAACTGACCCGCCAGGAGCTGGAAGGAGCGATGCAATCCCTGTTCGGTGCACAGCAGGTGCTCTGGCTTGAGCATGGCCATCTGGAAGGGGATGACACTGACGCCCATATTGATACCCTGGCCCGGCTCTGCCCCAATGATACCATCGTCTATGTGGCCTGTGATAATCCAGCTGACAGTCACTATGATGCCTTGCAGAAAATGGAGCAGGAACTGAAGCAGCTGACCACCCCGGCTGGTTCCCCCTATCGGTTACTGGCCCTACCCTGGCCAGAAGCCAAGTATGATACTGACGGCAACCGGTTACCAGCCAGCTATGCCAACTATCTGGTGATTAACGATGCTGTGCTGGTCCCCACCTACCGCGATCCGGTGGATAACGGTGCCCTGGCCATGATCGCCCTGGCCTTCCCCGGCCGTGAGATCATCGGTATTGACTGCCTTCCACTGATTGAACAGCATGGTTCCCTGCACTGCGTCACCATGCAACTGCCACAAGGGGTATTGACATGAAACAGTTGAAGGTGGCCCTGATTCAGCAAAGCTGTTCTGACAACCAGACCGAGACCTTTGCAAAAAACGGAGACATGGTCCGCCAAGCAGCTGCAGGCGGCGCAAAGCTGGTGGTACTGCAGGAGCTTCACAACGGCAGCTACTTTTGTCAGACCGAGGCAACTGAACAGTTTGACCGGGCTGAGCCGATTCCCGGCCCAGCCACAGAACGGCTTGGCGCACTGGCAAAAGAGCTGGAGATCGTGCTGGTCACCTCGCTATTTGAACGTCGTGCCCCTGGACTGTATCACAATACTGCGGTGGTATTTGAGCAGGATGGCTCCATTGCCGGTACCTATCGCAAGATGCATATCCCAGATGACCCCGGTTTTTATGAAAAATTTTACTTTACCCCTGGAGATCTGGGGTTTACCCCAATTTGCACCTCGGTTGGCACCCTGGGGGTCTTGGTCTGCTGGGATCAATGGTACCCAGAGGCTGCCCGCCTGATGGCCCTGGCTGGTGCTGATCTGTTGATCTACCCCACTGCCATTGGCTGGGACCCGACTGACACCCCGGAAGAGCAGGGACGCCAGCAGGATGCCTGGGTAACAATCCAGCGCGGCCATGCGGTTGCCAACGGTCTGCCGGTTCTCTCGGTTAATCGGGTCGGCTTTGAAACATCACCTGATCCCCAGGCAGCAGGCATCAGATTCTGGGGCACCAGCTTTATTGCCGGACCGCAAGGGGAGCTGCTTGCCAAAGCTAGCACTGATACAGAAGAGATCATTACGCTGGAACTGGATCTTGAACGTAGTGAAACAGTACGCCGCATCTGGCCTTTCCTACGGGACCGCCGCATTGATGCCTACGGAGACCTGACCCGGCGTTTCCGGGACTAGGAGCAGCGGATGGAAACGGTTGCACTTCTTGATCACCACTATCTGAGAGAGAACTACCATCAGGCCGGGTTCAGCTATCTGCTGCCTGAAATTCTGGAACTGTTCCGTGATCAGGCGACCCTCCATCTTGAAACGATTGAACAGCACCTTATGCAGGGCAACCTGCATGAGGTGGCTCAGGAGGCCCATACCCTGAAAGGGGCAGCCGGTTCAGTCGGTGCTGCGGCCCTGGCACAGCTAGCCCATCACCTTGAAGAGTCTGCACCTGTTAGCCAGATTGCCGAGGTTTCACAGCAGGTACGTGCGCTACGCGAGCTAATAGCCCAGACAGATACCGCCATTACTACGGAACTTGTACGTCTGGGCACTGGCGCAGATGATGATCTGGACCAATTCTGACTCTGCTTGTTACCTGCTAACGCAAAAGGGCCACCTGATACACAGGCGGCCCTTTTGCGTTAGCAGATTCTGGTGCTATTTCTTCAACCCTACCTCGGCAGCAAGCCGCTCCCAGGCTGGCAGACTGCGTTCAATCATTCCTGCATCAACACAATAGGCGATCCTGAAATAACCGGGCGCACCAAAACCAGATCCAGGCACCAGCAGAATATGATGTTTCTGAGCCAGCTTGACGAACTCCACGTCATCAGCAAGGGGTGATTTGGGGAACAGATAAAAGGCGCCATCAGGCTTGACCATGCTGAAACCCAGACCGGTCAGGCTGGTGTAGAATAGATCACGCTTTGCCTGATAGGCCCCGCTATCCACCGACGCATCCTGTAACCCGGCCACCAGACGCTGCATCAAGGCCGGTGCATTCACAAATCCCAGAGTACGGTTACAGAAAACCGCTCCTTCCATAAACTGCAGAGCCGTTGCCATACGGGGATTGACCGCCAGATACCCGATCCGCTCACCCGGCAAGGCCAGGTCTTTACTGTGGGAGGTCACCATCACGCTGGATTCGATCAGCGGAAAGATGTTGGGAACCTTCACACCGTCATAGGACAGACGGGCATAGGGTTCGTCGGAGATCACGTAGACCTGATGACCGGTGCGGCTCTGGGCATTTTTTACCAGCGCACCCAGTGCTGCAAGCTCTTCAGCCGTGTAGATCACCCCGGTAGGGTTGTTGGGAGAGTTAACAATAATGGCACGAGTCTTGGTGGTGATCGCGGCCTCAATGGCGGCCAGATCAAGCCGGAAGGTATCCCGGTTGGTCCAGACCTCCACCGGCACCCCGCCGTGGTTATCGATGTAGAATTTATACTCCACAAAGTAGGGAGCCAGGATGATGACCTCTTCGCCGGGATTCAGAATGGTCTTCAGCACCACGTTCAAGGCACCACCGGCACCACAGGTCATGATGACATGCTCTGCAGTCACCGCCAGACCGGAGTCTGTAGCCAGCTTGGCTGCCACAGCGGCACGGGTCTCAGGATAACCGGCATTATTCATATAGCGGTGCATGCCAGGCAACGGATTGTCTGCCAGCTGCTTCAGGGCTGCGTGAAATGCCTCTGGTGGTTCAACATCCGGGTTGCCCAGGGTAAAGTCATAGACATGCTCTGCTCCGAACTCCTGACGCAAACGCTCACCTTCTTCAAACATCTTACGGATCCAGGATGAACGGGAAATATATCCGGCAATCTTGTTTGCTATGGCCATATCAGTTATTTCTCCAACACTCAGATTATTTTTTCAGTTGTTCTACGATTGCAGGCAAGGCCCGCTTAAAGGCCGAGGCAAAGGCCTTCTGCAGGACATCCTGATGTAGTTTTTCTCGATCCTTGACTGCAAAATCTGAGAAACGGGATTCAAAGCTCAGGGTATTTGTCTTGGCCCCCTTGACCCAGATTTCAACGGAAAAACTGACCCGACAATCAGCTTCAACCTTGATCAGCGAGCGGGTTTCATCAAGCTGCAGCGCACTGGCTGCCAGGACCAGACCATATTCAGCATCTTTCGGCACTGTCTTAGCGACCTGCACCGTATAGCCTGCCCGCAACAGCTCCTGCTGGAGCGCATCGCGAAGCAGTGCCGTTGGAGCGGTGGGGCTGGTGACGTTCCCCTTTACCTTGCCGTCAGTATCCTTGACCTCACCCAGAATCCACTGAATCCGCTCACCCACACCGGGAACGGTTCCTTCCAATGACGAAGCAAGCACCAGCGAGCCACCAGGGCCTTTGGCGGCACCAACCGGCTGATAGCTGGGCTTCAGTTGCAGATCTGATGTGGCACAACCGGCAAGCAGTGCCACCAGCAGCAACATGACGGTCAGGTAGCTTGACCTAAAGAGAGGTACGAGAGGCATGGCAACTCCTCCTTGGATGTTGAGTTTAGATACAGGTGGGACAGTATACCGGGAATGGGGGCAAACGCAAGGGGCAGCTAACTACGGGGCAGGTTCAGCAATCGGTTTGTCGCGACCGGAGACCGCCAATGCAGCCTGTTTCACCAATGCCTCCGCAACCTTACGCCGGGCCTCGGAAAGCAGACGCTGCACGGTGCCACGGGAAACCCCCATGCAATCACCAGCCTCGGCCTGGGTCATCCCCTGGCCATCACAGAGATGCAACGTCTCCAGTTCATCATGGAACAGGGTAATGCATTCAAGCTGCCCCAGCGGGGTTCCGGCAGGTTTGTAGACCGCCTTGAGGGCAAGGCGGTCCGGGCAGCTACAGGTGTAGGGTTTACGTGGTCTAGGCATAGAGTGTAACCTTAAGAGTACTAATTTATTCTGGTTCGCAGATTTCGCCTTTAGCTATTGCCTGAATGGTTTTAACAATCAGAAGCACCACAAGAGATGTCAAAAAGACCAACAGGAATGTAACCAGGGTGGCAAAAAAGACACCGCCAATTTTTTCAAGCATGATGGTTGAAGCGATAGTAATTGCAGCAGTTGGAAATGAATAGGCCCACCAGGGAAGCGCAAATTTAACCTTTACAAACTGCTTCCACTGAAAAAACAACAACAGCGTCGTAAAAAGAGCAGCATAGTACAAAATTCTGCCCGGATCATCCAGGACGCCTTTATGAAGCCGCATCCATGCAACGAAACCGACAGCAGGGGGAGCTATTAAAAT
This sequence comes from Trichlorobacter thiogenes, assembly GCF_900167465.1. GTDB lineage: Bacteria > Desulfobacterota > Desulfuromonadia > Geobacterales > Pseudopelobacteraceae > Trichlorobacter > Trichlorobacter thiogenes. The sequence continues at coordinate 156,827 of NZ_FUWR01000002.1, read as the reverse complement.
AAATAAGGTAGGCAACAACTTTGTTGGCACAGGGTTATGAAAGAAGAAGCGGTTCATAAGGATGCTCAGCAGGACAATCCAAAACAGGATTCCTATGCTGAAAAAGAACCAGGATATTTCCATGTAGCCAAGCGGGACACCTGCGACAGGCACCAGAATGTTACCAACAATCGGAATGAACCAGGCCGGATTGCTATGATGTATCTGAAATTTTTCATGGTGGATCCATGCTGACAAAACAATCAGGGTAAATATAAGCTGCACAGAGCTACCCAAAAACCATAAAGATTGCAGCATAACATGCGGCACAAGACCTTCGGCAGCTATGACGAGCAATAGCAAACCAATAGAAATGGTTGGAAAGAAGCTAAGCCGGATTGGATGCCTAAACTCATCAACCACATGGTGCGAATGACGCGTCAACTTGGTTAGATACGTAAAAGCAATAACCAGGTAAACTGCTGCCGCAAAGGCACACAGCACCGGACTTACCAATGTTTGCCAGTGCCAGACCTGTTCAACTTTTTTATAGGCAATAGTGAGACCAGCCAGACCCATGACTACTGAAAAAAATGAGATCGGAAAATATTCAAGACGCCCATGAGCGGCTGGTGTTGTGGTTTCCATTATATAAACTCCCTGACCTTACGGTGTTAATGTTACAGCGAAGCCTGAATCGCCTGCTCAATCTCATCATAGGTACTGCCAACCGAGCTTGCAAACTCGGCATCCTGCACCAACGCCTCAATCATCTGCTGGTTAAAGCGCAGAAACCGTACCTGAGTACGGCCTTCAGAGCTGAATACCGTGACAAATTTGGGCATCAAGGCAGCCCGTTCCGGGTTCTTCTGTAGACTGCCGGCAGCCTTTTCCGGCTTGCAGATCTGGATCATATGCAGATCAAACCCCTCACCAACCTGCACCCCGTGGGAACCAAAGGTGTGGGACATCTCCATCTTATCTTCATTGTGGATCAAAAAACCTGACCGCAAACCAGCCTCTTTAAGATCTGCAACAAATTGCCAGACCGGCTTGATTGACTCACCTCGATACAACTGCGCCCAATTACTCATAGTTGTTCTCCTTCAGCAGGTTTCGGGTCTCTGCCTGTCATATCCACTTCAAAATCAATCGGCGGTGCCTCACCGGTAATGGTGCTGGTATACTGGGCAATGGCAGCATGCACTGCCGAGGCGATCAGGTTGGAGCAATGTTCCTTATCATCGGGCAGCCCCCCCAGAGCGGCTGTCACAGTGGCATCAGTTACCAGCAACGCCTCATTCAGGCTTTTGCCCTTAACCAGCTCACTTCCCATTGAGGCTGTGGCAATCGCTGCACCGCAACCCTTGATCAGAAAACTGACCTTGGCCACACAGCCATCATCAATCCGCATAAATAAGAGTAGTGTATCGCCACAATCCGGGTCCCCCACCTGCACCACGACGTTGGCATCATCCATGCCTCCAACATTACGGGGATTCCGGGCATGGTCCAGAACCGTCTCGGTATATTGGTTATAGCCGTCGCTCAATGGCAGCACCCTCCTCCATCAGTGGCGTGGCTATGGCCGCCACAGACACTGCCTGGCGCAAACTCCTGAAGCCCGGCACCAGCAAGAGCGGCAATATTTTCGCGGATTGAAGCCCCCTGCGCCTGAAAGACCCTGTAGCCGGCTCGGTTCAGAGAGATCAGCGCACCACGCCCGATCCCGCCCACGACAATACCGTCAATATCCAGACCTGCGACAGCCTTGGCGGGATTGCAGGCGCCATGCTCATGCACCTTGTCACTGTTGTCCACCAGACTGGTCTGGCCGGTTGCAGCATCAACAACGATAAAGCGGGGGGCAGAACCAAAATGTCCGTAAACCTCACTATCCAGGCCCTGATCCTGTACTACCGGAAAACAAAGTTTCATAAGGTACTCCTTCACAGCGTTATTTGCATATGCACACATTAAAAGCATCCAATCTTTTTATTGTCAAGTTTTTCGTTCATATACACAAAATATATTTCTGCTTGCCTTTAGGACATAACTATAGTAAAGGCATACTCCTTTAAGGCGGACACATGTTCGCTACTCCTTGCTCCGGCCAGACCGGGGCTACCTAATCCATGAGGAGGATTACACATGAGGAAGTACGAAACCATCTTCATCCTCCAGCCGGACCTTTCAGAGGACGACATCAAGTCAGTTACTGACAAGGTTCAAGACGTGGTTGCATCCCTAAAGGGTGATTTCCACCGGCTGGACGACTGGGGAACACGCAAACTGGCCTATGCAATCCGGAAGTTCCCCCGCGGGCGTTACTACTACCTGCGTTTTGACGGCGGAGCACAACTGGTGGCTGAACTGGAGCGTCGTCTCCGGCTTGACGAGAAAGTGTTGCGCTACTTAAGCGTTAACATCACTGACGAGCCCGAGAAGAAGGTAGCTGAGCGCAAGCCGGTTACCGAAGCTGCTGAAGCCCCTGAAGCTGCTGAAGCTGCGGCTGAATAACGTTCCGGAGGACAACACCAATGAGCGAAGCAACAACATCGACACCTAGCACCTACACCCCACGCCCCGGCGGTCGCCCAAGTGGTCCCGGTGGACGTCCCAGTGGCCCCGGTGGCCCACGCAAGAAGCGTCCTTTTCAGCGCCGCAAGGTATGCCGTTTCTGTGCTGAAAAAGACACCACCATTGATTACAAAGATCCACGCACCCTGCGCTACTTCATCACTGAGCGTGGCAAGATCGTACCCCGTCGTATCTCCGGCAACTGCTCCAAGCATCAGCGCGAGATTACCGAGGCGATCAAGCGGGCACGCAACCTGGCACTTCTGCCACTTGCAGCCGGCCACGCACTTCCGTAGTCCGGCAATTTGTGGAGCAGCTTGAATCTCAATCAAACGGCGGCCAAAAGCTGGCCGCCGTCTTGATCGGCACCCTGGGCTCAGGCCTGCTCTTCAGCGCCAGCCTTGCGGTACCCGTCATAGGTTTTGTTTCGGCTTTTCTTGCCCCGGCTCCGCTGGGGCTTGCCCGTATCAAGGGTGGCAGTGCAGTTGCCGGTTTTAGTGCGCTACTGGCCACTTTGTTGCTGGCAATACTGTTTTCCCCACCGATTGGTGCATGGTATGTGGTCCAATGTGGCTTGATCGGACTACTGGTCCCGGAATTGGCACTAAAAGGTTTCAGGCCATCACGCACCATCATCTGGACAACAGCTGCCGGTCTAACCCTGACAGCGCTGATTGTTGCAGCGTTTGTCATCAGCAACGGCATAAATCTTCAGCTCTTTATACAAAAAGAAATTTCCGATGGTATCAATCAGGCAACCAAGCTCTACGAGCAGCACTCAGGCTTGCCTGCTCAGGATCTTGAGGTTCTCAAACAGGGTATGCAAACCGTAGGACAGATCATGTCCCGGACCTACCCTGCCCTGACCACCATCAACCTGGGATTGATCAGTGCAATCACTCTGCTGCTGTTTATGCGTACGGCGACCAAACGTGCCGTAGCAGTTAACGGCTCTCCCTTCAAGGAGTTCAAAACTCCTGAGCCACTGATCTGGCTACTGATTGTGGCAGGCTTTGCCATGCTGGCACCATCGCCACTGCTTACCACACCAGCCTTGAACATTCTGAGCGTGCTGGGGATACTGTACTTTATGCAGGGACTGGCCGTGCTGATTACCATCAGCGAGCGGTCCAGTTTTGCAAACACCTTGAAAGTGCTGCTTGGCATTATCCTCTTGACCCAGCCGTACCTGGTTGTTGTGGTAACCGTACTTGGTATCTTTGATTATTGGGGTGACTTCCGCACCCCGCGTATAACCCAGGAAGAAAACCTGTAAAACAGGCTCGAAAGGAGAAGGAAACATGAAACTAATTCTGCAAGAAAACATTGAGCATCTGGGCCAGATCGGCGACATCGTCAAGGTTGCCCCCGGCTATGGCCGCAACTACCTGCTGCCTAAAGGTCTTGCCATTGAGGCCACCGAAAAGAATGCCAAGGCACTTGACCACGCCAAGCGTCAGCTGGCTTATAAGAAGAATAAGGCTCTTGAGGCTGCCAAGAATCTGGTGGCCAAGATTGAGGCTCTGACCATCGAACTGACCCACCAGGCTGGCGAAGAAGGCAAGCTGTTTGGTTCCGTTACCAACATGGAAATCGCTGCTTTCCTGAAAGAGAACGGGTTTGATATCGACCGCAAGAAGATCGTACTGGCTGAGCCGATCAAGCAGCTGGGCGAATACACCGTACCGGTCAAGATCCACCCTGAAATCGCTGCAACCCTGAAGGTAAAGGTTTCTGCTGTCGCTTAATAGCGTTTTACCGTAGAAATGCCCCCCAAAGCCCGCCCATTGGCGGGCTTTTTTTGTTACAAGCCGACAAACAGCCCCTCAGTCGGTTGACATTCACGCTATTCCAGAGGAGAATAGCTGCGCTATGGATACTGTAACCCTTGAACTAATTGTCATCCTCTTATTGATTGGCCTGAACGGTTTTTTCTCCATGGCGGAATTTGCCATTATCTCAATCCGCAAAGGCAGGATTGCTCAGTTGGTTGCTGATGGCGACGAACGGGCAGAAATCGTCGAGCAGTTTCAAAAAGACCCACACCCCTTGCTGGCAGTTATCCAGATCGGCGTTACCGTTGCCGGATCAGCCGCGTCAACCGTTGGCGGTATTGTTGCCATTGAACACCTACGCCCAGCCCTGTTGCTGCAACCATGGCCGGTACTGCAAAAAGTTGCCGAACCTTTGGCTGCATTAACTGTCGTCATCATCGTTTCATACGTCTCCTTGATTATTGGAGAGCTGGTGCCAAAAGCGATCGGCCTGCAGTACGCCGACAAAGTTGCCCTGAGCCTTGCACGACCGATGCAGATCATTGCCAGATTAACCGCCCCAGTCGTCCTGATACTCACCTCATCGAGCAAGGCAGTACAGCATCTGATCGGACTGAAGGGTGAACAGGACGCATTCATTACCCGCGAAGAGGTACAGCATATGGTTTCAGAAGGACATGAAACCGGCGTCTTCAGCGAAACAGAGCATGAGTATATTCGCAATGTCTTTGAATTTACCCATACCTACGTTCGTGAAGTAATGGTCCCCCGCACCCGGATGGTGGCCCTTGAGCTGCAAATGAGCAGGGAGGAGCTGGTCAAGATCATTCTCGAAGCCCAATACTCACGCTATCCGGTTTATCATAATGACATTGAAGAGATTGTTGGTGTACTGCACGATAAAGACATCATGGGGGCACTGGTCAAAGGCGAAGACCTCCACCTTGAACAGGTTATGCGCCAACCGGTCTTTGTGCCGGAAGGTAAAAAGGTAAACGAACTTCTGAAAGAGATGCAGCGTACCCGCAACCATATGGCGCTGGTGGTCGATGAATATGGCGGTATCTCAGGCCTGGTTACCACAGAAGACCTGCTGGAAGAACTGGTGGGGGAAATAGAGGATGAACACGACGCCGGTGAGCCTGCCAAACTGGTACAACAGGCTGACGGCAGCTGGCTGGCAGATGGACTGGCCTCCATCTTTGACCTGCAGGAACCTTTGGGCATTAAGCTGGAAGAAGCGCCGCTGTATGAAACCGTTGCCGGTCTGGTCCTGAACGAACTGGGACACCTGCCAATCCAGGGGGAAAGCCTGGAATGGAACGGCTTCAGGCTGATCTGCGAACAGGTAACCCGCACCGCTGTCCTGCAGGTGCGGATTATTGTGCCCCAGCCTGATAGCTCTCTCCCGCAAGCGGGAACAGACGAAGCGTAAGCCGTACGCATCTCTATGCAGATCATGCCCCGACCAAAATTCATCAAACTGCTGATCCTGTTGCTGATACTCGCCGGCACCTTTTCACTGGGGCTGTCGATCCTGCTGCCCCGCCTGCTTGATCTGAACAACTATCAAACCCAGCTGATATCCCTGTTACAAAAGCAGTTAAACCGTCAGGTCCGCCTGGGAGACAGCCAGTTTTCCTGGATGTTTGGACCTGAATTTGCTTTCAAAGACCTCTATGTTCAAGAGCGGAACAGCACTCAAGAGTTCCTCTCTGCCAACCGGATTACCTTCCGTCTGGCCCTGCTGCCACTGCTCCAAAAGAAAATTGAACTACGTGAGATTGTCATAGATGGCGCCCGACTGACCCTTAGCCGCGACGAACAGGGCACCCTGAATATTGATGACCTGCTCAAACCATCAGCAGACAGCTACGACCTAAGGGCCCGAGGTGTACGGGTGCGTAACGGCACCCTGTTCTGGCATGATCAGGCAACGGATGAAACCTGTACCAACCTGACGATCTCCGGCATCAACCTGAGCCTGGATAAACTGATCCGTGGCAGAAAATGCAGTTTCAAGCTGGGGGCCACCCTTGAAGGCAGCAGCCCCGGCACCATACAGACCTCTGGCTCTGTCAAGCTGCCCAAGACAGGAGAGCTGCTCCATCAGTCAGATGTTAATGCCAAAATCGAGCTGAACCAGCTTGAATACGGACGTTTCTGGCCGTATGTCGGGGAGTATGTACCGTTTCCTTCCCCCGGTGGCACACTTAGCCTGAACCTTACGTTAAAAGGGCGTTGGCAAAACCTGCAGGCCAAAGGGTTGCTGAAGGCCCGTAATCCTGTCGTGAACTGGCCCAAGATATTTCATGGCAACGTCGCTCCCAAACAGCTGCAACTTTCGGTTGATATGAAGTGGACACCAACCCTGCTTGATATGTCAGCGGTTCAGCTCAGCGTGGATGGTTTTGATATCAAGGGCGTGGTAAAACTTAGCGATTTGAACGGCAATGATCCTCTCATCACCGTGAAGGCAGCTTCAGAATCCTTTGACTATACCCGTGTCAAAAGTTACATCCCGTTTGGGATCATTGCCGATGACACAGCCGACTTTATTGAACACAAGATCAGAGGTGGTATCTTTAAACTGACCACCGGGACCCTGAACGGACGGATCTCGCAACTGGCCCGGTTTGGTATTGGTGATAATGCCAATACACTCTATATCAGTGGCACTGCAGATAAAGCCTCTATTCAGTATGGCGAAAAGACACCAACCTTTAAACAGATCAAGGGCACCCTTGAGATGAAGGGGCGCAACTTCAACCTGATCGGTATGAGTGGCAGTTTTGGTGGTTCCCCTTTTACGCTGGATGGCACGATCACGGAATATGCAACCGAAGGAGTCCCCTCCTTTTACCCCTTTACCATGGCGATCACCCCTAAGCCTGCGGAAGTTGCCTGGCTGGCAGCACATGCCGGTGCCGAGCTCTTGCATTTTGAGGGGAATAACACCACCATGAAGTTACAGGGGGACGGCCCCAGCACGGCCTATCGCCTGGCTGGCGAATGGCTTCTGTCCAGTGCTGCATACCAGTACCCGGCACTGGTCAAAAAACCGGCCGGCATGGCAAACTCACTTACCTTCAGTGCTGTACTGGGCAAAGACGCAACCAGATTCACCTCTTTTTCCTACCTGCTATCGCCGCTAAAACTATCCGGCAACGGTCTGTTACGTTACAGCGGCACTGTTCCGAACCTTTCTTTTGCCATTGAAACCAACCAATTCCAACTGGATCAGCATCTGCCGATACTGACTGACTGGCCGCAGTATCAGCTAAAAGGGGGTGTCCAGGCACATCTGGGCGGTGCAGGAGACCCACGCAGTATCAGCTCCATGCTGTTTTCAGGCACGGTTAAACTGACTGCTTTTTCACTCAAGCCTCACCCCAAATACGCCCCGGTTAGTGACGTCTCCACCCAGATCACCTTCAAGGGCAACTCCCTTGAGACCTCGCATATGGCCATCCGCTACGGCAGCACGCCTCTTCATATCAAAGGCAGGATTGTCAGTCTGAAAAATCCCGAGGCAGAACTGTTTGCCTCATCACCAGAACTGAACCCGGTTGATTTTGGACTACCAGCCTCTGAAAAGCCGCAAAAAATCAGACAGTTCAGCACCCACCTGGCGCTCCGTGACGGACTACTGACAATCCGCAATATCACCGGAAAACTTCCCAAAACCATCTTCAGTGCATCAGGTACTATTCGGACAACAGGTGTACCTGATGCAAACCTTCGGATTGCTGCCACCTATCTGGATCTGGAAGAGGTGATTCCACTGATAGCACCGGCTCGTACTGCTCAGCCGGGGGCACAACAGAAAACAGCAACACCGTTCAAACTACAGGCGCACCTGACCGCCGAGGCTGGCAACTACCGTTCCAGCAGTTTCAGCAAACTATCTGCTTTCCTTAAAAATGAAGATGGACTGTTAAAACTACAGGGATTAAGCGCCGGTATTTTCGGAGGCAAAATCTCACTAAACGGACAACTGGCACGGACAGAAGGGCAGGCCCCCAAATGGGATCTCTCGTTCCTGCTTGAACAGGCCAAGGCCGGAGAACTGCTGCAAATCCTTGGTATCGGCAAGGAAGTACGGGGGTTGACAACCGTAAAAGGGCGACTGAGTGCCAACGGCGACCAGCTTGATGAGATCAAAAAAACTGCCAGTGGAGCTATCACCCTGAAGGTGGAACGTGGCACCTTGAAACGCTTCAACTCCCTTTCCAAGGTAATCTCAATCCTGAATGTCTCGCAACTGCTCAGTTTCAGCCTGCCTGACATGGCCCGCGATGGCATGCCGTTTAACCAGATCACCGCCAGCATCGGCATCAAAAATGGCATCCTGACCACCCAGGACTTTTTCATCGACAGCAACGTCATGCATGTCACCACCGTTGGCACCATCGACATTGTCAAAGAGACACTGGATATGCTGATCGGGGTACAGCCGCTGCAGACCGTTGACCGGATTGTCAGCCGGATTCCGGTGGTGGGCTGGATATTAAGCGGTGGCGACGGCAGCCTGATCACCACTTACTTTGAAGCCAAAGGGAGCTGGGAAAACCCGGAGGTTACGGCCATCCCGGTCAAGACCATGGCAAAAGGCACACTGGATATCTTCAGACGGGTCTTTGAACTGCCGGTACGACTCTTCACCGACAGTGGCGAGGTTATTTTAGGTAATCAGAAAGAACGGCCCAAGGCCGGAGAAGTGCAAAATCAGTAAATCTGATAGTTGGCAGGATCAGAGAAGAGTTGTTTCAAAAGCAGGTTATTCAGGTGATGGCCGGTCTTGTGGGCCTCCACCTTACCCAGAATCCGGTAACCACTGGTATAGAGATCACCGATCAGATCCAGAATCTTGTGGTTGACCAGCTCTTTACGATACCGCAGCCCTTGCGGATTCAGCACCTCATCCTCACCCACCACCACCGCATTATCCAGTGAACCACCCTTGGCCAGCCCCATTTTCTTGATCGCCTCAATCTCTTCCAACATGGTAAAGGTGCGGGAGTTGAGAATCGAAAAGGCGTTTTCCACATCTGAAACCCGGCGGCGCTGCAGGCCCACCGGTTGGCGGAATTCAATCGTCATGGTGATATCCAGGGTATTCAGCGGCTTGATCCGCACCCAGGCATCGCCGTGACTTGCTTCCACATTTTTAAGCACCTTCAGATAGATCTGCTCTTCAGGAAATTCATAGACCCCGGCCTTCCACATCCCCTGATAGAACTCCCAGGCAGAACCATCCAGAATCGGCACTTCCGGCCCATCAATATAGACCAGACAATTGGTAACACCGGCGTAGTAAAAGGCTGCCATCAGGTGCTCAATGGTGGAAACAGCAGCACCATCCCTGGCGATCAGGGTTGAAAGGCGGGTATCGGCAACCTGATCAAAGCGGGCCGGAATCTGCACGCCGTTCAACACAAAGACAATCCCCTGTTCGCGGCGGGGCAGGAATTCCAGATTGACCGGATGGCCAGAATGCAGGCCGATGCCGGAAAGCTTGAAGATACGGTTGATGGTGGTCTGTCGTTTGATCATGGCTGGGTTATCTCATGATTTAGGGGTTGCGTCAACCAGCTGTTTTCTCAGCGCTTCATGTTCTTTCTGCAGACTGTCGTACTTCTGTTCCAGCCCCTTTAGCTGATCAAACAGACAGGCGATGGCCGTGGCTGATGGGTCAGGCATCTTGCCATGCTCAAGATCAGGTCGTCCTTCCTTTGCCGCTTCAGGCGCCAGGACGATTTTGCCGGGAATCCCCACCACCGTTGCGTTGGGGGGCACCTCTTTTACCACCACCGAATTAGAACCGATCCTGGCACCCCGCCCCACCGTAAACGGCCCCAGCACCTTGGCCCCGGAACCGATCACTACCTTATCTTCCAGGGTCGGGTGGCGCTTGACCTTATCCCAGGTAACGCCACCCAGCGTCACCCCATGATAGATCGTGACATCATCACCGATCTCGGCTGTCTCGCCGATTACCACCCCCATGCCGTGGTCAATGAAAAACCGTTTGCCGATCTTTGCGCCGGGGTGAATCTCAATCCCGGTCACAAAGCGGGAAAACTGGGAGACAAAACGTCCCAGAAAAAACAGTTCCTGCCTCCAGAACCAGTGGGCAATCCGGTGCAGCCAGACCGCATGCAGACCAGGATAGCAGACCAGCACCTCAAGGGTACTACGGGCTGCCGGATCGCGGTCAAAGACCGAGTTGATGTCATCACGCATCTGATTGAACATAAAACCCCCTTATTCGGCACAGGTACAGTTTTCAGGCTACCATACAGGACTATTTGAGTCAACTTTGATACTGACAACTTAGCACTCGACAAAAACCGCTGTTTTGCATACTATGCCGAAGATTTTGTATACACTATCGGACATTGTTCCGAACCTTCTATCGAAAGGAGTTTTACGCATGTCAACCAAACCGTTCGTGTATCAGGAGCCGTTCCCACTTGGCAAGGATGAGACCAACTACTACAAGATTGAGGGTTCGGAGAAGTATGTCTCCGTTGCAGAATTTGACGGCAAGCCGGTGGTCAAGGTTGATCCTGAGGCACTGACCGTGCTGGCTAACCAGGCCATGAAGGACCTCTCCTTCCTGCTACGCCCCAGCCACAATGAGCAGGTTGCCAAGATTCTGGCTGATCCTGAGGCATCCCAGAACGATAAAGGGGTTGCGCTGGCCTTCCTGCGTAACGCCATGGTTTCTGCCAAGTTTGAACTGCCCCTCTGCCAGGATACCGGCACCGCAACCGTGGTTGCCAAGAAAGGCCAGCAGATCTGGACCGGTGGCAATGACGAAGAGTTTATCTCCAAAGGGGTCTACAAGACCTATACCGAAGAGAACCTACGCTACTCCCAGACCGTTGCCCTGAATATGTATGACGAAGTCAACACCGGCACCAACCTGCCAGCCCAGATCGATATCATGGCCACCAGCGGTGATTATTACAAGTTCCTGTTCATGGCCAAAGGTGGCGGTTCTGCCAACAAGACCATGCTGTATCAGGAGACCAAGGCGCTCTTGACCCCTGACAAGCTGGAGAAGTACCTGATTGAGAAGATGAAATACCTGGGCACCGCTGCCTGCCCTCCCTACCATATCGCCTTTGTGATCGGCGGCACCTCTGCTGATGCCTGCATGAAGACCGTCAAGCTGGCCACTGCCCGTGATATTGATGGACTGCCCACCGAAGGCAATGCCCACGGCCAGGCCTTCCGCGACGTAGAACTGGAAGCAAAACTGCTGACCGCTGCCCAGAAGCTGGGGATCGGCGCACAGTTCGGCGGCAAGTACTTTGCCCATGATGTCCGCGTAATCCGCCTGCCCCGCCACGGTGCTTCCTGCCCGGTTGGCATGGCTGTTTCCTGCTCCGCAGACCGTAACCTGAAGGCAAAAATCACCAAGGACGGCCTGTTCATTGAGCAGCTGGACCGCGATCCAGGTCGTCTGCTGCCAGAGCAGTACCGGATGGCCAAGCATGAGCATGGCCATAAGATTGACCTGTCCAAGCCTCTGGCTGAGACCCTGAAGGAGCTATCCGGCCTTAAGGTTGGTGATGCACTGCTGCTGAACGGCACCATCGTGGTTGGTCGTGACATCGCCCACGCCAAGTTCAAAGAGATCCTGGACTCCGGCAAGCCGCTGCCTGACTACCTCAAAAACTACCCGATCTACTACGCTGGCCCGGCCAAGACCCCGGCAGGCAAGCCCTCTGGCTCCTTCGGCCCCACCACTGCCGGTCGGATGGACTCCTACGTTGACCTGCTGCAGGCCAACGGCGGCTCCATGATCATGATCGCCAAAGGTAACCGTAGCCAGCAGGTCACCGACGCCTGTCAGAAGCACGGCGGCTTCTACCTGGGCTCCATCGGCGGCCCGGCGGCCATCCTGGCTGACGAAAACATCAAGAAGGTTGAGTGCATTGACTTCCCTGAACTGGGGATGGAAGCGGTCTGGAAGATTGAAGTGGAGAACTTCCCTGCCTTTATTCTGGTTGATGATAAAGGGAATGACTTCTTCAAGCAGTTAGGCCTGTAGGATCAAGTTGTATATAGGTAACACCGAGCCCCCGGTGATGAACCGGGGGCTCTTTTATATCAATCAAAAGTGAGATGATTATGTTTAACCTGAAACCTGAAGTAGTTGCCCGCCTGGAGCGGGTCTTGAGTTCCGTTGAGATGCTGCTGCCCCGCGCTGTTGCGCCGATTGACTGGTCTACCTGCTACGCTGCCAACTGGCGCCGCCACTCCTTTTCAGGCTACCTGGAGGCGGTGCGGGTGACCGACACCACCACCATGGAAGAACTGCTGGGGGTGGATGAGCAGAAAGCAACCATGATGCACAATACCCGCCAGTTCCTGCTGGGACTGCCTGCCAACAACGCCCTGTTGTGGGGTTCGCGGGGTACCGGCAAATCATCACTGGTCAAGGCGCTGATGAACAAATTTGCCCCGGAAGGGTTGCGGGTCATTCAGATTGAAAAAGAAGATCTGATCTATCTGTCCGAGATCTTCAGCGCCGTAGAAAATCAGCCCTACCGCTTCATCCTGCTCTGCGATGACCTGACCTTTGAGGTGGGGGAACTCAGCTACAAGATGCTCAAGAGCGCCCTGGATGGCTCGGTCTACTCACCGCCGGAAAACGTGCTGATCTACGTCACCTCCAACCGTCGCCACCTGCTGCCTGAGTATGAGTCTGATCATATTGGCGGTAAGTTTGTACGTGGCGAGCTGCAGCAGAGCGAGGCGATGGAGGAAAAGGTCTCCCTGTCTGACCGCTTTGGCCTCTGGGTCGCTTTCTACGCCTTTTCACAGGATCGCTACATTGATGCAGTCCGGCTCAGCATCAGCCGCGAGGCCCGTGACCGCAAGGTAGAGATCCCCTGGACCAAGGAACTGGAGCGGGAGGCGATCCAGTGGTCACAAGAAAAGAGCAAACGCTGCGGACGCACCGCCTATCAGTTTTCCAAGAACTACGTGGGTAAATTCCTGCTGCCTGCCTGAGAAACAGAAAAGCCCGCGAAAGCGGGCTTTATCGTTAATGGGCAAAGTGGTGTGACTTCTCCAGGTAGTATTCGTAATTCCCTTCATAGGGCCGCATCTCGCCGTGATCCACCTCAATCACCCGATCCACCAGACAGCGCAGGAAGTGGCGGTCGTGGCTGACCAGCATCACGGTGCCGGTAAAGTTCTGCAGGGCATTCAGCAGCATCTCCCGTGAGCGGATATCCAGGTGGTTGGTCGGTTCGTCAAGGATCAGAAAGTTGATCGGCCTAGCCAGCAGGGTTGCCAGCACCACCCGGCTCTTCTCACCACCGGAGAGGTTTTCAATCTTTTTATCAACGGCATCGCCGGAGAACAGGAAGGCCCCCAGCAGGTTCATGATTACCCCACGGTTGGCCAGCGGGAGCGTATCCTGCACCGTCTCAAAGATGCTCTTTTTCGGGTCAAGAACCTCCATGGCATGCTGACTGAAATAGCCCAGCTCCACATTGGCACCCAAAGCTACCGTACCACCCGTGGGCTCAGTCTGACCGGCCAGCACCTTCAGGAAGGTGGATTTACCGGCGCCGTTCACCCCCACCACCGCAATCTTGCTCTGGCGCTTGATAATACCGCTGACCCCGGAAAAGACCGGCTTAACACCGCCATCGGGCAGAGGCCATTCTTTTGCCAGATTGTCCATCACCACCACATCATCGCCGCTGCGGGGCGGTTCGGCAAAATCAAAACGGACAGTCCGTTCTTCAGCAGGAATCTCGATCCGCTCGATCTTATCAATCTTCTTGACCCGTGACTGCACCTGGGCTGCGTGGGAGGCCCGGGCTGCAAAGCGGGCTATGAACTCCTCTTCCTTGGCCAGCATATCCTGTTGCCGCTTGTGGCTGGCCAGCAGCTGTTCATGCCTGATCTCACGCTCTTTCTCGTAGAAATCATAATTGCCGCCATAGGTGGTGACGGTCTTGTTGGCCACCTCTACGATGCGGGTCACGATCCGGTTCATAAAGTCCCGATCGTGGCTGGTCATCAGCAGGGCACCATCAAAGGTGTCAGCCAGCCATTCCTCCAGCCAGACGATCGACTCCACATCCAGGTGGTTGGTGGGCTCGTCCAGCAGCAGCACATCCGGCTTCAAAGTCAGGATCTTGGCCAGGGCGATCCGCATCTTCCAACCACCGGAGAAGGACTCCACCGGATGATTGAAACGGTCCGGCCCGACGCCTAAGCCGGTCAGCACGGTCTGGGCGCGGGTGTCCAGATCATAGCCACCACGGTGTTCAAACTCTTCCTGTGCCACACCGTAACGATCCAGCAGGGAGGCCAACTCATCATCAGACTGGGGCTCACACATGGCTGCCTCCATCTCCTTCAGCTCACCAGCCAGACGCATGGTCTCGGCTGATCCGGCCATCACCTCTTCCAGCGCGCTTCTGCCGGACATATCCCCCACATCCTGGGAAAAATAGCCGATGGTGGTCCGCTTGGCGCAGGTCATATCGCCGCTATCAGCCTCTTCTTCACCGGTAATAATCCGGAAGATAGTGGTCTTGCCAGCGCCATTGGGGCCGACCAGACCGGTACGGGAACCGGGCAGGATCTGGAATGAGGCATCGCGGAACAGGACCTGCGAGCCATGCTGTTTGGTGATGTTTGACAGGTGAACCATTTAGCAAACTCCAATAGAAGATTAACGTGGACGTGATGACCGCTGCGGATGCCGTACTCCACCTGCTGGCGCAGCAGGCTTTGACCCGGCTGGTTTATGCCCTGCAGCGGCTGGTGCTGTACCCTGCCCTGCTGCCGGCTTGGGCGCTGGTTTCTTTGCCTTGGGCTGGTTCCGTGGCGGACGCGGTGGCCGGGCAAACTCGTCATCCTTGCGGGGGGCAGGTACGGCGTAATCAAACCCCTCCACAGTGCGGCGTTCAATGGCAGCCCCCAGGGTGCGCTCAATCGCCTTGACCATGGCAGTATCCTCATCGGTTATCATGGTAAAGGCATCACCGTTTCTGGCGGCCCGGCCGGTGCGGCCGATCCGGTGGATATAGGCCTCGCTGGTGTCCGGGATATCATAGTTGATCACGTGGGACACCTGTGACACATCAATCCCCCGGGCAGCGATGTCGGTTGCCACCAGGATCTGGTAGGTGCCGTTACGGAAGCCGTCCATGGCCGCCTGACGCCGGTTTTGTGAAAGGTTACCCTGCAGTGAGGCTGCGGTGTAGCCTGCCTTTTCCAGCTGCTCCCCTACCCGCTTGGCGCGGTGCTTGGTGCGGGTAAAGATCAGCACTGAATTGGTATCGGTATGCTTCAGCAACTGCATCAGCAGCCCTGTCTTTAGGTGCTGGGCCACGGGATACAACGCGTGACTGACCGTGGCTGCCGGAGCAACATGATCCACCTGCACTGTGGCCGGATCGCGCAGGATCTCACGGGCCAGGCCGCGAATCTCGGTCGGCATGGTGGCTGAGAACAACATGGTTTGACGCTGTGATGGCAGATGCTTCAAAATGCGGCGGATATCGGGCAGAAAACCCATATCAAACATCTGGTCTGCCTCATCCAGCACCAGCAGCTCCAGGTTAGTCAGGTCTATCGTGCCCTGGTTAATATGATCCAGCAGACGGCCAGGGCAGGCCACCACAATCTCCACCCCGTTTTTGAGCTTCTCAATCTGCGGATTAACGTTGACGCCACCGTAGACAGTGATGCTTTTCAGGCGGGTCTGCTGGCCAAGTTCCAATATGGCGTCATTGATCTGCTCTGCCAGCTCGCGGGTAGGGGCGATCACCAGGGCGCGTACCTGCTTGCGCGGCCCCTGCATCAGACGGTGCAGGATCGGCAGGGCAAAGGCAGCGGTTTTGCCGGTGCCGGTCTGGGCCAACCCCATCAGGTCATGGCCTGCCATGATCTTTGGTATTGCCTGAGCTTGAATAGGTGTGGGGGTGGTGTAGCCAAGGGCGGTGATTCCTGCAACCACCTTGGGGTGAAAACTAAACTGTTGAAACGGCATGAACGTCCTTCTTTCTGTGGTGCTCAAGAAAAAAGCCCCGAAATTGTCCGGGGCTACAAGTGCTATGAAACTCGTGATCTTCCTGAAACAGTTTGTAATGGTAGAGAGAGTACCAGTTAGACAGGTAGGCTGTCAAACAGAAAGCCGGTTACAGCAGCATCCTTTGTTGCCTTACGGAAGAAGCCTGCAGTATACTTTGCCAAACATCCGCTCACCCACTATTCTTGTTCAAGGATCACCAGACCACTCACCATGAAACGATTCCTGCTCCCACACCTGATCTGCCCTGCCTGTCTGCCCAAAGAATATCCGCTAAACCTGAAAACAGATCGTGAAGCAGATGGAGATATCATCAGCGGCACCCTGACCTGTACAACGTGCAAGCGACGTTTCCCCATCAAGGAAGGAATTGCCCACCTGCTGCCTGATCCTGACAGCAGCCCTGCTGGCGCACAATGGCGTTATGAAGAAAAGGGGATGACTGACCGCTACCTCTGGAGTCACTATGGTGATCTGCTGGGGGATACCGTACATGAAGGGCTTGCTATCCCGTGGGCAGACTGCCTGTCCAAGGCTGCTGCAGCAGGCTTTGATGCAGGCTGTTCAGTGGGCAGGATTACCTTTGAGATGGCCAGCCGCTGCAATCTGGCCGTGGGATGTGACCTTTCCCACGGTTTTATCAAGACCGCCCGTACTCTTGCATTAAAGCGGAAGTTGGATTTCACTCTGCCCCTGGAAGGAAATCTGACTGAGACATTCCACCTGTCTCTGCCTGAATCATGGCGCACTGACAATGTTGAGTTTGTAATTGCTGATGCGTTGCGGCTGCCGTTTAGCGCCAACTGCTTTGATCAGATCGCCTCACTGAACCTGCTGGACCGTGTCAGCTATCCACTTGCCCATCTGTTTGAGATGAACCGGGTAGCAGCGCCCCAAAACGCCTCATTCCTGTTTGCAGACCCGTTTTCATGGTCCACAACTGCGGCAGCTGAAGAACGCTGGCTGGGCGGCACCACAACCGGACCTTACAAAGGAAGAGGGAAAGATAATGTGCGCGGATTGCTGGAGGGGAAAGACGGGATTCTTGTACCAGCCTGGACCATTGCCCAGACTGGTACACATGCCTGGAAGATGCGCACCCATTGCAACCATTATGAGGTTATTACCAGCGAGTATCTGGTTGCTGAACGATAAACCGCTGCCTACAACGCCCCCAGCACCTTCAGCAGGTGCGGTACCATCTGCTTCTTGCGGGACATGACCCCTTTCAGTTCATACAGGTGTGGTTCAACCTGGGGGTAGCCCATCAGGTGGGCCAGCTCGTTCTTGCCCTCTGCCAGAAACAGGGTAGTTTCGCTATAGATGTCAGTTACCATCAAACCAGCCAAATCAAGCTTGTCAGCCTGTTTTACCTGACGTAATACGTCCCAAAGCTGATCCTTCAATTCATAAAATTCATCAAAGCCGACCACCTCAACCTGACCGACTCCGAACAGGGTATCACCGGCAGTAAACTCTTTAAAGTCGGCCCGCACCGCTTTTTCAAGGGTGGCATGGGCAGAAAAGCCACTGCAGGAGGCAAAGATATCCTTGCCAAAGGCAGCATGCTCAAGCCCGGCAATCGGCTCCAGCCAGGCCACCAGTTCACGATCGCGAGACGTGGTGGTGGGAGATTTAAGGATAACCGTATCAGACATGATCCCTGCCAGCAGCAGGGCTGCGATCGGCTGTTCCGGCTCCATCCCCCGTTCACGGTAGAGTGAGGCCACAATTGAGCAGGTACTGCCCACCGGGGCTGCCATAAAGGTGATCGGCTGATTAGTGGGAGGGTTACCCAGTTTGTGGTGGTCAATTACCGCCAGGATCTCCACCGATTCTGCACCGGGCACCGCCTGGGTCAGTTCATTATGGTCCACCAGGATCAGGGCATAGGGCAGCGGAGTCAACAGGGATGATTTGGTGGCCACCCCAGCGATGCTGCCATCCTCTTCCACCGCAACCACGGCCGGTTCGCCGGAATGCAGCAGCTTCAGGCGCAGATGCTCCACCGACTCCATCACCCCGATCCGCTCAAACTTCTGATCCACAAAACAGGCCAGTGGTGTGGAGAGCCGGGCCAGCGAGGCTGCTGTGGCGGTATCATGGGGGGTTGAGAAGACGGTAACGCCACGTTCTTTTGCCACAAGCAACAGGTCATCACGCACCGGCAGGCCGCCGGTGATCACCAGCAGCCGCACACCGGATTCAATGGCCGATTGCTGGATCGAGGGACGGTCGCCGGTCATGATCAGCAGGCTGGCCGGGTCGTAGCCTTCAATCCGTTTGCTGAACGACTCTTCCGTCATGGCGCCGATAAACAGGTGCAGGTGCTCCATCTGATCAGCAGGCGCACCGCACAGTACCGTGGCCTCCAGACAACGTGCCAGGGCTGCCAGACTGCTATCCACCCCCCGCCGCCGGTCAGTACCGGCCACCAGATATTTTTCAGACAGCTTGAGCAGGGAAACCACCCCTTGGGGCTTGCGCTCCTGATCAACCACCGGCAGCACCCGGATGGCATGGCGGTGGAACAGCTCAAGGGCATCCTTCAGTGGCAGGTCAGTAGGGGCAGTCACCGGGCTGCGGCTGATCACATCCCGCACCTTGGGGTGGACATCAGCCAGAGAGGTGGGTGGATCAATCCCCAGCCGTTTCAGGATATAGCTGGTCTGCGGGTTGGGTTGCCCGGCCATGGCGGCAACAACATTGTTGTGTCCGAGACTGCGCCGAAAGGCGGCGTAGGCGATGGCAGAGGCGATGGAGTCGGTATCCGGGTTACGGTGGCCGATAACGTAGATTTTTTCATGCATAGCTGATTCTCCCAAGGTTGTGTCAAACCGCATGATATGACAGAATGCAATTCTGTGCATCAGGAAATCAGCTTCAAGCGAGGTTGTTATGCCAACTCTGAAGGTAAACCATGCCGACTGCACCTGTTGCGGCGAATGCGCCGCCACCTGCCCGCTACGGATCATCCGTCTGCCGGACGGCAGTTTTCCCCGTTTTTGCGATGATGGGGCTGAGCGCTGCATCATCTGCGGCCACTGCGAAGCGGTCTGCCCCACTGCAGCCATAACCGTAGAGGACCCACGGCTTGATCCAACAACCTACCCTGCCCTGCATGCCCCTATCCCCAAGAAGCAATTTGCCCACCACCTGCGGATGCGACGTTCCATCAGACGCTTCAGCCCTGAACCGGTTGAACGGGAAACGCTGCAGGAACTGTTGGACCTGATGCGCTACGCCCCCACCGGCATGAACTGCCAGGAACTGCAATGGCTGGTAATCTACGATACGGATGAACTGCGTCGTCTGTCAGGATTAGTGGTGGACTGGATGCGGCACCTGGCAAGTCAGATATCTCCTGCGGGGCTTAACGTCAATTTTGAGGGGATGATCAAGTCATGGGACAAAGGCAATGACCCGATCAGTCGTAAGGCGCCGCATCTGGTGCTGACCCATACCCATAAGGATTTTTCCATAGGCACGGTAGATGGCTTGATCGCCCTGTCCTATCTGGACCTGGCGGCCCCTGCCTATGGGATTGGAACCTGCTGGGCCGGTTACTTCCAGTATGCCTGCGAAAGCTGGCAACCGTTACGGGATGCCCTGGCGCTGCCGGAAGGGCACCAACCGAGCTATGCCATGCTGCTGGGCAAACCGGCGGTTCGCTACCAGCGACCTCCCAAGCGGAATTTTGGCAACGTCGTCTGGCGTTGACAGGTTAAAGATGGAGAGTCATCCCATGAAAGAACTGCTTGATTCAGTACAGGAACGCCAGGATTGTTTCGACCACCTGATCACTGCCTGGAGCTCCGAATACCGCCAGCGTGGCGGCAGTATCCACTGCGGCAAAGGCTGCAGCGGCTGCTGTTCACTGGTGGTTAACTGCACCTTCCCTGAGGCGCTGCTGGTGGCAGCTGCGCTTGATAAGGAACAGCACGAACGGTTGAAAGCACAGATCGCAGGGATAAAGCATGCTGCCGACAGCTCTGCCAGTCTCAAGGAATGGCTGCACGCCTACCGTTTCAAGGCTGGCCCCTGCCCCTTCCTTGATCAGACCGGTGCCTGCGGCGTCTATGCCTCACGCCCCCTTTCCTGCCGTTCGCTGCTTGCCACCAAAGAACCTGCGTGGTGCGTAACCGATTTCGCCAGCCTTGACAGCAATGAGAAGCAGGCCTTTATGGAATCACTGGATCGATCCGCAGTGGCTTTTCCAACCCATTATGCGGCAACACCGCAGGAGATCGGACAGGAGCTTGAGGAAGCCACCCTGAAGCAGATGGAAACAGTTTACGTATTTTCATTACTAGGGTCATTGCCCTGGTTGGTCTGGCTTGAGCTTGAACATCAGCTGAGCAGACGTTTGGCTGATGGACCTGATGCAGTGCAGGAGTATCTGACAGCAGAAGGGTTGGCTAACCCGTTTCTGATTGTGCTTGGCTAAGCTGATTGAGGATTGCCTCAACCATGGTAAACGGCTCTTCAGTTGCATCCAGGACGATTAGCAGCCCTTCATCTGCAGTTGGCGGCTCAGCAGACTTCATCTGCTGCAGAAAGACCTGCCAGGTACCGTCGGAAGCCGAGTCCCCCCTGGCCTGCCGTTGTTCCAGACGCTGCCTGACCAGCTCATCAGGACAGGACAGTTGGAGAATAACCACCCTGGCACCGGACTCCGCAGCCAACCGGACAAAACGCTCCCGGCCACGTCGCTGGAGAAACGTGGCATCCAGAATAACACTGGCCTGTGCTGCCAGACACTGTCTGGCCAGTTCAAACAGGCGGTCATAGGTCGCCTGATTCCAGGCTGGGGTATAGATGTCAGCATTCCGCTCGGTAGCCGCCACACCGGCCAACCACTTCCGTTCCAGATCCGAAGAAAAATGCGCCATCCCCAGCTGAAAAGCCAGCTCATCGGCCAGGGCGGTCTTGCCGCAACCGGTTGGCCCACAGGTAAGAAACAGGATTTTGGGTAGCTGTTCACGCAACAGATAGCCTCTGGCAAGCCGGAAGAACCGCTGCGCCCGGACAGCAGCAGCTGTTTTCTGTTCCTGTGCAATCAGCGGGTCATCTAGACGAAAGCTCTCCACCTTGCCCCGCACAAAGGCCCGGTTAGCCAGATACAGCGGTAGAACCTGCCGCAGACCAGTATCCCCGCTGTAAAACCGGTAACGCTCAACAAATCGCTCCGCCAGATCACGGCGGCCATGATTCTCCAGATCCATTGCCAGAAACGCCACATCAGCGGCAGTATCGCTGTAACGAAACTTTTCATTAAACTCAATACAGTCAAAGATATGTACCTGACCATCCAAACAGATATTCTCAGTATGCAGATCACCATCGCATTCGCGGATATACCCTTGCTGCAGGCGCCGTTGAAACAGTGATGAGTCCTGTTCCAAACGCCGCAATGCCAGTTCCGCAATCATGGCATGGTCCTGCTCCGACAAGGTTCGGCCACAATAGGGCGCAGCCTGCCGCAGGTTTTCCAGCCAGTTGCTCCTGATCGCCTCCACCGTGCCAAACAGGGCAATGCCGTTACTCCGCTCAGACTCTGCATGAAAGCGGGCCACCTTCTTTGCTATGGCATCAATATCCGCTTCTGTTACCCCACCCTGCTCCAGCAGGCAGGACATCATCCGTTCCTGGGGCATCCTGAGCATCTTGACCGCATACTCCACTACCGGCCCATCAGCCTGAAAACTCAGCATGCCATCAGCATCCAGATACAGCGCAACCAGATCGAGGTAGATATCAGGAGAGAGCCGCCGGTTCAGACGCAACTCTTCATGGCAATAAAAGCGGCGCTTCTCAAGGGAGGTAAAATCAAGAAAACCAAAATCAACCGGTTTCTTGATCTTGTAGACATACCGGTCAGTCAGAAAAAGGTGAGAGATATGGGTCTGCAGATGCTGCACTGCGGTGGTGGGGTCAGGGTAAATGCCTGGATTCAGCAGTTGATCAATCATGGGACGATCCATAGCATTCTCCTTGTGTGTAGAGACTTTAACCCATAAAAAGCAGTTGCACGCGGAGGCACGGAGACGCGAAGAGTAAAGTCATTTGGCTACGCCATGTTATTGTTTCACCTGTAGGGTTGTTCCTTATTTTAGGCACCTACTTGATTTTATCCGCGAGCTCGCGGCCCCGCGTGAGTAACTGCCGTTTTCAAAATTAACTCTACACCTGAAAAAGTGGCAGTCAAACAAAAGAAGCCCCGAACAGAGCGGGGCTTCTTTTGTGACTATCTACAGCATCTGTTAGGCGCGACCCTTTTCAATGGCATCCCAGTTACGGGGAGCGCGAACCTGAGGTGCCTCAAAACCGAGGAACACCTTGAAGCCCAGTGAAAACTCTGCCCAGAACTCTTGCCAGCGGGAAGGTTCTGCTTCTCCAGCAGCAACTTTCTTCTTGTCAGCCAGGAAGACACTCAGAGCAGCACCGCAGAGCAGCAATACACCGGCAGCGATAAAGGCATTCGTATTGCCGTTCGGCATCGCCTTGATCTTGTCAGCAGCCTGCACCAGCACAAACCCGCCAAGACCCCAGGCAGTAAACAGGGCGCCGTAGTTGAGGCCGTAGTTTTTAAGCCCCCAGTAATCCTTGGCAAATGAAGGGAACAGGGCCAGGTTTGAACCATAGTTAAAGGCCATAAAGGTGGCAAGCAACACCAGCGTAACAGGGTTGGGTTTTGCGGTAATAGGAATGGCAGCAAACATCAGACATGCCTGGAAAGCCAGCATGATAAACAGGGTGGCACGACGGCCGATCCGGTCTGACAGCACCCCGGCAACGATCCGACCAGCGGCGTTACCCAGGGCAGCCACTGCAACTGCCACAAAGGCCATCTCGCCCATACTTTTCTTGGCCATACCAGCCACACTGCCGATCACCATCAGACCAGCACCGGCACCGATAAAGAAACAGATCCAGAGCACATAGAATTTAGGTGAACGCAGCACCTCGCTGACGGTGGCGTTGGCCTCTTCCTTTTTCTTCTTCTCGGCATCCAGCGCAGGATAGTAGCCGCGCAGCACTTCACGGGGTACATAGCCTTTGGGCGGGTTTACCAGCAGGAAGGAAAGACCGCAGACAACCACCAGGAAGCCGATGCCCAAAATCAGCATGGAGTTCTGGATGCCATAGGCATGCAGCAGGGTCTTGGCCAGCGGCGCAATATAGACCGGGGCCAGACCAAAACCGGCCACCACGATACCAGCCACCAGACCTGTCTTGGCTGATGAAAACCACTTAACCGCCGGAGGCGTTGCTGCAGAATAGCCAAATCCGAAACCGGCACCAGCCAGAACGCCGAAACCCAGCACCCAACCAGCAAAGCTGGTGGTAAAACCAAGCAACACAAATCCGGCCCCCACCAGTAGACCACCAATCAGGGCGGTCTTGGCCGGACCGATCTTATCCTGGGCCTTACCAGCGATAATCATGGCAAAGGAGAATGTGAGACAACAAACCGCATAGGGGGTACCAACCGAGGTCATTTCCCATTGAAAGGCACCGGGACCACCAGCTTTGATAGAGCTGACAATGGCTTCCTTAAAGATACTCCAGGCGTACAGCACGCCCAGGGCCAGGTTAATACCGGTACCTGCAATAACCACCTGCCAGCCCTTGCTCTTGTGTGGATTCTGATCAGACATGAACACCCTCCTCGTGGATGAATATAGTTGCAGGAAAACTCGTTGCTTGGGTAACGCAACTGACGTGCCAAACCGACACATCTCATAAAAATGATTTTTTACGTTTATTTTCAGCAACTTAAAACAAAACATCCAAACATAGCGTCTCCATGACAAAAATAGGCTTTGCAGCAATGCAAACAGCGTTTCAAACAAGATAGACAGATAACCACCTGGAGACATTACATTTGCCATTTTGCAAAAGCCTGTTTTTGCTTTACATTGATATCGCATTTATGCAACAAACAAAAATATCAAACGTCATGTATACACTGACAGGATGCGACACCGGATGAACGTACTTCAAAACAATGAGCACCGCAGCATCTGTGCCCGCTGTGGTGGCCAGTGCTGCCGCACCAGACCAGGTATTGAGGCCCCGGATCGCTTCCTGGCACAATCGGATCCCGCAGCAGCCCTGGCCGAACTGCTTATACGGCGCGAATGGGTTTTAGAGACACATTATGGTGTGCCCTACACCCCGGGCGTTACCGCGCCTGATCCAGGCCGGATCATCCAGTACCCCAGGCCAGCGACCGTTCGTGAACAGAAAACAGATGATTACGATCAATCCCGCGCTGATGACTGCATCTACCTGACACCAACCGGCTGCAGCCTCGCCTTTGACTCCCGCCCCCGCATGTGCAGGGAGCTGGTACCGGACAGCTGTTTTGAGTGTGAGACCCCCTGGGGGCGCCGGGAAGCAGCCCTGGCATGGCTGCACCATCAGGATATAGTTCAGGCGGCAACGGCCGCTCTGCCACCACAGGAAGGATTCCACCCATGAGCAGCCCACTTGTTCTGCTGGTATCCCGCAGCGCAAGCCGTACCCAGGTGTACCGGGAAGCGCTCGACGCACGTGGTATCTCATGTCTGGCGATTGCAGAGCTGAAAGAGGTGGCAATCCTGGCATCAGGCACCCCGCTGAGTGGCGTTCTGCTGGATATGCCGGTGTTGATCAAAGCCTCCCCCGCAGACAAAACAGCCACAGAGGACATTCTGAAGGCACTCCCCAGTGCTTACCTGAATATTGCTCCAGCGACCGATAGCATCAAACTGCTGACTGCCGACGCCACCCAAGGGATTGCCAAATCTATTGATGAGTTTGCGGAACTGTGCAAGGGGTTTACTCCGCGCCTGGTCCGCCCCAAGGATCGCTATCCATTGCATCTGCAGGCGCTGTTAACAACAGTTCCTGAACAGGATAGCCCGGAACGGACCGTCACCCTGAACATCTCACCCAAAGGCTGTTTTCTGTTTACAAGCAACACAGAGCTGCAGCTTGAACAACAGGTGAGCATTCAGTTTATCGGCCTTAACGACACAACCCCGATTACCGCCACCATCTGCTGGTTACGCCTTTGGGGAACGGGTAGACATCATATCCCCGGTATCGGCGTCAACTTCACGACGCTTTCCGAATCACAACAGGCACAGATCATCCGCCTGCTTGAACCGTTACAACCACACTAACGCCCCAGCCCGGTCATCACAAACCGGGTAAGACAGGTAGCTATGCTGACAAAGGCACTACATCATATGAAGTTACGCAGCAAACTACTGCTGCTGGTACTGCCGCTGGTAATCACGCCGATTATTGTGGTGGCGCTGGTAACCGGTTTTATTGCCAACCAGAAGGCCTATCTGGGCATTACCCAGACCAGTAAGGATGACCTGCAGCATATGGCAGAGTTCACCATTGACCTGCTGCGTTCCTACGACAAACAGTATCAGGATTATCGTGAACAGATCTCCGGCAGCCTGGAAAACGAACTGGCTTCCCAGGCCTTTGCAGCCCTGAAGGAAAAAATAAAAAACAAGCGGGTCGGCAAAACCGGCTACATCTACTGTATTGACCGCAGCGGCACCCTGAAGATCCACCCGGAGGCTGAAGGGCGCAACATCATTGATGCCAAGGATTCCAACGGTAACCCGTTTATCCGAGAGATGGTCGAAAACAAAAGCGGCTGGATACGTTACCCTTGGAAAAATGTGGGGGATCAGAAGCCACGGATGAAAATCGTGCGCTATGAGTATTTTCCAACCTGGGACTGGATAGTGGCGGTCGGTTCCTATGAAGATGAATTCTACAAAGAAGCAAACTCCATAAAGCACCATATTTTTGTGAGCACGCTGATTCTGATCAGCATTGTCGGCTTTTTAGCAACGCTGCTGGTTTTCTACGCCTCATCCATTGCAACCAACCCGATCACCCACATGATTGAGACCATCCGCAAGGTAAAAAGGGGCGATATGCAGGCGCGGATGGAGGTGGTTGGCAGCGATGAACTGGCTGAGATGGCCACCGCCTTCAACCATATGACCAACATTATCCAGCGCAATCAAGAGATGGAAAGCGCCCTGGCGCAACAGGGCAAGATGGCCTCGCTGGGGGTTCTTTCGTCGGGTGTTGCCCACGAGATCAACAACCCGCTGGGGGTAATCCTGGGCTATGCCGCCTATCTGGAGGGAAAACTTTCCCCTGAAGACCCCCATTACAAATACATCCACGAAATCAAGCGTGAAAGCAAACGCTGCAAGAAGATTGTACAGGATCTGCTTTCCTATGCCCGCACCCCGCGCCCCACGCTGGAGATGACCGACCTGAACGAACTCCTGAAAGAGATAGTTGAGTTTGCCGCCAACCACACCGACATGCGGGGGGTCACCATCCAGTCCAGCTTTGAGGCCAACCTGCCCAGAGTTCTTTTGGATGGCGATCAACTGCGTCAGGTGGCCATCAACCTGATTCTGAACGCCGGGGGAGCCATGCCGGAGGGGGGGACTCTGCAGGTCAGAACCGAAGCAGGACCGGATCGGACCATTACCATCAGCTTCCAGGACACTGGCTGCGGTATCCCCCAGGAAAGCCTGGAAAAGATCTTTGAGCCGTTCTACACCACCAAGGCCCGCGGTACCGGCCTGGGGCTGGCCATCACCCGCCAGATTGTAGAGATGCACCACGGCGATATCACCATTACAAGTGAAGCCGGTAAAGGAACCACCGTAACCGTGATTTTACCCATAGACCATGAGGAACTGGTATGACTGACAAACAGCGTATTCTGCTGATCGATAATGAAGAGGGACTGTGCCGGATGATGGAGCAGGTGCTACTTGACAGCGGCTATCTGGTACGCGCCTACACCAACCCGGTCAAGGCGGTGGAGGAATTTTCGCCCGGCGCCTGGGATCTGGTGATTACCGATATCAAGATGCCCGGTATGACCGGACTTGAGGTCCTACAGCGGGTTAAGGAAAAGTGCCGCGATATTCCGGTGATCATCATCACCGCCTATGCCACGGTGGAGATGTCGATTCAGGCCCTGCGCAAAGGTGCCTATGACATGCTGACCAAGCCGTTTGAGCCTGATGAACTGGTCTTCCGGGTCAAAAACGCCCTGCAGCAGGCCCAGCTGACTGAAGAAAATCGTGAACTGCGGCGGGAGATTGAAGAGAAGCTGCAGTTTGACAACATCATCGGCTCATCAGGGGCCTTACGGAATGTGCTGGACAAGGTTGCCAAGGTGGCAGGACGGGACACCTCAATCCTGATTACCGGTGAATCAGGCACCGGCAAAGAGCTGATCGCCCAGGCAGTGCATACCCACTCCAACCGCAAAGACAGTAAATTTATGGCAGTTAACTGCGGCGGTCTGCCGGAGAGCATCCTGGAAAGCGAACTGTTCGGCTATCGCAAAGGGGCCTTTACCGGTGCCATGGAAAACCGGCAGGGCCTGTTGGAGGCGGCCGACGGCGGCACTCTGTTTCTGGACGAGGTGGGCAACCTGCCGATGAACGTCCAGAAAACCCTGCTTCGTTTTCTGCAGGAAAAAGAGTTTCGTCGGGTGGGTGACACCAACTCCACCAGGGTGGATGTGCGGATCATCTCCGCCACCAACGCCGACCTGAAGGAAGGGGTCAGAACCGGCACATTCCGGGAAGATCTCTACTACCGCCTGAATGTCGTCAACCTGCACCTGCCGCCGCTACGGGAAAGGATTGAGGATATTCCGCTGCTGGCTGCCCACTTCATCCACCTGCAAAACCAGAAATTCGGCACCGCAGTCAAGGCGTTTGAGCGGGATGCGATGCAGATCCTCTGCACCTTTGAATGGCCCGGCAACATCCGCCAGTTGCGTAACGTGATTGAGGCCTGCATGGCCATGGAAGCCAGCGACTATATCAGCCTGGATACCCTGGGACAGGTAATTGATCTGCCGGAAGGCCGGATCATACCGGCAACGGTCCAGGCCGGGCCGGTCCTGTCCGATGACATGCCCTTTACCGAGGCGCTGGAACGGTTTGAACGGGATCTGCTACGTGACCTGCTACGCAAACATGGCGGTGCCGTGGATAGCGCCGCCAAAGAAGCCGGTATGAACGTGGCAACGCTGTACCGCAAGATCAAGCGATATGGACTGAGGAAGGAAGAGTACGCTGACTGATCCTGCAGGTTTTAGTTGCGGTTCAAACAAAAAACAGATACAAGACAAAAAAGATCCCATTAACAAAAAGGCAGTACTTAATGCCATCTGCGTCCCCCGAAACCACCCATCTGCTAGAACGAGTCTGGCGACGTCTGCGGCCAATCATCGCTGCCTGCTTGTTCTTGACCATCGCTGGAGCCGGGATATCCAGCAGTTCAACAAACCAACCACCAGCCACACCAGCACCATCCTCAGTCAGCATCCCACTCAGCTCTGCAGAAAAACAGTATCTTGCACAGCTCGGTCCGATTACGGTCTGTCCTGATCCAGACTGGCTCCCCTATGAACAGATGGATGCCCATGGCAACTTCACCGGCATCGCAGCCGATCTTTTAAACCTTATTTCCCAACGGCTGGGGATCAAATTTACCTATGTGCAGGTTAAGGATTGGGATCAGGCGGTTGCCCTTTCCCAGGCAGGCAAGGTGCTGCTGCTCCCCTTTCTGAACCAGACACCAAAGCGCGACCAATGGCTTACCTTTACCGAGCCACTGTTCAGCGATCCCAACGTCTTCATCACCCGTGAAGAGCACCCCTTTATCACCAACGCATCCCTGTTGAAGGACAAGACCATTGCGGTTCCCAGCGGCACCTCCATTGAAGAAAAGGTCCGCCGCGACTATCCCAACCTGAAGATCCTGAACACCGGCAACTCAGAGGCCGAGGTGTTTAAGGCGGTTGCTGAACGCCGTGCCGATCTGACCCTGCGTTCCTTAACGGTGTCGGCCTACACTATCCGCAAGGGGGGATGGTTCACCCTCAAGATCGCCGGACAGGCCCCTGATGAATATATCAACCGCCTGCGGATCGGGGTGATCAAGTCAGAACCGATGCTGCGGGATATCCTCAACAAGGGGATCGCCACCATTACCCCCCAGGAGCGGGAAGAGATTACCAACCGTCATGTCAACATCACAGTGGTCAAGCCGATGGACTATGGCTTTATCCTGCGGATTGCCGCAGCCCTGGCCGCCCTGATCGGTCTCTCATTCTACTGGAACCTGCGTCTCAAAAGGATCAACGCCGCGTTGCAGGAAAGCGAGCGCAGTAAATCGGTGTTGTTGGCAAATCTGCCCGGCATGGCCTACCGCTGCCGATTTGATCGTGACTGGACCATGGAGTTTCTCTCTGACGGTTGTCTGCTGCTAACCGGCTACCACAGCGATGATCTGGTTCAGAACAAGCGCCTGGCCTTCAACGATCTGATTGTCCCAGAATATCGTGAGCAGCTCTGGAATTCCTGGCAGAAGGCGATACAGTCACGCCAGCCGGTGCGGCTTGAGTACCGGATCACAACCTCCGACAACAAAGAAAAATGGGTACTTGAGCAAGGGGTACCGATCTTTGACAGCAATGGACAGGTTCAGGCCCTTGAAGGGATTATTGTCGATATCAGCGAGCTGAAGCAGATTGAAGCCCAGATCCAGCATCTGGCCAGCTACGACAACCTGACCAACCTTCCCAACCGGGCACTCTTTAGCGACCGTATTGACCGGGCCTTATTATCAACACAGCGGCACAGCTCCAAGTTGGCGCTCTTTTTCGTCGACCTTGACCAGTTTAAACCGATCAATGATGAGCTGGGCCATGATGTTGGAGACTGGGTGCTGCAGGTGGCTGCACAACGGATGACAGAATCGGTACGGGAGTCTGACACCGTTGCCAGGATTGGCGGTGACGAGTTTGCCGTGTTGCTGCAGAGTATCACCACATGGCCGGATGCCCGTAATGTGGCTGAAAAGATACGTACAGCCCTCAACCGCCCCTTTATCACGCCAGCCGGTGTAACGCTGACTATTTCCTGCAGTATCGGCGTTGCCCTCTACCCTGATAATGGCAACACGCAACGGGACCTGCTCCATGCCGCAGACGAGGCGATGTATCGCGCAAAGAAAGGTGGACGCAACGCAGTTGAGCTGTGTCAACCGGATCTGTCTCAAACCGGACCGGTTGCCAGCCATTCAATCATCAGGCTGGTCTGGAAACCGGACTATTTGAGCGGTGAACCAAGTATCGACGCTGAGCACCAGGAGCTGCTCAGGATGGCCAATCAGCTGCTTGAGCTGATAGCCACACCACAGGGCGATCCAATACGTTTCAACACAGCCCTGGACGGTCTGCTGCAACATATTACCAGCCATTTTGAACACGAAGAAGCGCTGCTACACAGGATCGGTTATGCCGAACTGGACGAGCATGCGCGCCAGCATAAACAGCTTAAAGAACAGATCATCGCCCTGCGTCAGGTTGCTGAAAAGAAGGATATCTCAACAGCTGAACTGGTTGATTTCCTGGCAATCAGGGTGGTGCATGAACACCTGCTGGAGGCCGACCGGAAATATTATAAACTTCTGGCAGACCGTTCTTCCAATAGCAGCACAACACAAGGAGTCGATTGATGCGGACCGCCCTGATCGCCTGCCTGGTAACCGCACTTGTTTTCTGTTCAAACACCAATACCGTTCACGCCGCTGAGATAGATACGCAGCTGCTCAGACAGCTGCAGGAGACCATCCATCAGCAACAACAGCTACTGCAACAGCAGTCTGTACAGATTCAAAGTCAGGCTGATCAGCTGCAAAAGCTGCAGCTGCAGGTCAGCACCCTGTTGCAGAAAGCAGCTGCCCAACCATCTGTACAGTCGCCCCCCCTCAAACCAGAGCTGGCTCTCCAACAGCCTCTCCCTGCTGTTATTGCCTCGGGCAACGACAAGATCAAGCTGGCCCTTTCCGGGCAGATCAACCGGGCCATCAACGTTGTGTCAGACGGTGCCGGAACCACGATCTACCATGTTGACAACAATGTCTCCAACTCTCGTTTCAGGCTGGTGGGTACTGCAGCGATCAGCCCGGACCTGACCCTGGGCACCAGACTGGAAATGGCCTTTACGGCAGATGAATCCTCAAAGGTTTCCCAGGACAACCAGGCGCCTGGCACCTACCTGAACTCACGCTGGGCTGATATTTCGCTGGCCAGCAAACGCTATGGCAAACTTTCTTTGGGTAAGGGCTATACCGCTTCCTACTTCACCGCCGGTTCTGACCTCTCCAAAACCGATATTGTGCTCTACTCTTCAGTGGCAGACATCGCTGGCGGTCTAAAGTTTCGTAAAAAAGACGGTCAACTGACCAGCACCAGCCTGGCCGATGTCTTTACTGATTATGACGGCCTGAATGTCAAATCCAGGCTGCGCTATGACAGCCCTACCCTGTACGGTTTTCATCTGGCCGGATCGCTCGTCTCTGGTCAGCGCTCAGATCTGGGGTTGTTTTGGGGGGGAGAAGGGTATGGTTTTGAAGGGGCGGCCAGTTTTGGCCTGGCAAATCCACGGCTTGAGGGCAGCGGTCTGCAGTATGATGGTTCCTTCTCGCTGCTCCATACGGCAAGCGGACTGAACCTGACCCTTTCCAGCGGTATGTTGGAGAAAAAGGGCGAGCGGAATGCCTTCAGCTATTATGCAAAACTGGGCTGGCTGGCCAACCTGACCAGCCAGGGCAGCACCGCCTTTGGTGTTGACCTGTCCCGTTCAGAAAACGGGTCTGCACCGGGGGACAAGGGCAGTTCAGTCGGTGCGGCGGTGGTGCAGGAGTTTAAAAAGATAGCCACAGAACTATACCTGCAGTACCGGATCTATACCCTTCAGATGGGGGATCGCACGCCGGTCTACGACATCAACGTCGGCACACTGGGGGTCAGAGTCAAATTCTGATCGCTATTGTAACAGCTTTAACCAGATTTAATTCTGGTCTCCGCTACCACCGCCAAAGATTGCTAACCACTGTTCCTGCGGCGTACGGCTGTCACCATACTGCACAACCACGCCATCCTCACGCTGGTATGAGCAAGACCAGCCGGGCCGGTCAGCCTTGTAAAAGGTGGGATACTCATGGGGGTGCTCCCGAGGGTAATACGGTTCTGAATAGTTTGACCAGTCCGTAGGCCTCGGGCAGCGTTCATCTCCACGATAATCACCATCTGCCCAGGCCTGAGCTGTTAGAATCACCAGTAACAGTGCCAGTATGATTGTTTTCATCGGTTCCTCCTATCCCTGAAACGCCAGCTGCACATTCCGACTGCGCGGTCCATCAAACTCACAGAAGTAGATCCCTTGCCAGGTTCCCAGCCAAAGTATACCACCACGCACAATTATCTGCACCGAAGAGCCGAACAGGCTGGCCTTGATATGGGCATCTGAATTACCCTCTGCATGGCGGAAGCCGGAGACGTTCGGTACCAACTGTTCCATGAACCAGGTCATGTCACGGGCCACATCCGGGTCTGCATTCTCATTGATGGTAATTCCGGCGGTGGTATGGGGTACAAAGACGGTTAACACACCATCCTGCCAGCTACGTTGCCTGATCAGATCATGCAGTTGACCAGTAATAGGATGCAACTCGGTTCGTTGCCTGGTCCGCAGCGTCAACTCTGCAGTCTCCATAGGACTCCCTCCAAAAGAAACGGGGCAAAAACCAGATGGTTAATGCCCCGCGCAGTGTATTCAACCAACCATACGGTTAGCCTGCGTCAACAATCCTGATCCAGCCAAAGCGATCAGCCTGCTTGCCGGTCTGGATATCAGTCAAGGCATCATACAGTTTTTGGGTAAGGGCACCAACCCCACCATCACCGACCTGCAGCGCCTCATCCTTGTAGCCAAGCTTGCCCACCGGGGTCACCACCGCAGCGGTGCCACTGCCAAAGGCCTCGGTCACCTTGCCGTTGCGCAGATCGTCAAACAGCTCATCCACATCAATCAGCCGTTCTTCAACCGTACAACCAAGCTCAACAGCCAACCGCAGCACTGATTCGCGGGTAATACCGGACAGGATCGAACCGGTCAGTGGGGCGGTGACAATGTGGTTGCCATAGGCGAAGAACATGTTCATGGCACCCACTTCCTCAATATAGCGCCGCTCCTTGCCATCCAGCCAGAGCACCTGATCGTACCCTTTCTGCTTGGCCTCCAGACCGGCCTTCAGAGAAGAGGCATAGTTGCCGCCGGTCTTGGCATCACCGGTGCCGCCTGCCACAGAACGAACGTATTTGTCTTCCACCAGGATGCTGACCGGGTTGAAACCGGCTGCATAGTAGGCTCCCACCGGAGAAAGGATCACAAAGAAGTAATAGTGGTCGCCAGGCTTGACCCCAAGATAGGGATCAACCGCTATCATGGCTGGACGGATATACAGCGCAGTGCCGGGGGCGGAAGGAATCCAGTCCTTTTCCAGCTCAACCAGTTTGTCGATACCGTCCAGAAACAGTTCTTCAGGAACTTCCGGCATGCACATCCGGCTGGCTGATTGATTGAAACGCCGGGCGTTCATCTCAGGACGGAACAGCGCTATCCGGCCATCCTCCCATTTGTAGGCCTTCAGCCCTTCAAAAATCTCCTGGGCATAGTGCAATACCGTTGTGGCCGGGTCGAGAACAAACGGTTCGTACGGCTTGATCCGGGCATTGTGCCAGCCTTTGTCGGTAGTCCATTCGACCAGCAACATCCGGTCAGTAAACAGCTTGCCAAAGCCAAGTTGTGTCTCATCAGCCACCTTCTGTTTCATCTTTTCAGGGGCTAAGGGAAGTACTTCAATCTGCATCTGACACCTCCTGCAAAAATATCTGAAAAAAGAGGCGGCCCATGGCCGCCGTTGCCTTTCATACTTACTGCCAGCCTGAAACAGTGTCAACTATTTCTTGGCCTGACAGGGCTGCAGCACCAAACAAGACTGGCAGCCAACAGACCAATCCGATTTTTTAAGGTTATTTACAAAAAAAATGGGTTGACCGCTTGCAGACCGGAAAACTGGTGCTATCATCTTACTTCAAGCAGTAACCGGTGCAGGAGACGTCCTGTACTGTAACCAATCCAAGGGGGTACCCAGATGAAGAAGGCAGATCTCGTAGCAAAGATGGCAACCGATGCAGGCATCACCAAGGCACAGGCAGAGAAGGCACTGGCAGCTTTTATGGTAGCTACCGAAACAGCGTTGAAAGCTGGCGACAAGGTAACACTGGTAGGCTTCGGCACTTTCAGCACCATCTCCCGTAAAGCCCGTACCGGCCGCAACCCCCAGACCGGCAAGGAAATCAAGATCGCTGCCAAGACCTCGGCAAAGTTCTCTCCCGGCAAAGGCCTGAAAGATCTAAAGATCAAGGCAGCCAAGAAGAAATAAGCCTGTTTAGATGTCGTAAAAAAAGCCCCGTTTTTCGGGGCTTTTTCTTTTTCTGCAGTTTTTACAGGCGAAACCCTGGCTACCCCAACACCCGCCTGACCACCGAAAGCAGTTGTTCCGGCATAAACGGCTTGACAATCCAGCCGGTGGCGCCGGCAGCCTTACCCTCCTGCTTGCGTGCATCCTGTGACTCGGTGGTGAGCATGACAATCGGCAAAAAACGGCGCGTTGCATCACTTCGCACCGCCCGGATCAAGCCGATTCCATCGAGATTGGGCATGTTCAGGTCAGTAATGATCATATCCGGCTTTGCCCCATTCAGCTTGGAGAGCGCCTCCCTGCCATCACCGGCCTCAATCACGTCATACCCCCCCTGCTTAAGCGTGAAGACCACCATCTGCCTGATACTTGCTGAATCATCAACCGTCATAATTGTCTTTGCCATGACCATGCTCCTTTCTGTCAAACAGCGTAGCGACACTGCTCATCAAACCCTGATTGCCCGCACTCCCTGACCAGACACCAGTGCAACGATTCTGTCTGGTATTGCGGACAAGCTGACAATCTCATCCACCCCACCCCGAATAATCGCCTCCTTGGGCATCCCGAACACAACACAGCTTTCCTCATCCTGCGCCAGGGTGTGGGCACCAGCCTGCTTCATCTCCAGCATACCTGTTGCACCGTCATCTCCCATGCCGGTCAGGATCACTCCAATGGCGTTTTTACCGGCACAGTTGGCAGCAGAACGAAAAAGGACATCAACTGAAGGGCGATGGCGGCAGACCGGAGGACCGTCAGCCAACCTGGTGATATAGTTGGCACCAGAGCGATCCAGCAGAAGGTGGCGGTCACCCGGCGCAATGTAGGCATGGCCGGGCAGGACCCGTTCACCATCCAGTGCCTCCTTAACGGCAATGCGACAGAGGCCGTCAAGCCGGCGGGCAAAGGCACTGGTAAAGGCAGCAGGCATATGTTGGGTAATCAGGATACCGGGGGCATCGGCGGGCATCGAGATCAGAACGTCTTTGATCGCCTCTGTCCCCCCGGTGGAGGCACCAACAATAACCACCTTCTCGGTGGTCTGCAGCCGATTACTGATAGAAGGCAGCACCACGTCAGCGGTAAGTTTCTTTTCAACCTGCAGCTGAGCAGGCCTACGAACCAGACTCTTTAGTCGTGCTCCAGACGCTGCCCTTATTTTTTCAACAATTTCCTGACCACTTTCATGGATACCGTTAATGATGTCTATTTTGGGCTTGCTCACATAGTCCACCGCGCCAAGTTCCAGCGCCCGCAGCGTTGTCTCTGAACTGCGCTCGGTCAGAGATGAAACCATCACCACCGGCATCGGACGCAGTCGCATCAGTTTTTCCAGAAAGGACAGCCCGTCCATGCGCGGCATCTCCACATCCAGAGTCAACACATCCGGGTTAAGCGCCTTGATCCGCTCTCTGGCGATATAGGGATCAGCAGCGGTCCCCACCACTGTCATGTCCGGCTGGGCATCAATCAAGGTGCTCAGCAGGTTCCTGATCAGGGCTGAGTCATCAATAATCAACACCTTACAGGGCATAACAGCCCTCCTGATACGACATTTGAAGCGGGCAGACATTCAGAAACTGTTTATAAATTTCTGAGAAGACCGGTTTTAGTTCGCTAAAAGCCATCAGTACCGCAGGGTCAAAATGCTGCGGCATGGTACGACCATCTCCTGACTCAATGATCCGGCAGGTGGTACTATGATCAAAAGCCGGTTTGTAACTGCGCTTGTTTCTCAAGGCGTCATAGGTATC
This sequence comes from Trichlorobacter thiogenes, assembly GCF_900167465.1. GTDB lineage: Bacteria > Desulfobacterota > Desulfuromonadia > Geobacterales > Pseudopelobacteraceae > Trichlorobacter > Trichlorobacter thiogenes. The sequence goes on along the minus strand of NZ_FUWR01000002.1, from coordinate 120,258 downwards.
GGCCAGCGCAACAATGCGGGCCTCGATTGGAATAGCCTCTCCCGCAAGTCCATAGGGGTAGCCGCTGCCATCCCAATGTTCATGATGATACAAGGCCATCTTGTAGGCCATTTCCAGACGGGGGTGGGGACCGATGATACTTGCACCATAGATGGTGTGCTTGCGGATTATTTCCATCTCTTCCGGGGTAAAGCGTGTCGGTTTTCTCAACAGGGCTGAAGGCACGTAAATCTTGCCCACGTCATGGAGTTGGCTTTTTAATGCCAGTGAGCGTGCTTTTTCAGCGTTGAAACCCATACTCCGCGCAAGCACGGCACAGTATTCCCCGACTCTGACAATATGATTGCCGGTATCTTCATCATTTGCTTCAGCAGCACGGGCCAGGGCGTTGATGGTGTAGGCAAAGGCGCTTTCGGCCTGAAACCACTGGTTGGCAAGATTTTCAATAAAGAGCGTCTGAACAGCCAGACCTTTCACCACGGTGGCATCATGGGCAGTGACACGACGGGGATAGTTAAGCGCACAGACAACAAAGGCACCATTGCGATACCAGACAAGATTTTTATACCGCTCACCCCGCTTGGCGAAATGCTCTGTAAACGCCTTTAGTTGCGTGTCTTCCGGCAGTTCATCACCGCAATTCACAAAATAGAGTGAATGCTCACTGGTAGTATCCTGCGGTGCCAGCTTGGGAGAATCAAGATAGTGATACTTGCCAAAAGAACCGCAGGGAGATGATTCATACCAGTACCATTCGGCCTGACCTGCATCAGGCCTGTTGACAGTCAGTATCACAATAGACGGACCTGGCAGTTCATCGTGATATTCACTACTTAACAGAGCGTTTACCATGGTATCCAGGCTGGTGGTACCGCCCAATTCAGCAACACCCGGCTCGGTAGACTTTTCTCCAAAATCAATCAGAGAATTAATCGTGCGGTAGGCATCAGCAATACGGTTATGATGTTCAGTAACCCGCTTCTTGCTGCGAATAGTATCGGCACAGGTCATAATTGCCTGATGCAGTTTGGTATGCTCAATCGGCTTCAGCACATAGTGGCTGACTCCCAGATTAAGCGACTCAAGCAGGTAATCAGCATCATTATAGGCTGTGGTGATGATGATACGGGCATCATGATCCTCTGCAAGGATATTTCTTGCCATGGAAATGCCATCCATTACCGGCATCATGATATCGGTGATCACAATGTCAGGAGCGGTTTGCTGATAGAGGTCAAGGCCATCGCTGCCGTTTTTGGCAAGCCACACCTGTTCAAAGCGCTTTTTCAGAAAACACTCAACACCACTACGCACGTTGTCATCATCTTCAACATAGAGAAGCGATAGATCCCTTGCCCGTTCTCGCATGGCCGACTCCTATCCCGCTGCGGCAAGCTCTACGGTAAACAGTGCACCGCCCTGCAGGTTGTTGGCGTACAGACACCCTTTCATACTGTTTTCAATAATCAGCTTGGCCATGTACAGCCCCACACCGCTTCCTTTTCCCTGATCTTTGGTACTGAAATAGGGGTCAAAGATCCGGTCCACAATCTCTGCCGGAATACCACCGCCATTATCTGATACAGCAATAACCACGCGTCCAGCCGAACCGGTAATCTCTATCAAGATCTTGCCACGGGGGATTAGTTCCCCCTGATCACGGCGTTCCAGGATGGCGTCATAGGCATTCTTCAACAGGTTAAAGATCGCCTGCTTAAACTCATTCCGGCAGCCCATGATCGTAGCCTGATGCTCTGCATCCGGCTTACAGGCAAAGACAACATCAATTGAGTGGGTAGCAAACAGGCCAGATAACAGGATAAGAACATCGTTAATCGCCCTGGCTGCATCAAATGCCGCATGGGGCATGCCGGACCGCTGAAAATTTCCAAAATCATCTATGGTTTTAGACATCGTATGAATCTGCTGCATGGATCTATGAACCATATCTTCAAGAAAGCCCTGATCCAGTTCCCCAAACTCATAGGCCTCCTGAATATTCTGAATCATAACTGCCAGCGCATTTAGCGGTTGCCGCCACTGGTGGGCAATAACCCCGATCATTTCTCCCATGGCAGCCATACGGGACTGCTGAATCAGCAGACGTTCCTGAAGCAGCCGCTTTTCAGTCTCCTGCTCTACCTGCCTCACAAGGGTCTGATTCAGATGACGCAATCGGTTATCTGCAATCTCCGCAGGCACTTTCCGACGAATTGAGCTTCTCATGCCGAACACTCCCTGAAACATTGGGTACCCCTGACAGATTGCGCCTCTGTTACCCGCGGACGGTACACGGTATTTCCGCAGGATTGAAACAGATCAGCGGCATAGTTTAGATTTTCGGAATGACCGGTAAAGAAGAGGCCGTCCGGTTTCAGATGACGCAGACATTTGTTCAACACCTTCTGTTGGGTTGGCCGGTCAAAATAGATCATTACGTTACGGCAAAAGATAGCGTCATACTGTTCCTTCATCGGCCAGACAGGACTCAGCAGATTCAGCTGCTGAAACCTGATCATCTGCTGCAGCTCTGGCCTGATCCGTACAAAACCGGTATGCTCACCGCTCCCCTTCAGGAAGTACTTTTTAACTGTTTTTTCCGGCAGATCACGCACCCGGTCAAAGGGATAGACCCCTTCAGAGGCCATTTCCAGTACACCGGTGTCCACATCGGTTGCCAGAATACGGACCGGTGGATGAAAAGACTCAAAATGCTCAGCCACGGCAATGGCCATGGTATACGGTTCTTCGCCGGTGGAGGTGGCACAGCTCCAGAGCAACGCCTTGCCGCCACGGGCCCGGGCAGCCACATGTTCAACCATGATCGGAAAATGGTGCGACTCCCGGTAAAAAGAGGTCAGGTGGGTGGTCAGCGAACCGACAAAAATAGTCCACTCTGCCTCATTACCCTGTTCCAGCAGTTGTAGGTATTCGGCAAAGCTAGCCAGTCCAAGTGCGCGCAGACGCCGCGAAAGCCGGCTGTAGACCATTGAGGTCTTTGTGTCTGAGAGCCTGATGCCTGCTCGTTCATAGATCAGCCTGCAAATCTGCCTGAAATCAGCCAGGGTGAACTTGAACTCATGGGTATCAGACACCCTGTCAGATGTAATTCTGCTATCAGAGGTCATTGGCTTACCCTCCTGCCTGGCAAGCACTCTGCCGTTCAAAGTGCCTAAAACTCGTTCCAATCCGCATCATGGCCAACCGCCTTACTCATCGTAGAAGCCGAAGTTACCTCGCTTGCCGGAGCTTTATGGTAGCCATTGGCCTTTTCAGGCTTGTGATAGCCGTTGGCCTGCCTGGTCTGCTCCCGTTGCGCAAACTGCTTCGGCAGTACCGCTACATGTGACAGTTGTTCCTGCGCCCTTACTCTGGGTGACTCCTCCAACCTGAAGCGATTAACCGCCTCAACCAGCATCTGGGCCTGCTCCTGCAATGCTGCGGCAGCAGAGGCAGCCTGCTGTACAACAGATGAGTTCTGCTGGGTGATCTCATCCATCTGGCTGATGGCAGTGTTAACCTGTTCAATCCCGCTACTCTGTTCCACTGAAGCAGCAGATATTTCGGCCATGATATCGGTTACCCGCTTGATACTGGTAACAATTTCCTGCATGGTCTGGCCTGCCTCACCCACCAGTTTACTGCCGTCATTGACCTTATCCACTGAATCACTGATCAGCGCCTTGATCTCCTTGGCAGCGGCAGCGCTACGTTGCGCAAGGTTACGCACCTCACCGGCCACCACGGCAAATCCCCTGCCCTGTTCACCGGCACGGGCCGCCTCAACCGCTGCATTCAAGGCCAGGATATTGGTCTGGAAGGCGATGCCGTCGATCACACCGATGATGTCAGCAATCTTTTTAGAGCTGTCAGTGATGGAATCCATGGTGGTGACCACCTTATTGATCACCGACCCGCCCTTGACCGCCACCTGACTGGCATCAATAGCCAGCTGGTTCGCCTGCTGGGCATTTTCAGCATTCTGCTTCACCGTAGAGGTCATCTCTTCCATACTGGAAGCGGTCTCTTCCAGCGACGATGCCTGTTCTTCGGTCCGTTGGGCCATATTGGCATTGCCGGTGGCGATCTGCTGGGAAGCGGTGGCAATGGCATCGGAGCCGGAGCTGACATTGCCCACAATCTCACGCAGGTTGGTAACCATGGTTGCAAAGGCGTTACCCATAACATCCCGCTCTGAGGCCGGTTTGACGGTCACGGTCAGATCACCTGCAGCTATCTGCTCGGCGCTGCGGGCCAGCTCTTTCAACTGGATCACCATATTCTTCAGGGCCAGCATCAGCTGATCCTGCTCAGAACGGGGCGTCAACTCCACAGCAAGATCACCCAAAGCAACCTGCCTGGCGCTGGAGGTAATGGCGTTAAGAGCGTCTATGTTCTGATTGATTGCACAATTGATCTTTTCAAAATTCCGGGCAATGCCTTGGGTATCTTCGTCACTTGCAGCAACAGCCGTATCAACGGAAAGATTGCCAAGCGCCATTTTTTCAAGATTAACCAGCAGCTTACCAACCTCTTCCGTCTGGAATTGAGCCTGTTTATCGGCAATTCTGGCTGCTTTTTTTATTGCGGTCTGGTCAGTCACCACCTCAAAAGCCCCAATTACCATACCCTGACGGTCTTTGATCGGCACACCGGTATAGCTGATGTCAAGATCAAGGCCAGCCATAGGATGGGCAGAGGTCTCACTGCTACTAGCCTGTCCAGAGCTGATTGCACGGTTGCAGGCGCAGCGTTCAGTACGGCAATCAGATGTCTTGAAATGGTCATAGCACTTGATGCCAAGGCATTGCTGCTGCGTCTTACCACCCACCTTGGCGCCCATTTCATTCATGTACAGAATTGAGAAATCCTTATCGATGATCATGGCCGGGGCTGCCATATTATCCAGCAACGCCACCAGGCGGTCGATGGTATCGTTTACCCCGGCAACAACCTTCCTGAAATCCCCCTGATGCTGTGAGGCATCGGCACGGGTGTTTAATCTACCGGCAACCGCTGCATCGGAAAGCATATTGGCATCGGCCACCAATAGATTGACCGCATCAATACAGGTATTCAGGTTATTCTTGATCTCGTTGAAATCACCGTTATAGCTATCGGTAATACGTGGCGGGACATCCCCCTTGGAGATCCGGTCTACATACTCGGCAGCCACATTCAGGGGACCAATCACGGCATCAAGAGTTGCATTGATTCCTTCAACCATCTCCCTGAAACTGTTATTAAACTTTGACGCATTTCCGCGAGTCGCCAGACGGCCACCTTTAGCGGCATCCACCAGCATCATGATTTCCTGATTAAGCGACAGCATATTTCTCTTAACATTATCAATGGCCTCAGTGATCAACGCTTTTTTGCCTGGCAGACGATCCATATCCACCGTGAGATCGCCGTCGGCATATTTTCCAACAACTTCCACCACCCGCATCTTTACAGCTATATGCGACTTGACCAGCGTATTGATCCCTTCGGCCATTTGTGCATAGGCCCCCTGGAACTGCTCCACCGGCATAACTTCATCGATCATCCCAAGATCGTGCTGCCGACTCATCTCTTCGCGGGCGGCAATCAGGCCGTTCAGGGCATCGATACAACTGTTCAGATTGTTTTTCACCTCATTGAAGTCACCTTCATAACTATCGGTGATGCGAGGAGGGATATCCCCCTTTGAAATACGGTCCACATATTCAGCAGCCACATTCAGTGGTCCTATCACCGCATCAAGGGTCTGATTAACTCCTTCTACAATTTTCTGGAAGTCACCGTGATGCTTCGAGGCATTGGCACGGGTAGCCAGCTTGCCAGCCACCGCTGCATCAGACAGCATATTGGCATCGGCCACCAGGGCGTTGACCGCGTCAATACAACCGTTCAGGTTGTTCTTGATCTCATTGAAATCGCCGTTGTAGTTATCGGCAATCCTGGGGGGAATATCCCCTTTGGAGATCCGGTCCACATACTCGGCAGCCACATTCAGGGGGCCGATCACTGCATCAAGGGTCTGGTTAACCCCTTCCACAATGCCACGAAACTCAAAATTGACTTTTTCCACACTGCCACGGGTAGCCAGCTTGCCAGCCACCGCTGCTTCAGTCAGACGGTTTGATTCATCCAGCAGCCCTTTGAGAATGGCAGCGATGTTACGCTTAAGGTAGAAGCCAATCATCAGCGACAACAGGATTGCCACCACCAGGGCAACAACCAGCTGTATCCTGGCATGAGTGGCCACCTTTTCACCTGTCTTGCCAGCTTCACGTCCAAGCTTTTCATTCAACCTGGCCAGCTTGCCCAACAATGTCTCCACCTCTAAAAACTTCTTGCGAGAAGCCAGGGATGCTTCAAAGACTCTGTTATCAAGAGCATCGACCCGCTTATCTTTCAGATCGGCACCGGCTGCCAGCAGGCTGTCCTTTTCACGGGACAGCTCCACCACCTGTTGGCTGGCTTTTTTCCAGGCATCCCACTTTGGAACAAACTCCTTCCAGAGTGCTGCCTCTTCAACGGTCTGGGGCAGAGGCTCATAGATCTTCCAGGCCTCTGCTGCTTCTTTCCAGGACAACTCAATATGATCGTACTGCGCCTTACGCACAGCCGGATCCATCATCCTACGATTGATCAGCCCCCGTTCGCCAGCCAGAATGCTATACTGAGCCTCCTTCATGATCAGCAGCGTCTGAACGCTTGGAAGCCGTACCTCAGCAACTTCATACATGTTCTTTGACACTTCGTTTAAACCGTAGTAGCCGACTACCCCCATAACAGCAGCAATCAGCGTTACCACTGCAAAACCTGTCAGTATCTTGGTTCCAAGCTTCATCTGCTTAAACATGATCAATCCCTCCTTAGTCGCTCACACAGCACGCCAGGGTCTGCTCAGGCTGCCAGATCCAGATGATTCTCTGCGGAATTCTCCACTAACTGCATATCTGCGCCACCCATCAGCTTTTCTATATCGGCCAGGATCAGCATCTGTCCGTTTGTGGTGCCGATACCGGTGATGTACTGGGTATCAATGCCGGTGCCGAACTCAGGTGGCGGTTTGATCTGATCAGGCAGCAGGCTGACCACGTCAGAGACCCCGTCCACCACCATGCCGATCACCCGTCCCAGGACATTGATGATGATCACCACCGTGAACTCGTCATAGGCCACCGTGCCCAGGTTAAATTTGATCCGCATATCGATAATCGGCACAATCACCCCTCGCAGGTTAATCACCCCTTTCAGGAACTGCGGAGCGTTGGCGATGCTGGTTACTGCGTCATAGCCACGGATCTCCTGCACCTTGAGGATATCCATGCCGTACTCCTCTTTGCCCAGGGTAAAGGTCAGATACTCCCTGGCGCCGTCCTCTGCCATTGTGCTGGTCATTTCTTCCATGACTCTGGGACCCTCCTTTAGATTTGCGGGGCTTTACGCCACAGGTGAACCAAATCACCCACATCAAGGATCAGGGCGACATGACCGTCTCCCATGATGGTGGCTCCGGCTGTGCCATCCACCTTGCGATAGTTTGTCTCCAGACTCTTGATCACCACCTGGTGCTGATTCAGCAGTTCATCTACCAACAACGCCACCTGCTCACCTTCAGCATCCACAATCATCACCACCGCCTGTTCAGGCTGATCTACAGCACCCTTGATGCTGTAGATTTCATTCAGGCGCAGCAGAGGCAGATACTCTCCCCGCACCCGAACGGTGGTGTTGCCGCTCACCGCATTGATATCATCAAGCTGCGGCTGGAGTGACTCGATGATCGAGTTGAGCGGCACAATAAAGGTCTCGCTCCCCACCCGCACCGAGAGCCCATCCAGGATAGCCAGGGTCAACGGCAGGGATACCAGTACGCGACTGCCCCTGCCGGATTCTGATGAAATGGAGACGCGGCCACCCATGGCCTGAACATTTTTCATCACCACATCCATACCCACTCCACGGCCAGAGACATCGGTAACCTTTTCAGCCGTGGAGAAGCCGGGGGCAAAGATCAGCTGCCAGACCTCTTCGTCGCTCATCTCATCTGACACTGCCAGGCCGTTCTCAGATGCCTTCTGCAGTATCCTGGTACGATTGAGTCCGGCACCGTCATCAATCACCTCAATCACAATCCGTCCTCCGGTCTGGGCCGCACGCAGGGTAATGGTACCGTTTGGCTGTTTACCTGCCTGTCTGCGCTCTTCAGGGGATTCTATGCCGTGGTCAAGGCTGTTGCGTACCAGGTGGGTCAAGGGATCGGCCAGTTTTTCGATCAAACCTTTGTCCAGTTCAGTGGTTTCACCCACCAGCTTCAGCTCCGCCTGCTTACCCAGCTTGGCTGCCAGATCATGCACCAGCCGGGGAAAGCGGCTGAAGATAAAACTGATCGGCATCATACGGATCGACATGACACTTTCCTGCAGATCACGGGTGTTACGCTGGAGAAGCTCCATGCCGCGATGCAGGCTTTCGTACAGGACCGGATCAAACTGTTGAGCGGTCTGGGCCAGCATGGCCTGGGTAATGACCAGCTCGCCCATCTGATTGATCAGTTGGTCCACCTTGGAGACACCTACCCGGATGGATGAAGACTCGGTTCCATCAACCGGCCTGCGCCCAAAGGCGTTGGGAGCGGTTTCGTCCCGGTCATAGAGACGTCTGCCCGGTGATTCAGGAGCTGGATTTCTGCTGCTCTCGCTATTTTTCAAATTGGTTTCAGGTACGGTGGGGGGATCGTGGTGAAGGTCAGCAGGCTTAACAAGCTGTATTACTATCTCATCTTCGTCTGCCACAAACATGAAGATATCGCGCAGCTCTTCCAGCTGGGCCGTACTGTTCAGGGTCATATTCCAGCACAGGTAACATTGTTCAGGATCATAGCCATCAAAACCATCAGGAACCGCCACCTCTGCCGTTACCGACAGTTCCCCCAGGCTTGCCAACTCATCAAAGAGCGGCTCAACCCGCACCCCCCGCTTAAACAGATCAGCTGGCGGTGTAAAAACAATCCGGTATTCTGTAGTAGCATCAGGACTGTCCGTAGCAGGTGCCTCAGCACTGTCTGTAACCGGCTCTGGTGACGAATGGGACTCACCACCCTCAATACTCTTGAGTTTGTTGCAGGCTGACGCAACAACAGCTTCATCCACCGGAGTCTTATCGCGATGCCCGGCCAGTAACATGGCAATGGCATCCTTGGTTTCTAAAAAGGCATCCACCATTTCAGCAGTAAGGCCCAACTCATGATGACGCACCCGATCCAACAGGGATTCAAGGGTATGGGTGGTGGCGGCCATGTCTCCAAAACCAAAGGTTGCCGCACCGCCTTTTATGGAATGGGCAGCCCGGAATACGGCGTGCAACTCCTCTTCATCCGGCGCATGGGGATCAATGGAAAGCAGTATCCGCTCCATTTCTGCCAGATGCTCGGTACTTTCCTCAAAAAATACCTGAAAAAATTGTGAAAGGTCTGCAGACATGGCGCCCCTCTCATGCATCAGTGGTAGCACCTATGACAGGGCCACATCCTGCGAAGCCTCAAACAGCTTATGCAAGCCAACCTTATGCACCGTTGAACGCATGCCGTCTGACAGATTAACCAGTTCAGCACGCAAGCCTTTTATCTGCAGACACTGCACCCAGACATACAGCAGCTGCAAACCACTTATGTCGATCGCCTTGATACCTGAGCAATCAACCACCAATCGGTTGTTTTGGGGTACGACACCGCCCACGCCGTTGGAGATCGCCATTAAGGATTGTACCTGTTGGGGAATACCGTTCATGGTCCAGTCACCTGAAAGGTTGGTGGCAATACCTGTATGCTCTGTTTTCATACTGTCCTCCCGGTGATCTGTTCACCGTTACATTGCCAGATTCCTGCATCACGACATCCGCTACGGGTGAGAGTTTCTATTACAGAAAGCATGCCGAGGAGCAACACAGAGCTAATCACCTTGTTTTATTAAACTAAATAAAACAGACAACAGAATATCAGCCAAATATTTATATGGCGGGTGACTTCGCAGACAGGCTCTTTGCAAAGGAATACTGCAGGAACACAGAGTTAGATCGGCCGGTAAAAATTTTTACATTGGGGTAAGTTTTTTACTTAAGGTGGGTCAACGATTAGCGTCTGGCCAACGAAGCGGAATAGCCATTACAACAAGCGCGTTTCAGGCGGTAGTTTTGCCATTAGCACGGGCTTTAAGGCGATTGGTGATGGTTTGACGCGTGACGCCAAGCAGAGATGCAGCCAGATTGTGGTTGCCACTACTTAAGGTAAGCGCTTCATCAATAAGGTAGTCCTCTATCTCATGGAACGAAGGAAAGTGACCAAACAATGATAACAGATGGTTACTGTTACCTACCTGAACACTGTTACGACACGTTTCTTTGGATAGCCTGAAATGCTCACAGGTGAGCAGCCCCTCCTGATGGCGGGCCATGGCATCCAGCACCAGTCCCCGCAACTCCCTGATATTACCTGGATATGCCTGGGCACGAAGATGAGGTATCAGCTCTGCACTGAGTAAAGGAGGTTGTTTTCCGTAGACACGGGCCGTTTCTTCAACAAGGTGAATGGTAAGCAGCGGTATATCCTCAGGGCGCTCCCGCAACGGCGGCAGTTCAATGGTATGGGCACAAAGCCGGTAATAGAGGTCGCTTCTGAACCGCCCCGCTCTCATCGATTCCTGCAGATTATGATTGGTTGCCGCAACGATCCGGGCATCACTCTTTTTAACGGAATCGGAACCAACAGGAAAATAGTCACCTTCCTGCAACAGCCGCAGCAGTTTGATTTGAGAGGCACCGTGCAGGTCACCGATCTCGTCCAGAAACAGCGTTCCCCCTGCAGCCTTCCTGATCAGGCCTTCCCGTACCTGGTCGGCACCGGTAAATGCCCCTTTTACATGGCCAAACAGGGCGTCCGAAAACATAGCGTCATCCAGACCAGCCACATTGACCGCCACAAAACTGCCCTTGACCCCGCTTAGCTGATGGATGGCACGGGCCATCAACTCTTTGCCAACACCGGTTTCTCCAGCTATCAGGACCGGCTGACGAGAGCCTGAAACCGCCTCAGCATACTGAAAAATTGAACGCATCTTCTTACTGCAGGTCTTGATCTCCGTAAAGGCCTCGGGCTGCTTCAGTCGATCGGTAAGCAGATATTGCTTCAGAATACTGATCTCATTTCGCAGGTCATTAACATGCTGCGCATTTTTAACACAGGCGATCAATCTGCTGGGTTCAACCGGTTTCAGCAGATAATCGTAGGCGCCAGCCTTCATACATTCTACAACGGTTTCAACATCAGAAAGGCCGGTCACCATTACAACCGGCAGATAGGGATATTCCTGTTTGATCAAAGGCAGCAGATCCCGTCCGCTGAGATTCGGCATCATCATATCCAGAAGTATCAGTGAGGCACCGTCCTGCTTCAGGATATCCATTACCTGACGGCTATCGGTTACCTTGCGTAGATCTGCAATCCCTTCCGACTGCAGGGTTAATGCCACCATATTGGCAACCTGTTCATCATCATCAACAACCAGCACAGGGCCTTTCAGGGCACAACTGTTTTCCACACCTACCCCCTTTATGCGGTGTTACCGGCGCTATGCTTAACGCCCTCTTTTAATCCGGCGAGTCGGGCTTCAATTTTGCGGGCTGACGCAACAATACTTGCAATCACCATTGCTCCGTTTTTTCTGGCTTCAAGGCAGTCATCGCTGGAAAACAGATCATCATCACAGCGGCCATCATACTGATCCAGACTTGAAATAATGTCATCCCAGTAACGTGATAGCAGGTTTGCGCCAAGCAGAATGGCGTGGTTAGCGTTGACAAGCTCATGCCTGATATCGGTAACAGCCTGTTCCGACTCAAAAACACCGCTTTGGACAGCAGCACAGTCCAACTCTGCGGTTTTAGTAAGGCTGCCAACGCTCTGATTATCAGTCTTATGCATCATACAAGTATGCCCGCTTGTGTTTCCTGCAGCTTGAGATCAGCTCCGCAAAAAGGTTCAGGAAGTTGTGAACAGCTGTTACGCACTATTTGGTGAACTATATCAGGGAATTGGTGTCTGGCAAGGTGGGGGATAAAAAAACAGCAGCATCTACTTGCCGGGACAGACCTGGCTACAGTGCGATATCAACGTTGATACCGTCCGCCGGTTTCAGGCCATACCAAGGCATTACCTTCAATTTCCAGACGTAACTCACGGAAAAAAGGTTGTACAAGCCGAGATGCATCAACCAGCAGCTGATAGATGCTACCAGAAACGGTGCCAGGAGGCAGGGTCAAGGTCTCAAGCTGTCCAGGGCCTGCCTTAAGCTCAAGGGCAATTACCTTTTCCTGAGCTCCAAGCCTGACAACAGCGACAGCCCCGGATGAAACAGCAGCACGTCTGGCACCATCAGCCAAAACAAAGCCTATCTTCAGACGGTAGAGGGGAGATCCACTGCTGCTGTCACGCACCACAACACCGACTCCCTGCCGTGACCAGGAAGCAGGACGATCCTGCTGCACATCCGGTTCCTGCGGCATTTGGCAACTCTTTGGCCAGTGTAGAACCGGACGCTTAAGCGCTGGCCTTCCAGCATCCCCATTGGTCTCTTTTGCTGTCAGCCAGGCCTCCTGAAACCGGTCCATGGCTTCAACCGCCTTCTGCATTGCTGTTTGAGAATTGTGCTTCACAGCGTTCGCAGCAGCCAGCTCTACAGCCTTTGTTGCCTTATGCAGCTTGAGTAGTGCCGCATCAGCCTGTTGCTGACGCTCTGCCTTTGATGATTCCGGTACGCCAATCATTTTTGGTGCAGACGCATACTCAGCAGTATCAAGAAAAGGGCAGGCCTTCAGCACCGCTTCCCGCTGCCCTGCATACAACTGTTCCTGCAACGCCTTTTCCGCTTCAAAATTCCAGGGTTCAGTCGGTTTCTTCGTGTCCAACTGAAATAAGGGGCCTGTGGTTGAAGGTACTGCTGCCGTTAACACAATGCTGTCACCCTGCCGGGTCCAACGTCCTTCAGAGCTATGATCCTGATTACCATATGCCAGCATCCAGGCGTAGCTACCGTTAGTACGCAGCAAAAGCTCTGAACCGACCTCCCTCACCCCCTGCAGGTAATACCTGCCAACAAAAGCGGGCTGCTCGGCTGCCTGCAGACTGAAGGCAGATAACAGCAGAACAGACAGCACCAAAAACAGAATTTTTATCTTTTGCATGTGGGGCTCCATCAATCAACCGCTATCCTGCTAACAACACGATATTACTACTGCATATCCGCTCAAAACAGGCCGATCTTATTCAACAATACCAACGCCACTAAAATCGGCGACACATACCGGATAAGGAAAAACCAGATCCGGTAAAACCGTTGGGATCCCCCACCCTTTAACAGCTCTTCCCTGCCAACTTTAGGGGTCAGTATCCAGCCTGCAAACAGGGTGATCAACAGTCCTCCCAACGGCAAGAGATAGTTGGTTGACATAAAATCCATTGAATCCAAGAAATTGCGCGAACCGATCAGGTGCCAATCCTTCAGCATATTGTTGGAAAGTGCCGAGGGAACACCCAGCACAAAGATCAGCGCCCCTGCAATCAGAGTTGCCTTGCTGCGATCCCATTTAAGCTCATCACAGTAGTAGGCCACCACAACTTCCAGCAGGGAGATGGCCGAGGTAAGGGCGGCAAACACCAGCAGCAGGAAAAACAGAATGGCGATCAAGGTACCACCCGGCATCTGGCTGAACAGAATGGGCAACGTCTTAAAAACCAGGCCAGGACCGGCCGCAGGGGCCATGCCATAGCTGAAGACAATCGGAAAGATTGCCAGACCAGCCAGTAGCGCCACCAGGGTATCCATAACAGAAACGGTAATGGCTACCTTGGGGATGTTTATATCTTCATCCGCATAGCTGCCATAGGTCAGCATTGCCCCCATCCCGAGGCTGAGGCTGAAAAAGGCATGCCCCAACGCCTCCAGCATGGCAGGTGGATTCAATTTGCTCCAATCCGGCGCAAACAGAAACTGAAACGCCTTGGCACCACCTGGCGAGATCAGACCATAACCGGCCAGCGCAAGCAGAATTAGAAACAGAATCGGCATCATAATTTTGTTGGCCCGTTCCAGACCGCCCTTAACCCCACCAATTACGATCATCACCGTGGTAACCATGAAGATGGCCTGCCAGAACAGTTGGCTGAGATCGCTTGTTAGCAGGTCGCCAAACAACTGTGGGACCTGATCGGCATGGTGATGGGAGAAGGTTCCCTTCAACGCCAGCCAGAGATAATCCACAGCCCAGCCGGCCACCACACAGTAGTACGATAGAATGACAAAACCGGCCACTACCCCCATCCAGCCCACCAGTGTCCAGCCGCCACCTTTCAGCCGTTTAAAGGCCCCCACCGGATCTTTGCGGGTATGCCTGCCGATGACCATCTCAGCCATCATCAGCGGCAGACCAATGGCAACAATACAAAAGAGGTAGAACAGCACAAAGGCGCCACCGCCGTGCATTCCGGTGATGTAGGGGAATTTCCAGATATTGCCAAGACCGACAGCAGAACCGGCGGCAGCCATGATGAACCCCAGCCGGCTGGACCAGCGCCCACGAAAGTGCTGCGGTACCTGTGGATGATGACTCATACCGATATCCTCATTACTTCAGATTCACAGAACATCATTTTTGTGCATCGTGCCCTTGTATCAGATGTTTCCTGAAAAACGCCTCCATGGCCCCGTAAAACTCAAACTGGTTTTCCTCATTATGGAAGCCATGTCCTTCGTTATCCTTCACCAGATACTGCACCTCAACGCCACGCTTCTTCAGGGCAGCCACCATCTGGTCAGACTCATCCTTATTCACTCGGGGATCATTTGCCCCCTGGGCAATAAACAGCGGCGTCTTGATTCTTCCTGCATGAAAGACCGGAGAGCTAGCCGTCAGCGCAGCTTTGTCCTTTACCGGATCCCCCACCATCTCATACATCATAGCCAGATACGGTTTCCAGTAGGGAGGAATGGTTTCCATAAAGGTAAACAGGTTGGCAACCCCAACATAATCAACCGCTGCAGCATACAGATCAGGGGTAAAGGTCACTCCGGCCAGGGTGGCATAGCCGCCGTAGCTGCCACCATAGATCCCCACCCGCTTGGGATCGGCAATCCCCTCCTTGATCAGCCAGGCAACGCCGTCCGTAATATCATCCTGCATGCTCCTGCCCCACTGCTTGAAGCTCTTCTCCCAGAAGGCCCTGCCGTAGCCGGTTGAGCCGCGATAGTTCATCTGGAACACCGCAAAACCGCGATTGGCCAGAAACTGGATTTCCGGGTTATAGCCCCATGAATCCCGAACCCACGGCCCGCCGTGGGGATTGACAATCACCGGCAGGTTCCTGGCCTCACGGTTCACCGGCAGCGTCAGATAACCGTTAATGGTCAGGCCATCCCGTGTCTTGTAGGTTATCGGCTTCATACTGGCCATATCAGCCGGATTGATCCGGGGATTGATCTCACCCAGGCTGGTCAGGGTATCGGCTTTAAGCGAGTAGACATAGCGGGCACCCTGGGTACGGTCATTGTAGGCTGCCACAACAAAGGTATCTTCAGCCAGGTTTTCACTTTGCAGAGAGATCTCATAGCCGGGCAGTTTTTTCTGAAGGCTGTCGTAGATTGATCTGGTTTCAGCATCAAAGAAATGGCGTTGGCTCTTCCAGGTGGTGAAACTTGCCTGTGTAAGCAGTTTACGCTTGTGGGAATAGGATACTCCGCCAAGATCAACCTCTGGATGTTCAAAAAGCGGTTGTGATTCCGTAGCGTTGTTCGGATCAAGCACTACCAGCGCGGTCTTGTCACGGTCACGGTTTGAAAGGGCATACAGTGCTTTGTTATCAAAGGTGAAAAACAGGGGCGAGACCGAGGTACGGAAGTCTGTGGTCAGGATAGTCTTGAAGGCATCCTTTTCAGTAGCGCGATATAAAAGGCTGGTATTGACGCCATCTGATGTTGAGGCCATCCGGACACGGCCAGTATGGTCAGTGATCCAGCCGGTGATATTGCCGGGGTTCTCTGCCACCAGGCGGGCATCACCGGTTTTGACATTAACCCGGTACACGTCAAAAAACTGCGGATCCCGCTTATTGTGCTGCACCAACACATGCTCAGGATCATCCAGCAGGTCATCCACAATCGACGCACGGATCTTGGGAAAGGGGGTAAGATCCTTGACGGTGCCGCTTTTCAGATCCACCGACAGCAGATGATAATTTTCATCCCCGCCAAAATCCTTCACATAGAGAATGGTATCATTCCCCTTCCAGAAAAAGCCTGCAATATCCCGCTCTGTTTCAGCCGTAATTCGCTTTGCCGTGGCAAAGTCAGGCGCCTTGCCATCAGGAGGCAGGGCAACCACATGCAGATTCTGACGACGCTGGTACGGCTGCATAAACCCGAGGGTTTTCCCGTCATCGGAAAGCCTGAAAACAGAACGCTCCGGCTTGCCGAAAAAATCCTTCAGATCATACTGCTTTAAAGCTCCCCCGGCCATGGCCGGGCTGGCAAGAGCAGAAAGCATCAACAGATTACAGACACCGCTTGTTACGAAAGACTGCCTCATTATAAAACTCCTTTAAAATCGGACTAAATCATCCTAAAAACAACACAATATATCGTGAACTCCAGGATTAATTAAGGCACAGGATTATTGACTTTTCATTACCTAAATCCGTCTTGTGTTTCCATAGAAGTTGGCAACAAAACTTCTCTACACATTCCTAATTCAGCATATTTTTCAAGGCGTTATACGCACCTTCGGCATCAAGCTTTGAAGCGGCATAATCTCTACTAAGTAAGTCATCAGACAAGAATAGATCGTATTTTTGGCACACCTTGTTTTCTACTGATCTTGCCAGCTCGTAAGTATCAGGTTTCCCTTCCGCTAGCAAAACCCGCAAAGCGTCTTGAATTTCAACCGGTGATGCATTGAACACAGCAATTGCAATCCCTTCATTTGTGGCCTTAATCCCCTTTGACCTGAGCATGGCCGCCAGGGTGTCCAGCACCCTGTCGCCCATCCAGCAGAAAAGATGCGCTGTGCTGCCTTGCGTCACTATCCTCTTACTCTCCAGACTGAAACGACTGAAGTTTACCCGTGCTTCCGCCAAAAGCGTCTTTGCCTTGGCATCAAGAAAAGTCGGGACGTGGCTTTCTGAGTAAACAACAAACATTTCCTGCCTGATCCGATCATGAACCCATCCGGCCTGCCCGCCAAAAACTGGGGGTGCCCCGCCTTTTGATGGCTTCAATACAATGACCTTCTTGGCTGAATCCACTTCTTCAACAAGCCATCTCCTGCCTCCAAAGATCAGCAAAGAACCCTCGGTAACAGGCCGATCAATCGGAAGTGTACCAAGCGTCCTGTCGCCAGACACCAAGCGGTACTCCTCTACAGTTGAGAATGCAGTATAAAACGAATAGTGATTAACGATTCGTTCTCCGATCTGCCCATGCAAGAGCAAACCATCGCTTGCCTGCATGATAAGACGCTGTTCACCTAGGTTTCTCAAAAACGCAGTAAACATCTGCTGACCAACAAGTGAAAAGGGACCATTTTTACACAGGACATTGTACGCCTGCACAGCAGTAACCCCGCCACACTGGGCAATCAATGACAGCATCTGCTGAACAAGAGTTGACAAATGCAGGCCACCAGCAGGAGGTGGTTCATACCATTTTTCCAGCAAGAGCCTGACCATGGCAACGGTCTGTACCAGACCGGCACGAAGACAGTCAGCAAGGTCAGATTTTTCTGTTAATGCATCCTCCTGAATATACATCCTCAGAACAGCCGGGGCGCCATCCCTTCTTCCAGAACGACCAAGACGCTGACGCATACTTGCAACGGAGGGTGGCACACCCACCTGAGCAATGCTTGCCACAGAACCGATATCTATTCCCATCTCCAAAGTAGAGGTACAAACAATACTGACTGGGCAAGACTTATCTTTAATTGCCGCTTCCGCATCTTCACGCAGTTCTTTTGAGAGGCTGCCATGATGTGGCCAAAATTCATTTGGTAGTTGCTGTTCCACACACCGTTTCCGCAGTAGGTCGGCAAAGAACTCCACTCTATTTCGACTATTGGCAAAAATCAGATTGCTGCTTCCGCGCAGAGTTTTAAAAAGATTGTCACCTATATCAAGCAAACTACCATCCGGCTGTAGGTCTGCTTCGGCCTCTCCTGCCAGCACCAAGGGCGGTTGCTTCTGAAGATATCCCTTCAGAAGCAACTGAAGTTCCTGACCAGTGGTCGTTGAAACAATCATTTCTGTCTCACTAACGCCATCAGGTCTCAAAAATTGTGATGCAAGTTGCATATCGCCAATGGTTGCGCTCAATCCAATGCGCGGGACTTTCCGCTTGATAGCACATTCAATCCGATGAAGCAGCGATTGTAACTGCTGGCCCCGCTCAGAACCAATGAAGGAATGAAGTTCATCGACGACAATGTACAGAAGATTTTCAAAAAGCTGGGGAATGGCGTTACCATGATTAACGAAGAGTGATTCGACAGATTCAGGGGTAATCAGGAGAATACCGTTTGGCTTCTTAAGAAATCTGCTTTTTTTGCTACCAGAGATATCGCCATGCCATGGATGCACGGCGATATCCAGGCGCTCGCACAACTGTTCCATTCGGGAAAACTGATCATTAATAAGCGCCTTCAGAGGACTAAGGTAGACAACACAGGAATTCTGGTTTTCCTTTGACAGTAGTTTTGAGCAGATGGGGAGAAACGCGGCTTCAGTTTTACCTGCTGCCGTTGCCGCCGCAATAATTACATCAGTATCACCGGCAAGAATCGGGGCAACTGCCCGTTCCTGTGCATCCCGCAAGACCGTCCATCCCTGCTCCCAGACCCATCGACGGATCTTTTCATCGAGCAGAAAAAAAGCTTGTGATTCCTCAGAGTTTGAAGGATGCAAGACTATCCTCGTCATCAGCAGGCATTATCAGAGACGCCTGTGAACTGGCAGCTACCGTCTCTTCAGGAGTAAAGTCCAAATCAGGATTGACATCCGGCCTGATATCCACTGTTCCAAGAATATCCTGCCACGTTATTTGACGGTTTTGCTCCAGAACCGAAAGGAGGTTGACAAAACTGGTAATTGTATTGCGCGGAGTCCTGAAATAGGCATCTCCGATTTTTTTGGAGCAATGCTCCATAAAGGCTTTGAGGACTTCATCAGGAATAAGGTAGTCGTCGGTTTTTCCATAGGCAAAGACATGCCTGATTTTTCCCAGCAGGATATAGAAATCTTCAGGGCTCAAATTGCTCAGACGCAAAACAGGTCCGCTGTAATCTACCAATCCTTTAACGGCAAAGGTATTTTCAGCAAGACGGGATTGAAGCGCCGAATAGCTGTAAAGCCCCCGTCGCGTATCCATAAGAAAGTCTGGTGTCCCGCCCATGATAAAACCAAGCCCAACAGCAGTACCCTGCAAGGAATCGTTCAGTATCCGCAAAATCTGCTCATAGTTTGAATTTCGGGCTTGAACATTCGATAATTTATACAGGTTTACCAGTTCATCCAGACAGATCAGCATCCCCTCAAATCCGGCAAGCCTCACAAACCTGGACATCAACTTTAGGTGGTCATAAAAAGTACCGTCATCAATGATGGTCCGCACGCCAAGTGCATTACGAGCATCGGTTTTAGTAGTGAACTCTGCACGAAGCCAACGGATTGCATCCGCTTTTAACTGCTCGTTCCCTGCGTCGTGTCCTTTCCAGTATGCGGCGATAACATGGGCGAAATCATAGCCTCCCACCATTTCAGAAAGAAACTCCAGTTTTTCATGAATAACTGCCTCTGCATTTTTACCGGTGGCTTTAGACTCTTTAAGCGCCTCCGTAACAAACCGTTCCACAATAGATTGCATTGCTCCACCGTCCGGCTTTGAACGGGTTGAAATATTGCGCATCATCTCCGCATACAGTGAGCGCGCCTGCCCACCGGTAGCGTGAAGACGTCTGTCAGGGTTCAAGTCCGCATGGGCAGTAACCAGCCGTTTCTCAAGGGCAATTGCCCTGATAAGATTCAGAAAGAACGTCTTGCCGGAGCCGTATTCTCCGATGACAAAACGGATACCAGAACCATTATCTGCGATCCGTTCAATGTCTTTAATAAGGGCAGCAATCTCATTTACCCGCCCAACCTGGATAAGGTGCTGGCCGGTACGGGGTACCACACCCGCACGTAATGATTGAATGACAGCATCCCGGTCTTTGGGACGGATTGGGGTAGTCATGCCGTTATCTCCTTAGCAATATTTATTCGGTATCGAGGCGTCAGCCGCCCCACAACTTACTTTACCTTCTTGCTGCGCGATGTTTTGCCAGACGGTAGAAAGCTATCACCCGTCACCACACTTTTGCCGGTCTTAGCCTCCAGAGCCTTACGTGCCTGCTTGGCAATTGCCCCACCCTTTGTGGCCGCTACCTTGTTTTCAACCAGACCGGTTGCGTCATCTGTTTCAGCGATCTGGCGGGTTGATAATTCCGCCAACGCAGTAAAAATCAATTCAGCTTCGTTCATGTGGTCGCGCAGATTCTGACTCTGCAAGCCTTTCATCTCTTTGTGGTCTTTCACACTCACCCCTGACCACTCCTGATGAATGATGTTGGTAAGAATCGCAAACTCCTCACCCTTCTTGATGTCATGGTTTGCCCAGTAATCAGTCAGCTTGTTACGTGTTTCCTGACCGGTCATACGCTGTTGAATCCACTTTTCACTGCGCCCGTGCTTCTGCCAGGTTTCACGGGCGCGGTTCAAAGACAATGCTGGATCAGCCAGCTCCTGCATACGCTCGTAACCGACCTTGGCCAACCAGAGCTTGATCGGCTCAGCTTTCGGGCTAGGAACAGACTGCACCAGACGCAACAAGGTTTCGGCGGTAGCAACATCCGTAAGATAGTTTTTGCCATCAGCAGCAGGTAATTTCAGTCGGTGACAATTTGTCACCGACTGATTTCCTTCCCTACCAAGCCTCTCTTTTAGCTTATTCCAATACTTTCGAGCAGTTTGATAATCAGATTGCTGAGTCAGCACCTGAATGATATCCACCACCGAAAACCACCAGATTTCGGTTTCCTCATCATAGATGCGACGGATCTGGTGGGTTTCAAAAAGTGCCGGTTGGATTTGCATGGTTTCAGTTCCTTCCATTGGTTGGTGCAGAGTCAATGAGAGATTTATGTGTATTCAAGACATTAGACAGCCCCAACACCTTCCAATCTATTCACCATCTCAGGATCAATTTCAATGGGGTCGTCACCTTCAAAAAACGGTCCGCCAAAATGGTCAAAAGAAGCATCATTGATACTATCAAGAGTACCATCCAACATCAGGTTGTAGTCAGCAGCCAGCTTTTCCAACTCATCTCGCGCCCAAACCAACTTAGAAGCCAGCACCTGCATGAATGCAAATGATTCAGTATCAAGCCCGGCAATGGTAACATCTGAAACAATCGACTTAGAAGCAGTCGCCGGTGGCTGCGTCAAACTCTCTTCAGTAAAAATATTTTTTAGCATGTCAGAAACGGCGACAGTTTCCGCAAGTTTTGCCCTGATGCTGTCCATATCCAAAGAGATTCCCTCAACTGTTTTTTGCGGTGGCGACGGGATGACATATCCTTGTGGCTTTGTAAAATCAGCGGCCTGAACGGTGACCGGCCCAACGGCGGCGGCATGGGCATGGCTATAGAGACTCTGGGTATCCAATCCAAGCAGTTCATAAATCTTCGTAAGCATTTTCAGTTCAGCCGGATCAATGTAACCGTCAGACTGTGCAACACCGACAAGGAATCGCCCTAGCGACTCCCGCTGATCCTGTTTAAGCAGCTCAATCCGTTTTTTGACGCCATTCATGCCGGGAAAAGACGACAGAAGCCACTGGGTATGTGCCTGTAACCGTGATTTTTCATCAGCGGACAAATGAAGCCACGATTCAAGATGTTCCAGAAGATGGCGTTCTTCATTTACATCCACCGTTCCATCTGCAGCAGCTACAGCAGAAGCGAGATGTAACACCACGGTTGCAGCAGAGTATTCTGCTGAGGACGAATTTGGAGCATTATCGCTGATCCTAAAGAGAACAACCTGCTGTTCTGGTTTCGGGATAAAATTGACAAAACGAGGGTCCGGCTCGATGCCAATATTCATCTTGCCAAGCAGACTGGCAACGGCTGTTGCCTCTTTCTTGCCGAAGCCATCCGGCTTGATTGATGGTATCTGCTCCAGTAGAGTGGAGAAGGATACTGGCAAAGGAGCATCCAAAAAAAATGTTCTAGCCAGCCAACGGTAAAGATTTTGAAATTCTTTGCCTGCATATTTATTTAAAAGCTGGTGGGGGAGATATGAGGTTGCTTCTATCGAACTTCTACCATCAGGATTCCTACCAAGATAGCGGCTGTACCCTTCAAGTTCGTCAGTGCAGATGGTTACAATGTCACTTATTTTTGAAGATGGGCCGGTAAGACGAGTAATGTCCGGGAGGTCTGACACTGAAGTCTCAACATAGCCGCCAAAAGAAGAGCTTGCCGGACGATAACCAGCCTTGATGAGAGTCTTGTTCACTTTCAGCTTAAGACCTTCGCCGAATGTATTAACATAGCGTATTTTAAACAGCTCACCGAATTCCTCAGGACAACGTTGGAGCGGCATTCTGCGAGGCATTGACGGATCATTCGCCGCCCATGCCAGTGCCCATTCAGCTGGCAGGGGGATGCCGTCACGTGCTATTTGGCCAAGAGCAACCTTGAGGGTCAATGGGATCTCCCAGGGAACATACTCAATCTGCGGG
Organism: Trichlorobacter thiogenes; assembly: GCF_900167465.1. GTDB lineage: Bacteria > Desulfobacterota > Desulfuromonadia > Geobacterales > Pseudopelobacteraceae > Trichlorobacter > Trichlorobacter thiogenes. Next base: position 97,385 of record NZ_FUWR01000002.1, on the reverse strand, counting down.
GAGGCACGATAGAGTGGCACGGAAGTTTGTAAGACCTGCAAGAGATCCATAAACCTGCTGGCATACCCCTTAAAAGAATTATTGCCCCCGTATATGGACAGAAGACGTTTCACTTCCTCCATAATTACAGGCAGATCATTACGCGCAGCAACGGACTCTTTAGCATCAGCCAAGGCGCGTCTTTCCAGACCATAGAAATAGATAAATACATAACCAATACAGATTTTTGGATCTTTCCGTCCACTGGAAAGCCATTCAAGAAAACCAGCACGTGATGCCGGTGAAATCTGTGAATAAGAAGGCCAATAACTCATATTCAAGCCTTCCCTGTCAGGATGGGTACTGTCAACAGCGAGAGTGGGGTCAATCAGAGCTGGCTCTTCGCCCCACCCCTGAATCGATTTCAAACCAGTACCCAAGTAAATGAGTCCACCGGGAATAGTATATCCTGCATGTTGAAACGTTCTTCCATAAGGCACCCAAATTGTCTCAGAAGAAACGGTACGACTTGGATCTGGAGAATCGGTGAAGATTCGACCACTATCTGTTTTGAAGATAAAGAAGTTTTTGCCGCAGACAAAGCACTTGCAATCGATTGTTTTTTCAGTGATTTTAAGAATCTGATGCAAGCCGACGGCATTACAAAATGCACATTTTGTATTTTGTTTAGGTGCCTCTGTAAATACGGTAGGAACTGTTAAATTTTTCGTTTCAGGAGGGGGCTCTGGCGTTTTAGGGGATGGCTGGTTTTCAGTAGTTACAGAATTTCTTTGAATTGGTTCATACCTTGAAATGTCTGGTACCATGACAGACAGGGTGTTTGTATTGATTTGATTACTATCTGTTTTAAATACAAAGAAGTTTTTACCGCAGGCGAAGCACTTGCAATCAATTGTTTTTTCAGTAATTTTAAGAATCGGATGCAAACCGACGGTATTACAAAATGCACATTTAGCATTTTGTCTAGGAGTCTCAATCACTTTCCCTGAGACGATCTCGTTTCTGGCTTCAGACCTTTTCACAGATGTTTTAGGCGTTGACTGATTTTGGATTATTTTTGCAATGCCCCAAGCCGCCAAGACAACGACGCCACCAGCAACGACTAAATACCAGTATTTTGCCAGTAAAGCTATAATGATAAGTCCTACAATCGCAATACCACCACCGGCAGATTTCCTTTTAGCCATGGGATATCCTTTCGCGCAAAAATGTAGCCATAGTATTCAAACAACTGTAATCCGTAAGCGTCCCTCTCAATCAGACCGCTTTACATCATCGGGGAATGCTTCAGGTAGCCCGCCTCAATCCGCTGTAGCTCATCAAAGAGCCGTTGATTCACCGGAGTTGGGATACCGTGCTGCCTGCCCAGAGCGATGGCGGTTCCTGCCAGCATCTCCACCTCGGTCTTGCGGCCAGCCTCCACATCCTGCAGCATAGAGGTCTTGCTGGCATCCCCCAGGGTTTCAAGAACCTTGTACCATGCCGCAATATCCTGTTCAGCAAGATCTATCTGCATGGCTTGGGCAAGGCTGATCACCTCACCCATGGCTGCATCCATCAGTTGCTTTGCCTCGCTTGAGGCACGGATAGCGCCGTAGGTCAGGCCCATCACAGCAGAGACCTGATTTACCCCCACGTTGATCATATACTTGAACCAGAGGCTGCGCAGCATATCCAGCGGGATCTCATGGGCTATTGCAGCCCTGGTAAAAAGATCACGAACCTGTTTGACCCGATCAGTCAGTGTGCTGTTCTGCCTTTCTCCGAAAAGCACACGTCCCAGATTACTGTAGGTTACAGCGTTGTGTTCCCTGACCGCATCAATCCCCAGGGTCAGGCCATAGAGAAGTTTGTCCATGCCATAGACCGCACCGATGCGTTCTTCGCTGTCAATGCCATTCATCACCGAGAGGATGATGGTGGCAGGTCCAACAGCCTGTTTTATCTCAGCTATGGCCTGATCAAGGTGATGATACTTGACCGCCACGATCAGAAGATCAACAGGGGTTGCCTCTTCCGGGCGCAGCACCGTGATGCGAGAGGTAATGCCATTGACCGTGACGCCATCCTGCTGCAACCGGTTATAGCGTTCATCCGATGCAATCAGGCAGACTGATGCCGGATCCATGGCATAAAGCAGGCTGCCATAGGTTGCACCCAGCGCCCCGGCACCGATGATGGCGGTCTGATTGACTAATCTACTCATACAACTGAGTTGTCACACTACTGATAATCTGCAGCATGATATGAGCTGCGTACATAGGGACCGCTCTCCACATGCCTGAATCCCAGTGCCAGCGCCTCATCCCGCAGCTGATCAAACTGCTGGGGCGGAATATAGGCCACCACCGGCTGATGCCGTTTGCTGGGGGCCAGATACTGGCCAAGGCTTAAGTAGCTACAGCCCACCTTGCGCAGATCCTGCATGGTCGCCCGCACCTCATCCAGCTCTTCCCCCAGGCCAAGCATGATGCCTGATTTAGTGGGGATGGATGGCGCACCCAGCGCTGCCTGCTGCAGCAGGTCAAGCGAACGCTGATAATCAGCCCCTTTACGCACTTCATACAGGCGGGGCACGGTCTCCAGATTATGGGCCAGAATGGCTGGTTGCGCAGCCAGCACCGTTGCCAGACAGATATGATCACCGCCAAAATCAGGCACCAGCAGCTCTATTGCCGTAGCTGGTGATAGCTCCCGCACCGCAGCCACCGTTGCTGCATAATGGGCAGCACCGCCATCGACAAGGTCATCACGGGTGGGGCTGGTTATGACCACATGGGAGAGCTTCAGACGCAGCACCGCCTCTGCCAGGCGACGCGGTTCATCAGCATCCGGTGCCTGGGGGCTGGGCGCCTTATCCACATTACAGAAGCTGCACTGGCGGGTGCAGTCCCTGCCCAAAATCAGAAAAGTGGCTTGGCCGCAGCCAAAACACTCGGATATATTGGGACAGAGCGCCTGCTGGCAGACCGTGTTCAGTTTCAGTTCCGACAGCAGGCCCCGCATGGCAGCCTGCTCTCCCTGCGGTACCTTTTTGCGCAGCCATTCCGGCTTGCGTTGAATTTTCATGGTTCTTCACCTTCCAGATTCCAATGATCCGTTCGATATTTTTCTTGCATCAATTTCTCTGACAAATCACGCTCCTGCTCTGTCAGTCCTCCTGATTGTAGCGTTGCACCCAACTGCCCTGCAAACTGCTGCTGCAGAGCCTGTTTCAGTTGATCATACCCCACCGCAATCCCCTCATCAGCCAGACAGGTGGTAGCCTGTTCAAGCCCCTGCGGCCTGATCTTCAGGTACTGCAGCCCCTGCTCTACCCGGTTCTGCAGTGGTATCGAGCCATGCTGAAAGATGATCTCCCGCGAACGGCGCTGGGCATTACCACCGATCTTGCGGCCATGCAGCATGATATCGTAGCTTTCCTTGCCGGCAAAACAGAGCGGCGTGCGCTGCCCCAGCCTGCTGCCTGCCGGGGCCAGATCAACGGCGTAGTCAGCCTGCAAGCCCAAGGTACGGTAAAAGCTCAACAGAAACGAGGTCAGCACCCGGAAGGACTCTTTTACGGAAGCAGCAGGCGGGATCTGCGCTGGTGAACAGACCAGGCTGTAGGTCAGTTCATCGGCATGCCAGATCGCCCCGCCACCGGTAATCCTGCGCACAATCGTCAGGTTATCAGCCCTGCAGCGGGTCAGACCCAGATCATCCCCAGCCTTCTGAAACCGCCCCAGCGACAACGCAGGCGGCTGCCAGCCATACAACCGCAGCACCGGTTGGGATACCGCTGGATCAAAACAACGAAAAAGCGCCTCATCAATCGCCATGTTCTCCCTGCCGCAGCAGGGACCGGTATCAATGACCCGCCAGATTACACCAGGTTCAGCTTGTCTGTGCATCGATACTGTCCAATCCTTGTGTCTGTTACAAATTCAGCGGAATACAGAAATTGTATTTGAAGAATCCAGGAGCCGAATGTATACCATAACAGCCCACGCCTCCGCCATATTTGAGGTGATTATTGATCACGCGGCTGTAGTTGAAACCGGGCACAAAAGAGACCAAGACTCTGGTTGAAAAATATGGAGATGATTTGGTCTGCTTCCGCCACCGTTACGATGATACAAACCGTACACGGCTAAAAACGGTAGAAACCAATTACGGAAAGAAAGCAGAAACTGTGACCAGAAAAACCGATGCCCTCTATGCGGCCCCCCTCCAGGAAATAATCGATTTTCAATTTGATGAGCGGGTTGTCGCGGTGTTTCCCGACATGATACAGCGCTCAGTGCCGGGCTACGGCATGATTATATCCAATATCGGCATCCTTGCTGCGAAATATGCCCAGGCCGGAAGCCATTGCTATGATCTCGGCTGTTCACTTGGGGCGGCAAGCCTGGCCATGCGCCAACGGATCAGTACGCCGGACTGTGACATTATTGCGGTGGATAACTCTCCGGCAATGCTTGAACGCGCCCGTGAGCTGCTGGCCCTTGATACCGTGGCGTCCATTCCAGTGACAATAATCTGTAGCGATATCCAGGATGTAACCATTGAGAACGCCTCAGTCGTGGTGCTTAACTTCACCCTGCAGTTCATCCCACCACCACAACGACTGGCACTGATGCAACGGATCTACGGCGGACTTAATCCGGGCGGTATCCTGATCCTCTCGGAGAAGATTGCATTCAGCGAGCCGGAGCGGCAGAACTTTCATGTAGGGCTGCATCACGACTTTAAACGGGCCAACGGCTACAGTGATCTGGAGATCAGCCAGAAGCGGTCAGCACTGGAGAACGTGATGATTCCTGAAACCCTGGCTGTTCATCACAAACGGTTGAAGGCAGCCGGATTTTCCTGTTCTGAGCTCTGGCTGCAGTGCTTCAATTTTGTTTCTCTGGTCGCAATAAAATGAAATGCTACGATTCACTCTATCCGCAACTTGCGGCCATGGGGCAGGAACAATGGGCTGACCAGCTGCAAACCATCCTGTCAAAGCAGCAGTTGCTTGAACGTTACGGTGATATGCCGGAGTGGCTCAGCGCCCTGGAAGCGTTGCCGGAGCTACAGCCATCCTGCGTTGATCTGCTGGACTCTGTTACCATCGGCTCCAGCAGTGATCTTAGCCGGATCAGCAGTAAAGAGCTGATCAACAAACTGCAGGCCTTTCACCCCTGGCGTAAAGGCCCCTACAGCTTCTTCGGGGTTGAGATCGATACCGAGTGGCGATCTGACTGGAAGTGGGAACGTCTTCTGCCCCACATCCAACCGCTGGCCGGACGCAGGGTTCTGGATGTGGGCTGCGGCAACGGTTATCATGGCTGGCGGATGCGCGGCGTTGGCGCTGATTTTGTGCTTGGTATTGAGCCGTTTCTGGTTTCGGTGATGCAGTTTCAGGTCATACAACGTTACCTGCAGGATCCCCGGCACCATGTCATCCCAATCGGTGTTGAAGATCTGCCTGCCAACATGGCCTGCTTTGACAGCGTTTTCTCCATGGGGGTGCTCTATCATCGCCGCTCCCCCCTTGACCATCTGCTTGAGTTGAAGGGCTGCCTTCGTCCGGGGGGGCAGTTGATCCTGGAGACGCTGATTGTTGAAGGGGATCAGGGTACGATCTTTATGCCGCCGGGACGGTACGCCAAGATGCGCAATGTCTGGTTTTTGCCGTCGGTTGCTGCGATGACCCTGTGGTTGCAGCGCTGCGGTTTTACAGAGATTGCCTGCGTCAACACCAACCGTACCAGCCATGGGGAACAGCATGCAACAGAGTGGATGCGTTTTGAGTCACTGGCGGATTATCTTGATCCTGATGATGGGTCAAAGACCATTGAAGGACACCCGGCACCACTGCGGGCAATCTTTATTGCAACCAGGCCGTAAAAACCTGAATCAAGCAATTGGCCGCGAAAGAATGCAAGGATCGCAAAGAATTTAACCAGGTATAGTCTTAGAAAAAACAACCATCCACGAAGAACACGAAGTAACACAAAGAAAAACTGATTGCTTAAAGCAAACCGGTAATCAGCATTTGGGTAACACCTTTATTTCCTGTATCATTTTAAATCTTCGTGAAACTTCGTGTCCTTCGTGGACATGAACAGGCATTTTTCAGACAAAAAAGAGCCGACCGGAAACAATCCCGGTCGGCCTTTTCGTTTGAGACATCACCAACCTGCTACCCCAGACAGCAGACGGTCTGGCTACGGGCCGCCCTGGTCTCATCCAGCCGGGTGACCGGCATGGTAACCGGCATGGCGGCAAAGGAATCAGGATCAGCCTCTGCCTGCTTGGCAGCTTCGATCATCACCTCGATAAAGGCATCCATGGTGGCCTTGCTCTCGGTCTCGGTCGGCTCGATCATGATCGCCTCTTTCACGATCAGCGGGAAGTAGACCGTGGGTGGATGATAGCCTTTGTCGATCAGGAACTTGGCAATATCAATGGCATGGACACCCTGGGCCAGCTGTTTTGAGGCAGAGAAGACCACCTCATGCATGCAGGTCTGTGTGTAGGGCAGATCAAACCAGTCCTTCAGTTTTTCCTTCATGTAGTTGGCATTCAGCACCGCCTGCTCAGAAACCTGAATCAGGCCTTCACGTCCCAGCATGATCATGTAGGTGTAGGCCTTGACCATTACCCCGAAGTTACCAAAGAAATTGGCGGTACGGCCAATGCTCAAGGGATTATCGGTCTGGATCTGCAGCTTGCCGCTGACCTCGTCATGGATAATGCGGGGCATCGGCAGGAACGGAATCAGGCTTTTCTTGACCCCTACCGGACCGGAACCGGGACCACCGCCACCGTGGGGGGTACCAAAGGTCTTGTGCAGGTTGACGTGTACCACGTCAAAGCCCACATCGCCGGGCCGTACTTTGCCCATGATGGCGTTCAGGTTGGCGCCATCGTAGTACATCAAGGCATCATGACTGTGGGCAATATCAGCGATTTCCTTGATGTGCGGGTTGAACAGGCCCAGGGTGTTGGGGCAGGTCATCATGACCGCTGCCACTTCACCACTCATGGCCTGCTTGAACAGCTCCAGGTCCATGTCACCATAGGGAGCCGTAGGGATCGTGATGATCTCATAGCCCACCATGGCTGCCGAGGCTGGGTTGGTGCCATGGGATGAGTCAGGCACCACCACGTATTTCTTCTTGTTGCCCTTGGCCTTGTGGTAGGCCGCAACCAGCAGCATACCGGTCATCTCGCCATGGGCGCCTGCCAGCGGCTGGGTGGTGACTTCATCCATGCCGGTGATGTCAGCCAGCATCTGGCCCAGGTCATACAGCATTCCCAAGGCCCCCTGGCACAGCTCTGCCCCACCGGGCAGGAAGGCGGTTAAGGGATGCAGCGGAGCAAACAGGTTGGATGCGTTTTCCAGCACCTTGGCGTTGTACTTCATGGTGCAGGAACCCAGGGGATAGAAGTTGGTATCCACCGAGAAGTTGCGGCGGGACAGGTTGGTGAAGTGACGCACCATATCCAGCTCTGACATCTCAGGCAACCCGGCTGTTTCTGAGCGCAGCAGGTTTTGCGGCAGGTCAGTGGCTGCAGGGACATCAGAAACCGGCAGCATCACACCACGGCGACCAGAGACGGATTTTTCATAAATCAGTTGCATAGTGCCACCTCCAGCGCCTTCACCAGCTGATCAATCTCTTTTTTACTGCGTTTCTCGGTTACCGTCACCACCAGCATGTTTTCTGAACCAACATAAAACTGGCCCAGCGGCATACCGGCAGCAATCCCTTTATCCAACAGGGCAGCCACCACAGCTTCCGCCGGTTTTGGCAGGCTGATGGTGAACTCGTTAAAGGTTGGAGCGGTTTGCAGCACCGCCACGCCAGGCAGTTCTGCCAGACGGGCCTTGGCATACTCAGCCTTGTCCCGGTTCAGACGGGCCAGATCAGCCAACCCCTGCTTACCAATAGCAGCCAGGAAGATCAGACCGCGCAGGGCGCAGAGTGACTGGTTACTGCAGATGTTGGAGGTGGCTTTATGACGCTTGATATGTTGTTCACGGGCCTGCAGGGTCAGCACAAAACCACGCTTACCGTTCTTGTCAACGGTCTCACCCACGATCCGGCCCGGCATATTACGGATATGTGACTTCTTGGCAGCAATGAAGCCAAAGGAGGGACCACCAAAGGAGAGCGGATTGCCCAGTGACTGGCCATCACCCACGGCAATGTCAGCACCCAGATCGCCCGGTGACTTCAAGATTCCCAGGGCAACCGGATAGACCGCGGTTACCAGCAGGGCACCAGCAGCATGGGCCTGATCAGCCAGGCCGGAGAAATCTTCCACAGCACCAAACACGTTGGGATACTGCACAAGTACTGCAGCGGTGTTGGCATCAAGCTGTTTTGCCAGTTCTTCACGGTTCAGGAGACCATCCAGAGGTGGCAACTCCACCAGCTCTGCATCCTGATTGGAAAGATAGGTTGCCAGCACCTTACGTGCGATGGGAGAGACACAGCCATCAACCACCACCTTGGTCCGGTTTGTGGCCCGCATGGCCATCAAAGCGGCCTCAGCCAGGCCGGTGGCACCATCGTAGAGCGAGGCGTTACTGACATCCAGCCCGGTCAGACGACAGATGGCGGTCTGGTATTCAAACAGTGCCTGCAGGGTACCCTGGGAGCATTCCGGTTGGTAGGGAGTATAGGCGGTGTAGAACTCGGCCCGACCGGAGAGATGATCAACCGCTGCCGGGATGATATGGTCATAGAATCCGCCCCCGATGAACAGGGACAGGTTTTGACTGTTATCAGCAGCAACGGCCTGCAGTTTGGCATAGGTCTCAAATTCTGACATGCCAACAGGCAGGTTAAAGGTGCTGCAGCGCAGTGCAGCCGGAATCGGAGCAAACAGTTCCTCAACGCTGGATACGCCGATGGCAGCCAACATCTCCTGAATCTCTTCAGGAGTATGGGGGCAATAGTGACTGGTGTTCATATCATCTCCCTACAGGCTTTTCAGGTATTCGTCGTATTGGGCCTTGGTCATCAGGTTTGCCAGCTCAGCAGCATCACTCAACTCAAGCTCTGCCATCCAGGCCGCTTCCTCTGCCGACTCATTCACCTTTTCCGGTGCATCTTCCAGCTCACTGTTTACCTTGACCACCTTACCGGAAACCGGGGCATAGATGTCACTGGCAGCCTTGACTGATTCAATGGCAGCCAGCACATCAAACTGCTTAACCTGCTTGCCAACCGCAGGCAGCTCAACAAAGGTAATGTCACCCAGTTCATGGGCAGCATGATCACTGATGCCGCACACTGCGCTGGTACCACTCACTTTGACCCACTCATGCTCTTTGGTAAAATAGATTTCTGACATCTGTTCCTCCTCTAATGGATATATAGAATTACAGCTTAAACAACCTACTTTTTAGGGCACTCACCAATCCGTTTTCCCTTTACCTTTACCGTCATATTCTGGCCCTGAGACTTCATCTTCATGGTTGAACTGTAGGCATCAGAACTGAAGATGGTTTCACCGTTAAAGGTACCGGCACTCTGGCCCGTACATTTCATGGCCCAGGTCACCTTATTGCTGACCACCTTGTAGTCGGTCATAGTACAGTTCTTGTCCCGTGCAATCACCTTCTTCTGGTCTTTAACATCCTCTTTGGTGTAGCAGTGTTTGATGGTTGATGCAGGAATTTTCATCGGCATACCGGGCATCTCGGTCTGTGAGGTAACCTCCCAATACCCTTCACGGATACTGTCAGCAGCAAATGCACCTGCTGGCACCAGCAACATGGCTCCCAGTACAGCAATAATGGTACGTTTCATACACAACTCCTTTCGCTTAAACAGTTTTAGCCCCGTACTGATCCTTCCGTAAAGAACGGCACGGTACAGACTGCAGCCTCCATCACCGCCCGATCCTGCTTGATGGTCAGGCTGGTGCCGAGTGTTGCATAGCCGGGCTCAACATAGCCCAGACCGATACCGCAACCCAGCATCGGTGAGAAGACACCGCTGGTCACTTCACCGATCTGCTTTTCTCCATCAAAGATCCCAAAACCGTGGCGAGGAGTACGCCGTGAGGTAACCTTAAAGGCTACCTTGACCCGCTTCAGGGCCTGCTCCTTTTGCTTCAGCAGCGCCTCTTTGCCTACAAACTGCTTATCCAGCTTGACAAAGGCAGCCAGATCAGCCTCCAGCGGTGTGGTCGCCTCATCAATATCACTGCCATAGAGTGAGTAGCCCACTTCCAGGCGCAGCACGTCCCGTGCCCCCAGACCGGCAGGCTTGACCCGCTCATCCGCCAGCAGTTTCTCCCACAGCTCGCCCACCTTTTCAGCCGGCAGGAAGATCTCGTAGCCCAGCTCACCGGTGTAGCCGGTGCGGCTGACAATGGCAGGCACCCCCAGCACGGTCTGCTGTACAAATTTGAAATAAGGGATTTCAGCCACCCAACCACCCAGCAGATCAACCAGTACCTCGCGGGAACGGGGGCCCTGCAGGTCAAGCTTGGCAGTGGCAGCGGTAATATCGTTGAACTGGCCACCCTTCAGGCGTGATTGAATCACCTTGAAATCATTGGGGGCGGTTGCGGCATTAACCACAATCATGACTTCATCTTCTGCCATACGGAACACAATCAGGTCATCAATGATCCCGCCCTGCTCGTTCAGCAGAAAACCATACTTGGAGCGACCAACCGGGATGGCGGTAATGGAAAAGGTAAACAGATCCTCAAGCCCGGCTGCAACGATATCACCTTTGAAGGTAAACTCCCCCATGTGACAGATATCAAACAGGGCTGCCTGCTCACGACACCAGCGATGTTCAGCAATAATCCCTTCATACTGGATCGGCATATCCCAGCCGCCAAAGGGGGCCATCAGGGCACCCAGAGCGCGGTGCTGTTGGTTGAGAGGTGTAACGGATAATGATGTGGTTGCGTCTGACATGGATAGGTTCTCGATTCTGTGTGGAAGTTATCTAATGGTAATATTTCTTCACGCGGGTAACGTGGGATTTTTTCTTCTTCAGGCCAGCCAGGCCCTTGATGTCAGCCAGCCGCACCTTCCAGCGTCCTTCTTCATGATCCAGAGTAAACTCACGGCTCTGGCTTTCATCAATGCCAGGGCTGCCTTCCATCCCCAGTTTTGCAAAAACCTTGGCTGTTGTCCGTTTTTCACTGATCAGACGAAAAGCAGTCAGTTTATTAAAACAACAAACCGGCTTGATCTCTGCGTCTTTCATGTTCTGGACAAATCGTTCTCTGGTCATGCCACTTCTGTGGGAAAGGCTGTCGTATAGCAGCTCAAAACGTCCCTCTCGCCAGAGATCAAGGCTATCAGACATGGCCTGTTCGCGGGGGTCATTGCGTTGTTCTGCGCTACAGATAGAAGTAAAAGCGAATGTAATGACGAGCAAAAACAGAACAAAAAGGCGGGACATACGCGAAGACCTCCCCAAAAAGTGATCTATGGTAGTGCATCCTGGCCGCTGCAGCAATCAAAATTTATCCTGAATTGAACCTTGCCAATCCCTCTTCTTCAGTTACAATGCTAGGCAACAGTCAGATCTGCGGGGGGCGCAATGAAAAATCAAAATGAGACATTACAACAACTTCTTGATTTTGGACTGGATATTTCCCAGATCAAGGATATTGACTTCCTGCTGGAAAAGATCTTGTCTGAAGCACGCCGTTTTACCAACTGCGATGCAGGTACCATTTACATCAAAGACGGCAACTGGCTTGCAGCCCGTTATTCACAAAATGACACCATCAACACCCAACTGGCTGCACACCGGAAATCGGTTTACAGCAACATCATCATCAAAGTGGACAACACCTCCATTGCTGGCTACGTGGCAGCCACCGGCAATCAGCTTAACATCCCGGACGTCTACCAGCTTGACCCTAACCTGCCCTACTCCTTTAACAACTCCTTTGACGACCTGACCGGCTATCGTACCATCTCGCAACTGGTACTGCCGCTGACCAGCATGCGGGGCGAGACCGTTGGAGTGCTGCAACTGATCAACGCCAAGGAATCAAACGGTGCGGTTGGCGCTTTTGACGTTAATGACGAGAGTGGCATCAGCTACTTTGCCGTTACTGCAGCCAACGCCATTGAACGGGCCAAGATGACCCGCGAAATCATCCTGCGGATGAACCGGATGGCAGAGCTGCGGGATCCGAAAGAGACCGGCCCCCACGTCAATCGGGTGGCTGCCTATTCGGTGGCACTCTATGAAGGCTGGGCAGCCAAAAGGGGGCTGGAGCAGGATGAGATTGACCGGACCCGGGATATCCTGCGGATGGCAGCCATGCTGCATGATGTCGGTAAGGTGGCTATCTCGGACAATATCCTGAAGAAGCCGGGTAAATTTACCCCGGAAGAGTATGATGTCATGAAACTGCATACCGTCTATGGCGCCCGGCTATTTCCTGACCTGTACTCAGAGTTTGACGAATCTGCTGCTGCTGTTGCCCTGAATCACCATGAACGCTGGGATGGCAACGGCTACCCCGGCCATATCAGCCTGGCCACCCTAAAACCACTACCTGGCTATGAAAAGGAAGATGGCACAGCACGGGGAAAAAAAGGGGAAGAGATACCACTCTTTGGACGGATTGTGTCCATTGCTGATGTCTATGACGCCCTCTCAAACCGGCGCTGTTACAAAGAGGCATGGGATCAGGACGAGGTTCTCGAAACTCTGAAAAAAGATGCCGGGACCTTTTTTGACCCAGAGCTGATGGAGGTTTTCCTGGACAGTATTGATGCCATCCGCCAGCTGGGTGCCCAGTTCCCGGATGACCCGGATGCCCATGGCTAGCTACGGTAAAGGCTGCCAGATTCCTGAGCAGCCTTTACCGTAACAGCAGATCTACAGACTACGTCCATCCGCCTCGGCAAACAGCCGCAGCTTTTCCATCATAGCAGCAAACTTCTTTGGCTTCAGTGATTGCGGGCCGTCGCTGGAGGCCCGCTCAGGATCAGGGTGTACCTCCACAATCAGGGCATCCGCACCGGCTGCCACAGCGGCATAGCACATTGGCGCTACATAGTGATAGTTGCCGGTTCCGTGGGATGGATCAATTACGATCGGCAGGTGGGTCTTCATCTTCAGGACCGGAATGGCTGAAAGATCCAGCGTGTTACGGGTAGCAGTCTCAAAGGTACGAATCCCCCGTTCACACAGGATCACCCCCTGGTTCCCCTCACTCATGATGTATTCAGCGCTCATCAAAAATTCCTGAATAGTCATAGCCATACCACGCTTGAGCAGGATCGGTTTGCCGCACTGGCCAACCTTCTTTAACAGGGCGAAGTTCTGGGAGTTGCGGGCGCCGATCTGCAGCATGTCGGCATAGTCAGCCACCAGATCCACCGTTTCCGGGTTGATCACCTCGGTTACAAACGGCAGACCGGTCAGCTCACGGGCCTTGGCCAGCATCTTCAGCCCCTCTTCTTCCAGCCCCTGGAATGAATAGGGCGAAGTACGGGGCTTGAAGGCGCCACCGCGCAGCATGGTGGCTCCCGCCGCTTTTACCAACCTTGCACTTTCAATAATCTGCTCCTCACTCTCCACCGAGCAGGGACCAGCCATCACTACCACCTTATCACCACCGATCACCACACTGTCGCCCACCTTCACCTGGCTGGGCTCATGCTTTACCTCGCTGGAGGCCAGTTTGTACGGCTGCAGGATCGGCACAACGCTTTCAACGCCATGCATGTTCTCAAGCGAGTGCAAGACCAGCTTGCCCCGTTCGTCCCCAATGGCGCCAATCACGTCTCTGGTGGTGCCGTGAATAATGTGGGGTTTGTACCCCAGTTCCTTGATCCGTTTCACCACTTCATCCCTGTCTTTCTTGCCTGCGCCTGCCTTCATGACGATGATCATCTCTCGCTCCTTTTTCCCAAAAGCAAAAGGCCTGGAGGAGTCCCCCGGCCTTGTATCGTTTCTACCGCGTTAAACGAAAAAAGCCGGGGAGACTTGTTCCGTCTGCCCCGGCTTTTGGATGTGTAATCGGTTTTTTGCTCCTAAACCGCGTACACCCTTGCCCGGGCAGACGGCGTAAAATAAAAGCCGTACCAAAAAAACCCGAAAAAAGATGCAAAGCGATAGAAGGAGTTCATGGAAGGGATAAAAGCATAGGTTGCGATCCACTGTCAAGTATGTAGCGGTAAAAAATTGTTACGATACGGTTGCGGCCTGCGCGATCAGTTCACGGGCATGGTCTCTGGCAGCCTCGGTAATCTGCTCACCTGCCAGCATCCGGGCGATTTCCTGTATCTGGCCGTCCTGATCCAGTTCATGCACTATGGTGGTTGTTCTACCGTTCTCAACAAGCTTTTCAACCCGGATATGCTGCATGGCCCAGGCAGCCACCTGGGGTAGATGGGTCACGCAGAAGACCTGTTGACCGGTTGCCAGGTTCCGCAGCTTGCGCCCCACCACACCGGCAACTGCCCCACCCACCCCGGTATCCACCTCATCAAACACCATAGTTGGCGCTTCACCTTCAGGCAGTACCTGTTTAAAGGCCAGCATCAGACGGGAAAGCTCACCACCGGACGCCACTTTACCCAGAGGACGGGGCGGTTCACCAGGGTTGGGTGAAAACAGAAACTCTACCTTTTCAAAACCGCTGCCCCGCGGCTCAGCAAGCGGTTCAAACGCCACCTGCATCACGGCATGGGGCATGGCAAGCTGACGGGTCTCTGCGGCAAGCTGCTTTTCAAGCTCAACAGCGGCAGCACGGCGTTTTTTACTCAGTTCCGCCCCCAGTTTTTCAAGGGTCGTGCGCTGATCAGCCAGCTCCTGCTGCAGCTCATCACGGGATCTGCTCCGCCCCTGCAGCTCTTCAAGCTCTGCTGCAAGGGTGGCCCCCAGTGCAATCACCTCTTCCACGGTTGGTGCGTATTTGCGTTTCAGACGGGTCAGCAGATCCAGGCGATCATCAACCTGCTTCAACTGCTCCGGCTCTGCCTCAATCCGTGCAGCATAGTCCCGCAGTTGCAGGGCCGCATCCTCAAGCTGCAGGTAGCCCTCATCCAGCATGCTGTGCAGAGGGGCAAGTGCTATATCAATCTTTGCTGCCTCAGCCATGGCAGCGGTTACCCGCTTCAGCTCCCCCAGCAAGGCCTGATCACCGCCGTAGAGCGCCTCATAGGCAGAGCCGGTGGTGCAGGCCAGCCGTTCTGCATTGGCCAGCAGCCGCTGTTGTTCCTCAAGCTCTTCCTCTTCACCAGCCTTCAGTTCTGCTGCACTGATCTCTTCCACCTGATAGGCCAGCAGGTCAATCCTTCTGGCGGTATCCCGCTCCTGCTCATCAAAATGCGCCAGACGCTCTGTAATCTGTTTCCACTGTTCAAATGCAACAGCAACCTGCTGTCTCAGCCCTGTGGTATTGGCAAAGGCATCCAACAGCACCAGATGATACTCAGGCCGCAGCAGCCCCTGGGATTCATGCTGGCCGTGGATGGTGACCAGTTGCCGTCCAAGCCCGGTCAACTGCGCCAGGGTTGCCAGCGAACCGTTGATATAGACCCGGTTTTTGCCGTTACGGGAAAGACAACGTTTCACCAACAACTCATCAGCCACCTCAATGCCCGACTCCTGCAACTGAGACTGCAGCAATGGCAGTGAACCGAGATCAAACAGAGCCTCGACGGTTGCCTCATCTTCACCGGAACGGATCAGGTCGGTTGCTGCACGACCGCCACAGACCAGGGTCAGGGCATCGATAATAATCGACTTGCCAGCGCCGGTCTCACCGCTCAGGATGTTCAGGCCTGCCTTAAAGGAAAGCTGCAGCTGGTCAATAATGGCAACATTGCGGATGGACAGTTCGGTAAGCATGGGGGGCTAACGCTCCCCCCACTTCAATTTGGCACGCAGGATGGCAAAATAGTCTTTCTCAGGCGAGGTCACCAGAGCGGTGGTTGTATCTGCGCGGCTGACCTGGATACAGTCACCTTCCTGCAGTTCCACCCCCACCTGCCCATCCAGGGTCAGGTAGACCATCTCATCAAAGGATGATTTGACCGTAATCCTGATTATTGACTGGTAGGAAAGCACAATTGGCCGGTTGGTAAGGGTATGGGGACAGATCGGGGTAATCAGCACGCACTTCATCAACGGCTGCACAATCGGGCCACCAGCAGAAAGGGAATAGCCGGTGGAACCGGTGGGGGTGGATATGATCAGGCCATCAGCCTTGAAGGTAGTCAGAAAATCATCGTTGACCCTGGCCTCAAGCTCAATGATCCGGGCCAGCGCCCCCTTGTTGATCACCGCATCATTCAATACCTGACAGCGAGAGATTTCCTGATCACCCCTGGTCACGCTCACATCAAGCATCATCCGTTCAGTAATGCGATGGCTGTCGGCCAGACACTGCTCAAGCACCGGATACAGCTGTTCAACCGTTATCTCGGTCAGAAAGCCAAGGCTGCCCAGGTTGACCCCCACAATCGGCACCTGACGGCTGCTGAACAGACGGGCAACCGAGATCAGGGTGCCATCACCCCCCAGTACCACCACCAGCTCAGCCCGGTCACGGATCTGCTTTTCCGTCAAGCCCCTGGCATAGCCAACATGGCGTGCCAGATGGGTATCAACCAACGGCTGACATCTGCGCTCTTCAAGCCAGGTAACCAGTTCACTGGCTACCCCCTGACAGCGGGGATCATGTACTTTTGCAAAAATAGCGACCTGTTTCATGCATCTCCTGTACCACAGCATCCGGGGATTGTCCAGCCGACATAAACAGAAAAAGCCCCTGAACATCAGAGGCTTATCTTATGTTTAGAAGCAACAGACCAAGTCTCCTGCCCCATCCCCTGCAAAACCAATTGCCCACAACAATTTCAGCACCTTGCCAAACGCTTCACGTCATTTTTCCTATTGACACTTGTTCAAAATCATATATGGTAGTCATATGACTACCTATGCAGGCAAAAACCAAAATGAACTGACCCAGCGCCAGAAACAGGTGCTGCAGTTCATTACTTCCTACACGGACGACAACGGCTTTCCGCCCAGCCAGCGCGAGATAGCCAGACACCTGAATGTCTCCGGCACACTGCCGGTCATGAAACACTTGGGGGCGCTGGAACGTAAGGGCTACATCAAGCGGGAAAGCGTGAACCGGGGGATCTCTTTAGTACGACCAGTGAACCGCTCTGTCTCTCTGCCGGTCGTTGGGGTTGTACGTGCAGGACACCTCAGCCCTGCTATTGAAGATATTCAAGGGCACTTCTCTGTAGATCCGATGGCGGTAAAAGGGGATGGCTGCTTCTTTTTGCGGGTTAGGGGCGATTCAATGATCAACGCGGGCATATTCGATGGCGATCTTGCAATGATACGACCGCAGCAGACCGCCGGCAACAAGGACACCGTGGTCGCCATGATCGATGGCGAGGTTACGCTTAAATGGTTCTACCGCGAGCAGGACCATATACGCCTGCAACCGGCAAATTCTGCTATGGAACCAATCATTATCCGTCCGGAAGACGGCGAACTAAGCATAGTTGGCAAAGTCATCGGCGTGTACCGAAGCCTGTAACAACTCAAAATAATTAAACAATAATCAAGAAGGAGTAAAAAAATGGAACCGATTGTTTTAGTGGGAGCGATAATCGTTATGTTTGGTTTGTGGCAGGAATTAGAGCCTGTAGCTCAGAGGATAGTCACTGCAATTTCTAACAGATTGTATCATGCTAAAATCAACTTCAGCACTTACAGGCCTGTCCCCGTCCTATCAAGCAGATACATGGCTGGAGCGCAGAAAATAGCCAAATGACGAAGGGCTATTTTTCAGGTACCGGTGATACTTCAAGGTAACGCCGCAAGGCCTGACGCAGTGAATCAAAACCTATTTTCTGATAATCCAGAGCGTTGCGGTCTACCCACAGCGCCTCTGCCAGATCATCACCGGCTGTAAACTGCGGAAATTTATTCAGCCGTACCAGATAGATCAGATCCAACGTGTCATATTCAATGCCGCGATAGCGGTATTTGTTCGGGAAGGAAAACAGGTAGCGCAGTTCATCGTATAATTCAATTGCAAGTTCTTCCTTCAACTCGCGGCAAACCGCCTGTTCAGCAGTTTCCGCCGGATCAACGAACCCGCCTGGCAGATCAAGCATGCCTTTCTTCGGTTCATAGCGTCTTACCCCAAGCAGTATCTTACCTTGGCATTCAATAATCACTGCCACCGCTGCGGCAATATTCAGGTACAGTACAAAGCCGCAGTCCGCACAGGTAAAATGTTTGGGCGACGGCCACGTCAGCGCTTGGCTGCCGCACTGCGGACAGTATTTGATCGATGCATCACTCTCTCTCGTCATCTGGCTATCCTTCTCTTTCAGCATCCTGCCTCACGCCAACAGGTACCCGCTGGCAAGCTCCGTAAATGCCGCCACCTGCGCTTCCTGCCAGGCCTGATCATGCCCCAGCTCGCACGCCATCAGCGCCGCAACCTGCGGCGCCATGCTGATACTGGCGCGGGCATCCAGCAGCAACGCCCTGGTGCGGCGCGCCAGAACATCCTCCACCGTCCGCGCCTGCTCGTAGCGTGTCCCCCAAACCACCTCCCCTGCACAGTAGGGCAATGCCGGGTGCAGCGGTTCCCGCCAGGCCGGGTTCTCCGCCAGCAGCTGTTCCAGCAGCGCGGCATCACTGCCGTAGACCTGTAGAGGATGATCAGCAGCCACCCCTTCCTGCCAGCCGTGAATTCGCAGCTCGGCGGTATGCGACCGCCGTTCCTCCAGCCCGGCGATCTGGGCGGCAGCAGTCACCGTATCCTCTCCCATCTTGCGGTAGGTAGTCCACTTGCCACCGGCAATGGTCACCAGACCGCTGCTTTCAACCAGCAGGGTGTGATCGCGGGAGAGCGAAGCGGTGTCGCTGCCTGCATCGGCACGGACCAGTGGCCGGACACCGGCAAAGATGCTCAGCACGTCAGAGCGTTCAGGATGCCGATTCAGATAACGTCCTGCATGGGTAAGCAGGAAATCGATCTCTTCCTGCAGCGGACGTGGTTCCAGGCTGGCCGCCGGAATCGGGGTATCGGTGGTACCGACAATGGTCCGGCCATGCCAGGGGACCGCAAACAGCACCCGGCCATCATCGGTGTGGGGCACCATGATTGCGCTGTCACCGCTCAGAAACGAGCCGTCCAGTACCAGATGCACTCCCTGGCTGGGGGTGATCAGCTCCTTGAGGGTGGGATCAACCATCCGCCGCACCGTGTCGATGAACGGACCGGCAGCGTTGATGACCACCTTGCCCCTGATCACGAACTCCCGGTCGGTTTCCCTGTCCAGCGCCGCCACCCCGCTCACCAGCCCGTCTGTACGGATGATGTTGGTCACCGCCAGATAGTTGAGCGCAACACCGCCCAGATCAGCTAGGGTCAGGGCCAGACTGATGGCCAGACGGGAATCGTCAAACTGGCCGTCATGGTAAATCACCCCGCCCCGCAGACCGTTCGGCTCCACGGTGGGGATATGGCGCAGGGTCTCCTCCTTTGACAACAGACAGGAGGGACCGAGCCCCAGTTTACCGGCCAGCAGGTCGTACATTTTAAGGCCGATACCGTAAAACGGCCCTTCCCACCAGTCGTAGAGCGGCACCACAAACGACATGTTGTGTACCAGATGGGGTGCGTTGCGGATCAGCAGTCCCCGTTCCCGCAGTGCATCCAGCACCAGCGACAGGTTGCCCTGCTGCAGGTAGCGCACCCCGCCATGGATCAGCTTGGTACTCCGGCTGGAGGTTCCCTGGGCAAAATCCCCCTGTTCCAGCAGCAGGGTCCGGTAACCGCGGCTGGCCGCCTCCACTGCCGTGCCAAGGCCGGTGGCGCCGCCGCCGATCACGATCATATCCCAGATCGCACCATCTTCAAGCTGTTGCAGCAGTTCAGCACGCATCATGGCTGTACCCATCCTTTTGATCGCTCAATCGCCCTGCTCCAGTTATGGCGCAACTCCGCCATCCGTGCCGGATCAGCTGCAGGAGTAAAGGTCTTCTCCGCCTGCCAGAGCTGCCCCAATTCCTTGCGGTCCTGCCAGTAGCCGATTGCCAGCCCGGCCAGATAGGCCGCCCCCAGGGCGGTGGTTTCCCGCACCCTGGGCCGCACCACCGGCACCCCCAGCAGGTCGGCCTGGAACTGCATCAATAGATTGTTGGCCGTAGCACCGCCATCCACCCGCAGTTCAGCCAAGGGGGTAGCAGCATCCGACTCCATCGCCTCCAGCAGATCAGCAGTCTGGAAGGCGATACTCTCCAGGGTGGCCCGGGCAATATGACCGGCAGTAGTACCACGGGTGATGCCCAGCAGGGTACCGCGGGCGTAGGGGTCCCAGTGGGGCGCTCCCAACCCGGCAAAGGCCGGGACAAGGTAAACACCGCCGCTGTCCGGCACCGAGGCAGCCAGCGCTTCAACCTCTTCCGCACTGCGGATAATCCCCAGCCCGTCCCGCAGCCACTGCACCGCTGCACCGGCCACAAAGACGCTGCCTTCAAGGGCATATTCGGTCCGGTTCCCCAGGCGGCAGGCCACGGTGGTAAGCAGGTTCCGCTCAGAAAGAACCGGATGTTCACCGGTCTGCATCAGCATGAAACAGCCGGTGCCGTAGGTGTTCTTGACCATCCCGGGCCGGTCGCAAAGCTGGCCGAACAGCGCGGCCTGCTGGTCCCCGGCAATACCGGAGATCGGCACCCGTGCAGCAAAGAAACGGGCAGCGGTCTCACCGTAGACCTGGCTGGAGGAAACAACCTCAGGCAGGATTGCAGGCGGAATCCGGAGCAGCTGCAGCAGTTCCTGATCCCAGTTTCCCTCATGGATATTAAACAGCAATGTGCGGGAGGCGTTACTGGCATCGGTCAGATGCCGCTCACCACCGGTCAGATTCCAGACCAGCCATGAATCAATGGTGCCGAAGGCCAGCTCCCCCGCCTCTGCCCTGGCCCTGGCCCCGGGCAGGTGATCCAGCAGCCAGGCCAGCTTGGTGCCGGAGAAATAGGGGTCCAGCACCAGCCCGGTCTTGGCCCGAAAGGTTGCTTCCAGCCCCAGCCCCTTGATACGGTCACACTCCGCAGCAGTACGCCGGTCCTGCCAGACAATGGCATTGTGGATCGGCTTGCCGGTCCGGCGATCCCAGACCACCGTTGTCTCCCGCTGGTTGGTGATGCCGATGGCCGCGATGTCAGCGGCGCTCAGCCCGGCCCGGGCAACCGCCTCCACCGCCACCCCCAGCTGGGAGGCCCAGATCTCCTCGGCATCATGCTCCACCAGACCAGGCTCAGGGAAAATCTGGCGGAACTCCTTCTGGGCCAGACCGCGGACGTTGCCGTCATGGTCAAACACCAGGGCACGGGAACTGGTGGTACCCTGATCAAGTGCAAGAATGAAGCTCATGGCTTATTACTCCTGTACGAAGTATCTGCTGGTTGGAGTATATCGCGGTCTGTCCGCTTGGCAATCGCAGGCGCCCATTCGATCCGGTCTGCATAGAGAACAACAGCAGCGCCAAGGTGCCCTCAAAAAGCAAAAGCCCCCGATTTACCGGAGGCTTTTGAACGTATCCGCACCATGGCGGATTGTTAATTGGTGGAGGTGGTGGGAGTCGAACCGTGGCCCTAAAGGTTAAACATCCAATCACGCTACACGCATAAATTTATTAGCAAAATTCCATAGAGTAGCATAGTGATACTCAACTCTAATTTTATCCCTTGTGTACCACCCCTCTGTGCCACTTGGCAAGTAACTCTGTATGCTCTCCAACTGTGAGAAGGGTAAGCAGATACAGTAGTATTTCCTGGAAGTTGAAGCTCAGTCTTTTATCGCATCGGCAACTTGCCACCCTTTATGGGTCAACTTAAAAATGATATTATTGCCACTGTTAACTACTAATTCTTCAATTTGAAGTTCGCTCAATGCATTTTCCCATTTAGCCGCCTCACGCCCATTTACTCCACCAAAGCTTTCAACACCGGCCACTAATACGGAGCCACTAAAATCTAACCGCTTCAAAATTACTCCAGAATCTTCTTTTGATGCAGCCCTGAGAAGGGTACAAGCCTCGTCAGTCAAATTTATAGATGTAGGTAAAGGTGGGTGGGTTACGTTAATAGGCTCCGCTTTGGATACAGGCTGTGTTAGCTCCTTCAGATAGGGGTTGTTATTCAGGCAAAGCTGAAGTTGCTTGGAAACTTTGGAGCGGAATTGTTCTAGGTTGTCGAACGTCTCAACAAGCCCCCGTGGCTTCAATTTCTCCCTAAACGCCTGTAGTTCAGCGAACTGAGTGGCATCAATACTTTGCGGGGCTACTGGCTTTGATGAGAAATAAATCATAACCGGCCTGCCTTTGGCTACATGGCGTTCAATCTCCTCAACAGTCCCGCTCTGAGCCTCGCCAGTGGGCGTTCCTAGACGTGTCCAAAACACACCAATTAACACATCACAATCATCCAGTAATCGGGAGTTGATTAACTCTTGAGGTCTCGCGCCTAGCTCTGGAGATGAATGGGTTTCCCACCCAACGGGATTGAGTACTACCTTTGATTCAGAGGCGTTTACGTCATTCCAATCGTGAATAACTGCCCGAATAGCTTCACGTTCAGCGTCAACATCCCCGGGCGATGCTATCATCACAGGAATGACTGTTGCTTGATATGCCATGTATTACTCCTTTGAAGGTGTATCTGGACTTGGAACATGCTATGCAGCTACCTCAGTATAAGCGTTTTAATCCGTTGCAATCTCGGTGTTGTTTTGCCCTGCCCATATACACCGCCAAGGTAAACACCTACGAAGGTTGCAAAACAGCCACTTCTCCCTAAACGATCCAAAAATGTATTCTTTTCATCATCGGGTATTGAGTAACGTGTAGACAGCTCCTCAGAAAATTCAGGCCAAAATCGGATAAACGTCTGACAATCGCTTTCACCCTCTAATATTGGAAAGCGTGTCTCATATTCATCAAGTAGGAGCAGAACTGATAGTTCCCGATACGATAACTCATCAAGAATATATAGGTACTCCTCATACTCATCTACACTAGAGAACCGACCTTCTACAGTTGCCCCCAATAAAAGCCTTGCAAAGTACCGTATCTTCTCCGCCCTGTGTGTCTTTAGGGCTACCTCTGAAGTAGCAAAGAAACAATGCAGGAAGTCATTGTTATCTATCAATTCGGGTGATAGCTCTTGATTCCCATTAGCTAGCTCATCAAAGAAGACTCTCATACGCTCAGCCCGTATGGACTGAACCTTGGTAATCACTGCTGTATCAACCGCTGAGCCTATGCTTAAAGGGATCAACTGGACAAGGGCACGCAATAAAGCGTTGTGCTCATAGCGTTTCACCAGGGTATCAACCACAGCAGGTAATTCCATACAACACCAGCCTCCAGCAAAGTCTAGTGCCCACCAAAGGGGTTTATTTATTATCCCTTTTCTCTATCGCTTCCAGCGCACCCATAGGTAATGAGGCATAAAGAGCCTCAACTTCTTTAGGTTTTGTAATTCTATCTTCCACAATAATATTGATTAGCTTAAAGAGGCTCAGGGCGATGGGTACACAATGCAACCGACATTCGGGTTGTGTAGTAACGGGAGCTATGAAGACTGTAGCCAAGCTCTGCCCGCTTTTGAACTGAATAAACCCCACAGTAGGGGCAGTTAAAGTTGTCTTTATTATATTCAGGTGGATAAAACGTCATAGAACCTCCTCACATAAACCGCGACCAAAATACTATAGAAATCTGTGAGAGCATATTTGTAATTTCCCGTGAGCTGTTTACCCCGTACCCCGCCCCGAACTACCCTGTGCCAAGAAAAAAGGCGGCTGGCATTGGTGGAACAATAGCAGCAGCTTCAGTTCCCACAGGTAAACCACACATACGCCTGTCAATTCTACCTTGTCTTATTTGGTACTAGCCCTGGCTATCCGGTAGACACTGGCAACACCTATCTTCAGTGTATCAGCCACAGCCTGTTTGGTCATTCCTTGCTTTAACAGTTCCTGTACTTCTGCTGATTTATCGCGTGCTGTTGCCTTGCGTCCCTTGTACTTGCCTGCCTGCTTTGCCAGTTCTATCCCTTCCCGTTGCCTCTCTAACATCATTTCACGTTCAAACTGCCCGATAGCCGCCAGCATGGAAAGCATCAGCTTACCGGTGGGGGTGGAGGTGTCCAGATTGATGTTCAAGACCTTGAAGGAAACCTTTCTGGCTTCCAGTGTCTCTACGATCTCCAACAGGTGCTTGGTGCTGCGTGCGATCCTGTCCAGCTTGCATACGATTACAGTATCACCTTCCCGAAGATGGTCAAGCATTGCTGCCAACTGTGGGCGGTCCTGCTTTACGCCTGATGCTTTTTCTTTGAATATCTTGTCTACACCTGCCCCCTTCAACTGTTCAAGCTGTGCGGTCAGCTCCTGGCCTTCTGTGCTTACTCGCGCATAGCCGATGTTTGCCATGATGGTTTCCCCCAGTGTAGTTGCTATCAATAAGTTAAGCATTAATGTGATAAACCTATCAATAGGGTTAAGGACTGTCAAGGTTTTACTTTTTTCATCGGTTTTGTTGTTCGTAAGCTGCTGATTTTACATGAGCGCAACCTATCACGCTTTTACTATCATTGAATCATGGTCTATTGATAGGATATTTAAGGGGATACTGTAGAAAGACTTGTGGGGCTGTGGTGGAACTGTGGCTGTAGTGTATTTATATGATAGCTAGCTGCATGTTTTTTGAATTGTCTTGATGGAACCTATACCTCACTATCACCCGTTACTTGTCAGCTTCATAAAGTGGCACTTTATTACCGATACGAAATGACACCTATCACGCTGATACGGTTATAGATTACCCATGTTTTGTGTGAATACCTGCCCACTTTAGAGGAAAGGGAAAGGATGAAGGGATTGTTTAAGTTAAACTTAAGGGTAAACTTAAAGGGTAACTGTAGTCTCCTCCTTTTATGTTTCTGAATAATGGGTATCAGTAGCTTCAGTAGAAACTGTAGTGTATTACTTCAGTTCAACATAAAGATATCCTTAAGGTAAACACCACTTTTTAGTGAATACCCCCTCACTCTTGAGGAAAGGGAAAGGATGAAGGGATTGTTTAAGTTAAACTTAAAGGGTAACTGTAGTCTCCTCCTTTCATGTTTCTGATTAAAGGGTATCAGTAGCTTCAGTAGAACTTAACGTTACACCAAAGGTTCAGCTTCAGCTCCCCGCTGTGCTTCCCTTCAGCATCTTGTACCACCCACTGATTAAAACCACCTGAAAGGGGACCACCCTAAAGAGTCAACCCGCAGTGTGGTACTCTGGGAGTACACCTGAAGGGCAGCAGCTCCTCAATTACACACCAATCAGCTGGACAATACCACTGTTACACCCAACAAAAGCCTACTGCTTTAGTGTGAATACATCTGTCGTGTTTATGAAAATTGCAGGTGTACTCCCCATTACTACAGGTAATCCAATTGCTTAGGGTGATACTGAGGTATTCTGCTAATGTTTCGCTTTAGAAATATTCCCGTTATCGAAACATAACTATATGTAATTACTACTATTTTGTTATTGACTTGGCTTTATATTTCCCTGTAGTGTCCCCCCTCAGTTGAGCAACACCAATACAATTGACCAGGAGAGAGGGGAACACAGCACCATGACCAGCAACGACAGGCAACAGTCAATGAGTAGTCACCTGATTGATACACTGCTACACATAGAGGCCCTTTTTGGTATCTACACTGACAAGAGTATTGAAGATACTGCACTATCCTGTGGTTGTGGTGGCTTTGAGGAACAACTTACGGTATCACATCAGCTGCAAGGGCTTGAGGCTGGTATCAGAGCTTTACTGAATGAATGCATTAATACCGTAAGTAACCAACCCTCACAGGCTTGCTGATTCCGAGCAGTAATACAGCTACTCCCACACCAAAACTATAGGGCTACCTTAAGGATTTCTGATCCATCCAGGGTAGCCCTTTGGTTTGCCCTTTACCAAACACTTCTAACCACCTTTTAGCGAGAATACCTGACCTTTGGTATGGCTGAGGTTCGCACCATCGTGATTGATGGGGAACCTTGGTTTGTAGCCAAAGATGTAGCAACCGTGTTGGGTTATTTGAAACCTGAGAACGCAATATCAGCTCATTGTAAAGCTGCACGCACTACCCCGAAACAGGGTGGTGGTCTTTATTCCATCATCCCCGAACGTGACGTATATCGCTTGATCATGCGAAGTAAACTACCGGCTGCTGAGAATACCTGACCACCCTAGAGGAAAGACTACCGCTCCCCTGTAAGTAGCTTCTCTCTTGTCCTTATAAATTTTTCAAACATAGCAACACCACAACTGCATAGAAAGGAGGTGAATCAGTTGACACAACAGCAAGTCAGCAGAGGCTCTGGCAGTATCTACCATGTGAACCTTGACAGTGTGACCGCCCGAGACCTTACCGGCTGTCAGCAGCTACTCAGGGACCAGGGCTTTTCACTTAGTCAGAGTGCTATAGTACGCCGTGCCTTGAGGTACTACCTACAGCAGCTCAAGCAGTTGACCACAGAACAAGCTGTAAGCAGTGAGATTGTAGAAGTTATGAGAGCCGCTCAAGGTTTTGCTTGATCATTACAACACAGAGGAAAGGAACCACACGCATGAATCAGCTGTTAATTGAAACACTGCGGAAAGAGTTTAGCAAAGAGCTGTCAGTTCAGACTAATTGGGGACGTAATCAGATTTTATCGGCTTTTGAAAGATCACTCAGTAATGCAACAGGCAAAGTTCTTGATGCTCTGGGTAAATCCTTAAAGTAAGGAACAAACATGCCCGAATTTGCCAGTAACGCACGTACTACCCGTAAGCAGATAGACCCACGGGAATACTTCAGTTGGACCACACCGAACCGTAAAGTTACCGCCCAAGCAACAGACCCCTTTGTAACAGCAGGAAACATCCAGAGACAACCTGACCCAAACCTGATGGCCTTTGTTGACTCAATGAAGAACATTTCAGATTTAACCAATGGGTACATCCAGGTTCAGAAGTCATACGGTAAAGAGAATCAGCAGAAGGCTGTTGCAGATGCTGTTACCGGCAAGCCTCAAGCTACAGAACATGAGGGTCTGTTCAATGGTGGCTATGGCTACAATGAAGCCTACAATGTCACTATAGGTGAATCCAAGGGTCTTGCCTTCAGCAAAGAATACATGACCAAACTTGAGGAGAACCAATACTTCCAGAATCAGCCTGACCCTCAAGTTGCCCATAAGAAGTTCTTTGATGACCTGTATCAGCACCACTTCCAAACTGTAGGTGATAACCCTCAGATCCTCTTCGGGGCATCTGAGCGGCTAAAACAGGCGCAGGTTGAAGGTAGTGTGGCTATGCAGTCAGCAGCTCACAGGGTATCCAAAGAAACATTCATGAACAGCATGAGTACCCTACAACAGGATCATTTGTTCACGTATGCCCGAAGTGACAAAAGCACCACCTCTTTGGAACAACTACGGAAAGCCTTGAATGATGATTGGGACTTTAAGGCCAAACCCACCAACCTGCTAAGCCGTGATGAGTACACCAAGACTGTCATTCAGAACATAGCTCACTCTGCGGTTCAACTGGCTGAAGACCCTAGAGAGGGAACACATGAAGCTGTTGATAAAGCCTACAAGCTGCTTGAACTCTTTGATGTAGCTGACCCTGACACCAAACAATCGTGGGCTACTATGGTTGACGGTAAGGGGGAACTGAAGTTCAGAGAGACCATTGATCACGTAACCAACCAGATAGCGAAAATTCAGGAGAGGCGGGAACAGGCTGACGCTAAGGCACTCAAGGCTAAACAGGAAGCAGCCCTGAAGAGTCTGTTCGTGGATGTTATTCTGAACCCTGACATGGAGCTTAGCGAGAAAGAACAGCTCATTACCTCCAACAAGTACCTTGACTATACACAGATTGAAAAGCTGGTTGATAAGGCCACAGCGTACCATAAGGATGAACATAGTATTCATGAAGACCACAACACCATAGTGGGACTGAGGGGTAACATTGAAATGACCAGCTCTATCAAGACCCTTGAGGCCCTACGTGGGGAGGTAATGAGTCAGTATGGGTACACCCTGAAGTCAGGGACCGCAACGGAGCTGCTGTCAAGGATCACCTCAAGGATTGACCATATCAACTCTGAAGGTAGGGCCAACGCTCAGTTATCCCTTGAGCAGAAGAAGTTGGGCTATGACATGGTGCAAAAGGTCATTGGGGCACCTTCAGCTATGGATATGGATGGAACACAAGCTGCCCTACGGATGAACACCTATGGTCGTATGTTCTTTGGAAGGGTAAGCCAGGGAGAAGAACCAACTCAAGTGAGTGCTGCTCTCATTGAACACTACAGTAAACTCTCAAAGCGTACCCAGAAGAACACCCTGGGACCATCTAAGTTCAAGACCAGAGAGCAGATACGTGACGCGGTACACTCTGGGAAGTTACGGGCTGATGAGGGGCTACTTGAGTTGAAACGCTTTGACGGTGTTGAGTAATGGAAGAGACTAAACGGCTTACCCCGATCAAGGCTATTCGGGCCAAGTGTCTTGATTGTAGTCATGGTCAATACGGATCAGTTAAACAATGTACCATTAAGACTTGCCGTTTGTATCCGTATAGGATGGGTAAGAGGCCTAAGGTCTGCGACCACCCCCACACACCTGAACTCACCCCAGTCAAAACGATACGGGCTTACTGCCTGTGGTGTAGTAACAATCAGGTAACTGAAGTACGGTTGTGTACTGTTAAGCGGTGTGCCTTGTATCTGTACCGGATGGGTAAGAGGCCAGCAAGGCCGAAGGTCTGCGACCGACCACGGGGAAACTGAAGGGCCGTACAGTAGGGGAATAGTAACTTATCGTTAAAACCATAGGGCTATCTAAGGATTTTTGAGTTATCCAGGGTAGCCCTATGGTTTGACCTTGGGTACAGAGTCACAAATGCTTTATTGCGTACTACTACTTCTTCAACTTCACCGCAACGCCTGAAGCTGAACCTTTTCCCAGCCTAGTATTATTACACACAATCCGCCCCTTCAGTTCAACCAAAGCAGCAGCTACAGATACACCATAGTCAACCAACCGGACAGACTCAAGCAACACTGACGCTATATAGTCCTTACCGTATCTACCAAAGGTGATAGTGACCTGCCCGTGGCCTATCAGTTGTGCTGACACTGATTCACTGACACCGGCTTGCTTCAAGGCATTGGTGAAAGTATGACGGAATGAGTGGAACACCTTGCCCTTCTCTTTGGTAATCTTGCTCCGGTTGAAACGCTGATACCACTTACCAAACGCTTGACCATAACCGTCCCGCTGTTTCTGTAACCGTCCCCACAGTCTGACACTACCGCGCTGCCGTAACTTCTCCACATAATCCAGCAACCCCAAGTCAATCAACACCGGATGCACTGGAACAAGCCGAACTGATGAGGCGGTCTTAACCTCTTTGTCACCCTCTTCGTTCACACTGAAGCAGGGAACACCCTCATGGTCTTTAATATCAGTTAAGTGGAGCTGACATACTTCATTGAGCCGCAAACCTGAATAGAGGCTTATCAGAGGTATCCAGAACTGTTCTGGGCGTGCTTTGTCAAACTCTAGGGACTGCAGAAGCTGAACAAGATCAGAGGTGCTGTAGATACTCCTCTCTTCTGATTGCTTCCCTCGTTTGTGTTTAGCCAGTGTCAAACCTTCAAACTCATTACTTGATATGTACTTGTGCCTATGCGCCCACTTAAAGAAGGAAGCTATACGGATAAGGTACTTGTTTACCGTGGTTTGACTCATGGGTGGGAGTCCTAGTGCTATTACCTCCTGAAGAGTCTTACCCTCTCTTCCTTTACCCTTTCGGGGATTCGGTGGAAGTTTTACCAAGGTTGACCTGAAGCCCTGCAGCTCCCTGTGGCTGATTGATGTCACAGGCTTGTCTCCAAGTAATTCGAGAAGCACAGATAGTATTGCCGTATTCTCTTGTTCTGTCTTGGCTGTCCACTTCTTAAGGGTTATATGTTCCTGTGTGTATGCGATAACCACAGCTGACAGTAGCCCACCTTCAGCAGCTACCGCATCAGCAACCACCTGACTGTTCACAGGTGCTGCATACATCAGACCCCTGTCATAAGCATTCAAGTGATCCCCATTCAACCGGCTATCTTCTACCTTGCACACCTCCAAAACACGCTTGGCAAGCTCGCGGGTCAGCCCCACATACTCAGGTGATCCATATTCAAGGGTGATGCCTTCCTGTTCACACACCTGTTGCACCAGGGGCCGTACTGCCTCAAGCCCACGCTCTTTGGTTGCTGCAACATCAAGGAGGGATAAGGCTTTTGAATAGGTATCAAACACAGCACTGTAGCCCACTAGGGCTTTCTGGCGGTCTCCTTCAGCTCTCAAGCCTAAACCAGCATTGCGGGACTCCTCACTGTCCGCTAAAGTGCCATGCAAGAACTTGTTAGCTATTTCTCTAAGCTGTTCGTTATTCATACTTGCCTTGTATCTTACCATTGAATCAAAGGATACCGCTGCCCTGGCTGCTAGCACCTTAACCTGTAACCTTGCTAGCTCATAGGTGCCGGTTCTCAGGGATTGTCTGATTTCCTTACTACCTCCAAAGTACTCCCAAAGCTGCTCTGGTATCCTTACCCGAAAATAATAGCGACCGCCACGCCTGAACATAAACGAATGACCCATAGGAACAACCCCTGTGTGTACCGTACTTGTGTACCACTTGGCTGTTTCCTATGGGTCATTTTGCTTGAAACCTTAATGATTTCAATAGTTTTGGTGGAGGTGGTGGGAGTCGAACCCACGTCCGAAAGACCTACATCATGAGCTACTACACCGTTAGTCTGTTGATCAATTTAGCCGACATGCTGTACAGCAGACAAGACAGCAGGTCAGCGGTCCCTGGATTTCAGACGGCGTATCGGGCTTACGCAATCCAATTCGGTAGTGAATGACGGTCCCTTCCTACCACCGACATCTCAGTCGGGACCGCCTGTTAAGCAGCTAGTGCAACAGGAGTGTTATAATTGTCGGCAATTAATGCCATGCAGGTTTATTAAGGTCGGCCACCTGCCCCGACCCGGTGCAACCCAGGAGTTCATTCCCCCGTCGAAACCTTTACACCCCCAATTTGTAAAAGATCATATTTATACTATACGCTATCTGGCCTTAATTTTGAAATCTTTTGCATGCTCCCGCTTCAGATCCTTCTTTTTCAGGTCCTCACGTTTGTCATGCATCTTCTTACCTTTGGCAATCCCCACCTCAACCTTGACCTTGCCATCTTTAAAATACAGCCTGAGTGGCACTGCGGTACAACCATCCTGGCGGATTCTATCGTGCAGCTTGCCAATCTCTTTTGCATGCAGCAGCAGCTTCCTGTTCCGTTCCGGGTCATGATTCTGCCGGTTGCCAAAGTTGTAGGGGGCGATATGCAGGTTATGCAGAAAGGCCTCACCATTACGCACCAGCACAAATGCGTCAACCAGGTTGGCGGTGCCTGAGCGCAGTGACTTGACCTCAGTCCCGACCAGGACGATTCCAGCTTCCAACCGTTCTTCGATGTGGTATTCGTGGAAGGCCCGTTTATTTGCGCAGATGAGCTTTTCAGACATGATTGGTAGACTGTAGCAGAGCCGGACAAAAAAGGGAATGCCGGAAACGTTGCATAAATGTTGCCTTGCGCCTCCCCTCTTCAGTTGACAAGCGCTGACGTGGAGACTATACAAAAACACTCGGCATTTCGCCTGTTACAGAGTCTATTCAGGAGGTTTTCGCCATGATCAAGGTCTACTACAACGCAAATGGTGTTATTTCAAGCCACCTGATCAGCGGTGATGAGATTGATCTCATAGAATCAAAGCAGTTGATCTGGGTGGATATGCTTTCCCCAAGTATGACAGAGGTGAGTGAGCTCGACAAGAAACTGGGACTTGACCTGCCAACCCGCCAGGAGACTGAAGAGATCGAGTTTTCTGCCCGCTATTGGGAGGATGAATTTGGTATCACCATCAACACCTATTTTCTGGTAAAGCAAGGGACGACCGCCAGCAACGAGTCGGTTTCATTCACCCTGAAAGATAATTTCGTTATTACCATCCGCTTTATTGAACTGCCGGTTTTTGGTGATTTTAATCGCAAACTGCTGCTTAACCCCAGCCATTATACCGATGGAGCCCGAGTGATGGGGGGTATCCTGGAAATGCGGATTGAAGACGATGCCGACACCCTGGAGGCGGTCTCCCGCGAAATAGCCAGCATTGCGCGGCTTAACCCCAGTAACTTTGATGATACGAAAAAGTTTCTTTCCTATATGGCAGACTTTGAGGCCACCAACATCACCATCCGGGAAAACCTGACCGACAAGCAACGGGTGCTCTCTTCCCTGCTGAAGAGCGGCAAGATGCCCAGCACCCTCAAGAGCGATTTCAGTATCATGATCAAGGATGTAAACTCCCTGATTACTACAGCCAATTTTAACTTTGAACGGCTTGACTACCTGCAGAACCTGTTCCTTAACTTCTTAAGCATTGAACAGAACAAGGTGATCAAGATTTTCACCGTTATGTCGGTCATTTTCCTGCCGCCTACCCTGATCGCCAGTATCTACGGTATGAACTTTAAATACCTGCCGGAGCTTGATCTCAGCTTCGGCTACCCGCTGGCGCTTTGTATGATCGTCATTTCTGCTGTGCTGCCGCTTTATATTTTCAAGCGCAAAGGCTGGCTATAACCAGCTGCGCTGTTAAAAGGAATACTCCCCATGCCTATGCACCTGATTTCTGCTGCAGAGATCTTTCCTGCCGGAGACAAACGCAGCTTTGATGAACGCCGATCAGAGATACTTGAAGCCTGCAAGCGGTTCATAACCGACTCCCACGAAGAGATCCGTCAACGCCACGCAGCCGGTGCAAGCGGGACCGAGGTGGTTCACCAGCTTTCAGCCGTCATGGATGCCATGGTTTCCACACTGTTTAACGGCATTCTTGACCTGATGGGTGCTGACAGCAAGCGCCTGACCGGCCATCTGACCCTGGCTGCAGTGGGTGGCTATGGCCGTGGCGAACTCAACCCCTATTCAGATGTGGATATCATGTTCCTGCATGATGGCAGTGTGCCGGTGGAGGTAGTGGAGGCCTTTGCCCAGAAGCTACTCTATTTCCTGTGGGACCTGCGGCTGGATGTGGGGTACTCGGTGCGTACTCCGGCTGATTGTATTGAAATGGCAGCCCAGGACACCACTATTAAGACCGCCCTGATTGATTCACGTTTTCTGGCCGGTCATCAACCTCTTTTTGGCATCCTGCACAAGACCGTCTATTCCCAGATTTTGCCCAAGGCCAGCGATAAATTTATTAAGGAAAAGATCGCTGAAATGCGGCGGCGGCGGGACAAGTATGGCGCCACCATCTACCTGCTGGAGCCCAACATCAAAGAGGGAGAAGGCGGGTTACGTGATCTGCAGACCGCCCTCTGGGTGGCCCAGGTCAAGTACAAATTTGAAGACCCCAAAGAGCTGGTAATCAAGGGCATTCTCTCTGAAGCTGAAATGGAGGTCTACCACTCTGCCCTTGATCACCTCTGGCGGATGCGTAATGAACTGCACTTTCACACCCGTAGAAAATCAGACCAGATGAACTTTGACCTGCAGGTCCACCTGGCCGGTTTTCTTGGCTATGTTGACCGCGGCAAGGTACTGGCTGTGGAAGATTTTATGCGGGATTACTACCGCCATGCAGCTCGGGTTGAACATTTCTCCTCTACCCTTAGCTCCCGCTGTATCTGGCGAGATGAAGGAGCGGCAAAGATACTGGGCTACTTTGTGCGCCGTCCGGTGGGGCATGGTTGTTTTGTCCTCAAGGGTGAGTTGATTATCCCAGACGAATCAGTCGTTGATAAAAACCCGGCGGTACTGATGCAGATCTTTGAGCTGGCCCAGAAACATGGCGTCAGCCTTAATATCCGCGTCAAATGGTTAATCAGACGTTCACTGCATCTGGTAAATGACAAGTTTCGCCGCAACCGTGAAGTTAATCAGGCCTTCATGAATATCCTTCGTTCTGAAAAAGGGATGGCTGATACCCTGCGTCTGATGC
This sequence comes from Trichlorobacter thiogenes, assembly GCF_900167465.1. Classification (GTDB taxonomy): domain Bacteria; phylum Desulfobacterota; class Desulfuromonadia; order Geobacterales; family Pseudopelobacteraceae; genus Trichlorobacter; species Trichlorobacter thiogenes. The sequence continues at coordinate 63,225 of NZ_FUWR01000002.1, read as the reverse complement.
ACCACCTTGAATTTCTGAATGAGTACATCCCCGAGTTTGAGCATATCTATTGCAAGGTCCAGCACGACCTGTACCATATCTACACGGTTGATATTCACACCCTGTTTGCTGTGGAGCAGATTGAAAAAATCCTGAATGGTGAGCTGAAAAAAGAGCTTGCACTCCCCTGCGAGATAGCCCGCCAGATCGGCAAACGGGAACTGCTGATCCTGTCGATCCTGTTCCACGATATCGGCAAGGGAGAAGGAGGCGGCCACGCCGACAAGGGTGCCGACATGATCCCCACCATTGCCCGTCGGATGGGGCTCTCCAAAGAGGATAGCGAACGGCTGGAGTTTCTGGTACGCAGCCACCTGATCTTTGCCCATATTTCCCAACGCCGTGACCTGGCCGACGAACGGATGATCATGCAGTTTGCCCGTCAGATGGTCACCAGCGAAAACCTGAAGATGCTGTTTCTGCTGACCATAGCCGATGTCAGGGCGGTCGGTTCCGATGTCTGGACCACCTGGAAGGCGATGCTGTTTAACGAGCTGTACGAAAAGGCGTTCAACATCCTTGAACGGGGTGATTTCAGGCTTGAGGCCGGCACGGAACGGGTCCGCAGCGTACGTCGTAAGGTCAGGGAGATGGTAGAATACGATATCCCGGCTGCCACTGCCAAGGAAGAGTTACGCGCCCTGCCCACCCGCTATCTGCTATCGGCACCGCTGCAGACCATTGCAGACCATCTGCATCTGCTGGTGCAGTTAAACGGAAAAGATCTGGTCATGCAGGTCCAGCATGAGCAGGATAGTGGTTTTTCCAGCTTTACCATCTGCACCTTTGACACCTACGGGCTGTTTTCCAAGATAACCGGCGTCATGGCAGCCAACGGCATCAACATCCTGGGTGCCCAGATCTTCACCGGCAAAAACGGCAAGATCCTGGACATCCTGCAGGTAAACTCTGCCCAGGGATTTGTAATTACCGACCAAACCCGCTGGCAGAAGGTGGAAACAGACATGGCCGAGGTACTGCACGGTACGGTACAGGTCTCTGATCTGGTGCACAAACGTCAACGCCCCACCCTGCTGCCGGCTAAATCAGCCCGCCACTTCCCGACCCGGATCGAGATTGATAACGAGGTGTCGGATGAGTACACCGTCATTGACATCTACGCCCATGACAAGGTGGGCCTGCTCTACCTGATTACCAGCACCATCAATCAATTGGGGCTGTATATTGGGGTTTCCAAGATCTCCACCAAGGTTGATCAGGTTGCAGACGTCTTCTATGTACGGGATATCTTCGGCCACAAGATTGTCTCTGAAGAAAAGCTGGAAGAGGTCCGTACCACACTGTCCTGGGCCATTGATGACTGGCAATGAACCGCTTTCTTGACCTGTTTCTGGCCTGGCTGACCGTGGAAAAAGGGTTGTCAGGCAACACCTGCAGTGCCTATGCCGCTGATTTGGGGCGCTACCTTGACTATCTGGAGCGACTCAAACGTGACACGCCGGACAGCATCCAGTCAACCGACATCGCTGAATTCCTTGGCAAAGAGCGGGAGCGGGGTCTGGCCCCCCGCAGCCGGGCCAGACTGCTTTCCTCCATCAGGATGTTCCATCGTTTCCTGTTGATAGAGCGTTACGCCACCCTCAACCCCTCAGCCATCATTGAAGCCCCCCGCCCCCTGAAAAAACTGCCAACCTTTTTGAGTATGGAAGAAGTTGAAAAGCTACTGAGGGCAACGCTGGGCAAACGTGATGAAGATATCCGCGACCGGGCCATGCTGGAGCTGCTCTATGCCACCGGCCTGCGGGTATCAGAACTGGTGAACCTGAAGCTACGCGAGGTGAACCTTGAAGTCGGCTACCTGATGACCATTGGAAAAGGCAACAAGGAACGACTGGTACCGATCGGTGCCACCGCCTGCCACCGTGTGGCCGACTATCTGGAGCAGGTACGCAGCAAGCAGGACCCGGAGTTGCTGCAAAAAGAGCTGTTTCTCTCTCGGCTGGGGGAGTCCATGACCCGTCAGGCATTCTGGAACATCATCAAAAAGCGCGCCCTGCTGGCTGGCGTCCGCACCAGCATCTCTCCCCACACCCTGCGTCACTCCTTTGCCACCCACCTGCTGGCAAATGGAGCCGACCTGCGTAGTGTCCAGATCATGCTCGGCCATGCCGATCTCTCCACCACCCAGATCTATACCCATGTCACCCGCGAACGTCTGAAACAGCTGCACAAGGAGCTACACCCACGGGGGTAGGCCTACCGCCTGCGCCGCACCTTGCGCTTGTGCAGCTGCTCCTCAGGCGGAGGCGGCACCGCGGCAAGCATGGCGCGATACCCACAGTCGTCGGGCAACCAGTCAAGCGTGCAGACCAGTTCGGGAGTCAGGGCAATACACTCCGGATTGATCCGGAAACGATTTTCAAAGATCTTGCACTGGCGGCTGTCCAGATCAAGGTAACGGCAGGCGGTGGTGGTATAGGTCACCCGCCCCCGCTCATCCTCGATCTTTTCAAAACAGCAACGACCACAACGGCGGCAAAGCGCATCCCAATTTTTTTTATCAAGTAGCTGTTCTATCATTGTGCTACCATAACCAGCCGGAAACAGACTGTCAATTCCAGTTACAACGACTAATCCAAAAACCCTCAACCATTTTAATAGGTACCACGTTCGCCTTGCCACAGTACCGGTTATTCCTGTATATATCTTTGGATGAAAATCTGTTCACTGGCCAGCGGCAGCAAAGGCAACTGCCTCTTCATTGAGACAGGCGGCGTCCGTCTATTGATAGATGCTGGTTTGTCTCTGAAGGAGATCACAGCCCGCTTGTCAGGTTCGGCAATCGAGCCAGAATCCATCCATGGTGTGCTGATTACCCATGAACATATTGATCATATCCGTAGTGCCGGTTCATTTGCACGACGCTACAAAGTGCCGGTTCTGATCAGCTACGCAACCCGCCAGGCAGCTGAACGGTATCTGCAAAAGACACCGTTGGTGGAGTTTGAAACCGGCTACTCGTTTACTTTTCGCGACATCATGATTGACCCGTTTCCCATTTCCCATGATTGTTGTGATCCGGTCGGGTTTCTGCTTGAATCCAGCGAAGGTCGGGCTGGCTCTGCCACAGACCTGGGAATTGTCACCCGCCTGGTGCGGGAGAAGCTGAAAGGCTGCCGGGCCCTGAACCTGGAGTCAAACCATGACCCGGAGATGTTGTTGAACGGCCCGTATCCCTGGAACCTGAAGCAGCGGATAAAATCACGTCATGGCCACCTGTCCAACCAGGAATCACTGGAACTGTTGTACGATCTGGCCCACGATGGCCTTGAGGCCTTGGTGATGGCTCACCTCTCCGAGGTGAACAACCACCCGGACAAGGTTGTGGAAACCACATCAGCATTTTTGCGGGATCAAAATTGCTGTGCCCCACGGATTGTAATTGGGGAGCAGCATCAGGCCGGACCGGTAATAAAACTTTAACGCACACCACATAACAGAGGAGCTTTTGTAATGATTCCACGCTACACCCGTCCTGACATGGCAAAAATCTGGGAACCGGAAAACCGTTTCCGCATCTGGCTTGAGATTGAGACCCTGGCCTGCGAGGCCCAGGCCCAGCTTGGCGTCATCCCTAAAGAGGTCGTGCCGGTTATCCGCGAGAAGGGTAACTTTGACATTGAGCGGATCGATGCCATTGAGGCAGAGGTCAAGCATGACGTGATCGCCTTCCTGACCTCGGTGGCTGAGTATGTCGGTCCTGAGGCTCGCTTTATCCACCAGGGCATGACCTCATCCGACGTGCTTGACACCTGTCTGTCTGTACAGCTGGTGCAGGCTGCCGATGAACTGCTGGCTGATCTTGATATGCTGCTTGAATCAATCAAACTGCGGGCCTTTGAACATAAAGACACGGTCTGCATGGGACGGTCCCATGGTATCCACGCTGAACCGGTTACCTTTGGCCTGAAGCTGGCTTCATTCTACGCCGAGATGGGGCGTAACCGCACCCGTCTGCAGGCTGCCCGTGAGAACATCGCCACCGGCGCCATCTCCGGCGCAGTGGGTACCTTTGCCAACATCAATCCCTTTGTGGAAGAGTATGTCTGCGAAAAAATGGGGTTAAAACCGGAACCGGTCTCCAGCCAGGTTATCCCCCGCGACCGCCATGCCGAATACTTCTGTGTTCTGGCCATCATCGCCTCCTCCATTGAACGGATCGCCATTGAGATTCGCCACCTGCAGCGTACCGAGGTGCTGGAGGCGGAAGAGCAGTTCACCAAGGGCCAGAAAGGCTCGTCAGCCATGCCCCACAAGCGGAACCCGATCCTGTCTGAGAACCTGACCGGCCAGGCCCGCTACGTTCGCTCCATGTGCATTCCTGCCCTGGAAAACGTGGCACTCTGGCATGAGCGGGATATTTCACACTCCTCGGTTGAGCGTTACATTGGGCCTGATGGCACTGTTGCGCTGGATTTTTCCCTGCGCCGCCTGAACGGACTGATCCGCAATCTGGTGGTCTATCCTGAAAACATGCTGCGTAACCTGAATCAGATGAAGGGGCTGGTCTTCTCCCAGAAGATTCTGTTGGATCTGACCCAATCCGGTGTCTCCCGCGAGGATTCCTACCGTCTGGTACAGAAAAACGCCATGAAGGTCTGGGAAGAAGGCAAGGATTTCCAGACCGAACTGCTGGCCGACCCGGAAGTTGTCGGGGCGCTGGGTGAAACCAAGATACGTGAGTCCTTTGATCTTTCCTATCACCTGAAGCATGTTGATACCATCTTCAAAAGGGTCTTCGGTGCCTAGTCTACTGGAAGCGATCATAGCCTCTTTTATCCCTTCAAACAGCGACATCGGTTCTCTGTTCTGGGCCAAAAGATTACTGGTAGCCTTGATCGTCTTCGGCGGTTTCTGGCTCCTGGCCCAAGCGGTCTGTTCCGTAATTAACCGTTGGGGCAGCAAGGTCACCGCATTTACCAAAACAGATCTTGATGACCGGATAGTGCAGCGTGTTACCCCTTCGATCTCGCTGTTACTGACATTTTTAGGGATTTATTACGCCTTCAGGACCCTGCCACTGCATGAGAAAATCTTTCGGCTGCTGTCAGGTGGCCTGTACGTTTCCATTGTGGTAATTGTCTGCATCCTGATCTACCGGGTTCTGCATGAAACTCTGCTCTGGTATGCAGAACGCCAGCAAGATGGTGAAAACGGCACCTTCTCACGTCAGATGGCGCCAATGGTTGAAAAGATCACCATGCTGTTCATCATCGGCGGGGCACTGATGGCGGTGCTGAAGCATTTCAACTATGATATTCTTTCGCTGGTCACCGCCCTGGGGATCGGTTCTCTGGCCATCGGTATGGCAGCCAAGGACACCCTGGCCCATGTCATCTCCGGTTTTACCCTGATGATTGACCGCCCTTTCAGGATTGGCGACCGGATTCAGCTGGCAAGTGGCCAGATAGGTGATGTACAGGACATCGGACTACGCTCCACCAAGATCAAGACCCTGGACAACCAGTTGCTGATCATTCCCAACTCGGATCTCTGTAACACCATACTGACCAATCAGGCCTTTCCCGACAACCGGATCAAAGGCAGGATCAACGTGGGGGTCAGCTATGGCAGTAATGCAGAGCAGGTCAAGGCGTTGCTGGTACAGCTTGCCCTTGAAGTTGAAGATGTATTGCAAGAGCCGGCGCCGGAGGCTTTTTTTGTTTCCTTTGGCGAAAGCGCTCTGAATATGGCACTCTTTTTCTGGGTTGAGGAGTATGCCATACTGTTTGCCACCACCGACAAGATCAACTCAAAGATTCTTGGACGATTCCGTGAACAGGGGATTGAGATTCCGTTCCCGATCAGAACCGTCACGCTGAAACACGAACAAGGCACGCAAACCCCACAGTAAAGGGAGGAATAGGCCATGAAACCAGTTCGGCTCTGTGCAGCAGTCACCCTGTTGGCGCTGATGCCGGTTTTCAGCTTCGCTGCCGATGAAGCAGGCGGAGTAAAACCGGAAACCACTGCCCTGTATCAAAAAGCCAGGGACCAAGTCACCAAACTAAACAACACCCCGGTAACCAAGTATGCCCCTGAAGTTGTTGAGCAGGCAGCAGCAAACATAGAAGCAGCACAAAACGGTCTGCAGCAGGGAAATGACCGTGCCACCCGTCAGGCATCTGAACTGGCAACGACCCAGGTCAAACTGGCCCTGGCCCTGACTGACGAGCGGATTGCCGCTGAAAAAACAGCCGCAGCACAAAAAGAACTGGCACAGTTGGAACAGCGCCTGGAAGCCATCCTGGCTGGTAAAGGAGAGAAACCATGAACCGTTTGATTCGTGTAGCACTCACCTTCTGCCTGGTTGCCGGCCTGACCACAGCTATCCCCCTGACTGTCTTTGCTGCAGATGAACCGGCACCGGCTTTCCTGCAACAGGCCCAAAACGCGGTTGCCCAGGTTCTTTCTAAAGGATCAGAACAGGTAGAACTGAAAGATGATATCCTGATTGCCCAAAACTCACTTCGCAATGCTGAAGCCGAGTATAAAAAGAACCTTGGCTGGAGCGGCAAACTTGATCAAAAAGCTGAACCCACGGTTCGCTATCTTGCTGATATTGCCAGACTACAGGCGTCAGTACTGCTGGCCCGGCTTGGTAAACAGGATCAGGACAAAGAAACAGCACGGCTTAATGGCCTGATTGCGACAACCAAATCAAAGATCAAAATCTTTGATGACCTGGTTGCCCAGGTTAAGACGTTGAAGAAACAGAGCGCTGATCAGGCCAGCCAGATATCAAGCCTGAATGCCAAGGTTGCTTCGCTGAATGCTGAACTGTCTGCCAAAGGCTCCGCTATCACCAGTTCAGATGAAAAAACTACTAACCTGTTGAAGGCCCTGGATGAACAGAAAAAGGCAACTGCAACTTCAGAACAACGGGTTGCCGTCCTAACCCAGGAACTTGAAGGCCTGAAGCAACAAACAGCGCAATTACAGGCAACCGGTGAGCAGCTGGCTGCTGAAAAGCGGATCAAGGCCTTTGAAGCAGAGGCAGGCAAGCTGGGCGGCATTGTCAAGACAACGGCCGCAGGCTTGAGCGTTACCTTTCCCCGCTCACAGATGCTGAAGACAACAGGCAAGAGTACCACCCTGACTCCTGCTGGCACCGGTACGGTTGCCAAGCTGGCAGAACTGCTCAAAACATATTCAGAGTACCGGATCAAGCTGCGGGTACACGGCTTTGGCCAGCCCAGTCGCCACGAAGATGCAGCAGCCACTGACCAGATGGCCCGTTTTATCCGCGAAGGATTGCTGAACAAAGGCAAACTTGAACAGGCAACCGTTGAGGCTCTGGGGGTCGGGTCCGCAGAACCGGCCTTCCCCAAAAATAACGTGGAAGGTAATCGCCGCGTTGAAATTATCTTTGTGAAGAAATAAAGGACTGACATGCCCAGCAGAATAGAAATAGCCCTGAAGGACAGTGTCCGCGATTCCCGCGGTGAGCGGATCAAGCGCGAGATTGAACATTTTCTGCATCTGAAAGTAAAGCAGGTGCGTACCCTTGATGTCTTTACCGTGGATGCAGAGCTGTCCCGGACCGAGCTGGAGGCAGCGGCTTCCGGCCCGTTCTGCGATCCGGTCATCCAGAGCTACAGTATTGACCTGCCCCAGGCGGTCGGCTTTGACTGGGCCGTGGAGGTTGGCTTCCGCCCCGGCGTAACCGACAACGTGGGACGGACAGCCGGTGAAGCGGTTTCCTACCTGATCCAACGTCCTCTTGCGGACAACGAGGCGGTCTACTCTTCAATCCAGTACCTGCTCTCAGCTGATCTCAGCAGTGAACAGGTAGAGAAGATCGCCACCGGCCTGCTGTGCAACACCCTGATCCAGCGCTACAGCATCATGTCTGCGGCTGATTTCATGGCCAAACGGGGCTTCCCCACCACCGTACCCAAAGTGACTGGCGAGACCAAAGGCCAGGTACGGGAGATGGATTTAGAGGTTTCTGACGAAGAACTGCTGCGGATCAGCAAGGATGGCGTGCTGGCCCTGACCCTGGAAGAGATGAAGATCATCCAGTCCCACTACCGCGATCCGCAGGTGCTGGCGGAGCGGAAAAAGCAGGGGCTGGGCAGCAAGCCGACCGATGTGGAGCTGGAGTGCCTGGCCCAAACCTGGTCAGAACACTGCAAGCACAAGATCTTTAGCGCTACGGTGCAGTACGAAGATGAAAATGGCAACAAACAGGAGATTAAATCTCTTTTCAAGTCATACATCCAGCGGGTCACCAAGGATGTCCGCGAGAATCTGGGGGACAAGGATTTCTGTCTTTCAGTCTTCAAGGACAACGCCGGGGTGATCACCTTTGATGAGAACAACTCGCTGGTCTTCAAGGTGGAGACCCACAACTCCCCTTCTGCCCTTGATCCCTACGGCGGGGCGCTGACCGGTATTGTGGGGGTTAACCGCGATCCGTTCGGTACTGGTCAGGGCTCCAAGCTGATCTTTAACACCGATGTGTTCTGCTTTGCTGACCCGTTCTACGACAAGCCGCTGCCGTCACGCCTGCTACACCCCCGCCGGATCTTTGAAGGGGTGGTGGAAGGGGTGGAACATGGCGGCAACAAGTCCGGCATCCCTACGGTTAACGGCTCCATTGTCTTTGATGAGCGCTTTGCCGGTAAGCCGCTGGTGTTCTGCGGCACCGCCGGTATGATGCCTGCCAGGGTGAACGGTATTCCAGGCCATGAGAAGAGCATCAAGCCGGGCGACCTGATCGTAATGGCTGGCGGCCGGATCGGCAAGGATGGCATCCACGGCGCCACCTTCTCGTCTGAAGAACTGAACGAGAACTCACCAGTTACCGCCGTACAGATCGGTGATCCGATCACCCAAAAGCGGATGTTCGACTTCCTGATCCGCGCCCGTGACAAGGGGCTGTATCGTTTCATCACTGACAACGGCGCAGGGGGCCTCTCCTCCTCCATTGGTGAGATGGCTGGTGAGTGCAACGGCTGCAGGATGGACCTGGCCAAGGCACCACTTAAGTATCCCGGCCTTAACCCTTGGGAGATCCTGATCTCCGAGGCCCAGGAGCGGATGTCCATGGCCGTACCGCCTGAGAAGCTGGACGAGTTCATGGCCATGTCCAAGCGCTTTGGCGTGGAATCAACCGTGCTGGGTGAGTTCACTGACAGCGGCACCTTCCATATCCAGTATGGCGATGCAACCGTGGCCTGGCTGCCGATGGAGTTCATGCACGAAGGCCTGCCACCAATGCAGATTCCGGCCAAGTGGCAGCCACCGGTTAATCCGGAAGCACCGGCACAGCACAAGGAAGACTGGACCGCAGACCTGCTGGGGCTGCTGGGCCAGCTCAACATCTGCTCCAAGGAATCAGTGGTGCGGCGTTATGACCATGAGGTGCAGGGTGGTTCCGTGGTCAAGCCGTTCACCGGTGTTACCAATGATGGTCCGTCTGATGCGGCAGTGGTCCGGCCGATCCTCGATTCCTACAAAGGGGTGGTGGTCTCCCACGGTATCTGCCCCCGTTATTCCGACATTGATGCCTACCATATGGCTGCCAATGCCCTTGATGAGGCGCTGCGCAACTATGTGGCAGTCGGGGGCAACCCTGATCACTGGGCAGGCCTTGACAACTTCTGCTGGTGTGATCCGGTCCTGTCTGAAAAGACCCCGGACGGCCCCTACAAGATGGCCCAACTGGTGCGGGCCAACCAGGCCCTGCTGGATCTCTGCGTACCGATCAACCTGCCGCTTGTTTCGGGCAAGGATTCGATGAAGAATGATTTCTACGACGGTACCACCAAGATCTCGATCCCCCCTACCCTGCTGTTCTCAGTGATCGGCACGATTCCTGATATACGCAACGCCGTGACCATGGACTTCAAGCGAGCCGGCGACATCATCTGCCTGCTAGGTGAAACCAAAGACGAGCTGGGCGGTTCCGAGTACCTGGCCATGCAGGGCTATACCGGCAACAAAGTGCCCAAGGTGAATATTACCACTGCCCTGGCCCGCTACAAGGCACTGCACCAGGCCATTATGAGCGGACTGGTGGCATCATGCCATGACCTGTCAGACGGTGGTCTGGCAGTGGCCCTGGCTGAATCAGCCTTCTCCGGCGGCTTTGGCTGCCGTGTTGAGTTAGCCAATGTTCGTTTTGAAGGAGATCAGCGGTATAAGACGGATGAGCTGCTGCTGTTCTCGGAATCAGCCTCCCGTCTGCTGGTAACGGTGCATCCGGCCCAGTGGGCAGCCTTTGAAGAGGCGATGGCCGGTACCGGCTTCAGTCAGATCGGACAGGTCGCTGATAACGACATTGTTACCATTGCCGGGTTGGAAGGCAAGACCGTGCTTTCAACAGATCTTGCCCAGCTGAAAAGCGCCTGGCAACGGCCATTGAAGGAGCTGTAGGCGGCTATCGCTTCCATGGCCGCCTCCATCCAGCATACCCTTAAAACCGTCTTCGGTTTTCATGACTTCCGCCCTCCCCAGCAGGAGGTGATTGAGCGGGTTCTGGCTGGTGAAGATGTTTTTCTGGTGATGCCAACCGGCGGCGGCAAGTCACTCTGCTACCAGATACCTGCCCTGCATCGGGATGGTGTGGCAATTGTCGTATCACCACTGATCGCCCTGATGAAGGATCAGATGGATGCCCTGATCGCAAACGGGGTGCGGGCCGCCTGCCTGAACTCCTCGCTTTCTGCGGCTGAAGCAGGCAGGGTTTTTCAGCAGTTGGACAAGGGCACACTGGATCTGCTGTATGTTGCGCCGGAACGGCTGTTGATGCCGGAATTTCTGGAGCGGCTTGGCACGCTGAAACTGGCCCTGTTTGCCATTGACGAGGCCCACTGTATCTCGCAATGGGGACATGATTTCAGGCCGGAATACACCCAGCTGGGTCGCCTGCGGCCACTGTTTCCCGGTGTGCCGATTGTGGCCATGACCGCGACGGCTGACCCGGAAACCCGCAAGGATATTCTGGGGCAGTTGGGGCTTCCCAATGCTACGGTTTTTGTGGCAGGGTTTGATCGACCCAACATCACCTATACGGTAATCCCCAAGCAAAAGCCGCTGGCCCAGCTTGGAGCATTTCTCCGCAACCGGCGGGATGAAGCAGGGATTGTCTATGCCTTAAGCCGCAAGCGGGTTGATCAGGTAGCCAAGCAGCTACAGGCCGCCGGATTTAGTGCCGCCGCCTACCACGCCGGTCTGCCGGACGACCAGCGCAGACGTGTTCAGGAAGCATTCCAGCGGGATGATATCCGCATTGTGGTTGCCACCGTGGCCTTTGGGATGGGGATAGACAAGCCCAACGTCCGCTTCGTGGTGCATTACGATATGCCCAAGAGTGTGGAAAGCTACTATCAGGAGACCGGTCGGGCCGGACGGGATGGCCTGCCATCTGAAGCACTGATGCTGTTCGGCATGGGGGATGTCATGACCGCCCGCAAGCTGATTGAAAACAGTGATAACGCCGAGCGGGTCAGAATCGAAATCCAGAAACTGAACGCCATGGTGGCCTATGGCGAGGCACTTACCTGCCGCCGCCGTGCCCTGCTCTCTTATTTTGGCGATCAACGGGATCATGACTGCGGTAACTGCGACATCTGCACTGATCCGCCCCAGCGCTTTGACGCCACGGTTCAGGCCCAAAAGGCGCTTTCCTGCGTCTACCGGACCGGCGAACGGTTTGGCATGATGCACCTGATTGAGGTGCTGCGGGGCAGTAAAAACCAGCGGGTACTGGATCTGAAGCATGATAAACTTTCCACCTGGGGGATCGGTGCGGACACACCTGCAACGCAGTGGGAAAACATCATCCGCCAGTTGATTCACTTAGGCTATCTGACCCAGGATTTTACCCGCTTTGGCGCTCTTTCCCTTTCTTCTGCGGCCCGTCCAGTGTTAAAGGGTGAGACGACGGTTACGCTGGGGATGCCCCGTAACACCGTGGAGACGGTGGAGCGAACCAGAAAACGGGCCGGTGCAAAAAAAGATTACGATCAAGCCCTGTTTGATAAACTACGGGCTTTGCGCAAACAGATTGCCGACGCCGCCAAACTGCCTCCGTTTGTGGTATTTTCTGATGCGACACTGGCTGAAATGTCGCGCAGCTACCCCCAAAACCTGCAGCAGATGCGTCAGGTAAGTGGTGTCGGAGATCGCAAGCTGCAACAATACGGAGATGCATTTCTGGCAGAGATCAGGCAGTATCAGGCAGGAGATAACGAAACCTACATGGTGGCATAATCACCTATCGAGACAGAAACAGGGACCAGTGCATGAAACAGACACGAGCAATTGTTATAACCGGTAACGGCACCAACTGTGAGACGGAAGCGGCCCACGCCTGCAGACTGGGTGGTTTTGATGAGGCAAAGATTGCCCATATTGCCGAGATACTCTCCGGCGAGGTCCGCCTTGACGATTACCACTTTTTGAACCTGACCGGCGGTTTTCTGGATGGTGACGACCTGGGCAGCGCCAAGGCACAGGCACACCGCCTAAAGTATGCAACAGTCTATGACACACCAAACGGAGCACCAGAAAAGCTGGTGGAGCAGTTTACCCGCTTCATCAATGCCGGCAAGCTGGTGCTGGGGGTCTGCAACGGCTTTCAGTTGATGGTCAAGATGGGGATGCTGCCTGCTCTGGATGGCAATACATTGACCCAGACCGTCACCCTCTGCCACAACGACTGCGGACGTTTTCAGGACCGCTGGTGCTACCTGAAGGCCGATCCTGCCTCCCCGTGCGTCTTCACCAAAGGGATTGAGAAAGGGATCTACCTGCCGGTACGTCACGGCGAAGGAAAATTCCTGACCGACAGCCCTGCAACCCTGGAGCGGATTGAGTCTGGCCATCTGGCGGTACTTAAATATTCTGAAGCTGATTACGCAGAACCGACTATGGAATTCCCGGCTAATCCTAACGGATCAACCAATGCCATTGCCGGTCTGTGCGACCCAACCGGCCGCCTGATGGGGCTAATGCCTCACCCGGAGGCCTTTGTCCATTATACCCAGCATCCCCGCTGGACCCGCGAGCAGTTGCCGGAAAACGGTGACGGCCTGATCCTGTATAAAAATGCAGCCGACTTTGTGAGGAAAAACCTGCTATGAAACTTTTCCGCCCTGAAGAAGAATGCGGCGTATTCGGCATCTATGGCCACCCTGAAGCAGCCAACCTGACCTATCTCGGTCTGTACGCCCTGCAGCATCGCGGCCAGGAAAGCTGTGGCATTGTCTCATCCGACGGCACAGGGCTGCATGCCCACAAACGGATGGGGCTGGTGGCCGATGTGTTCGGTAATCAGAAGGTGTTTGAGAAGCTGCCGGGCAAGTCAGCCATCGGCCATGTGCGCTACTCCACTGCCGGTGCCTCGGTGGAAAAGAACGTGCAACCGATTATGGTGGATTACTCCCGCGGTTCCATTGCCGTGGCCCACAACGGTAACCTGGTTAACGCCAATCTGTTAAAGGCAGAGCTTGAGGCCTACGGCTCCATCTTCCAGACCACCATGGATACCGAGATCATCATTCACCTGCTGGCCATTTCCCGCACCCACTCACTGGTTGAGCGGATCGGTGATGCCCTGAACCGGGTCAAAGGTGCTTACTGCCTGCTGTTCCTGACCGAATCCCGTATGATTGCCGTGCGCGACCCCCACGGATTCCGCCCCTTATGTCTCGGCAAACTGGGAGACGGCTGGGTAGTCGCTTCCGAGAGTTGCGCCCTGGATCTGATCGAGGCAACCTTTGTACGGGAAGTTGAACCGGGTGAGATGCTGGTCTTTACCAAAGATGGCCAGATGCAGTCACTGTTCCCATTCAAGAAGATCGAGCCAACTCCCTGTGTCTTTGAATTTGTCTATTTTGCCCGACCGGACTCAAACATCTTTGGCAGAAACGTCTATCAGGTGCGTAAAGAGCTGGGACGCCAACTGGCCCGCGAATATCAGGTGGATGCCGATGTGGTGATTGCGGTGCCGGATTCCGGTGTACCGGCAGCCATGGGCTATGCCGAGCAGGCAGGTATCCCCTTTGAACTGGGGCTGATCCGCAACCATTATGTGGGACGGACCTTTATCGAGCCAGCCCAGGCAATCCGCCACTTCGGGGTCAAGATCAAGCTGAACCCGGTTCGGGAACTGCTGGAAGGAAAGCGGGTCGTGGTCATCGACGACTCCATCGTACGGGGCACCACCTCACGCAAGATCGTCAAGATGGTGCGCAATGCCGGGGCAAAAGAGGTGCATATGCGGATCTCCTCCCCCCCCACCAGTTATCCCTGCTTCTACGGTATCGACACCCCCAACCGCAAGGAGCTGATCTCCTCCTCCCATACCTTGGATGAAATCAGACGTTATATTACCGCAGACTCGCTGGGCTACCTTTCTGAAGAAGGGTTGATCAAGGCCACCGGCCTTAAACACAGCTTCTGTACCGCCTGTTTTACCGGTGACTATCCGATTAACTTCCCCATGCCATCACAGGTTCCCCAAATGGGTCTATTTTCCAAAGACGAGGAGTACACCGAACAATGACTGACCGCGAAAAACTGAAGGCAATTATTCTTGAGCTGTCTTACGAAAAACGTCTGGTAACCCTGGCTTCCGGCCGCCAGAGCGACTTCTACTTTGATGGCAAACAGACCACCCTGCATAGCGAAGGTGGCCTGCTGACCGGCAAACTGTTCTACGAAGCGATCAAGGATGTACCGGGTGTACAGGCCGTGGGCGGCATCACCCTGGGTGCTGACCCGATCGCCACTGCCACCTCCATTGCAGCCTGCCTGGATGGCAATCCGCTGCATGCCTTTATCATCCGCAAAGAGCCCAAGGGACACGGTACCGGCCAGTGGCTGGAAGGTCGTAAAAACCTGCCTGCCGGCACCAAGGTGGTGATTGTTGAGGACGTGGTGACCACCGGCGGATCTTCCATGAAGGCGGTTAACCGCGCCAAGGAAGAAGGGCTGGACGTGCTGGGCATCGTTTCACTGGTGGATCGCGAAGAGGGCGGTCGGGAGAATATCGAAGCTGAGGGATATTGGCTGAAGGCGATTTTTACCAAATCTCAATTAGTCGGTGCATGAGCATAAAGCAACGTCTTGATAAACTGATGGTTGAAAAAGGCCTGGCCCCTTCCCGCGAGAAGGCCCAGGCCTTGATCATGGCTGGACAGGTGGTGGTGGGTGATCATGCCGCCCAGAAGGCCGGGCAACAGGTAACGCCAGAGGTTGAGATCAGAATTAAGGGTGAGGTGATGCCCTATGTCAGTCGTGGTGGCCTGAAGCTGGCACAAGGTCTGGATGCCTTTAAGATTGATCCAGCAGGGCGTATTGCCATTGATGTGGGGGCTTCCACCGGCGGTTTTACCGACTGCCTGCTGCAACGGGGAGCCAGCCGGGTTTATGCGGTGGATGTGGGCTATGGACAGCTGGCCTGGAAGCTTCGTGAAGACCCGCGGGTGGTGGTGATGGAAAAGACCAACATCCGCCATCTGCAACTGGAGCAGCTTGAGCCTCTACCTGATCTGGCGGTGATCGATGCCTCATTCATCTCGCTGAACCTGGTATTGCCCCCTACCCTGGCGCTGCTGACAAGACCTGCTGAGGTGGTGGCGTTGGTGAAACCCCAGTTTGAGGTGGGTAAAGGTGCAGTGGGTAAAGGTGGCATTGTACGGGACCCGAAGCTGCATGAAGAGGTGCTGGCAAGTATGGAACGCCTTGCTGCTGAACTGGGAGCAGAACTGCTCGGGATCTGTGATTCGCCGATTACCGGCGCTGATGGCAACCGTGAATTTTTGATGGGATTGCGACTGAAATAGCACACGGATGACGCGGATCGAGCGGATTAACGCAGATTTCAAAACAATTTTAAGACCCGTGAAAATCCGCTAAAATTGAATTTAATCCGCGTGCCATTGCCTTTGACTTGGTTTCTTGAAAGGTTAACTGTATGGAAAACTGTTTGTTCTGCAAGATCATCGCCGGAGAGATTCCGGCCAAGAAGGTGTATGAAGATGACCTGATGGTGGCGATTGAGGATATCGCCCCCAAGGCACCGCTGCATCTGCTGCTGATCCCCAAGCGGCACTTCAGTAACTGCCTGGACATGGCAGAGCAGGATGAGACAACCGTTGGGCACCTGTTCAGGGTTGCCGGGCAGTTGGCAACTGAACGTGGTCTTTCGGAAGGCGGTTTTCGCCTTGTACAGAATAACGGAGCCGATGCCGGGCAGACCGTATTCCACCTGCATATCCACCTGCTGGCAGGGAGAGAGTTACAGTGGCCCCCGGGGTAGTGAAAAACAAAAGACAAAAACAGGAAGTAATAACTCCCAACAAACTGTGCAAACGCTGCAGACGCAGCTGCAAGCAGCCTGTTAACGCTGTGGTTGCCTCCTGTCCCCGCTATTATCCCATTCATAAAAAACAGCAGGTGATCAAGGAATGGAAGCAACCGGAGCTGTTTGGCGATGCCTGAATCGGCAGCCCCTGCCATTAACATCAAGCGATGCTCCGGCTGTGGCCGTTGCGTTGCGGCCTGCCCGGAACGGATCATCACCCTGGAGACAGAAAACCATCATAAACATGCCGTCATAACCGAACCCCAGCGATGCACTGACTGCGGTGCCTGCATCGCTGCCTGCCCGATTGAGGCCATCTCCAGCGAACCTTTTTCCCCTTGATTTTCCTACTGATGTTGTGATAAAAAGTAACGCTTTTCAATTCACACGCCCTTAAGTAAACCGGCGGTGTCCCTTTTAGCGGCTTGCGGGGATTCAAACGGGGCGGAGGAAAAACCAAAGGAGAAACACCATGTCAAGTATCAGCATGAAGGAACTGCTGGAAGCCGGCGTCCATTTCGGCCACCAGACCAAGCGTTGGAACCCCAAGATGAAGCCCTATATTTTCGGGGCACGTAACGGCATCTACATCATCGACCTGCAGAAAACCGTCCGCTACTTCAAATCCGCTTACAATTTTGTCAAGGAATCTGCCGAGCAGGGCAACACCGTTCTGTTCGTTGGTACCAAGAAGCAGGCCCAGGATTCGGTTGCTGAAGAAGCAACCCGTTGTGGCCAGTACTACGTCAACCAGCGTTGGCTGGGCGGTATGCTGACCAACTTCTCCACCGTCAAGCAGAGCATTGAGCGGCTGAAGAAGCTGGATGCCATGTTTGAAGACGGCACCATTGAGGCCTACACCAAGAAGGAAGCGCTCAAGATGGACAAAGAGCGTGAAAAACTGGAAAAAGTTCTGGGCGGCATCAAGCATATGCACAAACTGCCCGGCATGATGTTTGTTATTGACCCCAAGAACGAAGAAATCGCGGTTCAGGAAGCTCAGAAACTGGGAATCCCGGTTGTTGCCATTGTTGATACCAACTGCGATCCAGACCTGATTGACTATGTCATTCCTGGCAACGACGACGCTATCCGCGCCATTCGTCTGCTTTCCTCCAAAATTGCCGACGCTATCCTGGAAGGCAATGAAGCCCGTAACACCGCCCTGCAGAGTGATGCAGAAGGGGCTGATGACCTTGAAGCTGCAATGACTGAAGAAGTTGCCTGCGAAGCTTCCGCTGACTAGTTCAAAGATCAGCATTACCTAAAGAAAACAACAAACGACCACGCAGATGTGGTCCGGAGGATAGAAACAATGGCTATTACCGCAGCACAGATCAATGAACTGAGAAAAGCCACCGGCGCCGGGATGCTGGATTGCAAAAAAGCCCTGGAAGAGGTTGGCGGCGAGATGGAGCAGGCTATCGATTACCTGCGCAAAAAGGGACTGGCAGCCGCTTCCAAGAAGGCTGGCCGTGCCGCAACTGAAGGTATGGTTGCAGCCGCAGTTACCGCTAACGGCAACGCCGGTGTGCTGGTTGAGATCAACAGCGAGACCGACTTTGTTGCCAAGAACGACAAGTTCCAGGATTTTGTCAAGCAGGTTGCTGATCATGTCCTGCAGAAAAACCCTGCCAACATTGAAGAGCTGATGGCACAGCCGTTTGCTGGCGATGCATCCAAGACTGTGCAGATCCTGCTGAATGAGGCGATTTCAGTCATCGGCGAGAATATGCAGATCCGTCGCCTTGTCAGCTTTAAAGCTGATGGTGGCGCAGTTGGCACCTACATCCACGCAGGTGGCAAGATCGGCGTACTGGTTGAAGCGAGCTGTGATAAGGCAGATGTCTGCAGCAGTGAGGCCTTTGCCACCGTACTGAAGGATGTGGCCATGCACACCGCAGCCGCTTCCCCCCTGTTCCTCTGCCGTGAAGATGTTGCTGCCGATGTTCTGGAGCGGGAAAAAGAGATCTATCGCGCCAAGGCACGGGAAACCGGCAAGCCTGACAACATCATCGAGAAGATCATCGGTGGTCAGGTCAACAAGTTTTACGGCGACATCTGCCTGCTGGAGCAGGTCTATGTTAAAGATACTGACAAGACCGTACAGCAGTATGTTGATGCCAGCGCCAAGCAACTGGGCTGTTCAATCACCCTGAAGCGCTTTGCCAAGTTTGTGTTGGGCGAAGGGCTTGAAAAGAAGGAATCGGATTTTGCCGCCGAGGTGGCGGCAGCGGCCGGACTGAAATAAGACTGAAAGCGCCGGCCTTCACAGCCGGCGTTTTCGTATCAACTCCAACCAACTCTTGACCAGGGAAACAATCAGCTGACACAGTGATTGCCTGAAGCAAACAGAAACCAGGAGGAACCATGCCACGTAAATCCTTCAAACGGGTACTACTGAAGCTTTCCGGAGAATCGCTGGCCGGAGATCAAGGCTATGGCATTGATCCCTGTACTATCAACACCATTGCCGCCGAGATCAAAGAGGTGGTTGAGGATGGCGTTGAACTGGCACTGGTGATCGGTGGCGGCAATATCTTCCGCGGCCTGGCTGCCTCCTCAAAGGGGATGGATCGTGCCAGTGCTGATTATATGGGGATGCTGGCCACGGTGATCAACTCACTGGCCATGCAGGATGCACTGGAAAAAGTTGGCGTTTCAACCCGTGTACAGTCTGCCATTGCCATGCAGGAAGTTGCTGAACCGTACATCCGGCGCAAGGCGGTCCGCCACCTGGAAAAAGGGCGGGTGGTCATCTTCGGTGCCGGTACCGGTAACCCCTACTTTACCACTGACACCGCCGCCAGCCTGCGGGCGATGGAGATCAATGCCCAGGTTATCCTGAAGGGGACTAAGGTGGACGGCGTCTACACAGCCGACCCTAAAAAAGATCCTACTGCAACCCGCTACAATGAACTGTCCTATATTGAGGTACTGCAAAAAGGGCTGCAGGTGATGGATGCAACCGCCACCTCGCTTTGTATGGACAACAACCTGCCGATCATTGTGTTTGACCTGACAACACCGGGAAATATTAAAAAGGTTATCAGCGGCGAAGCCATTGGAACCATCGTACAAGGAGCATAACCATGTACAAATCCGTTATAGCAGAAATGAAAAACCATATGGAAAAGAGCGTCGAGGATCTGCGCAAGGAATATCAGCGTATCCGTACCGGCCGCGCCAGTACGTCACTCCTTGACGAGGTAAAAGTAGACTATTACGGCAACCCCTCTTCCCTGTCCCAGGTGGCAACTCTGGCTGTGCCGGAGCCACGCACCATTACCATTACCCCTTGGGAACCCAAGATGATCGGCCCGATTGAAAAGGCGATCCTGAATGCCAATCTAGGGCTGACCCCTGGTAACGATGGCAAACTGATCCGCCTGAATCTGCCTCCTTTGACTGAAGAGCGCCGTAAAGAGATCGTCAAAGGGATGAAAAAGATGGATGAAGACCATAAGGTTGCTGTCCGCAACATCCGTCGCAAGGCGATTGACGACCTGAAGAAGCAGGAAAAAGACAAGACCATCACTGAAGATGAACTGAAAAAAGCTGAAAAAGAGGTACAGACCGTTACCGACAGCATTATTGCCAAGCTGGACGAGATCCTGGCCCACAAAGAAAAAGAGGTTATGGAAGTCTGACATGACCGAGCTGGATCCCACAAAAATGCCCCGCCACCTTGCCATCATCATGGATGGCAATGGACGCTGGGCCCAGCAACGGATGCTGAAACGGATTGTTGGCCACCAGCGGGGGGCGGAAACCGTGCAGATGGTGGTGGATCAGGCCTCAAATCTGGGTATCGGCTACCTGACCCTGTTTGCCTTCTCTTCAGAAAACTGGTCCCGCCCCAAGCTTGAGGTGCAGGCCCTGATGGCGCTGCTTAAAAAGTATATCCGTAATGAACTGCGCCGGATGCTGAAAAACAATATCCGCTTTAATGTAATCGGCAACCGGGCTGATCTTCCCCCGGAGATTAACGTCATACTGGATGATGCCCTGCAACAGACTTCTGGCAACACCGGCATGGTGCTGACTCTGGCCCTTTCCTATGGCGGTCGCCAGGAGATTGTCAGGGCAGCAGCCAAGATTGCACAGCAGGTTCAGGATGGTACACTACAGCCTGAGCAGATCACTGAATCGCTTTTCAGCCAACACCTGGATACTGCCGGACTGCCTGACCCGGACCTGCTGATCCGCACCAGTGGAGAAATGCGAATCAGCAACTTTCTGCTGTGGCAACTGGCCTATGCAGAGCTGTATTTCACCGATATCAACTGGCCGGACCTGACCATTAACACACTGCACGCTGCGCTGGCCGATTTTCAGGCCCGTGAACGTCGCTTTGGCAAGACCAGCGCACAGCTAAACCAAAGGAGCTGACCATACAACGTCTGCTGACTGCATTGATTCTGCTGCCGCTGGTACTGGCGATCATCATCAAGGGTGCGCCGTGGCTGTTTGCCTTGTTGCTCTCCCTGTTCTGTCTGATCGGCATGCTGGAATTCTTTGGTATGGCCCTGCCCGACCGGAAAACAGAACTGTACCCCTTTGCGCTGCTGGGGGCGATTAGCTTGGCAACCCCGCTGCTGGGTGATGGCCGGTTCTTTATCATGTCCCTTGCGGTTGCCTTTCTGCTGGGGGGCTTCCACTTTTTGTTCAGACTGCGGGACATGGGTACGGTTGCCCAGGAACTGTCCCTGGTCATGACCGCCTTCCTGTACGTTCCTTTCCTGATGGCTCACCTGCTGATGATCCGTCTGCTGCCCCAAGGGGTAAACTGGTTGCTGTTGATCATGCTGATTGTGATGACCAATGACTCCACCGCCTATTACGTTGGCAGCGCCTTTGGCAAACACCGGCTGTATGAGGCGGTAAGCCCCAAGAAGAGTATTGAAGGGGCACTGGGCGGCCTGCTGGGCAGCCTGGGTGGCACCCTGCTGGCAAAGTTCACCTTTTTCCCCCAGTTAAGTTTTGCTGATGCCATTATCACCGCAGTGGTAATCGGCATTATCGGCCAGCTCGGTGACCTGTTTGAATCCCTGTTGAAGCGCAGCTTCGGGGTCAAGGATTCAGGCAGTATTTTCCCCGGTCACGGCGGTGTGCTGGACCGGATGGACAGCATCATCTTTGCCGCACCGGTCACCTACTACTATGCGGTCTACCTCTTCGGGAGGTTTTAAACATGAAACAAATTGCTATTCTCGGCTCAACCGGTTCCATCGGTGTCAGCACCCTGGAAATCGTTGCTGCCCACCCTGATAAATTCCGGGTCATCTCTCTCTCCGGAGCTAAAAACCTTGAGCTGCTGGCCCGTCAGATCCGTCAGTTCAGACCCAAACTGGCCGCTGTTGCGGACCCTGCTGATATCCCACGCCTGAAAGAGCTGCTAGCCGGTGTTGAGGTGGAACTGACCGGTGGCGTTGAAGGACTCTGCGCAGTGGCCACGGCATCGGGTGTACAGATGGTGGTGGCTGCCATTGTCGGTGCTGCCGGTCTGGTACCCACTGCCGCAGCTATCCGGGCAGGCATTGATGTTGCCCTGGCAAACAAGGAAACTCTGGTCACAGCCGGTCATCTGTTCATGAACCTGGTGGAACAACACAAGGTCAAGCTCTATCCGGTGGACAGTGAGCACAGCGCCATCTTTCAATCCATTGAAGGGCACCGCAGCCAGGACATTACCAAAATTATCCTGACCGCCTCTGGTGGCCCGTTCCGCGAGTCTTCGCTTGAGAAGCTGCAGACAGTCACCATCCAGGATGCCCTCAATCATCCCAACTGGAGCATGGGCCGCAAGATCACCATTGATTCTGCCACCATGATGAATAAGGGGCTGGAAGTGATTGAGGCGCGCTGGCTGTTTGATGCGCCACCGGATAAGATCAGCGTCAACATCCACCCCCAGAGTATCATCCACTCCATGGTAGAGTATATTGACGGCTGTGTGATCGCCCAGCTGGGAACCCCGGACATGAAGGCCCCGATCGCCTATGCCCTCTCCTATCCAGAGCGGGTCAGCACCGGGGTTAAACCGTTGGATTTAACTGAACTTTCCGGTCTGACCTTCTCCAAGCCGGACCTGGAACGGTTTCCCTGTCTGGGGCTGGCCTATCGCGCCCTTGGCGAAGGCGAGAGCATGCCTGCAGTTATGAATGCAGCGAACGAAGTGGCAGTGGAGGCGTTCCTGAATGGCCGGATCTCCTACCTGCAGATTGCACGTTTGATTGAGAAGACCATGGATGCCCATCAGGCTCACCGCCTCGGCTCCATTGAAGAGGTGCTGGAGGCCGACCAGTGGGGTCGAACCACGGCACAGGATATCTGCACCACTCTCCAGACAGGCAGGTGCTTATGATCGTTGTAAACTTTATTATCGTCCTCGGCATCCTGATCTTTGTCCATGAATTTGGCCATTTTATTGTGGCCAAGTGGATGGGGGTCAAGGTTGAAAAATTCTCCCTTGGTTTCGGCCCTAAGCTGTTCGGACGCCAGATCGGTGAGACCGAATACCTGATCTCCGCCTTTCCGCTGGGTGGCTACGTCAAGATGTTTGGCGAAGGTGGCTTCAGCGAGATTGAGATGATCGAGCAGGAGTATGAGCGGGAGGCCCCCGGTTCAAAACCGGTTGAGGCCTACAAACTGACACCGGCTGACGAGGCACGTTCCTTTGCCCATAAGACCATCCCACAGCGGATGGCTATCGTCTTTGCAGGTCCGTTCTTTAATATGGTCTTTGCCTGGCTGCTGCTGATCACGCTCTACATGACCGGCATGCCGATCCTGAAGGCAACCGTGGGTGAGATTTTCCCCAACCGCCCGGCAGCGCTGGCAGGCATCCAAAAAGGAGACCTGATCACAGCGGTTAATGGCCAACGTATCATTCAATGGGAAGATTTCTCTGCCCATATGGCAAAGGCACCCGCTAGTGTGACGCTGAGTATCACCCGGGCCGGCAAACCAGTGACGGTTGAACTGAAGCCGCAGATCGGCGAGACCAAGAACCTGTTCGGCGAGATTATCAAAAAGCCGATCATCGGTGTTTCTCCGGCCTATGATTTTGTAACCGAACGATTCGGCCTGGTGGATGCCTTTAAACTGGGCAATGCCAAGACGGTTGAAGTTACGAAACTAACGGTACTTTCACTGGTCAAGCTGTTTCAAGGCGTAGTGCCGTTGAACAGCCTGGGCGGTCCGATGATGATTGCCGACATGGCAAACAAGGCTGCCCAGACCGGCGGCGCCACTTTTTTCATGCTGCTGGCGGTGGTATCCATCAACCTTGGCATCCTGAACCTGCTGCCGGTGCCGGTACTGGATGGCGGACACCTGATGTTCTACACCATTGAGGCGATTATCCGCCGCCCGGTCCCGCAAAAGGTACGCGAATATGCCCAACAGGCTGGTATGGTGCTGTTGGTGGGGATGATGGTGCTGGCTTTTTACAACGACATTATCCGTTACTTCTTCACTAGCAAGCTGTGATCTGTCTCTGTATTGAGACCGCTACGGCCAGGGTTGGTATCGCCCTGAGTAATAACGGCAGGCTGCTGGCAGAGTCTCTGCTGGATGCCCCTGGCGGCCAGCAAAACAGGCTGTTGATGCCTGAACTGCAGCGGCTGCTGGATCAGAACAACCTTACCATTAACCAGATTGATCTCTTTGCCTGTGCAACCGGCCCCGGTTCCTTTACCGGGGTCCGCACCGGCATAGCCGCCACCCAGGGGCTGGCACTGGCAGCAGGAAAACCCTGCAGCGGCGTCTCCACCCTGGCCATGCTGGCCATGAACCTGCCCCATGCCGCCTGGCCGGTCTGCCCCATGCTGGATGCCCGTAAAAATGAGGTCTACACCGCCCTCTACCGGACTACCGATCGAACAACCCAACTAAAACAAGACTGTGTCATACCCCCTGCTGATTTCTTGCAGATGCTCAGCGGACCCACCATCTTTGTGGGTGACGGAGCCCTGCGTTATCAAGAACTGATCCAACAGACACTGGGGGATAACGCCCTTTTTGCCCCCCCTACCCACCACCTCCTGCGCCCTTCATCCGGCTGCCAGCTTGCAGAAGCAGCCTTTCAGAACGGCTTGTCTGTTCCACCGGAACAGCTGCTTCCCAACTACCTGCGACTCTCTGAAGCAGAATTATCCCGCCAACAAAAAATTTAGCCAAACTATATATATTTACCAACAATAAAAAGCACTTGTAGTCCGTCTGAAGACTGGTATAGTGAAGCGTATACATACATCCCAGGGAGGGACCTATGAATATTCATGAGTACCAGGCCAAGGAGATCTTAAGCACATACGGCATTCCGGTACCCCGCAACCGGGTGGCGTTGACCGCTGACCAGGTTGAACGGGCTGCCAAGATGATGGGGGGCCACTGTGTGGTCAAGGCCCAGATCTATGCCGGTGGCAGAGGCAAGGCTGGCGGCGTCAAGCTGGTGCATCACCCGGAACAGGCTAGTGACGTTGCCAAGGAACTGTTCGGCAAGCGTCTGGTTACCAAGCAGACCGGGCCGGAAGGGCTAAAGGTACGCCGGATTCTGGTTGAAGAATCGGTGGAGATCGCCCGGGAATTCTACCTCTCAATCACCCTGGATCGTGAATCATCCCGTTACTGCCTGATCGCATCAGCTGAAGGGGGGATGGATATTGAAGAGGTGGCCCAGAAGGCACCTGACAAGATCCATGTCCTGACCATTGATCCCTTCACTGGCCTGCGTACCTATCAGGCCCGCAAGATCGCCCTGGCCCTGGGGCTTTCCGGCACGGTCTGCGAAGACTGTGTCGAACTAATCCTGAACACCTACAAATGCTGTCTTGAAAAAGACTGTTCCCTGATTGAGATCAACCCGTTGGTGGTGACCAGGGCTGGCTGGCTGCTGGCCATGGATGCAAAGATCTCCTTTGATGACAATGCGGTCTATCGTCACCGCGAATACCCGGACATGATGGACTACTCCCAGCTTGACCCGCTGGAGATCACTGCTGGCAAGTATGACCTGGCCTACATCAAGCTAAGCGGTAACATCGGCTGCATGGTCAACGGCGCTGGCCTAGCCATGGCGACCCTGGATGTGTTGAAGGAATTTGGCGGAGAACCAGCCAACTTTCTGGATGTTGGGGGCGGTGCAACCCGCGAAAAAGTGGCTGAGGCGTTCAAGATCATCCTGCAGGACTGCGACGTCAAGGCGGTCTTTGTCAACATCTTTGGCGGTATCATGCGCTGTGATGTGATTGCTCAGGGGATTATTGAGGCTGCCAATGAGGTCCACTGCCCGCTGCCGATTGTGGTCCGTATGGATGGCAGCAACGTGGAAGACGGCAAGAAGCTGCTGCTTGAATCCGGACTTAACGTTCAGATCGGTGACAACCTTGGTGATGGCGCACAGAAGATCGTTGCCATGCTGGCCAAGGCGTAAGGGGGAGCGCAACCATGTCTATTCTGATCAATAAAGACTCAAAAATACTGGTTCAAGGGATTACCGGCAAGAGCGGCCTCTTCCACACCCAGCAATGCCGGGCCTATGGCAGCCAGATTGTGGCAGGGGTTACCCCCGGCAAGGGCGGCATCCATATTGAAGGGATTCCGGTCTTTAATACCGTGGCCGAGGCGGTGCAGTACACCGGCGCAACGGTCTCCATGATCTTTGTGCCGCCACCAGGCGCTGCTGATGCAATTCTGGAATCATGCGAAGCAGGTCTTGATCTGGCAGTCTGCATCACTGAAGGGATTCCGGTACGGGATATGGTGATTGCCCGCGCTGTACAGGCCCAGAGCAAGACCAAACTGGTTGGCCCCAACTGCCCCGGCATCATCACCCCCGGCCAGTGCAAACTGGGGATCATGCCCGGTTACATCCACACCCCCGGCAAGGTCGGGGTGGTCTCCCGCTCCGGCACCCTGACCTACGAAGCGGTCAAGCAGTTGACCGACATGGGACTTGGACAATCCACCTGCGTCGGTATTGGCGGCGACCCGATCATCGGCATGAAGTATATTGATGTGCTAAAGATGTTTAACGAAGACCCAGGCACTGAAGCGGTCTTCATGATCGGCGAAATCGGTGGCGGCGCAGAAGAAGAAGCCGCCTACTGGATCAAGGAAAACATGAAGAAACCGGTGGCGGCCTTTATTGCCGGCAGCACCGCACCGACCGGTAAACGGATGGGCCATGCCGGTGCCATCATCACCGGCGGCAAAGGCAAGGCTGAAGATAAGATCCGCACCCTGCAAGAATGCGGAGTTACCGTCTCCATCTCACCCACCAAGATGGGCGAAGCCATGGCCCAGGCACTTAAAAAATAATACATCTGCATATTTCAAGTACAACGTCCCGCTTCGGATAATCCGAGCGGGACGTTTACGTCTGTACATAGCAAAATCGGTGTTGACAATAACGATAACCAAAACTTTTTCAAGGTTCTACACTTGAAATTGCGGAAAAGCGTGGTATTTGAATCTACTAATGTCGCAAATCCCTCACAGCGACACAGCTACACATTTTTCCCAAGGAGAAGCAAACATGAAGCGTATGATTCTGGCAGTTGCAGCACTGACACTGGGTTTAACGAACGTCGCATCCGCAGAAGAAATTACCATTGTTGGCCCTGTCACCAAAATCGAACTCAAGACTGGCAGCGCAGATGTAACAGTCAAAGACTCAAAAACCGACAAAACTGCAGTTGTAGTGGTCAAGGACCAACAGAGTCTGGACAAACTGAGTGACAAGCGGATCAGCAATGGGGTAGATGTCCGCGTCAAATATGACAGCGCCACTGGTATTGCACGTGTATTTAAAAAGGAAGGCGGCTGCTAAAGCTATTGTTACACGGTAATTTTAAAGGTCCATATCAATCCTGATATGAACCTTTTTTATGATCAGAACAGCACATTACAACTCACACAATCAATACAGGCACTCCACCAATTCTTCCGCGATTATTGAATCACAATCCTGTCAACGGTAACGGTTCCATTTCCTGCAAGGGTAAGTTTACCGCTAATCGTACTGTAGCCGGTCTGGCTGGAGTAGGTATCAGCATATCCACCTTTTAAGCTAAAGCTGATGTTGCGATTACAGCTAAGGCCGCTATCCGGGAAGATAAGTGATTTGGCCTGAATCAGACCGCCTGATGGTACGGCTGCATAGGCGCTGATAAGGCTACCGTAGGGGGTGGTGCCGATCCGGGCACGGGGTACCAGGTTAAATGCAGCGCCCAGGGTTTTGGTACTGCTCATTGTCACCGTACAGGAACCTGAAACGTTGGTGCAGGCACCTGACCAGCCACCAAATACAGAGGCAATATTGGCGGCGGCGATTAATTTGACGGTGTCTGCCTGGGTAAAGTCATAGGTGCAATTCCCGCCGGTGCAGGAGATACCGGACGAGTCGCCGGTTACGGTGCCACCACTGCCATTGCTGGTGCTGACGGTGAGGTTCAGTTGAGCACGACCGGTGCCGGAAAGCGCTACGGAAAGCGTAGGGTTGTTAACGTCGGTGCTGGTTATTGCCAGTGTGGCATTCTTAAGCCCGGTTGCGGTGGGTTTGAAGCTTACCTGCAGGGTGCAGGAACCACCGGGGGCGAGAGTAAACGGAGTAGTGCCACAGCTGCCGTTGCTCAAGATGAATTGGTTCGCGTTGGTGCCGGTAATCGTTCTTGAGTTGATCTGCAGGGATGAGGTGGCTGAGGAGTGGTTGGAGAGGGTAAAGGTGGCGCTGCTGGATGTCTGGCCATTGGTGACCGTGCCATAGTCATTGGATGCCGGTGAGGCGGCAGCTGCGGTGGGGGCAACCAGCCGGATTACCCGGTAGCCGTTGTTGTAGTGCCCCATCGTAAAAGTAAATTGTCCGTTTGTTATTGTGGCGATCTGCGCTCCGGTAAAGTAATCAACCGCTTTGGTTGCCTGTCTGTTCTGCAGGGTTACGGTTACCGGCAGGTCGGTGGCGGCAAAGCTGGAGAGAAGCAGGTAGCCGACACCGTTTAGTTCACGGGTGCCTATCCGCACACTTGGAAACTGGTTGGTCCAGGCCTTCCAGCTGGTAAAGTGCGGCTGTTCGATGATTGGCAGCATTAGGTCGATCTTGGGGGAGACGTCGTCACGGAAAGCGGCAGGCCAAGGGTTATTCGGATCATTGATCGTGAGCTGATCGCCCCCATCCCTCCAGACACTCATCGCCCGTCCCCCCATAATAATGCCGTAGAACAGCGAGGGAATAAATGTATTACCGATATTCATCTGAAGCTGGATGACTGACACTGGCGCACGCAGGTTCTGAGCCATGAACTGGGTAAGCAGTGAGGGTTCTGGATTAAGTTCAAAACTATCGCAAGCGGCATTAGCCCCAACATACGAGCCCGTCAAGTCCATCGCAGTACGACTTGCGTTGTGATAGGTGCGCGGAACACCGACATTGCCATTCAGATAATAGATAGGATGGCGACGTTTGCCTGTTTGCGGATCAAGATGATCGGTATCGACATTGATTCTCAGAGATTCCTGGTAGGTATAGTTGCCAACCATGCCATTCTCATTATCAATATAATACCAAAGCAGATTCCTGTGATGTCCCGTTGTTTCGCCCCACTGGTAGATGGCATCTATCTTTGCCCACATAGTTTCGAACGGGACAGGAACGTCGTTAACTACCGAGTTGCCTATCATTGACAGGTGTTCCAGCCCCACATCAATGGCCACCTGCGCGCTCAACGCATCGGTGAGGTTCATGATGCCGGTGAAACCGTAGCTTTTGTAGCGTTGGAACATGGTCTGGTAGGTTAAATTATCAGTCGGACTGTCTCGATAAATCATCCGCGGGAAGACATGCTTCCACACGGTATCAGTCTCTTTTTTAGTATAGATGTTTCCCAGGCCATCAACAAGCTGTGTCCTGCTGACAAAGCTGTCTTTGTCGGTAACGGTATTGACGCCATGCAGTGTCACCGCCTCATTACCGCCAGGAAGCTCGTAGACATCAAAATCCGGCGCAAGGTAGATTGTTGAGGGCGTACGTGCAAAAGCAGTTGTCGGGTTCACCCAGACCTGAACATACCACCTTTTGTTATACTGGGGACGCACCGAAATATTCACTTCCTCCCATTCTCCGGCACGGGAGACATTCCAGGTGGAAGTCCGGCTGCCTTCATAGGGAATCCCGTCTATGTTACCAGCTTCCGCTTTGAAGTTGATGGTTTGCCCCTGGGGGAAGGTATCGGCCTTCATACGCAGCACAAACTGGTACTGTTTTCCAGCTGTGAGGTTGAGATAGGGAGACTGAATCAGTTTTATCATGGTGTCATGGTTGGTGGTTCCATCCGCCACATTGGTGATAAAAGGGAAGCCTTGCTGGGTGGAATCGTAACTCAACGTGCTTCCACCTTTGGCCTCCCATAGGGTCTCATCCTCCACCACCATCAGATCAGGTCCCAGGGTTGCAGCAGGTAGCTCAGCCGCCACAACAGAACTGACTGACATCAGCGACAAGACAAACAAAAGCATAAATACCAATAACTTGTTCACATCTCCTCCTGTTGTTTTCACTGAATCACAATCCTGTCAACAGTTACAGCTCCACTTCCTGTAAGCGTCATGTTTCCTGGAATAATACTGTACCCGGTCTGACTGGAGTAAGTGTCGCTATACCCGCCTTTTAAGCTAAAACTGATGTTACGATTACAGCTAAGGCCGGTATCTGGAAAGAGAAGTGACTTGGCCTGAATCACACCATTTGATGCAACAGCGGCATAGGCGCTGGCAAGGCTACCGTAGGGGGTGGTGCCGATCCGGGCACGGGGTACCAGGCTAAATACAGCGCCCAGGGTTTTGGTGTCGCTCATGGAAAGACTGCAGGTGGTGGAGCTATCGCTGCAGTCGCCGGACCAGTTGCTGAAAACAGAGGCGATGTTGGCAGTGGCGGTCAGGTTGACGGTGGCAGCCTGGGTAAAGTCATAGGTGCAATTCCCGCCGGTGCAGGAGATACCGGAGGAATCACCGGTTACCGTTCCACCACCGCCATTGCTGTTGCTGACGGTGAGGTTCAGTTGAGCACGACCGGTGCCGGAAAGGGCTACGGAAAGCGTAGGGTTGTTAACGTCGGTGCTGGTTATTGCCAGTGTGGCATTCTTAAGCCCGGTTGTGGTGGGTTTGAAGCTTACCTGCAGGGTGCAGGAACCACCGGGAGCAAGAGTAAACGGAGTAGTGCCACAGCTGCCATTGCTCAAGATGAATTGGTTCGCGTTGGTGCCGCTAATCGTTCTTGAGTTGATCTGCAGGGGTGAGGTTGCAGAGGAGTGGTTGGAGAGGGTGAAGGTGGCGTTGCTGGATGTCTGGCCATTGGTGACCGTGCCATAGTCATTGGATGCCGGTGAGGCGGCAGCTGCGGTGGGGGCAACCAGACGGATTACCCGGTAGCCGTCATTGTAATGCCCCATCGTAAAAGTGAATTGTCCGTTTGTTACTGTGGCTATCTCTGCGCCGGTAAAGTAATCAACCGCCTTGGTTGCCTGTCTGTTTTGCAGGGTTACGGTTACCGGCAGGTCGGTAGCGGCAAAGCTGGAGAGAAGCAGGTAGCCGACACCGTTCAGTTCTCGGGTGCCGATACGGACAGAGGGAAACTGGTTGGTCCAGGCCTTCCAGTTAGTGAAGTGCGGCTGTTCGATCAACGGCAGCATCTGGTCAATCTTGGGGGAGACATCATCCCGGAAAGCGGCAGGCCAAGGATTAAGTGGATTATCGATTGTGAGCTCAGAGCCCCCATCCCTCCAGACGCTCATAGCCCGTCCACCCATGATTATGCCGTAAAACAACGAAGGAATGAATGTATTGCCGATTCCCATCTGAAGTTGGATAACCGACACTGGCGCACGCTGGTTCTGGCTCACAAACTGGGTGAGCAGGGTTGGCCCCGGCCTCAGATCAGGTCCTTTCGACGCACCATCAGAACCGACATAGCTGCCAGTGAAATCCATGAAAGTGCGGCTGGCATTGTGATAGGTGCGTGGAATGCCGACATTGCCGTTATTGACGTAGACGGGATGCCTCCGCTTGCCGGTTTGCGGATCGAGATGAAAGGTATCAATGCCGTTTCGTATCTGCTCCTGATAACTGTAGTTGCCGACAAAGGCATTTTCGTTATCAACATTGTACCAGAGGACATTGGCATGGTGTCCCGTTCGTTCCGCCCATTGATAGACGTCATCCATGCGAAGCCAAATGTAATCGAAGGTACCATCTATCCAGGGAACATTGATGGATATGTACTTAAGGCCGACATCCAGCGCAGCCTGAGCGGAATCGTCATCAGCAATATTCATGACACCGTTAAATCCATAGTCTTTGTAACGCTGAAATTCTGTAATATGGTCGGTAGTCCATCGCCGGTACATCATGCGCGGGAAGACATGTTTCCATGTGGTGCTATTTTCTTCTTTCGTATAGATGTTTCCCAGGCCATCAACAAGCTGTGTGCTGCTGACAAAACTGTCTTTGTCGGTAACGGTATTGACGCCATGCATCGTCACCGCCTCATTGCCGCCAGGAAGCTCGTAAACATCAAAATCAGGTGCAAGATAGATTGTTGAGGGCGTCGCAGCAAAGCGGGTGCCTGGCTCCACCCAGACCTGGACATACCATCTCCTACTGTATTGTGGACGTACATATAAATACACATCTTCCCACTGTTCTGCACGCGACACATTCCAGGTCGAATGCCGCTCCGCCTCAGAGGGAACACCGTTGACACCAACCGCTTCGGCTACGAAGTTGATGGTTTGGCCTTGAGGAAAAGTATCGGCCTTCATGCGCAGCACAAACTGGTACTGTTTTCCGGCTGTGAGGGTGACATAGGGAGACTGGATCAGTTTTGTCATTGTGTCATGGTTGGTCTCACCGGTATTAACATTCGTGGTAAAAGGGAAACCCTTTTGAGAGCTATCATAGCTTAGTGAACTGTTGAAAGCAGCCCACCGGGTATCTGCCACCGGGTCCACCCCCATCAGATCCGGCCCAAGGGTTGCAGCCGGTAGTTCAGCCGCCATAGCAGAACTGATCGACAGCAGTAGCAAAGCACTAAAAAGGAGATAACCCACTATTCTGTTCACATTCACTCCTGCTGTTTTCACTGAATCACAATCCTGTCAACAGTGACGGTCCCACTTCCTGCAAGGGTCAGTTTACCGCTAATCGTACTGTAGCCGGTCTGGCTGGAGTAGGTATCAGCATACCCGCCTTTTAGGCTAAAGCTGATGTTGCGATTACAGCTTAGGCCGCTATCCGGGAAGATAAGTGATTTGGCCTGAATCAGACCATTTGATGCAACGGCTGCATAGGCGCTGGCAAGGCTACCGTAGGGGGTGGTGCCTATCCGGGCACGGGGTACCAGGTTAAATGCAGCGCCCAGGGTTTTGGTGTTGCTCATTGTCACCGTACAGAGACCTGAAACGTTGGTGCAGGCACCTGACCAGCCACCAAATACAGAGGCGATGTTAGCGGTGGCGGTCAGGTTGACGGTGTCTGCCTGGGTAAAGTCATAGGTGCAATTCCCGCCGGTGCAGGAGATACCGGATGTGTCACCGGTTACGGTGCCACCACTGCCATTGCTGGTGCTGACGGTGAGGTTCAGTTGAGCACGACCGGTGCCGGAAAGGGCTACGGAAAGCGTAGGGCTGTTAACGTCGGTGCTGGTTATTGCCAGTGTGGCATTCTTAAGCCCGGTTGTGGTGGGTTTGAAGGCGACCTGTACCGTACATGAACCACCGGGATCGAGAAAAAAGGGAGGTGCGCCACAGCTGCCGTTGCTCAAGATAAATTGATCCGCGTTGGTGCCGGTAATCGTTCTTGAGTTGATCTGCAGGGATGAGGTGGCAGAGGAGTGGTTGGAGAGGGTAAAGGTGGTGCTGCTTGATGTCTGGCCATTGCTGACCGTGCCATAGTCATTGGATGCCGGTGAGGCGGCAGCTGCAGTGGGGGCTACCAGTCGGATTACCCGGTAACCATTATTGTAGTGCCCCATCGTAAAGGTAAACTGGCCATTGCTGACCGTCCCTATCTCTTCACCGGTAAAGTAATCAACCGCCTTGGTTGCCTGCCGGTTCTGCAGGGTTACGGTTACCGACAGGTCGGTGGCGGCAAAGCTGGAGAGAAGCAGGTAGCCGACACCGTTTAGTTCACGGGTACCGATACGGACACTTGGAAACTGGTTGGTCCAGGCCTTCCAGTTGGTAAAGTGCGGCTGTTCGATGATTGGCAGCATTAGGTCTATCTTGGGGGAGACGTCATTTTTGAATGCCAGGGCCCAGACATTGTCACGGAAGTCCGCTGTCGAGCCGCTAAAAGTCGTACCATCGCGCCATACACTTAAGGCACGGCCACCCATGATAATGCCGTAGAACAGTGAAGGGATAAATTCTTCCTTGAAATACGTCTGCAACTGGATGACGGCAACCGGTGCCCGCTGGTTCTGGGTCATGGATTCAATCAGCAACCTTGGAGCTGCCGGGACGCCGTTGGGGGTACCAAGAGCATCTGCAGTACCAACATAGGAGCCGGTAAGATCCATTACGTTGCGACTGGTATTGTGATAGGTGCGCGGTAGACCGTTCTGTCCATTCAGTACGTAGACAGGGTGGCGGCGTTTGCCGGTCAGTGGATCAAGATGATAGGTGTCAATGTATGCCTGAAGGGATTGCTTGTACTCGTAATCTGCTACATGGGCATTTTCGTTGTCGTAGTTGTACCAAAGAAGATTCCCATGGCGATTGTTTGTCGTTGCCCAGTTGTAGACACGATCAATATAGCCTTTCATGCTTTCAAAACTTGTAACAGTGGCGTCCGAGTTAGTGGAATTAGACATGATGGAGATATAGTCCAGACCGGCATCCATGACATCCTGGGCATTGTATTCATCCCAGATATCCATAACCCCGTTAAAACCATACTCCTTGTAACGTTGGAATATTGTTTTAAAGGCCACGCCACCCAATTCGGATTGATAACGCCGGTACATCATCCGGGGAAATACGTGTTTCCAGTTTTCGCCATCCTTGACATACACATTGCCGAGGCCGTCGATCCACTCAGTGCTGCTGACAAAGGCATCCTTGTCCGTTGAAACATCAATGGGGCGAAGGGTAGCGATCTCGTTACCGCTGGACAGCTCATAGCAATCAACATCTGGAGAGATATAAATGGTTGATGGTGTTGAAGTATACTTAATCGTGGGATGTACCCAGACATCCAGACGCCAACTGCCATTTTTTGTAGGGTATACAGGAACGTAAACATCCTCCCACTCCCCGGCCTTTGACGCGTTCCAGGCAAACTGGTAGACCTGCGTCGAGTCTGCAGCATCTCTTGCCACAACCATGATGTTTTGTCCGCGTGGGAAAACGTCCGTTTTCATGCGTAGGACAAACTGATAGGCATGACCTGCCTGAAGACTTACATTTGGTGTGCGAATCGATTGCGGCCAGTCTTCATGATTCGTCATCCCGTTAACATCGGTGGTAATCGGAAAGCCCTGGTTGATACTGTCATAGGTTGGGGTTCCAACGGTAAGATTATTAACTCGATCGATCCACTGAGAACTGGTTACGACGCCCATCATATCAGATCCAAGGGGAGTTGCCGGGAACTCAAAAGAGAGTGCAGGGCTGATAAATATGAGAAGTAGCACCTTAACAAACAGAAAAGCAGACAGCTGTTTCACACTTCCTCCACTTTTTCAGACCACAAATTCTACAGTAGTCTATGCAGTATTGCTGCTTTGTCAAGCAACCCACCGGCTATTTTTAAAAGCAACCCTCAAATCACACAGTCGCATTTTTTATAATTGGGCGCAGTTCCTGCAACAACATCTTGCGTCAAAACCCCGACATTGACACCATATCTTGGCATGAGGCATACTCATTGCCTCACAGTTTTGTCGGGAGGCAGCCCCCATGGAAGTAGCTGAAACAACACAAACCATCACCCCCTTTGTTCACCTGCACCTACATTCCCAGTACTCACTCCTGGACGGAGCGATCAGGATTGAAGACCTGGTTGCCAAGGCCAAACAGTATCAGATGCCTGCCCTGGCCATTACTGACCATGGCAACATGTTTGGTGCGGTGGAGTTTTATCTGAAATGCAAAAAGGCCGGAATCAAGCCAATCATCGGCTGCGAGCTGTACATCGCCCCTGATTCCCGTTTTTCAAAAGATTCCAAGGGTATCTCCGATGCGGCCTATCACATTATCCTGCTCTGCGAAAACCTTGAGGGGTACAAGAACCTCTCCTACCTGACCTCTGCTGGCTACAAGGAAGGCTTTTACTACCGCCCCCGGATTGACCGCGCCCTGCTGGAAAAACATAGCGGCGGCCTGATCGCCCTGTCTGCCTGCCTGAAGGGTGAAGTGGCCATGCAGTGCGGCCGGGGCAAAATGGAAGATGCCCTGGAGACCGCCCGCTGGTACAGCCAGCTGTTCCCCGACCGTTACTATATCGAGATCCAGGAAAACACCCTGCCGGAACAGGACACCGTTAACCTGCGGCTGCTGGAAGTGGCCAAAGAACTAGGCCTGCCGCTGGTGGCCACCAATGACTGCCACTACCTGAACCGGGAAGATGCCAAGGCCCATGAGGTGCTGCTCTGCATCCAGACCGGCAAGACCATGTCTGACCCGACCCATATGAAGTTCTCGGCCGATGAGTTCTACGTCAAGACCCCGGACGAGATGGCGGCGGCCTTCCACTATGCGCCTCAGGCGGTTGCCAATACGGTGGCGATTGCCGAACGCTGCAACCTTGAGCTGCCGTTGGAGAAGGACTACTACTTCCCCCACTTTGAACCGCCTGAAGGCAAGACCCACGACGACATGCTGGAGGAACAGGCGATTGCCGGTCTGCAGGAGCGTCTGATCACCATCCGGGCCAAATACCCGGACATGACCGAGGAGCAGGTTCAGGGTTACCATGACCGGTTGCGGATCGAGCTTGACTGTATCCGCCAGATGAAGTTCCCGGCCTACTTCCTGATTGTGGCTGACTTTATCAACTGGGCCAAGAGCCAGGGTATTCCGGTGGGACCGGGCCGGGGCTCGGCTGCCGGTTCGCTGGTGGCCTATGCTATACGGATCACCGATCTGGACCCCCTGCCCTACAACCTGCTGTTTGAGCGGTTCCTGAACCCGGAACGGATCTCCATGCCTGATATTGACGTGGACTTCTGCCAGGATCAGCGGGAAAAGGTGATCGAGTACGTGGTGCAGAAGTACGGCCGCGAGCGAGTTTGCCAGATCATCACCTTTGGAACCATGAAGGCCAAGGCGGTGGTGCGGGATGTGGGCCGGGCCATTGATATGGCCTACGGCGATGTGGACAAGATCGCCAAGCTGATCCCCGATGACCTGAAGATGACCATTGAAAAGGCGATCAAGCAGGAACCGCAGCTGAAAGAGATGGCTGCTGCCGATCCCAAGGTGGCGCAACTACTGGAGACTGCCAACTGTCTGGAAGGTCTGGCCCGCCATGCCGGAACCCATGCCGCCGGGGTGGTGGTGGCCCCGGATCAGCTGGAAGAGTATCTGCCGGTCTACAAGGATCAGAAGACCGGCGGCATCAACACCCAGTATTCCATGAAGTATGTGGAGATGGTGGGACTGGTCAAGTTCGACTTCCTGGGACTGAAAAACCTGACCGTAATCCAGAACGCGGTGCGGATGATCCGCGAAGGCCAGAACCCGGAGTTTGATATCACCCGCTTGCGGGATGATGACCAGGCCAGCTACGACCTGATCACCGCCGGCAACACCACCGGTATCTTCCAGCTTGAATCCAGCGGCATGAAGGAGATGCTGGTCAAGCTGAAACCTTCCTGCTTTGAGGACGTGATCGCGGCCTGCGCCCTGTACCGCCCCGGCCCGCTGGGCTGCGGCATGGTGGATGAATTCATCGAGCGTAAGCATGGCCGCCAGAAGGTAGTCTACGATCTGCCCCAGCTGGAGCCGATCCTGAAGGACACCTACGGGGTCATTGTCTACCAGGAGCAGGTTATGCAGATTTCCCGTTCCCTGGCCGGATACTCCCTGGGACGGGCCGACCTGCTGCGCCGCGCCATGGGTAAGAAAGACCCGGCGGTTATGGCCAAGGAAAAGGAACCGTTCCTGGAAGGGGCCAAGGCCCAGGGGCTGGACATCAAGAAGGCCGAGGCGATCTTTGACCAGATGGCCAAGTTTGCCGAGTACGGCTTCAACAAATCCCACTCGGCTGCCTATGCCCTGATCGCCTACCAGACTGCCTATCTCAAGGCCCACTACCCGGTTGAGTTCATGGCTGCCCTGCTCTCCTGCGACATGGACAGCACCGACAAGGTGTTGAAGAGCATCAGTGACTGCCGTGAACAGGGGATTGAGGTACTGCCGCCGGATATCAACACCTCGGGTCAGTCCTTTACCGTGTCGGGCAAGTCAATGCGTTTCGGCCTGGGCGCGGTCAAAGGGGTTGGCGGCGGCGCGGTGGAATCGATTATCGAAGCCCGCGCAGACGGTCCTTTTACCGATATCTACGATTTTTGTGAGCGGGTGGACCTGCGCCGGGTCAACAAGCGGGTCATGGAGGCGCTGGTCAAGTGCGGTGGCTTTGATTCGCTGCATAAACATCGTGCCCCGCTGATGGCGGCCCTTGATGATGCCACCACCGCAGGTCAACGTTTTCAGGAGGAGCGGGACAGTGCCCAGGTCTCTCTGTTTGGCGACATGCCCACTGCCACCGCAACCCGTTCCGGCCGCAAACTGCCGGATATCGAAGAATGGCACGACAAGGAAAAGCTGGGCTATGAAAAGGAAGCGCTGGGCTTTCTGATCACCGGTCACCCGCTGGACCGCTATGCCTCTGACATTAAACGCCTGGCCAGTGCCGAGATCGCCCGACTGGTGGATTTCCCGGATGGTATGGAGGTACGTGTCTGCGGGATTGTGACCTCCCTGAAAGAAATTATGACCAAAAAGGGCGACCGGATGGGCTTTGTCACCATTGAAGACCTGACCGGCCAGATTGAGATCACCGTCTTCTCCGACATGTACGTCCCGGCAGCAGGCCTCTTAAAATCAGATGACCCGCTGCTGTTTACCGGCAAACTGGAAAAGGGTGAAAAAGGCTGCAAGCTGTTGGTGATGAAGCCCCAGGAAGGTAATGGCCGCAAATTCCCCAATCAGGTCAACGTCAATGGCGATATCAAGTTGTTGTCCGAGGCCCAGGAGCAGCAGACCACTCGTGTCAGCCTGGCGTTGCGCCTGCTGGAACTGACAACGGAACAGTTAACGCCGATCAGGGATCTGCTGGAAAAACACCCCGGTAATCTGCCGGTGTTACTGCAACTTGAGATCCCCAACCGCAGCCGGACCATCATTAAACTGCCGGACCACCTGAAAGTGGCGGCCAGCGATGAATTTAGGGTAGCGGTAGAACGCTGTGTCGGGTATAATGCCGCGATCTTTGAATGAATGGTCTTTTTCCGTCCTGGCCGTGTCAAGCGGCGGCCTTACTTGTGCGACGTACCAGACAGTACGTCTCCGCGTAAGTCCTTGCTTGCCCCACCCAAAACGAAAAAATCCTCATTCCTCACCTGATACTCAAATTTAACTTTTTGTGAGGTACTCTGATGGCAGCTACTGTCTACATGGAGTTTGAAAAACCGATTGCCGAGCTGGAAAAGAAGATCGAAGAACTGCGCTCACTGGGTGCCAGTGAGATGTCTACCGAGATCGATGCGCTGCAAAGCTGCGTCGAGACCAAGCGTCAGGAGATCTTCAACAACCTCTCCCGTTGGCAGAAGGCCCAGGTGGCACGTCATATCAACCGCCCCTTTACCCTTGATTACATCCAGCATCTGTTTACTGATTTCAATGAGCTGCACGGTGATCGCAACTTCGGCGATGACCACGCCATCGTGGGTGGTCTGGCCCGTTTTGACGGCCAACCGGTGATGGTGGTAGGGCACCAAAAGGGGCGCGACACCAAAGAGAAAGTGTTCCGCAACTTCGGCATGCCCAACCCTGAAGGCTACCGCAAGGCGCTACGCCTGTTCCAGATGGCTGAACAGTTCAACCTGCCAATCATCACCTTTGTGGACACCCCTGGCGCCTATCCCGGCATTGGGGCAGAAGAGCGTGGCCAGGCCGAGGCGATTGCCCGCAACCTGCGCGAGATGGCCAGCCTGACCGTGCCGATCATTGTCTGCATTACCGGCGAAGGTGGCTCCGGTGGCGCTCTGGCCATTGCCGTTGGCAACCGGGTCCTGATGCTGGAGCATTCCGTCTATGCGGTTATCTCGCCGGAAGGTTGCGCTGCCATCCTCTGGTCCGACGGCACCAAAGGCCAGCAGGCTGCTGAAGCACTTAAGCCTGCAGCCCAGGATATCATTGAGCTGGGCGTGATTGATGAAATCGTCCACGAGCCGGTTGGCGGCGCCCACCGTGACCACGAAGCCACTACCCAGGCCATGGGATCAGCCATCCGCCGCCACCTGGCTGAACTGAAAGAGATGACACCGGAACAACTGGTTGAAGATCGCTACCAGAAGTTCCGCGCCATGACCCGCATGGCTGAATAGGTTTGTGTTCCTACTCAAGGCGCTGCAAAACAATTCAAACAGGGGTGCCTCGGCGCCCCTGTTTCTGTTAGGGAATCCATGAACAAAAAACTACTTAAATTTCTGATCCTGATCGGTGGCGGTGCCCTTGCCGGAGGAATCTTCGGCTGGATGTCCCGTTGCGCCGGAGGCGGAAGCTGAGCCATGATGAGCAACCCCTGGTCAGGGGCCTTGTATGGAGCAGCAGCAGGATTCTTTCTAGCCCTGGTACCGGGCGAAACCGACACGAAACACCCTGAGGACACGCCATGATGGAACGTCTGCAAAAAATTATTTCCGCTGCCGGGATCACCTCCCGCCGCGCCTCGGAAGAGATGATCCTGGCCGGGCGGGTCACCGTCAACGGCCAGGTGGTGACTGAACTGGGCAGCAAGGCAGATCCGACCAAAGATCTAATAGCCCTGGATGGCCAGCCGGTTAAACCGGCTGAAACGTTCTACTATGTGCTGCTGCACAAGCCTGCCGGCTATGTCACCTCACTCAAGGACCCCCAGGGAAGGCAGCTGGTAACCGAGCTGGTCAAGGATATCGGCGAACGCCTGTTTCCGGTGGGACGGCTGGACTACAACTCTGAAGGGTTGCTACTGCTGACCAATGACGGTGCCTGGGCCAACCGGCTGATGCATCCCCGCCATCAGGTTGATAAGGAATACCATGTGCGGGTCAGGGGCAAGATTGATCCACAGCAGATCAAGAAACTGGCTGATGGGGTGGAACTGGAGGATGGCCCCACCGGAGCCACCACGGTGCGCCTGCTGAAAAACGACCAGAGCAATGACTGGCTGTCTGTCACCATCCGTGAAGGCCGTAACCGCCAGGTGCGGCGGATGTGCGCGGCCGTGGGGCTGTTTGTGGTACGGCTGCGCCGGATACGCTACGGCAACCTGACCCTGGGTGGCCTGCAACCGGGTGAATACCGTCTCCTGAGCAAGGAAGAGGCCCAGGCACTGGATGCCCCGCCACCAGTCAAGCAGCGGGAACAGCGCATGACAGCCCCTGCAAAAGCACCTAAGACACCTCAGCCACCAACGCCAACCAAACGGCCACCACGCAGAAAGATCATCGGGCAGTAAGCGGAGCTTCCCATGGCAAAACGCACATTAATCGCAGACCTTCTCAAACAGCCTGAAGCAGGCGGCAGCTACACTGTTGCCGGATGGATCCGCTCAACACGGGCCTCCGGTGATGTTGCCTTCATCGTCCTGAATGACGGTTCCAACCTGTCCGGCATCCAATTGGTGCTTGAGCGGGCAACTGTAACCAACTTTGATAACTACAGCAAACTCGGCACCGGAACCGCCCTGCAGGCAACCGGCGAACTGGTCCCCTCTCCGGCTGCCGGTCAACAGTACGAACTACGGATAACAGAGTTGATAGTGGTTGGTGAGGCTAGCCCTGACTACCCGCTCCAGAAAAAACGTCACAGCTTTGAGTACCTGCGCAGCATCGCCCATCTACGGCCCAGATCCAACACCTTTGGCGCTGTCTTCCGGCTGCGCTCAAAGCTGGCCCAGGCAATTCACCAGTTTTTTGCTGAACGCAGATTCCTGTATGTCCATACCCCGATCATCACCGCCAGCGACTGCGAAGGGGCTGGTGAGCTGTTCCGGGTCACCACCCTGCCCCCCAACGGTGCCCCCCGCAACGAAGGGGGCAGCATCGACTTTGGCCAGGACTTCTTTGGTCAGAGGACCGGCCTGACCGTCAGCGGCCAGCTTGAGGGGGAGCTGTTTGCCCAGGCCTTTGGCAACATCTACACCTTTGGCCCCACCTTCCGGGCTGAAAACTCCAATACCGCCCGACATGCTTCAGAATTCTGGATGATCGAGCCTGAAATGGCCTTTTCCGATCTGGCTGATGATGCCGACCTTGCCGAAGAGTTTGTCCGCTACCTCTGCAGTTTTGCCCTGAGAGAATGCGCCGAGGACATGGCCTTCTTTGACCTGCATATTGAAAAAGGGCTGATCCAGCGGGTACAGGCCGTTGCTGAGGCACAGTTTGCGCGGATGGACTACGGCGATGCCATCACCCACCTGCAGAAGGCTCCGGTCAGCTTCAACTTTCCTGTGGAATGGGGATTGGATCTGCAGACCGAGCATGAACGCTACCTGACCGAACAGGTGGTGGGTGGTCCGGTCTTTGTGCTGAACTACCCAAAGCATATCAAGGCGTTTTACATGCGCCAGAATGACGATGGCCGCACCGTGGCAGCCATGGACCTGCTGGTGCCCAAGGTGGGTGAGATCATCGGCGGCAGCCAGCGGGAAGAACGGTTGGACCGGCTGATAAACCGGATTGAAGAGATGGAAATACCCAAAGAACCACTCTGGTGGTACCTGGATTCCCGCCGCTGGGGCAGCACCCCCCATGCCGGGTTCGGCCTGGGCTTTGAGCGGCTGATCATGTACCTCTCCGGCATGGAAAATATCCGTGACGTGATTCCATTTCCACGGACGCCGCGACATGCAGAGTTTTAGTCCGTGTTCATCTTCTGCTCTGAAATCCATCTCTCGTTACCAGCGTTTTCGCTGAAAGAAAAACGGGGCATCATCAAGAGCATCCTGGGCCGGGCCCGCAACCGCTTCAACGTCTCCTGCGCCGAGGTGGATCGCCAGGACAACTGTCAGGTGGCGGTGCTGGGTTTCGTTACTGTCAGTCCTGATAAAACCATTGCCCGCAACACCCTGGATCGCCTGGAAGACTGGATCTATGACGGCTGGCCCGATGTTGAGATTACCGCCAGTAATGTAACAGAACTATAAATTGACAGTATTCATGCCTGCCGCGTATAATCCATCCTTCACTATGTACACGACCCTCTCCACATATCTTGTCTCCCGCACCGCCTGACGGTACGCCATGCCCGAATCCCCCGGACATACACCAGAACAGTCTCATCTTGCCTACCTGCCAAAGCTGGCAAGCAATCTGCTCGACTCAGTCGTACGGCGGTTCTCAAACCCGGCAACAGCCCGGCGCAACAGAGTGCTGCTGCTCCTGCTGACTGCCGGACTCTTGACCCTGATCCTGCTGCCAAGCCAGCACCTGGTGACTGCCCGTTACAAACCGGGCGAAATCGCCACCTCGGACATCCGCGCCAGCCAGGACTACCTGCTGGAAGATCACGAGCTGACCAAACAGTTACGCAGCGAAGCAGAGGCCAAGGCGCCGGTGGTTTACACTGCCGGTGAGACCGTTGCCACAACACTGCTTAACAGCATAACCAAGGCACTGAACACTGCCCGTACCGCGCGTTCAGAAAAACCGACCATCACCACAGCCGAGTTGCGACCGCTGCTTGAGCCGGTGCTTGATGCACAGCTTGCCGAAGGCGAATTGCGCTCCTTGTTAAAGGCAACCAGCCAGCCATCTGTGTTAACCAGTCTGAAACAGATTCTAGACGAGCTTTACAAACAGAAGATCATTCTTGATGAAAAGGTATTCCGCTCCGATATCCAGCGCGGCATAGAGATCTGCAACACCACCGGCAAGAGCATCGGCACGGCAACCGCGAACACGCCGTTTATCGAGATCGGCGAGGCCCGCAGGCTGTTGCAGACAAAACGGCTTGATGACGTGACGCCTGATGTATCGCGCCACCTGCTGGCACTGTCCGCAAAAATCCTGAAGCCCAACTTGTTTTTTGACCGGGAGGCCACCGAAGCCCGTAAAAAGACCCTCTTGAATGATGTCAAACCGGTACTGTACAAGATTCAAAAGGGTGAAATGATCGTCCGGGTGGGAGAACGGGTCAGCAGTGAACAATCCCACAAACTGCAGATGATCTATGAGGCCAGCCGTGGAGAGGGCACTATCTATACCGCACTGGGCATCTTTGGTCTGGTACTGGTACTGTTCTACTTCCCCTATCGTTTTGCCTGCAAGAACATCCGCAAGTTCAATCCCAGCAACCGGGATCTGCTGGCCATAGCCATCCTGATCGTGGGCAGTTTTTTTGTCTTCAAGCTGGCGCTGCTGGTGTCGGCCAATATCGGAGCAGCCTTTCCGTCAGTATCGCCCGCTTCCTATGCCTATCTCTTTCCGTTTGCAGCAGGCGCCATGATCGTACGGATCCTGCTCAACTCGGAAGTTGCTTTAATCTACTGCGTCATGATGGCCCCGTTGTTGGGTATCCTGTTTAACAGCAATATGTTCGTGGTCATTTATGCGCTTTTGGGCAGTGTGGTGGGTGCCCACGGCGTGCGGCAGTGTCAGGACCGCAGCGTGATCTATACCGCCGGTCTCAAACTGGCAGTAGTCAACCTGGCCATGGGGATCTGTTTTCAGACCATGAACAGCGCCCTATTTACCCTGCAAACCCTTTACGTGATCTGCTTCACCCTGGTGGGGGCACTGCTCTCAGCCATGCTGGTTTCAGCCTTTACCCCGCTGTTTGAGTCACTGTTTCACTTCACCACCAACATCAAACTGCTGGAGC
This sequence comes from Trichlorobacter thiogenes, assembly GCF_900167465.1. Lineage (GTDB taxonomy): Bacteria > Desulfobacterota > Desulfuromonadia > Geobacterales > Pseudopelobacteraceae > Trichlorobacter > Trichlorobacter thiogenes. The sequence continues at coordinate 18,759 of NZ_FUWR01000002.1, read as the reverse complement.
TGGCCAACCTCAACTCACCGCTGTTACGGGATCTGATGATCAAGGCTCCCGGCACCTACCATCACAGCGTGGTGGTGGGCAATCTGGTGGAGGCTGCCGCCGAGGCGATTGGCGCTAATCCGTTACTGGCCAGGGTTGCCGCCTACTACCACGACATCGGCAAGTCAGCAAAACCACTGTATTTCATAGAAAACATGCACGGCGGCGAAAATCGTCACGACAAATTATCCCCTCACATGTCTGCCCTGATCCTGATCTCCCACATCAAGGAAGGTGAGGCGCTGGCAAAGGAAAAACATCTGGGACAACCGATCATTGACGTAATCCGACAGCACCACGGCACCGCCCTAATCAAGTTTTTTTATGAAAAGGCCAAACAGCAGGCCGATGCCACTGGCCAGCAGGTTGATCCCCAGGAATTCCGCTACCCCGGCCCCAAACCGCAGACCCGTGAAGCAGGCTTGGTGATGCTGGCCGATGCGGTTGAGGCAGCCTCCCGCACCCTGGTCAACCCTACCCCGGACCGGATTCAGGGGATGGTACAGAAATTAATCAACCGGATCTTTTCCGATGGCCAGCTGGATGAATGCGAACTGACCCTTAAAAACCTGCATGAGATTGCCAAGAGTTTTAACCGGATTCTGGGGGCCATCTTCCATCACCGGATTGACTACCCTGAACCGGTTCACAAGGGGAACAGCGGAGGTAAGAAGAGCAATGCACATTCTGGTACAGAACAACCAGCGAAAGCACCCGGCCCCGTTGCGTCCCATCAGGGCAGCAGCAACGAGGATCTTAAACGCCTTGGGATGTCCTGACGAGACCGAGCTATCGATCACTATTGTTGGTGATCGCACCATACACCGGCTGAATCATGAGTATCTGGGCAAGGACCGCCCCACCAACGTCATCTCCTTCTCCCTGCAGGAAGGGGAATTCGGCGATCTGACGCCCCATGCCCTGGGCGATGTGGTCATCTCAGCCGATACCGCCGCTAAAGAGGCCCAGATCGGCAACTGGACCGGCTATGAACGTCTGATCTTTCTGCTTTTGCACGGCATCCTGCACCTGACCGGCTACGACCATGAGCGGAGTGGCGAGACCGAGGCGGTCAGGATGGAACGCAAAGAGCAGGAAATCTGGAAACTATTACAAAAGGAAGGGCTGACAGCCCTTCCCTGATCATTTGACAGACGGAGGAAAAACGAACGTGGACGAAGGAAGTAGTCGCAGGCCGGCAGGTTTGCTCGATAGAGTCACCCGACTGGTAACCGGGCGCAGAAAGGTTACTGAAGAGGAGATTCACGATCTGATTGAAGCCGGCGAAGAGGAAGGGATTGTAGACGAGCAGGAACGTGAGATGATCAGCGCCATTCTGGAGCTGGACAACACCGTGGTGCGCGAAATCATGGTGCCCCGCACCTCCATGGCAGCCATCAGTGTCGAGGCATCGGTAAGGGAAACCATCGATGCCATCATCGCCTGTGGCCACTCCCGTATTCCGGTCTATGACGGTACCCTGGACAACATCATCGGCCTGCTGTATGCCAAGGACCTGCTGAAAAGCTGGGGGATGGAAGATTCTGGCATCCACCTGCGGGATCTGGTCCGGCAACCGTTTTTTACCCCTGAAACCAAGACCCTTGAACTGCTGCTGCAGGAGTTCAAGAAGAAAAAGGTCCATCTGGCCATTGTGGTTGATGAATACGGCGGCACTTCCGGTCTGGTCACCATTGAAGACCTGCTGGAACAGATTGTTGGCGATATTCAGGACGAGTATGACATGGAAGAAGAGCTGTATACCTGCAATCCTGATGGTTCTCTCACCACCGACGCCCGCTTGCCGATAGAAGAACTGGAAGAACAGTTTCAACTTGAAATTGAGCGGGACAAGTTTGATACGGTTGGCGGCCTGGTGGTCCACCTGGCTGACGGCATCCCGGTTGCCGGCACCGTCATCACCGGTGAAGGGCTTGCAATCGAGATCCTGGATGCTGATCCCCGCAAGGTTAAACGGGTCAGAATCGTTCGCCTGACCGACACACCGGAGCCTGCTGCCCCGTGAACCTGCACGATTTCCGCCTGCCACTGATCTCCGGCACTATCCGCCCTGCCCTGCTGGCTGGCCTTTCCGGCCTGCTGATCGCGCTCTCATTCCCCAAGGCAGACCTCTCGTTCCTGGCCTGGATCGCCCTGGTACCACTGCTGACCACCCTTGAAGGTCAGACACCCAAGGCAGCCTTTAAACTGGGCTTCTTTAGCGGCCTGATCGCCTATGCCGCTCTGCTCTACTGGGTTATGATCGTCATGGGAGACTACGGACACCTGCCGCTGTTTGCCACTATTCCACTCTGGCTGTTTCTCTCAGCCTGGCTGGCCCTGTTTTATGGACTGGCCACCTGGGCAACCGTCATGGGTGAACGGTGCGGGATTAAATCAGCCCTGCTGATGCCGTTGGCCTGGGTCAGTGCTGATTACCTACGCAGCTTTCTGATAACCGGTTTCCCCTGGACCATGCTGGGCCACTCCCAATACCGCCTGCTGCCGCTGATTCAGGTGGCTGACCTGACCGGCGTCTTTGGCATAACAGCCCTACTGGTGCTGGCCAACGTGGTATTCTATCGGATTATCCGAGCCCTATCCGGTGCAGAGATCCCCTACCCGGCTAAAAGTGCCATCATCTTTGTCCTGGCCCTGACCTCTGCCCTGGGCTACGGCTTTTTTCGTCTAAATTCGCCACTCCCCCCGGCAGCACCGCTCAAGGTCGCCCTGATTCAGGGCAACATTGATCAGGCTGTTAAATGGTCACCCGCCTTTCGTGAAGCAACCCTGGACATCTATACCAACCTCTCCCGCCAGGCTGTTGCCCAGCAGGCAGCGGATCTGATTGTCTGGCCGGAAAGCGCGGCACCATTCTTCTTTCAGGAAAACAGCCCCTCGTCAGACCGGATTCGTAACCTGAGCCGCGAACTGAAGACCTACCTGCTGTTTGGCAGCCCGGCCATTGAACAGCGTAACGGCAAGTACAGTAACCTGAACAGCGCCTTCCTGCTGGCGCCTGATGGCAGCGAACGTGGTCGCGCCGACAAGATCCACCTGGTGCCGTTTGGCGAGTACGTCCCCCTGTCCCGGCTGCTACCTTTTGTCAACAAGCTGGTCCACGGCATCGGTGATTTTGTGCCCGGCCAGGAAATCAAGCCGCTCAAGGCAGGTTCTACGCCCCTGGGGGTACTGGTCTGCTACGAAGTCATCTTCCCGGAACTGGCCCGGGCGCAGGTTAATGCCGGCAGCCGGGTGCTGGTTAACATCACCAACGATGCCTGGTTCGGTCGCTCCTCCGCCCCCTACCAGCACCTCTCCATGGCCGCCTTCAGGGCGGTTGAAACACGGACTCCGCTGATTCGTGCGGCAAACACCGGCATCACCTCCATCATCGACCAGAACGGACATATCCGCGGCATGACCTCGCTCTTCAAAGAAGCGGTCATGGTGGGAGAGGTACAACCGGGCAGCGCCAACGCCCTGTATCTAAAGATTGGCGACCTGTTTGCCCAGGGTTGTCTGGCACTAACCATCGTACTTTTACTGCTACGGCGTAGCCGTTTGAAATCAAAGTCACCTTAAAGAACAGGAGACATCGCCATGAAGTCACGCTTGATCACACTCATTACACTGTTTTTGCTCTGTTGCGCTGCCACCTCCTTTGCAGCCCACCCCTTAAGCACCGATGATGCCGGAACCCAGGGAATGCTGAAGTTTCAGGTGGAAGCAACCGGAGAGTTCTCATGGGACAAGGATACCGACAACGGCGTTACCATGAAAGTCAACCAACAGCTCCTTGGATTAACCCTGACAGCTGGTGTATTTGACAGCCTCGATGCCTCAATTTCATTCCCGTACCTGCTGCAGCAGGTTAAACTAAACGATACTACCATACAGGATGAAAACGGTCTGGCCGATATCACCCTTGCCCTGAAGTGGCGTTTTCTGGAACTGGGACCAGTCAGCCTGGCCATTAAACCAAGCATGAATATTCCCAACGGTGACCGGGACAAAGGGCTGGGAGCGGGCCGCACCGGCTATGCCACCACCCTGATCTCAACCGTTGATCTCAAGCCAGTAACCGTCCATGCCAACCTTGGCTACGTGCATCAAGATCGTATTGACACAGACCGTGCCGACAATCGCAGTGACTTCTGGAAAATGTCGGTGGCTGCCGGAGTTGCCGTAACGAAAAGTCTGCAAATTGTTGCTGAAGTAGGCACCACCACCAGCACCCTGCAGACCTCCAATGTCTGGCCCTCCTTTGTCACCGGAGGCCTGATCTACTCGCTCAACGATAAACTGGATCTTGATCTGGGTGTGCGTGGCGGCTTTAACAAGCCTGCCACAGACCTGACCATGCTGACCGGCGTCACCTTCCGGTTTCCGTAACACGATCGTGTCATCCTGATGTAACGAAGACGGCTGCCTGAACTGGCAGCTGTTTCTGTTTTAGGTAGCATGAGTACACTTCAGACAGGGCGATTACCCCATTGTTTTTTAGTCATCAAAACGTTACTGTTTGAACAGTAAAACTGTCTCATTATAAGACCATGAACAACTACACCATTGATCAACTCATCAATATCCAGCAGATAAAACAGCTTCTGGAGACTCACGTCCAGATTTCAGGCATCCCCTGCGGCCTGATGGATAACGATGCAAACATAATTGTCGGCGTTGGTCTGCAGCAAGTCTGTACCCAGTATCTGTGGGAGCATCCCGGCTCTTTTGCCCGTTGCTGGCGTAACGATCCTGAAATCAAACAGGCACTGGAAAATTTTACCGGCGATCTGTTTGAATGCCGCTGCCAAAACGGTATGATCAACATCGCCATGCCGATCATCGTCGACAGAGAACACCTGGGAGTCTTTTTCTCAGGCCAGTTTTTTTACGATGATCAACAGCCTGATCTAGCCTGGTTCCAGCAACAGGCTAAAGAGCTTGATTTTGATCCAGAATCATACCTAGCGGCAGTTCGGCAAGTGCCTCTGTTCAGCCGTACTTATGTTGACAACACCATGCGTTTTTTGCATCAGTTAGTGCAACTGCTGGCAGAGACAGGCTACACAAATCTCCAGAGACAACGGGAGTTAGAAGAGCGTAGACAACAGGAACTGTTATTCAGGGAAAGCGAAAAAAAGTTCCGTACTCTGGCGGAAAACTCGCCCGATAACATCGCCCGTTACGATACAGGCTGTCGAATGATCTACGTTAATCCCCGTCTTGCCCAGACACTTGGGATTCCGGTTACTGACCTGCTCGGCAAAACACCTTTGGGAAAAACAACTGACGGTGAGCGTTACGAGTACCAGGAGAAGATCGAACAGGTACTTGTAACGGGTGAAAATGCAGAAATCGATATTATTTTGCCTGATAGCGGAGAAGGTAAACGCCATCATAATATCCGTTTTGTTGCCGAGCGCGGTACGGACGGTGCTATATCCGGTGTGCTGGCCATTGGACGCGATATTACTGAACGCAAACAGGCTGAGCAGGAACGGCTGGCAAACCTTCATTTTCTTTCCTGTATGGAACGGATCAACCGCGCCATACAGCTATCCACTGATCTCGAACAGATGATGAGTGATGTACTTGATGTGGTACTATCAATCTTTGACTGTGATCGAGCCTACCTGCTCTACCCCTGCGACCCGGATGCAAAATCATGGCAAATCCCCATGGAGCGTACTACTGTGGGCTATCCGGGCTCAAAGGATGTTGAACTGGCTGCCGCCTCCAATGATTGGATTGCCAAAAAACTTCGCCTGCTGCTCTACTCCAATGGAGCGCTACGACTTGGGATCGGCACCCCTTTCCCCCTGTCTGGAGATCTTGTAGACCAACTTGGCATTAAAAACATCCTGGCAACGGCGATCTATCCGAAAGTTAACCAGCCATGGGAGTTTGGTATCCATCAATGTACCCATATCCGCACCTGGTCACCCGCAGAGAAACACCTGTTTCAGGAGATTGGCAGACGGCTGACAGACGGTATGACCAGCCTGCTAATCCAGCGTAACCTACAGGAAAGCGAACGCCGGTATCGTATGGTTTTTGAAAACTCACCGGTATCAATCTGGGAGGAAGATTTTTCCGGCATCAAGCTGTTCTTTAACCAGCTACGAGCCGAAGGGATCGATAATCTTGAAGAGTACCTTGACCTACACCCCGAACAGATCAGCATCTGCGCTGCATTGGTAAAAGTGATTAATGTCAATCAGGCTACTTTGGCATTACACGGTGCCACAGACCGGCAAGGACTACTTGAAGGCCTGATCAAAACCTTTACTCCTGAATCACTCATGACCTTCCGCCAGGAACTGCTCGCCCTTTGGCAGGGTAGAACCCGGATGCAGCTTGACTCAACCGTCAAGACCCTGTCGGGTGAACTTCGACAGGTAACCGTGTATGTATCTGTCTGCCCCGGCTACGAAGACACTCTGGGTAAATGTGTTGTATCCCTTGTAGACATTACCGACCGAAAAAGTGCCGAGCAGGAACTGCGAGAAAAACAGCAGCATTTGAATGATCTGCTGCTGGAATTGACTCTTTCTGAAGAGCGCGAACGCCGCCGTATTGCCGTTGATCTCCATGATACCCTGGGACAGGACCTGACCTTGACCCGAATGAAGCTGGGGACGCTACACAAGACACCGCTTTCATCAGATCAAGGTACACTTGTCAGCGATATAAAACTACTGACGGACAGTTCCATCAACCGTGTGCGCAGCCTGACCAGATTGCTCTGCCCTGCGGTTCTGGATGGTGCTGGGCTTGAGGCAGCTCTGAAATGGCTGGCACGGCAGATAGAAACCGATTACCACCTCCAAATCGCATTCCATGATGACTTGCAGGAAAAACAGGTTGGCAAGGAGCTCCAGATAGAGCTGTACAACAGCGTACGGGAACTGTTGATCAACATTGCCAAACATGCCGGAACCAGCACCGCCTGCCTGTCTGTCTACCGCGAGGCAGATACCCTGGCAATCAGGGTTGAAGATGACGGTGTCGGGTTTGACGTCGCAACCGTCTTGTACAGTCCAAGTACTGAGGGGTTCGGCCTGTTCACCATCAGGCGCAGAATCATATATATAGGCGGTGTCTTTCAGATTACCTCTAAACAGGGTAGCGGCACAGAAGTAGCCATCAACGTACCGCTGGCAAAACAAGCACCACCAGATACGACAACGGGAGAACAGCCATGAGCATCAAGGTACTGCTGGTTGACGACCATAAGATCATCAGGGACGGGCTTTCGGCAATCCTGCAAACTGAAAGCGACATTTGTATCGTTGCTGAAGCAGGCAGTGGTCAGGAGGCATTGGACAAGGTCAAACAATCTGCACCTGACGTAGTGGTGATGGATCTGACCCTGCCGGATATGGGCGGAGTACAGGTAACACGCCGCATTCTGGCTGACTATCCCGCAACCAGGGTATTGGTGTTAACCATGTTCCTTGACGACAACTGTGTCTTTGAAAGCCTTGATGCCGGGGCCAGAGGCTATCTGGTCAAGGACTGTGCAGCCGAAGAGCTGGTGCTGGCACTACGTGCTATTCATCAAGGCAAGCCCTATTTCTGCACGGGCGCCCAGGAAATCATGATGCGAAAATGCCTGCCTGGTGCTGCCGACAGCAGCAATCCTGCCCTCACCAAACGGGAGACCGAGGTGTTGAAACTAACGGCGCAGGGGTTAAACACCAAGGAGATTGCCTTTCAATTAGGAGTCAGCATCAAGATGATTGAAGTACATCGTATGAACCTACGCAAAAAACTGGGACTCCACAGCATTGCCCAGCTCACCACCTATGCCTTGAAAAACAGGCTGATAACAGTATGACGAACACCTGATTGCTCACCCTCACAACATCGGGTTTACCCTATGCACACATAAGGTAAACCCCATATTACGCCTTCCGACAATGCCATAATGCAACGAAAAATTTCCGCGATATAAAGTGTAGTATACGATTTTTCTTCCCTGTAGCAACCGTACTTCAACCCTGCTTTACATGACAACTGATTGCGCCAGACTGTGTTAAATCAGCACATTAGGAGGACGTTCGTTATGAGCATCAAGCTAAAACTGGGCGCTATGGCCGTTCTTATATCTGTCGGGATAATCGTTCTTATTGTAGCGATTGGTATATCTACAGAAAGACTTCAAGTTAATGGCCCGCTCTATCAGGATATTGTGAGAGGTAAAGATCTGGTGGCGGATATCCTGCCACCACCAGAATATATTCTTGAAGCATATCTGGTCTCGTATCAGGCTCTGTCAGAGAAGGATGTTTCAAAAATTCCATCGTATCAGGAACGATTTGGTAAATTGCGTAAAGAATATGATGAACGCCATGCCTATTGGGCCAAAGAGCTGCCTGAAGGAAAGGTCAAAACGCTCTTATTGGAGCAATCGTATAAACCGGCCGTACTGTTTTTCGACACCGCATCAAAAGATTTTTTCCCGGCTCTTGTGGCAGGCAATCGTGCTCAGGCAGAAAAGACGATGGGCGATGTCTTGTCCTCTTCCTATGAAGCCCATCGTAAGGTCATCGACGAAATTGCAACCATCACAAACAGTGAAAACACCGCTTTGGAGAAACGTGCTACCAGCATACTGCAGACGTCAAGAATGGTGACGATGACAATCAGCGCTGCGTTTGTTGTAATCGTCATTGCAATATTTACGCTAATTTTCCGCAACATAACCGGACCGCTACTCAAGGTGATAGCCATAGCTGACACCATTGCCGCAGGAGATTTAACGATCAAGGTGGAAGTGAATTCAAAAGACGAATTTGGACAATTGATGACTGCCATGAAAACCATGGTTGAAAACCTGCGTCATCTGGTGAGCCAGACGGTCACTATCTCGGCGAGCATCACCGCAGCCTCCGATCAACTAAAGAGTACCTCTGAACAGATTGCCACCGGTGATGAAGAGGTGGCTGCACAGATCAGCACGGTCGCCACGGCCAGTGAAGAGATGGCCGCCACCAGTAACGACATCGCCCGCAACTGCCATGCTGCCGCCGACAGCGCGGATATGGCAACCAAAACGACTCAAAATGGCTTCGAAATTGTTAAGCACACGGTGGATGGCATTCATTTTCGTGGTGAAAAAACCCGTGAAAACGCAAAAATCCTGGCAAATCTGGGAAAACGATCAGAGCAGATCGGTGCTATTGTGGGCACCATTGAAGATATTGCCGACCAGACCAACCTGCTGGCTCTAAACGCTGCCATCGAAGCGGCCCGTGCCGGTGAACAGGGCAGGGGATTTGCGGTGGTGGCCGATGAGGTGCGTGCGCTGGCTGAACGTACCACCAGGGCCACCAAAGAGATCAGTGACATGATCAAGGCAATCCAGCAGGAGACGAACGTTGCCATTCATTCAATGGAAGAAGGGGTGCGGGGCACTGAGCAGGGAGCTGCTGAGGCGTCCCAACTTGAGACATCGCTGCAGCAGATATTGGAGCAGGTAAATGACGTTACCACGCAGGTCAGCCAGATAGCCACCGCAGCGGAACAACAGACCGCCACCACCGGCGAGGTAACCACCAACATCCAGCTTGTCACTGAGGTAGTGCAACAGACCGCGGTTGGTGCAGAGCACACCGCTGTTGCTGCGGCCCAGCTTGCGGGGCAGGCCCACGATTTGCAGGCATTGATCAGCAAGTTCAGGCTGCAGTAAGCAACGTTACCAGTAAGCTCTAACGCATGTCTCATGCCCCCCTTCCCTCTCTGCGGGAGCGAAGGGGGACCATTACGCTCCTTGGCTGTGAACAGCAGTTGCTTACGGGCACTTCAGCAACCTACAGCAGCATTTTCCCACTTTATCAAACATAGGGTTTTCCCCATTTGCACCCTAGAGATTTCCCGCTATCACTTCACTTCCGATAATCGCAACATGCCACACAAAAAGAATAAGCCTATATTTTAATCTAATTTAGCCTGACAGATAAATCACAGCTCTGACAAGCGTCTACAACAAAAACTCAGCCTGTTTTTTATTCACGTCACACAACTGTAACGCTTCTAATTTTTGCGCTTTAATGTTAGGGGTAGCTTTATACAATTCTCACTTAGGAGCCTTCCGTGAATCTAAGCATCAAAATGCGTATCATGATCATTATGCTGGTTGGGTGGCTATCCATCCTTGTTGTTGGAGTCGTTGCACTCTTTGGTCTACACAGTAGCGATAAATCGATTGAAACCCTTTACAAGGAACGGATGGGCCGCCTGACCGATATCAGCCGGGTTATGTCCTTGATGCGTGACAACCGAATTCAACTGTTGCTTGCCCTGCAGCATGATCCAAGCAACGCCGTAATTCTCAAGCTGCATGACCATGCCCTTGAGATGCACATTGAGCAGGTCACCAAAAACATTCAGGAAATCACCACCATCTGGGATAGCTTCATGAAGCGTCCCATGACGCCTGAAGGCAAACAACAGGCAGAGGATTTCGCTGCCAAGCGGAAGCAGTTTGTTGTTGAAGGCCTGAAACCGACCCAGGAAGCAATTACCGCAGGCCGCTATAGTGAAGCAACCGAACTGACCCTGAAGAAGATCAACCCGCTGTTTAAAGTGGCCGATGAAGCTGCCACCCTGCTCTATAATCGCCAGACCCAACAGGCCAAGGCTGCCTTTGAGCAGGCCCAGTCTCAATACAAGACGATCCTGACCATTACCATTGCGGCCGTTGTGATCTCGGTACTGATCTCCGGCCTGCTCGGATTTATGATTATACGTGCCATTTCATCAGCCACGACAACCCTGATCAGCGCCAGTAATGCCATGGCCCAGGGCGACCTAACCCAGCGGGCAAACCTGACAACAGGAGACGAACTGGGCACGATTGCCAAGGCATTTGATGCCATGGCGGTTTCCTTTACCGACATTATCCGCCTGGTTTCCGATACCTCATTGCAGGTGGCTGCTGCTGCCAATCAGCTTCAGGCCAACTCAACCCGTATCGCCACCGGCGCTGAAGAGGTGGCTGCCCAGACCATTACTGTTGCCACAGCCGGAGAAGAGATGGCAGCCACGTCAGGTGACATTGCCCAGAACTGTATGGGCGCAGCAGAAAGCGCACAGCAGGCCACAAGCACCACCAGAGATGGCTTTGCCATTGTGCAGCATACGGTTGAAGGAATTGTTACCCGGGGTGAGCGGACCAAGGAGAATGCAGGCATTGTTGCCCGCCTAGGTGAGCGTTCTGACCAGATTGGCGCCATTGTGGCCACCATTGAGGATATTGCCGACCAGACCAACCTGCTGGCCTTAAACGCTGCCATTGAAGCAGCCCGTGCCGGTGAGATGGGACGTGGATTTGCGGTGGTGGCTGATGAAGTACGCGCCCTGGCTGAGCGTACCACCAAGGCCACCAAGGAAATCAGTGAGATGATCAAGGCGATCCAGCAGGAGACCAAGGTTGCTATCACCTCAATGGAGGCCGGGGTAAAAGGTACTGAGCAAGGGGCTGCAGAGGCCGCAGAACTTGAATCAGCACTGCAAAACATCCTTGACCGGGTCTCTATGGTAACCGACCAGATCAGCCAGATTGCCACTGCAGCGGAAGAACAGACCGCTACCACCAGTGAGATATCAAGCAATATTCAACAAATTACCGAAGTGGTGCAAGAGACTGCCCATGGTGCCCAGGAATCTGCCACAGCAGCCCACCAGCTGAATAGCAATGCCGAAGAGTTACAACGGCTGGTGCGACAGTTTAAGTTTCAGTAGCGCCTGCCCAAAACCCCATTTCATCGTTTTTGTGTGGCCCCTTTGATGCCAGGAGGGGCCACAGCTTTATCAGCAGTTTATCTGCACTGACGACAGGGATCGTTTTAACCTGTATCGGCACCCATGTCTGGATTCTGCTGTTGCAGAGGTGGCGGAAAAAAGGTACAAATGAGCCTCGGCACGAGCCGTAAATCAGACTGAAACGAGAGCACCATGTACCGCGAAGAAGTTGCACAGCTTGATGATCTGACCACTCGAATCTCCTCCCTTCGGAGGTCTCTTTGACCTGGATGACAAGCGAGAAGAGCTGCAGGAGCTTGACGCCCGTATCGCTGCCCCCGGTTTCTGGGACGACCCCTCCGGTTCTCAGGATATCCTGAAAAAACGCACCGTTATTGAAAAACTGCTCCAGTCGTGGGACTCACTTAACCGTCAGGCCGATGATGTGCGGGTAATGATTGAGCTGGGTGAAGAGGCTGAGGACGAAGCCACCTTGGCCGAAGTTCACGGTATGAATGAGCGCCTGAAGTCCGGCGTTGAAGAGGCCGAGTTCCAGCGGATGTTGTCCGGCACCCATGACCGCAACGGCTGCTTTGTGTCGGTCAACTCCGGCGCTGGGGGCACTGAATCCCAGGACTGGGCCAACATGCTGCTGCGGATGCTGCTGCGCTACTGCGAAAAGAAGGGCTGGAAGACAGCCATTACCGACTATCAGGATGGTGAAGAGGCCGGTCTCAAGTCTGCTACTTTCAGCGTTTCCGGTGAATTTGCCTATGGCCACCTTAAGGCCGAGGCCGGAGTCCACCGCCTGGTGCGGCTCTCTCCCTTTGACAGCAACAACCGCCGCCACACCTCCTTTGCCTCGGTCTTTGTCTTCCCCGAGATTGAAGAGGAAGATATCGACATCCGCATTTCAGACTCTGACCTGCGGGTGGACACCTACCGTTCTAGCGGTTCCGGTGGTCAGCATGTGAACACCACCGATTCTGCAGTTCGGATCACCCACCTCCCCACGAACATTGTGGTGGCCTGCCAGTCTGAGAGGAGCCAGATCCTGAACCGTGCCACTGCCATGAAGGTGCTGCGGGCCAAGCTGTACGAAAAGGAGATGGAAGAGCGAAACGCCAAGGCATCGGAAATTGCCGGTGAAAAGCGGGAGATCGGCTGGGGCAGCCAGATCCGCTCCTATGTGCTGCATCCCTACAAGATGGTGAAAGACCTGCGAACCGGCGTCGAATCAGGCAACCCGGATTCAGTGCTGGACGGTGCGCTGGATGACTTTGTGATCCCGTTTCTGATGGGTGTCCGACGTGATGTCAAGGATGAGGACTAGGCCATGAAACATCTCTTGCATATCTGCTATCTTATTGTCTTAACATTGCTATTTACGGCAACCCAGGGTTGTGCATCGCCACATACAACCAAAAAACGGACAGAGCCGCTTAAAACCGGCAGCAGTGTAAAATACGCAAAAGGGGTCAGCCGCCTGGGGTTTGCGATCCAGATGGGCGCCTTTTCTGATGTAAAAAATGCTGAGCGTTTTGCCAATCGGCTACAGGATAAGGGGCTTGAGGCGTTCTACTATCGCAAGGACAACGGCATCTATGCGGTACGATTTGGTGATTTTCCCACCAAGGAAAAGGCTCGTACCGCTGCCAATCGGCTGGTGGCGGACAAGCTGATTGACAGCTTCTACATCGCCCCACCTAATGAGGTGGTGTTTGCTAATTCCAAAGAGCCAACCATCAAACAGAATCGTCCTGAGCTCCACAAGCCACTCAAGCCCTATCCACCACCAAGCAATGAGCTGGGCCTGCCGGTTGAGGAGCCCACTGCCAAGCCACCTGCAACCAAACCGGGAGAGCGGGACCTGGGCTTTATCGCTGCCCGCACCGCAGAACGGTTTGTGGGTATCCCTTACCAGTGGGGCGGCACCACCGTGGTGGATGGCATGGACTGCAGCGGTTTTACCAAGGCGGTCTATAATCTCTGCGGCATCAACATCCCCCGCACCTCGCGGGAACAGTACAAGGCCGGTAACCCGATCAACAAAGCGGAACTACGGGATGGAGACCTGGTCTTTTTTGGTGCTTCAGAATCATCCATTACCCATGTTGGCATCTATGTCGGCAATGGCAAGTTTGTCCATGCCCCCAAACGGGGTGAAGATATCAAGACCGCATCCGTTGAAGAATCCTACTTCGAGCGCCGTTTTGTAGGCGCCCGACGCTATATTCAATAACGCAGGAGCACAAAGATTATGGCAATCATCAGACCGTTTGAGGCCCTGCGGCCTCCCGTACACCTGGCCCCCCGTGTGGCTGCCCTCCCCTATGACGTGATGGATGTGGAGGAGGCCCGCCAGATGGCTGGCGAAAACAGTGACTCATTCCTGCATATCTCCAGGCCGGAGATTGATCTGCCAGCCTCGGTGGACCCCCATGCCGATGAAGTACACCGCCAGGGCAAGCTGAATCTGCAGCGATTTATTGAACGCAAGGTGCTGATTCAGGAAGCAGCCCCCTGTTATTACATCTATCGTCAGCGGATGGGTTCCATCATCCAGACCGGGCTGGTGGCCTGCTCTGCGGTGGATGATTATGTGACCGGCGCCATCAAGAAACATGAGCATACCAGGGCAGACAAGGAAGAGGACCGGATCAAGCATATTGACACGCTGGATGCCAATGACGAGCCGGTCTTCTACATCTTCCGCGATAACCCTGAAGTGGAAACAATTCTGTCTGAGGCCTCTTACGAACCGCCAGACTATAATTTTACCACTAACGATGGTGTTTCCCACAAACTCTGGGTGGTTGCAGATCCGTATCTGATTGACCACCTGACCAAACTGTTCAGCAACATACCAACCCTGTATGTTGCCGACGGTCACCACCGCAGCGCTGCCGCAGCAAAGGTGCGCGACCTGCGTAAGGCAGCAAATCCCAACCATACCGGCAATGAAGAATACAACTTTTTCCTGACGGTAATCTTCCCGGAAAGCCAACTGAACATCATGCCGTACAATCGGGTGGTTAAGGACCTGAACGGACTTGATGCTGCACAGTTTCTGGCCAGCGTTGCAACATGCTTTGAGGTTACCCCAGTGTCTGCGCCACTGGCACCGGAGGCACGGCATCAGTTCGGCATGTACCTTGGCGGTCAGTGGTATCAGCTACAGGCCAAACCGGAACTGACTGATGAAGGTAGCACTGTTGGGCGTCTGGATGTTTCGATCCTGCAGAACCATCTGCTGCATCCGGTATTGGGGATTGAAAACCCCCGCACAGACAAGCGGATCAGCTTTGTAGGCGGAATCCGCGGCCTGGATGAGCTGGTACGGCTGGTGGACAGCGGCGAGTATGCCGTGGCCTTTTCCATGCATCCCACCGGCATCAAAGAGCTGATGGATTTGGCTGATGATGACCAGATCATGCCACCAAAGTCTACCTGGTTTGAGCCCAAGCTGCGCAGTGGCCTGTTTGTGCATCTATTGTCGTAGAAAACGGTCTTTTTCCGTGATATCTGCGTAAGTCTTCAGTCGCGCTTGTGCGGCGTACTTACAGGGTACGCCTCCGCGCGCTCCTTCGACAGCCTTGATCTCACGAAAAAATCCTCGTTTCTGGAGGGGTGTCTATGGGCTACTGGCTATTCAAATCAGAACCTGGCTGTTTCTCCTTCCAGGATCTGCAATCCCGTCCCAACGCAACCGAGCATTGGGACGGGGTACGCAACTTTCAGGCTCGCAATTTCCTAAGGGATGAGATCAAGCCCGGTGACCGGGTACTGTTTTACCACAGCTCCATCCCTGAACCGGCGGTGGTAGGGCTTTGCACCGTGGTACGTGAAGGCTACCCTGACCATACCGCCCTTGATCCCAATGCCGATCATTTTGATCCCAAAGCAACTCCTGACAAGCCAATCTGGTACATGGTTGATGTTCGTGCTGACCAGGCATTACCTGCTGAAGTTCCGCTCGCTGTAATCCGCGAGCATCCACTCCTGACCGGCATGCCGCTGGTTAACCGCAGCCGTCTTTCCATCCAGCCCATCACAGAAGAACAGTACACCACTATTTTGCAGCTGGGAGGTCTCCCATGACCATACGCTGTCTGTTGCTCTGCCTGACACTGCTTAGCGTGACATCTCTGGCCCATGCTGCCCCACGGCAGCTGACCCTGTTTTCCGATGCCAGCCTGATTGAGGTTGAGATAGCGGCTAAAAAGGGAGTTGCAGAGTTTTCATTTCCTGCGCCAATCAAGGAAACAACTCTGCGGGTCAGGCCACTGGACAACAGCTACAGCATTGGTCGTGTTGACCTGCTCCCGTTCAAGACATCTGACAAGCTGCAAAAGGAGCTGGATAGCCTGACAGAGCAGAAACACCGCCTTGAAGATCGGCTGAAGGCCCTGGACACCCGGGAAGGGATCTTTGCCGCAGCTGCAAAATCTCAAAGCTCCAAGGCGCCCCGCAAGACCAAGACCAATCCAGACCCGATGACATCCGTAAGACAAGGCACCGATTTTGCCATTGCCCAGCTGGAAGCGGTCTTTACGGCACGTCGCCGTGCCGAGCAGGATCTAAAACGGCTTGAAGGAAAACTGGCGGGCCTGCAGAAAACTGCAGTCGGTGGGCCTACGGTGCGAGTCTCAGTAACACCGGCAACAGGCCGCATTAAAGTTGCTGCCCTGCTGAAAGACGGAGGCTGGACACCACGTTACGATATTCGTATTCAGGGCAACGGTACTGCGTTGCTGTCACTGGCAGCACACAGCAGCGTCTCGCTACTAGATGGTTACGCGGTCAGTGTCACCCCTGCCGCAGTCAGTGCAGGTCAACCAATCCAGACCTATCCCTTCTCAACTGCTGGTTCAGCACATCTGGCGGACTGGCAGCTGCTCACAGAAAAAGAGCAGGTTACAACCAGCCCAACACCCAGCTTCTCCCTAACATTGAAGAATACCAGCCCGGCACCGCTCGCCGCAGGTAAAGCAGTAATCTATTATGCCGGTGAGTACCTTGGTACCACCGACTTTCCTGGCCTGGCAGCTGGTGCCACGACAACGGTGACCGGCCCTAAATAAACGTAAGGCCGGTTCCTGCAACAGGAACCGGCCTTACGTTTTACCACTTTTGAGTTACCCCGTACTACTTCAGGTACACTTCAATTTTTGCCTTCTTCTTGGCATCTTCCATGATGGAGTTGATCGCCTCGCTCACCTTTTTACGCTTAAGTGAATCCGCAATCTTGGCCTTCACGTCATCAAACGGAATCTTGGCTGAGGCCTTTTTCTCCGTCAGTTTGATGATATGATACCCGAACTGGGTCTCCACCACACCGCTTACGTCACCCGGCTTCATGGCAAAAGCGGTCTCTTCAAACGGCTTTACCATCTGGCCTTTGCCAAAGTAGCCCAGATCGCCGCCCTGCTTGCTGCTGGGGCATCCTGAATTTTCCTGAGCCAGCTTGGCAAAATCTGCACCAGCCTTGATCTGCTTTAAAAGCCCTTCAATCTTCTCTTTGGCCTTTGCTTTATCAGCATCAGTTGCCTTGGCATCCAGCGTAATCAGGATGTGACTGGCACGAACCTGCTCCGGCTGGGTAAAGGTCTCAGGGTTCTTGGTGTAAAACTCTTTCACCTCTGCATCAGATACGGTCTGCTTGGGCACAATCACCTGCTCAATATGATTTTCAATAATCACATTGCGCCGGATCAGTTCACGCAGATCCTTTTCAGTAATCCCCTGCTCCTGCAGCCCCTTTTTGAACTCATCCTCTGTCTTAAAGCGGGTCTTCAATCGGGCGACAGCATCGCTAATCTGCTTATCCTGATCCTTAACCGGGGTATTCTTGGCAACCTGATACATCAGCTCGCCACCGATCATCTGATTCAACAGGAACTGCTGCACCGCCTTTTCCTGACCTGGCGGCACCTGCGCTGCCGAAGGTGATTTACTGAAGGCGGTCAACGCCTTCTGAAGATCCGCAGCAGGGATGGCAACGCCATTCACCCGGGCAACCGGATCAGGTAACGGCTTGGGTTTTTCAGCAGCGGCTGGGGCTGGTGCTGCCTTTTTCTCTGCAGCAAAGGCTCCGGCACTACCCATCATGGATACAGCAGCCACCAGTACCGCAATGGTTAAACGACGCTTGAACATCATGACAGTACAATCTCCTTTGGCGATGATTTGATTAAGTATCTATAACACGCCGTGAATCAAGGAAAAAGGGGAAATTTATACAGAATCATTTTTGACTTTTCATTAACTTTCGGTTACAGTTCCCGCATACAAAACCTGCCTTTGAGCAGGGTCACCACGCCACACTGGGAGGTAAGGTGTCTATGAAGAAGGTGCTCGTCGTTGATGACAGCCTCTCCGTAACCCGCCAGCTGGAAAAGATCATCAACGATTCCGGCGATTTCGTTTGTGTTGGTCATGCGAAAAACGGGGCTGAAGCCATCAAAATGAACCACAGCGAAGATCCTGACATTATCTGCATGGATATGAACATGCCTGGTATGGATGGGCTGACCGCCCTGCGCAGTCTGGTAATGCTGGACAAGGCGGTGCAGGTGGTCATGGTAACCTCTTTGGGCGGTGTCGGTGATAAGTTTACCGAGGCCATCAAGCTTGGAGCAAAAAATGTTAGGCTCTTCAGCAGAATCTGTGGGTAGCCTCAGGTTCTGGCAGGTTGCCAAGTGTATGATACAAGGCGATTTTCATCACTTCAAAGTTTCTGAAACCGTATGCTTTACGTGACGTCACTTTAGCCTTGTTGTTGAATCCTTCTACGGCCCCCAAGGCAACCTGCCCTTTGGTCCGAAACCAGTTGAGTAACAGCTCCCGATGCGAGCGCAGCATCTTGGCAATCTTCTTCATCGGGATGATGCGTGACCTCATGGTTCTTTTGCACCAAGCATCCAGAAATCTGGCAGCCCAGCCCGCAGTGGCATAGCGCCAGAA
>NZ_FUWR01000003.1 GCF_900167465.1 Trichlorobacter thiogenes | reverse complement strand
TGACGTTACCCCATTGACTGAACCAGTTTTAGCTTAGTGTTTTCGGCCTTTTGGTTCTGATTATGTTTTGCAACAAATTCTTCTGGCGTCATTTTGTTTAACGACTTGTGTGGTCTTTCAGAATTGTAGTCCAGCCGCCAGTTCTCGATTATCTGTCGTGCGCTGTTCAGGCTGACGAAAACATTGTCATTGAGGCATTCGTCCCTGAACTTTCCATTGAAGCTTTCGATGTATGCGTTTTGAACCGGTTTCCCCGGTTGAATAAATCTGAGCCTGACGTTGTTTTCAAAGGCCCACAAATCCAGTGCCTTGCTGATGAACTCCGGCCCATTATCAACGGTGATGACTTCCGGCAGACCTCTGGTCAAGGCCATGCGTTCAAGGATTCTGGAAACCCGCTGGCCGGTCAGCGAGTGGTCTGCTTCAAGCACAGGACATTCACGGCTGAAGTTGTCTACCACGGTCAGAACCCGGAAACGTCTGCCGTTGTAGAGGCTGTCAGATACAAAGTCCATGGACCAATGCTGGTTGATCCGTTCTGGTTTGTCCAAGACCACACGGAGATGGCTGATACGCTTCCTGCGCTTCTTTAGTCTGAGTGAGAGGCCTTCCTCGCGATAGAGCCGTTCTGTGCGCTTGTGGTTAATCAGGTGCCCTTCCCGACGCAGCAGGGTATGCAGACGGGGAGCGCCAAACTTGCGACGTTGTTCAGCAAGCTCACGCAGGCGTGATCTGATGGCCTCATCGTTCTTTGGCTTCGCCTGGTACCGATGACTGCTCCGGCACAGCCCGACTATTACACAGGCCCGTCGTTCACTGAGCTGGTGGATCTCCATGAGAAAGACCACCACCTTTCGCCGGGCGGCAGGCGTTACCACTTTTTTGAAAGAACGTCCTTGATGGCTTTATTCTCAAGCATGCTGTCAGCAAGCATCTGCTTGAGTTTCCGGTTCTCGTCTTCAAGCTGTTTCAGGCGTTTGGCGTCAGAGACTTCCATGCCACCAAATTTGCTGCGCCAGTTGTAGAAGGTTACATCACTGATACCGTGCATCCGGCAAAGGTCAGCCACCTTCATACCGGCCTGGGCCTGTTTCAGGATGCCGATAATTTGCTCTTCTGTAAAACGCTTCGTTTTCATGTCTAGTCTCCTCTGGGAGTTCTAGACCGAAATCGCTAAGCTGGCAATGGATCAGTTACAGGGGGTAACGTCAGTTGAACTCAAAGCATTGCAAAAATTAACCGGCCATGAGGAATCTCAAGTCATCAACTATCTTAAGGCAACTGGAATGAGAGTCGCTCTACTCATAAATTTTGGTAGCCTGGGAAAGCTCGAATGGAAACGACTGGTTTTATAGTTTTTCCTTCGTGTATCTTCGTGTCCTTCGTGGATAAAAAGGTTTTGCTCTATGTGTGATAACAAAAACATCTACCTCCCCTATCTGGCCACCGTTGAAGAGGTGATTGACGAGACCCCTGATGTCCGTACCCTGCGGCTGGTGTTTCAGGATGAAAAGGTGCGGGACAGCTTCAGCTTTCGGGCTGGTCAGTTTGCCGAGTACTCTGCCTTTGGGGCCGGTGAATCCACCTTCTGTATCGCCTCTTCCCCAACCCGTAAGGGGTATATTGAGTGCTGCTTCCGGGCAGTTGGTCGGGTAACTGAATCGCTGCGCCGTCTTGAGGTTGGCGATACCATGGGGGTGCGTGGTCCCTACGGTAACTCCTTCCCGATTGAACAGTTCTTTGGCAAGAACCTGCTGTTTGTGACCGGCGGTATTGCACTGCCACCGCTGAGGACCTTGATCTGGAACTGTCTGGACCTGCGGGATAAGTTTGGTGATATCACCATTGTCTATGGTGCCCGTACTGAGGCGGATCTGGTCTATAAGCGGGAACTGAAAGAATGGGAAGAACGTAGCGACGTAAAACTTGTCAAAACGGTTGACCCAGGTGGTAATGGACCGGAGTGGGATGGCAAGGTGGGGTTTGTGCCGACGGTGCTGGATGAACTGGCGCCAGCAGCAGACAACTGCATCTCCCTGGTCTGCGGCCCGCCGATCATGATCAAGTTCACCCTGCCGGTGCTGGAAAAACTGGGCTTTGGTGATGAGGCGATCTACACCACCCTGGAAAACCGGATGAAGTGCGGCCTGGGCAAGTGTGGGCGCTGTAATGTGGGTAATGTCTATGTCTGCAAGGATGGGCCGGTGTTTACCGCAAAGCAGGTTAAGGCAATGCCGCTGGAGTATTAGCTCTGTTCATAATTATGCTTCTAACAAAATGTATCCGTTACAGAATAATGCCAAGCAGGCATCAACCACATTGGCGTCATATATGTCTCCCCGCCCCTCGTTAATCTCATCTAAAGCCGCTTCTATCCCCTTACTGGGGCGGTACGGGCGGTGGGACGAGATGGCTTCAACCACATCGGCAACCCCAATAATACGCGCCTCCATAAGGATGTTGTCACCAGTCAGGCCGTACGGATAGCCGCTGCCGTCCAGTCGTTCATGATGCTGCTGAACGATGCTGGCAATGGGCCAGGGGAATTCTACTTCTCCAAGGATATCGAAACCGGCCTGAGGATGTGTCTTGATGAGCGCAAACTCCGGCCCCGACAACTGACCGGGCTTGGCCAATATCTCGGCAGGGACGTACAGCTTTCCGATGTCATGGATCGTGGCCGCCATCCTGAGCCCTTTCAGGCGGTCATCGTCAAAACCTCCCATTTCTTCGGCAATGGCACAGGCAAGCTGGGCTACCCGCTGTTGATGCCCCGCCGTGTAAGGATCTCTCTTGCCAATCGCTGTTGCCAGGGCAGTTACGGTTTCGTCAACAACCCGGCTCATTTTTTCAAGACTGTTTCTCAGCGCCATCTCCATGTTTATCTTTTCTGTTACGTCATAGATAACGGCGATAGCGGCGATGATACGGTCATCATCGAACACCGGAGCGGAAGAATAGCTGATAATGATCATCCGTCCGTCTTTTCTGGTGATAGTGATGGGAAGTGAATGAATAACTTCACTGTTTAGAATCCGTTTATGCACTTCTTCCAACTCATAGACCAGCCAGGCGTCGACAAGCAGCCGGAAATCCTGTCCCAAGACCTCCTGTTCGCTCCACCCGGTAATTTCTTCGGCAGCTAGGTTCCACAGCAGAATCAAGCCTTGAGGATCAATAGCAATCATCCCCAGGGGCGATGACTTTACCAGCTTTAGCAAGTTGCGCTGATTGACGCCGAGTGTCGCTTCTGTCTCTACGGGATTGATAGTGTTCTTGACTGCCATGGCTGATCCTTTTTGTAGTGTTTGGTCATGCGTTCTTACGCTTTGTCCTGGCTTGGTGAAAGTGCAGACCTGATCGCTTCTATAAAGTTGTCTACATCCAGGGGTTTAGAAAAGACATTAGAAATGCCTGCGTTGGCGGCTCCATCAATAATATCTGTGAGCATACTGGCCGTTATCAGAAATACGGGCATGTCCGGATATTGTTTGCGTGCGCAGGAAGCCAGTTCCAGACCATTCATTCCCGGCATGTCAAAGTCGGTGATCAATAAACCGACGCTCTCATCCTCCAATAGTTCCAGGGCGCTGGAGCCATGCGAGGCTACAGCCACGTCAAATCTTTTAAGCCTGAGAACCGAGCTGAGAAGATGAAGGTAACAGGCGTCATCATCAACAAGCAGAATGTCTCGTTTTTGCATCCCTAAGTCCTTTGGGGCTGTCGGCCATGTCCGGTTTTGCCGTAAATGGTCGGTAGCGCTTGCACTATCTCCTGTCTACCGGTTTGATGCCAGCGTCCCGGTGATCCGCTCCAGTTCGTTCTGTGCCAGCCGGTATTGCAGCGAGGTTTGCAACTCGTCCATCTCTGCTTTTTTCAATGCTGCAATGCTCTCGGCGTGCTTTGCCGCTGTCACGGTGCCGGCCTTGACCCCATTTTCGCTGAGCCGTACGTTTTCCCTGCGCAGGGCCAATGCCTCACGGGCGACCTCCACCATCTGCCTCGAACGCTCCAGGGTACGGTATGTCTTGTCGATCTCAATCATGACCCGTTTGTCCAGACGTGCCAGGTTTTCTTCAGACTGCGCCCGCTGGGCGACCCGCTGGCCGATATCCCCTTTTCGTTTCCCCCAGTCAAAGATGTTCCAGGTCAGCTCTGCCCCGAAGATGCCGACGTTCTTTTCAGTAAACGGCGCGCCATCCTGATAGCCGTGCTTGGCATAGATGGTCAGGTCCGGGATATATTCGTACTTTGCGGCACGTACTGCGTGGCGTGACTTCTCCAGGGTTTCGCGAGCAACAAGCAGCTCAGCGTTGCGTATCCTGGCCTCTTCATAGGACTGCTCTTTTTCAGGTCTCATCAATACCGGCAGACCTGTCTCGGTCACTTCCAGGATGGCATTGCTCGGCAGTCCCAACAGGTCATTCAACTCCGAGGTGACATCTGCAATGCGATTTTCAGCTGCAATAAGCGCCTGCCTGCCCTGAAGCAGGTTGGCCTTGGCACCGGTTACGGCCACATAGAGCTGGTTCCCGGCCTTTACCGCATCCTCGGCCTCGCGCAGGTTTTCCTGTGCCGCAGTCACTGATGCCTGGGCGGCATCTCTCTCCTTGCTGGCCACCAGCAGGCTGTAATAGAGCTGGTGTGCCGTAAGGACGATCTCGTTTTCAGACTTGGTCAGTTCTGCCTTTGCAATACGATGATCTGTACGGGCAATCTGATGAGTCTCATGGATTTTGAGCAGTTGCGTGACCGGTTGAGCCAGGGTTGTTTCGCTGTAGAATATGTCAGAACGGCTCTGGCTTAACTTTACGTCGTTGTTGGGGAATGGCCCGCCGCCGACATTTCCCAGGCTGCCTGCCGGTACGGTGACCTGCTGTTTTTCGGACAAGGTCATATATTTGGTGTTGTTGGAAAGCAGCGGGAAGTACTGAGCCCGGGCCGACACGATCTTCTGATCCCCTTCTGTTACCTTTGCCCGGCCGATTTTGAGCACGCTGTTCTGCTGTAAGGCCAGTTCAACCGCCTGGGTCAGGGTCAGGGTATGTTTCACCGGTTCAGCAGAGGCCTCGTGCCCATTGGCAAGGAGCAGGGCGCAGATTGCTACGGTTGCAGCTACCGCCCCCGGTTTCAGGGCACGGGACTTGACCGCCACAAAGATGACCGGCACCACCAGCAGGGTGAAGAACATGGAGAAGATCAGGCCAAAGGCGATTACGCTGGCCAACGGAGCCCAAAGACTGGAGCCTGAGATGATCATTGGCGTGACCCCCACGGCAGCGGCCATGGTGGTCAGGAAGATCGGGCGCAGTCGCCGTGACCCGGCCTCCTGTGCTGCCTGTACCAGCGTTGCACCTTCGGCGACCCGTTCGTTGCAGTAATCCACCAGGATGATACCGTTTCTCACCACGATCCCGCACAGGCTGATCAGCCCCATGAAGGCGGTGAAACCGAAGGGGTTGTGGGTTATGACGAGCCCGAAGATCGCCCCGAACAGGGTCAATGGGATCGACGCCATCACGATAAGAGGGTCGGCGATATTTCTGAACTGCACCAGCAGCACCAGGAAGATCGCCACCAGGCTGATCCCAAGGGCAGCCAGCATCTGCGGGAAGGTCTCGTTCTGGTTTTCCATTTCTCCGCCGAAATCTATCCGGTAGCCGGCTGGCAGTTGCAGCGCTTTGATCTTTGGCATGGCCTCCTCCAGGAGTTTTGATGCGTACTGTTCTGATTTCGTGAACCCACGGATTGTCAGGGTGCGCACCCCGTTTCTGCGTACAATCCGGCTGGTCTGCCATTCCGGCGACAGGGTGGAAACAGCGCGGAGCGGCACCCTGGCGCGGGTCAGGTCGGAATTGAGATAGGTGTTGCTGATGTCGGCAACATTCGAGCGGTAGGCCTGGTCAAGCCGCAGCCTGATGGTGACCGGACGGTCCCCCTCCCAGAAGGTGCTGACGGCAGCGCCGTCAAAGGCCCCGGACAGGGTCTGCGCCACCGACGCGTCAGATATTCCCAAGCGGTTTGCCAGTTCGTTATTGACCTTCACGTCCAGCATGTAGGAGTCGTTAAAGTAATCACGGTAGACATACTGGGATGCCGGAATAGCCTCCAGGATTCCCTGGACTTTTTCACCCAGTCGCTTCAGTTCGCTGATGTCGTCACCGGAGATACGCACCTCGATGGGGGCCTCCATCTGTGCCCCCTGCTGCAGTTCCTTCACGATCACCGTTGCCTCAGGCGCCACCTTTGACAGAGCTGGGCGCAGTTCCTTCACCAGTCTGGTGGTATCCTTCACCGAAGCGGTGTTGACAATGAACTGGCCATAGGCACCGTCCGGCTGCTGCGGGTTGACGTTGTAGTAGAAACGCGGGGCGCTCTGGCCAACAAAGCTGGCGTAGTGCTCAACCCCTTTGCTGGCCCCCAGGCTTTTTTCGATCCGCTTCATGACCGCATCGGTGGCCTCGATCCGTGTCCCCTGAGGCATCCAGAGATCGACCACAAACTGGTTGCGCTCAGCCGAAGGGAAGAACTGCTGCGGCACCATCGCAAAGAGCGCAACGCCGAAGGCAAAGGCACAGCCGCCCAGGGTGTAGGCCAGCCACCTTTTCTTCATGAAAAGGGCGATCAGAACGCCATACTTGTCCTGGAGCCGATCCAGCAGGGTCTTTTTCTCCGTGTTGTGCTGCTCTGCGGCGTCATGGTCGTGCAGGCCTTTTTTGATGAAGAATCTGCAGAGCAAGGGGGTCAGGAAGACCGCCACGATAAAGGAAACCGCCAGGGCGATCGCCACCGTGATCGGCAGCGCCATGATGAATTCACCCACTGATCCGGTCAGGATCAAAAGCGGCAGGAACGAGGCAATGATGGTGATGGTTGCGGTCAGGACCGGGACCAGGACATCGCTGGCACACCGCCAGGCAGCCTCGGCCTTGGGTACCTTGTGGTCCAGCAGCTCCACGTAGTTGTCGGCAATCACGATGGCGTCATCCACCACGATCCCCAGCACCATGATCAGCCCTGCGATGGAGACCTGGTGCAGGGCGATACCAAAGGCGTTCATCACACCTAGGGTGCCGCAGAGGGTCACCGGTATGGCCAGGGCGGCAATCAAGGCAACCCGCAGCGGCAGCAGCACGATGGTGACGATCACCACCGAGATAATTGCCAGCAGGAATTCATGACTGAGCTGGGCGGTCCGCTCCTTGACCACCTCCGGCTGGTTGGCCACCAGATCCAGCTGCACATCAGGGGGCAGGATGAGCTTGAGGCGCTTGAATACCGCGTCCAGCCGTTCGCCCAGTTCCACGATATTCTTGCCCTTCTGCATATCCACCGACAACAGCAGGCACGGCTCGCCGTCGTAGCGCACCATAAAGGTAGGGTCCTGATAGCGGCGTGCGACCGTGGCAAAATCCTTGATGTAGGTCGGATGACCTTGCTTTGAAACATCGACCAGCACGTTGCGGATCTCATTTTCAGTGTTGAATAACCCGGTAGTCCGCATTGGGATCTTTGCCTGGTCAGCCTCAAAATGTCCGGCGCTCTCAATCACGTTACGCTGTTGCAGGGCATTCACCACCTGACGCGGATCGGCAAAGTACTGTGTCATCCGCTCCAGGCTGCCGGTGATCCAGACCTCCTCATTCTGGTTGCCGTAGGTGACCAGTTTTGCCACCTCGCGGACGGTGCGCATCTCGTCGTGGATCTTGTCGGCATAATCTCGCAGTTCGCGATAGCCGTAGCGCTTGCCGTGGATGGCAACCAGCATGGCAACGGTGTCACCGAAATCGGAGTCAACCACCGGCCCCATCACGCCGCTAGGGAGCTCGCTGCTGCGCACCAGATTCATCTCATGGCGCAGCTTTGCCCAGAACTGGTCGGAATTTTTGACGTTGTCTTCCAGCTCCACATTGATCACCACCACACCGGGACGGCTGGTGGAATAGGTCTTTTCCTTGCGCACCTCGGGAAACTTGAAGATATGTTTTTCCAGGGTCTTGGTGACCTGCTTTTCCATCTGCTCAGAGGTGGCGCCGGGATACATGGCGGCCACGATCCCGGTTCTGATGGTGATGGTCGGGTCTTCGGTGCGCTGCATCTTCAGGAAGGCATGGATGCCGATGAAGACCACCATTGCCGTCAAGATCAGGGTGACCGGGGGGTAGCGAAGTGAAAATTGTATCGGTTTCATACGATTATCCTCTCTTGGGTACTGGTTACTTCCGGGCTGACGGTTCGGTTGCCGCTACGAGCTGTCCGTTTTTCAGTTTGGTCTGACCTGCCAGAACAATCAGTTCATCCCCGGAGAGACCGCTTTTAATCTGCACATCCTTATTGACAGCCGCCCCGATCTCTACCCGCTTGGCATAGACACGCTTTTGATCCGGGTAGTAGACAAAGACCTGGGGCGCACCCTGCGGATCCCGTACCACGGCATCGCCGGGCAGGGTTGCCATAGCAATGGTCCGGTCACCGCTGATGGTTGCCTCTGCCACCATACCCACCCGTAACAGACGCTCCGGATTCGGTACGCTGATTCTGGTCATGTAGGTCCGGGTCGTTGGGTCTGCCGATACATTGATGATCCGTACCGTACCGCTGAAGGTCTTGCCCGGCAGGGCAGGTACGGTAATGCTTGTCTTCTGACCAACCCGTACCAGGCGCACGTCTGTTTCCGGTACACCGACATTCACCTCCAGCGGATCCATCTGGACAATCTCGAAGACAGGTTGTCCCGGAGCAGCAATGGCCCCGGGCTCTATTGAACGTTTTGAGATATAGCCGCTGATGGGGGCATGCAGGGTTGCATCGCTGAGACGCTTGCCGACTAATCTTTCCGATGCCAGCGCCTGTTCATACTGCTGTCTGGCAGCATCATAGGTTGCCTTGTATTTTAGAAAGTCGTTAATCGCCATGCTGTTTGAAGAATAGAGCATCTTCATACGCCGGAATTCATCTTCTGCCCGTTCAAAGCTGATGCGGGCCTGGTCGGCTTGTGCCCTGGCCGCTGCCAGCGGCAGCTGGTAATCGATCGAATCAATGGAGGCAAGTACCTGACCCTTTTTTACGAAATCACCTTCCCGCGGTCCAACCGATATCACCTTGCCGGACACTAGAAAGCCTGCCTGTGCCGGTGCATTGGGGGTGGCTATGCTGCCGCTTGCAGCAATGCTCTCACGTTCCTGAATCTTCTGGATCTTTCCTACGGTCACAGGGACTGCCTCGCTCTGTGCCTCAGGCTTCTTGTGCTCGCCGTTGCAGGCGGTCAGCGAGATTCCCAACAACGACAGGCAGATGGCCTTTACTATGGTTATGCGGTCGGTTTTCATGGGTGCTGCTCCTTTCTTGAATGCTTCGTTTTAGAAGCGGTGTGCTATTTTCAGAACCCGGTGCCGGGCTGTCTCGTATGCTTCATCGGTTCCTTGCTGGAGCATGTCGCCCTCAAGGAGTACGGTCTGCTGGTCGATCACGCCGAAAAAATTGAGCATGGAGCGCAGGTAAGGAACGCTCTGGTGCGGTTCGTGTCCAAAGCTGAAGGGCTGGTCAGCATGCAGGTGCAGAGATTTCCGGTGACGGTCGGGTACCGTCTTTTCAGCCCCGTGGGGCGTCAGACAATAGGTGCGACCCAGCACGCAGATGGTGTCGATGTACATCTTGAATTCAGCCGGGAACCAGAGGTTGAGGCTGTGGGTGACAAAGATAAGCTTGTCGCACCTGGCGAACTGCTCTGCAAGACGCCAGATCCGGCTCATCTTGCGTCGTTCTTCGTCTGAAAAAGGCACGTACGCTTCCCCGTGCTCAGTCCGTTCCCAGGCATTGAGCAGATCCTGATCCACCCGCTGAATGCTGTCGCGATACAGGTCGATGATCTCAATCTCGTCCTGCGGGTTCCAACGCTGATATTCTTTCAGGAATTCATTGCCCAGTGTCAGGGTCCGGGATTGTTCCAGCGGTCTGACATTGCAGGTCACATACAGCAGGTTGGACATGGTCGGCTCCTTTGTATTGCATTTCGTACTGTCCTTTTGCGACAAACGTGCCAAGAGATATTGTTAATTATATCAGTATGTTGATTAGGTTGTTGGTGGGTGCGGCACGAAATATCGTATATAATTGTTACTAATAATCGTGATTTGCAGTGCTGTACGAAATATGGTAGTTGTGTGTAGAGCGGTTAAGGTGGAAGAAGGGATGGATCAAGCAGGAAGTACGCTGACAGATCTGTCCAAAGGGTGAAGATATGGATACGAACGATATATTCCTGAGAGAGATAACCCTCAGAAGCTGCAGCAGTCTGGATATCAAAGAGTCGTTGCGCAGTACGTTTACCTATCTGAAGGATCAGATTGCGCTCAGCTCACTGACCCTCTTTATCATCGACGAACGGCTGGGGGCGATTCGGCGGATTGCCCAGGCTGTTGGAGATGGCGGCGTACTGCCTGATGAGATTATCCCGTTGCCTGAAGGGATGCTGGAGAAGATTGCAGCCCGGAATTTTTCCAGGCCATTCATTGTTGATGCAGAGGACGAGATTTTTCGCCGCCTTGCGCCGTTTACAAGGCTTGAAGGACTCTCTGATCTGATCGTGCCGTTACGCATTGAGGAGAGGTTACTTGGCGGACTGGCTTTGCGTGCAGAGGGAAAGGGACGCTACAGTGAGAAACAGGCAGAATTTCTGGGGTGCATTGCAAAGCCGTTTGCCATTGCCCTTGCCAATGCCCTTGCCCATGAAGAGGTGCTGCACTACCAGAGTGTCCTGCTGGATGACAAGCGTTTCCTGAATCGTGAACTGCTGGGAGACGCAGACGAGATCATCGGCGCTAATACCGGGCTGCGCAATGTGATGGAGATGGTGCGTCAGGTGGCTCCTCTTAACAATACCGTATTGCTGTTGGGCGAAACCGGAACCGGCAAAGAGATGATCGCCAATACGATCCATTTTTCTTCACAGCGCAAGGACGGTCCGTTTGTTAAGGTAAACTGCGGCGCCCTGCCGGAGAGCCTGATCGACAGTGAGCTGTTTGGCCATGAGCGGGGGGCGTTCACTGGCGCAATTGCAGAGAACAGGGGGCGCTTCGAGCGGGCTGACAAGGGGACCATTTTTTTGGACGAGATTGGTGAACTTCCGCCAGCAGCCCAGGTACGGCTCCTGCGGGTGTTGCAGCACCACGAAGTGGAGAAGATTGGAGGGAAGCGCCCGATACCGGTCAATGTACGGGTGATCGCTGCAACCCACCGCAACCTGCAGAGTATGATTACGGAAGGCAGTTTCCGTGAGGATCTCTGGTACCGGCTGAGCGGGTTTCCCATCATCGTGCCGCCGGTACGGCAGCGCAAGGAGGATATTCCTGCCTTGACCCGGCATTTTCTGGCCGAAAAGAGCAGGGAACTGGGCATGGCAGCCCCGCCTTCCATAGCCCCTGGTGCGCTTCTGCGCCTTGTGGAATATGACTGGCCAGGTAATGTGCGTGAGTTGGAGAATGTGGTGGAACGTGAGTTGATCCGTTATCGTGGCGGGGCATTAACCTTTGATGCAGTTCAGCCGGACAATGATAGTTCAAACAGATCACAGAGCTCTGTTGAGGGTCAGCTGAGCTATCCACTCAATCTGGATGAGGCAATGGCAGTGCATATCAAAGAAGTGTTGGTGTTGACGAAGGGCAAGATTCACGGCTCGGGCGGAGCGGCTGAACTGCTGGGAGTGAACCCGACCACCCTGCGCTCACGACTGGATAAGCTTGGTATCAGCTACCGTCGCAGGGAACTGAAGTAACGGGATTGAAAGCCTGCAATGTTATATACCTTGCAAGCCCAGATTATTTCCCCAGCAGTTCTTCAATCTTCGGCAGATCAAACCCCTCAATAATTCTTCCCATAATCATAAAGGTCGGTGTTGAATCAATGCCAGCCTTTTTGGCAATGGTTTGCTGTTCTTCCTGTAGTTTTACCCCTGCTGCGGTAACCGGCAGGTTTTTGGCATCCATCCGGTCAGCCATGCCGGACATAACCTCATGATACAAGCGGGCTTTGTCTGGGCTGGAAAGAATATACTGCACCTTGGGCCGTGCATTTGGGTGCATTGCCAGCGGGTTGAAAAAAACATAGCGGGTAACGTCACGGCGGTTGTGGAAATAGGCCGATGCCTTGCGGCAGAAGGGACAGTCAGGGTCGGTGAATTCGATCACCTTTTTGGGGCCGTTGCCGATCACCAGTGCTTTGCTCAAATCTATCGTCGAAGCAGAGGCGGTCCCGGAAACAAGCAGGCCTGCCAGCAGGATCAGGGTGCAGAAGAGTCGTTGAATCATGGTAATTCTCCGTTGTTGTGTTATGGAAGTGGCAGGGTAATGGTGAATTCACTGCCAACGCCTTCCCGGCTGTCAGCAGTGATAGTGCCGTCGTGTGCCTCGGTTACCATCTTGCAGAATGCCAGCCCCAGGCCGCTGCCGCCACTGCCCCGTCCTGCCTGATTACGAGCCTGGACAAAGCGGTCAAAGATGATAGGTAGCTCAACCGTTGCAATGCCGTTACCGGTGTCTGCGACGCTGAGCATAATTGCTACGTTAGAATCAACCGACACACCGCAGTAGCAACGCACACTGATTTCTCCGCCGCAGGGGGTAAACTTTACCGCATTGGCGAGTAGGTTGGCAATCACCCGAGAAAACTTGTTTTTGTCCAGATCCAGCAGCGGCAGATCTTCTTCCAGTTGGAGATGTAACTGTATCTGGGCATGTTTGATCATACCGCGGAATCCTGCAACTACCTGCTGCGCCAGCTCTGACAGGTTGACCGGCGCCTTGTGAAAGACCAGTTTACCCGCCTCAAGCCGGTGAATGTCCAGCAGGTTGTCAATCATAGCAACCACTTCATTGCAGCTTTCAATGGCTGAAAGCAGGTAGCTGCCCTGCTCACGGTTAAGTGGGCCAAGCCGTTTTTCCCTGACCAGATCAATTGAACCGATGGCTGCAGTAAGCGGATTTTTCAGGTCATGGGAAAGCATGGAGATGAAATCCCGTTTTTCCCGTTCAAGTGATTTGATCGCCAGGCAGCGCTCAATGCTTTTAACCAGCCGCTCAACACTGAAAGGGGCCATCAGGCAATCCAGGGCGCCTTGCTTGTGGCAATCCAGATAGCGCTCCTGCTCATTGGCATCCAGCAGGGCAATGACTGCCGGATCATTGCCTGATTCCTGCAGGTGCTCCAATGAGGGCAGGCAGTGCTGATGGGGCGGAGAGCCAAGTAGAATTGCATCCAAGCGCTGTTGCTTGATGATGATGCGGGCTTCTTCGCAGGTGGCAGCCTGATGCAGCTGATAGGGGGCTGTTGCAAGGAGCTGGAATGCCTGTTGGGCTGCGGTGGTGCCGTTTGAAACGATGAGAATCTGTTTCGTACCCATGTTTATGGTTGACCTCCGCCTTGTTGACTCAGAAAGGCCTCGGCAAGCACCAGGTCTTCCGGTGTGGTAATCTTGATGTTGCGGTAGCTGCCGGTAATGATCTTGACCGGTTCATTGCTACGCTCAAACAGTGAGCAATCATCGGTACCGACAAAGTTATCCTGCACTGCTTGCTGGTGGGCTTGCAGAATCTGCCCATACCTGAAGCTCTGGGGCGTCTGGGCCTGCCAGAGGGTGGAGCGTTCCGGTGTGGAGATAACAACACCATCCCGCACCACCTTGATGGTGTCTTTGCTTTGAACCGCAACCAGGGCGCCAACCCCACTGCCGGCCAGATCAATGGACTGCTGCAGGATACCTTCATCAATAAAAGGCCTCACACCATCATGGATCAGGATGATGTCTTCAGCCGCTGCAAGATTTTGCAAGGCACGCAGTCCATTCATAACCGAATGTTGGCGTTCAGAACCACCGGGAACAACATCCAATACCTTTGTTAGCTGATATTTTTCGACAACTTCACGACGGCAGTAGGGGATCTCGTCTTCCGGGATGACCAGTATGATGCCGCTGATCAGCGGACTGTCCTGGAAGACCTGCAGGGTGCGGGCAACAATCGGTTTGCCCCCCAGCTGCAGGTACTGCTTGTTCATGGAGGCCCCCATCCGCTTTCCCATTCCTGCAGCAGGTATCAGGGCAAAGGCACGTGGTTTACTCATGGAGTCACCTCAAGGGCCTGGACAAGGGCCGAAGCCAGTAGTGGAATCTCGGCGTCGGTCAGGGTGCGCACATCCAGGAGGAAACAGTCTTTCTGGAGACGCCCCACAACAGGAGGCGTCGTGCTGCGCAGCAGTTCTTCCAGGCGCTTTGGCGGCACACCGTTAACGGTTACCTCTATCAAACGGCTGGGAAGCTGCAGAAGAGGGTAGGTGCCCCCGCCCGGACTTGAGAAGCCATCCTGCAGAGTCAGGGTAAACTGTGGGGGCAGGAGGGCGCGTAAGCGCCGCAGCATCCGGCGTGCCTGGCTGGAGATCGTGTCCAGCGGCATGGTCAGCATCCGCAGGGTCGGTATTTCAGTCAGCGCCACCCGCTCGTCACGGTAGAGACGTAAGGTCGCCTCAAGTGTCGCAAGAGTCAGCTTGTCAATGCGTAATGCCCGTAACAGCTGGTGTCGTTTCATCTTCTC
Source organism: Trichlorobacter thiogenes (assembly GCF_900167465.1). Lineage (GTDB taxonomy): Bacteria > Desulfobacterota > Desulfuromonadia > Geobacterales > Pseudopelobacteraceae > Trichlorobacter > Trichlorobacter thiogenes. The sequence goes on along the minus strand of NZ_FUWR01000003.1, from coordinate 173,612 downwards.
AACCAGATCACGACGTCCTGCAATCAGCCCGGCCTGGGGGCCGCCCAGCAGCTTATCGCCGCTGAAGGTAACGACGTCGGCTCCGGCCTGCAGATGATGCTGGACAGTGGCTTCGCCACAGATACCAAACGGTGCAAGATCAATCAGGCATCCGCTTCCGGCATCAACCATAGTGGGGATGCTTGCTTCCTGGCCGATCCGTACCATGGTTTCAGTATTGACCTCTGCCGTGAAGCCGACCACCGCAAAGTTGCTGGTGTGGACCTTTAGTAACAGGGCGGTCTGTTCGGTGATCGCCCCGATGTAATCACGGGGGTGGGTCCGGTTGGTGGTGCCCACCTCTACCAGCGTTGCACCGCTTTGACGCATGACATCAGGGATCCTGAAGGAACCACCAATCTCGACCAGCTCACCGCGGGAGACAATTACTTCCTGGCCTTCTGCCAGGCTGGAGAGGGCCAGCATGACTGCGGCGGCGTTGTTATTCACCACCAGGGCCGCCTCGGCACCGGTCAGTTCGCAGATCAGATTTTCCACATGGCTGTAACGCTCGCCACGTTCTCCCTGTTCCAGATCAAATTCAAGATTGCTGTAGCCCCAGGCGGTATCGCGCAGTGCTGCTTCTGCTGCATGGGCCAGGGGCGATCGTCCCAGATTGGTATGTATCACCACGCCACTGCCGTTAATTACCCGCCGCAGGCTGGGGGTCTCGGCAATACGGATCTGGTTGCGTACCAGATGGCTGATGGAGGTGGGGGTGAGATCGGTTGCAGGGTTGGAAGAAAGTGCCGTGCGTAGCTGATCAAGTACGTTGCGGACCGCATTTTTCAGGCCGACATGGCTGGTAAGCGACCGCAGTGAGGTGATCTCGGGCCAGGACAGTACCTTGTCCATTTTGGGGAGTTTACGTCTGGTATCCTGTGGTAGTCCGCTCATGGCAGCCCCCTAGAGATCCATTGCCTCGCCTGGCTGGCAGGCGGTTTCGTCCAGCAGTACCTTGCCGCCGTACTCTGCATTTTTACGTACCAGCAGTTCGGCAGCTTCGCAGTTTCGTTCGCGGAAGGCGGTAATAATCTTGGTGTGCTCCTGCACTGAAACCGCCATCCGGCCCGGTTGTGAAAGGGACATCAGGCGCAGCCGCTGAAAACGGGTCACCAGCAGGTTGATCATCTCCCGTAGTTTATCGTTGTCAGCCGCCTTAATGAAAAGATCGTGGAAATCGTTGTGGACCTTGAAGAACTGTTTGATATCGGAATGTTCGCACAGTTCTGACAGACGTTCATTGATGGTGTGGAGCCGGTCGATCTCTTTGGTGCTCAGCTTGCTGCAGGCCAGCCGGGCAGCATACCCTTCCAGGATGCTTTTAATGGCGTAAAATTCTTCTACATCCTTCTGGGTAAAGGCGCTCACCACCGCTCCCTTGCGCGGGATCACGGTAAGATAGCCTTCTGACTCAAGCTGTCGGAATGCCTCCCGGATAGGGGTGCGGCTGATGCCGAATCGCTCGGCAAGATCCGGTTCTGATACGCGGCTACCTGATTTTATGGTGCCGGAGATGATGGCGTCTCGGATGGTTTCAAGAATCTTTTCCCGCAGAGTCAAGTGTTTTTCTTTTAATCTTTTCATGGTGTCCGGTGGCAGCTCCCAAAGATAGTGGTATTATTGTATACAGTATGCACTGTTTGTCAATTGAATCGATTTCATTTTCATGAGTTCTGCCTGTAAAGCTGGTTTGTTATGGCACTGAATGCACCAAAGTCGCTTGAATTTTACTAGTTCAGGTAGTAGGGTGCAGCATCTGAATCAGATAGAGGTTTGTGCATGGATCCGGTCCGACGGCTTAAAATATCGATTGGCATATTGTTGCTGCTGCTGACCATGGGGACCAGCGGGTATATGGTCATTGAGGGCTGGAGCCTTCTGGACGCTCTCTATATGACGGTGATAACGCTGGCCACCATCGGATTTAAAGAGGTCCATGATCTGACTGATCAGGGCAAACTTTTTACTATGGTCCTGATTGTATTCGGGGTTAGCACCCTGGGCTACCTGGTCAGCAGTATGGCCCAGTTGATGTTTGAAGGGCAGATTCAGCGGATCATCGGGAGGAAAAAGGTGGAAAAAAGGATAGACGCCCTCAAGGATCATTACATCATCTGCGGTTTTGGCCGGATCGGCTCCATGATCTGTCGCGAGCTGGCAGCCAATGATGTCCCGTTTGTGATTGTAGAGCGCAATACCGATGTGGTGGAGCGGATTGAAGATAATCGTTACCTCTGGATGAAGGGGGATGCCACCCTTGATGAAACCCTGATCCGGGCCGGTATTCAGCGGGCAACCGGTCTGGTCTCGGTGGTTACCTCGGATTCTGAGAACGTTTATATTACCTTGACCGCCCGGGGGTTGAATCCGGATTTGCATATTCTGGCCCGTTCCGGTGAAGAAGGAACTGAGTTAAAGCTGAAGCGGGCCGGGGCCAACAAGGTGGTTTCTCCCTATGCCATTGGCGGTATGCGGATGGCCCAGTCAATCCTGCGTCCCAACGTGGTTGATTTTATCGAGATTGCCACTGCCAGTGAACACCTTGATCTGCAGATGGAAGAGATCAGTATCCCCCATGATTCCGAATTTGCCGGTCACACCCTGGTCAGTACCGGCTTTCGCAAAGAGACCGGTGTCATTATTGTCGGCATCAAGAAATCCCATGGTCACATGGTCTTTAACCCTAACCCCCAGGCTGCCATTGACGAGGGGGACACCCTGATTGTGCTGGGGGACCCTGAATCGGTGGATAAACTTGAGGAGCTGGTCAAACGTCGGATAGAACCTGGACATAGCGCCCGCCGTAAACAGGGGGATGCTGCCCATGCCTAGCCTGCTTTGTGCCCATATACCCTGGCCCCGCTTGGCAGAGCATCGCTCATACCTGCTGGAGGAGCTGATCAACCCAGAGCTGTACCTTCCGGCTGATTCTTTGGATACGTTGAATACGGCTGCTCTGCAGACCTTGGCCAATGACCTGGCCAGCCATGGCCTGTCCTGTACCATCCACGCCACCTTTATGGATCTGAATCCCGGCTCGGTTGATCGGGCAGTGCGTGAAACCACCCGCCAACGGGTTGAGCAGACCTTGGATTGCGCGGAAATACTCAAGGCCCGGGTGGTGGTGTTTCATCCCGGTTATAGTCGGCTTTCCTATGGTTCTGCGGTTGATACCTGGGTTGCCAATACGGTTTCCTTCTGGCAACAGCAACTGCCCCGCATCAGGCAGGCCGGTTGCAAGGTGGCCCTGGAAAATATCTTTGAAGAAGAACCCTCAACCCTGGTGCAGGTCCTGAATCAGCTTGATAGAACCCTCTTTGGACACTGTTTTGACAGCGGCCATTTTAATATGTTCTGTACCGTGTCGCTGGAAGAGTGGTTCACTGCCCTGGGCAGTTTTATTATTGAAAGCCATCTGCACGATAATCATGGCGTGGCTGATGAACACCTGCCGGTTGGGGAAGGGGAGATTGACTTCCAGAAGGTAACCGATCTGCTGAAACAGTACGCACCCCAGGCGGTCTGGACCCTTGAGGCCCACAGTCGTGAACGTTTAGAACGATCAATGCAGGCAATCCAACGCTATCTATAGGACAAACTATGTCAGACAAAATTCTGGTAACCGGTGGATGTGGCTATATTGGTAGCCATGTGGTGCGACAGCTTTCTGAGGCAGGCCATCAGGTGGTGGTTTATGACAACCTTTCCACCGGATTTCGTGACGCATTGTTGCATGGTGAAGAGCTGATTCAGGCTGAACTGGCCGATCATGCAACTCTGGAAGCGACTTTTCAAAAGTACCGCTTCAAGACCGTGCTGCATTTTGCCGCCGCCATTGTGGCGCCGGAATCGGTTTCCCTGCCGCTTAAATATTACGGTAACAACACCCGTAATACCCTCGGGTTGTTGGAGACCTGTGTGCGACACGGCGTTGAGCGCTTTGTCTTCTCCAGCACCGCCGCGGTCTATGGTTTTCCTGAAGGGGGCAGTGCCTCGGAAGAGACCCTGCTGGCGCCGATCAACCCCTATGGCACCTCCAAGTTGATGAGCGAATGGATGCTGCGGGACACGGCAGCTGCCCACGGCCTTAAATATGTTGCCCTGCGCTACTTTAACGTTGCCGGGGCTGATCCCCAGGCCAGGATTGGTCAGCGTACGCCTGAAGCTACCCACCTGATCAAGATCGCCTGCCAGACCGCCCTTGGCCAGCGTCAGCAGGCAGCCATCTACGGCACGGACTATCCCACGCCTGACGGCACCGGCATCCGTGACTATATCCATATTGAAGACCTGGCAGCAGCCCACCTGGCGGCCCTTGGCTACCTGGATAAGGGTGGTGAGTCCACTGCCATCAATGTGGGCTATGGCAAAGGCAGTAGCGTGCGGGAAGTGATGGCCATGGTTAAGCAGGTCAGCGGCGTTGACTTCAAGGTGGTTGAAGAAGGCCGCCGTCCCGGTGATCCGGCCTGCCTGATCGCCCAGGCCGAGAAGATCAAACAGCTGACCGATTGGCGTCCACGCTTTAATAGTTTAAAAACTATTGTTGAAGATGCCTGGCGCTGGGAGAGTAAGTTAGCCGGAAAGTGACTCCATGGATCTGGTCATCTCACATCTGAATGCTGACTTCGATTGTCTGGGCTCCCTGGCAGCTGCCGGGCGGCTTTATCCCGGAGCCCTGCTTTCCTTTCCCGGTTCTCAGGAAAAAAATCTGCGCGACTTTTCTGCCCGTCATCCTGATCTGCTCCCTTCGCTTGTTCGTTCCAAAGATATTGATCTCTCCAGCATCACGCGCCTGATTATTGTTGATTGCCAGCAGCCCTCTCGTATTGGTCGTTTTGCAGAACTGCTGGAGCGGCCCGGCCTGACGCTCCATCTCTATGATCACCATCCAGCCACTGTTGACAGTATTACTGCTTCAGACGGCATTGTCCGGCCTGTTGGCGCCACCAGCACCATTATGACAGAGCTGCTGCGTGAGCGGGGGATAGAACCAACCCCTGCAGAAGCAACCCTGTTGCTGCTGGGCATCCATGAAGATACCGGACGGTTGCTGTTCCCCACGACCACGCCGGAGGACTATCGTGCTGCTGCCTGGCTGCTGGAGCGGGGCGCACGGCTGCATCTGGCGGATGAGATCCTGTCGCCGGAATTGACCACGCCGCAGGTGGAGCTGCTGCATGATCTGCTTTCAACCCTGAAGACCAGTGAAGTCAGCGGAGTGCGGATTTCTGTGGCCCATGCCAGTCGCCCCTGGTATGTGGGGGATATTGCCGGTCTGGCCCATATGATGCGGGATATGGAGAACCTGGATCTGCTGGTGCTGGTGGTGGCCATGGCAGACCGGATCTATCTGGTGGCCCGCAGTCGGGTGCCTGAGGTGGATGTGGGGGAGCTGCTGCGTCTCTTTGGTGGCGGCGGCCATGCCTCTGCTGCCTCGGCAACGGTTAAGGGCGAGCCGTTGTCCGTTGTGTTGGAGCGGCTTGAACGGAATCTACTGCTGATAGTGCATCCCCGCAAGACAGTGGGACAGATTATGTCATCACCGGTTCGTAGTTTGCCCGCAGAAACCACGGTGCTGGGTGCCCGGGATCTGCTGGTGCGCTACAACTACAGCGCCATGCCGGTGCTGCAGGGAGAGCAGTTGCTGGGGATCATCACCCGCAAGGTGGCGGAAAAGACCGTCTACCATGGCCTGGGTGATCGTCCGGTAACTGAGGTGATGCACACCGCAGTGATGCATGCCACCCCTGATACCCCGCTGACAACGGTCATGGACCATATGGTGGGTGGTGACCGCCGTTTTGTGCCGGTCTTTGACGGTGACCAGCTGGTGGGGGTGGTGACCCGCACTGACCTGTTGCGTCATCTGCACGGTAGCAGCAGGGATGGTGAGACCCTCTACGATCTGGAACGGCTTTCTCCTGAGCCAAAGCAGCGGGATCTGGCCACCCTGCTCAGAAGACGTCTGCCCGCTGATTCGGTCCAACTGCTGGAACTGTTGGGTAACAGTGGTGATGAACAAGGGGTGGCGGTGCATGCGGTGGGCGGCTTTGTGCGGGATCTGCTGCTGGATCTGCCTAATCTTGATCTTGATATTACGATTGAGGGGGATGGGATCTTTTTTGCCGAGACCTTTGGCGAGCAGCACGGTTGCAGGGTGCGACCCCACCAGGCCTTTGGCACCGCAGTGGTGGTCTTTCCCGATGGCCGCAAGCTGGATGTGGCTAGCACCCGATTGGAATACTATGACTCCCCCGGTGTTTTACCCACGGTGGAGCGGGCCTCCTTGCGTCATGATCTCTACCGCCGCGACTTTACCATCAACACCCTGGCGCTCTGCCTGAACCATGATCGTTTCGGTGTCCTGCTTGATTTCTTTGGCGGCCAGAAAGACCTGCAGGATAAAACGGTGCGGGTGCTGCACAACCTTTCCTTTGTGGAAGATCCGACCCGCGCCTTCAGGGCGATCCGCTTTGAACAGCGGCTGAGTTTTCAGCTTGACCCCCATACCGAAGGTCTGCTGCGTTCTGCGGTCCGGGCCGGACTGGTGGAGCGGGTTGGTGGCAAGCGCTTGATGGGGGAATTGATCCAGATCCTGAAAGAGCAGGAACCAACCCTGGCGGTCAAGCGGATGGCCCAGCTGGGGTTGCTGCCCTGTATTCATACGGGACTGCGGTTTGGACCAGACAGTGAACAACTATTTGCAGAGCTGGAGCGGGTACTGGCCTGGTACCAGCTGCTCTATCTGGAAACGCCGCTGGAACCCTGGACCGTCTGGTTCCTGGCATTGATGGACCGCCTTGATTCTCCTCAGTATCTGGAGGTCTGCCAGCGCTTGATGATGCCTGAACGTCTGATGGAGCGGATCTTTGGTCATCGGCACAAGGCCTTAAAACGGTTACAGCACTTGAGGCAGGCTCTGGGCCGTGGGCAGGAAATCTCTAACAGCCAGCTTTATACCCTGCTGCATGGCATGCCGCTCGAGCTGCTGCTGTACGGTCTTGCCCGCAGTGGTCAGGACGAGTTGCGGCGGTTGGTGTCCCATTACCTGACCAGACTTGCTGAAGTAAAGTCGCTGGTAAGCGGCACAGAATTGCAGGACTTGGGAGTGCCACGGGGGCCTGCCATCCGTACGATGAAAGAGCGACTGCTGTCGGCTCGGCTGGATGGCTTGATCGCGTCAAAGGATGAGGAGTTAGAATTGGCACGGCAGCTGATTGTGGAGCAATTGTAGGGGAAGGTCAGTTACCGGTGATTGGCCGTAAGGTCTGGAACCGTGCGAATTCAGGCGTTAGACTCGCGCAGTCGCCAGTTTTCGCATCGGCTTATTCAGGATAAACCCGGCAACAGTGCAGAGTCCGATCAGGCCGATGGCGATAAACACCCCCTGCAGCCCTGCTGAACTCTGTAATAGTGACCCCACCAGTGGACCCGCTACAAATCCCAGGTTTAAAAAGGCATGGAAGGTGCCGATCGAGGTCCCCATCCCCAGCCGTTGCCCCTCTTCAGCCAGCAGGGCACTGGTGGCCGGCTGTGAAAGGGCGCTGAAGGCGCCGATCCCCAGTGTGACACCGAGCATCTGCATGAAGTCGGCTGCAACGGGCAGCAGCATATAGAGTAAGGGTACCATCGTGCCGCCGCAGATCACCAGCAGTCTGCGGGGAACCCGGTCGGCTATCCGGCCTGCCGGGCGCAGCAGTAACGTCATGATCAGGGTGGCCGAGGCCATGATGATCCCCACCTGTACCCCGCTCATCCCCAGTTTTGATGAAAGCAGGATCGGCAGAAATGTCCCGCAGGCCGTGATACCGCAGGCCCTGCCGAAGATGAACAGCAGCAGCCCCTGCAGCGTGCCGCTCTGGCGGTACAGGGCACTGATTCCAGGCTGTACAGGAATCTCTGCTGAAGCCTGAGATGGTCTCAACTGTCGCGGGATTATGGCAAAGGCCAGTCCCAGCGCGGCCATGCTGCAGATGATCAGGACGCTGAATAGCCCTTGAAAGCCTGCCTGATCCATGATGATGCCGCCGATGATCGGGCCGCAGCTGAGTGCGGCGTAGAAAGAGATGTCAAAACTGCCCATGGCCTTGCCCCATTGTTGGCTGCTGGTATGATCAGCAATCAGGGTCTGCACCACCGGGCGGAACATGGCGCAACCGGCACCCTGCAACAGGCGCAGGCAGACCACCACAACCAGGTTGTTGGTCACCAGGTAACTACATGAAACCAGCAGGTACACCAGCAGACTGGTAATAACCAGCTGTCGCCGACCAAAACGGTCTGCCAGCGACCCCATGATCGGGCTGAAGATGATCTTAGACAGCGCATACCCGCCAACCGCTACACCCAGCAGCAGACCCCGGGCCCCGATGCTCTGGCAATAGAGCGGGAAAAAGGCGTCGCTGACACCGAACCCCAGCGAGATCAGGAAGTTGATCAGAAACAATCCTTGGAACAACTGCTGGTTGCGGACGGCCATGACTTCCCCCATCTCTTTAGCAGACAGCCAGCAGGTGCCCGAGTTTTTCCCGTTTCGTCTGCAGGTAGCGGACATTGGTACTCAACGCCTTCATCTCGATCGGTATCCGTTCAACAATAGTCAGGCCATACCCATCCAGCCCAATCATCTTCTTGGGGTTGTTGGTCATCAAACGGATCTTTCTGGCTCCCAACGCCCTCAGCATCTGGGCGCCAATGCCGTAATCACGCTGATCAGCCTTGAATCCCAGTGCCTCGTTGGCCTCAACGGTATCGCAGCCTTGATCTTGCAGTTCATAGGCTTTAAGCTTGTTGATCAGGCCGATCCCTCTGCCTTCCTGCCGCATATACAACAGGATGCCTGAACCCTCCTGCTCGATCTGGTCCATGGCCCGGCTTAGCTGTCCACCGCAGTCACAGCGGATGCTACCGAACACGTCACTGGTCAGGCACTCCGAATGCACCCTGACCAATACCGGCTTATCCGGGTCGATCTCGCCCTTGATCAGTGCGATATGCTCCAGGCCGTCAATATCATTCTCAAAGGCGATCACGCGGAACTGTCCGGCCCAGGTGGGCAGTTTTGCCTCCGCCACCGGCCGCACCAGTGATTCGTGATGCAGGCGATGGGCCACCAGATCAGCCACCGAACAGATTCGGATGCCGTGCCGCAGGGCAAACTCCTTCAACTGCGGCATGCGGGCCATACTGCCGTCATCGTTCATGATCTCGCAGATCACTCCGGCTGGTTTCAGTCCGGCCAGACGGGCTAGATCCACCGAACCTTCGGTCTGACCGGTGCGAACCAGTACCCCGCCGGCCCGTGCACGCAATGGAAAGATATGGCCGGGGCGGGAGAGATTTTCCGGCCCGGTGTTATCTGCAATGGCGGTCAGGATGGTATGGGCCCGGTCAGCTGCCGAGATGCCGGTGGTCACTCCGTGGCGCGCCTCAATGGACACCGTAAAGGCGGTTTGGAATGGTGAATTGTTTTCTGAAACCATTGGCGGCAGATCAAGCTGGTCACAGCGCTCTTCGGTCAGGGTCAGACAGATCAGGCCGCGACCGTACTTGGCCATGAAGTTGATCGCCTCTGGAGTGACATGTTCGGCCGCCATGGTCAGATCGCCTTCGTTCTCTCTGTCTTCATCATCAACCAAAATAACCATTTTACCGTTGCGGATATCCTTGATTGCCTGTTCTATGGAGGATCGTGCCATGGGTCTATGCTCCTTTGGCTGGTACTGAAGAGATCTGCTGTCTGCTGAAAAATTGGGGGAGATTGCTCTCCCCCCCATTGCACCACCTAAGGAGGATGCTCACCTGACGTAAGCGTCCGGTCTTAGTTTTGTAGCTGTTAATTGCACGGTCTGTGCCAGAGTGTAACTATTTGTAATTACTTGTTTGATTTCGTGGCGACGGGTAGGTGTTCCTGTCGTTTTGGAGGTTGGTGTTATCATATTGATAGTGATAATGACAAAAGCCCGGACAGTGCCGGGCCTTTGTGTCCTTCAGATTATTTTGTACGTCATAATGCTGGCATCCTGATGCTCAGGGCGTTCCCAGATCGTACATCCGTACTGAAGCCGTACGTGCAGTCAGCGGATTCATTGACGGGAAAGCCACGACAGTAACCAGTTTTGAATTCTCACCAGCCGTGCCGGGTAGCAGCCTGAAGTCTGCCAGATAGCTTTTTTCCGGAGTCGTATGCCAGGTTTCACGCAGGTCTTTGCCGTTCCAGTGGAATAGTTTCAGCTCTGATTTAACATACATCCTGAGACGGCCCAGGAAGCCAAGTCCGCTATTGGCGCTGACCAGGATGTTGCCCTGGCTGGTCGCCTCAACGCGGGCTTTCAGGTACACCTGGCGAGGTTCTCCACCGGTGGCGGTCTCATCGTTCATCTCAAAGTAGGATTCTGTTCCGCCCACGGTATCTGCGCTACCGGCCAACTGTTCTCCTGATGCTGTAAGGACGGAGAGGTAGCCATCATCATCCAGGTTAGCAACCAGTGTGCGGCCCTGGCTGCTGAAAAGGGCAAAGCCGTACAGGTTGATCCGTTTTGGCAGCGGAAAGGTTTCGGCACGAGTAAGGCTATCTCCGGTGCGTTTTACCCTGAAGACCGGCCCGTTGAATTCGCGCCCCAGGCCGTTGTATTCCTGGGCCAGCAGTACGTTGCCTTCGCCTGGCAGCATCACCGTGCGCAGGTGCCAGGAGATCTTGCTGATTGTGGTCCGGTAGCGGCCGTCACGGAACTCGATGCTGATACCGGCAGGATTGCCGTTGCTGTTCATGGCAGAGACGTACAGTTCGGTGCGGCCGTTTGAGTTCAGATCTGCGGCGTCCAGCGCATAGGCCTGGCTTCCGCCAGCAAGCCGGATTGCACCCAGTGACTGGTAGCCATCAGCGTTCAGGCGGCCGATCTCAATCCGGTCACTGAAGGCGATGGCTGCTTCCTGGCGCCCGTCGCCATCAAAGTCGCCCACAGCAACGCCAATCGGTGTGCCTTTCAGGTTGGCATTGTTCCAGATCGGTTCGCCACCGGCCTGGACTGCGCCTCCTGTTGCCGGGGCTATAACCGGTAGCAGTGGAAGGGCAGGCAATGCTGCAGTCGTCAGCGTTGCATTGCTGGTTGAAGCTGGCGTGCCGGTAACCGGATAGCTGTGGATGAGCTCAAAATCAGGACCCCTGACCTCAAGGGTCTGGCTGGTGAGGATAAAATACAGGGTCGGTGTCATGGTTTCGGCGCGTGCAGGTGTCGTCGGGCGTTTTTGTTGAGCATCGGCATAGTCTTTCCATTGCAGATGGGGCAAGCCTGACTGTAGCTGTCTGGCAAGCTGATGACCCTGGCCGGTGTAGTCCCATACAACGGCAGCCATATCCTGAAAACGCAGGATGCTGTCGCCCCGTTTGATGCTATCAGTCACGGCACCCACCGGTCGACTCTGCGAATAGCCGTTTTTGAGGCGCGTAAGGCGAAGCAGTCCCTTAACCTGTTCCTCGGTTCCGATAATCTTGCCGCTCACCGGATGGGTGATCGCCTTTCCGGGGCCGACAACACTGAACAGGTCGCCTGCCACGACCCCTTGACCGATTCCCAGGTCAATCAGGTAGTCATTCCCGCTGGATTGTACGACATAGCCGGAGATTGGTTTAAAATCACGGGCAACCTGCTCAGGCAGTGGCAGTGCGGCATAACCAAGTGCCGTGCTGAATAGTACGATGATAGATGCGTAAAGTACGCGAAGTGTCTTAAACATTGGTTCCCTCCTTCTGTTGGCTGCACCTGTTTGGCTGGGTACAGCGTAAACCACGTCCCCTCGTGGCCTTGAAACCGTGGAGGTCAGGCCCTGTGTTCATTACAGGGCCTAACCTCTACCGTTTTTCTTAGAACGTCATCTCCCACTTGACGCCGGCAGCATAGATCTGCGGTTCTTTAGCGCCTGTGCGGCTCCGCAGGTCGTTTAGATAGGTGAACTCCGGCACTATCTTGAAGTTTTTGGATACGGCGTACTGCAGGTTGGCAAAGGCAGCCATCCGGTCATCTACTTTGCTTTCTTTGGTGTCATTTGATTCGTATGAAGCACCGGTAAACATTTTGATTTTGTTATTCAGGGTGTAGCCGACCTGCGCCCAGCCGCCATAGGTGTAGGCATTATGGCGGTTAAAGTAGTATGAGCCGGTGGCTGCGCCAGAGTTTGCCATCAGGTTGCCCACGTTCTGGCCGGTGTACAGATTAAATTTCAGCTCAACCGGTGCCAGGTCAACGGTGCCATGGGCAAAGCCGAGATAGGAGTAAATTTCGTCCTTGGAGGTGACAACATCACTGGTGGTTTGAGTAACTTTGTAGAAGTTGAAGGCCATACCACCACCGTACTTCAGTATGCCGGCCTTGCCTTCGTACCCGACTGTGGTCTGGGGCAGATAGGTGTCGTAGTTGGTGTTGGTTGCTGCATACTGGGTGGCGGTCAGGTTAAACGGGGTGTTCTGCCAGGCAGGTCCCGTGTTGGTGGTGAAGTTAGAGGTGCCACCGGTATTGCTTGTCGACTGTTTTTTCAGGGTTAGATAGAGTCCGTTGTTCAGGCTTGCTTTAATCTGTGCATAGCGGCCATCCCAGAGTGAGCCGTAACCGTTAAAGCCGCCATCACTGTCGTAGGTCTGCTCAGAGCGGAAGACATAAGGGCTGGGGGCATAGCCGACCCGTACCTTGCCGCCGCCGAAATCCCACTCACCAAACAACATCCGCAGTTCTACGCCGCCTGCGCGGTTTTTGGGGTTATAGGCACCCATTTCTGCGATACCAGAAAAATCGCCCTCTTTAACCCGCATACCGACAAGGCTGTCTCCTTGCAGGTCGAGGGTAAAATCGGCGTCATGCAACGCGTTCTGGCCGTTGTAGTAGGTGCTTGAGGTCCACCAGGTGCCTACCCGGATTGCTCCGTATGGGGTGACGTCCAATGCCATGGCTGGTACGGACAGGCCAAGTGCTGCTGCGATGATTGATGCGCTGATAATTCGTTTCTTCATGCTGTTGCCTCCTTTGCATCTTCATGGGAATTGCTACATTGCTGTAGCTGATCAATGCCACGATGTTACTTTGCGTTTAAATCAGTCCCTCCTTTCCGTATGCGACGTGCTCTATCTGAACCGGTGGTATCCGGCTTGGTGCCTTCTCTCCTGTTGTTTGGCCATGTGCGTGAACGGCTGAGGCGGAGAGAAGGAGGGGGAATCCCGGCGTCTGCACCCTTCACGCACATGGCACGGGCCGGACATGACCGGTAACGGTTATGTCCCGGCTTACGAGCTATTTGCAGTCGCCGTGCCAGACTGCTTTTGAAAAAATAATCAACAAAAACAGTATGTTGATTTTGTAGTGAGCCTGCTGTTGATTTGTTTTTGATAGGTGGTAACTCATTTTGATAGGGTCTGTTTGGGGTGCATTACATACAAAACCCCGGAGGAATACTGTCCTCCGGGGCTGATGGTGTTGATCAGATATAAGGGGTGTCTTACTGCTTGATATATTTGATAGCGTGCTCTGCTGCAAAACGCCCGGAGTTGATGGCGTAACCTGCAGTTCCGCCACCCAGTAACAGGTCGTAGGAGTCACCATACATACCGCCGGAGTCAGTACCGACAGCGTACAGACCGCTGATCGGCTCGCCCTTGGTGTCAACTACCTGGTTGTCGCGGGTTACCTTCATGCCGCCCAGGGTGCCCAGGTGACGTGGGGTAAGTTTTGTTGCATAGAAGGGACCGGTAGCTACTTTACGCAGGAATTTGGCTGGCTTGCCAAACAGTTCATCTGTACGGCTTTCGGCAGCCTTGTTCATCTGGTCAACGCTGGCCTGCAGCACCTCAGGCTTCATCTTCAACTGTTTTGCCAGTTCTTCAATGGTGTCGGCCTTGAAGACAAAACCACGCTTGCGGGCCAGTTCCTTGTTGAAAGAGTCTTCCCATTTGACCAGTTTGGTGCCGGCCAGCACCCACTCACCCAGCGGCATTTCAATCCCTTGTTCAACGGCTGCCTTGCGGGTTGCATCGTCATAGATGGAGTAGGCCACACCACCAACACGGACCAGTGAGTTGTTTGAGTAAGGCCAGAAGACGATGTTAGACTCATCGGTGTAACGCTCACCGCGGGGAGTGACCCAGAAGTAGGGCTGTACGGCCAGGGCGATCATCTGGTCGGCCGGGTGGAAGCCTGGCAGGCCGGGACGATAGCCTTCAACGGTGTTCATACCCTCAAGGTCGGCACCGGCTGCAGTACCCATTCTGATGCCGTCGCCATCCTTGCCGATGTTACCCACCGCGGTGATGTCGGGATACTCAGGATAGTACTTTTTCATCATCTCCTTGTTGCTTGAGAAGCCGCCGGTGGCCATAACCACTGCCTTGGCGTTGATGCGGATCTTTTCGCCGGACTTGTCCTTGGCCCAGACACCGACAACCTTGTTACCCTCTCTGATCAGATCGGTACCGGGGGTCTGCAGCAGAACCTGGCCACCATGGTCGGTGACATACTTGTTAAAGACGTTGATGACCCGCTCGCAGTGATAATCATGCTTGTTCTTGCCGGAGAGGTAGTCCGGGCCCGGTGCGATGACGTGCCAGGTCAGAGGGCCGCCATGGCCACCGACGCCGACATACTCGATCTTGATCCCCATTGCATCCATCCATTCAATGGTCTCTGCCGAACGATCAACAAAGTGCTTGGCCAGTGCGCCGTTGTTCTTCCAGTGGCCGTAATCCATGATCAGCTTGAAGGCAAAATCTTTGGTGACATTGATGCCGATCCGCTTCTGGACCTTACTTTCAGCAGCAAAGACACCCTCACAGAACAGACCGGTGCCGCCGACCTTGGCCTGCTTTTCAAGCACAATTACCTTGGCCCCCAATTGGGATGCCTGGGTAGCTGCAGCCAGGCCGGAAAGCCCTCCGCCGACAACCGCAATGTCTGCCTCCATAGTCTTTTCGGCATAGGCCGGTAGCGCACATGCCACCAGCAGTGCTGCCGAAGCCATACTACTCAACAGCTTCTTCATATCTTCCTCCTGTGTTGGGTGTAGGTCCCTGAACAGCCGTTGTCAGGGACGTGAAAACTGTCTGCGAACCGGTTATTTAGGTACAAAATCGAAGGTGTGGCACTGTCCACAGACCAGTTCCGATGGTTTGTGGGTGCGGTGGCAATCGGTACAGTTGATCGGCCCCATGTGTGACTCGTGCGGATTGGCGTGCGACTCTTTGTCTGCCGGGTTGATCTTTTTGGGTTTGGTCTTCTGTGCCAGTTTCTCGTAGCTTTCGTGGCACGCGAGGCAGGCCTCGTTGGTAGGACCTGCCTGGGGTGCATCGGTCTTGTGGCAATCAGCGCACTTGAAGCCCATGGTGGCGTGGGGGCCACCAACGGTGAGCGCGTGGACAGCGGATACCGTGGCGGTGAGTAGTGTTAAGACAAAGAGCAGCTTGAATGTGGTTCTGAACATGAGAGTCTACCTCCTGGATTTTTTTAGATGGTGCGATCACCTGCGTGCCCCCGGATAAACGTAAGAAGCGGTGCAGGGATAGTGCACCTGTGGATACCATTGCAGATGGTGTGCCATGCGTATATCTAGCTGTTTTTACGTGAGTTGTATGGTTTGTGGCTTGACTTGTTCTATCGAAATGATAGGCTGTTTACTGAATTGAAAGGGGGGCGTATGCGTGCAGAGGATCTTGATTTACGGGAGTTACTGAGCTTTTCTCCAGCTGGCGGAATAATCCAGTTTATGGGCAAGCGGGCACTGTTATTTGATGCTGTGGCCCTGGGGTTACTCCGTAAAGAATTGATTGATACGCTGGGTCAGAATGCAGCGCGCAGTATCCTGACCCGTTTCGGCTATGCCCACGGCCGTCGGACTGCTGAGGCGCTACGGCATGAGTTTCCAAGCCTGCTGGAGGATAGCCAGACCGGCCCTCGCCTGCATAGTCTGCTGGGATTGGTGGAGGTCATTAACAACAAGCGAACCGATGGCAGTAGCGGTACCCCGTTGGTGGAATCTGATTGGCTTAACTCCTACGAGGCTGAGCAGCATCTGCTTCATCTCGGGCGGTCTGATGAGACGGTCTGCTGGACCCTGACCGGCTTTGCCAGCGGTTTTGTTTCGGCTTGGTCAGGTCGGGAGGTCTACTTTATCGAGACCCATTGCTGCGCCAAGGGGGATGCTATTTGTCATGTGCAGGGACGTTTTAAGGAGCAGTGGGGGCCTGAACTGGACGAGCAGTTGCACTATTACCAGATGGAATCTGCCGACAAGCTGCTGGCAGAACTGACTGAAAAGCTACGAACGGTTGAAAGTAAACTCAGGGCGCGAAAGCGCCAGTTATCCTGCCTGGATGGAGATGGCGGCGAGGAGGAGTGTGCCTGTATCACCGCTCGCAGCCCTGCCATGCGGAAGGCGATTGATATGGCCCGTCGGATTGCCAAGGTAGAGTCAACGGTGGTGATCAGCGGTGAGAGCGGTGCTGGCAAGGAACGGATCGCCCAGTTGATTCATGAAGGATCAGCCCGCATGGGACGGCCCTTTGTGGCGGTCAACTGCGGCGCGGTAACGGAGACCCTGCTGGAAAGTGAGCTGTTTGGCTATGTGCGGGGTGCCTTTACCGGCGCTGCTAAGGATACCATGGGGCTATTTGAGGCGGCCAACGGCGGCACCCTTTTTCTGGATGAAATCGGTGAGATCTCACCGGGGATGCAGGTTAAGTTGCTGCGTGCCTTGCAGGAACGGGAAATCAGGCGGGTTGGCGAAAACAAACCCCGGCAGGTTGATATCAGGGTGGTGGCCGCCACCAACCGTAACCTTGCCGACGAGGTGGCTGCCGGACGGTTCAGGCAGGACCTTTATTACCGTTTGCGCGTAATTGAATTGCGTATCCCGTCGCTGCGGGAACGGCGGGAGGATATTCTGCCCCTTGCCCGGATCTTTCTGGATGAGTCAGCCAAACGTTCAAGGCGTACCATCACAGGGTTTGACGCCCAGGCCGCTGATCAGTTGCTGCGCTACGATTGGCCCGGCAATGTCAGAGAACTTCAAAATGCCATGGAGTATGCAGTGGCGCTCAGTAGCGGTGAGCGAATCCAGGTGGAGGATCTGCCTGAAGAACTACGGATGGCGCTACCCAAGCCTGCCATTACCGGCACGATCATACCGCTGGCTGATCTGGAGCGGGATTATATTCTGGCTGCCATGCATGCCATGGGAGACAACAAGGCCCGTACAGCCACTGCCCTCAATATCGGCATTGCAACCCTGTACCGCAAGCTGAACGAATACGGTAAAGGCGAGGAAGCCTGATCATGACGGTGGGTAGAGCTAACACCACCTGTCCGGTCATCGGTCGTTTTGCCCCATCTCCCACCGGACCGCTGCACACCGGTTCTTTGGTGGCAGCTGTTGGCAGTTGGCTGATGGCTAAGGCTGCTGGCGGGCAGTGGTTGCTGCGGATTGATGATCTGGATGGACCCCGTTGTCGGCAGGAGTTTGAGGATGATATCCTGCGGACCATGGAGCGGTTTGGGCTCTGTTGGGATGGTAGCATTACGCGTCAAAGCGACAATGGAACTGCCTACGCCGAGTCTTTTGAACAGCTACAGAAGCTGGGGGCGGTCTACCCCTGTGGTTGCAGTCGAGCTGAGATCGCCCGTTCTGCCTCAGCTCCCCACCCCGGTGAAGAGATCCCCTATCCTGGCACCTGTCGTAGCGGTCTGTCTGCCGGACGTGAACCGCGGGCCTGGCGGTTGCGTACCGATGGGATGCAGATTGCCTTTGATGATCTGCGCCACGGCAGGATAGCTACGGAGCTGGATCGAACAGGTGATTTTGTAGTCAAACGGGCGGAGGGGTTCTTTGCCTATCAGCTGGCGGTGGTAGTGGATGACCACCTGACCGGGGTCAATCAAGTGGTGCGGGGGGATGATCTGCTGGATTCCACTCCACGACAGGTTTTGCTGCATCAGCTACTGGGCTGGTCGTTACCGGTCTATTGCCACCTGCCGCTGGTAACCGGACCGGATGGGGCGAAGCTGAGTAAACGGGACAATACGGTGTCGTTAGCTGATGGACGGGTGGCGGGCAAAGAGTCTGAGTTGTTGGTCTGGGGGTTGCGTTTTCTTGGGCTGGCAGTGCCGGATGCACTGCGTGGGTCGGACTGTGCAGAGTTGTTGAGCTGGGCGCGGGAGGCATGTAATCTCCCAAAATGTATCGCCAAGTAGAAGTTACAACAGCTTGTTGTTATCATTTGGGTAGTCACTGTTTTTGCTGTATGGTGAAACCACTAAACTCAACATGCAGGTGAGGTGGCCGTGTACACTCTGATCTCTTTTGCCACACAATGGGGAAGCAAATACGGCGGCATAAATTCGTTCAATACTGATTTCCTGAGCGCCCTTGGGGTTGCCTATCATCTTGGCATACAGGTTGTTTGCGTTGTAACCAGTGCCACTAACGAAGAGATTGAACAGGCACGCAACACCTACGTAACCCTGGTGCCCCTTCCATATTCTCCAGCGGATAAACAGCTTTCAACAACACATGCTCAGACAGCACTTGATGAGTTGAAACGCCGGGATATCGGCTTTGATCCAGGCAGAACGGTATGGCTCGGCCATGACAGAATTTCCGGGGCTGCGGCCATTGCAGCGGCACAACAGGCTGGTGGGCGATCCGCCCTGATACATCACATGAGCTACGATCACTACGAGTCGTATGCCGAAGATTCAGCAACAGCCAGAACAAAAGTTGAAGAACAAACAACACTCTTCAAACAGGCCGATATTGTACTGGCAATAGGTCCACTCTTGCGAGATGCATTGAGTGACATGATTGAGGCCACAAAACCGGTTTGTATGCTGATACCGGGACTTGCTGAAATATCGCTTCGTGAACCTCCTAAGAAATTCACCGCATTTCTCAGTGGCCGGCTCAGTGAAGACGCGGCCCGGATTAAACAGGGATACCTCGGTATTGCCGCCTTTGCCCTGGCGCACCGAGAAGCATGTGATAAAAGCATGCCGGATGGCCTCTGTAAAGAACCCAAGCTGGTATTGCGCGGTGTCGATCTTGAAGCCCCATTGCTCCAGGACAACCAGATAAATCCTGAAACAGAACTTAAACAGTTTGCGGAAAAATATGCACAACGAGTTATTAACCTCCACACCTTGCCGTTTACCCAAGATCGTCAGACGCTTTATGCCGACTTGAGCGGTTCAAGTGTAGCAATGATGCCGTCCTGGCATGAAGGTTTTGGTCTTGCAGCATGGGAGGCAATTGCGGCGGGTGTCCCCCTGATTATTAGTGAAAACAGTGGAGTGTTTCGGTTGTTGGATGAACTGAACCTGGATAATGAAGTCTACTCAATTAGCGTACGTGCCTCCAGCAATGATCCGTATTTCCGTGAAGAAGACCTACCGGCAGTCGTTGCCAAGCTTACAGAGATTGCCCACAAACCGGACAAGGCTCGTAGCATAGCAGGACGGTTACGCAATAATCTTGCAAAATTCTCATGGCCACATTGCGCAGAGCAGGCTACACAGGCGTTCGGCTGGACTGTACAGAAAGGGAGTTTACCGCCTGTCACGCCTGAACAGATCGCAGCAGTACTGAGTGCTCCTGCGCCTCCTCCCCAATCTCCAGCGACCATCTTTTCCCCCTTACAGATTCCTGCAAGACAATGGAAAGCCGGTAGCGGCCTGGCCGACAGCCAGTTGTTGCGGGCGGAAGAGGCGTTGGTGCCGTTTGACCCTGCCCGTCAGCCCGATCTTGATGCCTTGAATGCTTGGCTTGATGACCGGGAATGGCCGAACGCAGTCCGGTTGATTACCGGTGCGGGTGGATTGGGTAAGACTCGCTTGGCTCTGGAGCTTTGCCAGCAACGCGCGGCAAACGGTTGGCACACCGGTTTTCTGGATGCGCTACTGGAACCTCGGGAGATGAAGCAGGCTTGGGAGCAACTTCATGCTTTCGACATGCCTGTGTTGGCTGTTATTGACTATGCCGAAACCAGACAACCGGTACTGCTTGCCCTTGTTAAAGCAATCCTACAGCAACCCGGCAAGCATCCTATCCGGATACTGTTGCTTGCCCGTGATGGCGGGGAGTGGTGGGACAATCTGCCCAGTAAAGACCCCCATTGTGAAGCCTTGCTCTCCGGCTATGCCACAACTGGGCCATATACGCTGTTACCGCTGCATCCAGAAGAGGAAGGCCGTCGTCATGCCTACCGCCAGGCTCTGAGCGCTTTTGCCGATGCTCTGGGGGTGCGTGTGCCGGAGGTCACGCCTGAGCTGTCGGGAGAGCATTTCGGGCGACCGCTTTACCTGCAGATGGCGGCATTACTGGCACTGCACGGCGAACGCCCAACCACTGCAGAAGGACTGACCAGGGCGCTGCTTAACCACGAGCGCCGTTACTGGAGTCGCTTGCTTGCCAACTTCATTTTCAGTGAACCGGAACAGCATGCCCAGCAACTGTTGGCGCTGACCACCTTGGCAGGCGGCTTTGCCACCCCGAGAGATGCCCAGGTGTATTGGAATAAAAGTGATGCAAACAAGCTGAGTCCCGCTGAATTTACTTCTCTATTCAAAGCCTTGGTGCCGCTCTATCCCGGCAAACAAGGCTTGCAAGCGGTACGACCTGACCTGTTAGGTGAAGCGTTGGTTGCACAAACGCTAGCCGGTTCTGAGGCAACCCGCTTGCTGGATGCTGTCCTGTCAAACGGATCTACTCAGGGCATCCGACTCCACACCCTGACTGTTCTGGCCCGATTGTTAGATAAATACCCAGATTTGCATGAGACAGCGGCAGAGGCACTGGCTCGTAATTTTGCTCATTGTAATCAGGAAGTATTGACTGTGGCGATTGAGACCGCTGGGGATTTTGCTGTTGTGGCAGAAACTGCTTTTGCGAGATTGGATCCATTGGCAAAAAGCCAGGTTGCCGGTTTGCTGGAACCTCAACTACGGCAAGACTCGGTTCAGCTCGCGGTACTGGGGTGCTTGGTAAAAGAGTATCTTGTGGAAAAAGCCCGACAAAAATTAGACAAAAAACAAAATTTGGACAACCATGCCCATTACGCAAGGAAAATGATGAATTACTCGATATCACTCCGTCGGGTGGGTCGCAATGATCAAGCGCTTTATTGTGCTAAAGAAGCATATAAACTGTTTAAGTCGTTGCACTCTTTGGATTCAGAGCGCTTTGCATATAGTTATTCAACATCATTAAACTTCTACTCAAACCGCTTGGGTGATGCCGGGCAACTTGAAGCGGCTCTAGTCCACGCTAATCATGCTTTGGAAATTCGTAAATGGCTGGCTCAAAAAGAATCGGATAACTATAAACCCGCCTATGCTATGTCGTTAAACGACTATGCAAATCACTTAAGCTATTCCGGACAAAATGAAACCGCCTTGATGTTTGCACGACAATCATTGGAAATAAATAAACAATTAGCCCAAAATAATCCCGATCGCTATGAATCTGACTATGCCATATCATTAAATACCTTTGCAAATCGCTTAAGTGATGTCGGGCAGAATCAAGATGCTCTTGAGTTTATGTATAATGCGCTGGAAATCAACAAGCGACTAGTTCAGAAAACTCCAGACCGCTACGAGCCAGACTATGCATCATCACTAAATAACTATGCCGTTTGCTTATGCTCTGTTGGAATATACGAAGACGCTCTTAATTATGCAAAACAATCGTCAAACATTCGTAAACGACTTGCCCAAAAAAATCCAATGCGATTTACTGAGGAAATGTTAAGCAGTAACTGCTTAGCTGGTTTTATCTGCTGGCTACTTAATGATTTAAATGATTATTACGGCCTGGCAAACATTCATAATAATATACAGCCAACAATATTTTCTTATCGTTGGCAACTTATGCAATTGTTCATTGCCTTTGTACAGGCATGCTATTCAATGACACTAGAACAACGTGATAGCTCCATGAAACAGATAATTACCGTTTGGGATGAGCTGTCGCAAGCAAGCAGAAAAAAAGCTCAACCCTATTGGCTATGCGCAGTTGCTTGGTGCGCTACGTATAGTCCAGAGACCGTTGCCGATCTCGCTTGGCAAACTGACTGGCAGAAATTTGCCCAGCAACGCCAAGGCCGCATCCCGCACTGGATGCCGGAAGTGGCGCGACGGTTGGAGTTCCAGTGGCCCGATTGGACGGAACAATCCGATGAGCCGATAATACCTGTGGCAGGTCAGCCATGAGCATCAGCATTCCTGAACTAGAACGCCTGATGGCGGCTCCCCGTGAAGACGAGCATCTTGAATTCAAGGAGGCCAAGAACCAGTACGACACTACCAAGCTGTACCGGTACTGTGTGGCTCTGGCAAATGAAGGTGGCGGCAGGTTTATCCTTGGCGTGACCGACAAAAAGCCGCGCCGTGTGGTCGGCAGCACTGCCTTCCCCAATACCAGTAACATCCAGGCTAAGATTTTTGAAAAGCTGCGCTTTCGGGTTGATGTTGAAGAGGTGAGCCATCCCGACGGAAGGGTGGTTATCTTTCAGATTCCGTCACGACCGGCAGGAACCGCGTACCAGTTTGAAGGTGCGTATCTGATGCGTTCTACTGAGGATACGGTTTCCATGACCGAAGACCGGTTACGCAGTATCTTTAGTGAGGGTAAGGCGGACTGGCTGGCGCAAAACACCATGCAGGGATGTAGTGCAGACGAGGTGGTCAGATTGTTGGACTCCCAGAGCTACTTTGACCTGCTCAAGCTGCCCTATCCGGCTAACCGTGAGGGTGTTCTGGATCGTTTCGAGCGCGAGCGCTTGATTGTTAGACAGGGGGAACAGTGGGGCATTACCAGTTTAGGGGCTATTCTGCTGGCAAAACGGCTTGACGAATTCCCCGATCTTGCCCGTAAAGCACCGCGGGTGATTGTGTACGAAGGCACGAGCAAGCTGCACACCCGTCTGGATAAGCCGGGTAGCAAAGGATATGCCGTTGGTTTTGAAGGGTTGATAGATTTTGTTAACGGACAGATTCCCAGCAATGAGGTGATCGAAACAGCCCTGCGTCATGAGGTCAAGATGTTTCCAGAGATAGCCGTCCGCGAGTTGGTGGCAAATGCCCTGATTCATCAGGACTTCATGGAAAGCGGCAGCTCCGTCATGATTGAAATCTATTCTGATCGTATTGAGATAGCCAACCCCGGCAAACCGTTTATCCCGCCCGAGCGTTTTATCGATGAGTATCAATCACGCAATGAACGGCTTGCCGACTTGATGAGGCGCATGGGGATCTGTGAGGAAAAAGGGAGCGGCGTGGATAAGGTTATCCATGCCGCTGAGGTGTACCAACTTCCCGCCCCTGATTTCCGCATTGGCGAGCGTCACACTAAAGCGATTCTTTTCTCACATAAAGAATTTGAGGAGATGGATCGCAATGACCGCATCAGGGCTTGCTATCAGCACTGTTGCCTCAGATACGTCATGAATCAGAAGATGACCAACCAAAGCTTGCGCGATAGATTCAAACTGCCTGAAAAGAAGACGGAATCCGTGTCACGGGTAATCAGGGATACGATGGACGCTGAAATTATCAAGCTGGCAGACCCTACGATTACTTCGCTCAGATACCGCAGTTATGTGCCGTTTTGGGCGTAGCCGCTTATTTAGATGGTACGGCCAATGCTCGTGCCATTGGCTGGTCAACAAATTGATATCAAAAAGTTTTTTTATTTAGACGCAAAACCTCGCTTCAAGAAGATGCTGCCTCATCACGATTCCTCACCGCAAATCTTCGCCAGTTCCTCTTCCGCCTGTTGGTAATCTTCCAAACTGATGGTCCCTTGCGGTTCCCACTTTCTGACCCGGTAATAGAGTTTGTCGTAGTACTGCTCGATCAGATCCTGGGCCACCCCTGGAATATCCCAGGCCGCAAGTTTGCGCTGTAGTTCCTCGTACTGCGGTCCTCCCAGCTTCTTTTTGATCCGTTCCAGCGCCTCTGCCATCGGCTGGCGATATTCTTCCTTTGCATACTCGGCAGACAGACGCTTGACTCTGGTTGCAACGGAAACAGTACACCAGACCTTGGTGCTGGCTGCCATGACCTCGTGCAGGTCGCCAGGCAGGTTCACCCGGCCGATCCGTTTGCTTTCCCCCTCCACCACAATCGGTCGGTCCGTTGGCGCTTTGCGGAAGGCATCCCAGAGCAGGGTCTCAAACCGTTTCTGGGGTGGTTGTTCCCCTAGTCCCAGCGAGCCAAAGGCTGAACCGCGGTGTCTGGCCAGCCCTTCCAGATCAATGGTCGTGTACCGTTCCTGTGGCAACTGCTGCAGGAACTCGGTCTTGCCTGATCCGGTCATGCCGTGCAGTACCACCAGCTGTACCGGCAGGCTGACCGACTCAAAGAAGGCGCTGACGATTGTGCGGAACGACTTGTAGCCGCCAGCCAGTTTGACCACCGGGTAGCCGGTCATCTCCAGCAGCATGGCAATCGATTCACTGCGCAGGCCGCCCCGCCAGCAGTAGACCAGCGTTGGTCGTCCCTGGGCTGCTTCAGCAATGGTGGCAACAATGGCAGGAAAACGGTGGCAGGTCAGTTCCAGGCCACGGATACGGGCTATCTGTGGTCCCTGTTGCTTGTAAAGGGTGCCGATCTCCACCCGTTCAGCATCGGTCAGAATCGGGACATTGATGGCGCCGGGCAGGTGGTCTTCTGCAAATTCCAGCGGTGTGCGGGCATCAATAATACAGTGGGTCTCAAGCAGTGATGGATCAAACGGAATCGTGCGGGCCATTGCGATCAGATACTCCGGTGTTTTTTCTGGGATCACCCTTGCCATGCAGGGTGTTCAGTGGTACATATAAACACTCTTTCCCACGTATTTGCAAGGTTACATAACCTTCATATCACACATCCGCCAGGAGGAAACCATGGAGAAGAAACAGGTGCATTACAGCGAGCTTGGTCTGGTCAACACCAAAGAGATGTTTGCCAAGGCAATGGCAGGCAAGTATGCCATTCCGGCCTACAACTTCAATAATCTGGAACAGCTTCAGGCAATTGTGGTGGCATGCGCTGAAACCAATTCTCCGGTGATTATTCAGGTTTCCAAAGGGGCCCGCAGTTACGCCAACGAAACCATGCTGCGCTATATGGCCATGGGTGCGGTGCAGATGGCCCGTGAAATCGGCTCGACTATTCCGATCTGTCTCCACCTTGACCATGGTGATTCCTTTGAGCTCTGCAAGTCCTGCGTGGACAGCGGTTTTTCTTCAGTCATGATTGATGGTTCCCACCTGCCCTATGAAGAAAACGTGGCGCTCTGCAAGAAGGTGGTTGAATACGCCCATCAATTTAATGTCTCTGTTGAAGGTGAACTGGGGGTGCTGGCCGGGATTGAGGATGAGGTCTCTGCCGAGCATTCCACCTACACCAAGCCTGAAGAGGTGGAGGATTTTGTTAAGAAGACCGGTGTGGATTCACTGGCCATCTCCATCGGCACCAGCCATGGCGCTTACAAGTTCAAGGCCGGTCAACCGGTGCCGCCACTGCGGTTTGATATCCTGGCCGAGTGTGAAAAACGGCTGCCCGGCTTCCCGATTGTGCTGCACGGTGCCTCTTCAGTGGTGCAGGAGTATGTGGAGCTGATCAACCAGTATGGTGGCAAGATGGAAGGCGCTGTTGGCGTACCGGAAGAGCAGCTGCGTCAGGCCGCCGCAAGTGCGGTCTGCAAGATCAATATCGATTCCGACGGTCGTCTGGCCGTAACCGCCAAGGTGCGGGAATACTTTGGCAAGGATCCCAAAGAGTTTGACCCCCGTAAGTATCTGGGGGCGGCGCGTAACGAGCTGGTTAAGCTGATTAAGCATAAGAATGAGACAGTATTGGGATCTGCCGGTAAAGCCTAAGCGGGAAGCGGTCTTTTTTTGCCCTGCCCCCACCAAGCTGCGGAATGTCTTGTGCGGCGTACTATACGGTACGCCTCCGCGCCATTCCTTGCTTGTCGGACCCAGAACAAAAAAATCCTCGCTTCCTTGTAGATGTCGTTAGGAGGGTGATCACCATGAGTACCAGAAAATTCTCCCGTGTTCCATTTCATGTCACTGCGACCGCCACGATTGGTGGTCGCAGCTTTCAGGGTAAGGTCAGCAACCTTTCCATGAACGGGCTGTTTCTGGAAACAGCCGAGCGGCTGCCGGAAGGTGAAGCAGCAGATCTGGTGATTACCCTGGAAGGGACTGACCCGGAAGTTGCGGTTGCTTTTCAGGGGCGGGTCTGCAGGATCACGGATGATGGTATCGGCTTTCATTTTGAAAAGATCGACCTGGATTCCTATACCCATCTGCGTAATATCATCTCCTATAATATGGCTGATGCAGAGAAGGTCATGGATGAGATATTTACCAATATTGAAGAGAAAATTTCGTCTGGGGTCTGATTATCCGGGGGTGTCATGAGTCGTTGTAGTCACTGCAAAACATACTCTGTATTCGGCTTTCTGTTGGGGGTCGGAGCACCGCTGGGCTGGTTGTTGGTGCGTCTGGTGATGTTTAATGATCCCGGACAAACGATCTTTGAGCAACTGCTGGGAGATATTGTCAAGGATGCTGAACACCGTATGCTGTATCTGTATATGGGGGTCGGAACCTCATTTGTACTGGGCACGGTCGGCTTTTTGATCGGTAGAACCGGGGATGAGCTGCAACAGCGTGCCCATGAACTGGATGAACTGCATCAGGAGGTTGCCTCCCAGAAAGAGGTCTTTGAAAACCGCTTCAAGGTGCTGGACAGCAACGTCAAAAACTTCCATCAGATCAGCAGTAAAATCCAGACCTCGCTGAACCTTGAGGAGGTGCTACTGCTCTGTGCTGAAGGTCTGCATGATGTGCTGGGGTATGAACGGGTTAATATCCTGATGACGGCTAAAAATGGCCGCAGTCTGCGCTTTGTAACTGCAACGGGCAGCAAGGGACGTGAGATTGAAGGGCTTGAACTGCCGATTGATCCGTCAATCGGGGTGATCTACCGCAGTATCAGCGAGCGTAAGCCCTACCTGATTGATGACATTACCCGCTATGATGAAAGCTATCATCTGCAACCTCCCCATGACCGGATTGAGGTGTTGCGCTCCAAGAACTTCATCATCTGCCCGATGGTGGTTAAGGGTGAAGCCCTGGGGGCCTTTGCCATTGATAACAAACGTTCACGCCGGGCACTGAACGAGTCTGATCTGGATACGATCATGCTGTTCGCTGATCAGGTGGCCAATAGTATCACCCGCATCAACCTGCTGACCTCCATTGATACCCTGACCAGCGAGCTTGAAAGCTCGTTCTCGTTCCTGCTTTCCCATCGTGACCAGTATTCCCTGAACGTTGAGGATCTTAAGGCCAGCATTGAGTCGGTGGTGGATGGCGCAGCAGTGATCGCCTCTGCAGCAGAAGGTTCCACCGCTTCGGTGGATGAGACCAGTACGGCGGTTAATGAGATCTCGGTGGCCATTGAAGAGGTCTCCCGCAACCTGGATACCCTGGCCGGGATCGTGCATCAGTCCGCATCTGCCATGGAAGAGATTACCGGCAATATCACCAGTGTTGAGCGTAGCGCTGCCATCTCCCATGAAGTCTCCAGTCAGGTGCAGGCCCAGACCGAAGAGGGGCGTACAGCGGTCAACGAGACCATCGGTTCACTGGCAGAGATTCAGCACTCGGTTGAGGAATCCTACGCCGGTATTACCCGCCTGGCTGAGAAAAGTACCCGGATCGAGAATATCGTCAACGTCATCAACGACATTACCAAGCGGACCAACCTGCTGGCTCTGAACGCCTCGATCATCGCAGCCCAGGCCGGTGAATACGGCAAGAGCTTTGGGGTGGTGGCGGACGAGATCCGCAACCTCTCGCTGCAGACCGGCCACTCCACCGGAGAAATCACCGGCATTATTGATGAGATCATGTTTGAGTCACGCCACGCTGCCGACAATATCACCGCCACCAAAGGGCTGGTGGTGCGGGGGGTTGAGCTGGGGCATGTGATGGGTGAGACCCTGCAGGCGATCTATGACCGTTCGGTCTGCTCAATGGAGATGACCTCGGAGATCAAGCAGGCCACCGAAGAGCAGTCGCTGAGTGTGCAGATGGTGGCCCGCTCCATGGAGGATATCAGCAGCATGACCTCCCAGATCTTTAACGGCTCCAAGGATCAGGCCAAGGCCACCCGCAGTATTGCCCGGGCGATTGAGACGGTGAAGGAGATGGCCCACGAGATGGTGCAGTCCACCTCCAGCCAGGTGGAGGACGGACGCAGGATCAGGCGGACGGTGGAGTCGGTCAGCGCCATGGTGCATCAGATGTTTGATAATATGGAGGCCCGCCGCGCCCAGTCATCAGAGGTGGTCAAGGAGCTGGAGTCGATGAAGAGTACCACCTGCCCGCTGTAGAGTTTTAGTGTTCATGTGAAATGACAACAAGGGCTCCCGTCTGAAAAGACGGGAGCCCTTGTTGGTTTAGGGAGCGCTTGCTTAGCTGATCCAGCCCAGCAGGATCGCTGTGGCACTGGTTACTGAAACAATAATCCAGAGGGTAACCCCCTGCGCCAGCGGTTTGATACCGGTCTTGCCCAGTACCTCCCGGGTCAGGCCGCTACCGATCAGGAACAGCGTCACCACCAGACTCTGCTTGGCGATGCTGTTAAGCGGATGCCAGAGTTGTTCAAACTGCGGCAGGGCTGTCTTGATGGCGGCTGCAGCAATAAAGCCGATGATAAAGAGCGGAAACTTGGCCTTGCCTTCCGACTTGGTAAGCCAGGCCGCCAGCAGGGCAGAAGGCATGATCCACAACGCTCTGGTCAGTTTAACCGTGGTGCCGATTGCCAGGGCCAATCCGCCATAGGCTGCTGCAGCCCCCACCACGCTGCTGGTGTCGTGGATCGCCAGGGCAGACCAGAGCCCAAACTGCTCTTGCCCCATCCCCAGCAGGTGTCCCAAGGGCGGGAACAGGATCAGGGCAATGGAGTTGAGGGTGAAGATGGTTGCCAAGGCAACTCCGGTTTCCTCTGCTTCTGCCTTGATCACCGGGGCCATGGCAGCAATGGCGCTGCCGCCGCAGATGGCGGTTCCGAATGAGATCAGGGTTGATGTGCGTTGCGGGGTTTTGAACAATCGACCCAACAGCCAGCCTGCCAGCATGGTGAAGCTGATGCTGATGGCGGTGTAGAGAAAGGCATCTTTGCCGGTTTGCAGGATCACCGGCAGGTTGATGCCGAATCCCAGCCCCACCACCGATGCCTGTAGCAACCGTCTGCTCCAGGTGGATGTGGTGCTCTTCCAGGGGTTGCCGATCAGAAGGCCGAAGACGAGCCCTGCTGTCAGCGCCATCGGTGCGCTGACCGTCGGCAGGCAGCAGGCCAGCAATAGGAGCCAGAACAGTAGTTTTAATCCGTTATTGGTGGGCACGTTCAACTCCTTCATAGTGATTGATCCTAAAAACGGCAGTTACTCACGCGGAGCCGCGGAGCTCGCGGAGAAAATCAAGTAGTTACTTAAAAACAAGGAACTACCTACGGGTGAAGCAATAACATGGTGTAACCAAATGATTTTACTCTTCGCGTCTCCGCGGCTCCGCGTGCAACGGTTTTTGTAGGTTGATGGTTGCTACTTTAGCCAGAAACAATTATAAATAAAAATGAATAATAATGATTAAATAAATCAATTGGATTTATGTATGGCCTTGTCGCTTCGACAATTGGAAATTTTTGAAAAGATCGCCTCCACCGGCAGCGTTACCAGGGCCGGAGAGGAGCTGCTGCTGACCCAATCAGCGGTCAGCATGGCCTTGTCTCAGCTTGAGCAGCTCAGCAGTGTCCCACTGTTTGAGCGTGTTGGGCGCCGGCTGATGCTCAATGATGCCGGTCGAATGTTGCTCAAGGATGCCCGTGAGATCCTTTTGGCCGTAAAGCAGCTTGAGCAGCAGCTGCAGGGAGATAGCGGCGAGCTGGTGGGTGAACTACTGGTGGGTGGCAGTACCACCATCGCCAACTATCTGCTGCCGTCGTTGTTGGGGGCCTTTGCACGGCAGTATCCCATGACCAGGGTGCAGTTAACCGTTGGCAATACCCAACAGGTGGCTGATCTGCTGGCAACAGGGCAGCTGGATATCGCCTTTGTTGAGGGGCCCTGCCATAACCGCGAACTGGTTGCCCTGCATTGGCGGGATGATGAACTGGTGGTGGTGGCCGGGGCTGAACATCCGTGGGCCAAAGAAAAACGTGTGACACCGGAGCAGCTGACTACAGCCCCCTGGATCATGCGGGAAAAGGGCTCCGGTACCCGCGAGATCTTTGAAGATGCCATGGACAGGGCCGGAATCAGTTATGCCATTGCGTTGGAGTTTGGCCATACCGAAGCGATCAAGAACGGTGTTGCTGCCGGGCTGGGGGTCAGCTGCCTTTCGCGGATTGCCGTTGATCGGGAGCTGGAATATGGTCGCCTGGTTGAAGTGGCAAGCCCATTGCTGCTGACCCGTTCGCTGGCGCTGCTGAAACGGCGTACCAGTCATTGTACAACGTTGTTGGAGGCTTTTTTGAAGGTGTCAGGTGGGCAATGGGAGGCATAGCCCAGAGTACAATCGTTCTTGACGACAGGGACTTCAATCCGTATTGTACGTTACCTGCAATTATTACGGCGATGGAGTTCGCCATAACCGCTTGTTGGCCTAAGCTGATGACTCCTACTTCAATTGCGAGGTAGGGGTCTTTTTATTGCCCTGAAAATCTATTGATTCTTAAAATATGGTGAAATAACAATGCCTTTTCGTTGGAACCCCCGCGAGCATCTGTCATTGGGTGTCTATATCCTGAAGTGGATCTGCCTGGCCACGCCGGTTGCCGCCGCAGTCGGATCTGCCTGTGCCCTGTTCTTGTGGTTGCTTGATCGCAGTACGCAGCTGCGCATTGAAACACCCTGGCTGCTGTTTCTGCTGCCCCTTGCCGGTGCCGGGATCAGTATCCTTTATACCAAGCTGGGGCATGTGGCGGAAGGTGGCAACAACCTGCTGATGGATGCGATTCATGGCCATGAAAAGGTTGACAGCGGCATTGTGGTGCCGCGTCGCATGGCCCCCCTGATCTTGGTGGCAACGGTGGTAACCCACCTCTTTGGTGGGTCAGCCGGTCGTGAAGGTACGGCAGTGCAGATGGGGGGGAGCATCGCCTCCACCATCGGCCGTTGGTTCCGTCTAAGTGGCACAGACATGCGCACCTTGCTGATGGCCGGCATTGCCGCCGGTTTTGGCGGTGTGTTTGGCACGCCGCTGACCGGGGCTGTCTTTGCCATGGAGGTGCTGGCGGTTGGACGGATGAGCTACGATGCGCTGATCCCCTGCCTGATCGCTGCGGTGATTGGTGACTGGGCCTCTGGCGCCTGGGGTATCCATCATGCCCAGTATGTTATTTCATCTGCGGCAGCCAGCCTGGGCGGCACACCGCTTAACTGGCTGCTAACCCTGAAGGTCGCTGTAGCTGCTGTGGCATTTGGCCTGGTAAGCGCCCTGTTTGCCGAGATGATCCATGGCATCAACCAGTTTTTCAAGCGTACCGTTGATCGCCCCTGCCTGCGCCCGATCATTGGCGGCCTGCTGATTATCGCCCTGGTCTACCTACTGGGTACCCGCGATTATCTGGGGCTGGGGGCCAGTTCTGCTGACCCGCATACTGTAACCATCCTCTCCTGTTTTCAGCCGGACGGAGCAACCCCCTGGAGCTGGTGGTGGAAACTGCTCTTTACAGCAGTCACCCTGGGGAGCGGGTTTAAAGGGGGCGAGGTGACACCGCTGTTCTTCATCGGGGCCGCATTGGGCAATACCCTGGCGCATCTGATGGGAGCGCCGGTTGATCTCTTTGCCGGGCTTGGGTTTATTGCGGTGTTTGCCGGTGCTACCAACACACCGCTGGCCTGCACCTTGATGGGGATTGAGTTGTTTGGTTCCCAGTATACGCTCTACTTTACCATCGCCTGTTTTCTGTCCTACCTGCTAAGCGGGCATTCAGGCATTTACTTGTCACAGCGGATCGGCACGCCAAAACTGAATCTGGCACACCTGCCGCTGGGCGCCTCTCTGCGAGCCACACGGGAGCTGAGAAGTGGCTGGGGAGCCTATCTGCTACGGCGTCGCAGCAAGGCTGACAAGCCATCTGATCAAAACAACTGAACCGGGGGAGTTATCATGGCAGATCGTCACCAGGTTGATACATCAGAAGTTGGTCAGGTTCGCCAGGGCGAACGGCGTAAAAGAGCTGGAAAAGGCCTTGAAAACTGGCTTTCAGGCTCGCCGCTGCTGTACCGGGAGACCTTTATTACAGATGAGCAGGAGTAGTTAGCTATGGATCCAATGAGGGCCGTTACCGTGCGGCATGCCAGCTATATCTTTTTTGCGCTGATACTGGGAACTGTCGTCATCGCCTGGTTCGGCTGGGATCTGCCGTTGGCGCGGAGCTTCTATGTTCCGGGCCAAGGGTTTCCGGTCGGTCTGCAGCAACCCTGGTCCGCCCTGTACCGCTTTGGCGAATGGCCTGCCTTTCTGCTGGGTGCTGCTGCCGGGATAGTCTTTCTGCTGGGCTTCTTGCGCCCATCACTGGCAACAGTTCGGAGGCAGGCTCTGTTCCTGGCGTTGTTGTTGATCATCGCTCCCGGTATCCTCGCCAACGCTGTTTTCAAAGATCACTGGGGCAGACCTCGTCCACGGCAGGTCATTGAGATGGGGGGCAGCTTTGCCTTTCACCAGCCCTGGCAACCCGGGCCTGCCCCAAAGAACGCCTCCTTTCCTGCCGGGCATCCGACAGTGGCCTTCTACCTGTCTGCTCCATATTTTGTGCTGCGCCGGACAAACCGCCGCAAGGCTCTGTACTGGTTGTGGGGCGGCCTTGTCTACGGCTGCATCATGGGGGCGGCCCGGATCATCCAGGGGGGGCATTTTCTGTCTGATGTGCTCTGGAGTGCCGGTTTTGTGTATCTGACTGCCTTGGTGCTTGCTGACCTGTTACGGCTTGATGCCGAGCAGGGATGACAACGCTGGAATCTGCGCTATATTCTTTACAAGGAGATAACGAATGGCCGTGACTACACAAACCAGCTATGAAAAGGGACGTTATATGAGCTGAACATTGCGGATCTGCAGCCTGATCCACAACAACCACGCACGTGGAGGAGCGGAGACGCGAAGAGTAAAATTGGTTGGTTGCGCCATGTTATAACTTCACCTGTAGGGTTGCTCCTTGTTTTTAGGTAACTACCTGATTTTCTCCGTGAGCTTCGCGGATCAGCGTGAGTAACCTGTCCACTCAGATCTGTTGTGCGGCACAGCAAATCCTTATAAAAAGTAAATTTCCCAACAAGCAACAAGGCATCTCAATTAAGATTCACCCTTGCCTCAACTGCGTCAATGGCGTATAGTTTTTTCATGATCATCATCGAAACTCCAATATTTACCAAACAGCTTTTAGCCACCCTATCGGACGAGGAATATCGTCTGTTTCAGGCGACCCTGTTGGAGCGACCTGATGCTGGAAAAATCATTCCCGGAGGTGGTGGACTCCGTAAAGTACGATGGGCCTTGGAAGGGCGAGGCAAAAGCGGTGGGGCAAGAGTAATCTACTACTGGTTTACGGGGAGGGGAACACTTTTGCTGTTGTTCATGTATCCCAAAAACGTGCAGGAGAATCTTACACAAGACCAACTTAAACAACTCAAGAAGATCGTTGAGGAGGAATATCATGAATGATGAACTTTTTCAGGAACTGCTGGCAAGCGTGAAGCAAGGCGCAGAGATAATGAAAGGCACAATGCAGCCCTCGCGAACATTTGAATTCCCAGAAACCGAGGTGCGGGCTTTACGTGAGCAGTTCGGTCTTTCACAGGATAAGTTTGCAGAGCTTGTGGGGATCAGCGTAGGAACACTAAGAAACTGGGAACAAGGCCGACGAAAACCAGAAGGCCCGGCACGTGTGCTTTTGCGGGTAGCATCCCGTCATCCAGAAGCACTTTTAGACATCGGAAGGGAACAACCCAAACGTGCAGAGCGCACACCATCTCACTCAACCGGACGAACTAAAAAACTTCGCGCCGCTTAGCAACTTTCACTTGAGGAAGAGACGGGTCAGGTCTTGAAAAGTTAGTTTTTGAGTGAAAAGTGATAGTTCAAGACCTGACCCCACGGCTCCCGGCCGGTTTTGCCGTTTGACAAGCCGCATTCGGCAGATTATGCTTTCCAAAACCTTACGGCGATGGAGTTCGCCATAACCGCCTGTATCAGGCTGATGACTCCTGCTCTTAAACCCGAGGGCAGGAGTTTTTTATTTTTCCGGAAGGTGACATTACCCAGAGTTCGGCTATACTTTGCGTAGGAGACAAAAGCTATGAAAATAGCTGCAACCATTGCCCTGTTCTGTGCCGCTGGGGGGCTTACCCGCTATTATCTTTCTGTGTGGATCCATAGCCTGTTGGGGCGCTCTTTTCCCTATGGGACGTTTGCCGTGAACATCATCGGCGCCTATTTAATCGGCCTGATCATGGAGCTGAGTCTGCGTAGCACCATGATTCCAGGTATGTTGCGGATTGGTCTGACGGTCGGGTTTATGGGAGGGCTGACCACCTTTTCAAGCTTCAGCTATGAGACCTTCAAGCTACTGGAGGATGGGCAGTTTGCGATGGCGTTTGTGAATGTGCTGGCCAGCGTGGCGGTCTGTCTGTTGTGTACCTGGCTGGGGATTGTGACCGTCCGTTCGTTAGCATAGCAAGGAGAAATAAACCATGTCCAAGCTGATTGGTGAGCAGCAGTTGATGCGGATCGTTATTGGTGAAAGCGACCGTCATGGTCACCGCCCGCTCTACGAGGCGCTGGTGGAACTGTTGCGCAAGGAAGGTTTTGCCGGGGCAACGGTGTTGCGTGGAGTCTGCGGTTTTGGAGCCAATCGGGTCTACCACACCCAGAAACTGCTGGACCTGTCGGCTGATATGCCGATGGTGATTGAGGTGGTGGACAGCCAGGAGAAGATTAACGCCATTATGCCGCAGATTGACGCCATGATGGGCGGTGGTATGATTACGCTGGAGAAGGCAACCGTGATTCGCTACAGCCATGATCCAAAGAAGCACTAACCAATACAGGAGGCGCTGATGCTCTATTCGGAAGAAGTTGAGAAGATGACCTGCGTGGCCAAGGGGCCCAACCATGGTCCAGCACCAATCCCCCAAGAGGGCCGCTGGACCCAGGCCAAAGAGGTCAAGGATATTGCCGGTCTGACCCACGGGGTGGGCTGGTGTGCCCCGCAACAGGGGGCCTGCAAGCTGACCTTGAATGTGAAGAACGGCATCATTGAAGAGGCGTTGGTGGAGACCCTGGGCTGTTCCGGCATGACCCACTCGGCTGCCATGGCGGCAGAGATCCTGCCGGGCAAGACTATCCTGGAGGCGTTGAATACCGATCTGGTCTGCGATGCCATCAATACCGCCATGCGTGAACTGTTCCTGCAGATCGTCTATGGCCGTTCCCAGACCGCTTTTTCAGAAGGAGGGCTGCCGATTGGCGCCGGTCTTGAAGACCTGGGCAAGGGGCTGCGCAGTCAGATCGGCACCATGTACGGCACGGTTGCCAAAGGGGTGCGCTACCTGGAGATGGCCGAGGGGTATGTGACCCGTCTGGCTCTGGATGACAACAGCGAAGTGATCGGCTATGAGTTTGTCCATCTGGGTAAAATGATGGAGATGATCCACAAAGGGATGGATGCCAATGAGGCGTTGGCCAAGGCAACCGCCAGTTATGGCCGTTTTGATGAGGCTGTCCGTACCATTAATCCAAGACATGAGTGATCTGCTAACACAATTCTGAATTGCCGCGAAAGAACGCAAAGAACTCAAAAAGCTTCAGCTGTTTGCAAGTTGTCACTGAAACACCAATAGTTTGATCTTCTTTTTAATCTTTAAGCTCTTTTGCGGCTATTAACGGTTTAGGCTCCGGGAGGAATTTAATATGGCACTGTTTGAAGGATATGAGCGCAGGATCGCAAAGATTACCGCCGTGCTGGCTAAGTACGGCATCGCCTCTCTGGAAGAGGCCCGTGCATTGTGCGAGGCAAAGGGAGTGGATCTCTACGGGATTGTCAAAGGGATCCAGCCGATCTGCTTTGAAAACGCCTGCTGGGCTTACATTTTGGGGGGCGCCATTGCCCTGAAAAAAGGTGAGACAAAGGCGGTGGAGATTGCCCGTTCTTTGGGTGAGGGGCTGCAGGCCTTCTGTATCCCCGGCTCGGTTGCAGAGGATCGCAAGGTGGGGATCGGTCATGGTAATCTGGCTTCCATGCTGCTGTCTGAAGAAACCAAATGTTTTGCCTTCCTGGCTGGGCATGAGTCCTTTGCTGCAGCTGAAGGGGCGATCGGTCTGGCAAAATCAGCCAACAAGGCCCGCACAGAACCGCTGCGGGTAATCCTGAACGGCCTGGGCAAGGATGCTGCCCAGATCATCTCCCGTATCAACGGTTTTACCTATGTGCAGACGCAGTTTGATTATGCCAGCGGTGATCTGGCCATTGTGCGTGAGGTGGCCTACTCCAAAGGGGAAAAGGCCAAGGTGCGCTGTTATGGCGCCGATGATGTGCGGGAAGGGGTTGCCATCAATCATCATGAGGGGGTGGATGTCTCCATCACCGGCAACTCCACCAACCCGACCCGTTTTCAGCATCCGGTGGCCGGCACCTACAAGAAGGAATGTCAGGAACAGGGCAAGAAGTACTTCTCGGTGGCCTCTGGTGGCGGCACTGGACGGACTCTGCACCCTGATAACATGGCAGCCGGACCGGCCTCCTACGGCATGACCGACACCATGGGCAGAATGCATTCTGATGCTCAGTTTGCCGGTTCGTCGTCGGTTCCTGCCCATGTGGAGATGATGGGATTTCTGGGTATGGGCAACAACCCGATGGTAGGTGCTTCTGTGGCTGTGGCGGTGGCCTTGGAAGGGGCGTTACGTCAATCATAATCAGGAGGATGGTTCTATGAAGATGCTGAACACGGTGTTGATAACAGCAGGTCTGGTTTCACTGGTTTGCACAATGGCGCAGGCAGCTGAAAAGCCTCGTCCAGCCTATCCCCATTACTGGATCAGTGTGGCAACCACCAATCAGTCCATTCCCGGTATGTCTGAAGAGATGTCCGGCATGGCCTCCATGTTTGGTGGACGTGGGGCCGCCTTTGGTCCCCGCCGTAGCCTGCAACTGCAGCTGGAAGGTCCCCGCGAGGTTGCCGAGCCCAAGGCAGAGCACCTGATTCCGCCGAGCCAGAAGATGGGAGATAGTCTGCCCCTGATTACCCCCAAACAGGAAAAGGCTGAATATCAGCCGGAACAGCGGGGCGAACGGCCTGAAAAGTATGAAAAGCCCAAGGCCCGCATGCTGATTTACTGGGGCTGTGGCGAAAATGTTGCCAAAGGCCAGCCGCGGGTGATTGATACCGCAAAGATGTCAGCCATGGATTTTGGCAAGGCCTTAAGCGGGCGTAGCGGTACCCATCAGACACCACCTGCCCCCCACAAAGGCTGGACCTATGGTGATTGGCCCAACAGCGAAGACAGAAAAGATGTGCCCAAGGATGCCTCACTGGTGGGTGAACATCAGCTAAAAGGCAGCTACCTGCCGGACAGCATCCGTTTCAGTCTTGATCAGAAGCGGGACTTCATGGCGCCGGTCAGTTTCAGCGCCATCAGCAAGACCGCTGCTGGTGCCTGGCCGTTCAAATGGCAGCAGGTGCCCACTGCCATCGGTTATTTTGCCACGGCCATGGGGCATAACCAGAAGACCGGCGAGACCATCTTCTGGTCATCCAGCGAGGTTCCTGAGACCGGATTCGGTCTGATGGATTACCTGACACCCCATGATGTGCAGCGTTTTCTCAAGGAAAAGGTGCTGATGCCGGTCAGCCGCACCAGTTGCACCATTCCTGCCGGGGTGTTCAAGGATGCGGAGGGCGCCATGCTGCAGTTTGTGGCCTATGGCGAAGAACTGAACATTGTCTATCCGCCAAAGCCGAAGGATCCTAAACAACCCTGGAATCCGCAGTGGTCGGTTAAGGTGCGGCTCAAGTCAAACGGCTCGTCACCATTGATGGAAGGCTCTGAAAAGGGCAGCCGTCCATCAAAGAAACGTCCTGCCGCTGATGATGGTGAT
The DNA here is from genome assembly GCF_900167465.1 of Trichlorobacter thiogenes. Lineage (GTDB taxonomy): Bacteria > Desulfobacterota > Desulfuromonadia > Geobacterales > Pseudopelobacteraceae > Trichlorobacter > Trichlorobacter thiogenes. The sequence goes on along the minus strand of NZ_FUWR01000003.1, from coordinate 135,375 downwards.
GAGCAGGAACAGCAACCAGCTGAAAAGAAAAAGGGTGGCATGATGGATGGGATGCGAGGCATGTTCGGCTTTTAACAGGCTGCTTAAAAACTACTGCGGAGCCTGTCTACTGCGTTGCGCGGTGCTCACTTTTTCGCCTAACGGTTTGTTATGTCTCAGTCGTTGCGCTCCGTGCGCCTTGTAGCCAGGCTTTCTCATGACGTTTTTTACAGCCTGGTGTTGAGAAAAACTGCTGGCATTCAAATTTTTGAATGTGCTACTGTAGCAACTCTTTATGACAGCCACCCGTTTGGGGGATGATCTACTGTTGCAGTACCAATTCTAAGACATACCGCCCGGATTTGTTGTTCAGTACAAACCGGGACGGACGGAACATGGAACCTGCCGTTGCACCTGATGCAGCTGGTTTGTGGTAACAGGCACACCGTCCCTTGGTGTGCCTGTTTTATTTTGGAGTCCTGGCATGCGCAAGAAGATGACCATACCTGATATGCTGCTGATGAAGCAGGAAGGCCGTAAAGTGACGGTCCTGACTGCCTATGATTACCCGACCGCTCGTCTGGTGGATGCTGGCGGGGTGGATGCCATTCTGGTGGGGGATTCTGCCGGGGTGGTGTTTAGCGGTCATGAGAACACCCTGCCGGTGACCATGGATGAGATGCTGTACCACGTCAAGGCGGTGGTGAGGGCGAAACCCAAGGCTCTGGTGATTGCTGATATGCCGTTTATGGCCTGCCAGAGCGGCGAGATCGAAGCCCTGAAAAACTGTGGCCGGATGCTGCAGGAAGGCGGGGCCGAGGCGGTTAAGATTGAAGGTGGCAGCAACATGGCCCGCATCATCCGGGCCATCACCGAGATGGATATTCCGGTGATGGGGCATGTGGGGCTGACTCCCCAGTCAGTCCATCGTATGGGAGGCTACAAGGTGCAGGGGCGCAAAGACCAGGCAGAACGGATTCTGGAGGATGCCCATGCCGTGCAGGAGGCTGGTGCCTTTGCCGTGGTGCTGGAGGGGGTTCCGGCCAAGCTGGCTGCCCGGATTACCGAGATGCTGGATATCCCCACCATCGGTATCGGCGCAGGTCCGGCCTGCGATGGCCAGGTGCTGGTCATCCACGATATCCTGGGTCTGTGTGAGAAGTACTCCCCCAAGTTTGTCAAACGGTATGCTGATCTTGCCCCGCTGATTACGGAGGCAGCACGACAGTATGTGTCAGAAGTAAAGGATGGAACCTTCCCGACTGAGGAGCATTCGTTCTCGTGAAACTAATCCAGGATGTGCAGGAAATGCAGCAGACGGTTTTGGGGCTGAAGCGTCAGGGCAAGCGGATCGCCTTTGTACCCACCATGGGATTTCTGCACGAAGGTCATGCCTCTCTGTTGCGGGAAGGCCGCAAACGGGGCGATGTTCTGGTGCTCTCCATCTTTGTCAATCCAACCCAGTTTGGTATCAATGAGGACCTTGCCAGCTATCCCCGCAATCTGGAAGGGGACTGTGCCCTGGCTGAGTCCTGCGGTGTGGATCTGGTCTTTGTTCCGACAGCGGTTGGTATGTACCCGCCTGGTTTCCAGACCACGGTTGCTCTTGGTTCACTGACCAAGCCGCTTTGCGGTGCCAGTCGGCCCGGTCATTTTAACGGCGTGGCGGTGGTGGTGACCAAGCTATTCGGCATTGTCCAGCCTGACTGTGCCCTGTTTGGCAACAAGGATTTTCAACAGCTGGCCATTATCCGTCAGATGACGATTGACCTGAACCTAGCGGTGGAGATCATCGGCATGCCGATTGTACGGGAGCCTGACGGTCTGGCCATGTCTTCCCGCAACAGCTACCTGAGCCCTGAACAGCGCCAGCAGGCGCTCTGTCTGAGCAAGGCGATCCTGAAGGTGCGCGAGTTATTCGCAGGGGGGGAAACCTCGGTTGATCGACTGCTTGGCGAAGCCCGCATGATCATCACAGCGGTAGCGGGGGCCTCAGTCGATTATCTGGAGCTGCGGGACAGCACAACCCTTGAACCTGCTGTAACTGCCACAGCTGATACCCTGTTTGCCCTGGCTGTCAAGATCGGATCTACCCGGCTGATTGACAACACCGTACTGGGGGGAGATCTGTAATGTCCACCAAGGCCCGCGCCAACCTGGAAACCCTCTACCGGATCTTTACGGTACCGGAGGCCCCGGATTCAACACTGGGATCGGTCGATAGGGCCATTACCGGTGATGTTGCCGGTTTTCTGCAAAATCATATTGTCGCCATGGAGCGGCCGTTGGAAGAGATCGAAGCCAGCTTCTCCAACTTTGCAATCCCTGAAGAGCCGACCTACGTCTCTGACTACACCGAATTTGTTAAGCAAAATCTGGTGGCCCAGTCGGTCCACACCGCAGCGCCGGGATTTGTGGGGCATATGACTTCGGCACTGCCGTACTTCATGCTCCCCTTGACCCGCTTGATGACCGCCCTGAATCAGAACCTGGTCAAGGTGGAAACATCCAAGGCATTTACACCTCTGGAGCGTCAGGTGCTGGCTATGCTGCATCACCTGATCTACCGTTGCCCCGATGATTTTTATCCCCCCTGGATCCATAACAGTCAGGCTGCTCTGGGAACATTCTGTTCCGGCGGCACCATTGCCAACACCACCGCACTCTGGGTGGCCCGCAACCGTTTCTTTGCACCGGAGGGTGAGTTTCGCGGTATTGCCCAGGAAGGGTTGATGAAGGCATTGCGTCATAAAGGGGTTGACGGGATCGCTGTACTGGTTTCAGAGCGTGGGCATTATTCGCTGGGCAAGGCTGCCGACCTGCTGGGTATCGGCCGTGACAGTCTGATCAAGGTCAAGACCGGCGAGAACAACCGGATTGATCTGAATGCCCTGCGTCAGGAGTGCCAGCGTCTGCAGGATCAGAACATCCGTCCATTGGCTCTGGTGGGTATTGCCGGGACAACAGAGACCGGCAACATAGATCCACTGGAGGCGATGGCGGATTTTGCCCAGGAATTGGGCTGCCATTTTCATGTGGATGCAGCCTGGGGCGGTCCAACCCTGTTTTCTGAAACCCACCGGCATCTGTTGGCAGGGATTGAGCGGGCTGATTCAGTCACTATCGATGCCCACAAACAGCTCTATGTGCCGATGGGGGCCGGGATGGTGGTATTCAAAGATCCCACCGCTGTTTCAGCCATTGAACATCATGCTGCCTATATCCTGCGCCACGGTTCAAAGGACCTGGGCAGCCATACCCTGGAAGGCTCACGCCCCGGCAAGGCGCTGCTGGTGCATGGCGGTCTCTCGATCATGGGCCGCAAGGGCTATGAGCTGCTGATTGATCTGGGGATTGAGCGGGCCAGGACCTTTGCGGAGATGATCCGTCAACATCCTGATTTTGAACTGACCAGTGAGCCGGAACTGAATATCCTGACCTACCGCTACTGCCCAGCAGCGATCCAGCAACTCCTGGCAACCGCGCCAGCAACGGAGCAGGCCAGCATCAATGCCCTGCTGGATCAGGTCTGCCAGCTGTTGCAAAAACACCAGCGTGAGGCTGGCAAGACCTTTGTTTCCCGCACCCGGCTCCGACTGGCCCGCTATGGTGAAGAAATTACCGTGCTGCGCAGCGTGCTTGCCAATCCGCTCACCACTGACGAAATCCTGGCATCGGTTCTGACCGAGCAGTGTGAGATTACCCAGCAGCCGGAGATTCAGGAACTGCTTCGGCAGATAGAGGGGTAATCAGTATCTTGAACGATCAAGTGGGCACTAACCTCAACCACCCCCACCCCCTCCTTAGTAAGGAGGGGAGTTAATTCCCCCTCCTATTTTAGGAGGGGCCAGGGGTGGTAAGGTGTTGGCTTGAATGCTACTTGAAATGAGAACCTCCGTAGCTGAAGACAGAAACAGGCGATAGACTACGGTCTTCCGCCTGTTTCTGTCTGGAGTGTCGTGGTTGGTTGATCACCGGTGTAAGCTGCTTGACAGTGACTAAAACTGCAGTAGAGTTTGCTTGTCTCGTGCAAGGAGTAAATGTACCAACCAGACAGGGGGGCACCATGAACTGGAACCGTTTTACATTTCTGTCGCTGGCCAGTGGAGCTGTTTTTGGTTTAATGGTTTTCGTTGCTGGTACGGTGTCAGCAGAACAGCCAGACATGGCTGCGCGACGTATTCTGTACGATTGCCAAAAGAAAGCTGCAGAGTACACCTACAATCTTGACAAGGCTGGAGATCAGGAGCTGTTTGACAAGCATGTTGCTGAGTGTATAGCTGCAAGCAAGGCGCGGCCAGCGCCAACCGTACAGCTTAAAAGCGTTTCAGGAAGCATGCCGATCTGTACCGATGCTGATATGGCATGGTGTTCCCCTTGCTGGATGACCCCGAATAATGACTGGTGCTGTAAGAAGAAAAATCCTGGGCAGGTACTGCCCAGTTGCGGCTCTTCTTCCAACAATGCCACCTGCAACTATACCCTTTGCAGTAATGGTTGTGATGGTGCATGCAGGAAGCCAGAGAAAAACTACTACGGCGCAACCAATATCAAGATCACCAATCAGACCGATGCCGATGTGACCTTCATGTTTGTAACCGGTGCAGTGACAAAACCTGGTGAGCTTGGAGCCTGCACGGATAATGAGAAGATTATCTCCTATCAGTGGATTGCCCAGAATACTGACTGGTGTAAAGATCCGCAGGCAGGTAAGGAGAAAAATGCCGGGTGGTGCACAGGGACCGTGAAAAAAGGTTCATCGGTGGAGTTGAAACGGACCGGCAATGATGCTGAAAAATGCCTGACCGGGGGGATACACCTCTGGCCGGAAAAGGCCTCGTGCCCCTCACCTAACGGTTTTACCCAGGGAGAATTTACTCTTAACCCCACCAACACCTCTACTGAGGCGGTCAACATAAGCCTTGTCAACGGCGTCAGCTATGCTCTGTCCATCAATCTGCCGGGTGAAGCATGGACGGTCCAGAACCAGACAAAGTCGGTCAAGGTAATCGGCCCCAATGAATCAATAACCGGAGATAACAACAAGCCGGGCATCTATCCCCCTGGCTGCACTGACTGTATTCAGCTGGTTGGTGAGCTCCCCTGCAAAAACGTCCCCAACAGCAGATGTCAGGCGACCCGCCAGTGCCATGTCCAGCGTGGCGGTATAACAGGCGGAACCGTTGAGTTTGTCATTGAAAAGAAGTTTTAGGGAGATACGAAAATGACGAGATCATATGTCAGTACCGCCAGGGCATTACTGTTTTTTTCTGCTGCAGTAGTGATACTGCTTGCTTCGGGCTGCGCCTCTCCAAGCTATGTCTGGTATCAGGGAGGTAAGGACCGGGCTGCCTTTGCTAAAGATAATCTGGAATGTGAAGAAGAGTCAGCCCTGTATGCCAAACATCTTGATAAACGTGGCGATAAAGAGGTCATCTCCGCCCGTATGAAGGAGTGTATGGGGCTGCGCGGGTATGTAAAGGTTCTTGAGCAGGATGTCCCGCAGGGGATGGAGAAGTTCTGATACCTGATACTGTCGTCTATACCGCCTCATGGCTCTACAATCCCGGTCAGCCGCCCGTTGCAGGTGGCGCTCTGGCGGTTGCCCATGGCCGGATTCTGGAGGTTGGCACAGCCAGTGATCTGATCGCTCGCTATGGCCAGCCAGCTGCAGAGTATCCCGGTTGCGTGATTATGCCCGGCTTTGTTAATGCCCACACTCATCTGGAATTAACCCACTTTCCTGCCTGGCGTCTGCGGGATGGCCTTGATTACCATCCCCGTGGTTTTGTGGACTGGATCATCCAGATGATCAAGGTGCGGCGCGGTGTGTCAGTTGAGGAAACCCGTACATCACTCAAGGCCGGTATAAAGGCCTGTCTGCGGGCCGGTACCACCGCTGTTGGCGATATTGTCACCTCGCCGGATCTGTTGCCCGCCTATGACGGTACCTTCATTGGGGGGCGGCTTTACCTGGAGCTGATCGGACAGGATCGTCTGCTGTTTGAACCTCGGCTGGCCAAGGCGCTGGAGGCATGCAAGACCGTGAACGGCTGTCGCCTGCCGGGCCTTTCTCCCCACGCACCGTACACACTGCATAGCAGCCTACTGCCTGATATTGCCGCTGCTGCAGACCAGATGCAACTGCCGCTCTCGCTGCATCTGGCAGAATCCCGCGAGGAGTCTGCTCTGCTGTTTGATTCTACTGGTCCACTGGCTGAAGAGATGTATCCACTGGTTGGCTGGCAGGATTATCTGCCAGCGCCACGCAGGACCACACCGGCCCGGTTCTTTGATGATGGCGGTCTGCTTGGCTCCTCAACCCTTGCGGTGCATGGGGTGCAGTTGACCCCGGCTGACGCTGCCCTGCTGAAGGAACGGGGTGTGACCCTCTGTCTCTGTCCTCGCAGCAATGAACGTCTTGCGGTTGGTACGGCGCCGGTACATCTCTTTAACAAACTGGGTATTCCGCTCTGCCTGGGCACTGATTCGTTGGCCAGCAATGATTCGCTTTCCCTGTGGGATGAGATCCGCTTTGCCCTGGATTGTTACCGGGGTGAGCTGGGGCCGGAGCGTTTGCTGGAGATGGCAACCAAAGGCGGCGCAGCCGGGATCGGTCTGGCCGATTGCACGGGTGTGCTGGAAGCCGGTAAACAGGCAGATTTTCAGGTGCTGCAACTGGATGGTGGTTGTACTGCAGAGCGACTGCTGGATGCTGGCAGGGTCAATGCCGTCTACCTGCAGGGGCTCTTGGCGGGGCTGGATGATTTTGGTAGTGGAGCTGCTGCATGAAAAAGAAGCCGCTCATACTGGTTGTTGATGATGATCCGCTGTCATTGACCATGCTGGAAAACATCCTGCAGCAGGAAGGCTGCTGTCCGGTGACCGCCTCGAACGGCCATGAGGCTGCGGAACTGCTTGAGCAGCAGTCGTTTGACCTTGTTGTCTCGGATATGGTGATGCCGGTTATGGATGGCAGGGAACTACTGGAACTGGTACTGAAACGATTTACTGGTACGCCGTTTATTGCAATAACAGCCGATAGTAGTATCAGCGGTGCGGTTGAGGCGATCAGGCAGGGCGCCTATGACTATCTTGAAAAGCCGTTCAATCTGGATCTCCTGAAAATAACCATCCAGCAGGCCCTTGATTATCATCGCGTGGTGCAGGAAAACAGCCAGATCCGGGAACTGCTGAAAGAACGTTATACCTTCCAGAGCATCGTAACCGTCAGTCCGGCCATGAAACAGACCCTGTCGCTTGCCGCCCGTGTCGCTGCGGCCCGGCAGACCACGGTGGCTATTTACGGAGAAAGTGGTGTTGGCAAAGAGGTGCTGGCGCGGGCAATCCATTTTGCAAGTGATGCCCAGCCGAACCGGTTTGTGGCAATTAACTGTGCTGCCGTACCGGAACATCTGCTGGAAAGTGAGCTGTTTGGGCATGTTCGAGGCGCTTTTACCGGCGCTGATCGTGATCGTGAAGGGAAATTCAGCAGCGCAAAGGGTGGTACCATTCTGCTGGATGAGATCGGGGATATGCCGCTGTCGCTGCAGGCCAAGCTGCTGCGGGTGTTGCAGGAACGGGTCTATGAGAAGGTTGGGAGTAATACCAGCTGTCCGGCAGAATGCCGGGTGATTGTTGCCACTAATCGCAATCTGGCTGAAATGGTGGCAGCCGGGCGCTTTAGGGAGGATCTGTACCACCGGATCAATGTCTTTCCACTGACCATCCCGCCGCTGCGGGAACGTAGGGATGATATACCGCTTTTGTGCGAGCATGCCCTGGCTGAGTTGCGTCAACACCTGGGTAAGTCATTGCCCGGTATTTCCCAGAAGGCTATGGAAATGATGCTGGTCTATCCCTGGCCGGGTAATGTGCGGGAACTGCGGAATTGCCTGGAGCGGGCTGCCATTTTAACTGATGGCGAGCTGATCCGTCCGGAACATCTTGGGCTGGCATCCGCATCGTCAGGTGCAGCTGCTGAACCGGCTGTTGACGGATCTGTCAGTTACACGCTGACGCTGCCTGCTGAGCAACTTTCCCTTGCGGCCCTGACAGATCAGATCCTGACCACCACCCTGGAACGGTGTGGTGGCAATAAATCCCAGGCAGCCAAGCTGCTGGGGATTGCACGGAAGAATTTTTACCGGACCTGATATTTTGAAAATAAGGTGTTCCCTCTGGCTCCACACTGTCCCCTATGGGTACAGTGTGGAGCTTTTTTGTTTTGTAACATGCTTGAATTACATGTTTGCCTGTTTGGCATGCTGGCTGCAACTACCTGTGTAAATACCTTGCTACTGTTCCTGGGCGGAGCAGTGGATGATCGCAAAGGAGGTTGGTATGTCACAGGAGGCGGTGGAACAGTTTTTTGGCCGATTAGTCACGGATGACCGGTTTCGGCGGCGGGCAATGGTGGCGTTTGAAGATCTCCTGCTTGAGGAGGGGTTTCAGCTGAGTAAAAAGGAACAACAGGCGATTAAACTTGAGGATCTGATACGGCTTGAGATGGTTTCTGCCAAGCTGGATACTACTCTTAAACGTTTTAGTGGATAAGTCGGCGACCATTTATGTGTAAAAACTAACGGAATATTAGCCTTTTATAGGGTGATCACCCTATTGTCATCGGGATGTTTTGTCCATTAGTATGTTGTTCTTGAAACGGTTTTTTCGTTATGCGGGCATGTGGTGATACGGACTTAGGGCAAATTTTATTTTAGACATAAAAATAACAGGAGGTTGTCTATGCAATGGTTTAAAAATCTGAAAGTTGGTGTGAAGCTTGTTGCCGGTTTTGTTACGGTTGCAATCATCGCAGCGGTTGTCGGCGCTATCGGTATTATGAAGATTTATGAAATAGATCATGATGCCGCCATGATGTATGAAAAGATGACGGTGCCTTTGGGGGATCTGGGTGCCATTTCGGTTGACTTCCAGCGGGCCCGGATTAACTTGCGTGATGTTGTAGAGTCAACCGATCCGGCTGAACGTCAGAAGTATGCAGATAACATCAAAAAACTGCGTCAGGATATGACAGAGCATGCAGAAAAGGTAGAAAAGACGCTTTTGACAGAGGAGGGGAGAAAGGCGTTTAATGAGTTTAAAGAGTCTCGCAAGGTCTATGGCGGTTTTATCGACAAGATTCTTGAGCTGGATAACGCAGGTAAAGATGCTGAAGCCAAGGCGTTGATGCATGGCGAGGCCTTTAAGGCAGCCTTGCATGAGCAGGAGATTATTAACCAACTGGTGGATTCGAAAAAGAAGCAGGCCAAGCTGGCGGCCGAGCATAACGACCAGACCGCATCCTTTGCAGCAAAGCTGATGATCGGTGTGATTATAGCTGCTGTTGTTCTGGCAATAACACTTGGGCTGCTTATTTCCCGTATGATCACCACTCCCTTGGCTGCATCTGTTGCTGTGGCCCGTCGTCTTGCTGATGGCGATCTGACTGCTGAAGTAACCGTTACCTCCCGTGATGAGGTTGGACAATTACAGTCAGCCATGGAGCATATGGTGCAAAGCCTGCGCACATTGGTGTCCCAGACGGTCCAGATATCAGCCGGTATCGCCTCTGCTTCCACCCAGCTGCACAGCACCTCTGAACAGATCGCCACTGGCGCTGAAGAGGTTGCTGCCCAGACCGGTACCGTTGCCACTGCTAGCGAAGAGATGGCTGCCACCAGTAGTGATATCGCCCGTAACTGTCATGCCGCTGCCGACAGTGCAGGGATGGCTGCCACTGCTACCGAAAGTGGCTTTGCCATTGTCAAGCATACGGTGGATGGTATCCGTACCCGTGGTGAGCATACCAAAGAAAACGCCAAGATTGTTTCAAGCCTTGGTGAGCGGTCCGAACAGATCGGCGCTATTGTGGGTACCATTGAGGATATTGCTGATCAGACCAACCTGCTGGCTCTAAATGCAGCCATTGAGGCAGCCCGGGCCGGTGAAATGGGACGTGGTTTTGCGGTGGTTGCTGATGAGGTGCGTGCCCTGGCAGAGCGTACCACCAAGGCCACTAAAGAGATCAGCGATATGATCCGCAGTATTCAGCAGGAAACCAGGGTGGCCATTACCTCCATGGAGGAAGGGGTGAAGGGTACGGAAAAAGGAGCTGCCGAGGCCGCTCAGCTTGAGACCTCACTACAGCAGATCCTTGAACAGGTGAACGATGTTACCATGCAGGTCAGTCAGATAGCTACGGCAGCTGAGCAACAGACCGCTACCACCAGTGAGGTGACCACCAATATCCAGCAGATCACCGAAGTGGTGCAACAGACCGCCAGTGGTGCTGAAGAGACCGCTGCCGCTGCTGCCCAGTTGGCTGGTCAGGCCCAGGATCTGCAGAATCTGGTGAGTAAATTTAAGCTGTAGCTAATGCGCAACAAATCAAAGCCCCCTCTGCAGAATTGTGCAGAGGGGGCTTTGTTACGGAGTCGTTTGGGGAGGAGGCCAAACTATTTCCGTGTTTGCAGCTTTAGCAGCCGGCAGCCTTAAGGAATTTGGCGCTGATGTTCTTGCCATTCTTTTCATCAAATTTAACTTTTACTTCATCGTCAACAACGATCTTTTTCCCACTCAGTTTGTCTTTTGTCAGGTCGTCAGCGACTTCAACCACAACGTCTTTCTTGGTGGCTTCATCCTTGATAACGGTTGTGTAGCTGCCATCTGCATTTGGGGTGATCTTGGTGACGGGACCTTTGATACTTGCTGCAGATGCCAGGGAGGCAACGGCGAGGATTGTGACGGCTGCAGTAATGGATACAAGCTTCTTCATGATCTGGATTACTCCTTTCGAGATAGGGGCAATTTACCCCAGGTTGTTTTCAGGCGGTTTATCTGCCAGAAGCGTGAGAAATTAGGTTGTTAAATGACTTGGTTTCTGCCGTTTTCTTTGGCCTGGTAGAGAGCTTGATCTGCATGTTCGAGTAGTTCTTCTGCTGTACCGATATTCATTCCTGGAAATTCAGCAACGCCGATACTGACGGTTAGATGCAGATTGACAAGTGCATCTGAAAACCTGATCGAATGCACCTTTTGACAGAGTCGTTGTGCCACGTTTCTGGCCTCGAGGAGACTGGTGTCAGGTAGCAACACTACAAATTCCTCACCACCGTAGCGGAAGAGGAGGTCATAGTCTCTCAGGCAGGCGGCTATTTCTGCGGTCATTCGTTTGAGCACATGATCGCCTGACTGGTGACCAAAGGTGTCATTAATTTGTTTGAAATGATCAATATCAATCATGAGTACAGAGACCAGGCTGTCTGTTCGGGCTGCTCGCAAAAGTTCAACAGTTAAAATATGGTTAAGGTAGCGTCTATTGAATGCACCCGTTAGAGTGTCTTTGTTTGAAAGCAGTTCAAGTTCCTGATTCTGTTTGCGAAGTTCTTCTTCACGGCGTTTGGCGTTTAGGTGCAGCCTGGCTCTGGCTGCAAGTTCCTGCGGGTCGTAGGGGATAAGAATAAAGTCACGCGCCCCGTCTGTTAGTCCTTTTAGTTTTACTCCGCGGTCCAGGCTGCTGGTGAGCATCAGAACCGGGATATGTTCAGTTTCAGGTTTTGAGCGGATGGCAGCCAGGAATTTAAGCCCATCAAGTCGGGGCATTTCAACGTCACAGAGGATTATATCGGGAAGTGTTAGTGCAACTTTATGTAGCCCGTCCAGACCATCAGCGGCCTCAAAAATCTGGTTGAAAAGGCCGCTTTGCTCCAGGTCGGACACGATTTGACGCCGTGTGCCTCCGTTGTCATCAAGCACAAGGGCTGTTGTTGGAGAGTCTTGCAGATTCATGGCTGTGCTACGCTTTTAAATTGCATTGACCCAACTCATAATGTCATGCCGGGAAAGAAAAAGTGGTGATCTGCCTTGGGGCAGCTCGTAGAGAACTTCAGATGCAAAACGCTGATGGAGTTGGTGAGCTCGCTCGTGGGGGAGGAAATCCAGAAGCAGGGCGAGCGCAAGCAGTGCATTTGAATCCTGGTGTCTAGTATGGTGCTGAAGCGGCTGCAGGGTGCGGCAATAGCTGTGATCAGATTGACTGGTGCTATTTGTTTTGTGGTGGTCTGGTGTGGTCATGCCTGAATCCTTATCGCTGATTGTAAACCGTGTCGAAAATTGGTATAACTGTTCTCGCTGGCGTTACCGTATTTGAGTAATTTGTTTTTCTTTGTTCATCAAAATCGGTAATTGATTGCCAATGTATATCCGTATGTGGTGAAGGTGTCAAGTATAAGCTGTCTATGGTGAGTAATCGTTAAGGTTGTTTGAGTAATTTTAGGCTGGGCAGGGGACTCGTTGTGAAAAATGGTAAAGTGATCGAACTTCATGAAGGTGGCAGTATTGCAGATGGCTCTACGTCCTCAACCAGGGGGGCTGTGTCTGCAGATGATGCGCTGTTAAGTACCAGAGATGTTCTGAGCAGGATCAAGGATGAGCTGGGGCTTGATACGGACCTGGAGCTGGCAGAGGTTATGGGGGTTGGTATCCGGCGTATTCATAACTGGAAGCACCGTAACACGGTGCCAACCGAGGAAATTGTTGGTATCTGTGGCAAGGAAGGCCTTGACCTGCAGTATGTATTGACCGGACAGAAGATCGGTCTGGGAAGGTCAGATGGCCAGGGTGAGATGCGGCAGGTTCAGGAAGGGCTGATGGGGACCTTCTTTGATCATGATACGGCGAACAAGACGCGGGATAGTTTTACCCTGTCTACATCTGGCCACCCATTGATTCATCCACCCTATAAGGCCTACACCCAACGCTCGGACAATGGTGAAGTGCAGACCTCTTTTGTGTCGCCGCAGATTGTTGATGTGCTTGCCCCCGGCCTTAACTGGCTTAATCATTCTCTGGGGGTTGCACCGGAAAACTTTCTGTTGATCAAGGTGTTGGGAGATAATATGGCTCCCTGGCTGCAGGATGGCGATCTAGTGATGGTTGACGCCGGTATCAAGACCACCATCAATGGCGGTTGTCTGATGCTGCGGTATGCTGATGGCATGATGATGGTGCGCCGCGTGTTCCGTAATCCTGACGGCACTTTTCTGGCCAAGTGTGATAACGAGTGCTGCCCGCCGGATATTATTGATCCCAATAATAACATGACCTATCCGATTGTGGTAGGGAGGGTGGTACGACGTCTGGTTCGTTAACAGCCTGTTAATGCGGAGATGGATATGAAAAAAGGGCGGCCTGGATGGTCGCCCTTTTTGCTTATTGTTCGTTTGTGTACCGTTCCAGTACCTTTTCAATGATGTTGGTTGTTGATTTGCCGTCTACAAACGGAATTAGCTCCACCCTGCCACCGTATGACTCCACCACCGCTTTACCCACCACCCCCTCCGGCGTGTAGTCACCACCCTTGACCAGAATCTGCGGCCTCAGGGCGGTAATCAGCTCCAGCGGTGTATCCTCTTCAAACAGGCAGACATAGTCGATGCAGTCCAGGGCAGCCATCAGGTGACCCCGTTCTTCTTCATCAATCAGCGGGCGTTTAGGTCCTTTCAGACGTCGTACCGAGGCATCACTGTTCAGGCCCAGAATCAGCAGATCACCCAGACGGCGGGCGGCCTGCAGGTATTTGACATGCCCGGCATGCAGCAGGTCAAAACAGCCGTTGGTAAAGACTACCTGTTTTCCTTTAGCCCGCTCTCCGGCAATGATTTCGGCCAGGACCTCGCGGTTTTTGATCTTGCTGTCACTGTCGCGATGTTCAAGGGAGACGGCAGCAATAATCTCGGCGGGGGTGACGGTGGAGGTGCCCAGCTTGGCCACCGCGATTCCGGCGGCAACATTGGCCAGCCGTGCTGCCTCGGCCAGCGGTAATCCGCCCGCCAGACCGCAGGCCAGCAACGCCAGCACGGTATCCCCGGCGCCGGTTACGTCAAAGACTTCGCGGGCTACGGTGGGGATATGGACGGTTTCGCCATTACCGCAGAAAAGAGACATCCCCTCTTCGCTGCGGGTGATCAGCAGATTATCCAGTTCCAGCTGTGACATCAGGGTTTCAGCAGCCCTGTTCAGGCTTTCCTGGTCACGAATCGGTATGCCTGATGCGGCCTCAGCCTCTTTGCGGTTAGGGGTCAGGCAGGTGGCGCCACGGTATTTGCGGTAGTCGGTCCCCTTGGGATCAACCAGTACCGGAATCTTTCGTTCTGTAGCGGTGGCGGTGATTGCTGTCAGTACCGCAGGTGTCAGTACCCCTTTGAGGTAGTCCGATACCAGTAGTACATCAAAACCGGTTATATGTTCCTGCAGCCAGGTAACCAGTTGCTGTTCTAGCTGCCCGGAAAGTGGTTCGCGGGATTCACGGTCAATCCGTACAATCTGTTGATTGGAGGCGATCACCCTGGTCTTGCGCCCGGTGCGGCGGCCCGGTTCCTGAAAGATCGGGGTTGTGTCGACCCCTTGTCGGCTGAACGATTTGAGCAGTGCCCAGCCATTTTCATCTTCACCGATTACCGAGGCCACCGTGACCTGACAGCCCAGGGCAAGCAGGTTATTGGCCACGTTGCCGGCGCCGCCCAGACGCAGGTCTTCCCGCAGAATATCCACCACCTGTACCGGGGCTTCCGGTGAAATGCGGTCGGTCTTGCCCCACAGGTATTCATCCAGCATCAGGTCGCCCACCACCAGGCATTTCAGATTGGTGGCGCGTTGAAACAGTGATTCAACGGTCTTGCGGTCCATGGCCTACAGTCCTTCCCGGGCAAAAATACCGAACAGGCCCTGCTCGATCAGGTCGCAGAGGATGTGGATCACAGTGATGTGGCCTTCCTGTACCCGTGGCGTGTCATGGGAGGGGATGATCAGCGGTATGTCGCAGACCGCCTTGATGCTGCCACCATCTTTGCCCAACAGGCCGATGGTGGTACAGCCGGCCTGGCGGGCCACTTCCAGTGCCTTAAGTACGTTGGGAGAATTGCCACTGGTGGAGATGCCGATGACCGCATCACCGGGTGCAGCCAGCGCTTCTACCTGGCGGGAGAAGATTCGATCAAAGCCATAGTCATTGCCGATTGCGGTAATGATAGAGGTGTCGGTGGAAAGGGAGATGGCAGGCAGGCCAGGACGCTCCATCCTGAAGCGGCTGACAATCTCTCCGGCAAAGTGTTGGGCATCGGCAGCTGAACCACCGTTACCCATGATCATGAGCTTGTTGCCTATTTTAAGGGTCTCAATCAGGCGTTCAGCCAGGTGTGCAATCGGTCTGGCCAGTTCTGTTTCAATTTTCTGGAACAGTGCCTGATGGTCCTGAAGTTGTTTGGTGACGAACTGCTGCATGGGAAACCTCCTTACGGCTTTGCAAGTTGCTGCAAAAGGGTAGTGGGTAGTGCGTTATCATAACCGGGAAACGGAATGCCGTCCAGGCCGCAGACAGGTTGCAGCTGTGGATTTTGAAGCTTCAACTTTTCCATGCTGCGTGCCAGGTTTTTAAGGGGGGTGAGCAGCGGCAACCTGTGGAGGGTTATGCCACTGTGCAGGCAGGCCGCGCCGTTTTGGAGCGCCTGCATATACTGGCGGCGATGCAGAAAAAGATCCAGCCGGTGGCCATGGCGTGCCGCAGCATGCAGTAGTTCCAGTGTCTCCTGCAGTTTGTGGTCATCGGTCTCTTTGGGGAGATACAGTGCAACCTGCTGCTGGGTTCCCCAGCGTTGTCTGAAGGTGCTGATGGCGGCCTCATCCATCATGCGCCGACGTTCGCGGGAGCCAAAGATGGTGATCGGCTCGCCCAGTGCAGCAACTTTAGGGAGCAGGTAGGTGCGGAAGCCATGGGCATCTGCCCGGTGGCGATAGTCCTGCAGGCACCAGGTGCCCCCATCCATATCTTCATCAAAAAGCCCGATGCTGGTACGCATTGCGTGGGAGAGGGCAAGCAGGGCAAAGCTGATTTCGCAGGTTTCAAGACAGCTGCAGTCGCTTTTAAGGAGTCGGGCCGGAAGTGGATGCTCTGAAGGACAATGGGGTGTAATGATGCCAGCCTGCTCTTTTGCTGTTGCCTCCAGAATCTGTTGGTAACATTCAGCGGTAAGCGTTCCGGTGGGGCGTACGATTATTGCCCAGTCCGCATCGGAGCGGTTCAGGGCACGGTTGACCGCAGGAACAAAACCGATATTGCGTTCCATGGTCATATAGATCGCACGGTCACCCAGATGGTCGGAAAATTCTTCCAACATCAATTCAGTGGCGCGGTCACAGCCATTGTTGATGATAATCAGGCGCGCGGTTTCAGCACAGTCCAGAATCGAGACAAGGCAGGCCCGTGCTTCAGTCGGGTGGTTCCAGACCGGAACTATGATGTCGAGCGTGGGAGCGGTCATAGGGGTCTAACAGAAAGGGTGGGCATCGCCCACCCATTTTGAGTAGATGTTGAAAAATGTACTGACGCGATAACGGGTGATCTTAGGACGTAACAGCAACGCGCTTCAGCAGGTGCAGCTCATCCAGTACCTTGCCAGATCCCAGAACAACGCAGTCCAGCGGATTTTCAGCAATCAGTACCGGTACCTTGGTGATCTCGCGCAGCAGTACGTCCAGGTTACGCAGTCCGGCGCCGCCGCCGGCCAGGAAGATTCCTTTGTCCACAATATCAGCAGCCAGTTCAGGTGGGGTACGCTCAAGGCATTGACGGACGGTATCCACAATGGCGTTGACCGCTTCCTTGAGGGCATCACGGATCTCGTCGGAGTTGATCTCGATGGTCTTGGGAATGCCGGAAACCAGGTCGCGTCCTTTGACCTCCATGGTCAGTACTTCAGGGCCGGGGTAGGCTTCGCCGATCTCGATCTTGATCGCTTCTGCCATCCGCTCGCCGATCTGCAGGTTGTACTTGCGCTTGATGTACTGGACAATCGCCTCATCCATCTTGTCGCCACCCATGCGGGTTGACTGGGAATAGACGATACCGGCCAGGGAGATCACCGCAACTTCAGTGGTACCACCGCCGATATCAACGATCATGTTGCCGCTGGCTTCGGTGATCGGCAGACCGGCGCCAATAGCAGCTGCCATCGGCTCTTCAATCAGGTAGACCTCGCGGGCACCGGCAGATTCGGCTGATTCCTTGACTGCCCGCTTTTCCACCTGGGTTATGCCGGAGGGAACGCAGATCACGATCCGGGGGCGGACCAGGGTCTTGCGGTTGTGTACCTTGTGGATGAAGTAACGCAGCATCTCTTCGGTGATGTCAAAGTCGGCAATAACGCCGTCCTTCATCGGACGGATAGCGGTGATGGAGCCTGGTGTGCGGCCCAACATCTGCTTGGCCTCCATCCCGACTTTCAACACCTTCTGCTGGCCGGTGGGCATCTTCTGTACGGCAACCACCGAAGGCTCACGGACCACGATCCCCTTGCCCTTCAGGTAGACCAGGGTGTTGGCGGTGCCCAGGTCAATGGCCAGATCGTTGGAAAACATCCCGAACAGGGAGTCAAATATTTTAAACATAGTAAGATTCCTTTCACTATAAATAGGACCTGAAAAACTATCAGAACAAGCAGTTGAATGCAAGGGAGAAAACAGGGATTCTTCTGTTCAGATAGTCGCTATCCCCTTGACTTGGCGTTGAGATGTCGGTAGTTTAGACAAATTTAGCAGCTTACTGTGGAGAACGTGACAATGGACTACAAAGCAACCCTGAACCTGCCCCAAACCGACTTTCCGATGAAGGCCAACCTGTACCAGCGTGAGCCGGAGCTGCTTAAACGCTGGCAGGAACTGGATCTGTACGGAATGATTGAGGAGGCCGGCAAGGACAAGCCGGTCTATATGCTGCATGATGGCCCTCCCTATGCCAACGGCCACACCCATATCGGTCACGCCCTGAACAAGACCCTGAAGGATATTGTGCTGAAGGTCAAGCGGATGGAAGGGTTCCACGCCCCCTATGTGCCGGGCTGGGACTGTCACGGCCTGCCGATTGAGCTGCAGGTGGAGAAAAACCTGGGTTCCAAGAAACACCAGATGACCAAGGCTGAGATGCGCAAGGAATGCCGTGTCTATGCCAAGAAATTTATCGATATCCAGAAGGAAGAGTTCAAACGTCTGGGGGTGTTGGGTGATTGGGACAACCCGTACATGACCATGACCAATGAGTATGAAGGTCTGACCGCTGCCGAGCTGGCCAAGTTTGCCCACAACGGCGGGCTGTACCGGGGTAAGAAACCGGTACATTGGTGCTCTTCCTGTGTGACCGCCCTGGCCGAGGCAGAGGTTGAGTATGCGGATCACACCTCACCTTCCATCTTTGTCAAATTTGCCCTGCAGGATGATGTTTCTGCCGCTATACCGGCCCTGGCTGGCAAGCCGGTTTTTGTGGTGATCTGGACCACCACCCCCTGGACGATCCCCGCCAACCTGGCCATAGCCATGCACCCTGAATATGATTACTGCGCCGTTGAGGTTGATGGTCAACTGCTGATCGTGGCTGAAGGACTGAAGGATCAGTTCCTGGCAGCCAACAGCCTGTCCGGTGAGACTGTTGCCACCTTCAAAGCTACTCTGCTGGAGCGCAAACGTTGCAAGCATCCCTTCTATGACCGTGATTCCATCATTCTGCTGGGGGAGCATGTCACGTTAGAGGCAGGTACCGGTTGCGTTCATACCGCTCCCGGTCATGGCCAGGATGACTACGTGCTTGGCCTGAAGGAAGGGCTTGATATCTACAATCCGGTGGATAACCACGGTAAGTATATCGGTAACCTTGAGCTGTTTGGCGGAGAAAAGGTCTTTGAGGCCAACCCCAAGGTGATTGAGAAGCTGCAGGAAGTGGGAGCGTTGGTGGGTGTCAGCTCTATTTCCCACTCCTATCCCCATTGCTGGAGGTGTAAAAAGCCGATCATCTTCCGGGCCACCGAGCAGTGGTTTATCTCTATGGATGCCAACCAACTTCGCCAAAAGTCGTTGGAAGCGATTGACAAGGTACAGTGGATTCCCAAGTGGGGCCGCGACCGGATCTACGGCATGGTGGAAAACAGGCCTGACTGGTGTATCTCCCGCCAGCGTTCCTGGGGTGTGCCGATTACCGCTTTCTCCTGCACCGATTGCGGTGAGTTTCTGGCCGACGGTCCCACCATGGATCATGTGGCCGGGCTGTTCAAGCAGCACAGCTCTGATGTCTGGTTTGAGTGGGAGGCTGCACAGCTGCTGCCTGCGGAAACCAAATGCCCCAAGTGTGGCTCAACTGCCTTTGAAAAAGAGAATGATATCCTGGATGTCTGGTTTGATTCCGGCGTCTCCCACGCTGCAGTGCTGGAGCCCAACCCCAAACTCTCATCACCGGCTGACCTCTACCTTGAGGGGAGCGATCAGCATCGCGGCTGGTTCCACTCGTCGTTGTTGGAAAGCGTGGGCACCCGTGGCGTTGCCCCCTATAAGTCAGTGTTGACCCATGGTTTTGTGCTGGATGGGCAGGGGCGCAAGATGAGCAAGTCCATGGGTAACGTGGTTGCGCCAGAGGATGTGATCAAGAAGTTCGGGGGCGATGTCTTGCGGCTCTGGTGTTCAGCCCAGGACTACCGTGATGATAACCGGATCTCGGAAGAGATCCTGAATCGGGTGGCAGAGGCCTATCGCAGGATCCGTAATACCTGCCGCTTTATGCTGGGCAACCTGTATGATTTTGATCCGGCAACGAACAGCGTCGCCTTTAGCGATCTGATGCCGATCGACCGCCTGGCCCTGCACCACCTGGAACTGCTGAAAGAACGGGTGCTGGCTGCCTATACGGATTTTGAATTCCATGTAATCTATCAGGCGGTTAATGGTTTCTGCACGGTTGAGCTGAGCGCCCAGTATTTGGATATTCTCAAGGATCGTCTCTATACCAGCCGCAAAGATGCCCATGAACGTCGCAGCAGCCAGACCGCCATGTATCTGATTACCGATACCCTGACCCGTCTGCTGGCGCCGCTGATCTCCTTTACCGCCGATGAGATCTGGCAGTACCTGCCGGGTGAGCGTGAGGCCAGTGTACACCTGGCAGCCTTCCCACAGCTGGTGCCTGGCAACAAGGACGAAACATTGGCAGAACGCTGGGGGCGTCTGTTTGATGTCCGGGCCGATGTGCTCAAGGCGCTGGAACTGAAGCGGGTTGAGAAGGTAATTGGCCATCCACTGGATGCTGCAGTCAAGCTTTCTGCCCCACCGGAAACCATCGCCTTTATGAACGATTATCTGGAAAAGCTGCGGGCAATCTGTATTGTTACCAGCCTTGATCTGGTGGAGGAACTTTCATCAGAAGCCTACGACGGTACGGTCGTTGAAGGCCTGAAGGTGCTGATTGAAAAGGCGCCGGGTGAGAAGTGTGAACGTTGCTGGTGCTACAGTGAAGAGCTGGGCAGCAATGCTGAACATCCCACCATCTGCCAGAAATGTATTGCAGCGGTGATATAGCATGAACCGTTGGGGGATCTTTTCCATTATTACGATTGTCGGGCTTGTGGTTGATCAGGCCACCAAGCTGTATGTAGACCGGGTCATGGCTCTGCATCAGTCCATCCCGGTGATTGATGGGCTATTCAGCTTTACCTACCTGCGTAACCGGGGGGCGGCCTTTAGTTTCCTCTCTGATGCCTCCTGGAGGCTGCCATTTTTTATTGGTATTACGCTGATCGCTGCTGTGGTGATTGTGGTTGCGCTGAAGAAGATGCGTGACGATCAGAAGCTGGCCCAGGTCAGCCTGGCCATGATCTTTTCCGGGGCCATCGGTAATCTGATTGACCGGGTACGATTGGGTGAGGTAATCGATTTTCTGGATGTCTACTGGAAGAGCCACCACTGGCCAGCCTTTAACGTGGCTGATTCCCTGATCTGTGTCGGGGTTGCTCTGGTCGCTCTGGATATGCTTAAGGAAGAACGGCGGCAACAGGTTGCTGCTGATAACTAGCCGGATGGTTTGTCTGTTTTAAAAGCCTGATTGGAAACTGGCGTGATTGTGTGTTAGTATAAACACAGTTTGCATCAAAACAGGAGGAAGCCCATGCCGTTGTTTGTAGAAGCAATTATGGTTGTGGTAATTATGCTGGCATGCTTCTTCGGAGTCTTTCTGCTCCTGTTTCTGTTTGCCCTGGCACTGTTTCCGGTGGAAAAATCACTTTCCAAGATGGTCTGGGATATGACCGCCCCCAAGCGGAAGCCGATACCTCAGCCCCAGGGTGGTTTCAAAGGGTTCAGCGAAAAACATCGTTCATAACAGGCTCTGTAACCTGGACCATAGCGTTGGCAAGGGGCACCTGATTTTCAGGTGCCCCTTGCTTGTTCAGGTTAGTCCAGATCACCGGTGATCCGCTGCAGCTCATACAGTTTAACATTGACCCCGCTGACACAGGCGATGATCTCTTTGAGGACGGTTTCATCCACTCCGCATTCTTCCTCAATCCCCTGAAAGAAGGGGTAGCCTTTGGGCAGTGGGGTGAGCGCTCCGTCTCGCAGCAGCATCACATCCACCAGATCATTAACCCGGCCGGTTGCCTCCCAGGGGTCGCGGTAGTTGAACTGACGGGCAACAATATGCAGCCCCATGCCGTTGGGAAAGATCGCCTTGGCTTCAAAGGAAAATTCACGGGGGGCGCTGTAGCTTTCAGAACGGCCGGAACGGGCCATTACCTGCGCCCCGGCAGCCTCCAGCAGTTCACGGACAGAATCATCAGTCATTGGTTGTAAAGGTGTCTCCATGTCATCCTCTCAAACAGAACAGTTGCAAGCAGCCTACCTGAAAGCTGTGCCTGACTGCAAGCATGAGATGCAGCTCTGGCCGGTTGGCGAAGATACATCTGCAGAATCAGAACTTAAACGATCTGCCGGTGAACAAGGGGTGACAGATGGTCCTGTGAAGTTGTTACAGCAGCTTGTGTACAGCTATTATGCTGCATATCGTCGTGACCTGCCCTGGCGAGATGGCATTGATCACTATCGGGTACTGGTCTCTGAGGTCATGCTGCAGCAAACCCAGGTAGATCGGGTGATTCCCAAATTTACTGTCTTTATGCAACGCTTTCCTGATCCGCAAACTCTTGCTGAAGCCCCGGTCTCTGATCTACTGGCAGCCTGGCAGGGGTTGGGCTACAACCGTCGCGCCCTGAACCTGCAGCGGGCAGCACGGATGATGGTGGAACAATGGGGCGGCAGCATACCGGATGATCCTGTCCTGTTACAGCAATTGCCCGGCATCGGTCCCTACACCGCCGGGGCGATCGCCTCCTTTGCTTTCAACCGGCCCCAGGTCTTTCTTGAAACCAATATCCGGGCCGTACTGCTGCATTTTTTCTTTGCTGATCAGGAAGGGATTACCGATAAACAGCTGTTACCGGTTGCAGAGGCGGTGCTGGATCGTGAAAATCCCCGCATCTGGTACAACGCCCTGATGGATTACGGCAGTGACCTGAAGCGCCGCTTTCCCAATCCCAGCCGCAGGAGCCGTCATCACACTGTCCAGAGCAGGTTTGAAGGTTCTGATCGACAGATCCGTGGGGCGGTGCTGCGATTGTTGCTTGGTTCTAACGAGATGACTGCCCGTGCCATGCAAAAACAGCTGGATGTTGAGACAGAAAGGTTTGAGCGGATTCTGGGGGGAATGGTGCAGGATGGGTTTATTCAGAAGACGGGAGGAAAATTCATCATACCGTCAACCTGAGTTCCACCCCCCATGGTGCCGGTTTTTCTCCATCCTGTGTCAGCACCCACAGGGTAGGGAAGGTCATCTGCTCCGGTACCGGGCCGATGCCGTCGGTCAGGTAGATTACCGCGGCAGGCAGGGGATGCATGGTTTGGGCATACTCAAAGACCGGACGCAGGTCAGTAAAGCCACCGCCATCATACCGTTGGGCCACAAATGAGGCACCCCTGAATGTCTCGACCTGCTGAATCCGGCTGTTGGCGTACAGCACCGTGATGCTGCAGTCCCGCCCTCGGGCCAGATTGACCAGTTCTGCTGCAAATGCTTCCCGTAGTGCCACGATGTTAGTGGAATCGCTGACATCGATCCCCACCAGCAGGTTCAGTTTACGACGTTTGCGGACACCTGGGGTCTGGTGGGAAAAACGGCGATGTTCCCGCATCCAGGTGCTGCTATGGCCGGTTCTGCCAGCAGTTGCAATGAACTGGCGCAGGACCTGTCGCCAGGGGATCGGCGCCGGGTGCAGCAGGCTATCCACCACTGCCCGGATATCTGCCGGGGTTTCACCATCACTGCCCCGCAGGGCATCCTGCACCATACTGCGCAGCATCTCTTCGGCAAGGGTCAGCGGGGTGCTGTCGCTATCCTGCCAGGCCTGATGGTCATCAATGGTCTCTGCATCGTGCAGTTGCTGCCCAGCCCCAGCGCCATCAATCCCGCTGCTTGATTGTTCAGCCCTGCCTGCACCGCTGCCTTCCTGGTTGCCCAGGTCAAAGGGTGGTACGATCAGGTCGTAGTATTCTTCAGCAGACAGGCCTGTTTCCATCCTAAAATTTTGGGGGTACAGAGCCCCACCGGGCAGGCCGTCAATACCTGGGTTGATGGCCAGATCGCAGGCAACATCCCAGTCATGGGGAGTACGCTCACGGCGCCGCAGCGGATGCAGGTGGAGCAGATGTTTCAGCAGGTGCTCCAGCAACGCTTCCTGTTCCGGCGGGGTAAAACTGCTGAAGGAGGCGTCATTAACCGACAGGATCGGTATGCCGTCCCGGACGGTGATGGCAACGGACCGATCACCGCCTTGCAGGGGGACACGCCGCAGTTGCAGCAGCAGGTGTCCGTAGAACGGTTTCTGTTTCAGGAGGCGGATGATGCTGTTCTCAAGGCTGCGCATGGTGAGACAGGGTAGCGAAAGGTGACGGTCCTGTCAAAGAGTTCAAATTACCTTTTCTGGTGTGGAACGGTATGCTATACAAAATAACCTAAATTTCATACCTACCGCAGTGTCGGTGGCAGGAGGCGAGAGATGTCAGAAGAAACCAATCCCAAAGTGTTGCTTGAAACCAGTAAGGGAAACATTACCCTTGAGCTGAATAAGGAAAAGGCACCAATCACCGTTAAAAACTTTCTGGGCTATGTGAAGGACGGCTACTATGACGGTCTGATCTTCCACCGTGTGATTAAGGATTTTATGATCCAGGGTGGCGGTATGGATGCCGACATGCAGCAGAAAAAGACCAAGTTTGCCATTAAGAACGAGGCTCAGAACGGGCTTAAAAACGTTCGTGGCAGCGTGGCCATGGCCCGTACGGCACTGGTTGATTCCGCCACCTCACAGTTCTTCATCAATACCGTGGATAACGCTTTTCTGGACAACAAAGGCAAGCGTCAGGATGATTTTGGCTACTGCGTATTTGGCCAGGTGATTGAAGGGATGGACGTGGTGGATGAGATGCGTCAGGTCAAGACCGGCAACAAAAACGGTCATGGCGATGTACCGCTGGAGCCGATCACCATCATCTCCGCCAAACTGGTTGAGTAGTACTGGGTAGACAGAGGACGAAGAAAGGGCCGGTGAGAGATCACCGGCCCTTTTTGTTTGTTGTTATGAAGCACGGTTATGCTTAACGTGATCACCAGAAAAAGCTGCTGTTGTATTTTGTTTTAACCGCCAGGCCGGGCATGATCAGGCTGGAGTATTCCTCTGGTATGATGATAATACTCCGGTCTTCCTGCAGGTCGGTGTCGGCAATGGTGACATCGGCAATTTTCTGCGTGGTCAGCCGTTCGGTCTTGCGTACCCGGTCAACCTCTTTGATATAGCGGAGCAGTTCAACGTCATCGCCCCCCTTCACCCCGTCCCGTCTGCCGATGTTGACATAGGCGATGCGGGTCCCGTCTGGGCCGGTCATGGTCTTGTACAGATAGCCGTAACGGGGGAATGCCTCAATAAAAGGTCGCTTCGCCTTGCTTATCGCGTTGGCCACTGCCTGATTAATAACCGCTGTGGCATTGCGAACCCGGCATTCATGTCGTGCCTCTGCAGTGGTCGTCGTGCTGACACTGCCTTTGAACGGTTCAAATGCCTGGGCAATGGAACCTGTTGAGGCGTTTATGACCCGGATGTTGACGGTGGCAGCCCCCTTGATTGTGCAGGATGGTTTGGTGGTCGTGCATTTCCCTTTGTTGTCGCAGGTGGTCTGGCTGGGTGTAAATTCGGCTCGCGCCACCGGGTTGGTTATGGAACCCAGCACAACATAATCAATCCCCTGGACCATGCTGGTTATTTCTGAAAAATCAGCGGCCATATCCAGTGACCAGACAAATTTTTTCTCATCAAAAAGTTTCTGGGCCTGGCTCCGTTCAACCACCTCCATGCCACAGCCTTTTGATACAATCTGGGTCAGCCCTTCCTGGGCACCAGGGCTGAGGCGGCCGCTGTATTCAAACGGTTCTCCAAGGGGCAGGATTGCCACCTTGGGCTGCTTTTTCTCAATAACGTGTTGGGGCGGAAGTATCTCGGCCACCGCTTGATCCATGGCGGCCTCCCGGTACTTTGCCACCTCAACCGTGTGTGAACAGCCTGCCAGGAGGGTGGCCAGACAGAGCAGACAGATGATAGTTTTTATCATGCCAGGGCATCCTTTTCTTTGTTTGGTGCGTGAACGGTAAAAATCAGTGGTGCGTGCCGGTAACCTGCATCAGCTTAAGCTTTCTGGTGGTCAGGCTCTTCAGGGTCTTGTACAGGCCCGCAGGGGTCGGCTCAAAGGGAAGGACCGCTACCCCGAGCTCGCGGCTGAGGTCTGCTGGTGTCAGGTTGTCAAGAAAACAACCTTCCCCCTCTTTCAGCATAACCTCCGGGATGAGCAGGATCTGACCCAACGGTTTGCCCTGCAGTTCGCGTATAATGTCTTTACCGCTAACCAGGCCGGTGACGGTGACGCTGGTGCCAAACAGCTGGTTGGGAATAGCTGCTGCCGTCAGGGAACAGCCTGTTCTTTTACCCAGGTCTGCTAAAAAGCTGGTGACAAAACCAACGGATGATTGACCGGTAACCACGGTTGCCGTAAGTGGTGGCAGCGGTTTCGCCCGCTTCAGCACCGCGGCTGCATCCTTTAAAAACCAGGCCACCATGCCAACCCCGTTTTCCCATTGGGGCAGGTCCCCGTATTCTTTGAGTGCCGGGAAGGGATAATCGGCCTTCAGGAAGAACTCATCCGCCAGTTGCAGAAAGGCCTCACCCAGCTGTTTGTTAACGGCCCGCATGCGGGGCAGCCAACGGTCCAGAAACGCGGCTGCGTAGCCACGATCAACCGGAGCCAATTCAGGCAGCCGTTGCCGATGCTCGGTCAGGCCCACCGGCACCACTGCCAGGGAACGCACCGACGGATAGAGGTTTGCCAGCTCAGTGACGGTCTGCTCCAGAATCGCCCCGTCATTGATACCGGGGCAGAGTACCACCTGGGTGTGCAGTTCTATCCGCGCCTTGGCCAGCTCTTTCAGCTGCTCAAGAATCGGGGGGATGTTGGTTCTGCCCAGCAGTTTCTCTCGTACCGCCGGATCAACAGCATGGACTGAGATATAGAGCGGCGAGAGGCGTTGTTTGATGATCCGGCGCAGCTCAGCCGGTTTCAGGTTGCTGAGGGTGACATAGGTGCCCTGCAGGAACGAGAGCCGGTAGTCCTCGTCCTTGACGTAGAGGGGGCGTCGTAACCCTTTGGGCAGCTGATGCACAAAGCAGAAGATGCAGTTGTTGCCGCAGCGCTTCGGTTCCGGTGGGGCAAAGGCCAGGCCGGGCGGTTCACCAGGTTCAGGCTCCAGCAGCACGGTCTGAATAGTGCCATCTTCTGCTGCCACGGTAAGCTCGGCCTCATCGTCACTGGCCAGCCAGCTGTAATCGATCAGATCACGCAGGCGGGTGCCGTCAATCTCCAGCAGGTGCTGGCCCGGTTGCAGTCCGGCACGGTCTGCCGGAGAACCGGGCTCCACTGTTTCTATCAAAAGTCCTTGCATTGAACGGTTTCTTTGCTGGTATGCAGATGGCCGGGAAAACCGGCCATCATGGGGGTTAAGGGTGATGGTGCAGGCGGAAGGTGCCATCTACCGAGGTAATGGTGGCTATGGCATGTTTATAGATCAGGATATCGCCACCGGCATCCAGTAGCAGCGAAAAATTGTCGAATGACTTGATGTGGCCTTCCAGCGACTCACCGGACATCATTCTGACAGCCACTTTTACCCGCTCTTTACGGGATTGGTTCAGATACTGGTCCTGGATGTTAAAGGGGGCTTTGGACATGGTATTTCTCTCCTTTAGGCGAAGAACGTGGCTGCAGCAGAATGGATAGTAGCAGAGTTTTCCGGATATGCAACCCACTGCATCTCCGGCTCTGCCCTGAACCAGGTTAATTGGCGTTTGGCAAAGTGGCGGGTGTTGCGCTTGATCAGCCGTGTCATCTCGGTTTGATCATGCTCGCCCTGCAGATGCGCCACCACCTCTTTGTAGCCGATGGCCTGCAGCGGTTTACAGTCTGACGGTACTCCTGATTGCAGTAAACCCTGTACTTCAGCCACCAGGCCGGCCGTAAGCATGGCATCAACCCGGTCATCAATCCGCTGGTACAGCTCTGGCCGTGGCAGATCAAGACAGAACTGCAGGCTGTTGTAGGGACTGTCGGAAAAACCGTGCTCTGCCTGGAACTGTGACAGCGTGATGCCGGTGGTCTGAAAGACCTCCAGGGCACGGATGATCCGGTTACGGTTGTTCGGGTGCAGCCGCTGTGCCGTGTCTGGATCTACCGTGGCCAGCTCCGCCAGCAGTGCCTCTCCCCCTTCACGTTCCATCCGCGTCTGGAGCAGTTCGCGCAGCACTGGGTCTTCCCCAGGGGCCTTGTTTAATCCCCGCAGCAGCGACCGCAGATACAGGCCGGTGCCGCCAGCCAGTATCGGGCGCTTGCCACGCCCGGTAATCTCCTGTATTGCGCTAGCGGCAGCACCTCTGAAATCAGACGCGGTGAACGGATCAGTCGGTTCGCAGATATCCAGCAGATGGTGGGGGACTCGTTGACGCTGTTCCGGCGTTGGCTTGGCGCTGCCGATCTCGAAACCGCGATAGACGGTCAGGGAATCAACACAGATGATCTCTCCGTTCAGTGTCTCAGCCAGATCAAGGGCCAGGGCAGATTTACCGGATGCGGTAGGCCCTGCGATGACGAGCAGGCGGGGTTTCATGTCCGGTTGAAAAATTTTTCCAGCTCCCGCAGCGGGATCTCATGGGAGACCGGTCGTCCGTGGGGGCAGTGGGCTGAGAAGTCGGTCGCATCCATCGCCTTCAGCAGCTCTTCCATCTGACGGCGGTCCAGGGGATGTGTGCCGCGCACCACACTGTGGCAGGCAACCCTGGCCAACAGATCATCCCTGATCAGGCCAAAGCTTGAGCTGCTGCCCTGTTCGGCCAGTTCAGCCAGCAGGTCCCGTAGCAGGCGGCAATGATCCTGTTCTGCCACAATCCGGGGCACCGCATTAATCCGCCAGGTCTGGCCGCCAAACTCCTCCAGTTCAAACCCCAGCGGTTCCAGGATGTTCAGGTAGCGACGGACGGTGTCTGCTTCGCTAAAGGAAAGCTCCAGGGTATCCGGCAGCAGCAGGCGTTGGGATTCAATGCCACCCGTTG
The DNA here is from genome assembly GCF_900167465.1 of Trichlorobacter thiogenes. Lineage (GTDB taxonomy): Bacteria > Desulfobacterota > Desulfuromonadia > Geobacterales > Pseudopelobacteraceae > Trichlorobacter > Trichlorobacter thiogenes. The sequence goes on along the minus strand of NZ_FUWR01000003.1, from coordinate 106,831 downwards.
CAAATCCGGCCTTCAACTGCTCAAAACGGACCCGTTCATAGGCGGCATGCTGGTCAATAATCACCAGCCGGTCATCGGCCTGACAGAGGATGTAGGCTGCCCGGAACTGGCCAATGATGCTCAGGCTGGAAAAATAGCCGCAGGCTGTTGTTGTTGCTGCTGCTGGCTGTTCCGGCGGCGGCTGGTATGCAGTAGCCGGTTCGTAGACCCGTGGCGCTGCTGAAGGCGGTGCTGCCATAAAACGATCCAGAGCCTGCTGGACACCGGTTTGATAAGGGGTGTTCGGCTTTGGTTGAACTGTGGCAGGCTGTTGCTGAGGGGCTGTAGAAGCTGGTTCACGGCGTTGCAGCCAGGGTGATTCGCGCAGCACCTCTTCCAGCACCCCGGCAATGGTGTCGTGGACCTGACTTTGACGCCGGAAACGGACCTCATGCTTGGTGGGATGGACGTTGACATCCACCTCGTCCGGGGCCAGTTCGATAAACAGTGCCACCAGCGGGTAACGCCCTTTTTCAAGGATTGGTCGAAAGGCCTGCATGATGGCATGCTGGATGACCTTGTCCCTGACAAACCTGCCGTTGATGTAGGTAAACATGGCTGCCGTGGTTGAACGGGCTGCCGAGGGGGCAGCCAGAAAGCCGCTGATCCGCGCTGCTGCGGTCTCGCCAGCCACCGGGAACAGGAGCGCATCCCGGGCCACCAGCTTTTGCAGGCGTTGTTGCAGGCTGGAAGGGCTGACCCGCAATGCCTCCCGTCCGTCATTAAGGTAGCTGAAGGAGACATCAGGGCGGGAGATTGCCATGCGGACCATCAGGTCGCCCACATGGGCTGCCTCGGTCTCGGCACTGCGCAGGAACTTGAGCCGGGCAGGGGTGTTGAAGAAGAGTTGTTCAACGGTCAGATCGGTCCCCACCGCCATACCGCAGGCAGTGACGGAGCGGACAATGCCCCCTTCAAGGGCGATTTCGGTCCCCTCGATACTGTCGCTGGTGCGGCTCTTTAGACGTAGACGGGAAACTGAGGCGATGGAAGGTAGTGCCTCACCCCGGAAGCCCAGGGTGGCAATCGCCTCAAGGTCACGGTCAGAGGTGATCTTGCTGGTGGCGTGACGCTCCAGGGCCAGCAGGGCATCCTCGCGGGACATGCCGTGGCCGTTGTCAATGAGCCGGATCATACGGCGGCCACCGGCGTTGATCTCCAGTCGGATATCAGTGGCCCCGGCATCCAGAGCGTTCTCCAGCAGCTCTTTCACCACAGAGGCAGGTCGCTCAACCACCTCACCGGCGGCTATTTTGTTGGCAAGGGATTCTGAAAGGATTCGTACGCGCGGTGCCACAGGAATGCCACTCCATCACAACAGCAAAAAAGAGCGGGGAAGCCCCCGCTCGGAAAAGTAACGATGATGTCGGCAGCTACTACTATTTTTTATCTGAATCGCCCAGATCACCAAAGAGGCTGTTGAAATCGTCATCTGCAGTCTTTTTCCCACCTTCAGCTGCAGTGCTGCCCGCTTCGCCGGGGGTAGGGGTGTCATCCCATGAAAAGCTGTTCAACTCAAAACCTTGCGGGGGCGCTTGTGGTGGTGCAGCTGCTGGCTGGGGTGAACTGGTCATCAGGGAGGCAAAAGGATCCGGTGCGCTTGCTGCTGGTGCTGCCGGAGTGTCGTCAAAGGAAAACGGCGATGAGCTTACAGCCTGGGCTGCTGCGGGCTGTTGTTCTGTGGGCAGATCAAAGCTGAACATGTCATTGCTGGTATCAGGGGAGGCGTCCTGTTTGGATGCTTCAATCCCCAGTCCGGCAGCCATTTCCGCCCGCAGCGAAGGGGGGAGAATCATGGGGGCTATACCATGGCTCTGTTTGAACTCCGTCAGGTCTGCAGAACATTTGCGGCAGGAATCATAACTTTCAAAGCTGGTGTAACCGCATTTCGGACATCTCATCTGGTGTACCCTCCTTGGAGCAGCTCTAAATATCTCCCCACTTATACTGCACAATGGCGGTCATGGCAAGGGCAGCTGTTTCAGTGCGCAGAATCCGCTCACCCAGGGTAACCGGTGTAAAGCCCCAGAACGAAAAGGCCTCAGCCTCCCCCGGTTCAAAGCCGCCTTCCGGGCCGATGGCGATGGCGATCCGTGCCGGGCGGGGCATCCCTTCCAGAACCTCACGCAGTGGTGTTGGTACACCACGCTCCCAGAGCAGCAGCTTCAGTTCTGCATTGGCAGCCCCGGCAGCGGCAGCGGCAGCTGAGGGATGCCAAGCAACCGTTGGCTGATCAAACCGCTCTGATTGCCGTGCTGCCTCAGCCACAATCCGATTCCAGCGCTCCTGTCGTGCCTGTAGTTTATCACCGGCCAGCTTGGGTACGGAGCGATCCGCCCTGAAGATGGAAAATTCACTGATCCCCAGCTCGGTCCCCTTCTGCAGTACCAGTTCTATCTTTTCCCCCTTGGGGAGCCCTTGAATCACCGTGATGGCCGGGGCATCGGGGAATTGAGATGCCTCAAGGGTCTCGGTCAACCGCACCGCCGTCCATTCCTGGGTAACCTGATCGATGGTCCCCAGATGGCGTCTGCCCTGTTCGTCAATCAGCATCACCTCATCGCCGGACCTGAGGCGTAGCACCCGTGCCATGTGGTGATGTTGCGGGCCATCATAGGAGGCGTAGCCATCGCGGATGCTGCGGGAGCTGACGATAAACCGGCGGCGTCCACTCATGGCAGCCTCCGGTAATGCAGGCAGCGCCATTCTCCTGCTGCCAGCGAGGCCTCAAAATGAAGCGGGAATGGATCAAAGCCGTTGCGGACCAGTTCTTCCCGTTCTGCCAGAATGCCGGAGAGGATCAGGCTGCCGCCTGGCGCCATCCGGCTGACAATGCCGGGAGCCATTCTGACCAGCTCCTCTGCCAGGATATTGGCCAGGATAATTTGGTAGCCGTCTCCCAGCTGTTCAAGGGGGGTGGTGCTGCAGCTGATCTGTTCTGCCACCTTGTTCAGGGTGCAGTTTTCCTCTGCAACGATGACCGCCTGGGGATCAATATCAACGGCATCAATCTGCAGCGCTCCCAGTTTGGCAGCTGCAATGGCCAGGATGCCGGAACCGGTTCCCAGATCAAGGATCTTCATCGTCGTGATGTCGGCGGGGGCAGGCACCAGCAGGCTTTCCAGACATTCCAGGCAGAGCCGGGTGGTTTCATGGCCACCGGTGCCAAAGGCCATGCCGGGGTCAAGTACGATAACGGCCCGTCCTTCGTCCTGACCGTCTGTTTCCCACGAAGGGGTAATCAGCAGCCGATGGCCGATGGCCAGCGGTTTAAAGTGTGCCTTCCAGGAGGTGGCCCAGTCTTCTTCACCCAGCAGGGAAACCTGGGGTGGTATCACTGGTGTATAACCGGGCAGCGTGGCAAGAAAGCCGGTGATCTGTGCCAGCTGCTGTTCAATCTGGCAGGGCAGGGTAAAGTAGCAGGTGATACTGGCGGTTGCCAGTTCAGGAATATCGTCCGGTGAAAAACTGTCAACATCCCGGTTCTCAGTGCAGACACCACAGCCGGACAGTTCAGACAGAAAGTCAGCCACCGTTTCCGAAAGGGGGGCTGGAACGTCGCAGGTGACTTGGTACCATGATGCAGCCATGAATGGATTTCCTTAGAGGCGATTGATTGGCGGAACAGCCCGTTAAAGTGGCCAGAACGTAGCAGAACAGAGGGATGCAGGCAACAAAAAACCTTGACAAATCAGTGGGGGGTCACTAGCTTTCATTAGAAATTAGCCATTAAGTAATAATCGGTTGTAACAGGGGTCCTGACCATGAAAAAAATCTATGTGTTGTCCGACTCCACCGGTGAAACAGCTGAACGGGTCGTTCGTGCCGCCCTGTCCCAGTTTGGTGGCAGTGATGTACGGATTGTCCGTCTGGCAAAGGTCTGTAATCAGCAGGAGGTGCAGCAGGCGGTGGCTACGGTAACCGCTGATGAAGGTCTGCTGGTCTACACCCTGGTGGACTCATCCCTGGCAGTTGCAGTGCATACCATTGCCGAAGAGCATGGCCTGATGGCCTTTGACCTGCTCTCCCCCCTGTTGCACAGCCTCTCCATTTTTCTGGGCACCGTGGCCCAGTCCACCCCCGGCCTGCTCCACCAGATTGATACCGATTATTTCCGCCGGATGGAGGCGGTCAACTTTACGGTCAAGCATGATGATGGTCAGGAAAACCGTGGTCTGGTCAAGGCTGATCTGGTGCTGGTGGGGGTTTCCCGTTCATCCAAGACGCCGCTTTCCATGTACCTGGCCAACAAGGGCTACAAGGTGGCCAACGTGCCGCTGGTAAAGGGGATTGATCCGCCAGAAGAGCTGGAGGCGATTGATCCGGCCAAGGTGGTCGGGCTGTTGATCAGCCCCAAACGGTTGGTGGAGATCCGTACCTCCCGCCTGGTAAACATGGGCCAGAGCATGAAAAACAGCTATGCGGACTATGAAAAGGTGGAAGATGAAATCGCCTTTTGCCGTCAGTACTATCGCAGACATCCGGGCTGGCTGATTATCGATGTGACCTGCAAGTCAGTTGAGGAGTCTGCCTCAGAGATTCTGCGGCGTCTGGTGGGGCAGTTTTCGGAATAAACATCCATTGAGGTTTTCTGGGAAGGGGGAGCTATGCGGGTTCTGGTGGTTGAAGATGAAAAGAAGGTGGCAGCCTTCATTAAGCGCGGCCTTGAAGAAGAAGGGTATCAGGTTGATGCTGTGCATGATGGTGAAGAGGCGGTTCAGCAGGCCCAGGCAGAATCCTATGACCTGTTGATTCTGGATGTCATGCTGCCCAGCAAGGATGGTTTCAGTGTGGTGCGTGAACTGCGGCAGTCCGGCATGCTGGCGCCGGTGCTGATGCTGACCGCCCGGGATACCACCGATGATATCGTGGCTGGCCTGGATGCCGGTTCTGATGACTACCTGACCAAGCCGTTTGCCTTTGCCGAACTGTCGGCACGGGTACGGGCGCTTGGTCGGCGCGGTGGTCGTGATCGTGGGGCAGAGCTGAACGTGGCGGATCTGCGGATAGATCCGATTAGCCGTAAGGTCTGGCGTGGCGACAAAGAGATTGAACTGACCATCAAGGAGTACGGCCTGCTGGAGTTTCTGGTGCGTAATACCGGTTCAGTGGTGACCCGTAACATGATTGCAGAAAAAGTCTGGGACCATTCTTTTGAATCCTTTACAAATATTATCGATGTATACGTCAATTATGTGCGAAAAAAGGTGGATAAAGGCTTTGACCGGAAACTGATTCATACGGTTCGCGGTCAGGGCTATACCCTCAAGGCAGAGTAGCTGTCTTGCACCAATGATGGAGGTTACAGAATGAAAGTAAGACATCTGGTAATGATCTGTATGCTGGCGGTTGCAAGCCTGTTTGTCCTGACCACCGGCCAGGCTGAGGCAAAACCGGTCAGCCCTGATTTTGTTGAGCTGTCCAAACGTCTGAAGCCTACGGTGGTTAACATCCGTACAACCAAGACAATCAAGGCGCGGGCCGGTGTTAATCCCTATGCTGGCAATGATCCTTTTGCTGATCTGTTCGGGCAGTTCTTTGGCCAGCAGGCACCGCAACAACCCCGTAAACAACAGGGGATGGGAACCGGCTTTATCATTAGCGCCGATGGTTTTATCCTGACCAACAACCATGTGGTCAATGGTGCTGATGAAATCATGGTCAAGCTGTCCGATGGCCGTGAGATCAAGGCAGAACTGAAAGGCCTGGATGACAAACTTGATGTGGCCCTGCTCAAGATCAGTGACAAGGCGGCCCTGCCGTTTGCAGAACTGGGGAACAGTGATGCCCTGGAGGTGGGTGAGTGGGTTATGGCCATCGGCAACCCGTTCGGTCTGGCCCATACCGTAACTGCCGGTATTGTCAGTGCCAAGGGGCGGGTGATCGGCAGCGGCCCCTATGATGACTATATCCAGACCGATGCCTCCATCAACCCCGGCAACTCCGGTGGCCCGCTCTTCAGCAGTGAAGGCCGGGTGATCGGCATCAACACCGCCATTATTGCCAATGGTCAGGGGATCGGCTTTGCCATTCCAATCAACATGGCCAAGACCGTTGCAGATCAGCTCAAGGCCACCGGCAAGGTGGTGCGGGGCTATCTGGGGGTTAATTTTGATAAGTTGAATCCCAAACTTGCCAAGTCACTGGGACTACCTTCTGCCAAGGGGGCGATTGTTACCAATATCCTTAAGGACTCCCCTGCAGAAAAAGGCGGTCTCAAGGTTGAAGACGTGATCGTGCAGTTTGATGGCAAGGCGATTGACGCTGAAACCGATCTGCCCAAGATTATCGCCTCTATACCGGTGGGCAAGTCGGTTAAGGTCGTGGTTTATCGTAAAACCAAACGGCTTGAACTGACCGTGGTGGTTGGTCAGCAGGCCGGGCGTGGCCCGCTTGGCGAACCGGCCACCGCCAGCATCGGTATCAGTGCCCGTGAACTGACCCCAGAGCTGGCCCGTCAGCTTGGCCTGAAGGATGCCAAGGGGGTTGTGGTGTCTGAAATAAAGCCCGGTTCTTCTGCTGAAGAGGCCGGTATGGTGCGGGGTGACCTGATTATTGAGTTTAACGGTCAGCCGGTTGAAAATCTGGAAGGCTTTGCCGCACTGGCAACAAAGGTTGCCAAAGGTGAGGTGGTGCGTCTGTTGCTGCGCCGCCCTGATGGCAGCTTTGGGTATGTTGCCGTAACAGCTGAGTAACTGAGAACGATGCTACATGAGTGGTATGCAGGGGCGGCGTGATTGCGTCGCCCCTGTTTTATAATGGGGTGATCCATGTCAGATCGTTATGTCCAACCATTACGGATGCTGGTGCAGCTGGTCTTTCTGGGGCTCTCGCTGCTGATCGGTTTCAGGTTCTTCCGATTTATCCAGGCGGTCCAGCAGGGGCTGGATACGGTGGGGCGTCCTGCTGCTGTTGACGCCTTCCTGCCGATCTCCGGTCTGTTTGGCACGGCAGCCTGGCTGAAGGGGGGCGGCATCAACCCGGTCCACCCGGCAGCGGTGGTGATCTTTGTCACCATCATTGTTGTGTCGCTGCTGCTCAGGCGGGCCTTCTGCTCCTGGATCTGTCCGGTGGGTACGCTCTCGGAATGGCTCTGGAAGCTGGGTTTCAACAAGCTGCGACGTAACTGGCTGCCTCCCCGCTGGCTTGATCTGGGGCTGCGGGGCATCAAATATCTGCTACTGGCTTTCTTTCTGTTCAGCGCTGTTTCCTGGTCCCTGTCGGCGCTGCAGGGGTTTCTGGCTAGTGGGTACCACGCCATATCAGACGTGAAACTGCTGCAACTGTTCCGCTCTCCCTCCATCACCACCCTGGCGGTGGTTGGGCTACTGCTGGCCCTCTCCATTTCGCTGCGTAATCCTTTCTGTCGCTTTGTCTGCCCCTACGGTGCGCTGCTGAGTCTGGTCTCGCTGGCATCACCACTGGCGGTGCAGCGTGATCTGAAAAAGTGTGTCTCCTGCGGGGTCTGCAGTCAAGTCTGCCCCTCACGGATTGATGTCATGCATGCCACCAGAGTCAATAACCCGGAATGCCTGGGCTGCTGGCGTTGTATCAGCCACTGCCGGGTCAACACCGCCCTTAGCATGCGGGCCTTTGGCAGGCTGGCCGTGCCGGGGATTCTGTTTGTGCTGTTGGTCGTGCTGCTATTCTGGGGCGGTACTCGGCTTGGCAAGGCCACCGGTCACTGGGATTCGGTCGTGACACCGGCGGATTATCGGGAGCTGATGGCGCGGTAGTACAGTGTAGCCGCTAAAAGCAGCCCTCCTTAATCAGCTTTTGTCAGGGATGGTGCAAAACAATAACCCTGTAAAAGCAGTAGCACGCGGAGTCGCGGAGATGCGAAGAATGAAATCATGCTGTTACAGCAGGTTGCTGTTTCAGCTGCCGAGTTACTCCTTGTTTTAGGTAACGAACAGATTTTCTCCGCGAACTCCGCGGCTCCGCGTGAGAAATTGTGTTTTTTAGGGTAACGATTCCAAGCCGCTAGTATCGTCCCTGATTCTGCAGAAACACAACATAGCCTCGAAACCAGGGGCTTGCCTCCAGGGTTGGATCAGGCACCCATTCACCCTGTTGGATCAGTCCGATTTTAAACGGCAGGTTTAACCGCTTTAGCGCCGGAAGGTAGCGCTTGTAGGTGGCAATGGTTTTTCTGCCCTGATAGGTCTGTACAACCACTTCATCAACAACCTGCTGTAACTGATTGATCGCTTCAGTATCACCATTGCTGCTCCAGTCCAACAGACCGGTAATGCTCAGTTGATAGGTTTTCGGCAATGCTACCCGCACTTGCTTTAGAAATGCCACGTACTCAGGCAGGTGCCGCGTCCTTACATCAAAATCAACCTGCAGCCCAACCACCGGATTACCAGCCTGCTGCCACTGCTGGAGCCGTCCAACCAGGGCCTGAACGGTTGCTGGTGTCCAGTTCAGGGTGTCTGCCCGGTACACCAGCCAGACCTTCCCCTTTTTCAAACGGGCCACTGACATCCCCTGAGCAACAACCGCCACCTGGGTCCTGTCTTGTTGCTTTTTCTCAACCACCTGCCCCTGCAGGATGTACAGCTCCTGAGCCTGTCCAAGGACCGGCTGCGTCTGTACCCCACCCCAGAGCCAGAACGAGCTGTACTGCTCTGCCTTGACAACACCGGCAGCAACAGGACGGGGTGGGATCAGTGCCAGGGCCAGTACGGCTAGCAGCACCGCAATGCACGGTTGTCGCAGCATCACCAGTAATATTTCAGCGCTTGCGCCCAGGCCGATTTTCCGTACCGGCTTTTCAGGGTTCTGAACCAGGCCTTCCTCTCGGGCAGCTCAACACTCTTGCCGCCACAATGGTTGTAGCCCGAGGTGGCGTAACACTGAATCAGGCGGTAGAGCGCATAGGCCTTCTGATCAGGTGTGGCGTTTGCGTCGGCAACAACGGTTTTATAGCCCTCACCTCTGGAAAAGAGGCTGCCGGGGAATTGCGAAGGTGCTGCTCCCAGTACTGCTGTCCGCGTTCCGGCAGGCTGTGGTGCTGCAGGTCTGCTTGTATCCGGTCCCGATTCAAGGTCGTTGGCATTGGCAAAGTCTCCCAGACAGATCAGGCCGTGGGGATCTTGGGGGTTTTGCGCCAGCTTTTGGGCAATCTCCACAGTGGAGGGGCAGGCGTAGCTGTCACCGCTCTTTTTGCCGCTCCAGGTAAAAAGCGCCAGATGTGGCCTGCTGTCGGAATCCCGTTTGTATGTGGCAGCATCAGCAGGTAGCAGGCGATGATCTTTCAGATAGTCCTGATACCGGCCCTGCAACAGGTCTTTGTAGAGCAGGGTGTAGAGCGCAATGTGACGTTCCTGTAGCGGGCTGTCCTTGGCGCTGATCCTCTGGCGAAGCAGCTCTGCAGATGCATCCTGCCGCAGCAGGATGCTGCGGATCAGCGGCTCGGTAACAGGTGATCCTGGGGCAAACACCGCTGCAAGCTGATTGCTGTATTCGTAGTTCAGTGCCAGCGCAAGCTGCAGGGTTTCATTCTGGAACGGCTGCCTGGCCACCGGCAAAAGGCTCAGCCACAGCTTGCGGGCAGCAGAATAGTCGTTGCCTGCCTCAAGGGCCTGGCCACGCAGGACCAGCCGACTGAAATCCAGATAGGTCATCTTTGCCGGAATCCCTGGCGGCAGACTCTGTAAGGCAGCCTTTGCATCCTTCTGCAGATACAGCTGATGGGTCGCAAGCAGGTACTCGTACAACGCCTTGTGCTTGGCAAAGAGCGGCTGCTGCTTTTTCAGGTCGGCAAAACCGAACTTCTTTGCACCTGCCGCGCCGTTGTCCCGCATCAGCAAGAGATCAACGGTTGCCAGCAGCAGCGGGTCCTGCAGCTGGTCCGGGGTTGCGCCGACCAGCAGTTTGTTGTCTGCCTCCTGGGCCAGCTCGTGTGCAGATGCGTTGTTTTGGGGAGCATGCTGGTTGTGCAGCTGCCAGGCATACTCTTCGGCAAGTTTCTGCTGATTGTTTGCCAGCCAGTAGACCCGCCGCAGCAGGCCCCTGGCCGATGCGGCATACTGACCCTTTGGATACTCTTTCAGATAGCCTTTAAACAGCGCTTCCGCGGCCAGCAGTGCCTTTTTGTCCGCCTTGTCCAGCTGCGGGTAGCCGTAGTTGTCAAACGCCTGCAACTGGGCACGGTTCAGCTCGGTACGTCCGGCCATATAACGTGCGGCCTCCTTTAACCAGGGCTGATCACTGCCAACCAGCGCACCGAAGCCGGATGATGCCGCATCATAGCGTTCTTCATAAAAGGCTGCGGCTGCCGCAAGGTACTCCATAAACTGCTTGTAGGTTGCTGATGGCGGCCCGTTCTCATTGCCTGCTTCCTGCTCTGTTGCCGGGGTAGCAGCTGTGGCTGGTACCTTGCCGCAGACCGGGGTGAACTGCTTCCGTGCTGCTGTCAGCAACTGCTGTTCGGCAGCGGATAACTCTTTGCTCTGTTTGACCGCCTCGATAAAGTCTTCTTTGCCCCCTTCATTGCTTCCACAGCGGTCTCCGGCGCCATAGCTGACCGTATTCTGTTCCGGTTCAGGGCTGTCGGCCTTGCTCTGTGACGCAAAAAGGGAGCTTTCAAAGGTATCCACGCTAAACGGCACCATGCCATAGCCAAACTCGACATCCTCCTTGCCGGGCCTTTTTGCCCGCAGGGTCCCCAGTCCGCCATCAGCCATCAGTAACTTCAGGTTTACCCGTGTATCATTGCCCGGCGTCAGCAACGGCAGGTTGCTGCAGCGGTCGTAGTTCCGCAGGGTAAGGGTCCAGGTTGGCGAACAGTAGTTGTCTGAGCTAGCCCAGGCGCACTGGCTGCACAGTATCGCAGCCAGCAGCAGGATCAGTTTTTTTGAAAACATGGAAGACCTCTTATAATTGGATGTACCCTGGAAATGGTTGTTTGCCGCAAAAGAACGCAAAGAAATAAAAGAAAACAGGTGATTTAGCCTATGAAAACTGTGCCACAGAGATCACAGAGGTCTCAGAGGAAAACAGGAACGTACACCAAACACCTGATTTCTTTTGATGAGGCGGTAAAAACAGGCTTTTTGCAGTTCTCTGTGTTTCTCTGTGTTTCTCTGTGGCTAACAGCCGTTGTATGGTTCAATTCTTTGTGATCCTTGTGTTCTTTCGTGGCCTAAAGTTTTGATGAGGTTCTCATCTGCGTAGATCCGCTCAATCCGCGTCATCCGTGTGCTCGTGCGGTGTAGCTGTGTGGTTTAGGCGTGCTGCTGCTGGAAGAAGGCATCAAGCTGGCTGATCCAGCCAGCCTTAACCTCTACATCCACAAAGCTTGCCTCAAAGCTGTTGCGGGCCAACCGGTACGCCTCTGCTGCCCCAAGCTCCGGCAGGGCCACAAAGGTCTCCAGGTAGTTCTGGTTCAGGTAGCCGCCAAAATAGGCTGGATCATCAGAGTTGATGGTGGCCCTGATGCCGCAGGCCAGCAGCCTGGCAATGTTGTGGGCCGCAAGGGTCGGGAACACGCACAGCTTCACGTTGGAAAGCGGGCAGACCGTCAGCGGTATCTGCTGCTGTACCAGCCGGGTCACCAGCTGCGGGTCATCCAGACAGTGTACACCGTGGTCGATCCGTTCTGCCTGCAGCAGATCAAGGGCATGCCAGATATACTCGGCAGTTCCCTCTTCACCGGCATGGGCCACCAGCCGCAGCTCCAGTTCTCTGCAGCGGGCAAAGACCTTGCTGAACTTTTCCGGCGGGTTGCCTTTTTCTCCGCTATCAAGCCCGATTCCGATGAATTTGTCCCGGAACGGTAAGGCCTCTTCCAACACCGTAAAGGCATCATCTTCAGTCAGGTGGCGCAGAAAGCAGAGTATCAGGGCAGCACTGATTCCCAGCTCTTTTCTGGCCTGCTGGATCGCCCGGTCCAGCCCGTTAATGATGGTCACAAACGGAATCCCCCGGGCGGTATGGGTCTGGGGATCAAAGAAGATCTCGGCATGGACAACATTATCTGCCTTGGCCCGCAGCAGGTAGGCCCAGGCCATGTCAAAGAAATCCTCTTCCGTCTGCAGCACACTGGCCCCGGCATAGTAGATATCCAGAAAACTTTGCAGGTCAGTAAAGGCATAGGCTGCCCGCAGCGCCTCAATGGTGGGGTAGGGCAGCTGCAGACGGTTCCGCTCTGCCAGGCTAAAGATCAGCTCCGGCTCCAGCGATCCTTCAATATGGATATGCAGCTCTGCCTTGGGCATCCGGCAGAGCAGCTCAGGCAGGGCGTGGCGTGGAATACTGGCCAGATTCATGGTGATGTCCCCTTTTCGGTTAGCAATGGCATCCGATAGTGCCGTCATTGAGCGCTGTGGGAGCAACCTGCCGCAGGAACTCCAGCAGGCAGTGATTAAACCCGTTTGGCTGCTCAAGGTTAACCAGATGGCCAGCATCGGCAATGACTTCAAGCTGACTGTCGCTGATCCCGTTGGCGATCATGCGGGGATGCTCAATCGGGCAGGCCTTGTCCTGTTCAGCAGCTATCACCAGTGAAGGTTTGGTGATTGATGGGAGTAACTGAGTCACATCCGGGCGATCACGCATGGCAAGCAGCCCGCCTGCCAGCCCCCGGCTTGCATTACCCACCATCCAGCCATAGACCTCTTCAGCAAGCTTGGGGCGTGCCTCCACTGTACCATCTGCAAACATCAGGGGATGGAAGCTGTCGGCAACCACCTGCGGGCCAAATTTAAGCAGATCCGTTGCAAGCTGTAAGCGTCGTGCGCGGCCTGCCTCATCATCAGCAACGCTGCGGGTCACCACAAAGACAGCGCCGCTGATCCGTTCAGGAAAGCGGGCCAGCAGGTTAAATAGCACATAGCCGCCCATGGACATCCCGGCCACCAGTGCCTGCTCAATTTCCAGATGATCCAGCAGGCTGATCAGGTCATCACCGAACAGATCCAAGCTGTAGGTCCCATCAGGCGCATCACTTTCGCCAAATCCCCGCAGATCCGGCGTTATGACCCGATACCCGGCTGCCACCAGATCTCCCAGTTGCGGGCGCCACATGCTGCGGTTCAGGGGAAATCCGTGGATCAACAGAACAGCCGGCCCTGTCCCGACATCGTCATAGGCGATCATGCTGCCGTTTATAAACGCATTTTTTGCAATCATAGGGGGACTCCTGGCTTGGTGCTTTGTAGCGGTGGTGCGGTCATCTGCGCGGACCTGTTGTTGGATGATCAATTATTCTTAAAACGGCAGTTACTCACGCGGTGCCGCGAAGCTCGCGGAGAAAATCTAAGTAGTTACCTGAAACCAAGGATCGATCCTACAGGTGAAACAATAAAATGCAGTAAGTATATGATTTTACTCTTCGCGTCTCGGCGGCTCCGCGTGCAACAGCTTTTCCTGGCGGAGGAGAGCTAACCGGCGCGCAGCTTTTTCGTGCGACCGGTCGAGCATGTAGGTGGACGTGATACGGTCTCAATAAGCCGGCCGCTGGCATATTTATGAACGATACTGGCAATCAGAGTCTGGTAGGGCATACCTTCCTCTGCAGCCTTCATTTGGATATCTTCGAGGTCCCGAGAAGAAAGCCGAATGTTTATTCGTTTATCTTTAGTGAGGGTAGCTGCAGCACTTAAAGCATAGCGGGCAATCTCTTTGTCAAGATTAGACACTGACTTCCATTCTCCGCTCTCATATGATTCCAGGATCTCCTCTTCGTATTCTTTCTCTTCAGCTTTTAATTTTCTACTCATCGTTCTTCTCCCTTTGCAATGTACCTCTTGGTGGCGATTCGACTCGGAATGATTGTCTTCAGAAAGATTTCTTCATCCGTTTCAACAAAAGGAACCAAGAAGGCGTAGCCGCGAATTCGGACGATAAAAATACGTTGGTTTGGATACTTCTCCTTATTTGGGTGTTCGACCACATCAAGGAGCGCTCCCTGCGAAACAGCTACCAGTACTTCCTCGAAGGAAATCCCTCTCTCGGCTTTGAGCGCTAAGTTTTTGTCAGAGTTCCAGTTGATTGGTTTCATAGTGATATCATACTTAACTGTGTGCCTTTTGTCATCATTTTAGTTTTTGTTCAACGGGCGATAACTCTGGGGTCAGGTCTTGAAAAATCAGTTTCTTGTATTTCAAGACCTGACCCCAAAGGTGTGACTCGGGTGAGGGGGAAACAGACTAATATTGTTTGCACCTTTTCCACCAAGAGAGAAGGGTAAAGCGGAAGATTGACGCTAATCAGGTCTTCTTTTAAATTCTTATCCCTATCTCTCCTATCCCTTTTTGCGTGACTTGATCCAGCAGCAGAATGATTGTAGAGAGCTGGCGGGAGAGCTGCTGAAAATCCGCCGCAGTAAGGGTTTTGTGCAGACCGGCAAAGGCTGCGGCTGTGCTTCGCAGGCCGCAGCCGGCGAGTACCTTTTCCAGTTCAAGCGCCTTGTCATACTCGCCTTTTCCCATCTGTTTGACCCCGCGTCTGAGCCAATGGGCCAGTATTTCACGAGCAGAGTGGACGGCATCGCCAAGCGGGGTGCTGTCGCCCAGCTGCCTGCCATGGGGTGCGGTGGTGGTGGGAGCATCTGCTGCCTGCAGCACCACGGACCGATCCCTGGTCAGGATTGCCAGCGGATGCAGAAATGGCTGACCGTTTTCAAGCCAGGCCATACCGGCAACGTCAGCGATCGGCCCCAGTTCGCCGGACAAAATCTGCAGGGCGGCATCAATGGCATGGGGAGCCAGCGGGTTGTTGGGGAGTGACAGCTGCAGCGGAGCATCCTCCGCACTGCCGGAAATAATAACGGCGTGGAGCTTCTGTAGAGCTGCATCCCAGCCGTAATCAGCCACTTGCGCGGCCTCAAGGCTGACGACATGGAAATGCCCCAGATTCTGCACCGGCCGTACAAACGCCGGCAGCTGTTGTTGCAAGTGTCGGGCAAGGGCGCAAGGGCCATGCTGGCGCACCGGCTCTTTGATGTTGTCCCAAGACTTGGGCGAGAGCGGGAAAACGTTGGTCAGGCGGTTGGTGCTGCTGATATCCACACTGCCGTTGGCTCGTCTGGTGGCGGTTTTGGTAATGATCTGGCCGTTGGCCATCTGACGCAGTGGCTTGCCCGAGACCCGCTTGCCCATCAGATCCTGCCAAGAGAGCGGTTTTGTCTGCCCCTCCTGCTGCGGCCAGTAACGCTCCAGCAGCATCAGGGTCTGGGTGTCATGATCCATGAAGACCAGATCAGCCCCCTGACCGGTGTCATCGCCCCAGATTTCCAGGCCAAGAGAGGTCAGGTTCAGATGGTCGAGCGCCATCTCACCCTTTTCACCGATCCCCAGAATCTGCCGGGCCGGCAGCCGTGGCGACGATGACGCCTCCATGAAGCCGGCGGCCTGCAGTCTGGCAGGGAGAGCGGCAACGGAGCGGAGCAGACGTTGTTGGTCAAACCTGCTGGAACGGCCATGAAGCCAGATGATCATATCCCGGATTTCCCTGACCCCTTCCCCGACCCAGCGCCATCCCAACTGGTCACACTGTGCCAGGATTAGCCGGACCTGCGCCTCGGTTGCAGAAAGCGGCTGGGCGGCACCGCCGCTCCAGATCCTGTTCAGCCAGTTTTCAATCTCGTCCATCAGCGTCGCGGCCGCCCCATCCCCTGCCAGCAATCCGGCACGGCCTGCCCGGTCTGCCCGGTCTGCACCGTCAACTCCTTCAGGCAGCCTAAGTTCAATCACCGCCTCTGCCTGATCCGGATGTTCCTGTGCCGCCTGACGAAAGGCCCAGACAGCCAGGGCCACATGGCAGCAGCCGCTGCCTTCCTTGCAGTCGCAGCGGGCGTGAGCCAGCGATGATCGCGAGAAAAAACGGACCGTGCACATGGCAAAGCGGACCGTCGGAACGTCATGCCCCCCCTGGACCGTTGCCACCATCCCTGCTGCCGCCAGTTTCTGCGCCTGCTGCAGACGTGATTTGGTCAACACCTCCAGCAGCATGCCATCGTCAAACCGGCCCGGATTCCAGCCGGGTTCTTCGGCCTCGGCGGGTTGATCGCTATTATTTTCAGCGCTATTCTCCCTTGCTGCGGCAGCGGCCTGATAGGCCAGTATCAGGGTGACGCGGTGGCGGCAGATGCCACTGGCCGGGCAGCTGCATTGGGCCTCGCGCAATGTCCTCCCCGGCGGAAGAGTGACGTGGCTGCTGTCATCGTAATAGCCATGCAGGTTTCCGTCCTGATCCTCTTCCAGACGGGGCAGCAGACCGGCCTCCAGATCCTTGATCCCCTTTTTGACAAAGCCGACGTTGGAGAGTGCGATCAGTGCCTCAGTTGACAACTCCAGCAGATCCGTGCGTCCGTATCTCATCCCCGCACCTTTTCCGCCAGCCAAGCTGCCAGCTGCCCCGGTGTCATGGCGCCGACCATTGCACCAACATTGACCAGACGGGAGGCCATCTCCCGGTCATAAACCGGTGTGGCCGATTCATCCAGCGCCGCCAGTCCTAGAAACTTCACACCGTTCTCCACCATGGTCTTGACCCGTCGCACCAGTTCTGTGCTGCTTCCCCCTTCGTAGAAATCCGATACCAGCACAACAATGCTTTTTGACGGGTTGGAGACGAGCTGCTGGGCATAGGCCACCGCCTTGGCAATATTGGTTCCGCCCCCCAACTGCACCTTCATCAGCAGTTCCACCGGATCAGTCACATCTGCGGTCAGATCAACAATGGACGTATCAAAGGCTACCAGCCTGGTATTCATGCCGGGCAGATTCCAGAGGCAGGCCGCCATGACTGCGCTATGGATAACTGAATCAACCATGGAACCGCTCTGGTCGATCAGCAGGATGATGTCCCAACGCTCCACCTGGCAGCGGGTACGGCTGATAAAAACCGGTTTTTCCAGATAAAGGTTTTTCTTTTCCGGATGCCAGCGGTGCAGGTTTTCCGACAGTGTTCTCTTGAAATCGAAATTGCGGGCTATCCGCATATTAGACCGGCGACGGCGATCACGGGTGCCGTTGAATGCCTGCTTTACCTCGCTCTGCAGCTTTTCCATAATCCGGCGCACAACCTCGGCCACCAGGCGGCGGGCGGCGAAGAGTACATCCGGATTCATCAGATGCTTGGTGTGTAGCACCGCTCGCAATAGTGATTCCGAGGGCTCCAGCCGTTCAAGCACCTCCAGGTTGGTGACCACCTCGTCAATGCCGAATCGCTCAACGGCATCCTGTTCCAGCCGTTCGATCACCTCTTTGGGAAACAGTTTGTGAAGGGAGTTGATCCAGTCCGGGGTGGTCAACTGTGATCCGTCCAGTCCGGCCTTGCGTTCTCCACGCTCAGCCCGGCCAGGATCTCTGCCGTAAAGCCACTCCAGGGCCGCATCGGCACCGGCTGCAGCCGCATCCAGTCCGCCGCCGTGCCCGGAAAGGGCCGCTTCGGCGGACTCTCCCAGCAGCAGTCGCCACCTCTGTAATGGTTCGCTAATCTGTAGATTCATGCCGTACCCCGGTTGTCGTCAACCACAATTCCCCATGCCGCCAGCAGGCGGATGACCTCTTTTTCTGCCAGTCCGGCGTTGGCCTGTGCAATGGGGTCGTTTTCCAGCAGCGGGGCTGTCAGCTGCCGGGCCGAAAGGTGGCTGGCATTGTGTAGCAGCAGGACCGCCTCCGCCAGTGCGCCTCTTTCCTGTGGCGGTAGCCAGGTAAAGGCGCCGCGCATGGCCGGCAGGGCCACTACAAAATCGTGGTCATCAAGCTCTGTTACAGCCTGATTGAGGCCGGTCAAGAAATGATGGTTGTGGGCCAACTGCTCGCGACCTAAAGCAATCATGCCGGCCAGGCCGTCCCCCATCTCCTGCGGCTGAAGTGAGAGGACCAGTTCCAGCGCCTGTTCTGCCAGCAGCTCCTGTTCCGCTTCATCCTGAACTGATAGGGCCAACAGTACGCCAACCGAGGCACCACGACTGACCGGGGCAGAATTGCAGGCGGTTGACTTGCGCTTGAATACGGCCTTGGCCCGCTCCGGCAGTATGCCGGAGAGAAACGTACTGTCAGGATCGGCATTCCGCTCGCCCCACAGATCCAGACAGATCTGACTAATCCCCTTGACGGCATGGATATGCGCTTCCTGTTCAGCCACAGCTATGGCACCGGGGAGTTCGAACAGCCACAAGGCCCGGTCAAATGCTGCTTCTACCACCGCAGCCAGCATTGGGGCGCCATCCATCTCCAGCATCCGGCCATGGCAGAACAGGTTGTATAGTGTGGACAACGCCCCACCCAATGGTTCAAAGCGTGTCGTTGCCGTCACTGCGTTAGCAAGCTGGGCAATACAGCCGGAGCTGATCTGCCTGAGACCTGCAAAAGCGGCCCTGTTGAGAATGGAGGCCAGTTTGCCGATATCGTTTTCCGCTTCCCGCAATAGTGATTCCAGGCAGGCGGTGGCGGCGGTTTCCACCGTTGCCCCCCAGGCCCCCGCCTCGATCAGGGCGGCGGCCCGGGTGATCGGCTGAGTGATCTGCCAGATTTCTGTGGACTCACCGTCCATGGCTTCTGCTGGCCCTTTGCTGCGTGTAAAACCAGGGATGGCCAGAATCGACAGCTTGTGCAGCAGCCTGCTCTTTGCGCGCCCGGCATCGCTGAATAGATCAAGTTTGAGGGTGCCGATGTGGGGAATGGCGGCTTTTTCCAGCTCTGCCGCCACGGAATGAACAAGTGGCGGTTGCGGGGTCTCCGGGGCCAGTTTGCCGATAAGATTGCCGGCGATCACATCCATGGACTCCACCAGTACCGGATCAGTACCGGGCTGCAGCCGGCCGCGATAACTCCAGGGGAGCGCAACGGAAAGGGCATCCTTTACCAGCGCTCCGGCAATAGCATCCAGCCAGTCAATGCGCAGTATCTGGCGATGACCGCGCAGACGGGACAAGCCGCTGGCCCGTGAGTGCAGAAAAATCATATCGGCCGTTGAGGCGGTCAGCTTGCGGCTGCGGAGTCGTTCAATGATCTGCCGCAACAGCTCATGCCCGGCATGCTCCGCTCCCCCCTCCCAGAGCCATTGGTAATAGGCAGGCGATGGCATGCCCGAGGCGTATCCGGTAAAGGAATCCAGACGTTTGAAGGTGTAGGGGACCAGAAAAGAACCGTAGCGTAGCTCACCACCCACATTGTCTACTTCCGGCAGTGGCGTATCCGGCAGCCCTGTCGGCATCTGCGGCCAGAGGCGCTCCAGTGCTGCGGCATGGTAGCCGCCACAGACCACCACCACCTCGCCACGCTTCTGGGCTATTGCCCAGGCGATCCAGCTGGCCATGGTCTTTTCCCTGGCCTGATTGCCCAGTGAACCGGCAGCCGTGGAGCGCAGATTATTAAAATAGGTGTCAAGTGCGCTGTCCAGCAGCTCCATCCCCAGCTGGTCATCGGCACTGCTGAACAGGTCTTCGAACAGGTGGTCCCACAGGGCATCATGCCCCTCAACTGCCAGCCGCTTCTCCAGGGCCGCGTCATAACTGCGCAGCGACTCTTCGGCCTCGGCATCAACGGCATCGGCGTAACGGTTTTCCAGTGATTCAAAGGCGTCATGCCAGGCGGGCAGATCAATGAAGCGCACCACGGCTCCAACACGGCGGCCATGGACAAGCGCCTGCCATTCGGGCGAATGCTCCGCAAATGGGGACCAGGAACCGTGATGCTGCTTGCTGCTGGAGAGGTAGCTGTAGACGGCAATCGGCAGCTGGTGCTGCAGATAAAGCTGATCAAGCTTGTCATTGAAATCAGCTGGTCCTTCAATCAGCACAAAGGCAGGCTGCAGCTGATTGATGCGCCAGACAACCCGCTGGGCGCAGGCCGGGCTGTGATGTCTTACTCCGAGGATATGCGGTTTCATGGCAGCCGGTGACGTGCCTCAAAAAAAGCCTTCCACTGCTTGCCAGCCTTTTTGGCCACCTTCTGCTCAAAATAGCGCCGTAATTTGGCCCGGTCATCATTATTATCCTTGATGACCGTGCCGCTGATGCAGTCGACAACATCCGCCGGGTCAGCAGCGCGCTGTTCCAGAAACCAGGCCCGCACACCAACGGCATGGGCCACATTAACCGCTTCGGCCGTGGACATGACCGCATTCAGCCGGTCACTGCCCTTGTCGCCATCCCGCTCGCCATTACCGGCTCCGCGCAGATCGCGGAAGGTGGTTACCAGCACCTCCACCACGTGATCCGGCAGGGTATGGGGGATGCCACTCTGCTTGAGCAGTCTGGCGGAACGCTCGGAGACCAGCTCCAGCTCCTGTGCGTAATTAAAGATCGGGAAGACGGTTTCAAAATCAAAACGACGCTTGAGGGCGGCGCTCATCTCATTTACGCCGCGGTCGCGGGTATTGGCGGTAGCGATGATATTGAACCCCTCCCGGGCATAGAGCATGTTGTCATTGCCCGGCAGCTCCGGTACCGACATGACACGGTCGGAGAGCATCCCCAGCAGGCAGTCCTGTACCTCCAGCGGGCAGCGGGTGATCTCTTCAAAGCGGACCACCTTGCCGTCCCGCATCCCCTGATAGAGCGGGGCAGGCACCAACGCGCGCGGCGTGGGCCCTTCATTGATCAGCAGTGCGTAGTTCCAGCCATACTTGATCTGGTCCTCGGTGATGGAGGCGCCCCCCTGAATGGTCAGAGTGGATGTGCCGGAAACGGCCGCCGACAGCAGCTCCGACAGCATGGATTTGGCCGTGCCTGGCTCGCCAACCAGCATCAGTCCGCGCCCGGTGGCCAGCGTCACCAGCATCCGCTCAATACTGGAAACCGGTGCTACGATCTTCTGAGTAATTCCGGCCGCCGCATCCCCCATAATGAAGCTTCTGGCCGACTTGAGGCTGATCTGCCACCCCGGAGGCGTCGCCTCCCGGTCCGCCTTACGCAGCCGTTCCAGTTCCTCGCCATACATGATCTCGGCCGGCGGCCGCTGAAAGTCATCATTTTCTGCTGCTGGCGTATAAGTTGTTCTGGCCATTTTTACCTCTTGAAATGTATGTCTGGTTGAGATGGGCGTAAGGGCGAAGCACGACTTTATCGTGCTTCGCCTGCCTTTCCGGGTGATTCCGGTAATGCGGGCGAAGCAGGTGATGCTTACTTCGACCCGTTTGGGTGCTGATTTTAAATAGGTCAGCAGCAAACCTGAACAGGGCTTGGCAAATAACATGGTGACTGCAAAAACGTAAGCCAAATGCAACCAGAATAAGTTAGCTCATGGCCGAGGATTAATGCGTCGGTCCAGGAGTCTGTCGGACTTAGAAAATCTATCCCCGCAGTGCTTCCATATCGCGGATCAGTTCACTGGCCGAGATTGGGTCGAGCAAATCGAGTTTTTCCGGTTTTTGCAGTTCGCCCCATGAAGACGGAATCCCGACCTGGATCTCCTGTAATGTCTGCTCTGGATATTCATCGACCATGCCGACGATGATGCCCGGATTAAGCAGTAGTTCGATAACCTTGTCGCCGGTCAGCGGCTTGTTGAAATACCAGATGCTGCCGCCATCCTGAGCATGTCCCCTGCGCCACCCCTTGTTAACCAGACCAAGCACGCGCCCGGTGGGGACGACCGTTCCTTTCCAGCGTTCCAGTTTCTCTCCGCTCAGTTCCGTCTCGCTGATCGTGTATGTGTCGCGGCCGATCTGGGCAAAGGGCTGCAGCAGCTCATAGTCAGCAAACAGCTGCCCGAAGGCGGCCGCATCTTCCTGCGGCAGCTCCAGGGCGTGGGGCAGGCCGATCAGCAGATTGTCTCCTTCCGGCAGTGTTATGGCGTCGTCATCGCTGTTGGTATAGCTGCCATCCTCGCTGACCCGGAAGCAGGTCAGCAGTTTGCCGCCATAGCTGCTCTCCGGTTCGCACTGGTAAACACCCCAGATCAGGCGCTGGACCAGGTGGCGTACCAGCGGGTGCCCGGCCAGGAACTGCCTGAAGACCGTTTCTGACCAGCGCCGCCTGCTGCACATGGCTGTTTCCAGCCTGACAACCTGCTGGCCGGCAATGGTGCGGGCATCCTTTTTGAGCAGCTTGAACCGTTCAACAGCCTCCTTGGAGAGTGCGTCATCATCGGTTTTTTTCGGTTTGGGGAGATCGGCCAGCCGTCCACCGTCGCGCCCATCTGCAAATTCGCGTACATACGGCTTGAGCGCCTCATCAAAACCGACCTTGAACTGACGTGGACCGAAATCGAGGACAAGAGAACCGGATTCATCCAGCCCCAGGTCCGGGGCCAGGCGGTCCTCCAGCTCTTCACTGGTGAGGCCGCGTGCTTCGGCAATAGCATCGATCTTTTCACGGGCCTTGTCCTGAAGTCCTTTGAACTTGAGCTTCTGGGCAATGCCATGCAACAGCATCAGGGCCACATCGCTGCCGATATTGGCCAGCACATCCAACCCTGTTACAGCACGTGCATGGGCCGATTCACCCGGCCAGGCCCGCAGATAGGGGGTCAGCTTGCGGGCTGTATCATCCGTTCCCAAATACCCCAGCATGGTCAGCGCCCACCCTTCCTTGGCCGGTGCACCGGCATTCAGCCAGGAACCAAAGCAGTCCCAGCCGAAGTCTGCCAGGGATTGGGCATCACAGGCCTCTTTGACAATATTGATGCCGGGATAGAGCTCTTCCGTGGTGGGAAAGGTCAGCATGTTGCCCAGATATTGCAGGGCGCTGTCCGGCAGCGCCTTGCCGTTTTTCAGCCTTGGTCTGCTCCAGCTTTCCGCCTGCCAGAACTGCGGCATAGTCGGGATCTTGGATGGGAAACGATCCAGTGGGTTTTCATCAAGCATGGCGGCCACGGCAACCGACACCTCTGGCTGATTGTACAGTCCGGCCTTCTCCATGATCAGGCCTGCATGGCCGTTGGCGGCCAGCAAACGTAGTGATGATGCGGCACAGTCGCGTGTTTCGCATGCCTTGCCGACAGATGCCGCCAGTAGCCCGCAGATTGCATGTTCCGGGAAACGGAGCAGCCATTCTCGCCCAATGGAGCGCATGGATTTTAGCTTGGCAAAGGCCCTGGCAGCGGTGGCGGCAAAACTTGTGTCACCGAAATGCAGTGCCTCGGCCAGATATTCCGTCGGCCGACTGGTGGCCAGCGCCTTCAGGCTAGATAGCGTCTCCAGGCCATAGCTCGCATTGACATAGTCGCTGGAATATACACTGATTCCCATTTTTAGAGCCTCCGGAATGATGCTGTTCCAGAATTCAATCGCCAGTTTTCTGGGGAGCAAAGTTACAAACAGCCCATTCAGGCTGCTGTAGTAATAGCGATGTGTTGCCTTGTTTTCATTGTGATTGTCGATCCAGATCTTTGCCAGCGCCTTGCCGTCATTATCCTTGGCCGCTTTCATGACTGAAACCATTGATTTGTTATGATCTTTCAAGCCGATTTCTTTCAGGATCTTGCCCAGATCATCCCGACACTCTTCAATCCTTTGCTGTACCCATTTGTTGTCTTCGCGCTGAGCAAGTTCCTTCTCTCCTTCGTCCCAGTACTCCACCGCTGCCAGCGGGAGTAGCTCAAGTGCCAGTGGTTTCAGTGCAGCCTTGCGCTTTTTCAGCCAGGGCGGGGTGATCAGCAGTTCCGGCAGTTCACTGAAATCAGCCACCTCTTTTGGTCCACTGATCTGTTCCTGAAGCCTGGTAATGACGTTGATCGAGGACGAATCCAGCCAAGGCGCCAGCTGTTGCGGCATATCCGGGTATGCTTTCAGCAAAGAGAGGAGATTGGGCGTAATCAGCCCGGCATCCTTGCCACCGCCACTAACAACCTTTGCCATGGCGGTCATGGCGGCGTGCGGCCAGCGCTCCACCGCCTGGGCAAAGCGTGCCAGGGCCGGTTTGGAGCTGCTTGCGGCCCGGGCCAGCGCTTCCAGGGATTCCGGCAGGCCGATGCAGGAGAGCGCCTGACCGGCAGCATCATGGGTGGCCCCTGGAATCAGGATCTCCAACGCCTCAATCCCGCGTTCCTGCAACAGCGTGGCCACCACGGAGTTGTCATCCCATAGCCAGGCTTCCGGGCGCGCCTTGCGGGCAACGGCAACAGCCTTTTCGGAACGGACAATCAACAGCAACCAGTGGATTACCGATGGAACGGGGGGAGCACCGTTATATTCCAGTGCGACCTGCTCAGCCAGTTTCGGTTCACTCGGAAACAACAGGGCCACCAAAGCCTGACGATAGGTATGCAAACCGGGCAGCACCTTGAACGCCTTGTCCAGGCATTCCCTGTAGACGTCTTCCGGGGCTGATGAGAGATAGGCCCGGATCAGGTGATCTCCCATGGTCAAGGGAGAATAATAGCTGTACGTGCTGATACTGCCGACATTGCGGGAAAACGTTTTCACGCTTTGGCAATTCCTGCCCGACCCTTTGTATTCTGTTTCCGTTGCAATCTGCTGCGCCTCCAGATAGACATCAATCAGGTATGACACCCCGCCTTTTGCTGCCAGAAAATTGATGACGCTGCATTTGACTGAATCTTCGTCTCGATAGTTGTCTTTCATGCTGGCCAAGAGGATCGAATCTGCCTGTAGGCTGCCATCGGTTTTACGCCCCTTTACCCGTTCTTCCATTTCCGCCACAGCCGGTTGCAGATCAGCAGAGCTGCCATTTATGTCGAAGGTGACATTTTGCTCCAGGTCATTGCGCAGCTTGAACCAGATTTTCTGCGCATCCCCTTCTACTGGCTTGCACGGAAAGCGGCGGGTTGGAATCGTATTGCAGAGCAGTTCCGGCAGTATGCGCAACGGTGTGCCATTGGCCAGCCAGGGCGGCAGATTGGCTGTTGTGGGTTGATTTTCCTCAGCTGTTGCGGGGCTGGCGCTGCTCATACCGGCAATCCTGGCTGCCAGTGACTGGCCATGCTGGTTCACATTGTATGAACCGCCATATCCCCAGACCAGACCGGCGGTGCAAAGTCTCTGCAAAACCTGTTTGGCTGCCGGTTCACTGATGCCATAATCACGCTTCAGACGCGGTGCGGTCAGGCACTCCTTGATCTGGCTGCAATCCCCTGCAAGGATTTCAATCATGGCGTTAAACGCGCGATCGGCCTGGGCGTCCTGGCTTTCAACCGACACTGCTTCAGTCAGCGGCTGTTCCGCCGGAATAGTTTCAGATACGGCAACCACCACCTTTGCCTGTTTGGCGTCTTGTTTTACCGGTTTTTCAGCTGAGGCGCCAATTGCTGCATCTGCCGCAACGCCCACCTCTTTGTAACCCTTGCCGGTTTTCTCACTGACAAGTTTGGTCATGGCAATTGCCGCTTTGGCAGCATCATCAAACCCCTTGGTCTGGCTCTGGCCATTGGTGCCGATCTTGCCCCAGCGAATATTCAGGTTGTCGCCTTCCTGCTCGATCTCCCAAAATTTGTTTGATTTGTCATCACTGAATTCAAAACGACGCATTGTATAAACCTCCGGCAAAATTGAAATATCGCATCTTTTTTGTATATAAACTTGGGTCATGGCTAACCGGCTGAGGCACCGGCGCTGTGCCTGTTCAGGTTAGTTGAGCCATTAGGCGGTTACTGAACCGTCTTGCCAAATCTGTCCCAACGTACTGCTCCATTGGCACTGTCCCACGACCAATAGATTGATTTTACCGTTCCACTTAGCTTGTCCTTGGAAACGGTGCCCCAAAAACGGCTGTCATAGCTTCTGTCTCGATTGTCCCCCAACACAAAATATGAATCATTTGGAATTTTAATGGGTGCAAGGTTGTCTCTTGGGTTTTGGTCTGGCGGGAATAGAGTCTCTTCTTGATGAACAGCATAAGATTCTGGCAGTATTTTGCCATTTAAGTAGAAGGTTTTGTCTTTAATTTCAACCGTATCACCGCTTAACGCAACAACACGCATTACAAATTCTTTCGACGGGGATTCAGGATATTTGAAAACTATGATGTCTCCACGTTTGGGGGTACGCGCTGGCTGGCTCCGGTCAACGAGGATATGATCACCAACAAGCAGTGTCGGTTCCATACTTTTTGAAGGAATCTTGTACGCCTTGATAACATTTTCTCTGACGTAAAATGTCCCTGCTATAGACGCGATGCCTAAAAGTAAACTAACGCTAATCAAAATGAACTTGTTGATCATCTGTTGGGCTCCATATGGCTTAACGTTCATGAGATAACCGACTGGCGATGCCGGAGTGGTGCTGCCTGACTAAACGACCAACTGACGGTTGAGGCATTGGTGAAATTCAGCTCACAGTAAGCCAGTCCGAGTTGATTGAACCGTTAGAGACAGCAATACATTGAAATTTTAGCCTACTCGTTGAAAAGCTCTTTAACGGAATCTTTGTTTAAGGCAATCAGGGTTAATACTCCAAGCACTGTACCAAACGGCATGAACATACATTCAATTCCAGCAACCACCATGCAAAACGTTTTGCTTTTTCTGGCTTTTAGCTTTTTGCCTGCGATAATCATGCATACAGCTATACTCCAACCTACCAAAATAAACATGCCACCCATAATAATGAACAGCCATCCAAACATTGCTTCAGGAGGACCTGATGATTTGCTTGTTGTTTCGGCAAATTTTCCGGTAAGCACCGCAATACCCATGAATACATGTATGAACGGAAAACATGAAAACAATGCGGTGATTCCGCCTAATATGTAGTGGAACATAGCCAGCAGGTCTAAATTTTTAGCATCATCATTTGCCATTGAGTTGCCACTCCTATTAGTATTCCATTTTGCTGTAAATATAAGTTTCTAACGGTTTGGGAACTGACCTGACGGGTTTGGGGTCAGGTCTAGTGATCTGGGTGGGCATAGAGTTTCACTTTCCTATACCATTCTGTAGATTTTCTTTGATAGAGAAAGACAAGTGCAACAATTTGCATTACCACCTGAACTATGACGATAGTAGTGGCTATGGGCTGTGTATTGAATGAACTCAGAAAGGTTGGCCTAAAAAACGGTAATTTAGCAGAGAAGATCACTAAGCATACAATTCTTGCCCAATTTTTCCCCTTTTGTATTTTGAAAATGATTAGCCAGGAAAAATACGCGGCCGCGAAAAATAAAACCCATGCCATCACTACTGATCCGTTTTTTGGCAAACCAAATCCTATAAATGCACCCCTGAGCATCCCTGCAGCAAGGGAAACATACAACATAATTACAGCAAAGGTTACCTTCTTGGGACGATCTAGGTTCATTTAACTTCAATCCTATTAACGGGCCGTGAGATCACCGGCAGGGTTTTAGGCCGGTGTATCTTCCTGGTTAGATGCTCTATTCCCAGCTTGATCGTATGCTGCCTTACTAATTTGGTGCGCTCGTTCAAGCATGGCAGGTACATTTTCGGGGGTTAGTTTTGTGTCCATGATCTCTGCCATAACTGCTGCGATATGGACAAGATATGTATCCAGCGGTGTAATTTGTGGAAGTCTTCCGTTTGCTGACTTCACGAGCTCATGGTGCTTGTACCAGTATTCAATGGCTGCTTTGACAACTTGCTCTTTGAGGTGTCTTCGTTCTTCTGATTCTAATTTCTTTTCTTCGGTTTTTTTGCTTATGAAATTGTTGATTGCGCCAAAAGCACCAACTACTAAACCTCCGGCAACAGCACTAACAATTGGAACCCATGCGGGAACAGTAGTTGGATCAGCCATAAATACTCCTTTTGTGAAAGGTGGTGAATGCTATGGGATTTGGTGAATGGATTACTTTCTCCTTCGTTGGAGGAATGTTCGTAGCTGCTTTCTGCGTCACGGTATTTCAACTAGGGCGGCATTGATTTCTTTTATTCATCTAACCCGTTAATCTACGGTTTCCCGCGTACTCATCCACCAGCGCTGCCGCTTTGCGGGCACCCCGCAGCCTCATTTGCCAGAGTATAGCGCAGCATCTGTATTTATCAATCGCTGCAATCGTTTTTTAAGTATCAATGCGCTGCGGTCCCGTCCCCACTGCTGTATACCTCCAGAAGATACTGGGCCATACCAATCTGCTGCAAATTATGCTATAGATATCGACCCGAAAAAAACGGCCAGTGTCTCTTGGCCGGATATGCTGAAGCAGTACCCGCTGCTACCTGAAAGGAACAGATTTACTACCATGGGAGTCTATTCAAATACCGTCAGTTTTGCCCAGTATCGCGTGAACGGAGAACTACCCCAGCAGCAGGAGCGGTTTGAATGGCTGTCCGCTGCGCTGCAGGGACGGATCTTTAAATCCATTGAGCAGTCTGCTGAAGAACAGACCGAAGGCTGGACCTGTACCGATGCCACCGATGACCCTGCCTTTGTGGCGCCGGGTGAATTCTGGCGTGATCGCTACCTGTTCTTCAGCTACCGCCGTGACCAGCGCCGGATTCCCTCAGCCCTGCTCAAGGCCCACATCGGACGGGAAGAACGTGACTATCTTACCAAGCGCCCTGAGCTGAAGCGCCCTCCCAAGCGTGAGCGGGAGGAGATTGCTGATCGAACCAAGCTGATGCTTTTAACTCGCGCCCTGCCAGCCCCCTCTACCGTGGACCTTTCCTGGCATATGGATAACGGCCTGCTGACCCTGTTTTCATCATCAGGCAAGGTGATGGAGCGGTTTGAAGAGCTGTTTGGCAAGAGCTTTGAGAACCTGCGGGTGCAGGTGATCTACCCCTATGCACGGGCCAAGGCGTTGCTGGATGAGGCTGATCAGGAAAAATTGGCTGCCCTGAATCAGGCTGGTTCCGATGCTGCCCTGGATGAGATTCAGAGTAACTGCTGGCTGGGTGAGGAGTTCCTGCTCTGGCTGTTGCATGGCGGTCTGGAGGGTGAAGGCTTCAAGGTCTGCACCAAGGGACAGTTTGATATCGGTACCCCGTTTTCTGCCTGGATTGATGACAAGATCCAGCTGCAGGGGGGCGGTGAAGGCGGGCCGCAGAAGGTGGCGGTGTCCGGTTCACAGGACAAGTATCTGGAGGCCCGTTCCGCGCTTACCACCGGCAAGGCGATCAGCAGTGCGGTGATCCACCTTGAAAAGGATGAGCTGGAGTGGCGCTTTGCCCTGAATGCCGAGCTGTTTACCTTCAGCTCCTTCAAGTGTCCGCCGGTGAAGGTGGAGCGTGAAGGGGTGGAGGATCTGTCTGAGCGTGAATCTGCCTTTTACGAGCGGATGTATCTGCTGGAGGCAGGGCTGCAGATGTTTGACAGCCTGCTGCTGCAGTTTCTGCAGCAACGTCTGAGTGATGGCTGGCAGACCAGGTTACAGGAGATTGCAACCTGGCTGGAAGGGGAGCAGGCATGAAGTTTATTGATGAGGTAACCCTGTTGTGTTCCTCGGGCCATGGCGGGGCAGGCTGTGTTGCGTTCCGGCGGGAGAAGTTTATCCCCTTTGGCGGTCCTAACGGTGGTGACGGCGGCCGGGGTGGCGATCTGATCTTTGAGGCCACCAAGACACTTTCAACCCTGCTTGAGCTGCGGCATAAGCAGCACCAGAAGGCAGATCGGGGCAGGCACGGCATGGGTAAGGATCGCCATGGTGCAGCCGGTGAAGATCTGGTCGTTAAGGTGCCGGTGGGAACGCTGATCAAGGATTTCGAGACCGGTGAGGTGCTGGCGGACCTGACCGAGGATGGTCAGCGGATTATCCTGCTGAAAGGTGGACGGGGTGGCCAGGGCAATGCCCGTTTTGCCACTGCCACCAACAAGGCCCCCAAGTTTGCCCAGCCGGGTGAAGAGGGGGAGGAGCGCAAGCTGCGGCTGGAACTGAAGTTGATGGCGGATGTTGGCCTGCTGGGGTTGCCCAATGCCGGTAAGTCATCGCTGATCACCAAGGTCTCGGCGGCCCGTCCCAAGATTGCCGATTATCCCTTTACCACCCTGGCCCCTTCGTTGGGGGTGGTGGGCTACAAGAATTTCCGTTCCTTTGTGATGGCTGATATCCCCGGTATTATTGAGGGGGCCCATGAAGGGGCTGGTCTGGGACACCGCTTCCTGAAACACCTGGAGCGCTCCGGTATTCTGGTGCATCTGGTGGATATCTCCGGCCTGCCGGACAGTGATCCCTATGCAGCCTTTGAGGCGATCAATCGTGAACTTGCCATGTTCAGCGAAGAGTTGGACAAAAAGGGGCAGATTGTGGCCCTGACCAAGATGGATCTGCCTGCGGCACAGGAACATCTGGCCGAGGCACAGGCCTGGTTTCAGGAGCGCAAGATCCCGGTCTATCCGATATCATCCATTACCGGTGAGGGCGTGGAGGCGCTGTTGGATGCCATTGCTGAACGGCTCTGGTCTGCTCCCAAGGAGGAGTGGTGATGCGTAGGGAGCTGTTGCAACAGGTCCGCAGGGTAGTGATCAAGGTGGGCAGCCGGGTGCTGACTGTTGAGGGTGGCGGGCTTGATCATGACGCCATTACCCGGTTGTGTGACGAGATGGCCGGTCTGCGCAAACAGGGGATCGAGGTGATTCTGGTCTCCTCCGGTGCCGTGGCTGCCGGTCGGGATGCCTTGCGTTCCGCTGATACGACCCTGACCATACCGCAGAAACAGGCTGCTGCTGCAGTGGGGCAACCGCTTCTGATGCAGGCCTACCAACAGGCCTGTACCCGCCATGGATTGGTGACTGCCCAGATCCTGCTGACTGCCGAAGATCTGGCCAACCGGAACCGTTTCCTGAATGCCCGTACCACCCTTGAGTCGCTGCTGACTGCCGGTGCCCTGCCGGTGATCAATGAGAACGATTCCGTTGCCGTGGCTGAGATCAAGTTTGGCGACAATGATAACCTCTCTGCCCTGGTGACCAGTCTGGCCGAGGCTGATCTGCTGTTGATCCTGACTGATATTGAAGGACTCTACAGTGCCAATCCAAGCAGTGATCCTGATGCACAGCTGATCCCGCTGGTGCGCAGCATTACCCGCGAGATTGAACGGATGGCCGGTGGCAGCAGCTCAAACGTCGGCACCGGCGGTATGGCCACCAAGGTGACGGCAGCCAAAAAGGCGGCCCGTTTCGGGGTGCCCACCATCCTGGCGCCGGGCAAACAACCGGGGGTGATCACTGCTGCGGTCAGCGGTCAGGAGATTGGTACCCTGTTCTTACCGGCCAGGGACGGCCTGAACCGTCGTAAACACTGGATCGCCTACACCCTGCGTCCGGCAGGCAAAATACTGGTGGATGCAGGGGCGCAGAAGGCGTTGGTTGCCAAGGGAACCAGCCTGCTGCCCTCCGGCATCACCGGTGTGGAAGGCCGTTTTGAGCGGGGCAGGTGTGTGCGGATCTGCGGCCCGGACGGCGTTGAGATTGCGCGGGGCTTGTCTGATTATTCCAATAGTGAGATTCAACTGATAGCAGGCCATAAATCTGCTGAGATTGAGCAGTTGCTGGGCTATCGCTACGGTGATGATGTGGTACACCGGGATAATCTGGTGTTGATCAACAGTATCTGAAGCTGGCAAAAATAGTTTCACGCGGAGTAACTGCTGTTTTAAGCCTATAACAAGCAGTTCACGCAACGGCGCAACGACGCTACGCATAAAACAACAGCTTGTATAAACGTAACCTCTCACCAAACAGGTGAAACTGAATGCTTCTGTAACTGTTTTGTTTTCGTTGCGAGCGTTGCGGCTTTGCGTGAGTAACTGCCGTTTTATGGTTACAAGAAAGGCCCCTGATCATGACTGGTCAGGGGCCTTTTGTTATGCAAATTGTGCGGTGAAGAACTAAGGCTGTTTTGCTTTTACCGTAAACGCAGCTCCGTTGAAACTCTCTTTTACCTGCAGTGCGGTCTGCAGTACCTCTACAGCGCCTTTGGCAGTCTTGCCTGCTGCATCAGTCCTGACGCTAACCTTCAGGCTCCGTTCAACCAGGTTGCCTGACGCTACGGCGTCGATCCGGCAGGCAGCCAACTGCTCGTTTTCAATCCAGCAGCCATTGCCACCGGCATCAGTCAACTTCAACTGCTGGGGCAGGGTGATCCGCAGATCAATTTCTTTTGCCGCCTTTGACCCGACGTTAAGCAGGGTGATCTTGTAGCTGCCAGCCTCTCCTGCTACAGCGGCCTGCTGCAGGCGGGATACGGCACGTAACAGCGGTGCAGCAGCGGTGATAGTCAGCTCTTTTGACTTGCTGATGTCATTAAATTTAGTTGAGGTGGCTTTGGCGGTGGCGGTAATCCGTGAGCCATCAACACGATCAGCAGGCATCTTGAAGGCGATCATCAGCTCTGCATGTTGACGGGGCTGCAGGGTGATCTTCTGCACCGGTTGGGTACGGTCAGCAGCCTGGGTAATCATCCCTTCCACGCCCGATGGCAGCATGGCCTCAAGGCTAAACTCTTCAGCATCCTTGCCATGGTTAACCAGCTGGAACAATACGCTGGCAGCAGAGCCAACTTCCTGAGCTGCTACAACCGGTGTCTCAATCTCAAACCTGACCGCATCCTTGGCAGCCTTGAGGGCAGCCAGCCGTTCACGCTCTTTACGATCAGCTTCGGCCCGCTCCCGTGCAATCCGCTCCCGATCAGCCCGTTCCTGGGCCAGGCGTTCCTGTTCTGCCTTCAGGGCTGCAGCACGCTCCAGAGCCAGATGCTCGTTACGAACCTTTTGGGCTGCTGCACGGAGATGTTTGTTGGGTGCCAGTTTTTCGCCAGCCTGGCGGCGTTTAGCCAACGCTGCAAGGTCTGCCTCAATGGAATCGGCAAGGGGGCCATTACCAAATTCTTTGCTGAACTGGTTGATGGTTTGTGCAGCGGTGTCGTTATCACCAGAGCGGTGCTGCGCCCTGGCCAGCATCAGCAACGAGACGTCCCGCAGGGGAGAATCAGGGAAAAGCTGTCCCATATGGTTGAGCTTTTCAATGCTGTGCAGGTAATCCTTACCCTGAAAGGAGGTGAATGCCTCCATAAAGAGCGATGAATCATCGGTTTCTGCATTGGCTGGTGCAAACTGCAGCAGGCAGATCAGGAGACACAGAACCAGGATAAAGCGGGTTGGCTGACGGTGGCTGAGAAGTATGTGCATGTGGTTACTCTACAAAGCTTTTAAGTTTTTTGCTGCGGCTGGGGTGACGCAGTTTACGCAGTGCCTTGGCTTCGATCTGACGAATTCGTTCACGGGTAACCTCAAAGTCCTGGCCTACCTCTTCCAGGGTGTGGTCACTCTTTTCGCCAATACCGAAACGCATCCGCAGTACCTTTTCTTCCCGTGGGGTCAGGGTTGAAAGCACGCGGGAGGTCTGTTCAGACAGGTTGGCCTTGATCACCGCCTCAAGGGGGTTGACCACGCCCTTGTCTTCAATGAAATCACCCAGGTGGGAATCTTCTTCCTCACCGATCGGGGTCTCCAGTGAAATCGGCTCTTTGGCGATCTTCAGCACCTTGCGGACTTTGTCCAGCGGCAGTTGCATCCGCTCGGCGATCTCTTCCGGTGCCGGCTCACGACCGTTTTCCTGTACCAGCTGACGGCTGGTGCGGATCAGCTTGTTGATGGTCTCGATCATATGGACCGGAATCCGGATGGTACGGGCCTGATCAGCAATGGCGCGGGTGATGGCCTGACGGATCCACCAGGTGGCATAGGTGGAGAACTTGTAGCCCCGCTGGTATTCAAACTTGTCCACCGCCTTCATCAGGCCGATGTTACCTTCCTGAATCAGGTCAAGGAACTGCAGACCGCGGTTGGTGTATTTCTTGGCAATTGAAACCACCAGACGCAGGTTGGCTTCGATCAGTTCTGACTTAGCGATGCGAGCCTTGTGCTCACCTTCGCGGATCGCCCGGATCGCCTTGGAAAGTTCGGTCGCCTTAAAACCTGATTCCTGCTCTACCTTGATCAGCTTGCGGGCAGCATTCTTGAGGCGCTTTTCAACCTTCTGAAAGTCATCTTCATTCAGTTTCAACGGCTTGAGGGCGGCCATCCCCTTGGTTTCGTCAAGCCGGAACTTTTCCAGCAGTTCAGCCATTTTGTCTGCCGGTATGATGTTGTGGACTTCAGCCAGTTCATTTTTAACCCGGTTGACCTTGGAGGAAAGCTCCTTCAGACGGTCAGCGACCCTGGTTATATGGCGATCCTTCATCCGCAGTGAGCGCAGCAGTTCTGCCAACTGCTCCTTGGACTCTTTCAGGGCTTTTTCCAACTCTTTTTTCTTGGCGGCAGCCTTGGCTGCTTCAAGGGCTGCTGCCAGTTCTGTGACCTGCTGGTCACAGGCTGCGATGGCATCAATCGTCTCAAGCAGGCGGATCTGCTGGACATCCTCTTCACCTTCTTCTGCATCAACATCTGGATCTTCTTCAATATCCTTGCTGATTTCAGAAGCGGTGATCTGGAACTTGCGCAGTTTGTCACCCAGCACAAGCACTTCTTTGACCGTAATCGGGGTGTTCAGGATGATGCCGGCCACCTCACGGTCGCCGTCTTCAATCCGCTTGGCTATCTCCACCTCGCCCTCACGGGTCAGCAGTGATACCGAGCCCATTTCCCGCAGGTACATCCTGACCGGGTCACTGGTGCGTCCGATGGCTCCTGGCTCAAACTCGACCTCTTCTGCCTCGCCTTCGGCTTCTTCTTCCCCTTCTTCCAGATCGATCTTGATCTTGGGGATCTTGACCTTCTGGGCAGAGTCAACGATCTCGATATCCATATCGCCGAACATGCCCATGACGTCATCAATCTGTTCCGTGGCAATATCGGGGGGGAGGATGTCGTTTACTTCGTCAAAGGTCAGAAAGCCCTTCTCTTTGCCTATATCAATCAACTGCTTAACATCATCAATGTTTTTCTTAGCCATGGGTATGGGTACCTTTGTAAAATACTGAGTATGATTACTTATAACGCCGATTTTTTATTACGCAACTGATCGGCCAATTTTAATAATTCTTGATACTCTTCACTGTCTTCAGGCAGGGTGGCCAGCCGGAGGGCGATCTGTTTTAATCCGCCGGTCTCTTTTTCCTTTTGTCGCTTCAGGCATTGCCGTAGGGCGGATCGCCAATCAATATTTGCCAGATGTTGGTCATGAACCAGCAGCCGTGCCACCAGCTCTTTCTGTTCTTCCTGTTCAAGCCGCGCCAGCAGATCATGCCAGATCGGCCCTTCCTGATCACTGCTGGCAGTGTCAAGTATCGCCTGGGCCAGCGGCAGGTGCTGTTGGTCAAACAGCTGCGTAAGGTCAAGTGCCTGTAGTTCCTGGCGGACTTCAGGATAGGTTGCCAGCAGGCTCAGCAAGGTTTCCTGGGTCTGTATGACAATATCCCGTTGAGCAGGCCGTTGCGCTGGCCTTGTTGCTGTCTGGAGCGGTTCCTGTTTCTGTTCGCTGCGTTGTCCTGCCAGTCGTCGCCGGAATGACGGTGGATCAATACCCAGCAACCGGCAGATCTCTTTCAGGTACAGATCCCGCTCTACCGGATCTTTGATCCGTTGAAAGCGGGGGATGATCTCATCCATCAACCGTACCCGCTGATCAATGCTGTCAGCCGGTGTCTTGGCCAGAAGCCAGTGTAAAAACTGTTCAAAGGCCGGTTTTG
The DNA here is from genome assembly GCF_900167465.1 of Trichlorobacter thiogenes. Lineage (GTDB taxonomy): Bacteria > Desulfobacterota > Desulfuromonadia > Geobacterales > Pseudopelobacteraceae > Trichlorobacter > Trichlorobacter thiogenes. Next base: position 71,346 of record NZ_FUWR01000003.1, on the reverse strand, counting down.
CCGCTGCAACCTGCTGGTTGAATGCCTCGACACCATGCTTCTGCAGCAGGCTGTCAGGATCTTCTCCCTGGGGCAGGTTGATGACATAGACCGGCAGTGCCTGTTCAAGGCAGAGTTCCATGGCCCGTACCGTGGCCTTACGCCCGGCATTGTCACCATCAAACAGCAGGCAGACCCGCTGGGCATGTTTCTTCAGCAGGCCGATATGTCCGTCAGTCAGTGCCGTGCCGCAGGTGGCAAGGGCGTTGCGGATACCGGCCCGGTAGAGGGCCAGGTGGTCAAAGTAGCCTTCCACGATAATCGCGGTGCCGCTCTGTCTGATATCCCGTAATGCCAGATCAACCCCGAACAGTACGCTGCTCTTGCGATACAGCGGCGATTCCGGCGAGTTGATATACTTGGGCAGGCTGCTGTCCAGCACCCGGCCTGCAAAACCGATCGGCTGTCCCTGCTTGTCCCGGATCGGAAAGATCAGGCGGTTGTGCAGCAGATCGTACCAGCCACGCTCACCCTTGCGGATGATCCCCAGCTGTTCTGCCAGCTCAAGCGGTAATTCTTTGGCTTTCAGAAGCTGGATCAGGGTGTCACGACGCTCAGAGGCAAAGCCAAGCCCATAGGCTGCCGATGTCTCCGGGTCTACTTCCCGCTCCTGCAGATAGCTGCGGGCCGCCGCCCCTTCCGGTTTTCTGGTCAGGGTGTCGCGATAGTGTTCTGCTGTCACCAGCATGATTGTGCGCTGTTGATCGCGTTCGGTCTTTAACTGCTTTTCTGCATCAGTCAAAGGGCGATCTTCAATGGCCACACCGGCACGTGCAGCCAGTTTACGCAACGCCTCAGGGAAGCTGATCCCCTCAATCTTCATCACAAAGGAGAAGATATCCCCCCCTGCGCCGCAACCAAAACAGTGAAAAATTTCACGGGCTGGATTGACGTTAAAAGAGGGTGTTTTTTCTCCATGAAACGGGCAGAGCCCCAGAAAGTTGGAACCACTCCGTTTCAGGGAAACGTATTCACCAATAACCTCAGCAATGGAAAGCCGTTCAGCAACCTCTCTGACCGTGTCATTACGGTTCATGGTGTTTGTTGCCGAAAGGTCTTGGCTCGATCAATTGCTGTACCGCCAAACTGTGCCAACGGGAGTGCAAACGAATGTTTTTTAACCGTATCCTTGAACTGAAAGGTAAACGGGATCGAAAGAACGGCGTAAAAGAACATTCCCAGTATAAGCGCTGCTTCAAGACAACCGATCATCATGCCGCCCAGGCGATTAACCCACCCCAAAAGGGCAAGTTTAATCAGGTTGGTCAGCAGATTACCCAACAGGTGAGCCGCCAGCCCCACCAGAATCAACAGGGTTACAAAGGCGATCATCCGTGCCGCTACCGGTGGAACCATCCCTTGTAGCAGTACGGCTGCCTGTTCATGGAACCGGAAGGCCATCCAACCCCCCAGCAGTAACGCGGTCAAGGCGGCAACCTCTTTCACAAGGCCACGCAGCAGGCCTCTCAATGCCCCAAGGGCCAGCACGGTCAGGATAGTGATGTCGAGCAGGCTCATAGATGGTGTCCACAGAGAACAATTCCAGTTCCAACTCAAGGCGATATCTTCGTTGGCTCGTCTTCGGCTCCTCAACGTACGGTTTGTACGCCTGCGTCGCCGATATTCGTGCCGCCTTGATCTCATCCTTGATTTGAAACTGGAACAAGACGGAAACGGGGCTTTCTTGCGAAAGCCCCGTTCGTTACTACATACCGGATCGTAAGTGGAGGAGAGGAAGGGAGATCCGGCTTCGATGGCCGTTAGTCCATCATCTTACGCTGCTTCTTAAGGGCGCGTTTGCGAGCTGCAATCGCCTTCTTCTTGCGCTTGATGCTGGGCTTCTCATAGTGCTCACGCTTGCGGACCTCAGAGAGGATCCCCGCCTTTTCGCACTGCTTCTTAAACTTCTTCAGAGCGAGATCAAATGGCTCGTTTTCCCGAATTCGTACTCCTGGCATCCATAATCCCTCCCTCCGTCGTAAGATACGTGTATGGAAACAGCTGACGCTGTTAACAATGCCTAGGTGTATTTTTTTGTGAGCTTCGTATACTAGCAGCAAATTTCCTGATGTCAACTGAATAAATATGCAAAACTACTGCGGAGGCTGTCTACTGCGTTGCGCGGTGCTCGCTCCTTTGTCTAACTGGGGGTTATGTCTCAGTCGCTGTGCGCCGTGCGCCTTGTATCCGGCCTTCCTCATGACATTTTGCAAGAGATTAAGGTTTTACTATTCCTTACGGGCAGCCTTTTCAGCGATGCCTGAGGTGCCAAAGCGGCGTTGCAGTTCTGTCCAGACGGTATCAGCCGGAACATCCCGTGCTGCCAGCAGTACCAGGCTGTGATAGAGCAGGTCAGCGGTTTCGTAGATCAGCTCGGCATCAGTGCCGCCTTTGCCGGCAATCACCACTTCGGTGGCCTCTTCTCCGACCTTCTTGAGGATCTTGTCCAGACCTTTGTGCAGCAGGGAGGCGGTGTAAGAACTGTCTGGCGAGGCACCTTTGCGGGAGAGGATTACCTGATACAACTCATCCAGAATATGCTGGTTACTGTTCATCTTAGACCATCCTGATCGGGACGCCACGTCCCTGGAGATACTGTTTTGCTTCCTGTACCGTATGCTGCCGGAAATGGAAGATGGAGGCAGCCAGGCATGCTGAGGCCCCGGCAGTCGTGAAGCCGTCATAGAGATGCTCAAGGTTGCCGACACCGCCGGAGGCGATTACCGGTATTGAAACCGCATCAACCACGGCACGGGTCAGGGCAAGGTCATAGCCATCTTTGGTGCCGTCACGGTCCATGCTGGTCAGCAGGATCTCACCGGCGCCAAAGGATTCCATCCGGTTTGCCCATTCCACCACATCAATACCGGTCGGCTTGCGGCCACCGTGGGTATAGACCTCCCAGCGCTGTTCGCCCGGAACCTGACGGGCATCAATGGCCACCACCGTACACTGGGAGCCGAACCGTTCGGCTGCCTCATTCACAAACTCAGGCCGACTGACTGCAGCTGTGTTGATCGAAACCTTGTCAGCCCCGGCATTCAGCATGCGGCGGATATCCTCCACCACTCGGATACCGCCACCAACGGTCAGCGGCATAAAGACCCGCTCTGCCGTGCGGCGTACCACATCCACCATGGTGTCGCGCCCATCGCTGGATGCGGTGATATCCAGAAAGGTCAGTTCGTCAGCCCCTTGCTGGTCATAGGCCTCGGCGATCTCCACCGGGTCACCGGCATCACGTAGCTCCAGAAACTGGACCCCTTTGACCACCCGGCCACCGGTTACGTCCAGGCAGGGAATAATACGACGGGTCAGCATTGGCAGCCCCGCTTGGTCAGGTCAATCGCCTCACGCAGGTTAATGGCACCGGTGTAGATTGCCTTGCCGGTAATGGCGCCGCTGATGCCGCTCTGCTCAATGGCCATCAGATTTTCGATATCTTTCAGTGAAGAGACGCCGCCGGAAGCGATCACCGGAATGGAGATCGCCTCTGCCAGCGCCTTGGTTGCTTCAAGGTTGGGGCCGCCCATCATGCCGTCCCGGCTGATGTCGGTGTAGATGATGGCAGCAACACCACAGTCTTCAAACTTCTTTGCCAGATCAATGGCGCTGATGTCGGTCAGTTCAGCCCAGCCCTGTACCGCCACCATGCCGTTCTTGGCATCAATGCCCACCACAATCTGGCCCGGAAACTTCTGACAGGCCTCGATCACCAGTTCCGGGTTGCGCTGGGCAGCGGTGCCGATGATCACACGGGAAAGCCCCAGTGACAGGTAGGCCTCAATGGTGGCGATGTCGCGGATACCGCCACCAAGCTGGGCAGGAATCTTAATCGCCTTGATGATCGATTCAATGGCGGCCTTGTTCTTGGGGATACCGGCAAAGGCGCCATCCAGATCCACTAGATGCAGCAGTTCTGCACCAGCCTCCTGCCACTTCAGGGCCTGCTCGGCAGGATTGTCGGAAAATACGGTGTCGCGGTTCATCTCGCCCTGTTCCAGGCGGACGCAGTTACCTTCTTTCAGGTCTATGGCAGGTATAACGATCATAAAAACCTTTCAAATCTATCTGGCCACAGAGAACACAGAGGGCTCAGAGGAAACAGCATCAAACCGAAAGAGATCTGATCTGTAGGAATTGGGTCTAAAACCAACGTTTCGGTTTTGTCTTACTCGGTGTACTCTGTGACCTCTGTGGCAAAAAAATTAGCCGTTCATCTCGGCAAAGTTTTTCAGCATCTGCAGGCCGATCCCTTGCGATTTTTCAGGGTGGAATTGGGTGGCCATGACGTTGTCCTTGCGGATAGCGGCACAGAACTCCAGCCCGTAGTTACAGGTGGCAGCTACGACTGTCGAGTCATCCGGCTTCACATAGTAGGAATGGACAAAGTAGACGTTACTGCCATCAGCAATGTTGTTAAACAACGGTGTTTCGGCCTTGAGAGAAATCTGGTTCCAGCCCATGTGAGGCACCGGCAGCTTTTCTCCCTGCTCCTGCATCCCCTCAGGAAAACGGACCACACGGCCCGGAATGACTCCCAGTCCTTTGTGCAGACCAAACTCTTCGCTTTCAGTAAAGAGCAACTGCAGCCCCAGGCAGATACCCAGAAAAGGACGGCCCTCAGCAATCACCTGCAGGATCGGCTCAACAAATCCTCCCTGCTGCAGGTTGTGGATGCAGTCACGGAAGGCACCCACGCCGGGCAGTACTATCTTTTGGGCCTCAAGCAGTCGTGCCGGATCAGCGGTTACCTCTGCAGCAAAACCTATCCGCTCAAACCCTTTCTGGACCGAGCGCAGGTTGCCCATGCCATAGTCAATTATTGCAATCATTTGATACCGTTCTTAATCAGGTGAGGACCGTAGTTCCTATCCTGGCCTTTGATATGGTCAATCAGCCATTTCTGCAGGAAGGAGATCACATCCTGGGTCAGCAGTGCCTCGCCGCTCTGGAATTTGCCGATCAGTGCAACCACCTGATCCACCAGGTTCTTGTGCAGGTTTTTATGGTTAACTACGTCAGGATATCGGGTCTGGTCAAAGGCCTTTTCCTCTTCAGCAAAATGGTTGACCGTATAGTCAGCCAGCCCGTGCAGAATCTTGCCGATCACCTCTTTGGTCCGTTTCTGTTGCATGGCATCGTGTAGCTCGTTAACCATGTTGAACAACACCTTGTGCTGCTCATCAAAGGTGTGGATGCCGGTGGCAAAGCTGGCATCCCAGACCAGGGCGCTGGCCAGCTTGAAGTGTCCTACCAGCTGATGCAGTTCATCCACCTGCTCGGCCAGTTTGACGGTTGCCTCAGTGGTGCCACGGGCGTTGTCCACGTTGCGGTTGACCACTTCAGTGATCATCTGGATGTTGCTGGTGATCTCGCAGGTGGTGGCGGTCTGTTCTTCCGCTGCGGTTGCCACCTGGTTGATCTGCAGGGCCAGTTCGTTGATCATGTTCAGGATATCTTCCAGCGCCTCACCGGAGCGGGTAGTACCTTCAGTGCCCCGTTTAACCTCTTCAACCCCTTCAGACATGGATTTAACCGCTGATTGGGTCTCGGTCTGGATGGTCTTGATCATGCCGGCGATCTCTTTGGTGGCCCGGGTGGTCCGCTCTGCCAAGGCCCGTACTTCATCGGCAACCACGGCAAAGCCACGACCCATCTCGCCAGCCCGGGCAGCCTCGATGGCTGCATTCAGCGCCAGCAGGTTGGTCTGGTCAGCAATATCCTCAATGGTGCCCACAATGGCGCCGATCTGGTCAGAACGTTGCCCCAGCCCTTCAACCGTGGTTGATGACTGCATGACCCGCTTGGCAATATTTTCCATGACATCGGCGCTGCTGCGGACAATCTGGGCACCGGAGGTGGTCTGCTCAGTTGCCTTCTGTGAATTTTCAGCTGCATAGAGGCAGTTGCGGGCGATGTCCGATGAGGTGGCTGACATCTCTTCGCTGGCCGTGGCGATGGTGCCGGCCTGCATAGCCACCTCTTCTGCTGCATCAGCCATGGCATTGGTGGTGTTTTGCACCATGGTAACTGAATCTCGCACCAGGTCTGCCACGCTGAAAAATTTGCGCATGGCCTGGTTCATGTCGTTCATCATGGCATTAAAGGCGATGCCCAGACGGCCGATTTCACCGGCTGCATTGGTCTCTGCACGTACGGACAGGTCACCGGCAGCTGCCTTTTCCATGGCGGCTACGATGCCCCCCAGTGGTTTAAAGGCTTGATTACAGAGCCACCACAGCACCGTGGAGGAGCCCACCAGCAGAACCAATCCCAGCAGCAGTCCATTCAGCATGCTGCCGGTTTTGTTTAGCAGGGTCAGGAGCAGTACAGCAGAAAGTACAACAATAGCATTGCCAAAGATGATGCGGCCAGTGAATGACATGGTGAACCTCCAGGTTCATCTTGATTGGATAAAATGCCTAACCGGTCAGTCTGCTGAAATCTGCAATCTTGCTAAAGAGACGATTAATGGTGGTTAAGAGTGCCAGGCGGTTGTTACGCACCGCAACGTCATCTGCCATGACCATCACCGCATCAAAGAAGGCATCAACAGCCCACTTCAGGCCGGCGATGTCAGAGAGTGCCTCCAAATACTGGTGCTGGTCGATTTTGGTCTGGGCTGCTGTCTTGGTTTCCTGCAGCACCCGGTAGAGGGTGTGCTCTGCCTCATCCTGAAACAGGGCCGGGTTAACCGGCGCATCAACCCCTTCTTTAACGATATTGCAGACCCGCTTGAACGCCACGGTCAGGGGCTGGAAATCATCCCGCTGGCGGAAGGTGTCCAGGGCGCGAATCCGTTGTGCGCAGTCAGCCAGATCATCAAAACCGGCTGCCACAGCGGCCTCAACCACATCAGTCGGGTGGCCATTGCCCAGCAGGTTGACAAAACGGCCCCGGAAGAACTCCAGCAGGTCGCGCTGTACCTCGTCACGGGGGCGGGTCAGTTTGGCAGCCAGCAGATCAAGTGAAGAACCGATCAACCCTGACAGCGACAGGCGATAGCCCTTGTCCAGAATGATGCTGATCATGCCGATCGTGGCACGGCGCAGGGCATAGGGATCAGCAGCGCCGGTGGGGATCAGGCCGACACTAAAGCAGCCACAGAGGGTGTCCAGCTTGTCAGCCAGGGAAACAAAGGCGCCGATATCCGAGGCAGGCAGGTCGCCGCCAGCCTGGATGGGCAGATAATGTTCGGCAATGGCGTTGGCTACGGCAGCATCCTCACCATCATGCAGGGCATACTCGCGGCCCATGATCCCCTGCACTTCAGGGAACTCGCAGACCATACCGGAGACCAGGTCAGCCTTGCAGAGGAAGGCAGCCCGTGCCGCCTGCTGCTTGACAGCAGGGTTGAGCTGTTCGGCCAGCTGCTCAGCCAGGGCACGGAAGCGCTCCATCTTTTCATAGGAAGTGCCCAGCTTCTGCTGGTAGACCACGCTTTTGAGCGATTCAACCCGGCTCTCCAGCGTAACCTTGTGGTCTTCATCAAAGAAGAAGCGGGCATCGGAGAGACGGGCCCGCAGCACCCGCTCATTGCCCTTGACCACTACGGACGGATCTTCGGCCAGGGTGTTGGGGATGGTAATGAAGTAGGGCAGCAGCTTGCCGCTCTCATCCACCACCGAGAAGTAACGCTGGTGGGAACGCATGGAGGTGATCAGCACCTCTTTGGGCACCACCAGGAACTCGGCCGGGATACTGCCGATAATGGCACTGGGGTACTCCACCAGATAGGTAACCTCTTCCAGCAGAGATTCATCCGGCAGCAGGTGACCGCCGGTGGTCTTGGCAATCCGGTGGGTCTCTTTGCGGATGATCTCTTTGCGGCGCTCCTGGTCAACAATCACAAAGTGACGCTCACACTCTTCCAAATAGTGGGCAAAGTCACGCACCGGAAAGGTTGTGTTGGCCATAAACCGGTGGCCACGGGAGATATTGCCGCTTTGGATCGGCCCAAAGGAGAACGGCACCACGACCCCATCAAACAGGGCCACAATCCAGTGTATCGGGCGGGCAAAACGGACATCCAGATCGGCCCAGCGCATTGATTTTTTGAACGGTATGCCAGACACCAGTCTGGGCAGGATCTCGGCCAGCAGTTCATGGGTCGGGCGTCCAACCTCCTGCTTGGTAACTGCCAGATACTCGCCTTTGTCAGTGCTGATAATCTGCAGGGCTGAGACATCCACCCCCTGGCCGCGGGCAAATCCTTCAGCAGCCTTGGTCGGTTTGCCATCGGCATCAAAGGCCGCCTTCTTTGACGGTCCCATGGCGGTCAGCTCGGCATCGGGCTGGATGGTGGGCAGCCCTTTGATATGCAGTGTCAGGCGACGCGGTGTTCCCATGGTGGTAATGGCATCAAAGCAGAGCCGGGCAGCCTCAAGCTCTTTGCGGATCATCTCTTCAATGGATGCAAGCGCCTTGGGGACAAATCCGGCCGGGATCTCCTCAGCACCAATTTCAAGTAACAGTTCCCTGGTCATGGTCTAGTTTCCCCCTTTCAGCATTGGAAAGCCCAGGCGTTCCCGCTGACGGACATACCCTTCAGCGCAGAGACGGGCCACGTTGCGTACCCTGCCGATGTAGGAGGCCCGCTCAGTAACGGAGATGGCGCCACGGGCATCCAGCAGGTTAAAGGTGTGGGAACATTTCATGACAAAGTCATAGGCAGGGAAGACCAGATCTTTTTCAGCCAGACGGATACACTCTTTTTCGTATTTGCCGAACAGCTCCAGCAGCAGGGCCACATCAGCCTCTTCAAAGTTGTAGGTGGAGAACTCAACCTCGGTCTGGTGATGGATATCGCCGTACTTGACCCCTTTGGCCCATTCCAGATCATAGACGTTGTCCACTCCCTGCAGGTACATGGCGATCCGCTCACAGCCGTAGGTAATCTCCGATGAGACCGGCTTCAGGTCGATCCCGCCAGCCTGCTGGAAGTAGGTGAACTGGGTGATCTCCATACCATCCAGCCAGACCTCCCAGCCCAGCCCCCAGGCTCCAAGGGTGGGAGACTCCCAGTCGTCTTCCACAAAGCGGATGTCATGCTGACTGGGATTGATGCCAAAGGCCCGCAGGGAATCCAGATACAGGTCCAAAATATTGGCCGGTGATGGCTTCATGATGACCTGAAACTGGTAGTAGTGCTGCAACCGGTTGGGGTTCTGGCCGTAACGGCCATCAGTAGGACGGCGTGAAGGCTCCACGTAGGCCACATTCCAGGGCTCAGGCCCAAGCACCCGCAGGAAGGTGGCCGGGTTGAAGGTGCCTGCCCCTTTTTCAGTATCATAGGGCTGTTGAATCACGCAGCCCTGGTTTGCCCAGTAATTTTGGAGCGACAGGATCAGGTTCTGAAACGTCACGGTCTACCTCCGTGAGGATGGATTGAAATAAGTTGCATAAAATACCAGTGCCAAGGGGCGCCGGTCAAGAAACTAAGAACTACGGTGGACAGTTTGCGCACATGGACTTGAATAGATTGGTACTCAGGTAGCGATCCCCACGGTCAGGAATAATCACCACAATGGTGCCGTTTTCGAGTTCTTGTGCCAGTTTAAAGGCGCCAGCCATGGCGGCCCCGCCGGACATGCCGCAGAAGATCCCTTCATGGGAGGCCAGTTGCCGGGAGGTTTCAAAGGCGGTCTCGTCATCAATCACGATCTTCCGGTGCAGTTGTTCTTCGTGGTAGATGGCCGGGACAATCGCCTCTTTCATATTCTTCAGGCCCTGGATGGCATGCCCAAGATTTGGTTCGACCCCGATGATCTGCACTGTTGGGGCGTGCTTGCGAAGACAGGCCGCGGTTCCCATCAAGGTGCCGCCGGTACCCATGCCGGCCACAAAATGGGTCAGGTTGCCACCGGTCTGGGCCAGGATTTCAGGCCCGGTGGTCAGTTCATGGGCCAACGGGTTGTTGGGGTTATCGTACTGGTTGGGCATGTAGTAACGCCCCGGCTCTTCCCCATAAATCTTGTGGGCCAGGCGGATGGCGCCGTCGGTCTTCTCGCAGCCTGGTGAAAGCACGATCTCGGCCCCATAGGCCTCAAGGATGCTGCGACGTTCAACGCTGACGCAGGCGGGCATGGCCAGTTTGATTCGGTAGCCACGGGCTGCGGCAATCATGGCCAGGGCGATGCCGGTGTTGCCGGAGGTTGGCTCAAGTATAATCTTATCTGCAGTCAGCTCACCGGACGCCTCCGCTGCCAGGATCATCTGACGTGCTGGCCGGTCCTTGATGGAGCCGCCGGGGTTGTTTCCTTCCAGTTTGGCAAGAATACGAACATGGGGGTTGGGATTGATTGCAGTGATCTGAATCAGGGGGGTGTTGCCGATAGCATCAAGAAGTGGTTGTCCGAGCATCAAAGGTACCTGCCTGAAATAAATAGTGAATTTTAATGGTGTGGTTTGTTGATTGAATTTGTTTTTATAGCCTTTCGCTGACAGGGGGTCAAGCAGATATCAGTGCAAGTGGCTGTTCATCGGCCACTTTTCCCTGTTACTTTCCTGTTGACATCCTCTGGTTGTTGTGGCTATCGTGATTAAACTTCAGTTGCAACCACCCGCTACGCTCATTTCCAAACTAAAGAGAGTTTCCCGACAGCCGTTAAACCCGGGCTTTGCGTCTGGCAAAAGTCCCCACGTGAATACAACACTATCCCTGTTTTTTGTGAGTTTAACCTTTGCCATTGCCTGAATATCCCAGTAACCCTATGCCAACATCACCGTCCTCTCATTCCTTGATGACGTCGTATCCCACCAGCAGGAGATCCTTGTCGTGAACCTCCAGGACTTGAAAAACAAAAAAATCAGCGAACTGAATGGTATTGCCCGTGACCTGAGTATTGAAGGTGCCTCAGGCCTGCGTAAGCAGGATCTGATCTTTGCCATCCTGAATGCCCAGACTGAACAAAACGGCTCGATCTATGGCGAGGGTGTTCTGGAAATTCTGCAGGATGGTTTCGGCTTCCTGCGGGCACCAGACTATAACTACCTGCCGGGTCCCGATGATATCTATGTATCTCCCAGCCAGATCCGGCGTTTTAACCTGCGTACCGGTGATACGGTCTCCGGTCAGATCCGTCCGCCCAAGGAAGGTGAACGTTACTTTGCCTTGCTGAAGGTGGAGCTGATCAATTTTGAGACACCAGAGGCCGGCCGTGACAAGACCCTCTTTGATAACCTGACCCCGCTCTATCCAGAAGAAAAACTCAAGCTGGAGACGGCCCCGGACAACTATGGCATGCGGGTCATGGAACTGGTTTCGCCAATCGGCAAGGGACAACGTGGCCTGATCGTGGCTCCGCCCCGGACCGGCAAGACCATGCTGATCCAGAATATCGCCAACTCGATTGCAGCCAATCACCCTGAGGTGTACCTGATTGTCCTGCTGATTGACGAACGGCCTGAAGAAGTAACCGACATGCAGCGTTCAGTTAATGGTGAAGTGGTCTCTTCTACCTTTGACGAACCGGCTACCCGTCACGTACAGGTGGCGGAGATGGTAATTGAGAAGGCCAAGCGGCTGGTGGAGCACAAAAAGGATGTTGTGATTCTGCTGGACTCCATTACCCGTCTGGCCCGTGCCTACAATACTGTTCTGCCGCCATCCGGCAAGATCCTGACCGGTGGTGTGGATGCCAATGCCCTGCAGAAACCGAAGCGGTTCTTTGGCGCGGCCCGTAACATTGAAGAAGGCGGTTCGTTGACCATCATCGCCACTGCCCTGGTGGATACCGGCAGCAAGATGGATGAGGTGATCTTTGAGGAGTTCAAGGGCACCGGTAACATGGAAGTCCACCTGGATCGCCGTCTGGTGGAAAAGCGTACCTTCCCGGCCATTGATATCAATAAGTCCGGCACCCGTAAGGAAGAACTGCTGATTGAGCGGATTTCTTTGAACCGGATCTGGATCCTGCGTAAGATCCTGCATCCGATGAACGTGGTGGATGCCATGGAATTTTTGCTGGATAAATTGTCTGAGACCAAGGGCAATCAGGATTTCCTCGATTCCATGAACAAGTAGTCCGTAGATTATTCAAAAAAGTGCTTGATGTTTTTTGTGTAAATCCGATATCCTACAATTTCGCCAATACACAGCTTTATTAAACGAGCTGCAATTATCAGGAGGTAGCAGATGAAAGAAGGAATTCACCCGATGTACAACGAAGTGACCGTTAAATGTGCCTGTGGCAACAGCTTTCAGACCCGTTCCACCCGCAAGGAAATCTTTACCGAGATTTGTTCTGCATGCCATCCTTTCTTCACTGGCAAGCAGAAGTTGGTTGACACTGCTGGTCGTGTTGAGCGGTTCAAGAAGCGTTACGGCCAGGCTTAGCTTTTTGGTGGAGAATCTTGAAGGGGGCGTGCCGTCACAGGTACAGCCCTCTTTTTGTATCTATACGAGGGTTTTATGAATATAGAGCTATTACATCATACCCCTGAACCTGAGCGTACCGTTGCTCTGGCAGCACGCCTCTGTTATTCACCCACCGGCCTTGATGAGCTGAAGGAAAAGATCGGTAGCGGTGATATCCGCCAGTTTATCGACAAGATCATGTCCCTTGGCCACCACTCGGTGCTGGAACATGCCTCCTTTACCTTCGGGGTTGAGGGGATCTCGCGGGTCACCTCCCACCAGCTGGTGCGTCACCGGGTGGCCTCCTATTCCCAGCAATCCCAGCGTTATGTCTCCCATGTTGAGCGCTTTGATGCGGTGGTTCCCCCCTCGATTGATTCCAACGAAGAGGCAAAGCGGATCTTTGACTTCACGGTCGGGGTGGTGCATCAGGCCTATAAACAACTGGTGGAGATGGGGGTGCAGCCTGAGGATGCCCGTTACCTGCTGCCCAATGCCACTGAGACCAAGGTTATCATCACCATGAATGCCCGTGAACTGCTGCATTTCTTCAAGCTACGCTGCTGCATGCGTGCCCAGTGGGAGATCAGGAGCATGGCGGTGGGGATGCTCAAACTGGCCAAACAAGCCGCCCCCACCATTTTTCGTGATGCAGGTCCCGGCTGTGTTGCCGGCCCCTGCCCGGAAGGTGAATTCTGCTGTGGCCGTACGGCCCAGGTGCGTAAGCAGTTCAGGAGTCTTAGCTAAATGGAAAAAATCAATATCGGTGGTCAGGCCATACTTGAAGGGGTGATGATGCGTGCCCCCCGGGCCATGGCCATTGCGGTCAGACGTCCCAACGGCGAGATCGTGGTCAAACGGGAGCAGATGCCTCCCCTCTCAGAACGGTATCCGATTGTGAAACTGCCGATTCTGCGTGGAGCGGTTGCCCTGTTTACCTCGCTGATCCTGGGGATCAAGGCGCTGAACTTTTCCGCCAATGAGGCGCTTGAGGAAGAGGTTGACGAGAACGGTGAAAGCAAGAAAGAGGAGCTGACCTCCTGGGCCTTGGCCGGCACCATGGCAGTGGCCTTTGGCTTTGGTATCGCCCTGTTTTTCTTTCTGCCCCTGTATCTGACCAAGCTGTTGGTACCGATTATCGGTGACCATAATGTGATCTTTAACCTGGTGGATGGCGTGATCCGGGTGATCGTCTTTCTGATCTACATCTGGTCCATTGCCCGGATGAAGGATATCCAGCGGGTCTTTCAGTACCACGGTGCTGAACATAAAACTATTTTTGCCTTTGAAGCAGGCGCAGAGCTGACGATTGAACGGGTGAAAAGCTTCAGCCGTCTGCATCCCCGCTGTGGCACCAGCTTTCTGCTGATTGTGATGCTGGTCAGTATCGGCGTGTTTTCTCTGATCCCCAAGGCCTGGCCCTTTGTCTACAAGGCGTTGTCGCGGGTGGTGCTGTTGCCGCTGATTGCCGGTATCTCCTATGAGTTTCTGAAGTGGAGCGCCAAGAACGATCAGAATCCGCTGGTGAAGCTGGTGATTACCCCTGGACTGGCGTTGCAACGCCTGACCACCCGTGAGCCGGATGATGACCAGATTGAAGTGGCGATCCGGTCCGTCAAAGAAGCTTTAGATGAGAACGGCGGTTATGCCGATGACAGATTAGTAGTGTGAGGAACCTTGAGCATGTTTGACAAAATACAGGATTTAGAGATCCGTTTTCAGGAACTGGAGTCATTACTGTCTGACCCGACCGTAATTGCCAACCAGCCGGAGTTCCGCAAGCTCTCCCGCGAGCATGCTGATCTGTCCCCTTTGATTGAGGCGTTCCGTCGCTATAAGAAGGTGCTGGAAGAGCTGGAAGAGAATCAGGAACTGTTGGCTGATCCTGAGATGAAGGAGATGGCTGAAGAAGAGATCAGCCGTCTTAGCCAGGAAAAAGAGCGCCTTGATGCAGAGATCAAGATCCTGCTGTTGCCCAAGGACCCCAACGATTCCCGTGACGTTATTCTGGAAATCCGGGCCGGAACCGGTGGCGACGAATCGGCCCTGTTCAGTGGCGACCTGTTTCGGATGTATTCCCGCTTTGCCGAGAAAAACCGCTGGAAGGTGGAGATGCTCTCCTGTTCCGAGTCAGAGCGGGGCGGCTACAAAGAGGTGATCGCCTCCATTGAGGGGCAGGATGTCTTTGCCAAGCTCAAGTATGAATCCGGTACCCACCGAGTTCAACGGGTGCCTGAAACCGAGGCCCAGGGCAGGATTCATACCTCTGCCTGTACCGTGGCGATTATGGCTGAGGCTGAGGATGTTGATATTGATATCAGGCCGGATGACCTGAAGATCGACGTCTACCGCTCCTCCGGCGCCGGTGGCCAGCACGTTAACACCACCGATTCCGCGGTGCGGATTACCCATATCCCCACCGGCACCGTGGTGGCCTGTCAGGAAGAACGTAGCCAGATCAAGAACCGGGCCAAGGCGATGAAGGTCCTGAAAACCCGCATTCTGGACAACATCCTGCAGGAGCAGAATTCCAAAATGGCGGCAGACCGTAAACAGCAGGTTGGTTCTGGTGACCGCTCAGAGCGGATTCGTACCTACAACTTCCCCCAGGGCAGGATGACCGATCACCGGATCGGCCTGACCCTCTATCGGCTGGATTCCATCATGGCCGGTGATATTGAAGAGATCACCGATGCCCTGCGTACCTTCTACCAGATGGAAGCACTGAAGGCTCAATCAGAGGGAGCATAACTCCCCCATGTCTACTGAGGCAGAGACCTGGACCACCCTTAAGGTCCTGACCTGGACGGTCGGTTACCTGACCGAAAAAGGGGTGGAGAATGCCCGCCGTGAGGCAGAGTGGCTGCTGTGTGAGGCCACCGGTCTGGACCGGATCGGGCTCTACCTGAACTTTGACAAGCCGCTGCAGGATGGTGAACTGGCCGCTTACCGCAGCATGGTGGCCCGCCGTGGTAAGCGTGAACCGCTGCAGCATATCCTGGGCAACCAGGAGTTTGACGGACGTGAGTTTGTTGTTACCAAAGATGTCCTGATCCCCCGCTATGATACTGAAACCCTGCTGGAAGAAGCGGTCCGGCAGGCCCCCCAGGCCCGCACGGTGCTGGATATCGGCACCGGTTCCGGCTGTATTGCTATCTCACTGGCCCATCGTCTGCCCCAGGCGCAGATCACCGCCGTAGACCTCTCCTCTGATGCACTGGCCATTGCCCGACTCAATGCTGAACGGAATAATGCAGCGGTAGAGTTTCTGCTGGGCTCGTTTTTCCAGCCGGTTACCGGTCGACGTTTCGATCTGATTGTCTCAAATCCCCCTTACATTACCCGTGCTGATCTGGACACCCTCCAGCCAGAGGTGCGTGATTTTGAGCCCCGTCTTGCCCTTGATGGTGGTGTTGATGGCCTTGATGCCTATCGGGCGCTTGTCTCAGAGGCTCCAGGCTACCTGGAACCCGGCGGCTGGCTGCTGTTTGAGATAGGGGCAGGTCAGGACAAAGATCTGGCAGGACTGCTTGCAGATGCCGGATTTGGTGCTATCGTAACCGTACCGGACAGCGCCGGTATTATCAGGGTCGTGGGAGGACAATGGCATGCAGTATGATCAGGCGTTAAAGGTGCTTGAGGAGGCTGATTGTCTGGCTGACCGGACAGCGGTTGAGGCGGCTCTTGACCGGATGGCCGATGCAATTACGGCCAGTATCGGCAAAAAGAATCCGATGGTCTTCTGCATCATGAACGGCGGTTTGATTGTCACCGGCCAGCTTCTAACCCGGCTCACCTTTCCACTTGAACTTGGCTACCTGCATGCCACCCGCTATGGCCATCAAACCAGTGGCGGCGATCTGGAATGGAAGGCTCTGTTTCATGCAGATGTTGAAGGTCGTACGGTACTGTTGGTGGATGATATTCTGGATGAAGGGGTCACGCTCAAGGCGCTGGCTGATGAATGCCTTGCCCGTGGTGCCAAAAAGGTGCTGACCGCCGTGCTGGTGAACAAGCAGCATGAACGTAAAGTCATGCCGGGCTATTGCGCCGATTTCACCGGTCTGGAACTGCCGGATCGCTTTGTGTTCGGGTATGGTCTGGATTATGAAAATATGTGGCGGAATGCGCCGGGTGTTTACGCCGTCAAGGGGCTCTAGGATATGAAGCTCTTCTTCGAGTTTGATCATCACAACACCTCTTACCGCCAGGAGACCCTGGCCGGTCTCACCACCTTTCTGACCATGGCCTATATCATGGTGGTCAACCCTTCCATTCTTGCTGTTGCCGGAATTCCCAAAGATGCCCAGGTCACCGCCACCATTCTGGCTGCAATGATCGGCTGTCTGATGATGGCCTTCTGGGCCAAGCGGCCCTTTGCCATTGCCCCCTACATGGGAGAAAACGCCTTTATCGCCTTTGTGGTGGTGAAGGGGATGGGTTATTCCTGGCAGATTGCCCTGGGGGCGGTCTTCTGGGCCGGTCTGGTCTTTATCCTGTTAACGCTTCTCAAGGTGCGTTCATGGCTGGCTGAGTCAATCCCGATCTCGCTCAAGGCCTCCTTCGCGGTGGGGATCGGATTGTTTCTGACCTTTATCGGCCTGAATGAAACCGGGCTGGTGGTGCTGGGAGTGGCTGGTGCGCCGGTAAGGCTGGGCAATATTGCTCAGAGTTCGGTGCTGCTGGCTGCGGGCGGGTTTTTGCTAACCGTGGTGCTGATGGCAAGGAAAGTAAACGGAGCACTGCTGTACGGCATTGTGGCAACAACCACCGGTTCTGTTCTGCTGGGGCTTACAAAGCTGCCGACCTCGCTGGTCAGCCTGCCTCCCTCGCTTGAGCCGATTTTCCTGAAGCTTGATATTGCCGGAACCCTGCAGCCCGGTGTCTTTCCGGTGGTGCTGGTGATCTTTATGATGGCCTTTCTTGATACCATCGGCACCTTGATCGGCCTTTCCATGCGGGCTGATCTGCTGGATGCAAACGGCAACCTGCCGGAGATTGAGCGGCCGATGCTGGCCGATGCGGTGGCAACGACCCTTGCGCCGCTTTTGGGAACCACCACCACCGGGGCCTACATCGAATCAGCTGCCGGCATTGCCGCCGGAGGCCGCACCGGTTTTACTGCGCTGGTGGTGGCAGTGCTGTTTGGTCTTTCGCTCTTTTTTGCACCGCTCTTTACCATGGTGCCCGGCTATGCCGCCGGTATTGCCCTGGTGGTAATCGGCGCCCTGATGATCCAGTCAGTTACCCGGCTGGACTTTGATGACCTTACCGAGCTGATGCCAGCCTTCCTGACCATCTCGCTGATGATCTTTACCTTCAATATTGGTGTCGGGATGACCGTCGGCCTGTTTTCTTATCCCCTGATCAAGCTCTGCACCGGCCGGGCCCGTGAGGTCTCCGGCGGTATGTGGGTGCTGGCGGCACTTTCGCTGACCTTTTTTGTCTTCATGCCGAAAGGGTAGCCTACTTATTCCAGGCCGCGTTCAAGCTGACACCTTACCACCCCTGGCCCCTCCTAAAATAGGAGGGGCCAGGGGTGGTTGGGTTTAGTGCCCATTTCATCGCTAAAGTGAATCAGATGCCTTACGTCTGGTAATTAAGCGTACTTGCCGTTCATGGAACCAGTAGTACCAGACCCAGTTCAACAGTACCACAATCCGGTTGCGGAAACCGATCAGGTAGTAGACATGCAGCAGCAGCCAGGCCAGCCAGGCCGGGTAACCCTTCAGGTTTAGTCCAAAGGCGGTGGCAACAGCGGTATTACGGCCAATGGTGGCCATGCTGCCCTTGTCGTGGTAACAGAACGGTTCGGGTGTTTCTCCCTGTTCTCTGGCCAGAACAGCCGCACCGGCATAGGCCCCCATCTGCATCGCCACTGGAGCCACCATCGGCAGGATCTTGCCTTCCTGTTCCAGCCAGGCCATGTCACCCACCACATACACCTCCGGGTGATCGGCCAGGGTCAGGTCAGGCTGCACCGGAATACGGCCACCACCGGCATGGGCTGTTTGCAGGGTTGCAGCTAGCGGCGCTGCCTTGACACCGGCTGACCAGATCAGCGTATGGGCTGGAATCACCGCGCCATCGTGCAGCACCACCCGCGTGTTATCCGCATCAACCACCTGGGCATTCAGCAGTACCTCAACACACATACTACGCAGCTTCTGCAGGGTATACATCCCCAGCTCCTGGGGCATGGCTGCCAACAGGCGGTCGGTGGCCTCCACCAGCACCACCCGGGCGGTATGGATGCCCAGCTCAGGATAGTCTTTGGCCAGGACATAGGTAACCAGCTCAATCAAGGCACCGGCAAATTCAACGCCGGTTGGTCCGCCACCCACAATCACAAAGGTCATCAAGGCCCGTTTGCGGGCCGGGTCCGGTTCTGTCACCGCCTGCTCAAAGCAGTTCAGGATCTGATTACGCAGTACCTCCGCATCCTCAAGCTCCTTCAGGTCATAGGCGTACTGCTGCACCGTGGTGAGGCCGAAGAAATTAGTGGCACTGCCAGCGCCGATAATCAGATAGTCATAACCCACCGGGCCGCTGGTGGTCTGCACCTCTCTGGCATCAAAATCCACGCCGGTTACTTCCGTGAGGTGGAAGCGGACATTGGGCCATTGCCGGGCCATGGCGCGGATGGAATAGGCAATTGATTCCTGTTCAAGACCGGCGCTGGCCACCTGATAGAGCAGGGGCTGAAACAGGTGATAGTTGTTGCGGTCAATCAGCAGCACGTCAAGTCCGCTGCCTGCCAGAGCTCGGGCTGCCCGGACGCCGCCAAATCCCATACCGATGACAACTACCCGTTTTGTATGCATAGAAAAAAGTCCTTTCGTTGGTCAACTCCTTGTACCATATCGTACCGGTCAGGCAAGTATTAAAAGAGACAGTATTGGTCTCTTTTGCGTTTTTTTGATACAAGTCAATGTGCAAGAAGATTGATCCGGTTATGGTGATACCAGATTAAACGAGGAGGACGCCATGAGCGCACATCGGATACAGAAGGATATGACCATAAAAGAACTGCTGGAGCAGCACCCGGAAACATTGGAGGTGCTGGTGGCCAACGGGTTTGAGAACTTGAAGGACCCCAAGGTGCTGGCCGGTGTTGGTGGTTTTCTGAAGCTGGAGCGGGCAGCCCTGACCAAGAACTATGATCTGGATAATTTTTTAGGGCTGCTGCAGCAGAAGGTTGATGAAAAGCATAACCAGGTGGATGTCACCATGAAGCAGACCCAGCAGGAGCAGAGCGAGATCAGCATCTCCGGCCTGCTGCCCTGCCCGGTACGGCTGCCGCTTCTGGAAGGATTTGACCGCTTTATCGAACAGTACACCAGGGAGAGCGGTGTTACGGTCAGCTACAAGTTTGAGGCAGCCTCGCTCGGCTCGGCCTGGATGGACGAGCATATCCAGACGGTTACCGCCGCTGACCAACTGCCGGACATCTTTGTCTCAGCCGGTTTTGAAACCTTCTTTGATCCGGCCACCATCGGCAAGTTCAAGGAGCAGGGAGTCTTTGCCGACCTGACCGGCGACGCAATCAACCGCAGCTTTGACGGACTTGAGCTGAAGGACCCCAAAGGCCACTATGGCCTGATTTCAGTGGTGCCGTCTGCCTTCATGGTCAACCATGATGAACTTGGTGACCTGCCGGTGCCCCGTACCTGGGCAGATATCCTCAAACCGGAATTTGAGCAGAAGGTGGCCCTGCCGGTGGGGGATTTTGACCTGTTCAACGCGATCCTGCTCACCATTCACAAGATGTATGGTGATGAGGGGGTCAGGAAGCTGGGACGGTGCATGCTGAAATCGATGCACCCGGCCCAGATGATCAAGAATGCCCAGCGGGTGGCAGAGGAAAAACCACCGGTCACCATCATCCCTTACTTCTTCAGCCGGATGGCTGGCATGGTCAAGAGTCTGGAGATCGTCTGGCCGGAAGACGGCGCCATCATCAGCCCGATCTTTATGCTGGCCAAGGCTGATAAACAGGCTAAGTTGCAGCCGATTGCAGACTTCCTGTGCAGTAAAGAGGTGGGAGATACCCTGACCAACCGTGGGTTGTTCCCGGCTCTGAACCCCGAGGTGGAGAACCAGCTGCCGGAGCAGCACCCCTGGCAGTGGGTTGGCTGGGACTACCTCTACAGCCATGATATCGCAGCTCAAATCAGGTACACGGTAGGGCTGTTTGAAGAAGCGATGAATGCAGATTAATGATAAAAGGCCATGATGATAGCACGCGGATAACGCGGATTGAGCTGATTTACACAGATTTTTAAACATACAATAAAGAAAGCAGATAAAGACAAGGATCAATTCCAAAAACCTTCTTTATCCGCGTTAATCCGCCAAGATCAGCGTCATCCGCGTGCCATTGCCTTTGATTTTTGAAGTACAAGGAGAACAACCATGCACTTTCTAACCGTATCCGGCCCACCATCATCAGGCAAGACTTCCGTAATTCTGAGGGTGATTGAGGCGCTACAGGCCAAACAGAAAAAGATCGGGGTAGTCAAGTATGACTGCCTGATGACGGAAGATGACCTGAGCTACGCCAAGAAAGGGGTGCTGGTCAAGAAGGGGCTTTCTGGCTCCCAGTGTCCGGACCACTACTTTGTCAGTAATATCGAGGCCTGCGTCAGCTGGGGGGTGGAGAACGATTGCGATTTTCTGATCAGCGAATCAGCCGGTCTCTGCAACCGTTGTTCTCCCCATATCAAGGATATTACAGCGGTCTGCGTGATTGATAACTTAAGCGGCATCAACACCCCCCGTAAGATCGGGCCGATGCTGAAATCAGCCGATATCGTGGTGATCACCAAGGGAGATATCGTCTCCCAGGCCGAGCGGGAGGTGTTTGCCTCACGGGTCAAGCAGGTCAACCCCGGTGCCGTGATCATGAACATCAACGGTATTACCGGCCAGGGGGCCTTTGAACTGACCTCTCTGTTTGAAGAGGCCTCGGATATTGAGACCCTGAAAGGGATGCGGCTGCGCTTCTCCATGCCGTCAGCGCTCTGCTCCTACTGTCTTGGTGAAACAAGGATCGGTGATGAATATCAGACAGGAAACGTCAGAAAGATGGAGTCTTGACCATGCACTACCAAGATCTAGTATTACAGCCCTTAAAGCAGTTGCTGGCCGACTATCCCTGGTTGGAGGATTTCTTCGGCTCATTCGGCCTGCAGCTACAGGCCACAGAGCAGACCCTGCAACAGTATCTGGACAGGCTTGACCCGGATCATCTGCTTGATCTGGGGATCAGTCAGGAACAGCTGCAACAGAGCCTGCATGATTTTATGGCCGGTATGCTGGCCCTGGATGAGGCTGCTGAAAAGGTGGAATCACTGACCATTATCGGTGGTTTTGATAAGACCGGTAGTGCTGAACAGCTGGAGCTGACGCTGAAGCCGGGTGAAGTGATCTGTATTGTCGGTCCCACCGGTTCCGGCAAGAGTCGCCTGTTGGCGGATATTGAGTGGGTGGCTCAGGGGGATACCCCCACCAAACGCAAGATCCTGATCAATGGCGGTGTGCCGGACAATAAATGGCGCTTTTCAACCGAGCATAAACTGGTGGCCCAGCTCTCCCAGAACATGAACTTTGTAATGGACCTGACCGCTGAGGAGTTTGTGCGGATGCATGCGGAAAGCCGTCTGGTGCCTGACCCGGAAGAAAAGGTGGCACGGATTCTGGAACAGGCCAATCAGCTGGCCGGTGAGCAGTTTAAACCGGATACACCGGTTACCTCCTTAAGCGGCGGTCAGTCCCGTGCCCTGATGATTGCTGACATGGCGATTTTGAGCAAATCACCGATTGTGCTGATTGATGAGATTGAGAACGCCGGTATTGATCGTAAAAAGGCACTGGAACTGCTGGTGAAGCAGGAAAAGATTATCCTGATGGCCACCCATGACCCGATTCTGGCGCTGATGGGGGACAAACGACTGGTGATCAAAAACGGCGGCATTGCCAAGATCATTGCATCAAGCGACGCTGAACGGAAGAATCTATCCAGACTGGAAGAGCTGGATAATACCCTGCTGGCCCTGCGCAACAGGATCAGGTTTGGGGAAACATTAGAGGAACTATAAAACAGAGAAAAGGAGATACGAACATGCATCAGGGATGTGATGGAAGTTTTGGTGGTGGAGCAGGAGTGGTTGATAAGCTGCGGATGATGGGATACAGCGCAATGGCTATGCCGGTTGAGACCCGGCTGGTCTGCGAAGGATGCGGCACAACCTTCCTGATGAAGACCATGGAAGATCGTTGCCCAGAATGCGGTATGGTCTATGGGGTTACCCCCTGCCATGCCAGTGATCCAGCCAGTATACAGGCAGCCGGGATAGGGTATTGATATACCTATCTGATTTTCAGTAAAAACGGGCAGCTCCAGCAAGGGGGCTGCCCGTTTTTTTTTGTCCTGTGGTTACCAACAGTTTCAGGTAATCTGAAACAACAGGGCATATTTAGTTCACATTACGTGGGATAATAGTGTAATGATATGTTTTGATTCAATTAAACTAGTTTAAAGTGGTTATAATATCTGAGTTTATCAGGCACTGTTGTTTCGGGATCGTGTGGCCAATCTGTCTGGCTGCAGGTCTTCCTAAGGGGATAGATATGGGATTCTCACTTGATCTTCGCTACCAGATCTGCCTGCAGCCGATTGAACTACCGGTATTTAATCCGGTTGCTCTGGAACTGCTCCAGTTGTTGACTGACCCCACCGTAGAGATTGATCGGGTTACTGAAATTATCCAGAAGGACCAGGCGCTTGCCATTCAGGTGCTCAGGATGGCCAATTCATCGGCCTACGTGGGACGTACCCGCTCTGAAACCATTAAGGATGCCGTCAATCGTCTGGGGAGCAAGCAGATCACCAGCCTGGCAATGGCAGCCTCGCAGGCCGCTCTGCATACCTCAGAGCTTTCCATAGTAAATGCGGTCATGCGTGATCTCTGGCTGCACTCCCACGCCTGCGCGCTGGGCTGCCGCTCTCTTGCCATCAGCAGTGGTCATCGTGAACTGGCAGATCAGGCCTATCTGGCCGGCCTGCTGCATGATATCGGCAAGCTCTACCTGCTTAAGGCGATGGAGCGGATCTGGCAAGCCCGGGAGATCGAACTGGATCTTGATCTTGAGACCCTGTTGGATGTGTTTTCAGATATGCATGTGGAGCAAGGGGTCCGCATCATGAATCACTGGGATATCCCTCCCGTGTACTGTGCTATCGCAGCCCACCATCATGCAGATATCTTTGATGCCTCTGATACGCTGCTGGCCATAGTCCGGCTGGTTAATTTCAATAGTATGCAATACAACCTGAACCTCTATCCACGGCTGGTTCAGCCGTCGGATGCGAACTCAGAAATTCTGGCGTTACACATTGATGAAAATGCCCTGATGACGCTTGAAGCAGACATGCAGGCCGCCTGCGCCTAGCAGCTCTTTTACCCTGCTAGAGACTATGATAAACAGCACACTCCGGTAATAGGTATCTCATGACCAGTACTGACCTCTTTAGCACTCGCATTCAGAAAAATTTTGATGATGATCAGGTTGAGATCCTTGCCATTCTGGAGGCAAATATCAAGAAACCCCTTAAACTGATCAATTATTACAAGGGGATTCCGCTTTCCTATCCGGCAACCATCGCCTCCATCAGCAGGGGTGTTGTTGATCTGGATGTGCAGGAAATGCAGGCCTTTACCATTGAACAGGCCCGCTCCACCTTTATTCGCAGTCCACTTTTTAAACATGACCTGTTTGCCCAGGCCCAGTATGTCAATGTCAGGAAAAGGGCCGCAACCTTTGTGAAATTTTCCTACGTAGAGATCATGGCAGAGCGCCGGAGCTTTGTCAGGGTAGAGGTGGATGCTCCGGTGAATGTGGCGATTACCTCATCCCAAGGAGTTGTTGAAGGGAGATTAACTGATCTCTCTCTGTCCGGCTTTGGTGTCGTGATTGACTATACCTGCCCGCTGGAAACAGGTGTAGAAACCACGGCGCAGTTTACCCTGCTAAGCCCTGAAACCGGTCAACCTATCCCAATCAGTATTCCAGCAACGTTGGTCACTATTAACGGGGATCGTTCTCCCTACAGCTACCGGTTTGCCATCAACCCGGAAAAGCTGCTTGAACGTCAGATCTCACAGTATGTCTTTCAGCGGCAGGTTGAGATTATTCGGGAGGTTAAGGAGATCGTGTCTTAGTCTGGTGTGATTGTCTTTTCGCTTTATGATGCCATAGTACAACGGGCTGCCGGAATCATCCGGCAGCCCGTTGTTTCAGGTTAGTGTTGTTGCTTACGCTACCCT
This sequence comes from Trichlorobacter thiogenes, assembly GCF_900167465.1. Taxonomy (GTDB): domain Bacteria; phylum Desulfobacterota; class Desulfuromonadia; order Geobacterales; family Pseudopelobacteraceae; genus Trichlorobacter; species Trichlorobacter thiogenes. The sequence goes on along the minus strand of NZ_FUWR01000003.1, from coordinate 46,617 downwards.
GAGCTACTTCAAAAATTACTTCATTTCGCCGTAGGGGTCTTTCAACTCCTGCTCAGGCTTGAACATCAGCTTCTTGGCTCCACGGTTGTTGGTGTACTTGGCCAGCTCCAGATCAATCTTCACCGGCACATCCACACCGGCCTTGGTCAGTGCCTGGCGCAACAGACCGTCGGCCTTGCCGGCAAACATGGTTGCATCACCAAGGATACGCATCGCTTCGGTCGGATTGTGGAAACCGATGGAGTTCTCGGCGCCAAAGAACAGGTTACGATAGAAACCTTCTTCGTAGTAGAACTTGGCTTGGTCGTACAGTTTCTGATCTACCTGCTTGCCTGCTGCCTGCTGCTTGTGGGTCAGTTCAAACAGCTTGGCAACGGTGGCCAGGGCATAGCCGGAGCGGATGTACTGGGATGCAGCACGGTCCTGAATGGTAATAACCTGATTCTTCAACCATTCAGAGGTTTCACTGTGGCACTGCTTGCAGCCTTTAAAGTCGTTCTTGAGCGGGCTCATGATCCGGTGGTCAGAGATCTTCTTGCTGCCCACCTTGGTGTACGGCATGTGGCAGTCTGCACAGGAAACACCAGCCATCCAGTGTACGCTCTGGTTGGAATACATCTCAAACTCAGGGTGACGGATGTAGGCCATCTTGAAACCGGTTACGGCCTGGGTCCACTCTCCGTAGGACTTGTCGCTGCGCATCTTCTTGATGATGTTTTCAATGCTGATCTTGCCCCATTTGCTTTCATCCCAGGGGAAGAAGACATCCTGTGACTTCATGTTGGCATCTTTGGGGATGGTGTAGGTGACGTGGCACTGGGCACAGACCAGGGAGCGCTTGTCCTGGTTGGTCAGCTTGGTCTGATCGACTCCCATTTTGTCCAGGGCCTTGGACAGGGTAAAGCCACGGGAGATCTTCAGGCTCATATCTTTGTTGTTGTGGCAGTCGATACAGGCGACGCCCATCTCCTGATGCTCTTTGGGGATCTGATTGACCGCATCGGCATAGGACTGTGAGAAGTAGGTAACGCCCTGCTTCTGGGCCAGTTGCGGTGCATAGGGGGTTTTACAGGTCAGGCAGGCCCCGCCACCCTTCAGGCGTGAAGGGTCGATCTCTTTCTGGTCCTTCATCATGTGAACGTGGCCGCGTGGCTCGTTGTACTCGATACCAAAGCCCCAACCGTTAAACAGCAGGGCGATAAAGGGATATTCGGACAGCTTGTCATAGACCTTGCCGCCGTCGTTGCCTTTTTTGTATTTACTCTTACCTTCCGGAGTGGCTTCGGCAGTTTTCTTCCAGGTCTCGTACTCTTCAGGGTAGTTTTTACCCCAGACAGCAGGATCAATCGTGCCATCAGGAATCGGGGCGATTGTTGCCTTTTCAGCCTTGGGTGGTGCGCAGGCGGTTGTCATGAAGCCGCACAGGGCAGCTGCCATGAGGGTTGCAAGCAGTTTCATTCTTATTCTCATACTCAATCCTCCTGGGTGGTTGTGGGTGGGTTAGTTGGTCTCTATACTGCCGACACCGGTGTGGGTTATACGGCGGTGACATTTCCAGCAGTCACGCGAGGTATCCATCTGTGACACCAGTGTGCTGTGGCATCTGATGCAGTTGGCCTTGACCACCTTGGCGCCATGCTCAGACAGCGTGATCTTCTCCGGAACCTTGCCGGAGTAGAAGAACAGTACGTCTTTCATGCCGTCGATGGATTTCCAGATGTAGTGCATGGCAATGCCATCGTTGGGCAGGTGGCAATCAACACATTTGTTGCGCCGGTGTGCACCGGAGTGCATGAACGCAGTGTGCTGGGCTTCCATGACATGGCAGCTGGCACAAAAGTCCGGAGATTCAGACTTTGCCAGCAGTTGTGGTGGACCCAACAACAGGAAAACACCAAACAACACTGCGCAGATAGCGGCAATGACAGCAATTTGCAGTCGTTTACCACTTAAAAAAGATCCCATCCCTTCACCCCCCCTCTTACTTGTTAAAATGATATGTCGAAACACCAATCTAGTGGTCTCGATGGATACTCAGCAGCTTTAAAACAGCTCAGCCTGATCGGTCGGTTACTTTTTGTTCCCTTTTTTACTCCCCTTTTTAACCGCCTTTTTAACCTCACCCGGTACGTGGCACTGGGTGCAGTTCAGTCGATCAGGGTGGGGTGCCATCTTCAGGCTGCCGGTATGGCAGCCATTGCAGGTAGCCCCATCGGCATCATCCTGCACACCGTGAGGTATAACCGGTGGATGCTTTTCCGCCTTCACTGCATCGGCAGCCAGATTGGGCTCAGGCTGATCATCGGCATAGACAGGGGTTAAAACCAGCAGCAGCAAGCAGAAAATCAGGGATACAAGCTGTGCAAAGCGTTTCATCATCGGCCTCCTTTGTGGGGGTCTGTTGTGTCTTTTGAACGTGAGTGATAACCAACGGAAATAGTGAGCGCCTTTGACGGACAAGCATCAAGACAGGCCATGCAGCGAGTGCAGTCTCCAGCAGCCACCTGGGGTTGATTCAGTTCCAACGAGGGTTGCAGCACCTCTTCCACCGGACAGACCTTGAGGCAGTCGTTGCAGTGCGTACAGCGTTCAGCAATAAATCCGATCCGTAGCGGGCTTGCTCCTGCTAGCAGACTATAGAATCCTCCCAAAGGGCAGAGTGAACGGCACCAAACCCGCCGGGCAACCAGCAGCTCTGTCAGCAGGATGGCTGCCACCAACAGCAGGGGCAGGAGCGAACCGAAGACAACTGCCCGGTTGATGATCCCGATGGGAGAGACCACCTCAAAAAGCGGAATACCGGTGATGGTCACCACTGCCAGCACCAGCAGTAAGCTCCAGCGATTGAGGTTTAGGGGCAGAACCGTAGCCCCGGTTCCCAGTTTTTTGCGCAGCTTGTCAGCAAGTTCCGTAATCAGCCCCACCGGGCAGACCCAGCCGCAGAATGTTCGTCCACCCAGCAGGAAATAAAAAGCGACCACGGCCAGAGTACTGAGTAGATAGGAAACGACAAAGACCAGTCCACCCAGGGTCGCCTGTAAAAAAGCCAGTGGATCAGCAAGAGGCAATCCCAGCAGCTCTGCAGCTGCCAGGTTGCCCCTGAAGATTGCCAGACCGGCCAAGGGGGAGGCCAGCAGGGCAATCATCAGCAGCTGCACCGTATGACGGGCTATGGTCCAGCGCTTAAAATTCATAGGAATCTTTCTGTTCCTGTATCCGTTTTTGCACCGCAATGACGGGAGTTTCCCGCACACAGACCTTTTCACAGATGCCACAGCCGACACATTTATCCTTGTGGATCACCGGCTCCATAATTGTGTGCTCACCTGTGCGGGTGTTGTGGCGCGGCTCAATGGTGATCGCCTTGTCTATCAACGGGCACTGACGGTAGCAGACCTCACAGCGCAGCCCCCGAATTGAGAGGCATCCTTCACGATCAACAATGACGGCTGTCCCCATCTGTATTTTTTCCACCTCGGTCAGCCGTTTATCCAGCGCCCCGCTTGGGCAGGCCTTGACGCAGGGCAGGTCAGTACAGAGGTAACAGGGGGTCTCCCGTGGGATGATGTGGGGGGTTCCGATTCCGACACCGGCCTCACCCCCAGCCATGATGATTGATTTGTAGGGGCAGGCCTGAGCGCACTTGCCGCATTTGACACAGGCTGCCAGAAAGCGGGTTTCCTGAATTGCTCCCGGAGGGCGAAGATAGAAGCCCCGTGCCTGAGCCGGGCGGAGATACACCGCCGAGATGGCGGCACCACCCAGCGCCAGGGCCAACGGCGTAAGGATGCTGCCCTTCAGAAACAGGCGGCGGCTGATGCCGGAATTTTTTGAGTCAGAATGCATACAAAATACTTTCTTAACGCAGAGACACAGAGATGCAGAGAGAACAGCTGAAAACCGTATTTATTTAATTTTCTTTGCGCCTCTGCGTCTTTGCGTTGAAAATGCATTACGCTTTCTCGATTTTAACCGCGCATTTCTTGAAGTCCGGTTCTTTGGAGATCGGATCAAAGGCATCAATACAGAGGTCATTGATCAACTTGGTTTCGTCAAAGAAGGTGGTAAAGACGTTGCCTTTTTCCGGCTTGCCACGGCCATTAATCTCGGCGGTAAGTACAAGGGAACCACGGCGGGAACTTACCTTGACTTTGTCGCGGTTTTTGATCCCTAAACGGGCGGCATCTTCCGGGTGGATCTCAAGGGTTGCCCCTGGCATGGCCCGACGCAGTTCCGGCACCCGTCCAGTCATGGTGGCGGTATGCCAATGTTCCAGTAGCCGACCGGTGCAGTACCAGAACGGGTACTCTTTGTCCGGGCTCTCTGCTGGTGGCTCGTAGGGGCGGAACCAGACGTTGGCCTTGCCACCTACACCCTTGTAAAACTTCACCCCTTCTCCCTTTTTGACGTAGCGATCATCTACTTCAGTGTAACGCCAGCGGGTTTCCTGGCCATTGCTCTTGACCGGCCAACGCAGGCCACGAACCTTGAAATAGGTCTCATAGGGGGCAAGGTCTTTGCCGGTGCCGACCGTGAATTTGCGGTACTCTTCCCACATCTCTTTGTAAAAATTCTTCTGGCTGTAGGGGAACAGTCCGCCGTGGCCAATCCGCTTGGCAAATTCAATCAGCTGCCAGGTATCTTCCTTGGCCTCGCCAGGTGGTTCCACCATCTTGAACCACTGCTGGGTACGGCGTTCAGTGTTGCCAAAGACGCCCTCCTTCTCGACCCAGCTGGCTGAAGGCAGGATTACATCAGCAACTTCAGTGGATTTGGTTGGATAGATGTCAGAGACCACAATGAATGCCTTGCGGGCCTGGGCCGCCTTGCGGTAGCGGGAAAGGTTGGGCATGGACTGGAACGGGTTGGTGCATTGAATCCAGATGCACTTCAATTCCCCCCGGTCAATGGCGCGGAACATCTCAACCGTATGCAGGCCTGGTTTTGGCGAGATCTTCTTAGGGTCAATCCCCCAGATCTCGGCAGTTTTCTTGCGGTGCGCCTCGTTCATCACCACCATGTCAGCTGGCAGGCGGTGGGAAAAGGTGCCTACTTCACGGGCGGTGCCGCAGGCAGAAGGCTGTCCGGTCAAGGAGAGCGGGTTCTCGCCCGGCTTGCAGATCTTGCCGGTCAACAGGTGGATGTTATAGATCAGGTTGTTAACCCAGGTCCCACGGACATGCTGATTAACCCCCATGGTCCAGAGCGAATTAACCTTGCGGGATTTGTCGCCATAGATATGGGCCAGCTGTTCAATTTTTTTAGCTGGAATGCCGGACAGCTTTTCAGCCCATTCCGGGGTCATCGGCTTCATCAGGGTTTTGTATTCGTCAAAGGTAAGTGGTTTGGGTTCTTCTTTTGCGTTTTCTTTGTCTTTCAGGCCGTAGGGCTGATTTTCTGTGCCTCGTTTGAAGTTGACGTGCTGTTTGACAAAGGCCTCATCGTAGAGCTTGTCCCGCAGGATGACATGGATAATGGCATTCACTGCGGCCAGATCTCCCTGGGGATACATCGGGATGTACTCATCGGCCATCTGGGTAGTACGGGTTTTGCGGGTAGCTATGTCGATAATTTTTACTTTTTTGTTCTTTAGCTTGTTGTCGATCAGACGGGAGAAGAGGACCGGGTGGGCCTCTGCCATGTTGGCGCCCCACAGGATGTAGGTGTCACCAAGATCAAGATCATCGTAGCAGCCCATCGGCTCATCGGAGTTGAAGGTACTCATAAAACCGGCCACGGCGGAGGCCATGCAGAGCCGGGCGTTTGGTTCAATATTGTTGGTGCCGATCCCTCCCTTGAACAGCTTGGATGCCGTGTAGCCTTCAAACACGGTCCATTGACCAGAACCATAGATGGCAACTGAATCAGGTCCGGTCTTGGCGATCGCTTCCTTGTACTTTGAGGCAATCAGGTTAAGTGCTTCATCCCAGCTGGCCTTGACCATCTTGTTGCCTTTACGGATCAATGGATGGGTCAGGCGGTCTTTGCCGTAGAGCGCCTTGGAGAGAAAGTAGCCCTTGATACAGTTGAGTCCCTTGTTGACTGGGCCGGCCGGATCGCCCTTGGTGGCAACGATCTTGCCGTCCTTGACACCCACCAGCACGCAGCAGCCAACGCCGCAATACCGACAGGGGGCCTTACCCCACTTGATCCCTTTGTCATCGGCAGCAGAAGCCAAACGGGGGGCAAGCCCCGGAGCCCCGGCTGCGGCAAAGGCGGCTGCTGCCGCACTGGCCTTCAGGAAATCACGCCTCGTCAGTTCCATCTGCGCCTCCTTGTTGGACGACATCTTCAAAATTATGGTACGCCACCTGCACACTAATGACCCCGTCAAGCTGTTCCAGTTGCGAGGCAAGGTCCACTTCGGTATGTACAGAGGCCGCCTCAATCACGGCAACCAGCTGCCCATTGGGCAATGTCCCATGAACCTCTACGCCAGGCACAAGCCTGGCCTGCTCCGCAACCTCGGCTTCCCTGCCTGGTCTGCAACTTACTACCACCCCTGAAATCGGCATACTCACCTCATGGTCTTGTACGGATACGGTTGTAGGGCGGTACTGGCTCCCTGCGCCCAAGGACAGTCAACAGATTATCTGGATGCTTATACAGAAGACGTGCCAAGGATGAGCAAGGCGTGTAAGGCTCTAATGTCATTCGTTTTTATTTGTGTTTTTGCTGATGAGAGGGATGGTGGGGGTGGATTTGCGTTACCTGCAGGTAACGTTCAGATAAAAACGTTACGACTGGTTAACGAGCTTCATCTTTTCCCAGAGGGTCTTGCGCGAGATATTAAGGAGTTTTGCTGCTTCAGCCTTGCGGCCACCGGTTCGAGTCAGCGCATCCAGAATCAATCGTCGCTCAGACTCTTCACGGGCATTGGCCAGTGTAGGCGGGTCAACATCATCTGGCAGGTACTGCTGAGAGGGGCGAGCTGCCAAGGGATTCTGCCAGTCTGGGCCACCGGCACTCCTGGCCGCCACAAACTGATCAGGCAGATCTGCCGGTGAGATGCAGTCGCCAGGGCAGAGCGCCACAGCCCGCTCAATAGCATGCTCCAGCTCGCGGACGTTACCGGGATACTCGTAGGAAAGCAGGACCGCCCTGGTAGACTCACAAATACTGAGCAAAGGACGCTCCATCCGGTCACTGAATTTTTTCACAAAATATTCAGCCATCGGCAGGATATCTTCGCGTCGTTCCCGCAGCGGCGGAACCGCCAGCAGGATGACATGCAGGCGATAGTACAAGTCTTCCCGAAACAGCCCGTCTTCCACCATTTGCTTCAGGTTGCGATTGGTTGCTGCAATGATCCGCACATCTATCGGAATATCTTTTTCGCTCCCCAGGCGACTCACGGTTCTTTCCTGTAGCACCCGAAGCAGTTTGGCCTGGGCATTCAGCGGCAGGTCACCTACCTCATCCAGAAAGATGGTGCTGCGGTCTGCCTGTTCAAATTTTCCACGGTGATTGCTGATTGCACCGGTAAAGGCCCCCCGCTGGTAGCCGAACAGTTCTGATTCAACCAGATGTTCCGGCAGGGCCGCACAGTTAACGGTAACCATCGGACGTTCCTTGCGAGGGCTGTTTCGATGAATGGCTGCAGCAACCAGCTCCTTGCCGGTACCACTTTCACCGGAAATAAGCACCGTTGATTCAAGACCGGCAACCGCACCAATGGTCTGAAATACCGGCAGCATGCTTGCGCTGATGCTGATAAATCCGCTGAAACTGGCGCAGGCCATCCTTTGCTTCAGAGACAGGTTTTCATTCTGTAACTGTTGATGGTCGGTAATATCACGGCTGATCATCAGCGTTCCCAGGTATGTGCCATCAGGGCCAGTTACCGGGTAGTAGCTGTTTTCAAAATAGCGTCCTTTTACTTCAATTACCCGTCGGGCCTGCTTAAGGGAGCCGTCCCGCATTTTTTCAAGTAAGACTTTTATCCGTTTGGATGTCGTGGGGGAATGAATTGAAAGGATGGTACGGCCGATGAAGTTATGGGCCTTGATCCCTCTGATCTTTTCAGCGGCGGGGTTAACAAAGCTGATACAGTCATTGGCATCGGCAAAAATGATGCCGTCAACCATGTTTTCCAGAATATGCTGGCCGATGCCTGATAGATTGTTCATGGGTATAGTGTTACAAGAACGTAACATTGCTATTGTGATGATAGCTGCATATCATGATTGAGCAGCCTCACAGGCAGCCAGCCGCTGCTTCAGCTCCTTCTCTTTCAGCCAGCGTTCGGTCACATCACGCATGATCGAGGCGCAGCCCTGCATAACGCCCTGTTCATCTTTCAGCAGCACCATGCTGAACTCCAGTGAGACCTGACTGCCGTCCTTGCGGATGCCGGGTGATGAAAGCAGGCCGGTCTTGTATTTAGTCTCGCCGCTGGCCATCACCCGGTGATACCCATCCCAGTGCCGGCCACGCAGCTTTTCCGGGATGAACAGGTCCAGCGATTGCCCGACCGCCTCTGCAGCCGAGTAGCCCAGAATCCGTTCCGCACCGGCGTTCCAGTAGCGGATGATCCCTGCAAGGTCTGCGATCAGGATTGCGTCTTGCGATTCGTCGGCTGCCTGCTGCAGCTGCTGGTTAATGTTGAGCATAGACGGTCACCCCCCCTGAAATCTGCCCAAAAGGGTTTCAGCTGTTACAGTTTAAACCGACCTACCAGGTTTTCAAGGCTCTTTGCCAGGTTAGACAGTTCCGAGGCTGCCCCGGCTGTTTGGTGGGCTCCATTAGCGGTCTGCTGGACCACATCGGTAATCTGATGGATGTTGTTGGAGATCTCACCGGTCACTGCAGTCTGCTCTTCCGCAGCTGTGGCAATCTGATGTACCTGCATGGTTACTTCGTTGATCCCTTCCAGGATCTGCTGCAGCGCGTCACCGGAACGTCGTGAACTGTCCATCCCTTTCTCTACTTCTTTAACTCCCTGTTCCATGGAGGCCACAGCACCACCGGTTTCCTGTTGGATCGCCTTGATCATCTCGCCGATTTCGCGGGTAGCGCGGGTGGTCCGTTCCGCCAGTGCCCGTACTTCGTCAGCAACCACCGCAAAGCCACGCCCCATCTCACCGGCCCGGGCTGCCTCAATAGCTGCGTTCAGGGCCAGCAGGTTGGTCTGGTCAGCAATATCCTCAATGGTGCCTACAATCGCTCCGATCTGGTCTGATCGGGCTCCCAGTGCTTCAACGGTATGGGCTGATTCCCGTACCTTGTCAGCTATGTTTTGCATGCCGGAGATAGTTTCCTGTACCACGCTGGCTCCACCATGGGCCATCTCACTGGCTCGGTTTGCGACATCTGATGCAAGTGTACAGTTGCGGGAAATATCATTTGAGGTGGCAGACATCTCTTCGCTGGCCGTAGCCACGGTCGCTGATTGTGCAGCGACCTCTTCTGCAGCGGTAGCAATCTGCTCGGCAGTACTATTCAGCTGGCTTGAGGCGGTGGCCACCTGTACCGTCGTAGTTGATGCTTGGGAGATAATAGAGTGGATATTGTTAATAAAGCGGTTAAACCAGTAGGCAACCTCGCCGGTCTCATCTTTGCTGCCTTCCGGCAGGCGTTTGGTCAGATCTCCTTCACCTTCGGCAATATCTTTCAGCATCAGTACCAGTGACTGAAGCGGACTGGTAATGCTTTTCATAATAACAATTCCAAACAGAATGGTCACTGCTGCCAGTATTGTCGTAAGCAAAATGCTAAGGCTGACATCCCGTTTGGCGGCGAATGCTTTTGTTTCGCTTAGTTTGATCAGGCTGGCTGCCAACTTGTCTTCAATAGTCTTTTGATGGTTGATCTTGGTGGTAATGGTACTGAACCATGTCTCAGCTGGTATACCAAAACCGTTGCCAATCCCCTTGTCCAAAATCGTCTGGAGCATTTCAGTTGTCTTCTGAAAGGCGGTTTCCTTCTGGGCTATCTCCTTGTATTCCTTGACTACAGCTGGATCAGCATAGCGATCAAAGTTGCTCATCCGGTTTTGTTCACTTGCCGCAATTCGTGATATCCGCTGCGTGGTGGCCAGATCACACGTGTCGGCCGAAAGTACGCCGTTGATCGTGGCGCGCAGTTGACCGGTTGACTCTTTGGCTCCCTGAAAGGCGACATAACCGAAGGCTGCCAGTGAGGTTTCCGGTTCACCTGCCTTGCCCACTACGGCAAAACCGATTTCGAGGCAGTTACTGATCAGACCGGTGTAGTAGCCAAGAGCGGCTTTCGCATCAAGAGACTGACTGTCTATTGCTGAACGGGTCTCCTTCAACTTACTGATCTTTTCTGCAACCGCATCCAGTGCCTTTTTAATGGCCTCGGTTTTGCCTGCCTGGGCAGCAACGGTTTCCTGCATTTTGCTTGCTATACCATCCACTACCAGACGCTGCTTCTGTAGTTCATCGCCGTTTTTTGCGCCTTTTGACGCAAGAAAACCAGAGGTGAGGCCCCGTTCTTTCTGTAATTCATGAATCAGGTTGCCGGATGCAACCGAGACAGCCACCAGTGCTCGGGTGGTCTGCATATTGTTAAGGGTGGACAGATTGTCCATCAGGATTCTAGCTGCAAAAAATGCCATGCCGATAATGGGGATAATCAGGAGCAATAATAGCTTCGGTGCTATTTTCAGGTTTTTAAACATGCGTTCCCCTTTTCTTAACCAGGTTTTCTTCCATTGCACTCTAGCAATCTATTTGTTGCAGGGATTTGACGGAAGTCAAATCAAAGTGATTCGTAATGCACAAAAAAAGCGCCATGGCAAAGCCGTGGCGCTTGTGAAACCGGAGAAAGGATAAGTTGATTACCCTTCTGTCAGTACCTTTTCTTCGTACAGTGCCTCAATCTTACGGCGGTGGCCCAGTTCAACTTCAGCAAAGGTCAACAGGGTTTTCTGTAATCTGGGGTCTTCGGTCATGCCGGCGGCAGCCTTGTAGAGCTGGTAGGCATTTTCTTCTGCCTTCAGGGCAAAGGTCAGGATCTCCTGATAGCCCATATCTGGTCTGAACGGTACTTCTTTCAGGTATTTACCGATGGTTGCTTCTGGTATTTTGCAGACGTTTACTTCTTCAATCTTGTCCGGGTCCACTTTGGAAAAGACCTCTTTGTGGGTGGCTTCTTCCTGGGCCAGTTCTTCAAACATCTTGCGTGCTGCAGGACTTTCGGTTAGTTCTGCTGCCCGCTTGTAGCGCTGGTAAGCCCCTTCTTCCTGCTCAATGGCAAAATCTACAACCTCTTTCAGGGAAATAAAGCTCATTACATCCTCCTATTCGCAGTGAAAATTTTTAATATATTCGAGAACCTGTGATGGGTGTTGATCTGCCTTGGCAACCTTGGTCCAGTGCTTGCGTATGATGCCATCGGCACAGATCAGGACCGTTGAACGAATGACGCCGGATATGGTTTTGCCGTACATCGTCTTCTCGCCATAGGCATGGTAGGCCTTCATGACGCTGGCATCAGGATCAGACAGCAGTACCATATTCAGCTCATGGTTGTCGATGAACCGCTGGTGGGAGACCAGTGAATCTTTGCTGACACCCAGCACGGCAAAGCCAAGCTTTTCAAATTCCGGTTTCAGATCACGGAAACCAACAGCTTCCTTGGTGCAGCCGGGTGTGTTGTCTCGGGGATAGAAAAAAAGCAGCAGCCGTTGCCCGGAGTAGTCTTCAAGACGGTGGCGTTTGCCATCGCTCCCTTCAAGATCAAAGGTCGGAGCTTTCCGGTCAATTAAGGTCATAGTGTGTGTCTGCTCCTGATAAATATACGGATACAAAGCTGTATACACTATACAGTGAAAAAGTCAACATTTGGTAATTTGTATATATTAAAACAGTAGTTTAAAACGAATTTGACTTTGGTCAAACACGCGGTACAAGCTTATCTGTAAGATGCATACATCAGCTTTGCCTGCATCTTGCAATGCTACCCCGCAACAGGCAGCGGGCAGGGTGAGTGAATAGGGAAGGATGGTGTGAGGTGACGCTTTCACGGAAGGAGTTTTTCAGAAAAGGCCTGTTTTCGTTGGGTGATACACTACTGAAGGCATCCGGCATGGTGCAGCAGCCGAACGTGGAAGCAGCTGAAGAGTCTTCTGAGCTACCCTACGGAGATCAGCCGATGGTGGCAGTGCCGCGCAATGAGCGTTGCCTGGCCCGCAACTGCGGCTGTTTCAGTTGTGTTGAAAAATGTGAACAGCAGGCAATTGTGGTGGTGATGGGGGAGGGGATCAGGATTGATGCAACCCGCTGCACCGGCTGCGCTAGCTGTCTGTATGTCTGTCCGGTTACCCCCAAGGCGATTACGCTGCGGATACGCGCTGAAGTGAGTTCAGGCGAATAGTTTCACCAACATCCAGAAGAGAGGAGAATACGGTATGCTGAAACAGAGACTGGCAGTTGCAGCAACTATTGTCGGGCTTGGCGCCCTGCTGGCGATCCCTTCGCTGGCAGCCCCCAAGGCCAAACCGGCAGCCAAGCCTGCCAATGATGGGCGTGAGCAGTGCTACATGTGCCACAGTGAGGTAAAGGCGCTTAAAGAGGCATCCAAACATGCCGCACTGGCCTGTTCGGTCTGTCACGACAAGACCAAGGAGCACCTGGCCAACCCCGGCCCAGACACCAGGCCGGTGACCAAGCTGGACCCGGCGGTCTGTGGTTCCTGTCACAAGAATCAGTATCAGAGCTTCTTTACCCCGCACTATCCTGATGGCGGCTCCCGTAAGGAAAAAGGGGTGCCAACCGGCCGTTCGCCAATGCAGGACAAGCTGCTGGCAGGTCACGGCTTTACCTTTGAGCATGCCGAGCCCCGCGGCCATGCCTTTATGGTGGTTGACCAGTTTGCGGTGGATCGTTTCCAGGGCGGACGTTACCAGTTTAAAGGTGGCTGGAAGAACTATGACAAGGTCGGTAAGACTTGGGATGTGCTGGAGGATAAAGGGGCCAGCGCCAAACTGACCGAGACCGCCATGGCCGGTAATCCGACCTGTATCCAGTGCAAGACCTCTGACCTGATCCTGAAGTGGAAGTATCTGGGTGAGAAGGGGGGCAAGTTTGACCGTACCTCCAATGTGAATGATGTTATGAAGGATGTCCACAACCCGGTCGGCTGTATCGAGTGCCACGACCCCCACGGCACCCAGCCCCGCGTGATCCGTGATGCCTTGATTGCCGCCATTGACAAGGATCCGGCCAAGAATATCTTTGCCAAAAACGGCAAGACAGACCTGAAGGTAGTCTCCTTCCGTGACGGTTTCCGCAAGATCGGCGTGATGGAAAAGACCGATTCTCGCATGATGTGTGCCCAGTGTCATGTTGAGTACAACTGTAACCCCGGTACCCAGTGGAGCGATGGTAAGCCGGTGACCTTTGCCTCAGACCGCACCAACCACTTCCCGCTCAAGAATGCCAAGGAGATCCTGGCCCACTACAAGCAGCTTGATTTCTTTGACTTCAAGCATGCAATAACCGGTGCCCGTCTGATCAAACTGCAACACCCCGAGACAGAGACCTATGCCGGTTCAGTCCATGACAAGGCCGGTGTGCAGTGTCATCAGTGCCATATGCCCAAGCTGAAGGGGAAAGACGGTAAGCCGTACTCCACCCACGGTGTGGTCAAGCCGATCAATATGGCCAAAGAGTCCTGCATCAGCTGCCATAAAGATTCCAGTGTTGAGAAGGCCAAGTGGCAGATCGACACCATCCGTAACTACACCAAAGGCAAGATGCGCAAGGCAGAGTACTGGCTGGGTCAGCTGATCGACACCTATCTGGTGGCCTCCCGTGCCGGTGTTGCCCCTGCAGTGCTGGATCAGGCCCGGGCCAAGCATGAAGAAGCCCATGTGTTGTGGGAGTACTGGACCGCTGAGAACTCTGACGGTTTCCATAATCCGTCACTGGCCCGTGAAACCCTGACCGGTTCCATTGCCGCCTCCAAGGCCGGGGTCAAGATCCTGAATGATGCCCTGGCAGTGGCAAACAAGAAGGAAGAACCTAAAAAGTAGCTCTTTTACGCTGGATCCACAGCACGCAGAGGGCTGTTCCTTAACCGGTGCAGCCCTCTATTTGTATCTATATTCGGATTAAAATTGTCTTATTTGTCCATAGTGGTTGACATTTTATGGAACTAGGGTATTTACCCTATAGATTTAGCTGTAAATGCTTCGTGCTGCAGGACGTGGTGGTTCGGGTAAATGATGACACTATGCGAGGAGTTAACAGGGTGCGCATGAATCGGGACAAGTTTCTTGGACAGTGGGGGGTGCTGCTGCTGGTGTTGCTGCTGCTTGCAGGCTCTATTGTCCATAACCTGTATAAAATCTATACCGATGTCCTGACTGGTGAACAGCAGCGGCTGTTGACTCAGGTACGGGTAGTGAATGCAAACCTGAGCGCTCAGTTGCAGGGAACCGCTCAATTGATGCAGCATATCCGCGATGAATTACGGAACAGTCCTCCTGATACGTGGGGAGATGTGGTTCGTAACAAGGAGCTGGAGTTTGAGGCTCATGGGATTGCAGGGGTACGAACCGTCTTTACGGTTGATCGAACCGGTATTGTCAGGCACTCAAACAGAAAGTTGTTGATCGGCTCTGATCTAAGCAGGGAGGACTGTTTTCAAACGGCCATAAAGAATCCTGATCCTGATGTCTTGTTTGTTACTCATCCCTTTAAAACCAGCTCGGGCGTCTGGGGTATGAATCTTGTGCGGGTTATGCGTGATGCCGGTGGACGTTTTAACGGTATTGTCGCTACAACCCTTGACCCTGAGTACTTCAAAACCCTGCTTGGTTCAATTAACTACAGTCCTGACATGTGGTCGTCACTTGCCCATGGCGATGGGATTCAGTTTCTGATGGTGCCGGATCGACCAGGGCAGCAGGGCTTGAATCTTGCAAAGTCCGGGTCCTTCTTTACCCGTCATATCACCAGCGGCAAACGCGAAAATGTCCTGAGCGGAACGGTCTATGCGACCGGCGAGAAGCGATTGATGGCTATTTATTCAATTCAGCCGGCCGGGCTGAACATGGATAAAGCATTGGTAGTAGCTACTGGACGAAACAGTGCGGCCATATTCAGGGGGTGGCGGTCTCATGCGATAAGTCAGGGGATTACCTTTGGCGTTATCGCGCTGATTGCAATAGGTGCCTTGGCCGGTTTTCAACGGTTTCAGCGGGAACAGCTGCATCTGGCGCTTGATGCAGAGCAGGCCTTGTTGAGTACCAAGCAGCAACTAAGAGATATTATTGATTTTCTTCCTGATGCTGCCTTTGTTATCGATAATGACAAAAAAGTGGTGATCTGGAACCGCGCCATGGAAAAGATGACCGGCGTTTCCAAGGAAGATATGGTCGGCAAGGGGGATCATGAATACACCATTCCCTTTTACGGAGAACGTCGAAACCAGCTGCTTGATCTTCTGGATATGGATGATGAGCAACTTGCCGCCAAATACACGCAGGTACGACGCACCGGTGAGATCCTGGATGCCGAAACCTTTTGCCCGGCCCTGCATGGTGGTAAAGGGGCATACGTTTGGGCTACCGGGGTGCCGCTCTATGATGCTGCCGGGCAGCGGGTCGGTGCGATTGAATCAATCCGGGATATTACCGAGCGTAAAAAGAGTGAAGATTTTCTGCGTAAACTGACCCATGGGATTGAAAACAGTGCCAGCGCGGTGCTGATCACTGACGTGCATGGTGCGATTGAATATGTTAACAAAAAATTTACCCAGCTGACCGGTTATACCCCTGAGGAGGCGATCGGCAAGAATCCGCGTATTCTCAAGTCCGACGTAACCCCCCGTGAGGTGTTCGACAATCTCTGGAGGACAATTCTTTCAGGCGAGGAATGGCGGGGGGAACTGCTCAACCGCCGTCGGAATGGCGAGGTCTACTGGTCCATCGCCTCCATCAGCCCGTTGCATAATGAAGATGGCGAGATAACCCACTTTATTGCCAATGTGGAGGATATCAACGAGCGCAAAAACGCTGAGGCCACCATTGAACGTCTGGCCTACTATGATCCGCTGACCGATCTTCCCAATCGTCGCATGCTGCAGGACCGTCTTGATCTTGCCCTGCGACGCAGCCGTCGTCAGGCAATTGGCGCCGCACTGCTCTATCTTGATCTGGATAGCTTCAAGCATATCAATGACAGCATGGGGCATCCGGCAGGCGACAAACTGTTGCGTGAGATGGCCAGCCGTTTTACGAAGACCCTGCGGGATGATGATGTTGTCTGCCGGTTGGGCGGGGATGAATTTGCCGTGATATTGCATGATATCCGCCATGATCAGGACGTGGTGCCGATAGCACAGAAACTGGTTGACGTTGCAGCAGAGCCGATGCAGCTGGAAGGGCGTGAGGTGGTGGTGACCTCCAGTGTCGGTATTGCGATGTATCCCAAAGATGGTGCTGATGCCAAGGTGCTGGGCAAACATGCCGATATCGCGCTGTACCATGCCAAGGCCGAGGGGAAAAATACCTTCCGCTTCTTTTCGGAAGAACTTAATAACAGTTTCCGCGACCGGATCGCCATGGAGCATGGCTTGCGGCATATACTTGATCGAGGAGAGCTGGAGCTGCACTACCAACCCAAGGTAAGTGTGGCAACTGGTCAGGTGATTGGTGTGGAGGCGCTGCTGCGTTGGAACAGCCCGGAGTTCGGGATGGTCTCACCAATGCGTTTTATCCCGTTGGCTGAAGAGACCCGTCAGATTATCCCGATTGGCGAGTGGGTGCTGCGTACTGCCTGTCAGCAACAGCTGCTATGGCAGCAGCAGGGTATTCAGCTGAGCATGGCGGTTAACCTTTCTGCGGTACAGTTTAAGTCACCGGCCTTGATTGAGCGGATTGCTGCGCTGATTGATGAAACCGGTATTCAACCGGAAAATCTGGAGCTTGAGCTGACTGAAAGCGCTCTGGTGGATAAACCTGATGATGCGGTACGGGTGTTGGAACAGCTCCGTTCATTGGGCTGCGGGATATCCATTGATGATTTCGGAACCGGCTACTCATCCTTAAGCTATCTGAAGAACTTCCCGGTGACGATCCTCAAGATAGACCGCTCCTTTGTCAGGGATCTGGCCCATAATTCAGGAGATCGGGCCATTGCGCAGTCAGTGGTAAGTCTTGCCACCAACCTGGATATGAAGACCGTTGCAGAAGGGGTGGAAGAGCAGGAACAGCTGGAGATTCTCCAGCAGATCGGCTGTACCTATATTCAGGGCTTTATCCATTCCCGTCCGGTGCCGGCTGATCAGATTCTGGCAGTGGTGAAGAGATTAGGCGGGGCAGCGTAGTTATTTAGTCTGAAAACGGCAATTTTTCACGCGGAGCCGCGAAGCTCGCGGAGAAAATCAGGTGGTTACCTAATGGTAAGGAATAGCCCGGCTGATTAAAAATACAAATAATTGCCTGATTTTGTTCTTCGCGTCTCTGCGTCTCCGCGTGAGAAGTTTTTAGGATTGAATTGTCTGCAGGAAGTTCTGCAGCATCCGTTTGGCAGTCTGTTGATACCCGCTGTGTGCAGCCTGAAAGTCAGCCACCAGCAGTTCGGTACGGCAGGCGGTGGCCGGGTCCCAGGCGGCCCAGGTGCGAATAATCTGCTCATCTACCTCCGGGTGAAACTGCAAACCCCAGGCGTTGCTGCCGAGCCTGAAGGCCTGGTGGGGGCAGGCGGGTGATGATGCCAGCAGTACGGCACGGTCTGGTAGATCAAAGCTGTCATGGTGCCATTGGAAGGTGCTAAAGGGGGAGGGGATGCCGTGGAAGAGCGGGTCTGCCTCCCCTTTGTGCGTCAGGCTGACCTGCAGGGTGCCCAATTCTTCCCAGCGACAGGAAACCACCGGACTGCCGGAAGCTGCTGCCAGCAGCTGTCCGCCCAGACAGATCCCCAGATAGGGGATCTCCTGTTCAAGACAGCTGCGGATCAACTGTCTAAGCGGTGAAAGGAAGGGGAAACGATCATCGTCATTGGCTCCCATGGCGCCCCCCAGCACAATCAGGGCAGTCATAGCAGCCGGGCTGGGCAGCGCCTCACCACGGTAGATCTGGTGGAGCTGGAAGGGTACTCCCAGATCAACCAGGTTTTCAGCAAGGTTACCGGGTGGGACCTCTGGATCGTTTTGGATGATATGGAGCATTGACACCTACTTCATCGGGTAGTCCGACAGTTTGACAAATTTGAAGCCACGCTTCTTCAGCTCCGGCATGGCGGCGATAATCCCTGCGCCGGTACCTGCCTCCGGGTGGTTCATATGGGCGATGATGATATCGCCTGGTTTAGAGGTCAGCAGGGCGGTCTTGACCTGGGCTGCGCTGTAGCTGGCACCGGCATCACCCAGCACAGAAAATCCGATTACGTCATGTCCCAATGCCTGTGAAACCTGCACGGCAAATTCATCGTAATAGGCGGTGCCGGAACGGTAGAAGCGTGGGCGCTTGCCGGTCAGTCCTTCAATCTTGCGGGCGTTCAGCTCTATTTCCTGTACCAGTTCAGATGCATCTTTTGTGCCTGCTATACCGTAGATGGATCGGCCATTGACTGAGGCCGGTTTGTGCCACATACCGTGGTTGGCAATCTCAAACAGCGGGTTGTTTGCCAGCTGCTTAAACAGCT
Organism: Trichlorobacter thiogenes; assembly: GCF_900167465.1. Lineage (GTDB taxonomy): Bacteria > Desulfobacterota > Desulfuromonadia > Geobacterales > Pseudopelobacteraceae > Trichlorobacter > Trichlorobacter thiogenes. The sequence goes on along the minus strand of NZ_FUWR01000003.1, from coordinate 27,997 downwards.
CCGGGTTGGCATCAATCCAGCGGGCATTGATGAAGAGCGTGGCAGGAATCTGCTGCTGTGCCAGAAAATCAATCAGCTTCTGATCAACCCCTTTACCCTTGGGGGAACCGCAGGCATCCAGGGTCAGGGCCAGCACCTTGTCTGAGGTGGCAAGCCGGGTGCGCACGCCGGGCACGTTTTCACCCCATTGGGTCGGCTTGGCGGTCTTGAATCCGGCTGCAATCCGCTCGGTCAACTGTTGCATTGATTCTGCCGGACCGGCCTGGCTCAGGGTCGATATCAAAAGCAACAGCACGATGCTGAACAGGGCTAGTTTGGTCATCTGTTCCTCCTCCTGCTATTGGATCCGGTATAGGGAACGGTAAACGCCCATGTAACCAACAATCTTTTTAACGTAATCGCGGGTTTCCTGGTAGGGGATGTTTTCTACAAACTCATCCCGTGGCAGTTCGCCAAAGGATTTGCGCCAGCGGTTGACTGCTCCGGCCCCGGCATTGTAGGCCGCCAGGGTGTAGACCGTGTCCTGGTGGTACTGGTTCAGCAGTTCACGCAGATGCTTGGTGCCCAGCCGGATATTGTACTCAGGGTTGGTCAGCGTCAGCGGGTTGAAATTTTTAGGTTTTACGCCAGCGGTCATGCGGGCCGTTGCCGGCATCATCTGCATCAGGCCAATGGCGCCAGCATGGGACTTGACATCGGCCCGGAAGCTGCTTTCTGCCTTGGCAAGGGACAGTACCAGCGCCTCGGAAAGCCCGTTTGTTACACTGTGACGGCTGAACTGTTCTGCATAGGGACGGGGATAGCCCAACGCCCAGAACGCCAGGTTGCTGCGATCAACAATGGCAGGCCGATTCTGGTGAAAGGTCATGATTGAACCATGCAGGTCACCAGCCAGCTGCTGCAGACGGGAAAGTCCGGGGGCTGCAGTTTTATCAGTGTTTTTCAGCTTGAAGGCAGCCAGCTCTGTCCTGGCTTCTTCCAGCATTCCCAGGGATGCCAGCTCCTGAATCCGTTGGCTTCCATCGGGGAACGGCGGCTCAGGAATCCCGTTGGGTAACGGCATCCAGCCCGTTGGTTTGTTGGTATGCAGGCGGTGCCAGGCAGCGTAAAAACCATAGGGGAAATCATTCAGCAACTGTTTGTAGCTGCGCTCGGCCTCAGATGGTTTGTTCTGCTTTTCTTTGGTGCGGGCATGCCAATACAAGGCCCGTTCACGATAGACGTTATCTTTGAAAAGACGCTGCAGGCTCTCCTCGGCAGCTGAGAGATTGCCTGCAAGATACTGCCCCCAGGCCAGTTCCCATCCGGCGCGTGGTTTCAGGTCAGATGCGGGAAACTCTTTGATCAGTCGTTGCAGAATCTGGGCGGCATCGTTGAAACGACCATTATGCTTGTTGATCAACGCCGCCTCCAACAGGGCATCGTCAGCCAATATTCCCCGTTCTGATGCCAGGGACAACAGGCGGGCCAGTGCCTTGTCAGAAGCCCCCTGCCTTTCTTCAAGGCGGGCCAGCATCAAACGGGCCTCATCACGGGTGCTTTGTGTTTTTGAGGTTAGTGCCCGTTTCAGAAACGGCTCGGCAAGGGAGTAGTGGCGCTGTTTAATGGCGGCCTGTCCTGATTTAAGCTCGATTCTGGCCAGCAGTTCATCGGACAGGTTGGTGCGCGGGATACCGGCAAAGGCCCAGGCAGCTGCATTGGGCTGATTGTTTGCCAGCAGCAGCAAGCCCCGCTGGAACTGTTCTTCAGCCGTAAAGCTGGTTGCCTCTTTTCGCCCTTTCTTCTCCAGCGACTTTAACTGCTCAAGCGCCTTGGGTGCTGCGGAAGCGGCAGGGTGCTGCAGGTGGATGCTACGGTAGCCCTGTATGGCCTGGGGCAGATCCCCCAACTGCTCCTGACAGAGTGCAGTTTGAAGCTGTGCATCAACCGAGTCTTTGCCCAGGCTGTGGCGAGCCGTGAACTGGCGGTAGGCTGCCAGGGCGGCCTTCAGATCCCCTGCTGCAAACAGTGCATCGGCAGCCAGTTTTTCCATCCTGCGGCTGATTGCCGGTGTTGCTGAAAGTTTGGCAGCAGCGCTGGCTGCAGCAGCCTCACGATACTTTTTCTGGCCATACAGCGCATCGGCCTTCAGGCTGGCAGCAATATCAGCCAGTAGCGGATAGCTGCGTTCTGCATCTGCCAGGTAGCGGACCGCCTCATCGTACCGTTTCAGGCGCAGGGCAGCTTCGCCAGCCACCAGATTGCGGGGGCCATCTGCCGGGGCAGCAAGTGCCGCCTGCAGTGCCTCCTGATTCTGATTGTTACGCAGCAGACCGGAAGCTTTGCGGAGCTGTTCATTGCTGCTGTTTGCGGCACCGGCACAGGTCAGGGTAACGGCGAGCATGCAGATACCAAGGGATGTTGTGAAAAGACGTGATAATTGAAAGGTCATGGCAGTACGGTAGTTCCTAATGATCTGAATCTGATTTGGATTGTTGCGTAGGCTCTTTTCAGTACCATTCTGGAGCTGATAGGTCAATGCTGCGGAAAGATACCAGGTCTTCAAATCAGTACTTTCGACCGCACTGAATAACATGGTATGGTGCGATATCTTGCCGACTTTCTGTGATTATTTGCTTAAAAGGACCAAACCATGCAACCCACACCCATAGAAATTCAAAAGCGCTACTGCATCGCCTTTGCAAAAAAACAGCTTCAAGAAATTGTCTACAACTTCTCTGTGCAGGAGAATCTGCCCTTTACCTTTCCTGAGATTCAGACCCTGCTGGAAGGGATTACCGTTGGTGGCAGGCGGCTGGAAGAACAGGATATTGTGCGCAGTCTGAAGGAGGCCATTGACTACCTGTTCAGCTGCGTTGAAGCAGGGGGCCTTCTGGTCTCAAAAGCGACTGCCGTGGAGATAAACAGGCTTGTTGCACGTAACGAAGCCCTTGAAGTAGGGGCATTCCGTCATTCGCAGGTTTTTATTTCCGGCACTGAGTACCGGCCTCCTGCGGCTGAAGAGTTGGAGAAGCTGTTTGAAGAGCTGCTGGCCAGCTATCAGGTCGGTACAGAGGATCGCGAGATGCTGCTGTTTCTGACCATGGCTCGTAATCAGTTCTTTTTTGACGGTAACAAACGCACCGGTCAGCTGATGATGAACGGTGCCCGGTTGTCAGCAGGGCTGCCTTGGCTGTCAGTACCGGCAAAAGAACGCCTTCGGTTTAATGAAACTATGCTGGCTTTTTATGAATCAGGTGACCCGGCAGCGATGATCAGTTTTTTAAAGGAGATAGAAGCTCCGTTATTAGAACTGGTTGCCGAATCATCCCGTAAATACCTTGAAAAACAGGCTGACCGGTAGTCCTTAAAACGGCAGTTAGTCACAGAGAAATACAAGATTTTTTTAGTGCATCACCAAAAAGGAAACAGGTCGTTTGTTATATCTTCTTGTTTTTCCTCTGAGAACTCTGTGACCTCTGTGGCAAATGTTTTTTCTAGGGTAGTTATCAGTAAGCAGCAAGGAACCCCATGAACAAACTGACAACTGATTTTAAGGCGGTCTATCAGCGGCTGAACCAGGCCCAGCGCAGGGCGGTGGACACGGTTGAAGGTCCGGTGCTGGTAATTGCCGGTCCCGGCACCGGCAAGACCGAGATCCTGGCAGCCCGGATCGCCAATATTTTGCTGACCACCGATGCCCTGCCGGAGAATATCCTCTGTCTGACCTACACCGATGCCGGTACGGTGGCCATGCGCTCGCGGCTGCTGCAGTTCATCGGCCCCAACGCCTACCGGGTGGATATCTTCACCTTCCATGCCTTCTGTAATCTGGTGATCCAGGAGCAGGCCGATCACTTCGGTCTGCGTAACCTGACCACCATTTCCGAGTTGGAACAGTTCCGCTATGTGCGGGAGATTATCGATGCCTTTCCCCATGATCATCCCTTAACCCGCTCCACCGGCGACCTGCATTTTGAGGCTGATCGCCTGCTGGCCCTCTACGAGATCATGAAGAAAGAGGACTGGAGCAGTGCCTGGCTGGCAGAGCGGGTGGATGCCTATGCCGCAACCCTGGCGGATAGTCCTGAATTTCTCTATAAGCGTCAGACCAAAGGACCGGATGGCACGGTCTACAAAAAGGGGGATCTGAACGAGCGCAAACTGCGGGAGGAGCTGCGTAAGCTGGAGCAGGTCAAGGCTGCCGCTGCCAGTTTTGACGACTACCAGCGGTTGTTGCAGGAGCGGGGGCGTTACGACTTTGCCGATATGATCCTCTGGTGCATTGCCGCCTTTAAGCAGAGCAGCGACCTGCTGGCCACCTATCAGGAACGCTACCTCTACCTGCTGGTGGATGAGTTTCAGGATACCAGCGGTTCCCAGTTTGAGCTGCTGCTGCAACTGGCTGATTACTGGGATGCCCCCAACCTGTTTGTGGTGGGGGATGATGATCAATCCATCTTCCGTTTTCAGGGGGCCAGCGTTGAAAACATCCGCCGCTTTGCTGCCCGCTATCAGGAATCACTTGCTACTGTCACCCTGACTGACAACCACCGTTCATCCCAACTGATTCTGGATGGTGCCGCCGGTCTGATCAGCCGTAACCTGGAGCGCCTGAGCAGCGACAAACAGCTGGTTGCCATGAACCCTGAAGTGGCCACGCTGCCTGAGCCGCCGGAACTGGTGGGGTATGCCACCACAGCCCATGAAACCGTGGCAGTGGCCAACCGGATCGCCGCGCTGTTGGATCAGGGGGTGTTGCCGGAGCAGATCGCCGTGATCTACCGCAACCATAGCCAGTCGGACGAGATCATCCGCTTTCTGACCAGTCGCGGGGTGGCGGTGCAGACCCGTCGCAGGGCTGATATCCTGCAGGAGCCCTTAATTCTCAAGCTCTTGACGGTCCTGCGCTATCTGGCTGCCGAGCTTGAGCGGCCCCATTCTGGTGAACGGCTGCTGTTTGAGATCCTGCATGAAGCCTGGTTTGAGGTGCCCCCTCTGGCTCTGGCCCGTCTGTCAGTTGAAATAGCCCGACAGCGGACTGAGAAGAAGCCCTGTTACTGGCGGGAACAGTTACCAGTCCGGGGGATGGACAGGGGACAGCAGGGGCTGTTTCCTGCCAGCGATGACCTGCATCTGCGCCGGGCAGGGGAGACGGTTGAAGAGCTGCTGCGGGATGCGGCCACCATGACCCTGCAGGAACTGCTGCACCATGTCATTACCCGGCTGGGGATTCTGGCCCAGGCACTGTCAGCCCATGAACGGGTCTGGCACCTTGAGCTGCTGAATACCCTGTTTGACTTTGTGCGGGAAGAGACCGCCAAGGTGACCATGTCTTTATCAGAGCTGCTGGCCATGCTGGCTGATATGCAGCAGCAGGGGATCTCGCTGCCGGTGGAAAAGTTGAGCTATACCGGTGCCGGGGTCAACTTTCTGACCGCCCACGGTTCCAAGGGGCTTCAGTTTGACTACGTCTTCATGCTGGGCTGTACCCGCAGCGTCTGGGACAGCGCCTCCCGTAACCGGACCTATAAGCTGCCCCCCACGGTCTGGTCCGGCCCGGCAGGCAGTGAAGAGGAGGAATCCCGGCGGCTGTTTTATGTGGCCATGACCAGGGCGCGCAAACAGTTGCTGGTCTCCTGGCCGGAGCGGGACAACAAGGAAAAAGAACTGGAAAAGAGCCGCTTCGTGGCAGAGTTGGCCGAAGGTGGCGTGGCTGGCCTGCAGCAGGTGGTTCTGGCCGATGAAGAACTGCTGGCCTTTGGCAGCAGCGTGCTGCAGGCTGCCCCGGCACGGCTGCCAAGCTCTTTTGTTGATGACAGTTTTGTGGATAGCCTGCTGCAGAAATATTCGTTAAGTGTGACCCACCTGAACAGCTACCTGCGCTGTCCGGTCTCCTTCTATTTCAATACCCTGCTACGGGTACCGGCCCCGATGAGTGCAGCCCTGACCTTTGGTTCAGGCGTCCACCATGCCCTGGAGCAGATCTTCCGCAAGATGAAGAACGACCCGGCCCGGCGGTTCCCCGGTGTTGCCACCTTTGTGGATGACTTCCGCTGGTTTATGCAGAAGCATGAGGCAGGCTTTACCCCGGCAGAGTTTCGGCGCAGACTGGAGTACGGCGAGGCGATCCTGCCCGGTTTCCATGAGGCCCACCATCGAAGCTGGAAACATGATGCGCTGGTGGAATACCCCTTCCGCAACATCCTGATGGATGGTGTTCCGTTGAACGGCAAGCTGGATATGCTGGAGTTCTCCGGCAGCCATGTCACGGTGGTGGACTACAAGACCGGCAATCCGGTTAAGGCCCGCAAGAAGCTGAATCCCCCTGATCCTGAGAAGGTGGAAAAGGCGCTGGCAGAAGGTAAGGAACCGAGCGATGATGACCTGTTGGGCGGTGATTACTGGCGTCAGGCGGTGTTCTACCGGATTCTGGTGGAACATGAACCGCGCCGTAACTGGATCATGTCAGCTGCCCGCTTTGAGTTTGTGGAGCCGGAGAAGGATACTGGCGAGTACAAAAGCGCCCGTTTTGAGGTCTCTGATGATGAGGTGGCGCAGGTCAGACAGCAGATCAAAGAGGTCTATGCAAAGATTCAGGCTAAAGAGTTTCATGTCGGCTGCAACAAGCCGGAGTGCGAATGGTGCAGCTTTGTGAAGCGGCTAGCCCCATGCTCCTGATCCCCTCAGGTCGCCAGGCCGGTGAAATAACGTGTGATCCCTTTTCTTCAGTATCCAGCATACTGCCAAAGGTGACCTTGAAATCACCAAAGCGATCATTGACCGCATCCATCGCCCTGGCCAGCTGCTCTTGCCTCCGTTCCTCCGCAAACAGGGACGGTTGCTGTTCCTGATATTCCAGATTGCTTAGGCAGACCCCCAACAGCCTGACCGGTTGGCTGATCTCCATGCCATCCAATAGTCGGACTGCTGTCTTGTAGATCGCGCCACTCTGGTTGATGTGGCTGTTGAGAGTAGTCTGCTTCTGGATGTTGGTAAAAAAGTCGGCAAAGCGTACGTAGATGCTGACGGTTCGTCCGGTAACACCGTAGCGCCGCGCCCGTCTGCCCACCATCTCTGATAGTTGCAGCAGATAGCGCAGGATCTCTTGTCGTGTGTCAATATCCTTACCCAGCGTCATGGAGTGGCCGATACTCTTGACCTGCTCATCACCTTCAGTCGCTACCACCGGGCTGTTGTCGATCCCTTGCCCCATCTGTCTGAGTCTGGGGCCGATGATACCGAATTTCCTGCTGAGAATATCTGCCGGAAAACGTCCCAACTGTCCACATTTTTTGATCCCCAGCAGGTTTAGCTGACGTTCCAGCTTCCTGCCGATGCCGCAGAGATCGCCGATGGTAACCGACTCCAGCACCTCCTTGATCCGATCCGGCGCTATTACGGTTAAACCATCCGGCTTTTGCATATCGCTGGCCAGCTTGGCCAGCAGCTTGTTCGGGGCAATGCCGACAGAGCAGGTCAGCCCCAGCTCATCCCTGATCCGTGTTTTCAGCTGATGGGCGATGGTTTCAGCAGTGCCAAACAGGGCGTAGGAATGGGTTACATCGAGAAAGGCCTCATCAATGGAAAATACCTCCACCAGTGGGGTGTACTGCCGCATCATGGCAATGATCTGTCGGGAGGCGTCGGTGTACTTTTTATTGTCCCCAACCACGATGATCAGTTCAGGACAGGCCCGTTTTCCCTCCCAGATGGCCATGCCGGTCTTGACGCCAAAGCTGCGGGCTTCGTAGGAGGAGGTGGTGATGACTGTGCGATGGCCCGAGCCGACAACCGCAACCGGTTTGCCCCGCAGGTCAGGATTTGCCTGCTGTTCCACCGAGGCGAAAAATGCATTCATATCGATATGAAGGATAACCCTGTCCATGGAACAGAGGTTACCAAATGACTACCATTGCAGGTCAAGCATGAATCTGGTTTGAGATTGTGGCAGGAGCTATTTTCCGCCAAAGACCTTGCGCAGCAGGTCGGTGGTTCGGGCTGCCGGGTCTTTTCTGATCTTCTTTTCCTCTTCTGCCACCATCAGAAACAGGCCGTCCAGGGCCTTGTTGGTGACATACTCATCAAGGTCAAGGGAAGGTTTGCCTGAAAAGGCTGCCAGAGGTGTGGCTTCGTACTTGCCAATCAGTTCCTTGTAGGCCCGGGCAGTGCCTACCTGGTTCATTGCTGTGGTAACACTTGGCTTAAACGCCTCAAACAGTTGTGCGCGGGTCTTTTTCTCAAAAAAAGTAGTGGCAGCCGTATCACCACCATTCAGAATCTGTTTGGCATCCTCAACCGTCATCTGACGAATGGCATTGCCAAAATAGCGGGCTGCCTGCGGTGCTGCCTTCTCTGCAGCCCGGTTCATGCTCAGGACAAACGTATCAACCTGTTGCTGAAAGCCGATCTGGGCTGCCACGTCTGCCACCTGCTGGATTTTACGCGGCAGGAGGATCTTGATCAGCTGGTTGCGGAAGTAGCCATCGGGCCGTGAAACCGCTGCCACAGCCTTTTCAGTGCCGGTGGCCAACGCTTCCTTAAGCCCTTTGACGACAACGTTGGTATCAAGGCTACTCTGCTGTTTTGATGGTGGCAGGATCTCTTGGGAAAGGCTGTCCAGAAAGCCGGCCTGACAGGGGGCCTGCAGTACGAACAGGGCAATGAAAATGAGACAGGGTGTGCGTTTCATGGACAACCTCCATCTGTGGTGCAGAGTAGTTGCATGCAAGTATGAATCATTTGCCGATATCTGCAAGTGATCTTTCAGAAAAACAACGGCACGCTGGAGCCAAGTCCATGGACAACGCTGGTAAAGGCATCCCTGCTTTCCAGCTTCTCTCTGCCAAAACGCTGGGCGAACAGGGACTGGATATAGGGGATACGGGAGGTGCCTCCGGTAAGAAAGACTGAATCTATTTGGGTTGGTAACAGCCCGGATCGTGCCACCACATCATCAATACAATCTGCGATCTGCTGAAAGTTATCCTGATTGATGGTCTCAAACTCCAGCTTGCCAATCTCCTCGCTGATACACAGATCTCGCTCGGTAAAGCTGATAGTGGCCTGTTCTAGGTCGGAAAGTGTACACTTGGTACCTTCTATCGCCTGAAACAGGAAAAAGCCAAAGTTGTCGTCAATAATATTTTCTAGGTTCTGGATCGCCTGTCGGTCATCGGTGCTGCCTTTGATTACCCGGATATGCTCTCTGGTCTTTCGCGCCCGTAAAAGCGGGATACGGTGCCATTGACAGAGGGTGTAGATAATGCTGCGGGGCACCGTGATCCAGTCATCCTTGCCCAGCGTTTTATAGCGGGCGGTCCGCCCAAAATAGTGCGCAACCTTGTCCCACATAATCTGTGAATCAAACTTGTCTCCAGCCACATAGACACCGCCCAGTGAGAGTACGTCACTGCGACGATTAGAGCGGCCAAAGGCGCCACCTTTGACCCGTATTACCGAGAAGTCCGATGTCCCTCCACCGAAATCGCCAATAAATACGATCCGTTCCTGCCCGGCCTGTAATGACTCTTCAAAGGCCAGTGCTGCTGCCACCGGTTCGTACTGGAACCAGATCTGTTTAAATCCGGCCTTGCGGGCAGCCTTTTCCAGGCGCTGCTCAGCTACGGCATCCTTAGTTGCATCGGTTGAAAAGACAACCGGACGTCCCAGCACTACACTATCAACAGGGCAGCCCAGATACGCCTCACCCCGTGCCTTGATCTGCCTGAGAATTATCGCCACCAGGTCATCGATGCCGTAACGTTTCCCAAAGATCTCGGTACTATCGAAACTGGTGTTGGGCAGAAATGTTTTGATTGACTGCATAAAACGCCCGGCAGCCCCGTCACCAACATACTGTCGCACCGCTTCGTTTCCGGCGAAAATCTCATTTTCTTCGTTAAAATAGAGCACTGAGCGCATCAGTTCTCCGGCCCGGTCATTGCCGTCAACAGCGACAACCTTAACCGTGCCGTTTTGATAGACTGATAGTGCTGAATTGGTGGTACCAAAATCGATACCGAATACAGGCTGCATGTACTGATTACCCCCGGGAAGATGCGTGCAGAAGACTAACGTAGAGTCGCACTGGCTTACCGCAACAAAAGAGGGTCACTTTTCCGAATGAAAAGTGACCCTCGTAAAATTTGGCGTCCCCGAGACGATTCGAACGTCCGGCCCCTTCCTTAGGAGGGAAGTGCTCTATCCAGCTGAGCTACGGGGACATAAAACGGACAATTCTTTTATCAGAATTGTAGCAGAGAGTAAACCTTTCCTTCCGGCAATTTCTTGCGACCATCAAGAAACAGTAGCTCTGCCATAAAGCAGCATTCAGCAATATCCCCACCCAGCTGTTGCACCATATCCACGACAGCTGCCATGGTGCCGCCGGTTGCCAGCAGGTCATCGGCAATCAGGATTTTCTCGCCTGGCTTGATAGCATCCTTGTGCATTTCAAGGGTATCGGTGCCATACTCCAGGTCATAGGTCTTGCTGAAGGTTTCGGACGGTAATTTGCCCGGTTTGCGGACCAGTACAACGCCTGCACCCAGCCGGTAGGCCAGGGCTGCGCCGATCAGGAACCCCCGCGCTTCAACGCCTACTACCTTTTCAATCCGCTGGCCAATGTAGCGGTTGGCTATCGTGTCAATCATACGAGCGAATGATTTTGCATCCTGTAGCAGGGTGGTAATGTCTTTAAAGATGATCCCTTTTTTCGGGAAATCAGGGATGTCGCGAATGGTGAGTTTCAGGTCTTCCATGGGGTAATTCTCCTGGCGCAAGTTAATGGCTGTTTTTTGTAAAGTTTTTCAGCTTTTCAAGGGATTTTGCTTCTATCTGACGGATTCTTTCACGGGTGACGCCAAAACTCTGGCCAATGGTGTCCAGGGTCTGAGGGTCTTGATCATCAAGACCGAAGCGAAGTCCCAGAATGGTTTTCTCACTTTCACTGAGCTTGTCAAAATGTTCTGCAATGAGTTCATAACGGTTGATGTTTTCAAGTAGTTCTGATGGTGATACCGCAGATGAATCTTCTATGGTGTCCACCAGAAAGAAGTCATTGCCGTCGCCGATGGGGGTGTCGATGGAGCAGGTGCGCTTGAGTAGAATCATCAGCCTGCGGACATGCATCGGTTTGATCTGCATGGTTTCAGCAAGTTCCTGAACTGATGGTTCTCTGTGCAGTTCTTGTGAAAGCTGACGGGATACCTTGAGCATGCGACTTATATCGTCAGACACGTGGACCGGGAGCCTGATGGTTCTTGATTGGTTGACCAGAGCCCGTTCGATTGATTGACGGATCCACCAGGTCGCATAGGTTGAAAAACGACACTCCTTTTCAAGGGAAAACCGTTCCACTGCCTTCATCAGGCCAAGGTTGCCTTCCTCAATCAGATCAAGAAACGGTAGCCCGCGATTCAGGTAACGCTTGGCAATTTTAACCACCAACCGCAGGTTGGCTTCAATCATCTTATTGCGGGCAGCACGATCTCCCTGCTCAACCTTGCGGGCCAACGCCTTCTCTTCTTCTGCATTCAGCAGCGGGGTGCGCTGGATATCCCGCAGGTAGATCTTGACCGGGTCATCAAGGGGAATCTGCTCTACCAGGGCCGGTAGATCATCAACTTCCAGTGTCGTGCCTTCCTCTGCTTCAATGGCAGCAACAAAGTCAACCGGTGGTTCCTGATCATCATCCAGGCCTGGTGTATCCAAAAACGGTTCCTGGTGGGGTGTATCAAGAGACATGAAACCTCCTCAACTGTTGAGCTGCCAGCCCTGCTGGCCAATCAGGGGGACAAAACGGCAGCCGATACCGGTTTCCTGTGACAGGGTTCCATCTGCTGCCTTACGAATCCGAAGCAGGGTCTGGTTTGCTTCATCACCAACCGGTATGACCAGCCGGCCTCCCGGCACCAGCTGGGCGGCCAGTGTTTCAGGGATTGCAGGGGCGCCGGCAGTGACCAGTATGGCGTCAAAGGGGCCTTCTTCCGGCCAGCCCAGGGTGCCGTCACCCACCTTGATGTTGACGTTCAGCAGGTGCAGGGTGTCGAGTACTTTTCTGGCCTGCATGGCCAGGGGGCGAATCCGCTCAATGGTCCAGACCCGCCTGACCAGGCTGGCAAGAATGGCGGTCTGATAGCCTGAACCGGTGCCGATTTCAAGCACATGATCCTTACTGGTCAGTTCCAGCAGGTCGGTCATCAAGGCGACAATATAGGGTTGTGAGATGGTCTGTTTTTCGCCGATCGGCAAAGGGCCGTCACTGTAGGCCTGTACCGCCATGGCCTCCTGCACAAACAGGTGGCGGGGGACCTTCTGAAAGACGTCAAGAAGACGAGGGGTGGTAATGCCGCGACCAACGAGCTGTTCCTGTACCATTCGTTTGCGGGCGATTTCAAAATTTACCAAGACAGGCTCCCCTACGGAAGATTAACGGCGGCACGATACCAGAGTAGGCCGCGGTTGTCCAGCATCAGGCAATCTGCCATTGCTTCAGGGCTTCCATGGCACGGTGGTTGGTCAGGTCCAGATGCAGTGGGGTGAGGGAGGAATGCCCCTTGCCAACCGCATTGAAGTCAGTTCCTTCATCATCCAGAAAACTGGGTTCTTCACTGCCGATCCAGTAGTATTTACGACCTCTGGGGTCGGTCTTGTCCACGATCTTGCCCACAAATGAGCGTTTGCCCTGGCGGGTGATCAGCGGTGCTTTAATTTCTGAAAAAGGCAGGTTAGGGACATTCAGGTTCAGGAAGGTGTCAGCGGGCAGGCCTTGTTGGATCAACATTCGTGCCACCTGAACCGCTACTTTGGCTGCATCAGGGAAATGTTCGGTGGGGCCAAAGGTGGCCAGCGATACCGCCAGGGCCGGTATGCCCATCAGGTTGGCCTCCATGGCAGCGGCAACGGTGCCGGAGTAGGTGATGTCATCCCCCATGTTACCGCCGTGGTTAATCCCTGAAACCACCAGATCAGGCGGCGCTTCAAGCAGGCTGTGGATGCCCATATTAACGCAATCAGTGGGGGTGCCATCCACGGCAAACCAGCGGTCACGCAGTTCAAAGACCCGCAAGGGGGAGTGCAGGGTCAGGGAATGTCCGGCAGCGCTCCGTTCGCGGTCCGGGGCCACTACCGTCACCGTGCCCAGTTCTGTCAGTGCTTCAGCCAGGGCCTTGATGCCCGCTGCTCCGATGCCGTCGTCGTTGGTGACCAGAATATTCATTGCTGTACCATCCAAGTCTTGGTTTGGTTGTTTGCTGCGGCCCGTTTATGGCAGAAAAAAGCCCTTAAATCAAGGGTTCATGGGTGGTTTTCGGTTTACAAAAGCGGTCCAAGCAGGTAGATTAGCCCCTCGCATTTTTCAAACACTATCTCATTTGGGAGGGGGTCCTATGAAGGCTGTATTGATGGAGGGTTTTGGGGGCGTGGAGGTATTGAAGGTGGGTGAGGCTGCAAAGCCAACCCCTGCTGAAGGCCAGGTGTTGGTCAAGGTGATTGCTACCACTATCAATCGTCCTGATCTGGTGCAGCGTGAAGGCAAATATCCACCACCTCCCGGCGATTCTGAAATCCTTGGTCTTGAGGTGGCAGGTACCATTGAAGAGCTTGGTGCCGGTGTTGAGGGCTGGCAGGTGGGTCAGCGGGTCATGTCGCTGGTGGGCGGCGGTGCCTGTGCCGAGTATGCCGTGGCCTATGCCAGCCACCTGATGCCGATCCCGGAGTCCATGTCCTTTGAAGAGGCTGCCTGCGTCTGTGAATCCTACATCACCGCCTTTTCCAACCTGTTTATGATCGGTGGCCTGAAGGACAAGAACACCGCTATCATCCATGGCGGCGGCGGCGGGGTCAACATGGCCGGTGTGCAGCTCTGCAAGGCGCTGGTGCCGGAGACCAAGCTCATTGTCACCTCCCACCCCAGCAAGATTGAGCGGGTCAAGGCGATGGGGGTTGATCTGGTGGTTGACTTCACCACCACCCCTGATTTCTCTGAGGCAGTCAAGGAGTTCACCAACAAGAAGGGTGTGGATGTGATCCTGGACCATGTCGGTGCCAAGTACCTGGCCCCCAATATGGCTTCGCTGGGCTATGCCGGACGTCTGGTGATCATCGGTATTATCAGCGGTATCAAGGCAGAGCTGAACCTGGCACTGATGATGGTCAAGCGTCAGCAGATCATCGGTTCTGTCCTGCGTTCCCGTCCGGTCAAGGATAAGGCCGGTATTGTGGCTGAATTCACCAAGACGGCCCTGCCCAAGTTTGCTGATCGTACCATTGTGCCGATCATTGAGAAGGTCTTCTCAATTGATGAAGTGGTTGAGGCGCACCGGATGATGGAAGAGGATAAACATTTCGGCAAGATCGTGCTGAAGATCCAGTAACTGATGTCACAACCGCTGGAAAACTATCACCGCCTGCTGGACAAGGTGGATCAACTTTGTGAGGGTATCACCACACTACTGGGTGATGCCCTCACCTGTCATGCCGGTTGTTCCTCCTGCTGCATCAGTATCTCGGTCTTTCCGGTGGAGGCAGCGGCGCTGATTGAGGCTGCCGGACAGTTGCCGCCGGAGCAGTATCAGCAGCTGAAGCACCAGTTGTCCAACCCCCTGGATGGGGATCGTTGTCCGCTCCTTCTTAACGATTGTTGTCTGTTGTACCAGGCCCGCCCGATTATCTGTCGCACCCATGGACTGCCGATCCTGATCACTGAGGAAGCGGGCCGCCGGGTGGATGTCTGCCCGCTTAACTGCAAAGGGATGGAGCGGATACCGGGTGGCGCCCTGATTGATCTGGAGCGGCTTAATGCGTTGCTGGTCTCGGTCAATGTGCTGTATCTACGCGAGTTCGGCATCAAACTGCCGGATCGCATCCCCCTTGCCTCCCTTGGAGAAATGTTGCCGTGACAAGAATCAGCCTGAAAAAGAACGAAGACCGTCGGATCAAAGGTGGACATCCCTGGGTGTTCAGTAACGAGATCGGCCGGATAGAAGATGCCTCAGAACCGGGCGCTGCCTGTGAACTGTTTGATGTCAGCGGTAATTTTATCGGCACCGGCTACCATAATGCCCATTCGCTGATTGCAGTACGTCTGCTTTCCCGGAAGCAGGAGGATATTGACTCGGTCGGTTTCTTTGAAGAGCGGATTGCCGCTGCCCTGGCCCATCGTCGCAGCCTCTACCCCCAGCTGGAGACCTTCCGGTTGATCTATGGTGAGTCTGATTTTCTGCCCGGTCTGGTGGTGGACAAGTATGGCGATTACCTCTCGTTGCAGCTGCTGTCTGCCGGTATGGACCGGCGGCGTGGCCTGATCCTGGAGGCGCTGCAGCGTCTGTTGTCTCCCAAGGGGATTATTGCCCGTAATGATGTGGCGGTGCGCACCATGGAGGGGATGACAGAAGAGGTGGAGCTGCTGCAGGGGAGCATCCCGGATGCTGTTCTGATGCAGGAAAACGGCCTGACCTTTGAGGTGGATCTGCGTAATGGCCAGAAGACCGGCGGTTTTCTGGATCAGAAGGAAAACCATCTGCTGCTGCAGGGAATCTCTAAATACAAGGATGTGCTGGACTGTTTCTGCTACAGCGGCAGTTGGGCTGCCCATGCCGGTTTCTTTGGGGCCAGATCTGTGTTGGGTCTGGATATCTCTGAACGTGCCGTTGCCCTGGCAGGCAGGAATGCTGCCTTAAACGGCCTGTCTGATCGGGTCAGCTTTGAGGAGTGCGATGCCTTTGATCGGCTGCGCTCTCTGAAGCTGGAAGGGCGCAGCTTTGGCGTGGTGGTGATGGACCCACCTGCCTTTGTTAAAAACCGCAAGAACCTGGCCGAGGCCACCAAAGGATACATCACCATCAACCGCCGTGCCCTGGAACTGCTGGAGCCGGGCGGGTATCTGATCAGCTGTTCATGCTCCTACCATATGGGACGGGAACCGTTCCGAGAGATGCTGGCCACCTCTGCCCGTCAGGCCAAGCGTGAGGTGCGGCTGGTGAGGGCCTGTTCACAGTCCCCGGATCATCCTGTCTTGCTGAACTTCCCTGAATCTGAATACCTCAAGTGCGTGGTGTTGCAGGTGGTTTGATCAAGTAGTAGGTTAAAACCTTTAACGCAGAGCCGCAGAGTGGCAGAGATTTTGTCTGTTGTAACCAGTACCATATCTCTGCAACTCTGCGGCTCTCTCTTGTTACTCTGCGTTAAAAAGGATTTTTGTTGTTACAGTCCCGTCACTTCCCGGTCCTTGGGGTACTCTACCACGATCTCGTAACTAAACACCTTCTTTTCACCCGCTGCCAGTTTCATCTTCCAGATCAGTGTGCCATCATCTTTTTTCTCGGTCGGCTGCAGGGTGGCCTCTTCCAGGCTGATCTTGATCTCGCTGTCGCCCGCTAGCGGCAGTTGATCCTTGACGCTGATTGTCTGGGCCTCTTTGCGGAAGTTGGTGACAGTGACCGTTGAACGGTAGCCCATCCGGTTTTTGCCGAACATGCCTGCCTCTTTATGCTGCTTTAACTCTTCCCGCTTGACCGTAATCTGATCATCACTGCCAAAGGGGAGGGTGAATTTCTCGCCCGAGGCCACCTGCTTCATATCAGCACTACCCACAAAGGTGTTACCGCTGAAGATCTTAACGGTGCCGGGCATCAGCGGCCAGCCAGCCTTGTTGACCAGCTCGGCGGTCAGGTAGGCAACCGGTGACAGCTTGGGTACGGTGCCATATTCAGTACTGACCGGCAGTTTTTCCAGCGCAATCACGGTGCTGTGACGGGTGTTGTCAGAGGGGATGTCCACCGGTTTTGGAATCTTGAAGGCGATTGAGGTGCCTTCTGCAGCTGCCTGGGCGGTCTGGAAGGCTGCAGGTGCGGGTTCTTCTTCCTCCATTGCCATATCAGCTTTTGTGCTTTCAGCCATCACCGGCATTGCTGCCTTTTTATAGCTCCTCATCGGTGCAGCAGCAGGCATGGCCATCGGCATGGGACGGTAGAAGGAAATCCGCCAGGGATAGAGGGTAGGAGGAGCGCCGCCGCTGGCCGGGCGGGCTGTGGAAAGGGTCAACGGTACATTGTTCCAGTCTTCGCCGGTCTGCTGACGGACCTGAGCGCGATAGGTCAGTTCAG
Source organism: Trichlorobacter thiogenes (assembly GCF_900167465.1). Classification (GTDB taxonomy): domain Bacteria; phylum Desulfobacterota; class Desulfuromonadia; order Geobacterales; family Pseudopelobacteraceae; genus Trichlorobacter; species Trichlorobacter thiogenes. The sequence continues at coordinate 10,910 of NZ_FUWR01000003.1, read as the reverse complement.
CACTGGTGCCATCCAGGGCAAGGCGTACATCGTAGCTGGGCTCCCAGGTGGCCTGGTTGACCACGCCGGACAGGTCCAGAGTCAGTTTGCCTTCTTTGGCAGTCTCCACCGCCACTTCAACGGTCTTGCTTTCCTTGCGGTAGGAACCGGTGGCCTCTTGTTTCTTCCGTTTCAGGGCATCCATCTGCTCTTTGATGGCCTGCTTTTCCTGCTCAATATCACGCTGCTGATCTTCAACCTTAACGGTATTGCTGCCCACAAACCCCATCGCTTCGTTCAGTTCAGTGGTGGTCGGCTTACCAACGGCCAATTGCTGCGAGATCCGCTCACCCCAGGCCACCTTGATCGAGTCAACAAAACCCTTCTGGGCAGCCAGTCCGGCCTTTCTGGCATCAAGACCACCCAGCTTGCGTTCCAGCTGTTTCAGTTCAGCCTCAATCTCCTTGATCCGCTTGTCTGCGGTCTGGGTCAGAAAGCTGCGCTTGACCTCAATACCGGTAATGGTGGCCCGTGCCGTCCCTTTGGCATCAACCCGCACTGAATCGTCCTGCAGCAGCACCGGTAATCCTTCAACCGCAATGATCTGGCTGCCCGGCTTCAATGGGACGGTTACGCTGCGGGTAACCTGGGCCCGGTCTTGATAAACCGTAACCGCGCTGATTGTGGCCTGGGCCGGTATACGTGTCGGTGGCGCGGCCAGTGCTATACCTGGGCAAAGGCAGGTGCAAAACAGCATAAACAGGTGACGTAATGACATAGAGACCTCCTGATCATTGGTAAGTAAGTGCTGCTCAGTATACCAGAACTTTTCTGCTTGTCTTGGGAATCCTGCTACGCAGTGAGTGCATGTCTGGATGACGGTTTTTGTCAGCTTGTTGTGTTTTTGAGCTGCAGGGAATGATTCTTGTTGCTGCTAAACTATTGATGTTGTGTGATTAATTCAGATTTGTGTATGATTGCCACGTATCTTGCAGAGGGAATACAGCACCAATGAACGTATGTTCTGAGGAGGTTTCCCATGGCTATGATTCGTGTATCGTGCCCTCATTGTTCCTTCAGTCGTGAAGTTCTGGATAGCCAATTGCCGGATCAGCCGGTGAAGGCTCACTGTCCCAAATGTAAAAAGAGCTTTGATTTCTTTAAAGGCGCAGTTCCTCCAGCAGCATCTTTTGAAATTGAACATACCTCAGCGTAACGCCATACTTGTAAGAGGCTTTACGCACAAACAGCATCCAATGTTCACTGGATGCTGTTTGTGGTGTTAAAACTATCAGGCAGAAACCTTAGCGCGCTGCAGACGCCTGGACCTGTTGCTCCATCAGGCTTGCCATCCGCTCCAGCGGTGCCTGCTGTACCTGCTTGCCGTTGTGGTAAAACAGTACCAGCCTGAAATCACCGGCCAGGGCGCGGTTAGCCACATCATCCGGGGTAAAGGTGGTGCGGCCCAGTGACTTCTTGGTGGGCCATTCCACGCCGCTGTAGGTCAGGTAGACCAGCTTTGAACAGTAGACCCGCTCCTTTGATTCCACATCAAAATTGAAATCATACGGCTTACCCACCTGCCGCAGAGACTGCAGGATAACCCTGACCCGGTCATCCCTGCTGATGTTCTGTTTGCGTAGGACCCCCACACTGTCAATATTCATAAACTGATCCAGCGGGTTCATCTCAACCCCGGAGCGCAGCGCCTCAACCACGCCGCGTCCCTGGTGAATCTGATCATGGTAACGCTTGACCAGCGGATTGTCCCAGATGCCCAGCTCCCGCAACTCCTTTTCTGTGCCGATCCAGACCGCTGCGTGGCCCCAGTAGCCGGGGATCAGTTTGTCAGTCAGTCGGAAGGGGGTTTTTTCCAGCAGTACATCACCTGCCTGCAGGGTTCCTGTCAGCTGCTCCCGGATCGGTTGTTTGCGGTACAGCTTGCCCTTGCGGGTCTCCACCAGCCCCACCGCATTACCAAAAACCATGCTGAACAGGCTGATGCCGTGGCGCTCCAGCCCGGAAAGGGTGTCCTCGGTCACACCGCCCAGAAAGCCGACTTTGCGGCCCACCACATAGAACGGTGACCAGGTCCGCACCATGGAGTAGGAAGGGCTCTGCTTGATCAGCAGATTGATGTAGGCGGTCTCCGGGTTGGCATCCACCGATTGATTAAACCGCTTTGCCTCACGCTCATAGAATTTGATCGCCCTGCGGGCCCGGCTGCGGTTGTTGATGGAGTTGTAGGAAAGGGTCACCTTGGCAAGGGCGGCGCTCTTGACCGCGTAGCCGGGATCGGCCTCATTCAGTAGACGGCGCAGCTTGGCATCCCCCTCAAACAGCGAAACCGCCAGCAGGTAGTTGTCGTACAACAAGAAGGCGGATGAGAGCGACATCATCACCCCGTTCAGACGCGCTTCCGGGGATACGCCCCGGGCAATCCACTCCTGCTCGGTTCCATCCAGCCAGCATTCGTGGGATTCAGCAACCTCCATCAGCTCCTTGCGCAGCTTCAGATGTTCAGTAATGCCGATATTCATGATCTCCAGATCGTCGCCGGACAGCGGCTTTTTCTGCTCCAGCTGGGTCTTGATCCGCCTGCCCACTGAAATGGTCTCGGCCCGCAGCATCAAGGCCTGCTCTGCCAGGGTGCGAAAATGGGCCAGTTCCTGCTGTAACCCTGCATCCACCTGCTGTCGGGTAACACCATGGGCCTTCAGCAGATGGTTACGGCATTTGCCCGGCAGCGCTGTGGTTGATGATGAGGAAAGCTGCTCTTGCACTTCATCAGTCGGTGCTGCCTGGGCCTGTTGTGTAGTGATACACAGCAGACCAACCAGTATCAGGTGCAGGGCTTTTTTGAACAATGACGACATGATCTTCTCCCTTGTGATGGATGATCGGGGCTATTCCTGTTTCGGAGGTACTGGTGCAAACCAGCCGATTACCAGCAGCAACAGTCCCACGGCAACAAATGATACGATCCTGGCCACAGTACCGTGACCTGCAAGATCTACCATAAACAGCTTGGCAACCACAACCCCCAGGAGCGATGCCCCGCAGATCCAGATCAGGCGATGGCCGTGGCGGACCGCATACAGGGTGGCAAGCAGTGCCAAAAGGCTCCAGAAGATGGAAAAGGATGCCTGGGCCAGGGGTGAGTGCAGCATGCCGTGGGCCGTGAACGGCACCTCTCCCCAGTAATACAGGCTGCGGGCCAGCATGCCGTTTAGCCAGATAAAGCAAACGGCGCTGAAGACGGCAGTGATCGTAGGCTGCAGCTCATGCAGCAGTTCCTGAAATGCAGGTTCTGCATACAGGCTGCGGAGCCAGAGTGCTGACACGGCAATGGCAGCCAGGATGGTCAGGTCAAACTGATTCAATAGTGGCAGCCAGGGTAGCGGACTGCTGTCGCCACTGCAGATAAGGGAGCTGATCACCACCCAGCCCAGAGACCAGACCGCAAACGGCAGGGCGATGATCCCCTGATAGGTAATCCGCTCCTGTCTAAAAGGCCAAACGTTGGTTTTGTTGCCGATCTGCAGCAGCCCAAGCAGGCTGATCGGCATTAACACCTGGCTGATCTCCTGCCAGCTACCCTGCTGCAGCATGGCAAAGGATACCTGCCAACCCAGCTCAAGGGTGCCCAGCAGTGCCAACAGCCAGACCAGCAGGGCATGGGGATATGGTTTAAGCGTGGCAGGCAGCAATTGGTCATGGGAATACAGCAACCACCAGCTTGCGCTAAAGGCGATCGGCCAGGCAAACCAGCCGCCATGGGCCAGGGGATGAGCAGGGAACCAAGCCACTGCGGCTGCAGGCATCAGCGCTAGCAAAATCAGGCTGGTCCAGCCAAAGTTCTGCCACTGTAGCTTGCGTGCTACGAAGCGGATCAGCAGGGCTGAGAGAGCAGCGCACAGCAGGATCGCACCATACAAGAACTCTTTGTCCACTGTCTGTTCCAGCTCACGCAGGGCACCGCCGGACCACCAGCAGAGTCCCCAGGCGATCAGCAGGTACTCCAGCGGTTGTTCCCATTCCTGACTCTGATGCGTATGGCGATGCAGCAGAAAGGCACTGTACAGGCCGGACAGGCTGATCAGCAGGCAGCCCAGATAGAAGCTGTTCAGTAGCGGCATGCTTCCGCTGGTGTGGGCCACGCCAAAGGCAAAGGCAAGACCGGACAAAAGCTGCAGCAGGTAGCCACTGCCCCGTACCAGTTGACGTTCTGTCCTGAAACCCAGCCAGACCATGGTTGCCCCTTCCAGTGCCCAGGCAGCGGAGGTCCAGCGGCCATCAAAGGCCAGTGGTATGGTCAGGGTGAGCAGTATGCCTGCCAGTGCCAGAAACGATTCAGCCAGCGGGCGCAATTGTAGGCCCCGGTTCCAGAGCAGGCGGCAGCAGGCAAGGTAGCAGAGTCCGGCAACCAAGCTGCTCCAGGCCATGCCGTAGCGAAAATCGCTGACCAGTGCTGATTGCAGAGCAAAGGCAGCCAGCGGTGTACCGAATATGATGGTTGCATCAGGCATGCCGCGCAGCTCGGGCGGTTGCCTGAGTGCAAACAGCAGGGCAACCCCCAGGTAGATCAGAAAGAACAGGATCAGGAACGGCTCAACCGAACTGAAATAGGCAGGTTTGTAGTAATGTGTCCCCCAGATTCCACTCAGCAGGAAGGTGGCAATGAAACCGGTCAGGTTGAGGGAACGCCATGAACGGAACCAGGCGATGCCGATCACAACAAGATTGAGCACGGTGTAGTAGCCGAACAGCAAAGCCGGATCGCCGATTCCCACCGAAGCCAGAAACGGCGCCGCAAAGCCGCCGATAATACCGAACAGTGCCATGGTGCGTGATTCTTGCAGCAGTGCCAGTGCAGCACACAGGCCGGAGATAGCCACCAGCAACCCGAAGGAAGGCAGTGCAGGGATCAGCCCGTACAGTCTGAAGGCCCCGTAACTGACTAGATAGAGGATGCCGATGCCGCCACCCTGCAGGGCCAGGGCATACTCGGCCCGCTTGGTGCGCAGCTTCCAGCCGGTTGCCAGCAAGGCCACGCCTCCGGCAGCAGCGCTCATCAGGCGCAACTCAAGAGGAAACATACCACGCTGTGCTGCATACTTGACCAGAAAGGCGATGCCGCAAAACAGGATCAATACCCCCAGTTTTACCAGCAGGTTTTCACCGTTAAAGATGGCCTTCAAAATGTTTTCCAACGCTGATGGTTCGGCTAGGGTTTCCGGCACGGGGGTGTATCTGAAGGTATAGGCAGGCTCGCTTTTAGCGGTTGCGGCCACGGTGGTTTTGGGTGCTGCCTGTTCCTGCTGCCAGGCCGGTTGGGTCGGCATTGGCCGCGCCAGCGGAACTGGGGTGACCATGGCTGCAGGTTCCGGCTTGGGTGCCTGATCCGGCTCAGGCGTTGTTTGCTCAGGTTCACCCCGCAGATGTGTGGACAACCGTGATCTCAGCCACTCCAGCTCCTGTTGCTGCTTGTTCTGGCGGCTGTGCAGCAGCTGCAGGCTGGAATAGAACCAGCCGATGATCCCACCTGAAACTGCGCCGGGGAACTGAAACAGCATACCGCCTGCAATGATACCGATGCAGATACTTAAGAGTGTCATGGCCTACCTCGTGGAGCTGGAGTTAAAGGTGTTGATCAGGTTGCTGTAACTGCCGTTAAGTGTTTCATCAGCAGGCTGGGACTGGCCTGTTGTTGCAGCGCGACGATGCTCAATGGTGCGGAAAATACCGTTTGAGATCACGATGGTCAGTGCAAAGGCGATAATCGGGACGATGGTAAAGATCCGTTTATTGATGCTTTTCATGACTTCCTCCCTGCTGCGTTCGTTTCTGCTTTGCTAAAACCAATTACAGGGATTGTGCCAAGCTGGATATAATTTGATTTGCTAATAATATAAGCTGTTTGTGTTGGTGAAAGTTGTTAGTGCAATCAAATGTATTGACATGGATTGTACTGGCTCTGTACATTCTGTGCATGAACAAGCCCCTGACCCTGACAGCTGTGGACCGAGATTTCTTCCGTGCGGTGGCCCTGGCCGCCTTTGCCAATCCGTTCAGCCCGGAACGGGAGGCCCTTGACCGCCAGATTATTGGTGATGACCTGCGCTGCTCGCGGGATGAGCTGATTGATCTGGTGGTGGACCGGGTCACGGCTCGGCTTGAAGGTCTGCGCCGCAGTGGCAAGGGTGATCCGGTGCTGTATCGTGGCGAAGATCGCAGCCTGCTGCAGACCGCCTTCCAGTTTGATATCTACCACCGTTACCGCGCCCCCTTTGATGCCTTTATCCTTGACCAGCAGCGGGCTGGCGACCGGCCGATCAAGGTGCCGTTTGCTGGTGAAGTGCTGGATCAGCTGGAACGTCTGGGCTACAGCAGGCCGGACTGCCTGCGCTACCTGGAGATCTTCTACCAGATCCGCCGGGCCTTTTATTTTATCGACACCGCCCTGGTGGGGCTGTCTCCCTCCATGCATACCCTGCGGCTGCAGCTCTGGAACAACATCTTTACCTGCGATATCAATCTGTATGATCAGCGGCTCTGGGATCGGATGGAGGATTTCTCCACCCTGCTGCTGGGTGAAACCGGTACCGGCAAGGGGGCCGCCGCTGCTGCCATCGGGCGCTCCGGCTTTATCCCGTTTGATGACAAAACCGGCTGTTTCAAGGACAGTTTTACCCGTACCTTTATCAGCCGCAACCTGTCCCAGTACCCGGAATCGCTGCTGGAGTCAGAGCTGTTCGGCCATCGGAAAGGGGCCTTTACCGGCGCCATTGATAACCATGAAGGGGTGTTTACCCGCTGCTCTGCCCACGGTTCTATTTTTCTGGATGAGATCGGCGATGTCTCAATACCGGTGCAGATCAAGCTGTTGCAGGTGCTGCAGGAACGGACCTTTGCGCCGGTGGGCAGCCATGACCGGCTGCGTTTTAATGGTCGGGTGATCGCTGCCACCAACCGCCCGCTGGATGAACTGCGGCGGGAAGGGCAGTTTCGGGATGATTTTTATTACCGGCTCTGTTCAGATCAGATCATTGTGCCGCCGCTTAGGCAGCGGGTGCAGGAAGAATCCTCCGAGCTACCGGCCCTGGTTAAAAACATCCTGCAGCGGATGCTGGGACATGAATGCAGCGCCATGGCCGCAGAGATCAGTGAAGGCTTACGCATCACGCTGGGGCCGCACTATGCCTGGCCCGGCAATGTGCGTGAACTTGAGCAGGCGGTGCGCAGGATGTTGCTGACCCGTCGCTATGAAGGGGATCGTCTGGTTGTTGGCGGCGGAGGTCTGCAGGATGCGCTGGTGGCCGGTGTCAGCCAGGGCAGTCTGGATGCGCGGGGGCTGCTGGCAGGCTACTGTGGCCTGTTGTACCAGCGCCTGGGTAGCTATGAAGAGGTGGCCCGGCGCACCGGGCTGGATCGTAGAACAGTGAAGAAGTATGTCATGGCTGAAACTCAGGAAGAGGCAGCATCAACCTGATCTTCCAACTGCTGCATGGTTGCTGCCAGTTCAGCCGTAAATAGCTTGGTGTCACCGCTGAAACAGCGCGGTTCAGCAACCGCTGCCTTGCCGCAAAACGGTACCAGTACAAAGCTGCCCCGTGGCAGGCTTTTGCCTAGGTTACGCATAAAGATCGGCACCACCGGCACTGCGGGAAACCGCTTTGCCAGATGGGCCACCCCCGGCTTTATCTGGCCCAACTCCTCTGGTTTACCCCGGCTCCCCTCAGGAAAGATGATCACAATCTCACCTTGCTCCAGCGCTGCTGCAGGCCCGGCCAGCGGATCAGCATGGAAGCTGCTCCGTTTTCGTTCCAGGGGAATAATCCCCAGGAAAGTGCTGGAAAGCCATGAAGTAATCGGCGTGCTGCAGAAGTAGTCGGCTGCTGCCACCGGCCGCAGCAGCGCCAGCGCCTTCAGCGGCATCAGGGCGATCAGGTAGAGGATATCCAGATGGCTGTTGTGGTTGGCTGCAATAATGGCCGGGCCACTGACCGGCAGATGCTCGCGCCCCTTGATGCAGCGTCCCAGCAACAGTGACACCAGCGGTCGCACACAACAGGCCAGAAAGATGATCCTGATCAGACGTTTCATTGCCACGGTACCGGAACCGGTGCAGACGGCTCACCTGCAGGTGCTGGCGGTGGTTGATGCAGTTTTGCTTTGGGTAGCCGCGTATAGGGGACAAACTTCAGCACTTTCTTCTTGGGTACCTTGCGTCCTTCCTGTGTCGCAGCCGCCAGTTCCAAAATATGGGCCTCAATTGCCGCTTCAACCTTGCTATCCAGAGGTTGCGGTTCCTTGCCGTTTTTCAGCCGCTCCAGCTTTTCAAAGACCTTCTTGGCGTAGATCTCACTCTTTTCCGGTGTCTGGCTGTTGTAGCAGCCAACCGCCCGCCAGTTGTAGCCGTACTTGCTGATGCAGGCTGCCAGAATCCAGGCCCCGGTTTTGGTGTTGTAGCAGGCATCCCCCAGATGCTTCCAGCGTTCCTGCCCCAGGGTGCTTTTCCAGATGGTGTTGATCTGCATCAGGCCCACATCATAACTGCCATTGGTGTTCTTACCCACGGCATCCGGCTTGTTGCCCGATTCCACCCCGGCAATGGAGCGCAGCACCATCGGGTTGATACCGTACAGCTGCCCGGCCTCTTCAAAACAGTAGGCATGGGCGTTGCTGCTGAAGAGAAGGCTGACAGCGCTGAGAACGTAGATTATGAGGTGTTTGGATATCATGCTTCTCATTTCCATGGATGCCTTTTTAACCACCCCCGCCCCCTCCTTGTCTAAGGAGGGGAGTACAAGAGCAAATCCCCCTCCTGATTCAGGAGGGGTTAGGGGGGGTGCATTTCGCCTTGAGTTGAAGTTGACCTCAATGAAACAGATACCAGGTCAGATGAAAAAACACCGGCGCAGTGTAGGTCAGGCTGTCCACCCGGTCAAGTATGCCGCCATGTCCCGGCAGGCTGGTGCCGGAATCTTTGACACCGATATCCCGCTTGACTGCTGATTCCACCACATCGCCAATAAATCCGCAGCAGGCCAGCAGTGCGCCGACTCCGGCACCGGCCAGATGGCTGTAAGGGGTAAGCAGCGGCAGCAGGAAGGCCGCCAACAATGCGCTGGTTCCCATTCCCCCCAGAAAGCCGGACCAGGTCTTGCCGGGGCTAACTTTGGGGATGATCTTTGGTCCACCCAGCAGTTTGCCCCAGATAAATTGAAAGACATCATTCAGGGCGGTCATGATCACCAGCGATAGCACATAGCCCAGGCCATGCCCTACGTCAACCACCGGCAGTTGCATCAGATAGGCAACATGGCTTAAGGAAAAGATGGTCATCATCGCCACCCAGTTGATCACCCCGGCAGAACGGATAAAACCTTCTGTTTCTTCGGCAATCACCAGCCTAAGCGGAATGAACAGGAACAGCCAGACTGGGATAAAGATGATGAACATGCCGTACCACTGCATTCCCACCCAGAAGTATTGGATGATAATGGCAGGAAACAGCCAGAACAGGGCGCCTCGATCAGCCGGGCGGGTCTCCAGCAGGGTGATGAACTCACGCAGGGCCAGAAAACTGATAAAGCCGAACAGCCAGGGGGCAAAGCCGGGTCGCCAGGTGCCCAGGCTGAACAGGGCGATGATCAACAGCCAGGTGCGGGAGCGGATCAGTACCTCGTTACTCTTCAGCATCAGGCCAGCCAGCATACCGACCACTGCGCCGCCAATCATCAGCCCCAGCACCAGAAAACCGTGGGGCAGGGTGTTATAGCTGGAGCCGGCAATCCACTGGTGCAGGTTCATGACCGTGCCTCCTGAATTCCTCGGCGCACCCGGTTGATGATGGTGATCAGTGCCAGCAGGCTGGCGATCAGCATCGCCCAGTTCATGACAATGCCGTGCAGTTGCTGCTTGTTTTCAAATACCGCCCAGGCAGTAAAAAGGCCCAGTGCGCCAAAGAAGACTGCCCGGTCGCTCTTGCCAAAGGGGCCATCGTAACGGCGGGAAGCACCAATGGTCTTGCCCTGCAGCCCCACAAACTCGGTCAGGCAGCAGAGGCCGATCATCAGCACCCAGCCCATCCCATGCCCCATCAGATCCAGAAAAGGCAGGTAGAGGGCAGCATCGGAAACCACATCACCCACCTCATTCAGGTAGGCCCCGAACAAGGATTGCTGGTGATGTTCACGGGCCAGCATGCCGTCAATGGCATTCAAGGCCATACGGATAAACAGGAACAGCCCTAGAAACAGGAACGGATACGGGTTGGGGCCGTGGGTGGCAAAGGGTTGGTAGATCCAGATGCCATAGGCGATAGAGCCCAGCATGGCAGCCAGGGTGACCATGTTGGCGGTGACGCCGATGCGGGCCAGCAGCTTGACCAACGGACGGAGCAGGTTCTGGAATTTGGGTTTCAGGTCATAGACCGATGGCATGGATTGATTCCTTTCAAGCGAAAATAGCAAATTGCCGCAAAAGATCTCAGAGAGATAAAAGAAAAACAGGCAGATAAAAAATGTTCAAAACATCCTGCGGGTTGGTTTTAAACCTGTTCTAAGGTTTTTAATTGAAGGTTTTCAGTAAACCACCGGCTCTGCCGGTGAGACTTGAAAAGGCTCTGCCGTTCCAGCGATAGTTCCTCCTGAGGAAAGCCCCTAAAGGCAATCAACAGGAGGAACTGCCATGCGAGAGTGGCAAAGTTTAGCCCATGTAAAATGGGAGTGCAAATATCATGTTGTGATCGTGCCGAAATACCGTAAGAAGGTTCTTTACGGCAGGCTTCGAGGAGAAGTTGGCAAAATCATCCGTCAGTTATGTCGGCAGAAGGAAGTTGAACTTATCGAGGGTCATGCCATGCCTGACCACATCCATCTGGTGTTGAGTATTCCACCGAAGTACAGTGTTTCGATGGTGATAGG
>NZ_FUWR01000009.1 GCF_900167465.1 Trichlorobacter thiogenes | reverse complement strand
AATTTTGATTTACCTTCAAGTCCCCCTACATCTATCCAGCCCCAGAGAAAACTGCAAATATGTTCCCTGCTTTCGTAATCATCTTCAGTTATTTGGTAAGCGTAATCCAAAAGAAAATGTGTCGGCGGTGTTAACAAGCGCGAAGCATCAGGAGTAATATGCCTATTCGGCAGACTAAGAAATAAAATACCGCCGTCCTTAACAAATGATATCCAATGTATAAGTGTTTGAATTACGTTGGCTGAATGTTCAAGAACGTGATGAGCTATTACAAAATCAAACTCCTGCCCTTCAAAAACGCTGAGACTTTGAACGTTCACTATATCGTTTGTTGAAAAGTAAGTACGCAATTCATCGGGAGTACGCTTGTCTGCAAAGTGAATAACGGAGCCCTTTGCTACAGATGTAGGTAAGCATCCTGCACCAATCTCAAGGCCTTCCCCCTTGCAAAAAAGTTCTCCTATGTCATTCCGAGAAGCAATATTTAATGTCATTTATTAAGCCTCTTAGTTCGTCAAAAGATCAAAAATTTGCGCGGATGGAACTGAAAGAAATTGATAATATCGGGGTTAATTTATGCGAAACTAAAAAACAATTTAAAATCAGCAAATTAACTTCATCACTATCGTCTTAAAAACGACTTATTTTTCTTATAACAACTATAAACTCATTTCCGTTATTTGGGAAAAAACGTTCGACAACAAATTCTCCGGACAGAGCCTGCACTACACTAAGAAACTCAATAAACGTGTGTGCTTCCCATACGTGAAAGTGAATTCCACTTCTCACACTCTTTAGCAGTATAGCTTTATTAGTGATATCCTCTTGAAATGTAATTGTATCTACGTGAAAAACCCAATCATGGTAGTGCGTCAAATCATAAGGGTCAGTGCGCCCTTCGTATTCGTCAATCAGGTGCAACACAGTAGTATTGTTTCTAGATTTATCAAATGTATTATTCTTATCGGGAATAGCGTAATAAAGGGCACCACCAATTTTAAGCTTTGTTAAATGATTCAGTATTGTTTTAATAGGATCTGCGCAGTATTGAATGAAATGATTTGCAATGATAAAATCCAATGACTCATCATGCAACTCGCTCCTTGAAAGCGACTCGCCATCATCAATAATATCGGTATGAACAATCGAACGTTTTTGTTCTTCTGTAATGTAGTCAACACCGTTTATTAGCTCATCCCGGGTCATGTTATCCAAATACCTAACATTCAAGTGATGAGATGCTAATGGCAAGTGGCAGGCGCCTATCTCAATTCCCGAGCCACTTAAATGAGCCGTTGCAAGAGCATTGCGATTGCGCAATTGTATATTCATTAATATAGTTCTCCCAACACTAAAACATTCTATTCCGAAACCATTGTAGTAAAACCAGTAAAGTCCATACCCAAAGCGCATTCGGTTGCGCCCCTGAGTAATGTGCTTCAAATTTCCTACGAATCTCAGGAAGGTCTAGTAGTACAGCAGGCTCCCTAGTCTCCAAATCAGAAATAAGCGAATAGGCACGTTCTTTCAGTTCGAGAACAAGTAAGTCTACTGGCACGGAAAAGCCCATTTTGGGGCGTGTAATAATTGTTTTTGGCAACTGTGTCATAAAAGTTTTGCGCAACAGCCATTTGCCATTAGTATCGTTCATTTTGAAACTTTCTGGCAAAGAACTGATAAATTCAACTACAGATTTGGAGAGAAATGGAAATCTTCCCTCCAATGAGTGCGACATCAGTATTTTGTCCGCTTTCATCATTAGGTTTTCTGGCAGCCATGTTTTAAGATCATAGGCAAGCATTCCTGAAAGCAACGAACGTTCGGAAAAATAAGATTTATGTCGCCACAACCTGGTCGGATCCAAGTCAGCTTTGATGGGTGTTGATTCCTCCGTAAAATACCAGCTGTGGTGCAAAAAACGCTCAAAATGAGAGTCGGACGTGTCAGCCGACGCATTGTAAACATAACCATACTGTGGATACCCAGCCAGCATCTCGTCAGCCCCTTCGCCTGAAAGGACTACGGTAACATTTTTTTTGATCTCTTCGCATAAGATGTGGAGCGGAAAACAAGCTGGATCAGCTATCGGTTCATCCATTGCATCGACAACCGTTTCAAAACGTTCAATGATAGCCTTAGGGGAAGTTTCAACCGTAGTGTGAGATAATCCAAATGCATCCGCTACTTCGTGTGAATACTGGAACTCGTTTATAGTAGGGAATCCAATACTGAAACTTTTTAAATGCACTCCAATATCACAGCAAAGGCGAGCAATTACGCTTGAATCAAGTCCACCACTTAATAATAGACCGACCGGGACCTCGGAAACCTGTTGAACTTTTACCGAAGCACGCAGTAATTCATAGAGTCGTTCGGAGGCTTCGTCGGCTGTAATGCGCTCATGGCGCAAGGGTGCTGGAAGGTCCCAAAAACGGTTTTGGAAAACCGAATCCCCTGATATGGTCCAAACATTTCCAGCAGCAACTCTTCTAATATTCTTAAAAATAGTATCAGGTGCGTGCGTATATCTGAATGTCAGATAAGACTGGAGTCCAAACGGATTAAGGCTTAAGTCCGCTCCTGGGATAGCGAGTAACGGCCTCAATTCGCTAGAAAAGGCAATTTGTTCATTATCTTCGTAGACGTAAAGAGGCTTAACTCCTAAGTGGTCGCGAACCAGATAGAAAACACCACTTGCATTCTCATGCGTATCCCAAATAAAAATAGAAAACATCCCATCCAAGCGTGCAAAACAATTGACACCATTTTCAAGGAATAATTGTAATATTACCTCTGTATCAGAATTGGTTTTAAAAATATATCCGTTTGCTTGTAATTCAGTACGCAGCTCTTGGAAATTGTATACTTCACCGTTATAGGCGATGCCTACGTTTCCATCCTCTGACAACATTGGTTGTTGTCCTTGTGCAATGTCAATTATTGAAAGCCGTCGATGTATTACGGCGAATGATTGGCCAATGTAGACACCCCGCTCGTCCGGCCCCCGATGAAGTAGTCCGTTTTCAAAAATGCGTAACAGCTCCTTTTTCTTGTCAAAATGGGGAGCGGTTTTCTTCCAAATAGCACCTGCAAATCCACACATTTATCACCTAACCTCTACAAAAGTAATCCGGCTCAATCGACCTAAGTATTATAGTTGAGTAAAAATCAATATCCTGCTTATCCGACAGTTTGTTTAAATATTTTTGACCATTCAGCGAGGTAACGGTCTTGGTTAAATATATCCAGAGCTGTTTGCCTGGAGGCTGCCGCCATTTTTTTTCTGGCAGCAGGATGTTTTTCCAAAAAGAGTAACTGGTCCGACAACTCATCGTGACAGTCCGCAAAGAAACCGTTGGCCCCATTGCGAATAAATAAGTCAACATCATGGTTACGCATACTGACGGAAACAAGTCCTGCCATCATAGCTTCCCCACGGGAACGCGGCATGGGTGAGCGTAATGTTGTGTTTAAATAGGTAGAGTAAGATCCTATTTCACGGCTGTAATTCAGAAACTTAGATTCAGACCACTCTCGAGAACCTTGTTTATAACTCAATGGTGGTTCTGGCACCTTTAGTACATTGATTTCCATCGCCCCTTTAATGCACTCTCGAACATGGTTAAAAACAAACAAGCCATTATAATGCGGTCGATTTTCTAACGCAGCATAAAGCATTGTCAAAACACCGCGATCACCTGTTCCCATGGGATAATCGTGAGGAGAGAACCCGTGCCAGACCACCGTTGATTTTTTAAAACCCCATTCATGGCACGCCTGATGCGAATTACACACCACCAGAATATCATGGAAAAGCTCAACTAATTCTTTCCGTGAATCTTCATATACAGCTCCTAAATCTGGATTGGTGTATGCTGAGTTGTATTGACCAACAAATTGTGGCGTTCCATGACATATTGCTACTTTTGGCAAATTCACATTATCTAAGAAACTCCGCAATGTTGCCCCCCAATCGAGGGGAACCTTTCCGTTGCATCTTTCAGGGTGCAGTACGTTTTCATCGAAATGAAGAATTGCCAAGTCGTAGTCTTTTGGATTAATTTCGTCAAATCGAGTAAAATTTGCATTTTGAGGCATCGGACGTTTATCCCACTCCCAACTTTCACACAGCCCTGTACCGGTACCGGTGGCAAGTGTAAAGTCATGGCCGGATCGATAAAGCTCATATTGATGCGAACAATGCCAGCGATACGTCAATATTCGCAATGGGCGATGACTTTGTGCAGTAATTGGGGAGCGACGGTAACGGTCGAACGTCCCTTCTAGATAGGAATAATCATCGTTGTTACTCAGCTTGTCAGCGCTTGCACCGGTCCAATTGATAATCGCCTGATATGTCTTTATACCCCATTGACGAGATAGCAATACTAGATCTGGATGGGTTTCGTGCAACCGCCTATAATTCTTTAAAGAGCGAAAGGCCTTAATACCCTCATCAGTTGTTGACGGGTGACTGACGTGAATTGAAAAAGTCTCTGGTAAAAAACGAATACGGGCACCTGCTTTGTAAAGCCTGCATCCCATTTCAACATCTTCCCACCCAAAGCCAGAATTGGGATCAGCAGAGTAACCAAATCTTTCATCAAACAAATTATCAGATAACCCAATTGTGAGAAATTGCTTACTAATCGAAAAATTGCGTGTAATACAATTAACGAAGCTATCGGGATTTTTGGGGTCCTGCAACTCAGCCAGACTAATACGAAGCGTTCTATCTGACTCATGCCGCCCTAAAACACTGTATGGGTCTGCATCAAATGTTTCGATGTTCATCGGCCCAATTGCGACATCACAATCTCCATGCTGGTGAGCCCGATAGTGTTCAAATACATATGACCTATTTACCATACAATCCGCATCAATGACTATGATGACATTACCGTTCGCTTCAGCAATTGCACGGTTACGGCTGGCGCAGTTTCCAAGGTTACTCGTATTTTTGATAATTCTAACTTTCATTTGGGCAGCGAATTGCTTCGCCTTGTTCATCTGGAAAACAAAATCCTCGACAATGCGAACAGAGTTATCAGTACTCATATCATCTACCAATAACACTTCGAATAGCCCCTGAAAATCCTGTCGCCTCAATGATTCCAGGAAGTAACGAACCTCATTTTGCTTGCCATAGAGTATTGCGATGATAGTAACTAAAGGGACAGTAGATTGCCAATCTGCTTCAGACACCTCCAACGCATTCATGTGCGGGGTACGATTATTGATCAGGCTGTTGTACAGCACCTTGGCTTCTTGAATTGCTGTAGGGATCGAAAAACGTCGCATCAAATATTCTTTTGCCCGTTGTCCCATACGCATTCGATCATTGATGTCAACGATGAGATGCTTGAGTAAAACATACCACTCCTCAGATGATTCAGCCAACAAGCCATTATCGCCATGCGACACGACAGCTGAAAATGTGGAGGTTGGCGAAGCGACGCTCGGAATACCAAATATTGCGGCCTCGAATATTTTCAATTCACTTTTACAATCAGTAAAAGCATTATTCATTTCCAACGGCACCAGATTGATATCCACGCTAGAAAGACAACGAAGCATCTCAGCATGTGACATTAAAGGATGAACAACTATTTGGCTAGCACACTTTTGGAGTTCACCGGGTATGTCCAAATGCCCGACTACTAATAATTCAGCAGTTGGAAACTCACCCAGAATTTTAGACAGCGCAAGAGCACAAACTTTAAAATCCTCTTGGTGAGTTTTTGTACCACTAAAGTAGCCGATACGGGTTCCGGTTCTATTTGTTTTAGAAGATTGACAGCTAACCTTACTAAACTCATCACAATCTGCTCTGCTTATCGTATTTGGCAATACAAACGATGGAATATTAAGTTTTCTTACTTCCTTGGATAAGGCAAATGTCGATGTAGTCACCGCATCGCAGCTAAGTAATGTTTCTCTCCAGAGCCCAAATCCATTTTTGAGTTGCTCTTGTTGAGCTGAATCAAGGTTTTTAACAAATCTTAGCAATTCAATCCGGTCAGGGTCAAAAACGAGATCATCAATATCAAAGACAATTGGTATGCCTACTTTTTTGCAGACACTGATCAATCTTCGGCTGTTTTCGCTTGCAGCGATTCTGTTCAGTATTACGATATCAAAGTTTGTCGGCTGGATATCAAGTAAGTTGGCATCCATGACGATTTCAGATTGGACGCCATGTAAGACAAATTCAGCGGAGTAATTAAACACCCTGTATTTCTGCGTCTGCATGTCGGATCCGTTAATGACCCAAAGAATTCTCGGGTGCGATATACTCCGGTTATGGGTGACAGCGTCAGAAACAGGGGGCAGATGCACATGTTCCATGCAATTGTCAGCGCATGTTTGCTGATTATTTTTTTTAAAGCTGTGAGTATTATTAATATGATCGTCATTTTCACGAGATAGAATGGTTTGGCGAACCTGAGCAAGTATGGTGGAGCGCCTGTTGGTTGTAGATTCTTCCGAGTGACCTGCCAGAACTAACTTTTGATTTTCACTCCCCTGTGCCAATTTGCGAAGCAATTCGTTCACTTCAGTAAAACACTGTTGCATCCGCACATCTGCCAGATATAGTTTGTTGTCTATGGAGCGTAATTGCTGTTGAATATTTACTCTTGTCTGTTTCGTTCCAACGAATTGTAATACCAAGCCAAGCACAGGCGTTTTTAGCATGCGATAACTTCGAATAACGCTTTTCAAGCCGGTAAGCTCAGCTCCGCAGGCTCTCCCTTCCTTGCTCAAATGCAAGCAGGCAAGAATTTCAATTTTGCTGATACCGGCTCTTACACGTGCAAGATAGTACGCGCACCCTTCTGGATCAGGCTCACGACCAAGTAGCGTAAGGTATGAAAAACGAATGAAGTCCTCGTCGTTATATGACATTAACTCCTCTAATGTATCTACTGCATTAGGGGATAGTCTGGTTTTATTAGACTGCATTTTTTGTTGAATTGATCTTCCGACAGGTTTTATTCCTGCAAGGCGCAACACCGAGCCCAGCACAGGAATTTTTAGCAAGCGATGACGTAAAATAATGTCTTTCAAGCCGATAAGCTCTGCTCCCCAGATTCTCCCTTCCTCACTCAAATGCAAGCAGGCAAGTATTTCAATTTTACTGATACCGGCTCGTAAACGTGCAAGATAGTAAGCCTGTCCATCTGGATCAGGCTCGCGTCCAAGCAGTGTAAGATATGATGAACGAATGAAGTCTTCGTCATCATAGGAAAGTAACTTTTCTAATGTATCAGCGACACAATCGTGATGGCTTGTTTTCATAGTAAAAGCCCTATTATCTGTCATTGAATCGGCCTGTAAGGGGGGGGAAGTTTGGTAAAAAGAACCTGTCAATGGGACTTTTAATGGTTCGGTCTGAGTTATTGGCAAAGTAGACTCTAAATCAGCAGTTTTTTTTTCCCTAAGAACTCAGCAAAGCTTCGAAATGGAGCTGACCAGCGCCAAAAATTCGTGGAGTGCATATCGTCGAGTCTGCTACAAAGCTGATTAGCTACTTTTTCATTTGCAATTTGCACTTCCTTCATTTGAGATACCAGATCGTGCAGTTCACGTTGATTTGCTTCCAACTGAATCTTATAAGCTTGCTCGAATTCGGCTAATTGGGATCTCTGCTCGACCGTTTTTTGATCGAGCGTTTGACATATTTCTAATAGTTGTTGATGATGGGTGTGTTTGAGCTCTGTCACAGTGTGATTTAGATTCTCGATCTGTGTGTTGCGCTCTGTCACAGTGTGATTCAAATTTTCAATCTGTGTGTTGCTCTCTGTCACAGTGTGATTCAAATTTTCAATCTGTGTGTTGCGCTCTTCAATCACTAGATTGAGAGCCGAAGCCTCGTTCCAAAGATCATCCATCCAACGCAGGGTTGATTTGAGACGATCAAATTCATTCAACCTTTGGGAAATATTTATATGAAAATTCGAGACGTCCATCCGGCTGTTATCACAAGACACCTCCAACAGCGATGCGTATAATTCGCGTACAAGCGGTGGACAAGCTTGATCAATTGCCAAATCATTTACTGAAAAAACTGAATGGCGAAGGCTTTCATCCAGAAAATCATTTAAATATTCTTTCACGATGTGTGGGTTGATACTCAAGTCAAGGCGCGATGAAATTTGTTCCAGATTTTTTTGCGGGTATTGTATAAAACTGTCAAAATCAATAAGTGTGCGTCGGTAATTTTTTGAGTGTAACAGACTGGACAGAACATGACCTAACCATAACAGATAAGATTTTTCTGGATTGAATTTATCACGTTTCAACAGTGACTTTACTACGCTTAACGGGTTCCGAATTGCAAGAACATATCCTACATCAAAACCGCAATGTGCAAACACCCGGTTCCAAAAGGGAATTAATTTGGCCACACGTGGGTCCTTAAACCCCCATACGGGAAAATCAGCAGTTTTATACCTTAGCAACTCCACAGCTTTGGAAAAAAAACCATGATTATTCAATATATCTATATCAATAGACTCAACAGGAGTAAGATAATGCCAATCAATTTTGAGCGTTTGGAGCATTTGAATATTCAATTCAAGAACGTCTAAATCCTCAAAAAAACCTTTATCATTATCTCCAGCTGCTGGCGGATTTAACCTGTCACCTAGTGCAACTCCAAGAGCATTAAGACCGCACGTAACCATACTGGTGCCACTGCGGTGCATTCCTAAAACAACAATTATGCGTTTGCGGTATGGATTCAACTCATTTAATCCTTGCACTTAGATTTCCACTGAATGTTCTTGATAGAATGCAAAGGCCTCATCAACATGTTCAAATGAGTACAATCTCCCAGCTACCAATACTGCAGCATGCTGGCAATGCTCCCGGATATATTCAGAATTATGGGAAACTATAATCATTGCCCTATCTCCACGTTTGTCATAGAGTTCTACACGGCTTTTATCTTGAAAACGACTATCGCCAACTGCGACAACTTCATCAACAAGAAAGCAATCAAATTCAATAGCCATGGAGATACCAAATGCTAGACGAGCCCTCATACCGGAGGAATACTTTTTTACAGGCTCACGAAGGTATAGACCTAGCTCAGAAAATTCTTCCACGAACTTAATTGCTGGCTCAATCTCAACACCATAAACACGGCAAACAAACCGTACGTTATCAAGTCCGCTGAGACTCCCCTGAAATGCACCGCCATATGCTAATGGCCACGAAACACTCATTCCTCTATGAATATGCCCAGATGTTGGTAGTTCTGCCCCACTAATAAGACGGATAAGAGTCGATTTACCGGCTCCGTTACGTCCCAAGACACCTAATTTTTCGCCCCGTGAAATACGCAGGTTGACTTTATCAAGTACAATCCTTGGACCTTGGCGTGTGTTATAAACTTTAGAAACATTTTCAAGAACAATCATTCCGGCTCCACTCGCTGCCCACACTCTTTTACCATGGCTAAGCCGATTAAAAACAGAACCGAATTAAGGAGTGTAAAATAAACAGGATTTTCGTGTGTTTTAATAGTTGAACCAAAATAACCATGCCTTATCATTTCCGTACCATTCACCATTGGAACCCACATTATATATTTTTGAACTGATTTGGGTAACCAATCAACCATAAAAAATGTCCCTGAAAAAGGAAGGGCAAGATAGGTAACTATGTGCCACACACGTTCAACAAATTCAGAACGTTCTGATGCAGCACCTACAATCAAGCTGAGAGAATATGCGAACCAAGCCTGTAATAGAAAGCCTATAAGAGCTATAATAATATCTGCAGGGGCCTGCATTAACCCTATTTGAACAAATAATATCGTCAAGACAATTGCAGATGCGGTGGCGCCGGCAATTTCAAGAAGAAGGCGTGCAGCAAAAACATCAAATACCCGCACATTACGATGGTAAAGCAAGCTATGATTGGCCTCAATAGCCTTAATTATACGGTTACTGCAATTACGCCAAAGTAGTAGAGATGAATAACCGGTTATTGCAAAAGCAGTAATAGACACATTTTTGCCATGCGTGACGTTCATTAAGTTCCAAATAATCGTAATTCCAAGCGTAAACAGCATTGGCTCCCCAAAAACCCATAAAAAACCTATATTATGCCGACCGTAGCGGGTAAGTATTTCACGCATTAGCAGCGCACCGATCACCCGGAGTTGAATTTGGAAAGAGCGGAGTAATGAGGTGGAGTATTGGGTTGGATTGCCTTCGGAAAAGGTCATGCTATTGAAAACTCCTTTAAAAGCGGCCTCGCACAGAGACACTGAGGCGCACAGAGGAAATCTTAAAAATAGAAAAACGGTTACTTCTCATCCTGTCAAGTTAACGGCGCGTGATCAGAACTATTCACCAATGGT
This sequence comes from Trichlorobacter thiogenes, assembly GCF_900167465.1. Lineage (GTDB taxonomy): Bacteria > Desulfobacterota > Desulfuromonadia > Geobacterales > Pseudopelobacteraceae > Trichlorobacter > Trichlorobacter thiogenes. The sequence continues at coordinate 139,526 of NZ_FUWR01000009.1, read as the reverse complement.
GATCGGCTTCAATAGAAAGTCGGTAATAAATTTATACTGATTGTTTTTTACCAGCTCAAGCGCACGAGGCAAGTCAATATTCATGTAATCATGTACAATACGATTTCTGAGACCTATGGCAGCATTCCAAGCCGGCAGACCAGTTTCTGACACAACACCAAGCTGCATCAGACTGGCAAAACTGTCATATGCCGACAACGGCACCTGCTTTCCAGAAGCTTTTAAAAGTTGTTTGGCCTTTCCCACTGCGTTTTCTATCAGCACCTGCAACGCATGCAGCACACCGTTCTGTTCTAGCCGGGACAGAATACCCCCACCCCTCAATCGTTCAGAAGCTTCATCCAGCAAGCTGCTTTGTTCCTGCGCTATTAAAGCTGTTTCACTCTGATAGAGATCAAGCCGCATAGATTTGCTCCCAATACTGTTCTTCTAACTCTCGCCATGTGCGCTGCAAAAAGCGATGCCACGCGAGACTGTCTCCCCCTTTAAGCGGAACCCCTTCTTCTGCGACCACAGCACGCATTGCCAAACGTACCTTCACCATGTCTATCAGGTCAACTGATTGTTCAGGAACCCCAAGTGTTGATGACAAGATTTTACGAAGCTGCTCAGTAGCAGCAAGTTGTTCCATAAACCCCATATCTCGAGACCACTGGACTGCGATATCCCAATCGCTGGCAGCATGCTCAGAACCGTTTGCCCGGCTACCAATAAGAACGGCAAGTTCGAGGCCAGAGACTGAGGTTAGGACATCGGAAAGCAGATCGCTGGTTATTGACATACTGACCTCTAAACCAATCTCGCACAGAGGCACGGAGTTATACAGAGAAAATCTTTAAGATCAAAACCTGGTTATTGGGGTAAACCTTAAATCCTCTTCGCGTTGGTGCTGTTCTCTGTGATTCTCTGCGTCTCTGTGAAATACAAACATTTAACCGGCCTCGCACAGAGGTTCATCCTTCATCCTTGCCTTGCTCATAGAAGATCTTGCCAACCCTCACTATATGCTCACGTAAATCTGCGTGTTTAAGAGTGTCAAATATCAAAAGATCAAAAGTATAGGGAAGCAGTAGATCATCCAATTCAGCGTCAATGTCACCCAATTCATTCAAAGTAATTGTAGAACCATGCAGGCTTAAATCAATGTCTGACCCAGTCTTAAAAGTTCCTTTTGCCCGTGACCCATACAGTACCGCTTTTTCAACGGACGGGTGCCTTGAAAGAACGTTACATATCTTTTCAACTATCTCTTCACTAATCCCATGTGTCATTAAACATCCCGCGTCTGCCCGGCAAAGACAGAAAACGTAGCAGTCATCTGTTCAAATGCGGGATAAAAGCGCAACAGAATATTGCCAACCACTTCCTCAGCAGTATCAGGATTATAGGTGTGTGAACTAAGATTGCGTGACTTGATCATTTCCATCCATGATTCGCCATCGCTGATCAACCCGTTTTTAAATGCCTCCCGAGTGGCACCCTTTGAACCAACAATCCCGGATATACCGTTTTCTTCAAGATAGTCCTTCAACACGTTCCAAGCCAGTTCATGAGTAAACTCAAAGCCTTGAATTAAGCCTTGCTGCTCCAGCTCAGACAAACCACGCTGACGAGCTAAATCCACAGCACGACGTAAGGTTTCAAATGCACGAAGATAATTATTAAAGCGCTGCTTCCAGCGGATATCTTCTGTCATTGCCTTCATCCTTGCGCCTCCAGCCTCCAGCCTCCAGCCTCCAGCCTCCAGCCTCCAGCGTTCCGCCTTCATCCTTCCGCCTTGTTCTTCATCCTTGCCTAATCATGATGTTCCCTGACCCCTGCAATCAGCATGGTCAGAATCCCCCAACAGATCATACCCACGGCGAAGGTTGCCAGGATAGCCCGGAAACGCCTTGGCTCAACCGGATAATCCGGCAGACTGGGTTGCACTATCCGCTCCAGATACAACTGCTTACGCTGCGCCTCATTACGGGCCTGCTCCAGCGATGCCAGTGCCGCTGCAAGTTGTTTATCAGCAAAGCCCCGCTCAAGAGCAAGACGTTCATACTCTGCGGCATGGCCACTTAAGGAGCGATCGCCCCCTACAACCTTTGCCGTTTCAGTTGCAATTTCAGCCTGCAACACATCTGCACGTTTTTGTAACACAGCTAGCTGAGGGTTATTTTTAGTAACCGAGCGAACCTGTGCCAACTGCGTCTTGGTAGCAATCAACTCATCCTGCAGCTTTGAAATCTGCTGCAACTGCAATGCAGACTGTTTTTCAGGGTCAAACACCCCTTTTTTATCACGATAAGCTGATAGTGCCAGTGCTGCAGCCCTAGACTTTGCTTCAGCCGCAGCCACTTCAGACTGGGCAAAACGGATCATATCCTGCCGACCACGTTCATTCAGCTGGTTTACCAGCTTTTCACTCATTTCAAGCAAGCTGGTATTCATCTTACGCGCATCAGCAGCGTTAAACGCCTTGGTACGAAGCGTTGTAATGGATGAAGAGCTGTCATTACTCACTTCAATAATATGCTTTTGATAGTAACGGTGTAACGCCTCAAAGCTGGAATCAGGGTCAAAACCTCCAAAGCGGCTGAACCGGTCAATTTTGGGATCTGTATAGAGGGTGGTCAGTGCGAACTGAACATTCAACTGCTGCAGCGCATCGCGGGAAGAGATAAAATCATGCACCGTATAGGTATCATCCTGGGATTTTGAAAAACCGGCAGCCCCCTGGAGAAAAGCACCTAAACCAGTGGTGGTTTGTTTCTGAGGACTACGGATCACAAAGCGCGATTCAGAAATGTAAATATCGGAGGCAATAAAACCAAAGTAGATAATTGAAAACAGTGTAGGCAGGAAAACCGTCAACAAAAACAGGCGATTAAAACCAAGCAAGCGCTTCTTGAATGACTGTACAGCAGTAGGAGATAACGACTGGGGTTCAACAGATTCTATTGATTGCAAGACAGTATCCTTGTAAGCCGTATTAGTAGCGATTAGAGCTGAATATATACCCCATAAAAGGACAAGCGTCAAACTGATCCTACCTACAAATGACAGCCACAATCTACTCATCTTTTTTCTGGTTATAGCATATGTTTTAGCTTGCTGCAGCACAAGCAATTCATTACAGTAACCACAAATACTATATTTCAATTAGGGTGGTACCCATGAAGTTTTATAACCGGACAGATGAACTGGCAGAGCTTGCCACCTTATATGAACAGTCAGCAGATTGCGGACGTATGACCGTGCTTACCGGTCGTCGTCGTGTCGGTAAGACGGTGATGGCCCTGGAGTCAGCAAAACAGCATAAGCATATCTACCTGTTTGTTTCAAAAAAGGCAGAAGCCCTACTCTGTCAGGAACATCTTGAAGAGATCAGGCGTCTATTCAGTCCGCCTGTTGTTGGTGAAATACGGCACTTCAGAGATATCTTCCTGCTGTTGATCGAGCTATCCCGTACTGAACGGATAACCCTGATCATTGACGAGTTTCAGGAGTTCTTCAGTATCAACCCTGCAGTCTATTCAGAACTGCAAGGGATCTGGGATCGTAATAAGGCCACCTGCAAGCTGAACGTAATCTTCATCGGCTCAGTCCACTCACTGATGTACCGCATCTTTCAGGATCAGAAAGAACCGCTGTTTGGCAGGGCTGACCGGATCATGTTTCTCAAGCCGTTCAGTATCCGCTCCATCCATGAAGTAACCAGCGATTATAACCATCCTGATATTCAGACTCTGTTTGATGTCTATGCCATTACCGGAGGACTGCCCAAGTATCTTGAGCTACTGGCAGAGAACAAGGCTTTACCCAGAACAGAGTTATTTGACTTCATGTTCAAACCGTTTTCCCCATTTCTGAATGAAGGCAAAAACCTGCTGATTGAGGAGTTTGGCAGAGACTACGGCACCTACTTTTCCATACTGGAACTGATAGCCAGCGGTAAAACCGCCAGAAGTGAGATCGAATCAGTGCTTGAGATCCATAGCGGCGCCTATCTGGCAAAACTGGAAGGGGAATATGTGCTGATCGACCGACACCGCCCCATAACCGCCAAGCCGGGAGGCAGACTGCAGAAGTACTACATAAGAGACAACTTTCTAAGCTTCTGGTTCAGATTTATCTACCGCAATCTTTCTGCGGTTGAGACCGGCAACTTTGACTACATCCGACAGATTGCAAATAGGGATTACACCACCTGGGCAGGCAGGATACTGGAGCGTTTTTTCCATGAACTGTTTGCCCATACCGGCAGCTACAATCGTATTGGATCATACTGGGAGCGAGGCAACAAAAATGAGATTGACCTTGTGGCTGCAAATGACCTGACCAAAGAACTGGTGGTTGCCGAAATAAAGCTGAATAGAGACAAAATAAATCTTGCAGAACTGCAGCAAAAGGCCAGGAATCTCTGCATGGAGTTTCAAGGCTACACAATCAGCTATAAGGCGTTGGGGTTGGAGGATGTTGCGGAGTATTTAGCAACAGGAACGTGACGTATCAGTAACAAACAGGTATGGTGTTGACGCCCCCGCTATTTATACATTTTAATCCAAAAGTGCCCTGACCCTCGCCAGAGCGTCTTCAACAATCATCTCAGGTGCTGCCTCAATAACCTTACCCCTACGTTGTTTAAAATCCAACATACGGATTTGATTACAGAGAACAACGCCTTGAGTCTTTCCGCCTCCACCGGTCATTGAAACGGTAAAACCATTTTCGCGTGCAAACTGCCCACCCTGGGTAATCGGTGCAACAAGTGCCAAACCAAAGCGATTAAATTCAGCGACGGTAAGAACAAGCGCAAAACGTTGCCCTTGCTGTTCTCTACCCAACGTTGGATCAAGATCAAGATGCAGAATATCTCCCCTGTCAGGGATGCCCCGCTTCATAATGGCACCTCTTTACCGACCGGTTTTGAGTCAATCCACACCTGATCTTCAGCAGAGATTACCATATTTTGCTCAGTACACTGAGCCAAAAGCTCAGAAAGCTTGTATTGAGGTCTTGTCTTTGGCTCGACAACCAACCTGCCTCCCTCAACACTAACTTCCACCTGGCTGCCTGCACAGAGGTGCAGCATATTCAGAATCTGTTTAGGTAAAGCCATCACGACAGATCCGCCAAGCGCCCGCAAAGCAACCGTTGCCATCTCACACTCCACAATAAATTAAATATTAGTATAACATTTCAAGAGAACAAAACAAGAAAGAACGATATGTGTCACGAATAAATGGTATCCCTCATTTTTTCCTTACCATGCCAAGATAAATAGGTATGGTGTCCCCCTATTTTTCCCGTAATTTTAACCAAATTATCCTTTCAACCTACTTAGAATTTTCAATAAAATGTTGGTATTTGATCAAAGGGATTTCGCCTGACTCCCGCAGCGTTAAATAATCGTCACCAAGAACCCAAGAATAATCCGTTTCAAAAACATGTTTATGTTGTTTGTTTAAAACACCAAGAATAGTTTCTCCGTCTTTTATTCCGTCCCTAACCCGCCTATATATTTTTTCTATGCTTGGTGTTTCTGACAGCAAGTTTTCCAATCGTCTGAACATATTAATGGTTACATCGCCATGAACCAAGTGAAAGCTATCCATTCCGTCCCATAGTGGTATTTTTCTATGTTCAAGCGGGGTTGCTGGGGCAAGAGATTGAGGATAACCAAGTCTCCAATAGGCGTACGTCTGTGAAACTTTCTCAAAAATTGCAAGCATTGAAACCATAAACGCATTTCGACGTTCGACAGGCTCTCCAAACTCAGCAAATGTGTCACATATTGATACAAGCCAGCGAGTATCAAATTGCTTACAAACTTCCTCAATATATACTTCTACAGCTTGACGAAATAAAATCATACTGGCTTCCGCCTCTACACCTCTGCGGAGATTTACAATGAGAGGAAAAATGATACTGAAGAGCGGGGGAGAAGGAGGGAAAATGGTGTCTTGAGTATCGGGATAGCTATACCCTTCTGCCTGTTTTGAAATTATTTTTTTGTAATAATTAAACGAGTAAGCATCAACGATCATTGAGTAAATATATTTGTTAAACTGCAGTTCTGTGCAGCTACTTTCAGATACATTTGAAAGTTTAAGCGTATCCCTTAAAAGTTCTTTACCTGCCTCCAACCATTTAAAGATGTTTCTCACACCATCGTCTAGTAACGCCTTAAACACCTCAGGCGATTTCAATACAGTCTCAACGTCCTCTATAATTCCAGCATAATCATCAATATGCCTGACTAGCAGTGGATAATTAAGCAAAGCCAACAAACCCTCGTTTTTATGAGTATTTGAGGGTAAAAGTACAATCGGAGTCCGAACCGTTGCAGCTAAGATTGCCATATGATAGCGGCCACCAAGCAAAAAATCACATTTCTGTATAATTGCTGCAACTGCGCGATAACTGACATTAGGAACAACAGTTATTACATTCTCTCCCCACCGTGTTTGAGCTTGTCTTGCTAAATCAAGATCCATACCTGCAGAGCAGATAAATAATGGTGTCAAGCCGAAACGCTTTTTAACATTCTCAACTATCTCAAGCATCGTATCAATTGAGAAATATTGAAGCGCTGCCGATCCAGTTACGCCAAAGTAGCGCTTATTAGTATCCAAAGATGGAAGCCCGTCACCCGCTAAAACTGCACGTGTTAAAAAAGCGGCATCAGGAATCAGATAAGCATTAGAAAAACCAATAGAACGGAGATAGGCAAGAGAAGCTACTTCTCTAACGGCCACTAAGTCAAAGCTTCGGAACACATTTAAGACAAAATCGTCAACAACCGTATTTTTCCAAAAAAAAGTCTGATTTAATGAAATAACTATTTTACCAAATATTTTTTTAGCGATGTAGGGCAACAATAATAGACGCCAGCCATGCACCATATCACTGCCAGTAAGTGTGCCTTCAGCTTGAAAAAACACAACATCTGAATTTATAATTTTATCTAAGTAATGAGCATAGCGTTGATCTGCCACATCTAAAAGCAACCTAATTTCATCATCAGTTGGCTGAAGTTTTGCAAGCACTGATTCAACTGCAACGCCATATTTTTGGTTAAGCTCAAAATCAATCTGCCCTCTTGGAAAAAGGGGAACAACCTCCAAGGGCATAGCCACTTGAGACCCAAAGACTTCGTATATATATTTTATCAGTTCCCAGCTTGTTGCTTGGCAGCCCCAGTTAGCTCTATCGCCTGTAAAATTAAGAACAACAGCTTTCCATGACTTATTTTCTGATAATTTTTCAAAATTTTCAGAATATTCTTTGCGGAATGGAAAAATAAAAGGCAAAAAACGAGATAGGCGGCGTTTAACTATAGCTGTAGTCAGACCTGGCAGAGAGGCCGAACGGCTACGAGCCTCTTTACTAAAATACACTTGACGGATTATTTCGATTTTTTCTACACCTTGCTGTAATCTATTAAGATAAAATACTAAACCATCGTAATCAGGTATTCTTCCCAATATCGTTTTATAAATACAAATTACAAAAAAAACACCATCATGACTAATCAACTCATTAAGACTATTTGCAGAATCAATCTCAGAGTATTGTCTCTTAAACATAATTCAATTATTATCCTTAATTCTTTTAAAATATCATCTAAAGTCAAAAATAGATATAGCATCACAATTATTTACTTCTAAAATCGCCCTTCCTAAACTTGGTTGACGTCCATGTAGAATTTTTACTTTTGCCTTGCCTTTTGAACAAGGAACTATGGTTCGTAAATTGTACTCGGGTGGCAAAACAGTATGGAGTATATTGGATTGATAAAGTGCTAACCTAAATGATGGTTGATCATGATTTGGAGGACTGACCATAGATAGTTGTTCTTTGTATATGCCAAGCCATGACTCAAACAATATATTTATATCATTACATTTTTTAAAAGCTATTACTCCTGTATTAGCTTCAGGAAAACATGCGGGAATACCCAAATCAACAACCCAAGGGCTTACTCGAACGGGCGAATGAGCATAAGCTAAATTATATTTAGATAACAATTCAAATATTTCATACACGCTATCTATTAAATATGTATCAGTATCTAAAAAAATAGTATTTTCATAAGGTGACTGTAGCAACGGTTTTATTTTATCTATATAGGAATAGCTAGGATCATTAAGCAAACAAATGTTATCAAAACAACTTAAATCAACGTCCAGTGGTACTTTATCACTGTAAAGAGTTATGCCAATATCTGGCATAACTGATTTAGCTGAATGCGCTGAAAAAAGAGCTTCATCAATATATTTCTGCCCCGTTGCAACGTAGATTATACCACAGTTTTTATTCTCCATCCTGTTAAACACCTCGCAAAATATATTAAGGCGACTACAATTTGTATTGCAGTCGCCTTAATTTCAAGCACTTTAAAATATCTTCACAAGCTTAATAAGCAGTAAAGCTCATTCTTTTCCAAGTGTTTGTAGCAGTACACAAATAAAGATAGGCGTTCGCAGCATCAAGAACGAGGTCTCCAGCGGTACAAGTTGCGTTATTGGCAGGAGCTGCAGGCTGATTAGACAAACGAATGCGACCATCGCCAGCAATTCTAAGACGCTCTAATCTCGAAGTTGAGTCTGCTGCAGTTGTTGCAAAATAGAATCCAGCACCCGTTACACCACCGGAGGCCCATGTCCCTTCAGAATAACCAACTATACCAGCAGGGTTCTTCTGTGTAGCTCCATCCATACCTCCAAACAGGATATATCCTAACCGTGTACCTGCAGGTGGAAGACCACTATTTTGATTATAATGCAGCAATAGACCTGCACCTGAAGCTCCAAGAGCCAGAGCAGTAGGACTATTTTGCTGCATATACAACTGTGCATCACGGGCAACAGCGCCTGTCACAGTAATACTAGAGCCAGGAGCACTAGTCCCCACCCCAACATATCCCGTATCCGTCACAACCATCTTCGGTGTTGTACCATCCGTACCGTTTACCACCAACTTATTCGCTGCCCCTGCCACCATCGGCAGCGCCAAGGCTGCCAGTACTGCTGCACCCATTACCATTGATCTTGTCTTTTTCATTGTTACTTCTCCTCTCTCATGTGAGTAAGCCTGCTATTTTAGCCACTTAAAAACCATATCTTGTAAGATTGAATTTTTATACCGCGTACACGGAAAATGTCAAGCCCTGCCGTCTAATATTTTTCCATCACCCCGCTTTAGTACCTGCTGCTGTTAAGCCATTTACATCAAAAGACCTTACAATTACCTTACAACTCTTACATTAGTTAGTATTTTTCCCCCGGCAGGGTCCTTTCAGGCGACCCTGCCGGGGCAGTTCCTATTTGATGATAATGTTATCAGCTACTATTTTACCCTGCCGCACGGTCAGCCCACCCTGCAGTGTACTGTAACCACAGTTGGCATTGTAGGCATTATTGTAACCGCCCTTCAGGGTTAGCGTAATATTTCTGTTGGCAGTCAGACCACCCAATGTAACCGCTTTCATCTGCAGGGTGTTGCCTGTTGCAGCGTTGCCATACGCGGTCTGCAGCACGGTCTGGTTGATGGTGCTGGCACCGTTGATTAAGTGAATTGGTGCAGCGGTACCCACCGGGTTAAGTGTGTAGGTTGCAGTCAGGACCTGGTCACTGTTCAAACCGGCCGGGAAGCTGTAACTGCCAGCTGTCGTGGTAATCAGGTTACCGTTCAGGTATGCAGCCACCAGGTCAAATCCTGCAGCCCCGAAGGTGTAGGTTGGCGGCGGTATGGAACCTGCCACAACCTGAGCAGGACCGCTAATGCAGTTACCCAGCGAAACAAGGAAGCCGAAGTTGGCCGTATAGGTGCGGGCTGCAACCGGATTCACAATGGTCAGGTCCGGTAATGTGCTGACTATGTTGCCTAAATCATCAGTCCAGTTAAGGAAGCTGACACCACTGTTGGCAACTGCCGTTACGGTGGTTGCTGTTGCGGTTGCCTGTACCTGCTGTGGCGTAGTGCCGCTGACGGTTCCACCCAGGCCCGATTTGAAAATCAAGACATAGCCTCCTGACAGCGGGGCAAAGTTTGCGGTGTAGGCCAGGGTTGACAAGACGTTGGTTACGGTCAGGACAGGGTTCGTGCCTGCCGGTATGCCACCGATTGTCCAGTTAACAAACTGATAACCGGGGTCAGGTACTGCCGTCACCGTAGTTGCACTTAAGTTATAGGTAACAGTCTGGGGGGTCGTCCCCTGTACGGTGCCACCGGCTGTTGCTGCAAAACTAACGACATAGGTTGGAATGCTTGCGGTACAGGTTCCAGATGAGCTGCCGCCGTTAATACCGGCACAGGTCCAACTAAGGCTGCCGTTGGTGTTGACTACAGCGGATGCTGCACCGGTGGTGCAAAGGCCGGTAGTCGGTACTGCAGAAAGGTTCTGACCATTGGCACTGCCGCAGACTCCGTTGACAGCTGCAATGGAAACTGAAGCGATATTAGAGGCTGCAGAAGTGCCAGCAGCATTATACGCCATTACCCGATAGCGATAGGTGGAGCTGTCACTGGTTGCCATGTCCTGATAGGTGGTTGCATTAGCCAGAGCTGTGCCAACCGGTGCAAAGTTGGTGCAGTTGCTTCCGGCACAGCGCTCTACTTCAAACCCGATCTCATTTTTTGGGTTGCTGGCAGCCGTGGGGCTGTAGGCACTGAGCGGTGTCGGATCTACCCAGTTTAGCGTTATGGTGCCGGCGGCGTTATTGCCGCTTAACCCGCTGGGGGCGTCCGGCGTGGTTTTGGTGGTATTGAATCGAATCGGACGCATCATATCCTGTTCTTCGTGGGAAAGGATATGACAATGCCAGACATATTCGTCACCAAAGTTGTAAGCCACGTTGGTATCCAACGGATTCTTGGACTGGCCGGTTTGTGGTCCGCTGGTCTGCAGGTTGGTGAAGCCCTGGGTGGTACCATCGGGCAATGCCGGAGCCAGCTTACGAATACTGTTGGGCAGACCAAAGGGGGTCTTGGGCGCACGTGGCCGCAGGGCAACAATGGTGTCCTCCAACGGACTTACCCGCAGGGTTTCTTTCCAGCCCCGCTCGTTGTCATCAGGCAGACGTTTGAAACCATCCCAGCCAACCCGGTTAATAACCTGCACATCAAAGAGGTGGAAGTGCATCGGGTGCGTGTCCACACCGTTATGGGTGATTTTCCAGATCTGCACCTGACCATCATCAACAACCTCAGTCGGAGGATCAATATACCCCTGCATAACAAAGGTCTGGTTCAGGTTGTTGGACAGCGGCACCTCTATCCCCAGGCGGGCACTCATCCGACCGTATTCATCATAGACGGCACCCATTTCATCATGAATCGCCTTGGGCTGCATCGGTGTTACAGCTGGCACACCTGTCCCGTTCGCAATGGTTGTCGTGTCAAAATAGCTGAGATAGTTGTCACCTATTTCTGAAAGCCCCCAAGTGGGAGGTGCCCCGGGGAAGGTAACCCCGTAGACATCATTATAGTAGGATTGCCCAACAATAAGCGGTTCCTGGGATTTAGCAAACACGCTGCCACCAGCGGCAGTTGAGGTAAACTCATTCTGCAGTGTAGCAAGATCAAAAGAAGAACTGCACGATCCTGCATTCACCTTAATCTGCATTACAGTGCGGGTGTTGGGGCTCATGCCCGGCACAACACCGGCATGTCCACCAGCGTCCCTAAGATCAGGGGAACCGGTGTAATAATCATTATTTGATACTGCAGCTGGATAGGCGGCCGGAGCATCGTTATACAGAATCAGGGTCTTACCGGCATACTGACAGAAATCAATGATAACATCTGCACGCTCTGCCGGCCCCATCCGCAGGGTTCCGTCCACTACGTTGCCTACGTTAAACTGGGTAGGGTCCAGCAAAAACGTAACCGGGTAGTTTGGCAATACTGCCGGTTTAGGCAGAAAACCACTTTCATTCCCGATCTGAATCCAGCTGGGTCCTTTTGTGGTTGGGTCTGGCACACCACCATCGCGACTGTCATTGGGGGAGTACGGTTTATTAAGCGGTGCATATTCAGGATAGTTAATTGCCGGTGCCATGGCCACTTCAGTGTCTGACTGCAGGGTACAGGTAAAGGCAGCGCCCACACCGGCACCATCAGTCAGTATACTTGGTGGTGTTGCCTGGTAGTGTGAACCATAGTTGTCCATTCTGATTTCAGTGATAGCGCCGCTGCCATCGACTGCAACAACCGACGCCTCGGCATCCTGGGGGTACTTATGGGTGCTGTCGATTGCACGGTGGCCACCCTGGAAGGTGATCAGGTCACCCACGGCAAAGCCGCTGCCGCCATTTGTAATACTGCACTGCTTGATTGTCGTGGTTGCCTCATACAGCTGCAGGTTAAGGAAACGGTCATGGGCTCCGTTCAGGATTCTGAAACGATAGGCCTTGGGATCGACCGTCAAGGTGGGATAGGCAGTACCGTTGACCAGCATGGTATCCATGAATGCCTCTGCCACCCAGGAAGGATTGGGGGTCTTGGGCATATTGGGTGGTTCAAAGGCATGCTCCGTCACACAACCGGGGGCAGTCGGGCCAGCCTCACAGGCTGGATCGTAGTACGGATTGCTCGTCAGCTGATACGGTATGCCGGTTGTGGGGGGCCAGAACCAGAGTCCATAGACCCAGCGCCCCATCGGGTTAACACCGGTGACATCCGCAGGGTTTTCCGCAGGCATGTAGACATGGGGCCACCAGAGGTCGCCACTGACCGGTGCCCTGGTGCCATTGCCGTTGTCTGCGCCTGTTCCCCAGGCCCAGGTGGGATCCAGTTGGCCAATAGTAGCAGGATCAACAAAGTTTTTATCCATGACGATCAATGGAATTTCATCCGCCGGGATGATGCCCCGGGTCACCAGATCCTGTTCAACGGCATCACGGATCAGATAACCAGCCACCTCACCAGCGTAGACGTTCAGCCGGGTCAGACCAACGGCGTGGTCATGGTAGAACAGCAACCGGGCGCTCTGCTGGTTGGTGTAATAGTAGGTCACCGCACCGTCGCCAGGATCAGGCATATCCGGCACGTTCTGAGTACTTGCGCCTCGTTTGAAGGGGGTAACTTCAGCAGCAGGGGTAATCCACTGGTGAGGGGTACCATCACTGATCCAGGGGCTTAAACCGCCATGCAGGTGGATTTCAGCGCGGTTCTGGGGATAACTGGCGCAGTCAGGGCCGTTTTCCTTAAAGGGGGTGGTGACACCGGGGACATCAACAAAGGAACAGGCGGTGCCATCTGCCTTAAGTGGGCCTCGCCCGGAACCCATGATAGTCGTATCAACCGGCACAAACAGGTTCCCAGCGGTGCCGCCGGGCAGATTATTGGTCAGCTTGACCCGTACCGGACGGTCTTTCTGGGCAACAATGATCGGACCCAGAAAATGGAAGGCTGCGGGTGGGGCAACCGTGTTGTTTGACGACGTGCAGGGATTGGCCTGATTAAGCGACGGATCAGTACAACCGCCGGCGGTGCCGTTGTTGGTCTGGCGATACCCGCGCAGGGTGGTTGGACCCAGCTCAGTGTGCAACTTCTCCGTGTACTGGTTCAACTCTATCTCGTAATAGTCTGAACCGGGATAGGTCACAATATCCGGTACCGCTACCGGCAGACACTGACCAATGTTATTGGTTGTCGAACATCCCAGCGGGGCCAGTTCATTCACAAACTTGGTCAGTGACGGGCTCAGGTTCCAGTTTGGCGTGCTGCCAAAGAGGTCCGGGACCAGATAACCGTTGTCAAAGAAAGGCGTAGCAGCTGCCCCCGGATAATTCGCTGGATCTTTGCCAGGGGGCACATAGGCCGGCGTGGCGTATCCCATGCCTGCCATCCCCACCAGCAGCGCAATGGCCAGCGCTACCATTGCATATAAACTGCCGTATCTACGTTTCATACCAGACCTCCTTGATAGCTGTTCATGTCCAAAACTACGCTTTATCGAACCGGGGACCCGGCAGATTGGCCGGCAACCGGATGCTTGACTTTCTTGGCTTTACTGGCCTTGGCCGCCTTGCGTGCCTCGGGAGAGACACCCTTGCGGGCATCGGCAGCCTCCTGCCTCATTTCATCAGTGATACGTTTTTTGGGGGCGGACTTGTGGGGATTAGGCCCATCCTGACGAGCCAACGCTGCCACCGGCAGGGTCAACAAAACCATCAGAAACAGAAGAATGCTGGTTGAAACGCCACGGTATCCCATATGTTCTCTCCTTTTTACTGCGCAGATGTTAGTTAGCCTGAGTACCACGGCTAAAAATGTGCCTTTATTGACTACATCGCTACACAACCTCTAATGTGCACAGTTAATACCAAAAGTATCTTTTTTACTAACACACCATAATGACAAGAATTTTATCCATTAAGTCTCATCATCTACCAACCTTGCAGTGTCAGATTGAGACAACCTGTTTCAGATTACAGAAGGATGAGACAGGCCTTTAAAACACCACCCAGTCACTACGTTTGACCAAGCGCGGTTTTGAACCAGATCCAAGCTGGACAACATAGCAGCCCTTGGAGGCATAGCGTTGTCCGGGGCCGAAACTGTAACGCTCAAAGTCAGGCAGATACTGATCTGTCCGCATACTGACCTGGTCCAGCAACGTGTCGCGGTAAAAATCAAGCTTTATCTCTTTGAGCCCCAGCAAAAGCATATGCACTGCTGAGAACGTACGAGAGGTGATCCGCTTGTCGTCTTTCACCTTTTGTTTACTCATCAACAGCACATCGGCAAAACCGCGATAGGCCTTTTCATCCTCAGGCAAGCGGAATGGATAAGTAATGAAGATCTTCTCCCGCAGTGTTTCAGGCAGATCATTCAGTTTTTTCTCCAGGGCGCGACCGGAAAGGTACAGCCGGGGCATTTTCTTCACCCCGGATAACTGTTTGATCGGGTTCAGAAGCGGCTCACCTCCCCAGATCAATACGTCCGTCGGTTTGTGGGTTGCAAAGAGTGCCTTTAGCTGCTTGGCATCGGGAACTGCAGCGGTTTGAAAGGTGACGGTTTTAACACTGCCAGGGTTTCCCACGTCCTTCCAGGCAGCATCAAAACCTGCGGCAAGCGCCTTGCCCTGTTCGCTTTGCACTACAATCTGCAAAATTATCCTTTTTGCGGTCGAATCATCGTGAGACGCAATATACCGTGCTACGGTTTCCCCTTCACCGTGATAACCCTTTGAGGCATACATGGTGTACCAATCCTCACTGCTGATAACCGGCAGATCGGTGACGGGAAAGAGGTTGGGTATCTGGCGTTTTTCGCAGAAGTCATGAATCGGTTGCCATGACTGGTTTGAAATACCGCTTACGATTGCGAAGACCGGTTCTTTCTGATAGTAGGCCTCAAGCTGGGCAGCCCAGGTGTGTGCCGGGCCTTTCAGCTCCCAGGTACTGATGGAGAGATCGCGGTAATAGGCGTTATCAAGCATCCGAAACATCTTGGCAAAACGCTGATCCTGGCGCTGGGTCTTGCGCTGTTCGTTGATATGGACCAACGTCTCTAACGGTGCCAGCATAGCGGCACGGTCGGTGGCGCTGACATCATCGGTAACAATGGTGGCCAGGTGCATGGTGGTATCGGTGATACCGGGAGAGACCTGGGCTGAAAGATTTTTCAGGTAGCTGATCAGGATCTGCATGTCCCGATCCCCCATGTTATAGCGGGGCATAACCGGCAGGAAATCCCGTCCGGTGGCGCTTACCCCTGCCAGCAGGGCTGCTGCCAGGGTTTCATCGGTATAGGCCGGGCGGATCGCTGTGGCCGGGCGAGTCTTGCCTCTGCTGGCCGAGATGGTATTTTTGACAAAGTCGGCATACAGATAGCGCGGTTTAAACAGATTAGGCCCGTTAACCGGCGGGGCAGCCACCTGCCCTTCAATGGCACCAAGCCCGCTGCGGGTGTGGCAGTTGGCACAGGAGAAGACGGTGCTGTCCACCGGCACGTCGCCCCTGATAAATCCGCGCAACGGTGTACCATCAGACAGCAACCCCTGACGGTACATACGCTCACCCAGCCGATGAATGTCTGCAGGTGTCAGGTCAGCAAGCAGATCTGCCGGTTTGGTATCAGCTGCCGACAGCACCGACGCCGTACCCATCAGCATTAGAAACAGCAACCAGATAGTCGCAGTCAGGCGTCTCATATCCCCACCTTCCTTACTTCCTCAAGAAATTCAGAACTGCTCAGGATGCCGTACAACCTGATCCAGTGAGGACTTTTGGGCTGATGGATGAAGGTAATCGCATAGTGAGACATCTTGTTAGGGATGTAGGCCCCGAAGGAGCGCATCACCAGGTCAATATCCTTGCGACTGCCGGTGTAGAAATCCCAGCCCGGCTTGGCCCGGTAGCGTTTGAGATATTCCTGCATCACCTTGGGGGTATCATTCTCCGGGTCGATGGTGATGGAGACCAGCTGAACCTTCTGGGTGTCTGCCCCCAGGCGATTCTGCAGATTGATGAATCCCGCTGAAAGCACCGGGCAGATGGTGGTGCAGGTACCAAAGATAAAGTCAACAACCACCGGTTTGTTCGTATCAACAATGCTCTTCAGGCGGACCCGTTTGCCGTTCTGGTTAATCAGGGTCACATCCGGCAGTTGATACTGTTCCTGGGTGCGCTGGTAGGTCTTGCCGGCAGCGGCAGCCGGATCAGGCAGGCCGTAGCAGACAGTAAGCAACAGGATTGGCAGAATCAATCGAAGCAGTCGGTTCATGGAAGTAGCTCCTTGTGGATTACTTTTTAACTATTTCAAGCAGTTCAATATCAAACAGAAGTGTCGATTGGGGCGGAATCGCCTCGCCGGCCCCAGACTCAGCGTAGGCCAGAGCCGGAGGACAGATCAGCTTGGCCTTACCGCCAACCTTCATCTTCTGTACCCCTTCAGTCCAACACTTGATGACACCTGACAGCTTCAGATCCAGCGGCTTGCCCCTCTTGTAGGAGCTGTCAAACTCCTTACCGTCCACAAGGGTGCCACGGTAGTGGACTCTGACGGTGTCGGATTCAAGCGGACTGGCCCCTGTACCCTCTTTCAGCGACTGGTACACCATACCGGAGGCTGTCTTGACGGCTCCCGGTTCTTTTGCCGCCTTTGACAAGGTCTGGTCGCCCAGTGGAGCAAGGCGGGCTCCCAGTGCCTTGCGGCGATCGCGGGCCAGTTCCTGCACCTTAAGCGTATAGGCAGAGGCATCGATGGCGGCCTTTTTCCCGGACTGGGCGTCGGTCAGACCCAACAGGACATACTGAAACTCCTCCGGGCTGAGGCCGAAAACCGCCAGCTGACGCGATACTGTCTGGCCAATGGCATAGAAAGTCTTTTGTGCTTCGGTCTCAGGTGGACCAGCAGCAAGGACTGGTGTAGCACCAAGCAGGATAAGCAGAACGAACAGTAGTTTCATAACGGACAATCCTTTCATTGGGGTGGCTCTAACAACTACGTGATCAATACAGGGGAGAGGCCATTGGTAGACTCCCGAAGCTGAATCAACAGATCAAGGATCACTGCGGGCTGGACCGGCTTTTCAAGGTAATGATGAATCCCCAGATCAGACACCGACTGACGCGTCTGTTGGTCGCTGGTACCGGATGCCACAATGACACCGGCTGCAGGCTGCCGCCTGCGCACTTCACGCACCAGATCAAGACCATCTCTGGAATCAACGCCCTGCAAGCGCATATCTGCAACTACAGCCAGGTAGTTATGCTTTTCCAGATACTCAAGTGCCTCACACAGACAATCGCAACTATCGACAATCATCCCTTGCTGTTCCAACAGCTTACGATAGGCAAACAGAATACCCGGCTCGTCATCGACGATCAGTACCCGGTTGCAGTTGCAGCCATGCTGACAGCAGGCATGTGAAGGAGAGAGTGACATGCAGAGGGAATAATCAAGAAGCGTGCCGCAGGTACAACTTCAATAAATATGAAGAAAACAGGCAAGATAGAGGTGCAGCCAATTTATTTGTGCTTCTGTACAACAAACAGAGTGAGACGCCCCGTCTCATATTGAGACAGGGCGTCAAAGAAATCAGGGGGTGGGTTGGTTCAGCTGTTTGAGGCGACGATAGAGGGTAGCGCGAGAAAGGTTTAATGCCTTGGCAGCCTTGTCCACATTGCCGCCGTGCTGGGCAAGTACCGCTTGAATATGGGCTGTCTCAACCTGTTGCACGGTCTGCGGTTCAACCGACAGAGGGATTTGGGGCAACCGCTGTCCACCGTTTATGCAGGAAAATAAAGACTGCCGCAGCATACCGCCCGGCGGTGTCAGCAGCAAGGCACGTTCCAGAACATTACGCATTTCACGGATATTGCCGGGCCAGTCATAGGAAAGCAGCAGATCACGGACCTCATCGGTCAACAGCTGCTCAGTCGATCCCAGCTGGGCAAGCAGGTACGTGATGATAGCCATCAGGTCATCCCGACGCTCTCTAAGGGGGGGGAGATGGATATGGATCAGATTTATCCGGTAAAACAGATCCTGCCTGAAAACCCCTTCTGCACTAAGCGCATTTAAATCCCGGTGGGTGGCGCAGATCAGACGGAAGTCACTTTTTTGGAGTTTAACATCCCCCAGCCGTCGATAGGTCTTGTCCTCAAGCAGCTTCAGGAACTGGGCCTGCACTTCACTGCTCATATCACCGATTTCATCAAGAAACAGACTGCCGTGATCAGCAATATCAACCAGGCCACGACGGTCCTGATCAGCCGAGGTATAGGCCCCCCGCTGGGTACCGAAAAGCTCCCGTGCCAACATCTCACCACGCAGACTTGAGCAGTTCAATTCCACAAATTCATAGGGAGCACGCGAGCCCTGTTGATGAACCCACTTGGCCAGCATCCCCTTGCCGGTGCCGGTTTCACCGGTGATCAGCACCGGATGGCCATTATCAGCAGCCACTCTGGCGATCTGTTGCACCTCCTGCATCTCTGGGCCGACACCGAAAAAAATACCCTGTTGTTTTTCCAGTCGCTTGCGGGCAACGGACTGTCGCTTAAGCTTTCCCAGTTCAAGCGATTTAGCCACTGAGATTGAAAGAGTCGGCATATCAAGTGGCTTGGTCAAAAAGTTATCAGCGCCACGCTGCATCGCCTCAACCGCCAGGGGGATATCTCCGGCACCGGTCACCACAATAATCGGCACCAGATTCTGGGCTTCCCGTTCAGCGCTGATGAAATCAAGACCATTACCGTCAGGCAGGTTGATATCAATGATAATCAGATCAAAACGTTTCTCCACCATCAGCCTGGCCGCCTCGGCCAGTGATCCTGCCTCGCTGATCTGGTAACCGTCTTTTGAGAAATAGCGCACTACCCCGAAGCGGGTAACAGCACAGTCTTCAATCAATAAAATCTGTGGTTTCATGACAGGCACTCCTCAGAGACCTGTGGCAGCTGCAGCGTAACCGTACAGCCCGGCTCAGGATAATTGTTGCAGATCTGCACCACCCCTCCCATCTGTTCAACAAATTGCTTCACCAAGGCCAACCCCAACCCGGTCCCTCCCCGGCGGGTAGTAAAAAACGGTTCAAAGACCCGTTCTAATAACTCTGGAGCGATCCCGCTGCCGTGGTCAACCACCCGGAGCAGTATCTGCCCGCCGGCAAGATCTGATTGAGGCGTTTCCAGTACGAGCCTGATGGCACTGGCTGACAGGCTGTGCTGCCCGGCATTATCCAGCAGATTCAAAAGCACCTGCTGTAATCGATCAATATCGGCACGAACCATAACTTTTTCCAGTATCGGCGGGATCTCCAAATCAAATGTACGGTCGACCGTCTGATTGCTCCGCTGCCACAGTTGCACGGTCTGACGGCAGAATTCCGGGAGCAGGAGCGGCACCAGATTATCCTCCGGCAGACGACGCCCCAGATCCAGCAGATCATTCATCAAGCGAGCCAGACGGGTAACCTGTGAACGAATATGCTCAATGTAGGGGATCAACGTCTGGTTACCTTCAACGCCTTCCTCCCTGAAAAGAGCCTCTGTTACGGTCAAAATAGCATTCAACGGATTTCTGACCTCATGGGCCACACCAGCGGCGAGCTGGCCGATGGATTCTAGGCGCCGCGCTTCAGCCAGCTGATGCTCAAGCTCCTTACGTTCGGTACAGTCAGTAACAAAACCATACCAGATTACGCTGTTGTCCAACTGGCGCTGGGGCCGGGAGTTCCCCTGAAACCAGCGAACACCTTTGGAAGGGATAGCAGCTCGAAATTCATGGTGCCATGGGTTAAGGGTTTCAGCTGATTCCTGAATTGATGCCATCAGACCGGCCAGATCTTCAGCAACAATTTTATTAAAAACAGGCGCGGCATCAGACTGTAACTCTTCCGGCTGCGCCTCAAACAGATCAAGAATGGATTGGCTTGCATAGGGGATACTGTAGTGACCATCGGAGAAAAGTTGAAACTGGTAGATCCCGCCTGGAACCTGCCGGGAGATGTTGTTAAGCAGGTCATGACTCCGCTGCAGGGCACTATTGCACTGTTCAACCTGCTGTTCCAGTGCCGTCTGGTTATTACGAAGCGTACATTCCATCTCTTTCTGACGGGTACTATCATAACAACTGCCGATATAGCCGCAAAAGCAGCCGTCAATGGCATAGTGAGGGGAACCGTGATCCATAATCCAGCGATAAGAACCATCATGAAAGCGCAGCCGATACTCCATAGTAAACGGCTGTCTGGCCTCAAACGCGTCCAGATAGGTTTTAAGACACCCGGCCAGGTCTTCAGGATGGACTCCCTCCGTCCAACCATCGCCCAACTCCTGTTCCAGCGTCCGACCGGTAAAAAGCAGCCAGGTCTGGTTAAAGTAATCACAACGGGCATCCTGCCCTGAGTGCCAGATCAGGGCAGGAAACTGTTGGATAATCTCTGCACGGCCAACCGTTTCTCCTGAATCATCCAGCAGAGAGCATACAATTTTCCGGTGAGGAGCCATAGACACTGACCTCCAACAAAAGCGGGAGATGCGCTGCTTGTAGCTGAACCATAACGCTTGTCTCAAAATAAGACAACAAAAAACCAACCAACTCAACAATACCAAAACAGGTCTTCAATATCAGACAGTTAGCATACACGGCACGGTTTTTGATAATACGAAACAAGCTATCAGGAGTCCGTATGCCACCGCCATCCCTACATACAACCATAAGGCCGCTACGACGAGGCATCGCCGCCCTGATGGCAGCCATCTACCTGCTGATTGGCGTGGGACCGCTGCCCTCGCTGGCACTGCAGCCACTTTATCATGCCCATGATGGCCAGACCGCCTGCAGTGGAGACTGCAAGCGCGATGGTTGCTCTCTGCAAAGCCAGCTGAACCGCACCTGCTGTTGCTGGAAGAAAAAGCAGCAGGAGAGCCATCCGTTGGGAGCTGCTACTGACAAAACTGACTGTTGCCACACCACCTTGCCTGCCGAGTTGGTCCGCACTGTACTGGAAGAGACAACCGCCATCCAGCAGGAGCAACGGCCTGAACCAGAGACAGCAGAGACCGTTTTAAAATGCGGCTGCCCCTGCAACGGCAGTAGTCAGTCTGCACTGCTTAACAGCCAGAACCATGAAATCATGCCATTTTTCCACCGGGTGGTCATTATGCCACCTGAAGAACCACCCTACCCCCGCTACCCCGGTAACGAGCTGTATTCGCTTTCCTCCAAGCCACTGGTGCCCCCTCCAAAACCTGTCTGATTCGACAATCAGCGTCGTAGTCATTACTGCTGCTTACGAACAGAGAGCCAGGGAGGCGTATTACCATGACTGTACAACAGCTTTCGCTGCTGGCGCTGCTGCTGACACTGACAGCCCAGACAGCCCGCGCAGAAGAACATCTGCTGCTTGACGAAATCATTGTCCGTGCGGACAGAGAATCACCAAAGGAAGAGAGCCTTTCAGTCCGGGAGGTCCGCGAAAGCCCGGCCCGTGATATGGGAGAGGCACTGAAACAGGTTGAAGGGATCAACACGGTACACAAAGGGGCGATTGCCAATGATGTGGTACTGCGTGGTTTCCAGAAGGACAATATCAACGTCCTGGTGGACGGCGTGCGCCTGCATGGCGCCTGTCCCTCCCGGATGGACCCACCGGCGTTTCACTATGATTTTGCCGAGATTGAGCAGGTCAAAATCATTAAAGGCCCCTATGATCTCACCAATCCCGGCAGCCTGGGTGGTCTGATCGATGCCCAGACCAAAAGGCCTGGCAAGGGGTTTGGTGGAGAACTCAGCCTGGGCTATGGCGACTGGCACAGCACCAACGCTTCAGCCACCGCCTCCTATGCGACAGACAGCTATGATGGCCTGTTGGGCTATGCCTACAAATATTCCGATGTCCCAAAATCCGGCAACGGAAAACTGCTGACTGAGATCTACCCATCCACCAGCCCGAACCGTTACAAGACCGCCGCGGTTGATTCAAAGGCCTACGAAATCAACACCGGTTGGGGGAAATTAGGGTTCAATCCGACATCAAACTCTCGCACTGAGGTCAGCTATACCTATCAGGATGCGGATCATGTTCTGTATCCCTACCTGAAGATGGACGCCGACTACGACAAGACCCACCGTATGAACTGGAGCTACCGGGTTCAGAACATCTCGGCACTGCTGCAGGATCTGAAGCTGCAGGTTTACTGGGATCGTGTTAAACACCTGATGGATGACCGCGACCGTTTCAGTTCCAGCACATCGCCCCGGTTTTACTCCATGCAGACCGACGCTTCCACCCAGACCTACGGCGCCAAGCTGCAGGCTGCCCTGCAGATCGGACCGGGAACCCTTAAAAGCGGCCTGGATTACTATAACCGCAACTGGGATGCCACCAATCGCCGGGCCATGTATTTCAGTTACCGTGACCTTGCCATGATACCGGATGCCACGATCGAAAACGTCGGCCTGTTCAGTGAATACACCCTGCCGCTTGGCAGCCAGCTGAGCCTGACCGGCGGGGTACGTGGCGATCTGACCCATGCAGAAGCAGGTAGAACAAACACCATGGTGACGGCAGGCAGTTCAAAGGAATTCAGCAGCATCAGCGCAAATCTGCAATTAAACTATACCCCCTTCAAGGAGCTGACTGTCTTCACCGGCCTGGGGCGGGGTACCCGCACACCTGACCAGCAGGAGCTGTACCTTGATGTACCAGGCACACCGGCCTGGCGGGGCAACCAAAACCTTAAGGCAACCGTCAATCATCAGGTTGACCTGGGGGCCAAGTACGCCACGAACCGTTTCTACATCAATGCCTCCATCTTTTACAGCGACCTGCAGGATTACGTAAATTTCTACCAGGCATCTCCAACCCTGAAGAGCTACCAGAATATTCATGCCAGTATCTGGGGTGCTGAGCTGGGTAGCCAGATCTCGCTGCCGGCCGACCTGTTTTTACGGGGCGGGTTGTCATACACGGAAGGTCGCAATATCAGCGGCAACCGCCCCCTTTCCGAGATACCACCTCTGCGCGGCACCATTTCTATCCGCTATGACAACGGCAGATTCTTTGCTGAACTGCTTGAGACCTTAAGCCGTGAACAGGATCGCATTGACAGCAGCCTGAACGAGCAAAAGACTGCCGGATGGGTGACCACTGACCTGAAGGCAGGCTATCAATACAAAGGGTTCTCAGTTACCGGCGGCATTAACAATCTTCTGGACACCCAGTACTACAGCCACCTGTCCTATCTGCGCGACCCCTTTGTCAGTGGTGTTGGCTATCGGGTTCCGGAAAACGGACGGAACGTCTATCTGAGCATGGCCTATAAATTCTAGCGAGGCCCAATGGACAACAGGCAAAAACCGCGTTACACATACTTAAGACAGGAGAACAAACAATGAAAAACATGCTGAAATTTCTGGTTGCGATAGCCCTTTTGCTGACGACTGCCGCTCTGGTTACAGCCACTGACAAGGTTGAAGGCCCGGACAGCTGTAAGTACTGCGGCATGGACCGCACCAAGTTTGCCCATAGCCGGATGCTGATAACCTATCATGATGGCAGCTCGGTCGGCACCTGCAGCGTGCATTGCACGGCTGTGGAACTGGCCAATAACATTGACAGGATGCCGACCTCCATCAAGGTGGGTGACTTTACCACCCAAAAGCTGATTGATGCAGAGACCGCCCACTGGGTGATCGGCGGCGACAAGATGGGGGTCATGACCGCCCGGGCCAAATGGGCCTTTGCCAACAAGGCTGACGCCGAGGCATTCATAAAGGCACACAAGGGAACCCTGGGCAGTTTTGATGATGCCATCAAGGCGGCCTATGAAGATATGTACAAAGACACAAAAATGATCCGTGAACGCCGCAAGATGATGAAGATGAAGCATAGCGGCCAGCACTAAACCAGGAAAAAGCAGTTGCACGCGGAGACGCAGAGACGCGAAGAGTAAAATCAAACCGTCACAGCATGTTGCAACTTCATCTGGATTGATTATTCCATGTGTTGAAGTAAGCATCTGGTTTTCTCTGCGAGCTTCGCGGCTCCGCGTGAACAACTGGTTAAAGGATCTGTCATGAAGCGTTTTTCCCTACTATTTTCAGCTATTATCTGCCTCTGGCTGAACGTGGCATCTGCCTTGGCAGCGCCTGCTGCCCCCGCGCCGGGGCCAAAGGACAAGTGCCCGGTCTGCGGCATGTTTGTCCATAAGTATCCGGCCTGGACAGCGGCAATCAGATTCAGTGACGGTAGCCATGCCTGGTTTGACGGTGCCAAGGACCTGTTTATCTACCTTAACAACCTGCCCAGATACGCACCAACCAGAAAACCGGCCATGATCTCGGCCATGCTGGTCAAGGACTACTATTCACTGAAGCTGATTGACGGTAAGACCGCCTTTTATGTAATTGGCAGTACCGTGTACGGACCGATGGGACATGAACTGGTTCCCCTGGCAAAACAGACCGAAGCGCAGGAGTTTTTAAAAGACCACGGGGGCAAGCGGATTGTCAGGTTTCATGAGATTACCCCTGCCCTGCTGAAGTCACTGGAGTGACCGGAACAGCCATGCGTCCTTCCACCTGCTTCATACTGTTGCTGACGACCGGCCTTGTGCTCCTGCTGCTGATGGGGATTCACGCCCGCAGCAGCAGGATCAGCCGTCAGGCAGAATTGCAGGAACGGGCCATGCTGGTCCACCGGTTACGGCTGACCGATCTCTGTCTGTTTACCGAGGCCCGCTACACCCGCCACCCGGCCATGGCTGATCTGCACGCACCATTTCAGGATCACCCGACCGCCCTTGAACATTTCCCCTCCGGCTCACTGGTGACACCACCCGTCACCCTGCAGAGGTCCTATGCACCACGCCCTTAGCCGCCACCGCAATATCCTTGATTTTGCCCTATCCTCGCTTTTGAGGCGCAAGGCCAAAAACATCTCCCTGTTTCTGGTCTATACCCTGATCATCTTTGTGATTGCATCGCTAATCTTTTTTGTGCAGGCCCTGAAACGGGAAGCGGCCCTACTGCTGGCCGAGGCGCCTGACATGGTGGTGCAGCGGATGATTGCCGGCCGCCACGACCTGATACCGACCAACTATGGGGAAAAAATCAGCGCCATCCGCGGGGTATCAGAGGTCACACCACGCCTGTGGGGCTATTACTATGACCCGGTTTTTCAGGCAAATTACACCCTGCTGGCGCCGGATACGGCTCCTCCCCCGCCCGGTTCGATCACCATCGGCAGCGGTGTTGCCAGAAACCTGCGGATCAAGACCGATGATCTGGTGACCTTCCGCTCCTACAGCGGCACGCCGCTGCTCCTGACCGTCTCCGGCATCATGCCGTTACATTCGGAGCTGGTGTCTGCTGATCTGGTGTTGATGGCTGCTGAGGATTTTCAGGCCATGTTCAGGATGCCCAAGGATGTTGCCACCGACCTGGCAGTTACCGTCGCCAACCCCCGTGAGCTGGTGACCGTGGCCAACAAGATTGTTGAACTGTTTCCTGACACCCGCCCGATTTTAAAGAGTGAACTGCTACGGACCTACGACTCGCTGTTTGACTGGCGTGGCGGGATGATGGTGGTGATGCTGGCAGTGGCGCTGTTCTCCTTTGTGATCTTTGCCTGGGACAAAGCCAGTGGCCTTTCGGCTGAAGAGCGCAAAGAGATCGGTATCCTTAAATCAATCGGCTGGGAGACCGGCGATGTCCTGCTGCTGAAGTTCTGGGAAGGAGCCGTGATTTCTCTGACCGCCTTCCTGGCCGGTGTGTTACTGGCCTACGGACATGTCTTCTTTTCATCAGCCGCCCTGTTTTCCCATGCCCTGAAAGGCTGGGCTATTCTGTATCCGCAGTTCAGACTGGTGCCGACCATCGATGGTTATCAACTTTCGGTGTTGTTTGTGCTTTCGGTGCTGCCCTATACGGCAGCCACCATCATCCCTGCCTGGCTGGCAGCAACCATTGCCCCTGATGCAGCCATGAGGTCATAACCATGATTGCACTGCAGCAGGTTACCAAAACCTTCTCCATTAGCCCGACCACCAGCTTTACGGCGGTGGACAACGTCAGCCTCACCATTGAACGCGGCACCATGACGATCCTGAAAGGCCCCAGCGGATCAGGTAAGACCACCCTGCTGGCCTTAATCGGCTGCATGACCAGACCAAGTTCGGGGCGGATCATGCTCCAGGGGGTCGAAACCAGCTTCTTTCAGGCAACAGACAGGTCTGAGGGCTTTGACAGTTCCAGTCTGCCGGAGCGGTTCCTGACCGAAATCCGCCGTTCCACCTTCGGTTTCATTTTCCAGCAGTTTAACCTGATCAAGGGGATCAGTGCCCTGCAGAACATCATGCTACCGGCCTACCCCACCGGCGAGCAACAGCCGGTGGTCAGACAGCGGGCAGTGGAGCTGATGGAACAGTTTGATCTGCTGCGTCATTGCAACTCACCGGTGGAATGGCTGTCAGGGGGAGAGCTGCAGCGGGTGGCCATTGCCCGTGCCCTGATTAACAACCCGATTGCCATTATTGCTGACGAGCCGACCGCCCACCTGGACAGCCAGCTTTCCCAGGCCTTTATGGAAAGCATCGGCCTGCTCAAAGACAGCGGTAAAACAGTCCTGATCGCCAGCCATGACCCGATTGTCTATAACTCGTCACGGGCAGATCAGGTGGTGGAGATGCGGGATGGACGGATTGTCCAGCAGGAACCACCGGTATGATCCAGCACCCTGCCATACTGGCGCTGATGACTGCGTCGCTGATCGTCAGCGGCCTGCTGTTGTACGCCGGCTGGTTTGGTATGCAGATTCTGAGAAACTGGGACCTTACCAGCGGCAGTGAGCTGCAGCTGCAACTGGAACGGCGCACCTATCTGATTGCGACGATCATGAGTTATGCCCTGCTGTTTCAGTCGATCTCTCTGTTCCTGTACCTCTACACCGCCGATGGACTGCATATCCTGTTTACCGGCGCCATGTGCGCGGCCGGTACCCTGCAGGTAAACAGCTACGGCTATCCGACCCTGATCATGAAGCTGATCAACTGTCTGCTGGCAGGTTGCTGGCTGATTGTCAACCATGCCGATACCAAAGGCTATGACTACCCGCTGATCAAGCCCAAATACTTCCTGCTACTGGGCCTGGTGCTGCTGGTACTGGCTGAAACGGTGTTGCAGTTCAACTATTTTCTCCACCTGAAGGGGGATCTGATCACCTCCTGCTGCGGCAGTCTGTTTGGCAGCGACAAGCCGAGCATTGCCGGAGAGCTGGCCGGTCTGCCGTACCGGATCATGCGACCGCTCTTTTTCAGCACCATGGTTGTGCTCTTCTGCTGCGGCATCCGGCTCTACCTGAAAGGGACCGGCGGTTATCTCTATGCGGTTGTTTCCGCGTTTGCCTTTCTGGTCTCCCTGGCAGCACTGATCTCCTTTATCGGACTCTATTACTACGAGCTACCCACCCACCACTGCCCCTTCTGTATCCTGCAAAAAGAATACGGCTACATCGGTTATCTGCTCTATGCCACGCTGTTGGGCGGCATGATCAGCGGCAGCAGCATCGGCCTGCTGATGCCGTTCAGAACCCGCCCCAGCCTGGCTCCCTTCCTGCCACGCCTGCAGCAGCGACTGATTCTGGTGTCGCTGACCTGCTACCTGCTGTTCACCGCCCTGGTATCCTACCGGATGCTGACCGCCAATTTCAGACTGGGCGGTTAATCTTTCGCTTGTTTCTTGGTAAAGGGAAACGCTATAGATAGTCTATGGTTACCGTGACAGCTTCGATACAGCGCACTATCCGACTCCTGACCGCTTTGATGCTGAGCACTGCGCTCTGTCTGTCCGGCTGTTCTGCAGCCCAAAAGGCGTTCAGCAAGGGGGAGCAGCTGGAACAGGAAGGCAACTTTGAGGCGGCCATGTATTCCTATGCCGAGGCATTCAGCAAAAACGCCGCAGAGGGCAGCTATCGCCTGAGTTTTTTCAGGGCCCGCGAGACAGCTGCCAAACAACGGGCAAAGGCAGGCCACGAACTGATGGCAGAGGGACGTTACGGCGCTGCTCAGGAGAATTTTCAAGCAGCTGCGGTCCTTGATCCAACGACGGAACGGTTCAAACAACTGACTGAGCAGGCCGCACGCCTGGAACTTGCACAGAAAAGCTACCTTGCCGGTCTGGATTTTGAACAAAGTAATAACCTGCCCTATGCTCAGAGTGCCTATCTGCGTGCCATTGCATTACACCCTGACTTCAAGTTGTATCAAGAGGCGCTTGGCCGAATCTCAATGACGCCAACAACCCGCCTTGACGGACGAGAACTCCAGTTAAAATCAGCTAAACCGCTGACCCTTAAAGCAAGTGGCACCAGACTGAAAGAGTTCTTTGCCACCATTACCAGGCTTTCCGGGATCAACTTTATCTTTGACCCGGACATTAAGGAGCAACCGGTACGTATTGCACTGGAAAACAGTTCATTTCGTCAGGCGCTTGACCAGCTGGCAGCCCAGTACAAACTCGGCTATGCCGTTATAAATGAGACTGCCGTCCTGATCTATCCGCAAAGCACGGAAAAGACCAAGCAGTATCAGGATATGCAGCTGCGCACCTTCCACCTGAATTATCTTGAAGCAAAGAAGGCGGCCAACCTGATCAGGACCATGCTGCAGGTACGCAAGCTCTACATCAATGAGGATGCCAACGCACTAGTGGTGCGTGATACCCGTGAAGTCAATGATGTGATTGAAAAGATTCTGGCAGCCAATGACCAGCCAGAGGCAGAGGTGCTGCTGGATGTTGAGGTGATTGAGATCAGCGACAAGAATGCCAAAAATGTGGGACTGTTGCTAAGCAACTACGACGTTCAGCTGGGGGCATTCAAAGGGAGTAAGCTGCTGGCCACAACATTGAAAGAGACCACCTCCACCACCTCAACCACCGTTATCACAGACGCAACCATCGACAATCTGGTGAAGGCCTTTTCCATGGGGGGCTACGGTGGTTTTGTCACGGTTCCCAATGCCCAGTACAACTTTGGCAAGACCCTGGCCAACGGCGAGGTACTTTCCAATCCCAAGTTACGGGTTAAAAATAAGGAAAAGGCCAAGTTTAATGTGGGCACCAGGGTACCGATCACCACCACCACCATGGCCACCACCGGCACCACTTCGCAGGTTAACGTGCAGTA
The DNA here is from genome assembly GCF_900167465.1 of Trichlorobacter thiogenes. Lineage (GTDB taxonomy): Bacteria > Desulfobacterota > Desulfuromonadia > Geobacterales > Pseudopelobacteraceae > Trichlorobacter > Trichlorobacter thiogenes. The sequence continues at coordinate 109,888 of NZ_FUWR01000009.1, read as the reverse complement.
CGTGGATGTGGGGGTCAAGGTCAATGCGGAACCGACCATTCAACTGAACAACGAGGTCTCCATCAAGCTGGGGCTTGAGGTCAGTTCCATTATCTCCCGCGAGACCGTAGGGGGCAAAGACAGTGCCACCACGGTGGTCACCATCGGCACCCGTAACCTGGATACCGTCTTAAGCCTGAAAGATGGCGAGACCAGCGTAATTGGCGGCCTGATTGCCAACGCCAAGAGCGACAGCAAGCAGAAGATCTTCCTGCTGGGTGATATCCCCCTTATCGGACCACTGCTGTCAAACACCAAGTCCGACAATGACAAGACCGAGCTGATTCTGGCCATTACACCGCGTCTGGTCAGGGGGGTGGCTGTGCCTCAGCAACCTCTGACCTCATTCAGTAGCGGTAAAGAAGATCTTCCGGCGCTGCAACCTCCTGCTCCAACACAACGCCAGGCACTGTTCAGACCAGCTGGCGCTGCTCCTGCAGCAGCTCAGGCAGCACAACCGGCACCTACTACACCGGCAGCACCGCTTAAGCCGGGTATTCTGAAATTTGCAGCCTCCAGCCTGGTTGCGGTTGGACAGCAATTCACGGTGCAGGTCATGGTTGATGAGATAACTGATCTCAAGGGTGGTTCCTTTACCCTTTCGTACACACCAGCTCTTCTGCACTTACTCTCTGTTACCGAAGGCAGCCTGCTCAACCAGAATGGTGATCCCACCAGTTTTTCAACACAAGCTGACCCGTCCAACGGTTCAATACTTATTACCCTGTCGCAAACCACCCCAGGTCCAGGTGCAACAGACGGCGGCAATCTGGCAACCCTGGTGTTCAGGGCAAGAAACAAAGGGCAAGCCACGCTTGGAGTTACCCAGACCAGCCTACTCAGTTCATCTAACCACCCCCTGCCGTTTAAAATCACCAACAAACTGATCGAAATTCAGTAGCGGCCACAGCGTTTCAATTGCAACACTTTTACGCAACGCCTATTTGCAACTTTTTCTTGACAAGTTTAATGCGCATACCTTATTGTAAAGATCAGATCATCAACAAATGACACCCACAATTAAACAGATGATATCGACACTACTAAACTATCCGTGAGGATAGGACGGAAAGCCTACAGGGTCTCCACGAGACAGCCAGGTCGCCGAAATATCAAACAATTGATACAGGTGATCTGGCTTTTTACATCTGATCAGCGCCACCACGGCAAGAGAGGAGGGAAAGAAGAGTTTTGCAGCAGCAGAAATGAAACATCACCATCTGGTCTGGTTTTGACAACGATCCTCCTGCACTGTGCCGTCAATACCGCCGAAAGCGAATCTGCAACAACAGTATTCGATCTGAGCGGAAGCACCGCAAAGGAGCCTATGTATGAAGAATCTGTCCGGCCTGATCTGTTTTGTCGTGACCCTGGCTGTCACGACAATGGCCTCAGCAGCCAGCTACACCCTGACCATCACTACAGACAAGACCAGCTACGCCCCTGGTCAGACCATGAACATTACAGCAATCTTCAAAAAAGACAGCACCGGCATCACCTCCCCCAGCAAACGAGAGGTCAGAATCAAGGATTCATCCGGCAACGAGCTGGTGAAAACCAGCATGAGCAATGCAGGTAGCGGCAAATACACCTATGCCTACAAACTCTCAAGTGCTGCCAGGACCGGCAAGTATGAAGTTCGAGGTGAGTTTGAATCGAATGGCAACAAGAAAACGGCCTATAGCTACCCCCTGGTTGCAACCAGCACCGTTGATACAATCGCCCCGATCACCTCTGTTTCTCCGGCAGGCGGCAGCTACACCACGACACAGTCAGTCAGACTGACTGCCAACGAGACCGCCACCATCTACTACACCACCAACGGCAGCACACCGACCACTGCATCTGCAAAATACAGCGCACCGCTTACCATTAGTGCCACCACTACGTTGAAGTATTTTGCCAGGGATACAGCGGGCAACAACGAGGCGGTCAAGACCGCCACCTACACTATCAGTTCAACACCACCAGCAGATACAACCGCCCCGGTCACCTCTGTTTCTCCTGCAGGCGGCAGCTATACCACGGCACAGTCTGTCAGACTGACTGCCAACGAAGCAGCCACCATCTACTACACTACCAACGGCAGCACGCCGACCACCGCTTCTGCCGTGTACAGCGCACCGCTTGCCATCAGTGCCACCACCACCTTAAAGTACTTTGCCAGAGATACCGCTGGTAACAACGAGGCGGTCAAGACCGCCACCTACACCATCGGCTCTTCCGGTGGCAGCGGCCCCCACGCCAATCTGACCTATACCGGCAACACCATGTGCCTGCAATGCCACACCAAACAGGCCACCGATCTGGCAGGTTCTGTCCATTACAAGTGGGAGTCACCCTATGACAAGATCAGCAACAAGCCGGGTGTAACCGGCGGCAAGCTGAACACGGCAGTTAACGCCTACTGTATCAATACCCTGGGTAACTGGAACGGCTGCGGTTCATGCCATATCGGCGCCGGAGCCAAGCCGGGCACGGTTGCCGATGCCACCAAAAATATTGACTGCCTGGTCTGTCACCAGAAAGAATACAAACGGACCCGTAACAGCACCACCGGACTGTTTGAGCCGGACACCACCACCATGACCATCTCAATGGATGCCGCTGTTCAGACCCTGCACAAGCCGGTTAAATCAAACTGTCTGCAGTGCCATGCCAAAGGCGGCGGCGGCGATGCCCTTAAACGTGGTGATCTGGCCCTGATCAACGGCACCACCACTGATCGTAACTACGACGTCCATATGGCCAGCACCGGCGCCAACCTGAGCTGCCAACAGTGCCACACCACCACCAACCATCATGTGGCCGGTCGCGGTTCAGACCTGAGACCCACGGACAGCACGACAACCGTTGGTTGCGCAACCAGCAGTTGCCACAGCAACAAGGCTGCCCTTAATGCAGGGCATGCCACAACTGCCATTAACACACACCTGAAGCGGGTTGCCTGCCAGACCTGCCATATCCCGACCTACGGGAAACAGGCTGCGGATGCGGTATTAAACACGACTACCGGCTTTGGCGACCAGAAGACCGAAACTGACCGTACCTGGGCAACACCTGAATGGTCAGTGGCCAATAACCGTTGGGAGCCGACCGTGGTAAAATCCAACAATCTGAAGCCGATCTATGCCTTCTTTGACGGCAGTTCCTGGGTTTATGACCTGCATGACGTTGCGGTAATCGACCCGGCTACCGGTAACTACAAGATCAGTCGCCCTAACGGCGGTATCAACACCCCTAACACCAAGCTGTATCCGTTCAAGTACAAGACTTCAACCCAGCCGATACACACCGCCAGCGGCAAGTTGATTGCCCTGAACACCTCGGTCTACTTCAAGACCGCAGATGTGGCCGGTGCAATTCAGTCCGGTCTGACCAACATGGGGCTACCTGCCGGTGACCCCTACACCATGGTCAAGGCTGACGAATACCAGATGTTGAACCATACGGTATCACCCAAGGCATCTGCCCTGCAGTGTGCTGCCTGCCACGGCACCACCAGCACACCGGCAACCCAGATGAACCTGAAGTCGATGGGCTACATATTGAAAGGCACCGAAGCGACTGTATGCACCCAGTGCCATGGCACTGAAGACATGCCGAGTTTCACCTCGTTGCACAGCAAGCATGTGACCAGCAAAAAGATTGACTGTTCCATGTGTCACACCTTCAGTCGAGCAGCGGAACGGGGACTTACCATAGGCATAAAAAATTAACTGATGGCTTGACCTTGAAAACCGACTCGCGTTTAAAAAGCCCGCCGACATAAGTAGCGGGCTTTTTAAACGTGATTATACAACGTCGTCAGATTGACACCGACAGGCTTGAATGGTACTTTAAATGCTTACACGAAAGACCTGATCTGCCCGTACACAACTATTTTAAGACTATCTGGAACACTTATGGGTCTCTTGCAGCGAAAAGCAATTGGTATTGAAATCAGCCATGGCGGGATTGCGGCTGTTATGCTCTGCTGCTCGCCAGGCAACAAAATCACCCTGCAACGGACAAACCGCACAACACTCCCTGCCGGAACAATCAACCCCAGCCTGAAAGAAGCCCAGGTACTTCAACCTTCCGCCTTTGTCAACTCGCTTCGTGAAGCATGGGGCAGCCTCCACCTCTCCATTCGCCAGATTGCGCTTTCGTTGCCCGACAGCGCAGGGCTTATGATGTTGCTAAGCCTGAACGAACCATGGAAAACCCATGACGAAGCAATTGAGATAATCCGCTGGAAACTGGCAAAGCGGTTAGGGCTGGTTCCAGAACTGCTTCAGCTTGATTTCCAGCTAGTGGAGCGCAAGCAGGACGGCAGTACCGATCTGCTGGTTGCCCTGGCCCAGCGTACCATTATCCAACAGTACGAAGAACTGACGCTGGAAGCAGGACTGCAACCGGTACGGATCGGGTTCCATACGCTACACCTGTTACGGCTGCTTGACCGTCTGGCGATAGAAACCGGTCAGATTATCACCATGTATGACAATGCCCTTGGCACCGTTGCACTGTCTGATGCCAAGCCACTTTTCTACCGGGTCAAAACAGTGCCGACCGGATCAGAGCAAACCGGGCTGCTGCGCCGTGAACTGGCAGCATCTCTGTCAGCCGCCCGGCATACCTATGGCGGCATCCTGCCCGGAAGCTACCATGCCTTTGCAGCCCCCCATAACGGATCACTTACCGCATTGTTAACCGAGACACGCGGCACCCCACCGACCATGGTCGCCTTGGAATCACTGGTTGATTTCGGGGCAGAGCTAAGCATCCCCCCACACCAGCTGTTTCAAGCCAGTGCCGCCATTGGTGCTGCCGTCGGGGCTGCCTGATGCAAACGACCATTAATCTCGCCACCCGCCGCTATTACAACCGCAGCCGATTCAAGGCCGTACTGTTGTGCATACTCGCCCTGCTGCTTCTCCTTTGTACCCTTGGTATCAGGCAGCTGATCGCGTATCAGAATGATTCAAAAAAACTTTCAGCAGAGATCAACGTTCTTGACAAACGACTTGCTGCACCTCCATCAGGAGTAGCTGAAAAAGAATTCAACCTGCACAGCCAGCAACTAAGCTCCCTTAACAGCATTTTGGCCCAACGCCGTAATTCCCAACGGGTACTTTTGGATCTGCTGGAACAGGCCACCCCCAGCGGTGTTGCCTATACAGCGATAACTCCTGACCCAAAAGACAAAACCGTTAAACTTGAAGGACGTGTACGCAGTCTGGCACTGCTCACGGATCTGCTGGAACGGCTGGGCAGCACCAGCGGCATTAAGACTCCCACCTTGCTTTCAACCGAAGACAGCCAGCAAAAAGGTATGCCGGGAGCACCTGGCGGCATCAAGTTTGCAATCTCCATGGGATGGAACGGCCCATGAGAAAAGCACTGGCACTACAGATACTGCGTGAAAATCGCATACTAGTAACAGCACTGCTGCTGGCTCTGCTTGTATGCTGTTCGCTCTGGTATGCCACCTTCCGCCAAAGCAGCCAATTGGCGCAGCTGCAATCAGACTGGAACAGTAAACGGCGCATGACCGCTCCCCGTGCAGAAGCCCAGCGGGCTGACAACTACCAGCGCGACAAAGAACAGTTGCAACAACTCTACGCAACCATTCCGTACCGGCATGAATTCCCCCGTGTGATTAGTGAAATTATGGATTTCATGGCGCTGCGCGGCGCCACATCAGGTGGTATGAGTTACAAAGTCAGAAAGACTGACCTTAACGGCCTGTTGGCCTACACCATGACCTGCTCAGCCAGTGGCAGCTACCCAGGACTGAAACGTCTGATAGGCGATCTGGAACGGCTTGACGGTATATCCACCCTTGATAGCGCCTCTTTCAGCACCCCTGACGCTGCCCTTGAAAAAGTCGTACTGGATCTTCAACTCACCATATACCTGCAGGAGAAGCAGCCATGAACCGCCAAAAACAGCTGCTGGCCATACTCCTGACATTTTTTATCCTTTCACTGGCCTATGCCTGGTTTCGCACTCCCCGGCAAAAGGCTGCCTCACCCCGGCCAACAGCCGCTAAAACAGCAGTTTCTCGCCCGGCACCGGCAGCAAAGCCCGCCGTAACAACAACGGCGATACCAACACCCTACCTGCCTCTGGCACTGCCAGAGCCGGAACAGGCTGAAGTGCGGATCAAGCGGGATCTTTTCATACCGCTGCAGGTAATTGAAGCCAGGATTGCCGCAAAAAAAGCGGCCGCCATCAAACCGCCGCCACCTCCCCCGCCACCTCCACCACCAACGCCTCAGGAACTGGCCCGTACAGAACTGGCACAGTATAAATCGCTGGGGATGCTGAAAAAACAGGGCAAACAGGTGGCATTTCTATCCAGGGGAGGCCAGATCAAACTGATTCGCCTGGGTGACAGCCTGATCAGCGGCTACAAAGTGACGGCCATCACCGATGACAGATTGGTGCTGCGTGCTGATGACGGGGATGAGATGTCGTTGGCAATGCGGTAAAGGCAAAGAGCAAGGCTAGAGGCTGAAGGCTGAAAGCTGAAAGCGAAAGGCAGGAAGATGAAGTTTTTATTTGTGGAGATGATATGACCAGACCACTGTATATAGGCATTGTATTCATCACCCTTGTAGCACTTTCCGGCTGTTCTGCCGCCCGAAAGAACTACAATCAGGGCAAAGACCTGGAAGAACAGGGTAAGCTGGAAGAGGCGATGTTCCGCTACGCAGAGGCGGTCAAACATGCCCCGAATGAATCAGAATACCGGGTTAAATTCCTAAACACCCGCATGGCTGCGGCCAGGGGGCGTGAGCAAGAGGGGGATGCTCTGGTGAAGGCAGGCAATTATGCCGGTGCCGTAACCGCCTACCAAACCGCTGCCGGCCTTGATGGAAGCCAGCCCCGCCTTGTCCAGAAGGGTGCCAACGCCATTCGGTTACGGGATGCAGCTGCCGCTTATCAGGAGGGACAGGCACTGGAAAAAGGCAACAAGCTACGGGAAGCAGCCACGGCCTATGGACGAGCCCTGGATCTGGCCCCGGAAAACAAAGAGTATACCACTGCAGCATTGCGGATAGCCGGGCTGCGCAAATCAAAGCTTGACGGGTTTGAACTGCAACTAAAATCAAAGCAACCGATCACCCTGCGTTTCCGCGAGACACGCCTGAAGGATATCTTTTCGGTGGTTTCCCAACTTTCCGGTATCAACTTTATCTTTGACCCGGATGTAAAAGACCAGAGCGTCACCATTACCCTTGAAAATGCCACCTTCCAGCAGGCAACCGACCTGCTGACCGGCATGTACAAACTGGGGCACAAGGTACTGAACGAAAGCACCATCTTGATCTATCCTCAGAGTGCAGAGAAGACCAAGCAATACCAGGATATGCAGCTACGCACCTTCCACCTGAACTACCTGGAGGCAAAGAAGGCGGCCAACCTGATCAGGACCATGCTGCAGGTACGCAAGCTCTACATCAATGAGGATGCCAACGCACTGGTGGTACGGGATACCCGTGATGTCAATGATGTGATTGAGAAGATCCTGGAGGCCAATGACCAGCCAGAGGCAGAGGTGGTGCTGGATGTCGAGGTAATCGAGATCAGCGACAAAAACGCTCTGAACTTCGGGCTGCTGTTAAGCGATTACAATGTTCAACTGGGGGCGTTTAAAGGCGGTAAACTGTTGGCTACCACTTTGAAGGACACAACAACAACCTCAACAACTTCAGACACCATCACGACAACTACTAACGCCGGTATTGACAACCTGGTGCGGGCCTTCAGAATGGGGCCATTTGGCGGCTATGTCACTGTGCCTAATGCCCAGTACAACTTTGGCAAGACCCTGGCCAACGGCGAGGTGTTATCCAATCCCAAGTTACGGGTTAAAAATAAGGAAAAGGCCAAGTTTAATGTGGGCACCAGGGTACCGATCACCACCACCACCATGGCCACCACGGGGACTACCTCGCAGGTCAATGTGCAGTACGTGGATGTGGGGGTCAAGGTCAATGCAGAACCGACCATTCAACTGAACAACGAGGTCTCCATCAAACTGGGGCTTGAGGTCAGTTCCATTATCTCCCGCGAGACCGTAGGGGGCAAAGACAGTGCCACCACGGTGGTCACCATCGGTACCCGTAACCTGGATACCGTCTTAAGCCTGAAAGATGGCGAGACCAGCGTAATTGGCGGCCTGATTGCCAACACCAAGAGCGACAGCAAGCAGAAGATCTTTATCTTGGGGGACATCCCGCTTATCGGACCACTGCTGTCAAACACCAAGACCGACAATGACAAGACCGAGCTGATTTTGGCCATTACCCCGCGTCTGGTCAGGGGGGTGACGGTCCAATCCCGCAAGGTAACCTCCTTTATCTCCGGCAAGGAAGATGACCCATCGGTTACACCACCCTATGCCTCCTTTGAGCAGGAGCCTGAATACGCAGCACCTGCAGTTCCACCAGTGATGGCTCCGCCTGTCCCGGCAATTAAACCGCAACCGCCACAACCGTCAAACAGACTGGCACCGCTGCCCGCACCGCCAGTAAAAGCTGCACCCGCGCCCCCGCAGCAACTTGCAGCGCCGGTACCATCGCCAGTAGATGCAACGAAATCAGCATCGCCCAATCAAGGGCAGCAACCTCCACCAATCAGAAAGCCCAACGGTGTCTTTAAAATGGCTCCCCCTGTCCTGCAGCAGCAAAACGTTCCTGCTCCGCCCCAGGCAGTGCCAAAACCGCTGCCACCACAACCAGTGGCAGTTACTCCCGTACCGGTTCCATTGCCGATACCGCCAGTGCCTGAGCCACCTCAACCGCCACCCGTGGTAGAGTCTGACCCGGCATCAGAGACAACACCGCCACCGGAATCTGCTGTAATAACGGATCCGTGATGAACCGTTTGACCACCAAAGGGGTTACCCTGGTTGAGCTGATTATAGCCGTTACCTTGTTGGCATTACTGGCATCTGCAATACTGCCGTTTGGCCGTATGACAGCAAAACGCACTAAAGAAATTGAACTGCGTCGTAACCTGCGAACTATCCGGCTGGCCATAGATGACTACAAGAAGGCCTATGACAAGGCAGTTGAGCAGAAAAAAATCATTGTCACACTGCAGGCATCAGGATACCCGAAGACATTGGAACTGTTGGTTGAGGGCGAGGATTTTGGCGGCCTGTATGGAGCAAAGCGTAAATTTCTACGGCGCATTCCACCTGATCCGATGAATCCTGCAAAACCGGGACAACCGCCGCAATGGGGAATGCGATCCTACGTAGATCAACCCGACGCAACCAGTTGGGGCAAAGAAGACGTGTTTGATGTCTATTCACTGAGCGATGAGGTAGCCATTGACGGCAGCAACTATAAAGACTGGTAATTCCGATTCCATTTCAAGGCGCAATCTTCGTTGGCTCGTCATTGGCTCCTCGACGTACTACGTGTACGCCTACGTCGCCAAATTCCTCGCCACCTTGCTATCATCCTTGAACTGGAATCGGAATAACGCCATTAAGAGCAGAAACGGGTTTACCCTGATTGAGCTGATGATCGTCATGACCATTGTTGGCATTCTGGTGGCCATTGCCGTCCCCAATTACCAATGGGCCTTAATCCGTGCCCGTGAAGCGGTTTTGCAGGAAAATCTCTACGGCATCCGTTCGGCCATTGACCAATATTACGCAGACCAAGGCAAATACCCCGACAAACTGGAAGACCTGTCAGAACGTAAATACCTGCGTGGCATTCCCACAGACCCCTTTACCAAAAAGAACGACACCTGGGTGACACTACCGCCACCTGCAGAAAAACCACCGGAAAGCAGTGGCAGCAATCCCCAGCCGGCAGGTGCGATCCCGCTGCCCAAGGGCAATGTCTATGATGTGCAAAGCGGTTCAGAATTGGTGGGAAGTAACGGAGTTCCGTATAAGGAATGGTGAAAAGCAAGGATGAAGGCGGAAGGCAGAAGGCTGGAGGCGGAAGGCTGAAGGCAGAAGGAGCACTCGTTATGTCAAGACAGATAGTATATCATCTGCAACTTTTGATCTGCTTTATCCTGTCCGGGGTAGCTGCACAGGCCGCCCCCCTGCCCACCCAGAACAAGCAAGCATCCGCCCCGGTTGTATTCAGCATCGTTCCGGCACAGGCAGAGCCTGGTGCCCAGGTGGTTCTTGCAGTCAGCAGCATACATGACGGGCTGAAACTAACTCTGGGTGGAGATCCTCTAACCTGGCGGGCACTGAATAATCGCCGAATCGCGTTTGACATCCCCCCTGAAGCTGCACCCGGCCAATACTCACTCATGGTAACCGCACAGGATGGTGTTAGCCGCACCTATGTCTTTACCGTCCTACCGCTTAAACCGGTGGCTATCAACATTGATCCAGACCGGGTCACTTCCTGCACCAGCGGTTCAGCCCGCGAAGTAACCATACACGGCCGCAACTTCAACGCCTCATCGCAATTATTGTTTGATGGCGCCATTATCCGCAGTAGCGTTTCCCCCCCGGATACCATCAAATTTACTGCTCCAACAGTACGCGATGGATTGCATCAGGTAGCGGTCAAGAACGGCGACATGACCAGCACACCGCTGGGGCTTTCCATTATTAACACCCCAGACATAACCTCAATCACCATCGGCAACGACCATGTCAACAGCTACGAGCTGATCATTGAAGGAGATAACTTCCTGCAGACCAGCACGGCTATGGTTAATGGTGTCAGAGTTGACTCAGGCAACGGCCCGCAACCGGAACGTTTACTATATCAAGACTGCACCAGAATGATCTACGAACGCCACCCCTACTCTCCCGCCCCAAAAGAGCTGCGCATACAGGTGGTAAATCCCGGCGGCGCAACCAGCCGGACGGTTATGGTGACAGCGCCGTAATGTTTTGAAACATACGTTGATGGTCTTGGTCGCTTGACGGCCAATTAAAATCTGATAATCTGCTTAAACACACTCTACCCAGTGCTGATTGGTCAGATAATTCCTTTAAATCCAAAAAAGACTCAAATATCTCCCCCCTTATGGGAGGGAAGGCTAATACAAAAAAACCAACCGGACAACGTTGACAATTAGAATCTATATATAAGAAAGGAAGTCTGATGATTTCTCAATCCAGCTCAAGAAACATCATGTTACGGCTAGCTGCTGGCATCATTTCATCACTTGTTTTTGCTGCAACAACGGTTACAGCCCCCGCATATGCGCTTGAAACCATTGTAAGAACAAAAACAGTACAGTCTGGCAAACACTACACTGTTAAGGCTGTCACTTTATCCAGTGGAACAGTGCTTGAGCAGGCCACTATCAATGGTCCACCAAAGCCGCCGGTCGGATTTGAGGTACAACGCCAGTCGGTATCTCTCCCGACCGCCGAAACAGCATCGGCCAGTAGTAGCCTGACCGTACCGACCTATAGTTGGGTCTTTGGCTGTTCTGCGGTTTCCGGAGCCATGATTGCAGGATATTATGATCGTAACGGTTACCCCAATATCTATACCGGTCCCACCGAGAGCGGTGTCATGCCGTTAACGAATGCCTCATGGCCAACCTGGTCTGATGGAGTAGACCTGTACCCCAACAATCCACTTATTGCCTCCAAAGATGGTGTTGATGGCAGAAGCAGTAAAGGTTCTATAGACGATTATTGGGTGGAATATGATAGCAGTACCAGTGACCCTTACATAACCGGAAGTTGGACCCAACATACCTGGGGCACAGCAATCGGCGATTACATGAAAACAAGCCAGTCAGCATATGGAAATACTGACGGCTCGACCAAATTTTATAACTATAGTGATGCAACTCAGCTAACCTGCAGTGCAATGGCAAGTGGTGGATATGATGACGGCACACTGGGCAGAAAACTCTTTTATGAGGCCCGAGGTTATACGGTTACTGACTGCTACAACAAAAAAACAGACAACGCGGTCACTGGCGGATTTTCCTTCTCCCAATTTAAATCTGAAATTGACGCAGGGCATCCGGTTTTACTTAACCTTGCCGGGCACTCGATAGTTGGCGTCGGCTATGACGAAAGCACAAATCCCGCAACCATCTACATTCATGACACGTGGGACTATAATACTCACACCATGCCGTGGGGCGGTAGTTATACCGATATGGCGTTGCAGTCTGTCAGCATTGTAAACCTCGCCGTGCCTTTTACCGGCAGTGCTCTGCTGACTGTTTCCAAAACCGGAAACGGGACAGTTATCTCTTCACCTGCTGGCATTTCTTGTGGTGGAACATGTTCGTATACCTTTGGCACTCCACAAACTGTCGTATTAACAGCAACAGCAGACTCCGGCTCCATCTTTACCGGCTGGTCCGGCGGCGGATGCAGCGGCACCGGGACCTGTACCGTAACTCTGTCAAATGACACGGCTGTAACGGCAACATTTGCGCTTGCTACTACTCTATTTTCTGAAAATTTTGATGGTGTGACATCCCCAGCACTGCCAACAGGCTGGGCTTCCAGCATCGTAACAACCAGTGGAGCATGGGCGACAAATACCGGAACCGTTCATCCTTCAGGTATTGCAGCCCACAGCCCTTCAAAACTGGTTTACTTCAACTCCTTTACAGTCGCTTCGGGCTATGCCGCAGCGCTTGCCTCACCTGCTTTTTCTCTGGCAGACAGTTCCAGCAACACCGCTTCTTTCTGGATGTACCGAGATTCAACGGAATATACAGATGAAGGAGTAACAAACGACGACCGTGTAGAAGTTTATGTTAATACAGCGGCCAATTTAAGTGGCGCAACGTTGCTTGGCACTGTCAATCGATTAACAAGCCTGTCACCCACTGTTGCCAACGCTGGCTGGTATAGCTACTCTTTTGCTATTCCCGGCACCTTTACCGGCACGACAAACCACCTTATTTTTAAAGGTATCAGCGGGTATGGCAATGACATCCACATTGATGACATCAGCATAGTGGGTGTCGCTTCCAACAAAACTCTAACGGTGCTGTTTCCCGGTACCGGTAGTGGTTCTATCATCTCCACCAGTGGTCCAAACCCGGCCCTTAACTGTTCTGCCCCGCCCTGTTCAGCAAGCTTGGCGTCTGGAACAGCTGTTACCCTGCAAAGAAGCAGCACATCACTCGGCTCTACGTTTGCCGGATGGTCCGGCTGTGACTCTCAAAGTGGCGACAACTGTTCTCTAACGATGACAGCAGATAAAACAGCCAATGCGACCTTCACGCTCTTGCAGTATCTTAAGAATATGGAATCAGGCAACTATTATGGCACTCTGCAATCAGCATTAGACGCTGCTGACCCAGGTCAAACCATACGGGCACTTGCAATACAGATGCTTGACCCTGCAGGTGTAAACTTTAATACTTTGACATCGAGCGTTATCGTCAAAGGCGGCTTTTCCACATTGTCTGACATATCTCCAACAGGATACACCAGTGTAACAGGGCCGTTCCAGGTCAGCAGCGGCAGCCTGACAGTGGAAAATCTGATAATTAAATAGAATCCAACATAGAGGAGTACGTTAATGCTTAACAGAATTCTCATTTTCTTCATCTGTATCAGTCTTTTCGCTACGCAACTGCATGCCGGACCGGCATCACCGGACCTGATTGAGGTAACGCAACCGGATGGTAGCAGTTTCAAAATCCGTAAACACGGAGATGAGTTCCAGAACTGGACTGAAACCGAAACAGGCCACACTGTTCTAAAAAATCTAAAAACAAAAGAATGGGAATATGCAGTAAAAAATTCTGATGGGTCACTTGGCCTCTCAGGACAAAAGGTATCACCACAACAAAAAGCTCCTACTGATCTACCCAAACATTTAAAACCACAAAGAAACACTGAAGCGGAGAAGCTGCTCTCAGAGCACATCAGAAATACCTACCAGCAACGTCTCAATCAAACATCTGCAACACCCAGCACAGGAGTTTCCACCGGAGCAGGCGACTGGGTTCCAGTCCCGGTTTCAGGAAATCGAAACCTCCTGATTGTTTTGGTTAACTTTGCAGACCGCACCATGACAACAACAACTCCGGCAAGTTGGAGCGCTAAAATTTTTGATACAGCCGCTGGCGCTAAATCAGTAGCAAAATATTTTAAAGACAACTCATTCAGCACTCTCAACGTTCTACCGGCAGCTCATACTCAATCCGCAACGCCTGGTGTTGTCAGTGTCACCATTGCCGACAACCATCCTAACTCAGGTAAAAGTTTCGATTATACTTCAGAGACTACTGTCCTCAACCATGCCTTGGCACAAGCTGCCAGCTACGTAAATTTCCCCTCATTCGATACCAATAATAACGGCACCCTTGAGCAATCAGAACTTTCCATTTATTTTATTTACGCAGGATATGAAGACTCTGGCAGCGACAAAACACCAAAAATCTGGGCACATGCTTGGGGGGGCTACAGTGTTCTTGCCAGCGGCAAATACGTCACCCGCTGGGCTATTAACGGCGAGCTTAACAATGCAGATGTTCAGCATCCGATGGGAGTTATTGCTCACGAACTGGGCCACGCTCTGTGCGGACTACCAGACCTGTATGATACATCAGACACCAACGGTGGCATGGGCCATTTTTCTCTTATGGCAGGTGGCAGTTGGGGAGCAGATATCGGAGAGTATGGTGGTGTAACACCGACAGCGTTAGACGCCTGGACACGGGAATATCTTGGCTGGGCAACACCAATCACCCCAACAACGTCCGGGGCACTGTCATTAGCCCACCCCCTTTCCTCGCAGAGCGCGGTCTATAAATTTGTATCACCACTCATCAGCAGCTCTGAATATTTTCTGGTGGAAAACCGTCAACCAACCGGCTGGGATCTTGGGCTTCGTGGTTATCTAGGCTCAGGGTGGCTGGGAGGACTGCTTATCACCCATATTGACATTACATCCGGCACAGCTGGCAGCAATGACATTAACAGTTACACGGCAAACAACGTTGCAGGTGGCGGCCACCAGGGGGTTGTGCCGGTACAGGCCAGTACCGCAAGCTGTAATATGCTGACTACATTAAGCCGCGGCTGCAGCACTACATTTTATTATTCCGGCAACAATGCCAGTTGGGGGCCAAGCACCACACCAAACTCTAACTACTACAGTAGCGCTGCCACCAACTTCAGCCTGACCGGCATTTCAGCCCAGGCCGCCACCATGACCGGCAGTTTTTCCTTTACTCCTCCTGTTACCAAGACCCTGACTGTTTCCAAAAGCGGCACCGGCAGTGGCACGGTCAGTTCCTCGCCAGCAGGGATCTCTTGCGGCAGCACCTGCTCGGCAAACTTCCTGCAAAATGAAAACGTAACCCTGACTGCTGCCGGTGATGCCGGCTCCATCTTCACCGGCTGGTCCGGCGGTAATTGTTCCGGCACCGGAACCTGCACCGTAAGTCTGGCAGATGACACGGCTGTGACGGCAACATTTGTAACAACGACCCTTGGTGAGGCACTGAATATCCCCGGCATAACCGTAACAACTTCGGGTAATGCCAACTGGTTCCCCGAATCATCAACCTCCCATGATGGCAGCAGCGCTGCACAAAGTGGCGATATCAACGACAACCAAACATCTTCAATGCAATTTACCGTACACGGACCAGGAACGCTGAGTTTCTGGTGGAAAGCTTCTTCAGAAAGCGGATTCGATTATTTAAAATTCTATATTGATGGAGTAGCCCAGGGCAGCGGCATTAGCGGCACCGTAGACTGGACTCCAGTTTCAGGCATCACTATCCCCACAGGTACCCATACCCTGAGTTGGATCTATTCAAAAGATGGTTCTATGAGCAGCGGATCTGACGCCGGCTGGGTGGACCAGATCTTTATGGAGCAGACACTTGATGTGTTTATCCAAGGAGCGGGAAGCGGTACTGTCCTCATGAACCCTTATTCAATCAACTGTTCAACAAGCGGCGGATGTGCCACCAACTATAATCTGGGGACACTGGTAACCCTTATCGCTACACCGTCAGGTTCATCAACCTTCGGCGGATGGAACGGCTGTACAACACCATCCGGCACAACCTGTAACCTTATCATGGACGAGCGCAAGTCTGTCACCGCAACGTTTAATGCACCCCACAAGGTAAAAATTTATAACGGCGCAAGCTATGAAACAATCAGTGACGGTTATGAGGCTGCAAACAGTGGTGATGTTATTATGTTGGCACAGGATACGTTTGCTAGTGACCTTATCTTGAACATAAATAAAGCGGTTACCTTATCCGGCGGATGGTATCCAGATTTCCATGGCACAACCGGTTTATACAGCGACCTGCAGGGCATACTGACCGTTGCGAACGGCAGCCTGACGGTGGAAAATCTGATCATAAAATAATCAGCCATCCCTGCCTAAACGACATGAGGCGTTGGTTGTCCAAGTGACACCAACGCCTCAAAATGGCGTACATTCCCACACCAAGGGCCATTGCACCACACCTCCCCCCTACCACTTGACAAACCTCCTTACAGCGATATGATTCCATTAATCGTTAGTAACAACCAATAGAATATCACACCCCTAGCCTACCGGTGCCACTTCAGGCAAGAGGAGGCGGCCATGTCACGTCATCTCACACGGTGTACCGTCGTCCTGGCAATTTTTGTTACCTTCTGTCTGCAGCTAGCCAACAGTCGTGCCTTGGCTGATGCCCCTCCGATCTACCCTTACGCCGCCACCGCTTCGGTCAGTTACAGCGGAAGCCAGCCCGGCCGGATCTACATCCAGGCCCAGGGCGGCAGCGGCAGCAACCGCCCCAACCTGCAGAACCTGGGTGTCAGCATCGCCGCACCAGGCAGCTTCACCCTGCGGGGGCTGCAGCCCGGTACTTACTACCTGCGGGCCTTCCGGGATGTCAGCGGAACCGGCATCCGTCATGCCAACGACCCGGTATCGGCCAGTTACACCAGTAGCAGCAGCGGCCTACGGGTAGATATTGCCGCCAACGGTACAGCCAGCTACCCCGGCGGCACCACCCTTGCCATCAGCGACCCCAGCCTGGTCAGTCTTGAGCGCCCCACCTTCGTGACCACAAATCCGGCACTGCGCCCCGTCACCGACAACAACCTGACCCTGCTCCGGTGGAACGTTCAGACCTCACTGACCACCGGCCTGGTCGTGCCCACCAGCTATCTGATCGAGTGGAGCACAGATGGTGGTGGAACCATCACGGGCAGCAAAACCATTCCGGCCAGCGACGGGGGCCGTTGGCTACACACTACTACCAGCACGTACTGGTACCGGATCACCGCCCAGTTAAGCGGCAGCACGCAAGCATCCGACTGGGTGCAGGCCCAGAACCAGAGCTACATACGCAGCATCACCGGCACAGTCAGCTACAGTGGTTATGATGAAGATACCAGCCAGGAACCGTTGGGCACGCTCTACGTGGCCGCCATACCGCTTGACCCCAATCTCCCTCCCCACATTACGGCCATCACCAACCCGACCGCCAACGCACAGGCTTTTACTATCAAAGATGTGGCCGACTACGCCAGCTACCGCATCTATGCCTTCATGGATATCAATAGGATTCCATCCGGCGATGACTATATCAGCGCACCCAACGGCATCGACGATGCCGGCGACCTGCGGATGGCCGACGAGAGCGTGGTGACCGTGACGGTCAACAACAACTCGCCTGACGCCGGTACCCTACCCTTACGCACCGGCAACGCCGCCCTCAGCGTGGCCACCACCCACAGCCTGTACGGCGAGCCCGGCGCCACCTCCTCCGGTGAAAACTACGGCTACATTCTGAGCATCCATCCCAACCTGCTGGCGCCGATCAACGCCCAGGTCATTGCCGGTTCCCGCATGGATGTGCCGGCCGATCTGGGGCTGTGGTACGAGAACGGCGCCTACAGGCTGGATCTGGGTAATCTGCTGGCAGTGGACACGGGTGACAGCTATACGGTGCGGGTCTTCTATGCTTCCGGCTACAACGACCTCACCGTTACCGCTACCCGCGCGCCGCTGCAAAGCCCGCCCAAACCCACAACGCCACTGTTTGGGGTAGCCTACCCCGCCGTTGGTGAACCGACCTTCAACTGGATGCCGCCCCAAGCGCCTGGCGGCGCAAGCTGGCTCTACAACCTACAGGCCTATCCGCTCTTGACCCGCAGCCCGCTGCTGGAGGTACAAGGATTAAGCATCGGCAGCTACTCCGATCCGTTGCACGCTGACGGCTGGTCGCTGACCAGCGCCAACAGCTTCTACCTGTGGAATCCTGAGGCACAGACCAGCACCGGCGACACCATCAACTATCAGGCCATCTTCGCCGCCCACCCGACCGCGCCGGTGATCACCGGGATATGGCCGGCCTCAGTGGCAGCCGGCACAATCCTGAACATCAGCGGCTTCAACCTGGACAGCCCCACCAGTGTCACCATTGGCAGTACTGAACTGCCGGTTACAGCTTCCAGCGCCACTGGGATCACTGTCACGGTACCGACACCGTTTAACGAAACCAACAGTTACCTCTACCCCGTCGTCACCACAGCCAGCGGCTCCTTCACCTGGGGCCTTTACTACGGCGCCCCGCTGGGTAACGGAGCCGTAGTAGAAACAAAAGGGTATGTGCAGGACGCAGCAGGCACCAAACTTGCCGACGCACTGGTGGCCATGGTTGGCAATCCGTTGATTAACGACAGCACCAGAGACGCAACAAAGGATCTTGGCTATTTCAGCGTAGAGCGTTTGCCAAACAATAGCGTCTTCAGTCTGCGGATCAGCAAGACCGGCTACCAGCCCACCTATACCGAGCAGCTTACCCGAACCACCACATTTACCGCGCCTTCGCCCTACCCGCTGCTGACCTACACCCAGCTGAACAGCCTGGCCAGCGGCATGATCCCCGGTAAGGCAGCGGTGCTGCTTAAGGTTAAAAACGCCAGTGAGATCCCATTGGCCGGGGCCGTGGTCACCGTTACCAGCAGCAGCGGCACGGTCTACACCCCCCGTTATGCGGTTCTCCCCAGCAACTACACCGGCACGGTCGGCACCACCACTGAGGGCAACGGCATGGTGCTGATCCCCAACGTCAACCACGGCGACCGGCTGACCATCTACGCCGACAAGGCTGTCTGGGCATTTTCAACCATGATCGCCATTGGAGCGACCGAATCGCTGACCTATGGCGAGATTTACGGTGGACCTCAACCACCCACCATCACCTCGTTTAGCCCCGCCAGCGCAGCGGAAGGCGCGGTTGTTAACATTTACGGCGCTAACTTCAACCCGGACAACACCACCAAGGTCTATTTCAATGGGATTCTCCAAAATGAAAGAACCGTTAACAATACTTCTATAACAACCAAAGTACCTGCCGGCGCCATCAGCGGAAAGATTACCGTCACCACCGCAGGTGGCACCGCCACCAGCGCCACCGATTTCACCGTGCTGGTAGGGCTGGAGGTCACCTTCCCCGGTGAAGGCCGCGGCACCATCACCGGCAGCGGCGGCGCCACCTTCTCCTGTCCTGCTTCCTATGACGCAAAGTGGTGTGAAGACACCTTTGCCCCCTACGACAGCACCGTCACCCTCTCCGCCACACCGGATGCCTACTCCAGCTTTGTGCAATGGTCACTCAGGGGCACCAGCACCACCAGCACCAACCCCACCGGCTTTGCCGTGTTGATGAACGGCAGCAAGATGGTGGATGCCAACCTGGCTCTGCTGGCACTACTGCAAAACGTAGAAAGCGAAACCGTGTACCGAAATGACGAACCGAACCCGGTCTGGCGGGCGCTCTTTTTCGCCACCAATGCACAACCCACCATAAAGGCTGTCAGCTTGGGGACAATTCCACTGCCAGACAACGGAGTTACCTTCAACACCGGTCAATCCGTAAAACTGCTTGGGGGCTACAGTGACTTCAGGGAGGCAACTCCCGGCGGCTACACCTACCTGACCGGTCCGTTCACCATCGTCTCCGGCAGACTGGTGCTGGACCGGATTGTGATCAAGTAAGACAAAGTAGCTTGAACTTGTCAGCCAGGGTGCCACAGCTTGACAGTGCCCGATTCAGTGATACGTATACCAATTAGATACCTTCTTTGTGAGGAGGACCTTACCATGCGTAGCCTTATCAGGATTATGCTATCTTTAGCCGCAGTACTACTATTTGGCATGTTCAGCATCTGCCAGGCCGCGTCCATCTCCGGCAGTATTATCAATGGCACCGGCGCACCGATCACTGGGCGGCTCTACGTGATGCTGGAGCACACAATGTTCGGTGCCACCGGCTATGGCACCAGCTATACCGTTTCAGGGCTGGCAGCCGGAGCAACGGTGGCCTACACCGTGCGGGGTGTCAACGTAACGGGCGACTATACGGTGCGGGCCTTTCTGGATACCCGCGGCACCGGTTTCCCCTACAGTGGCTCACCGGTCGGCCAGTTAACCCCGGTAAACGTCCCTGCAAGCGACTCCACGGTAACCGGCAAGGACTTCCCGATTGGGAGCCAGGGGGCACAGACCCTTACAACAATCAACAACGTGGTAGCCCACCCGATCAATAACGGCGTGCTGGTCACCTGGGATCCTCCCCAAAACGGCTATAACTTTGAGATTGCCAACAGCTACAACATCTACTGGAACACGACCGGTAGTCCCAGTTCGTCCAACTACACCGGTAAACTTGAAAACATCGCGTCCCATAACGACGGCCATGCCTTTATCCCGTTAACCAACGGTGGCCAGTACTACTTTGCCGTTGAAGCGGTGCTGGCCGGTGCGACCGGCTCTCCCCTGCTCTCTGCATCAACACCGAAAATCACCATCGGCCCCGCAGCAGGTGAGCAGACCGTCACCGCAACCGTCAACTTTGACGCCGCCCCCTCTGGCCGACTGCTGGCACTGCTGATGAACAGCAACCATGCGCCGGTGGCCGGCACCTATATTGCCACGCCAACCCAAATCCAGACTGTTACCATCAGCGGCGTGCCCGACGGCAACTACCAGCTGTTCCTGCTGCTGGACAAGGTGGATGACAAAACCTTCAGCACCGGCGATGTGACCTATTCCGAGCTGGATTGGCGACAACCCTTATTGGCCGTAGCCGGTGCGCCGGTCAATCTGGGTAGCTACAACATGACCGTCTCCCGTGCCATAGAGTCCAGCCTGTCCACTCAAACCCTCATCAGCGGGGGGGGCACGAGCTACCGCCTCGATTTCATTTTTGCCCCACAAGAGAAGCGACCGGCCCACCTGACCATCACCTCCGGCCCCCAGATGACCGTTACCGACCTGACGATCAATTCTTGGGGCGAGTTCTGGTCATCCCACCCGATTGCCACCGTCCCTAGCGTCGGTAACACGTACGCCATCACGGTGACCTACACCGACGGCACACAGGATACGACGCTCACCAAATCAGTTTCCGACGTCATCACGGTCGGCGCCAACCAGACCTACCCGGCAGGACTGACCGCTGTGCCAAGTAGCACGCTGGATCCCTGGTTCTCCTGGAATACCCTGGCTGGCAGGCCAAACTCGCCCTACGTCTATCATGTGATGCTACAACAGGCCAACACCAGCGGCGACTACCTGTTTGAAACCATACTGCCCCCGGACCGGAACTCGGTGGAGTTCACCGGCGGTACCCTGTCGACAGGCACCACCTACAACTGGGGTATCGAGATGATCGACAGCCGCGGCAACCGCTCCACCAGCTGGACCTCCTTTACCCCCCAGGATGGTGGACCGACTATTAATAAACCCGGCGGTATGAGTGACTTCACGTTGCCCTGCGGTAACGCCACACCGCTCACCATCTACGGCACCGGATTCAGCAGCACCCCAGCCAACAACAGCATCTACCTCAACAACACCCAGTACCCGATCACCCCCACTGCAGCTGCCCCGGATGGGACCAGCCTGACCTTCCAGCTGCCCAACTGCACCACCACGCCGTCGCCCACCGGCCCAGTCATCATCAATGTAGCCGGAAAACCTTCGGTAGGTTCCCATGGCGAGTTCACCCCCACCTTTACCTACAGCGGCAGTGTGGTGGACTCCAGCAATCTCCCGCTGAGTGGTGCAACCGTTGCGCTGGACGCCACTGATCCGATCGCCACCACCCCCACAGCGGCTGATGGCAGATTCCAGCTGGTCGGCGTCCCCACCGGCAAGCTGTATCGCCTCAAGGTAACCAACAGCGGCCTGATCCCGCTGTATACCGCCTACATGCATAACACGACTGATACGCAGAGCAGCTTCCCTTACACCATGTTCGCCACTTCGTATCTGAGCACCTGGGGCAATACCGCTGGAAAGGGGATCATCCGGGCCAAGACCCGGGGTGACAACGGCGTTGAAATCAACGGCGCCACGGTCACCGCCTTCAGCAGCCGCAATAACGCGCCTTACACGGTTACCTACGGCACCAACTGTGATCAGGCAAATAGCACCACCCCCGTAAGTACCAGCATTTTCTGCGTCAAGAACGTCGAAGATAGCGACTGGGTCACGGTCACCGCTAGCAAACCAAGCGCCGGCCTGACCTTCAACAAGCGCATATTCCAGGGCAAGGCCGATGCCATAGGGCAATCAGGCCTGACCGCGCCGATCACCTTCCCGATCGCCACCTCTGGCGCAGCCATGGGCTTCTCCTTTGACGGCACCAACTACCTGGTGGGGATTGAAAATCACCTGACCAGCCCCACCAGCATCGGCGCGCAGCTGCTCAGCGGCACCGGCACCAAGGTGGGCGGGTTGATTAGCACCGGCCGTACCGGTATTGCTACGGCAACAGCCTTTGACGGTGACAACCACCTGCTGATCTGGGAGGATAATGAGGGTGGTACGGTGACAGGACAGTATGGTTACAGGATTTACGGCCAGCGGATCAACCGGGCCGGCGCCACGGTAGGCAGCCCCTTCAATATCTCTTCGCCTACCAATCCTGACCTGCTTGGCGCCCTGTTTGACGGCAACAAGACCATGGCCTTCGGTGGCGGCAAGTTTCTGGTCACCTACACCTATCTGCTCAACCCGGCGCTGGGCGATACCGCGACCAACCGTGCAATTGCTGGCCGAATCGTCAACCCTGACGGCAGCGTAAACACCCTGCCTGGTCGCATCAGCACCGGCTATGGCAAGGCCAGCGATGTGGCCTTTGACGGCACCAACTTCTTTGTGGTCTGGCAGGATGGTGAATCCGGCAATGAGATTCACGGTCGTCTGGTAAGCCCGGCCGGTGGGCTGATGGGGACGGAGGTGGTGGTAAACGCCAGTGCCGCCCCCAGCGACAACCCAAAATCGGTGGTCTTTGACGGCACCAACTATATGGTGGTCTGGAGTGATGAGGTTGGTGGTATGGGTACAGGAACCTGGGATGTGCTGGGTCAGCGGGTCAACACCAGTGGGACACTGGTTGGACCCACCCCGATCACCATTACCAGCGAAACCGGCGCCCAGATCGCCTCCAGCGTCTCCTTCGATGGCACCAACTACCTGGTCACCTGGATGGACATGACCAACCCGGATAATTGGGACGTCTTTGGCCAGTTTGTGGCAAAAGACACCGGTGCACTCAGCGGCACCAAGGTGACAATCTATCAAAACAGCGGCAACCAAATGGGTGGTGCAGGCTTTGTCAACGGCAAATACCTGGCCCTGATCAACACGGGTGTCGTCATGGGCGAGGGCGGCATCACCCAGGTAGAAGGGGTCAACGGGTTCTTCAGGCCGCCCCTGACACCGCTGCCATCAACACCGACCATCAGTTCGTTCAACCCTGCCAGCGGAACCCCTGGCAGTACGACGGTGACCATCAACGGCACCAACTTTGTCAACGGCGCCACCACAGTCTCCTTCAACGGCGTGGTCAGCACGGCGATCACCTTTGTCAGTGCAAGCCAGATCACTGTCACGGTCCCCACCGGGGCCACCACCGGCACCATCACCGTCACCACCTCCGGTGGCAGCGTGACCAGCGGATCGCCCTTTACGACGACACTACCACCGACCATCAGCTCATTCACCCCCAATTACGGTAGTGTTGGCGACCAGATCGTCATCACCGGCACCAACTTCATAAATGTGCAGTCGGTCAGTATCGCTACGGTGAATGCCCCGGTCTATACCGTCAACAGCCCCACCCAGATTACGGCCACCGTACCGGCCGGGGTAATCAGCGGGACGATCAGCGTTACCACCACGGCCGGTACCGCTACAAGCGTTGCTGCCTATGCAATCAAGCACACCCTGACGGTAAGCAAGACAGGCTCCGGTGCTGGCAACGTTACCGCATACACTCAGATACCCTCTGCCACGGTCTCATGCACGATTTTCCCCTGCCTCGTGCCGGCAGCCTTTGGCACACAGGTGACACTGGTACCGCTGGCAACGACCGGATCCAGCTTTGGTGGTTGGACCGATGCCGCTGTTTGCTCCAGCACCTCTGACAATACCTGTTATGTCGATATTGATAATGACAAATCAATCACTGCCACCTTCTCACTACTGCCATTCAGGGTTAACAACCACTATTTCAGCATCCTGGGAAACAGTACAGACAGCGGTGCATTTAACTTCGTACAGGCACTTGAGGGATACGACAATATAATCTACACCGATGACGACGGGCCGTTTGACTCCGTCGGCCCCACCTATGACAAAAATGGCCTAACGGCAAAGCTTCTGGGTGGCTATACCGATATCATCAACCTTATCAGATCGGCATCGGCATTGACCCCGATCAAAGCGCCGCTAACTATCAAAAAAGGCACTCTGGTCCTGGACCGTATCATCGTTAAATAGCCTACAACCTGCGACGAAAGAACCGACGCCCCCTTTGGGATTTCCCAGATGGGGCGTTTTATATCGATAGTTGCTGTAATGTGGGTTACTACGTGATCTCAATAGTCACCTGATTTTCTTAAAGACGGAAGGGGACGAAAACCTGACAACCCTGCCTGAGAATAGATTATTGGCACCTTGACAAACACCATGGACGACTATAAATTTGCGCACTGTATACAATTTCAAGGGGGCCCTTTCTATGCGTACTCTGGCCAATCTACTGTTATCGTTAATGCTCATCATACTAATGGGCCTGACAAGTCTCTGTCAGGCAGCATCCATCAGCGGTACGGTAAGCAACCTCACCGGCAAAACCGGCCGGATCTACATTAAGGCAACACCAACAGACTGGGGCGGTGACTGGTCATACGGCATAAGCATTCCTGCTGCCGGTTCCTACACCATCAGCGGATTGCCGGATTCTTTTAATGGCGGCTACTCTCCAGCCACCTATACCCTTTCTGCCTTTGTTGATACACAGGGCAACGGGGCTCAGCATGCCAATGACCCGACCGTAACCCTAGGAAGTCCGGTCACCATTGGCAGCAGCACAGCCAACCTTACACTGGCAACGCCAACCCCGGCGGTTGCCCCCCAGGCCAACGAGATCATTGCGTACCAAGGCAATGGTGGCAATACAGTACTCTGGAAACCCTACGAAACTGACAGTAGCCTGCCGATTGCGGATAAATACGTTGTTTCATGGAATACCAGTGAAAGCGACAGCGGCGCCAGCACACGGGAAGTTCCATCCGGCCCGAACTCCTATCTGTTTTTTCACAACGGCGGCGGCACAAATCTCTACTACAAGGTAACGGCATATGTGGGGGCAACTCCTGCTTCCACAGGATGGGTGCCGGTGACTACCCGTACCGGCGGTGTCACGGTATCCGGCGCGGTCACCCTTTCCGGCGTAGGCACATCAAAACCGCTGGTTGTCCTGCTTAAACAGGAGGTACCAGGTCAATATCCTGTCTTCTACTCAACCATCATTCCAACCCCATCCACTTCCGGTGCTAACAGTTACAGCATCAGCAACGTGCCGGCCGGCACCTACACCTTCTTTGCCTTCCTTGATGTTAATGGGGACGGCATTCACGGCCCGGGAGACCTTGACTATCGACCGGGTATTTACGCATCAGAGGAGGTTGTTGTCGGTGCCAGTAACACTGCTGGCATTTCGCCAACTATTACCCAGCGTAATGCCTATGCCACTATACGCACCAACAACTGGACCTCTGACGGCTCTACCACCAACAAAAATCTGGGCTTTACCGTAGAAGGCCAGGCCAGGCAACCGGTTAACGTCTATGTCAGCGGCGGGGGTCTTCAAGACAACACACCCGTAGGCATTGATGATGAAGGGGAATTTCGCATCTGGCCAGGCTTGAGCGGCGTCATTCCGGAAACCGGTAATCAGTACACCTATACGGTTCAGTACTCAGACTCCACCAGTGACACATTTCCTGTTACTGTTGGTACCTTTCTCACCAGCTTTGCCGGCAATCTTTCACCAACCGGTACGATCCCTTATACCAACGGCATACCGACCTTCAGTTGGTCAGCGCCTGCAAGCCCTCCGTCACCTTACCACTATTATCTCTGGCTAAGCGGCGCCGATGCCTACTGGAATACCGATGACCTGCCTTCAACGCAAACCTCCATACTGTATAATGCTGATGGAGGGGCCAGCAGGACAACACTTACTGCTGGCGTGCCTTATTACTGGACACTTACTGTTTCTGACCGCTACGGCAACCAGGCTGCTTATCAGACCTCATTTACCATGAGTGGCAGCGCCAGCACCATCAGCTTTACCGGAAAGACCGTTTCGCCATTTAGTGGCAATCTCTCCGGTGTACGTATTGAACTGGATGGCGATGCATCTAAGTACACAACATCAGGGAGCGACGGTTCTTTTACGCTGAGTAACCTACCAGCCAGTACAACCTTCAGGCTCAAAACAACCCTAAGTGGCTACCTGCCTGTTTACACACAGTACTTTAATTCTTCTACCAGCCTGGATCTGAGTGGATCACCATATAACCTTTTTACCCAATCTCAGCTTAGTACGTATTTTAGTCAGACCAGTGGCAAGGGGGTTATTATTGCTGGGTTTATGGATAGTACAACCGGCTCTTCCCTAACTGATGTAACAGTCACGGTTCCAGGATACACGCCTCAATATAGTAACGGCCTTGCCATGATCTTTAACGTAAGCCCCAACACCCCTGTTACCATCACACCAAGTAAAACAGGCTACACCTTCAGCCAGCAAACCTTCAGCGTACCGGCTGACTCAGTGCTTGAGGCTGGTATATTCGGTTCACCTGTACCTACCAGCGTTTCTTTTACCAGCAAGACCGTTATTGCAGGGACCAATGGCACGCCCCTGCCCGGTGTTACCATCACACAGGTTGACCCTAACAGCAACAATGCTTCCACCGGCAACAGCACTCAATCAGGCAGCGATGGCAGCTTTACTCTAACCAACCTACCAATCAGCACGCAATTCAGATTATTAATGACCTATCCATCAGGCGGCTATTTGCCTGTTTATTCGCAACGTTTCAACTCATCTTCGAACATCAACTATAACAACTATAACTACTTCCTTGTTCCTGTAGGCAGCATTACCTCTTTGCAGTCTGGAAAAGGGGTTATTTTTGCGAGGCTTATTGATAGCAGTACCGGTTCTGCACTTAGTGGGGCAACAGCAGTAGCAACCGCCGGTTACACGGTACAATATCGTAATGTTGCCGCAGGTGATTGGAGCGGTACGGCAACCGACACTAGCGGTCAGCTCAGAATAGTGAACGTTCCCCCCAACACGAACATCTCGCTTGCGCCTGTCAAATCAGGCTATACGTTCAGTTCCGCACCCTATACGCTGGCTGTTTTAGCGGCTGACTCAGTATTTGAAACTAACCTGTTCGCTTCCCCCGGTACAACATACACCTTAGGAGTGCAACGCAGCGGTTCAGGTTCCGGTACAATCCAGATTCAGGCGAACGGATTACCTGTTCCAACATGCAGTGAAACCAGTTGCAGCTATAGTGGTCTACCTGCTGGTTTAAGTATTCAACTCACCGCTGTGCCGGCATCAGGCTCATCATTTATCACCTGGTCCAACTGTGGTTCAAGCACCAGTGTCTGCAGCTTTACACTCACCAGTGATACACTGGGGGTTACCGCAACCTTTGGTTTGCAGCCGTTTAAGATTGAAGACACAACAACTTATTACAACTCTCTTTTCGATGCTTTTACCTACGCAGCTCCCGACAAGAAGATACGTGGCCAGAAATCATATGAAGCACCTGCAACTGCCTTTAACAGGTCAATATCCACTGATCTGCTTACCTTTAAGGGTGGGTATGATGACTCTTTTAGTGATAGTCGCGGGCCAACAGATTTCTCAACAGTGGGGCCGCTTACCATCCAAAGCGGCAGCCTGGTTTTAGATCAGATCATCATCAAATAACGTAGAACAACAGCATACGATTGGCAAACGCCCCCTTCAGTAATCGCTGGAGGGGGCGTTTGTATTTTGAGTAACACCTGCTATAAGTAGTAGTACATATGAAAAAAATTCAGGGAGGTAATCCATGAAACGCTCAACATCAGGCTTGTGTGCATGCCTGGCAACATGGCTGTCTGTTGCTGTCATCTGCAGTGTACTGGGAGCTGCTTTCGTATTACCTGCCCATGCACTGTCAGTACCTTTCACCATTGCAACCGGTGGCGCTTCAATGGGCGCCTCATTTGACGGCACCAACTATCTGGTGGGGGTAGAAAACCATCTGACAAACCCGACATCCATCGGGGCGCAGATGATATCACCCGCCGGGGTTAAAGTGGGTGATTTTATCCCAACCGGACACAATGGCATAGCAACGGCCGTTGCCTTTGACGGGATGAACCATCTGTTAATCTGGGAAAATGACCCAGGCGGGACAGGACCTGGCCGGTTTCAAATCTATGGCCAGTTTATCAGCAAGGCCGGGAACACCGTTGGATCTCCCTTTGCCATCAGCACCGCCGGGATCTGGTTTGACGGCATAAAGACCATGGCCTTTGGCAATGGTAAATACCTGGTCACCTACACCCGGCTGATTGATCCTGAGCAGGGCGACCAAGCTGACAACCGCTATATCGCCGGTAAAATCGTCAACCCTGACGGCAGTATGGGGACAGAATTCACGATTAGTACCGGGTATGGTGATGCCAGTGATGTTGCCTTTGACGGAACCAACTTCTTCGTCGTCTGGACAGAAGATTATTATGACACCGAGATCAGAGGGCGTTTTGTGAATCCCGCAGGCGTGGCAGGCACAGAAATTTCGGTTAATACCAGTCCCTACCCCAGTGACAACCCGAAATCCGTCACCTTTGACGGCACCAACTATATGGTAATCTGGACTGACGCGGTTGATGAGACCAGGATGTGGGATGTTTTCGGACAGTTGGTGAGTCCTGCCGGTGCCCTGGTCGGCAATGTCATTACCATCAGCAATGAAAACGGCCCCCAGATGGCGACCACTGTTTCTTTTGACGGCACCAACTACCTGGCCACCTGGGTGGATATGAGCAATGACGCTAACCATGACAACATCTGCGATACGGGAGAAGGCACCTGCTGGGATGTCTACGGCCAATATATCAGCAAGGCTGGTAGCCTGTATGGCAGCAAGTTTATGATAAATGCCGATGCCGGAAACCAGATGGGGGGCGCTGGCTTTATCAACGGCCAATATCTGACGATTATAAACAGTGGCGTTGTTATGGGTGAAGGTGGTATCAGCCAGGTTAATGCAGTGTACGGACGTTTCCTGCCTGCCTCGGTTCAACCTGTGCCGCCAACCATCACCAATTTTGTTCCCACTGGCCCCATTGGACTTCAACTTTCAATCAGCGGCAACAATTTTGTCTCTGGCGGCACGACGGTTTCTTTTAACGGCACGCTAAGCACCAGGGTGGCTGTTACCAATCCTATGCAACTAACGGCGTATGTCCCTGCCGGGGCAACCAGCGGCCCGATCACGATTACCACCGCAGGGGGGTCAGTAACCAGTAGTCAATCTTTTACCGTACAGAAAACACTTGTTTTAAACATGACTGGCAACGGTAGCGGCACAGTTACCGCCACCGCAGGCATAACCCAAGGGTTTAGCTGCAGCAGTCCGGCAACCTACTGCAGCACCAACGTTGATGGCACATCCGTTACGCTTTCAGCAACTGCCTGGACAGGATCGACGTTTACCGGCTGGAGTGACGCCTGCAGCGGTTCTGCTACCCCGTGTACCTTTGCCATGGACAGCAGTAACAAGACCGTGTACGCCTATTTCGCCGCCCAGCAGAACCTGAGAAAAGACAGTGTCAGCACCACTTACTACAGCACGCTTGAATCCGCCTTTTACGCTCCGGTACAGAACGATATCCTTATGGCGCTGGTAACATTGCCTGATTCAAACGGGGTTACCTACCCTTCTGACCCTCTGCTTACCTCAGGCGTTACCACCACCCTTCGAGGTGGTTACACCGATATCGCCGCTTCCACTCCTGTCCGGTCAACGGCCTTTAGCACCATTAACAGTCACCTGACCATCAGGCTGGGCACCCTGATCCTGGATCAGATTAGCGTCAAGTGATACGTTAACAGCGCCTGTACAGATGAAAGCCCCTTTCCGGTTAACCGGAAAGGGGCTTGTTGCATCAACAGGGTTATGTTGCCGATTGCTACTTAATAATCAACCGGTCAATCTTGATAGTGCCAGTCCCCACCGTCAGCCGACCTTGCAGAGTGGTGTAGCCAGTCCTAAAGGTATTGTAATCGCTGAAATAACCTCCCATCAGGGTAAAAACGACATTGCGGTTCAGTGAAAGATCCTCCACAAAAACCAACGACTGCGCCTCAAGGACACCATTGTCGCCAACAGCCTGATAGGCACTGGAAAGAGTACCATAGGGTATACCGGCAACCCTTGCCTTGGGAATCAGACTAAAGCTGGCGGTTGCACTCTTGTCTGTAATCAGACTGACCTCGCAGTTGCCCGTACCGCTGCAATCACCTGACCAGGAACTGAAGGCGGAGGCATCATTAGCCGAAGGTATCAGTGTAATTTGAGTTCCGTTGGCATAATTTGCACTGCAGGTGCCACTGGAGCAGGCGATACCTGACGGGTTACTGTTGACTGACCCGCCACCGCCATACAGTCCCTGAATGGTAACGGTAAGTTGTTTCTGAGGCATGTTCAACTGGGTATCTGCAGCATACTGTGCAGAGCTGTTACCTGCCGCGTCCCTGGCAAAGGCGTACAGGGTATACCAGCCGTTTGCCGTTCCAGAGGCGAAGGTATAGCTGGTTGGTGGTATAGCGCTCCAGGAACAGCCAGCAGGACTGTTGGTCTGTACCACACAGTACCCGGTGACTGCCACGTTATCGGTAGCTGTAAATGGGTTTATGGCAACCACAAGACTGTTGCTTTCAGCAGGCAGCCCAAATGCAGTGACAACGGGCGGAATGACATCAGCCCCGCCTGTTCCTCTGGCAATCCGGGTGAAGTTCCCCGTGGCATCATAGCTGTAACCGATGGACATGCCGTTATCGTAGGTTACGCCGACCAGCCGGTTGAGGTTGTCGTAGCGGTAGGAGACGCTTGCAGCAGATGCCGTTTGGAATGATACCAGATAAGCCAACAAGACAAGGAAAGGTGCAACAAACAATTTGTACATGGGTGTGTGCTCCTTTCGTCCTATTTCCCGGAACGGTAGGCTTCATCAGCCTTGGCGCCCGCATTGCGCATCGCCTTAACCCCGCCGGGGGCGGTCTCAACGGTTTCAACCGCCTTGACCACCACTTCAGACATGGCAGAACCTACCACCGGTATCCGGCCAATGGTGTAGTCGCTGCCGACCTTGATCATGGTCAGGCCGGAAGCCGGATCTTTGTCCTTGATGGCAGCCCGCATAGTCTCTATATCCTCGGCAAGCTTGATCCCCTTGTTGATCTTGTCGTTGATCTCCTTGCCCTTCTTGGTGTACTCGTTCGCATCGAGTGCCGCATCCACCACCTTGTCCACCACGAACTTGGTCTCTTCAGGATGTTTCTTAAACAGATCGCCCACCCATTTAAACGCAGCCCCCAGTGTGCGGTTGACCTTATCGACGGTCGTGTCGTTCCTGGCAGCGTCTTTGGCTTGCATCGCCTCATAGGCGGCCTGGGCCTGGGCCCGATGTTCGGGCGCCAGACCGGAAAAATCAGGATCGGTACCCAGCGGATCGATACGGGTGAGCGGGTTGTTGGCCGCATAGCTGTAGAGGTTAATGGAGGCCATCTCAGCCAGCGGGTCGCGGGAGAGCCAACGCCCCAGTAGAGGCGAATAAAAGCGCTGACCAAAGTAATACAGGCCAGTTCCTTCGTCGTAGAGCCGCGTGGCATAGCGCAGTGGCTGGCTGAGGGTACCGGTTGCGGCCAGAGTAGTGCCGAACGGTTCATAGGCGTAGGAGGCCGCCACCGCGCCGCTGCTGTTCAGGATGGTGGTGACATCTCCCCGCGGGTTGGCAAAGCACTGGTAGACCGCCCCACCCTGCTTGAGCGACAGCAGCGCCCCCACCCCGCCCCGCATAGCGCTTCCCCAGAGGTAGTCCCGCACGACAGCATTAGTGCTGTCCCGTTCCTGCAACAGCTTGCCGGCATGCCAGAGGTAGCGCTGCTCGCCGCTCAACAGGCCATTGGCATAGCTCTTCCTGATCCCCAGGTAGCCGTCGGAGCCGTAGCTGAACTCCTGACGTCTGACCACCCCGTTGCCATCGGTGTACTGGATCCAGGTCAGGCGGTTCTCTGCATCGTAGGCCGCATCGAACGAACGGCCTTCGCCGGTTAGCCCCTTGGTCATATTGCCGTCAGCGTCGTAGACAAAGGCTGTTGCTGACCCGTTCCATGAGGCGATCTGATTGAGGTTATTGGCGGTGATCGGCACACTGCCGGGGCTTGCAAACTGCAGGGCCGGACCGTTGGTGACCGTTTCTGTAACCGGTTGACCGAGGGAATCGTAGCTGAAGCTGTAGCTGTCCAGGGCCGTACTGCCCGGGGAGAAGTTTGCAAGCTGCTGCAACCGCAGCATGGTCGCAGTGTAGCTATACTCGGTCTTGCTGCCATCTGACCGGACCACACTGGTCAGCAGCGTACCGTTATTCCGGTAGTTGTAGCTATAGGTCAAGCCGTTGCCGGTCAATGTGGTCAAACGGTCGAGGGAGTCGTAGGTATAGCTGATGGAAAGCCCGCCCTGCTGTTCCATGGCGGTTTTGCGTCCCAGTGCGTCGTAGGCAAAGCTCAGGGTATCGTTGGCCCAGGCGCCGTCTATCGATGTCACCCGCGAGGAGGCATCGTAGGCGATGGTATGGGTTCCCAAAGCATCGGTGACGGTCGTGGGCCGATTGTAGACATCGTAGACAGTAGTAACCCCCGGCGTGCCATCGGAATAGTTTACCGACAGCAGATTGCCGTTTTTATCATAGCTGTAGGTGGCAGTGGCACCCCGTGCATTTTTTGACCAAGTCATCCGCCCGTAGGGATAGGCAAACTGCAGCTTGCTACCGTCGACAAACTGCTTCAGGACAAGCCGGTTATCCTTGTTGTAGCTGAAGTAGGTAACGTTGTCGTTTGGATCAACCAACTGACTGGCATGACCGGCGGCATCATAAGTAAAGCGGGTCTGGCCTCCTGCAGGGTCGCTAATCTTGATCAGCTGACTATGGGGATTGTAGCTGTAGCGTGTTATGCGCCCAGCCTGATCCGTCATACTGTCGAGCAGATGGGGAACTGACAGCGAGCGGGTAAAGCTTATCGTTGAGCTGTCGGGGTAGCTGATGCTGAGCAGGTCGTCAAGATTGTTGAAGCTGCGGCCAAGGCTGAAGCCGTTCTGATCGGTGGCACTGGTAAGCCGTCCGATACTGTCGTAGCCGTAGCTGCCAACAGGCAAGCCAGCCCGGGTAATGCTTGCAAGCTGCCGGTTGCCACTGTCGTTGTAGCTGAAGCTGGTCAGGATACCGGCGCCGAGCGAGCTGGTGGGCTGACCGGAGGCGTTGTAGGTAAAGGTTTTGGCGAGCCCCATCCGGTCGGTGAGTGTCAGGATGTCATGGGTGCCGTTATAGGTGGCCACGATGGCAGGAAGCCCGGCCTGGGTCACAGTCAGCGGGTCCACCCCGTTGGCGGCGTAGGTAATATCAGTACGGGCGCCAATGGGAGGCACAACCGACAGGACCTTTCCCTTGCTGTTATAGGTGAACGTGGACGTCTCGTTGCCGCTGGCACCCTGCAGGGTCTGGGTGAGCAGGTTACCTTTGGGATCGTAACTGTAGCTGAAACCCAGCCCCTCCGGCGACGTGTAACCGGTAACGTCACTGTTTTTGCCATCCGCCGTCTTTGTCTGCGCATAGCCGTGCAGACTGCCCGCAACGGCGTTGGCCCCCAGATAACTGGCAGCCCCGGTGATGGGGTCGAGCGTAAAGGTCTCGCTGCCCATGTAGTCGCTCACGGTCAGGTTGTTGAAGCCGGAGGTAAACGTCACCTTGTTGTTCCCGGTGGTCATAGTCAGCATGGTACCGCAGCCGTCGTAGGTGAAGCTTGCGGTGTACCCCCCCATGTCTCTAATACTGGTCAGGTTGCCGTTGGTGTCGTACCCCAGGATACTGGTACGGCCAAAGGGATCCATAATCGTGGAAATCCGGTTGTCTGCGTTATAGAAGAAGGTGGTTGCCCTGCCCAGCGCATCAGTGATTGAGGTGAGCTTGCCCCCCCACGGAGTACCGGAGAGCGGCACCCAGGTCAGGGTCAGCTTGTTACTGGGGTCAGTTGGATAGTGGGGATCGCGGATCTCGGTCAGAAAGGCCCAGAGCAGCTGGCCGGACGGCACTTTGTAGATATAGACCGTACCGTCGGGGAAGGTCAGTGCGTAATCACTCCCCTCCATAATACCCCCTTGGCGGATCACGGTCAGCTCGTTGAAGACCCGGTAGGGAGGAGTAAACTTCAGGGTACTCGCGTTATAGGTATAGAGGTCCCGACGACCGTCCGGCATGTAGATGGTCACATCGCCGCTGACCGGGTCTGAGGAGAGGTAGCTTTCGTAATTAAGCTGCCAGTTACGACCGGCCGGTTCAAACCGGTTGAATACCCCCTTGGAATTGTAGCTGAAAGAGACCTCCACCGCCGGGCCGACCGGGCTTTTGTACCAGAGCGGGGTGTCGGTGATGAAGATATTAAGATTGGCCATGTTGACGGTCCAGGTGGGTGAACCGTAGCCCGCGCCGGGGGCCATATCGCCACCGTTCCCCTTGCCCATGCCGCTGGGTGCGCCCAGCTCGGCTTCCAACCCGCCGCCGGTATCAGGGGTCAGTTCCCATGACCAGGTTATCGGGATCTCAGGGTACTGCTGATGGGTGAAGCTGGTCTCGCCGGTGATGATTTTGGGGGAGGCGCCAAGCAACGGAAATTCAAGAGTGGTGACTGGATCGGAGGGGCTTTCAGCAAGCACCATGCTGGGATAATCAACCTCAAAAGCACCGTTTATTTCTTTATGAACCGTATAGGTGGCCGCCCCCTGACTTGAAGTGTACGTGAAAGGAGAGTCAACTCCGGTGTGGGGAAAGGAGATGGTGTACTTCCCCATGCCGGGATCAATGATCAGCGGATACTCGCTCTGGCTTCCTTCCCCAGTACCGATCTCGGTAAAGGAGACGTTGCCATAGCTACATGCAGGTTTACCAGTAAGCGTGATATCCATCATGTTATTCACGACTTCAGTGCTGGTCAGGCTTCCGGTCCAGGAAGTCGAGCCCCCGCCGGAATTGGTCACCTCACCTTTCACATCAGAGACATGGTTCAGCGCCAGAACATAGTTGGCGGTGCAGTCAGGCCCGGACTGCAATACACCCGTCTTGGCCTTGATCTGGGTCAGGTGCATCTTGACCTTCCATTTGCTGACTGCGCTGGTCCAGCCGCAGGTATCATCGGCAATCACGACTGCAGGCAGGATACCGGTAAGCAGCAGGGAAAGGACAAGAATCCGGGGCAGAAGGAAGAAACGAAGGTTGAAGAGGCAGGTTCTAACTACAGAAAACAACGAGTACGGGCTGGATTGAAGCTCCATGAGCATGCCCCCCTGTCTGGCGCTGCTACAGCCAGATCGATATAAAGTAGGGAAGGATTAGAAGTTTTAAAAGTGTACCACCTATTCCACAAATGTCACGCGGTTGATTTCCTGCAGAGTGGTATCACCGGCACACAGTTTTTCCACCGCTGCCTCCCGCAGAAAGACCGTACCCTGCTCACGGGCAACCTGCTTCATGCGTACCGCCGGGGTCTTGGAGACAATCATATCCCGCAGTTCATCGTTCATCTCAAGCATCTCAATAATGGCGGAACGCCCCCGGTAACCGGTGTTGTTGCAGGCATCACAGCCAACCGCCTCAAAGAAGGTGGCGGTTGCCCGCACAGCAGGATTAATGGCAGCATCAAGCAACTGCTGTTCAGTCAGCTCCACCGGACGACGGCACTCTTTACAGACCTTACGCACCAGACGCTGGGCCATAACGCAGTTAAGTGACGAGACAAAGTTGTAGGGATCAAGCCCCATATGGGTAAAGCGCCCGATCACATCCAGCACGTTGTTGGCATGCACGGTGGTAAAGACCAGGTGTCCGGTCAGGGCTGACTGCACCGCTATCTGGGCGGTTTCAGGATCACGGATCTCCCCCACCATAATCTTGTCCGGGTCGTGGCGCAGGATGGAACGCAGACCGCGGGCAAAGGTAAGCCCTTTTTTCTCATTGACCGGGATCTGCAGGATCCCATGCAGCAGGTATTCCACCGGATCTTCAATGGTAATAATCTTGTCCAGGCCGGTGTGGATCTCAGTCAGGGCCGCATAGAGGGTGGTGGTCTTGCCGGAACCGGTTGGTCCGGTTACCAGCACCATGCCGTACGGTTCACGAATCTTACGCCTGATACGGACCAGCTCCCGGGGGTGAATCCCCAGGTGTTCCAGGCTGAGTCCTTTCATTTCAGCTGCAATGCTCTCTTTGTCCAGAATCCTGATGACCGCATCTTCGCCATGGGCGCTGGGCATGATCGAGACCCGGAAGTCAATTGACTTGTCCCCCAGACGGATCTTGAAGCGCCCATCCTGGGGAATACGCCGTTCAGAGATATCCAGCTCACTCATAACCTTCAGGCGGGAGATGATCGGCCCCTGAAAATGCAGATCAATCGGGTCGTTGGCCTGATAGAGCACGCCGTCAATCCGGTATTTGATGGTCACGCCATCATGACCGGTTTCAATATGAATATCACTGGCACGGCGTCCCAGAGCATCCAGCAGGGTGGTGTTAATCAGCTTGACGATTGGGCTGGAGGCGGTGTCAGACGAGAGACTCTCCAGCGAAAGTACCTCTTCGCCGTTATCGGTTTCTTTCACCAGTTGCAGCAGAAAATCTTCCGACACATCCCGCAACACCCGCCGGGTTCCCTCGCCACCTTTCAGCAGCTTGTTAATGGCAGGTGCGGCAGCAACAGAAAAGGTAATTGGCCGATCAAGCACCAGCTCAAGCTCGTCCAGTATCAGCACGTCAGTTGGATCAGCAATGGCGATGTTCAGCACACCTTCATCCAGAGCAAGCGGCACAAAGTGATAGCGGTACATCAGATCCGGCGAAAGGGTGTCAAACAGTCCGTGATCCACCTTGAAACTGCCAAGATCGACAAACGGCATGCCAAACTGAGCGGCCAGCGCCCTGGCCACCATTGACTCATCAACCAGACCAAGCTCACGGGCTGCTTCTCCGAAACGTCCCCCCTGAGCAGCCTGACGGGCCAGCACCAGATCGATCTCTTCAGAGGTCAGGGCATCGAGATCAGCCATGATTTCGCTTAATTTTTTATGTTGTGTACTGTTCATGGTACTATTCTTATCCCCCTACCGTCCCTGCCAGCTTGAAGATCGGCAGATACATGGCAACAATAATGACCCCGATCACTAATCCCATAATCAGCATCACGGCCGGTTCAATGGCGGTGCTTAACATCTGCAAGCGTTCTTCAACCTGTGCCTCAAGGTGTTCGGCAATATCAGACAGCATCTCTTCCATTGAGCCGGTCGCCTCACCTACCCCCAGCATCCGTAATGCCAGTGGCGGCATCAGCTGCTGCTGTTCAAGGGCAACCGAGAGCCGTCCGCCTTCTTCAACCTGATGAATGGCCACGGCCATCCCTTTTTCCAGCAGACGGTTGTTCAAGGTACCCGAAGACATTCGCAATGATTCAACAATAGGGATGCCGCTACCCAGCAGGGTGGCCAAGGTACGTGAAAAGACAGACACGGCATAGCCGAAAAACAGATTCCCCACCACCGGCAGCGCCAGCTTCCAACGGTCTACCCGCTGACGTCCCCCCTCTGATCGGCTCCAACTGCGCACTGCGATAATTGCCACGATCAGTAACGGCAACCAGACAATGACTGTAGAACGCAGGACTCCGGTAAAGTTGATCAGCAGACGGGTTAACAGCGGAAGTTGAGATCCGGCATCGGCATATACCTGACTGAAGGTAGGGACCACATAGATTAGCAGCAGCATAATGGCCAGCACCGCCACGACCACCAGAATAGCTGGATAGACCAGAGCCGAGATCAGTTTTTTTCGTAGTTCCTCAGATCTTTTCAGGAACACGATATAGCGGCGGATGGTCTGCGGCACCTCGCCGGTCCGTTCACCGGCCCGGACAGAAGCCAGATAGAGCGGTGGAAACAGCCTGCCGTGCCGCTCAAAAGCGGTGGATAGGGCAGCACCACCTTTCACATCCTCCCGCACCTGTCCCAACACCTGGGCAAGAGCACCTCCTGCCTTTAAACGATGTTCAAGAATCGCATCCAGCACCGGCAGAATCGGCATACCTGACTTCAGTAGCACCACCAGTTCCTGATTAAAGGCCAGCAGATCCCGATTGTCAATCCGACCACCACGCAGCTGCAAAAAATTAAAAGACAGCTTCAAACCAGCCCGTTGCAGTGCAAAAACATGGTATCCCTGCCCCTCCAACCCTGCCCGCAGTTGCAGTTCATCCACCGCTTCAATTTCGCGCTGAACAATAGTACCGTCCGGGGTTCCCAGTTTGCAGGTAAAAAGTGGCATGATTATTTGACCGTTATCCGATCAACCGTCAGGGTACCGGCTTTAACGGTTAGTGGTGCATTCATGATGGTAAAGGAGTCTGGCAACCAAGTAAAATGCGCATCATAACCGCCTTTGAGGGTCGCTGATTTGGTAACGGTCAGACTCTCTCCCAGATTACCGGCCAGCAGCAATATCGGCGTTGTGCCAAAGTTAGTAGCAAACGCCTCTGCGAGGGAGGCATATCTGGTTGTCCCGATTTGGGCTTTGGCTGAGTCAAAAACGGCAGTTACCTCTCTAGGAACATTCATGATCACACCACAGACCGTACCATTCGTAGTTTGACAACCAATCCAGCCGACCAGAGCTGAACTGGCGTTGGGGACAGCGGTGAGTGTGACTGTACTACCACTGGTAAACTGGCCGGAACAGGAGGCGGCGGGACAATCAATGCCGACGGGAGTACTGATTACCGAACCAGCACCGCTACCACTCAGGTTCACAGTCAGGGTTTCTTGCGGTACCGCAGTAAAGGATGCAGTAACAGTGCGTGCTGCAGACATGGTGACGATACAGCTGCCGGTGCCACTGCAGCCTCCACCGGACCAGCCGCTGAAGATGTAGCCCGACCCCGCCTGGGCGGTCAACGTTACACTGGTTCCGCTGTTATAAGCCGCCATACCGACCGTTCCACTCCAGCCAAGGGTGCCGGTGCTGGCAGTGATGTTCCCACCAGCCACGCTCGACCGTGTTACGGTCAAAAGATATTCCGGGGTCGTAGTGAAGCGTACCAGACCTTGGCGGGCCGATCCATCCACCGCTTCAATCGTGCCACCAACCAGCAACTGAATCCCGTCAGTAACAATAGACTTCACTATGCCGGTTACCGAGCTGTTGAAGGTGCTGTCCCGGCTGCCGTTGGGATGCAGGCGGACAAGACTGTTGTATATATTTTCTCCCTCAACAATCTGCATGCTGCCGCCAACCAGTATTCTTCCATCTGGCTGCAGGGCCAGGGCGTAGACCGTAGAGCCGGAGTTTCCGAACGGTGTAATAAATGAGCTATCCACACTTCCGTTGCTGTTCAGGCGTACCACCGTGGGACTGTCAACGCCACCCACCGTAGAGAACCGGCCAGCCAACAGAATCTTGCCATCTGGTTGCAGAGCAATGGCATAGACTTCACTCAAGCCGTAGAAAACGGTAAAAGCTGGCGGTACAAAGGTATTGTCAATACTGCCATTACTATTTAGCCTTACAATGTTTTGGCATGCAACGCCACTGAAGCTTGAAAATGCCCCCCCTACGAGAATTTTGCCGTCAGATTGGACCACGACGGTGTTGACATACTCTGTCTGGCTATTGGGTATTCCGGAACCTGGGACAAAGCTTGAATCAACCATCAAATCAGCGGTCAGCCCCTTAATACCAGGGGTATGGTACAGAGCGGTCAGCACCTTATCACCCTGATTTAAGGCCAAAGCACTTACCCCGCCAGCATAGGCACTGGCCTCCAGGGTGCCGGTTGTGCTCATCAGGGCAACATCTTTATAGGTCTGATCGGCAATATTGTAAAACGAACCGCCCATGACCAGTTTCCCGTCACTGCGTACCAACAGACCAGTCACTATGCCGCCCTCAGTAGCAGGAACCGACAAGGTGGTATCCAGCGTACCGCTGGTGCTGAAGCGAGCGACGCCGTTCTTTGGGGTACCGTTGGCGAGGAAGAAATCGCCACCCACAATCAGTTTACCATCCCCCTGTAATGCCATGGTTCGCACATCAGCCTGCCCGCCCACAATCGGCTTGAATGACTCGAATGGCCGATAATAGTTGGCCGGATCAAGTTGACAGAGGCCATAAAAGTAGACATCGGTAGCATCATCCAGCTGGGTAAAGCTGCCGCCAGCCACCGCCAGGCCGTCGCTGCGCTGCGCCAGAGCCCAGACATCGGTCGGTTTGCCCTTGAACGGTACCGAGTTGACATAAGTGCCGTTGGCGGCGTCCAGAATGTAGATCCTTGCATTATGCTCTGTCGGGTATCCTCCAAAGATCGTAAATGTATACCAGCCACCAACGATGATCTTGGTTGCCGGACTGCCCACGGCCACCAGGCTGGTGATAGCCTGTAACTGGTCTCCTACCTTGCTTCCAGTATCTGGATTATAAGTTTGCGTAAAGCTGGCATCCAGTGTTCCAACCGCCGTTGTCCTGATCAGCTTGGGCACCGTTTGACCATTTAGACTGTTAAAGGTACCGCCAAGCAGCACCATATCACCGCTCTGCTGCAGTGCCAGCGCAGAGAGGCCTCCTCCGGCCAAGCCAGTTCCGAAGGCATCTCCGTACAGGGTTCCATCCGGATACAGGCGTGCCACCTTGGCCTTTGCAGTACCGTTCACGTTTTCAAATCCGCCACCAATAATAATATGTCCGGTGGACTGCAGGGCAATATGGGTAACCGTGCCATCAGCCCCGCTACCGGGATTGAAGGAGGTATCTTCGCTGCCGTCGGTATTTAGACGGGCGATATGGCTGCGAGGGGTGGCAAAATCGCCCCCCACCAGAATCTTGCCGTTACTGTCCACGGCGATTGACCGCACGACATTATCGAGCCCGTAGGTAGTGCCAGGATTCCCAAAAATATAGCCACCGGCCTTAAAAGTAGTATCCCACGAGCCATCACTGTTCAGTCGAAAGAGATAATTTTGTGATTCGGTTTCACCATAGACCGTTATCTGCCCACCGATCAAAATCTTGCCATCTGCCTGGACTGCAGCGGCATAGATCATATCTGCAGGGATACGGGAGTCCAGCTGGAAGCCGCTATCCACCGAACCGTCAGCGTTCAGGCGGGCGATGTTCTTGCGGGCCACACCGCTGATGGAGGAGAAGTTCCCAATCACCAGCACTTTGCTGTTTGCCAGAGGCACAATGCCGGTAATCCGGCCAGCAGTAGCAAGTACCGGAGTAAAACCGGCATCCAATGTTACCGTAGCAGCAGCCTGCGTTACGCATGAGATAATACAGACCATCAGCGCACACAGCATGATCAGTTTGCTTGGTATTGATCGAGTAGCCATACTCTGCCTCCTCATAACGGTACAACGTTGTAATCAAGGTCCCTTGGCAGGCTGTACCGTCTTCTGACCCGACTTATAGACAAACAGCCACTGTTCGTACCGTTCCTTATTAACCAGATCCTGTAGCTGATCGGGGAAATTATCCTTCTTAATGACCCGCTCGGTGCTGCTGCTGGCAACCCCCACAATACCTCGGGCCGGTTCACGGATCAGGGTCCAATCCTGATTCGTCATCGGATCACGGTACAGTTTACGCAGATAGCGTACCGTTGCCGGTGTCCGTGGATCTCGCAAAAGATCCTTTAGGTCATTTAACGGCGTGGCAACATGCTGTTGTGCGTTCCCTTGCGGCTGGTGCCAACGGCCAATGGCATCCTGAATCTGCATCCCGCGAAATAGCAGTTCTTCTTCCCGATCTCGCTGCATGGTCAGCTTCCAGCTAGTACCGATAGCGCCAAGCATGATGCCGATCAGCATAACTGCGAGTAGCACGACCAGGTAGGTAAAACCTTGTTGGTTATGAAGGTGTGCAGCTCTGGCAGACATAGCAGTCACTCGAGTTCAGTTTCATTCAGATTCCACCAACAGCATCAATATTTTTAAATATATCCTGTTCGTATGCTCCCAGTCCAGTTTTGAACACTCCTGAAAACAAAAAAGGCCAACTCATATCAGATCAGTTGGCCTTAAATGTTTATTTGGTGCGCGCTACTGGGATTGAACCAGTGGCCCCTGCCGTGTGAAGGCAGTGCTCTCCCGCTGAGCTAAGCGCGCATAAGAGGTGGTTTTATAGACGAATAGATCCATTACTGTCAAGGTTTTAGACAATATTGAAGTTGGTATGGATCATCTTCTGCAGCTCTTCAATCCTGATCACCGCTTGGCGGAGGTGTTCCCGTTCATCATTTTCCAACATAAGCGGGTCCAGGTAGTGGGAATCCTTCTGAATCCCTTTGACCTGCTTGATCTGCAGCAGTATCCGATGCTGGGTCAGGATGTCGTAGGCCTCCCGTAGACCGCTGGCCATCTCGGCTGAAAGACTGCCTTCCTGTTCCAGATAGTTAATCCGCTGGATTGTGTTGGTGGCTGCCATCCCCTGGCTGATGGCCAGGATACGGACGTTCATGACCAGCGGTGCCCAGGCCAGCAGCTTGACATTCAGCTCGCCCCGATGTTCTCCACTGGGCTCGGTCCAGAGTTTGCGCATAAATCCCAGGGCCAGCTTCATTTCTGTGGCAGCACGGGCCATGCTCCAGAGTACCTGAAAGTGTTCCTTCTCCATATCCCTGATCAGTTCGATCAGCCGTTCTCCCAGCTCTCGTTCACCGGCAACAAAGCGGGCATCGGAGAGAACGATCAGGTCCATCATGTTTTTGGCAAAGTCTTCAACTTCATAGCGCACAATGGCAAACAGCCGCTTGCGCCACTGTTTGTAGGAGCCCCGCCAGGTGGGGTTACTGGTCATGATATCGCCGGTGCAGCGTTTGAACCCGGCGGTCTCCAGACAATCTACCAGCCGGTTGCCAAACTCTACAAACCAGGTATCGGCAGCCTCTTCTCCCCCGTCATCATAGACGATCAGATAATCCTGATCCGTGATCAGGGTCTGTTCTTCCCGGCCGTCACTGCCCATACTGATCAGGGCATAGGCAACCGGCGGCGCACCGTGACCCGCAGCTGCCATCTCTTCGGTGACAATCTGCAGCGCCCGTTCAGCCAGCATGTCCCGATAATGGGTGCAGGACTGATGCAGATTGCTGACCGATTGTGCAGTGCTGAAACGCTCCAGTTCAATCCGGTTCAACTCTTCATGCAGTTTTTTCAGCGCAGGAGCATCGGCAGTTGCAATCAGCCCCTGCTGCAGGGCAGACCGGGCATCCCACACCTCAAACTTGCGCCGCACAGCAGCCAGATCAGCACGGACCTGCTGCAAGGCCTCGCTAATCTCTGCAACGGTACAGTAGCGTGTTAACTGCGTAACTGATGGCAACTCGTCCAGCAGGTGGCTCATGTCATCATGCGGTGTCGTTTCCACAGTGCCCTCTGATCAAAAAAATGGGGAGGCCGAAGCCTCCCCTACTCTATAACATAGTTGCAGCAATTGAAAAGTGTGACTTAGTGGTCGATAGCCTTGGCCATGCCGATGCCGGTGTTCTGGCGGACATAGATCTCGTCCCACATTTCCTCTGCCTT
Organism: Trichlorobacter thiogenes; assembly: GCF_900167465.1. Lineage (GTDB taxonomy): Bacteria > Desulfobacterota > Desulfuromonadia > Geobacterales > Pseudopelobacteraceae > Trichlorobacter > Trichlorobacter thiogenes. Next base: position 65,625 of record NZ_FUWR01000009.1, on the reverse strand, counting down.
CTTGCAGGGGAACATCAAGGTTGCCAGGATGGCAGCCATGAAGCCCAGTGGGATGGAGAGGATACCAGGGTTCTTCAGGGTGAAGAGCGGCTTGGACAGGCCCAGCATGGACTTGCCACCACGGTTCTTGACTTCTTCAGCCTTCTTGGCCTCGATGGTCTTGAGGGTCTTCTCCATTGCCTCAGGCTTGATCTTGCCGTCTGCAATTTCTTTCTCAAGCTTGGTGTAGGCCTTCTGAGCATTGTTAGCAACCACATCAGGATAGGTCATGTTGGGTGAAATCATAACCAGACCAACTGATGCGAGGGTACCAACCACCAGACCGGCAACAACGCCAGCGGTGTTGAACTTCTTCCAGAACAGGGACATAACCACAACCGGCAGGTTACCGGAGGAGGCAACGGCGAAGGCCAGTGCCACCAGGTGGGCAACGTTCTGCTTCTCTGCAGCAATACCGATTACGATACCCATGGCGCCAACCACAAAGGAGGTGGCACGGGCGGCAAAGACCTGCTCTTTTTGGTCAGCGTGGCCGTCTTTAATCACGTTAACGTAGATGTCGTGGGCGATAGCAGCGGAGGCTGCCAGAACCAGACCAGACACAACAGCCAGGATGGTTGCGAAGGCAACGGCGCAGAGGAAGGCCAGCAACAGGTCACCCAGGAATGGTGAGAACTCGCCACCCATCTGTTTTGCCAGCATCATGGCAGCCATGTTGCCGCCTTTGTCAACCTGCTGGATGCCCTGTGGGGAGAGGTGAATAGCAGCACCAAAGCCCAGCAGGGTGGTCAGGATGTAGAAAGAACCGATGATAAACATAGCCACGATAACTGATTTACGTGCTTCCTGTGCAGTCGGCACCGTGAAGAAACGCATCAGGATGTGAGGCATACCGGCAGTACCCAGCACCAGCGCCATACCCAGAGAGATCTGGTCCAGCGGGTTGGTCAGGAACAGACCAGGCTCAAGGAAGCGCTGTCCGGCATCAGCCGTGGCCGTGCCTGCAGCAGATTCTTTCAGATAGATTGGCAGCAACTTGACGTGGTCAATGATGTTCTGGTTGGTGGCGATATCATTAAAGAACTGGAACGGGCTGAAACCCGACTTAATAGCAACCAGAACTGACAGCAGGAAGGCACCGGTCATCAGCAGGCCAGCCTTGATGATCTGAACCCAGGTGGTGGCGGTCATACCACCGAATACAACGTAGCCAACCATCAGGATACCAACGCCGATGATAGCAGACTTGTACGGAACCCCCAGCAACAGCTGCATCAGTTTACCGGCACCAACCATCTGAGCGGTCAGATAGAAGGTGGAAACCGATACAGTGGAAATGGCAGCAACGGCACGAACCGGCTTGGGTGAGGTACGGAAAGAGAGGATATCCCCCAGAGTGTACTTACCGGCGTTACGGCAAGGCTCGGCAACGATCAGCAGCACGGTGATGTACGCAACCAGCCAGCCAACCGAGTACATGAAGCCATCATAGCCATAGAGGGAGATCATGCCGGAAATACCCAGGAACGAGGCAGCCGACATATAGTCACCGGCAATGGCCCAACCGTTCTGGGTACCGGTGATACCACCACCGGCAGTATAGAAGTCAGAGGCGGACTTGGTCTGCTTGGCTGACCAGACAACAACCGCCATGGTTGCGCCGATAATAGCCAGGAAGATCGGAATGGTAACCTTAGGGTTAGCCTTGAGGGTTACCTTTTTTTCTTCCGCCGGCTTTGCCGGAGCAGGAGCAGCAACCTTGGCAGCATCTGCAGCCGGTGTAACAGTAGCGGCCGGAGCAGCAGCAGGGGCTACAGCCGGTGCAGCAACCGCAGGCTTGGCTTCAGGGGCGGCCGGGGCTTTGACAGGCTCGGCATAGGCGGCGAAACTCAGGGAGAGTACACAACCGATAGCAACTAACAATCTCTTCATGGATTCACCTCCTAATGAAGTTCGTTGACCAGTTCTCTGGTCAAACGGTCAAAGTCCTTGTTGGCAACATGGGCATAATACATTGCCAGACCCCAGGACACAAAAAACTGCGACAGCGCGAAGATGTAACCAAAATTGATCCGCCCCAGAATCTGAATCTTGAACAGACCCGGTGCATAGGCTGCTCCGATAGGAAGCAGGAAGTAGTAGATGGATGAGAAGATCCACCAACCGAAAAGGAAGGCTGTTTTCTTGTGGTGCAGTTCGATAAACTTGGGATTTTTAGCTATCGCTGACCAGTTGTACGTTTGTTCCGCCATGATGTGTTACTCCTTTCCAAAAGTGTGGGAATTGGAAACTACAAACTAACTAGAGACTTCTAAACTCCTCCTTTCATATAGCCAAGTAGTTGTATGAAAATCGAAATATCCGACATAACATAAAAATAACAGCGCATTACATTCGATCTCAGAACAGTTAAAGTAAAATGAAACAACAGAATCATCGTTTGTTTTTATATAATTAGTACGATGTTTTAAAATAGTCAATATTAATTTACCAGAAACAGCACTCAAAAAATAAACATAAATAATATTAAATAGTTGTTACTGTATTTGCATTTTAAATTATTTTTTTATTTTAGCAAAAATTATTATTTATACCCATGTTTTAAAAAGCCGTAATCTTATTAAGGCCTTCCACCCTCACAAAGCCCAAAACCGATACAGCACCAGCTTAAATTTAAACAAAAAAAAGGGAGGCCGAAGCCTCCCTGATTGCATTGCATAACGTATGGTACAGCGTGGTTTTAGTGATCGACAGCCTTGGCCATACCCAGGCCGGTGTTCTGACGAACATACACTTCGTCCCACATCTCCTCTGCCTTCTTGCTTGGGAAGGCCAGTGTTGCCAGAATGGCGGCGATGAAGCCCAGCGGGATGGATACGATACCAGGGTTCTTCAGTGCAAAGAGCGGCTTGGACAGGCCCAGCATGGACTTGCCACCACGGTTCTTGACTTCTTCAGCCTTCTTGGCCTCGATAGTCTTGAGGGTCTTCTCCATTGCCTCAGGCTTGATCTTGCCGTCTGCAATATCCTTCTCAAGTTTGGTGTAGGCCTTCTGGGCGTTGTTGGCGACAACATCAGGATAGGTCATGTTGGGTGAAATCATAACCAGACCGATGGAGGCGATGGTACCAACCACCAGACCAGCAATAACGCCAGCGGTGTTGAACTTTTTCCAGAACAGGGACATAACCACAACCGGCAGGTTACCGGAGGAAGCAACGGCGAAGGCCAGTGCCACCAGGTGGGCAACGTTCTGCTTCTCTGCAGCAATACCGATTATGATACCGCAGGCACCTACGATAAAGGAGGTGGCACGTGCAGCAAAAACCTGCTCTTTTTGGTCAGCGTGGCCGTCTTTGATCACGTTAACGTAGATGTCGTGGGCGATAGCAGCAGATGCAGCCAGAACCAGACCGGACACAACAGCCAGGATGGTTGCGAAGGCAACGGCGCAGAGGAAGGCCAGCAACAGGTCACCAATAAACGGTGAGAACTCTGAACCCAGCTGTTTTGCCAACATCATGGCAGCCATGTTGCCGCCTGCGTCAACAGCTTTAATACCTTGTGGGGTGACGTGGATAGCAGCGCCAAAGCCCAGCAGGGTGGTCAGGATGTAGAAAGAACCGATGATGAACATAGCCACGATAACTGATTTACGGGCAGCCTGTGCAGTCGGCACCGTGAAGAAACGCATCAGGATGTGAGGCATACCGGCAGTACCCAGAACCAGCGCCATACCCAGAGAGATCTGGTCAAGTGGGTTGGTCAGGAACAGACCAGGCTCAAGGAAGCGCTGTCCGGCATCAGCCGTGGCCGTGCCTGCTGCAGTCTCTTTCAGGTAGATCGGCAGCAACTTGACATGGTCAATAATGTTCTGGCTGGTGGCGATATCATTAAAGAACTGGAACGGGTTAAAGCCAGACTTGATGGAAACCATGATGGACAGGATACCAGCACCGGTCATCAGCAGGCCTGCCTTGATGATCTGAACCCAGGTGGTGGCGGTCATGCCACCGAACACAACGTAGCCAACCATCAGGATACCAACGCCGATGATGGCGGTCTTGTACGGTACGCCAATCAGCAACTGCATCAATTTACCGGCACCAACCATCTGAGCGGTCAGATAGAAGGTAGAAACAGCTACGGTGGAGATGGCAGCAACGGCGCGAACCGGCTTGGGTGAAGTACGGAAGGAGAGAATATCCCCAAGGGTGTACTTACCGGCGTTACGGCAAGGCTCAGCAACGATCAGCAGCACGGTGATGTACGCAACCAGCCAGCCAACCGAGTACATGAAACCATCATAACCATAGAGGGAGATCATACCGGAAATACCCAGGAACGAGGCAGCCGACATATAGTCACCGGCAATGGCCCAACCGTTCTGAGTACCGGTGATACCACCACCGGCAGTATAGAAGTCAGCAGCTGACTTGGTCTGCTTGGCTGACCAGACAACAACACCCATGGTGACGCCGATAATGATCAGGAAGATCGGAATGGTAACCTTAGGGTTGGCCTTCAGACCAGCCTTGGCATCTTTTGCAGGGGCTGGTGCAGGAGCAGCAGCAGGCTTGGCAGCATCGGCAGGGGCCGGAGCGGCAACTGCAGGAGTAGCAGCCGGAGCTGCAGCCGGTGCAGCAACCGCAGGCTTGGCATCAGGGGCAGCCGGTGCCTTGGCAGGCTCGGCATAGGCGGCGAAGCTCAGGGAGAGTACGCAACCGATAGCAACTAACAGTCTCTTCATGGATTCACCTCCTAATGTAATTCGTTGACCAGTTCTTTGGTCAAACGGTCAAAGTCTTTGTTGGCAACATGGGCATAATACATTGCCAGGCCCCAGGACACAAAAAACTGCGACAACGCAAACAGGTAACCAAAATTGATCCTGCCCAGGATCTGAATCTTGAACAGACCCGGTGCATAGGCTGCTCCGATAGGAAGCAGGAAGTAGTAGATGGATGAGAAGATCCACCAACCGAAAAGGAAGGCTGTTTTCTTGTGGTGCAGTTCGATAAACTTGGGATTTTTAGCTATCGCTGACCAGTTGTACGTTTGTTCCGCCATGAATTGTTACTCCTTTCTCTAAAAGATCTTAGATGAACAGACCACTTACCAAACCAACGTTTCCAGCATTCCCCCTTTCGAATCCAGTTTATTATTGCACCATCAGGCGGGCATCTTGACATACCCGAATTTCATGGAAAGCAGCTCGGCTCCCTCCAGCATCGAAGGAATCACCTCTTGCTCAAGTCGTTCATGCACCATTCGGATGGCAGGCACCAGCATGGTCAACGCACCAACCACCTTGCCGCCGTAATCACGAATTGCTACTGCAACGGCGCAGACACCTTCGCCAAATCCACCAACATCAATGGCAACACCTCTTTTACGAATTTCATCAAGCTCCTGCTGCAACAGCTCCGGGTTGGGTACCGCCGGGTTCTTTCTGCGTCTGCCGTTAATCCGCTCCAACAGATCCAGGGAACTGAGTGACTTGATCACCTTGCCGGCTGCATTGGTAAAAAACGGAAAACGCCGACCAACCATCTCGGCAGACTTAACCTGTTGAAAAGAATCCACCACATCCAGAAAGAACACCTCATCACGGTCCAGCACAGTGAATCCAACTGCTGCTTCATGCTTGCGAGCCAGAGATTCCATCACCGGATGCACGATCCTGATCAGGTTGGCATTTTTCAGGATGCGCTGGGCCATACTGTAAGAGTGCAGCCCCAGGCTGTAGGTTCCCAACTGCTCATCCCGCACCACCAACCCCTTGTCCTCCAGGGTATCCAACAGGGAGATCACCTTCTTGCGGTGCATCTTCAGCACCTTGGCCAACTGAGGCACCGTTGTGGCCCGATCATCAGATGCAAGGGCTTCAAGCAGGTCTATCGCCTTAATCACCACCTGTACTGAATATGATCCGTTGTCCCTGTCCATGCTATCTCCAAATCACTCAAATAAAATTTTGTTTTAACTTTAACGGACAGCATAGTTTTGCAGTCATTTAATATTATGTTCTATAATTGTCAACAGTATTTTTACAAAAAAAATATAACACAATTTACGATAATAATATTTGATAGTTACAAAAATACATAGCCACACCAAAACGGACCTTAGCCCCGTTTTACTCAATTGTATTCAAAAAAAATATAATGCCGTTTAAATTTTGTGGTAAACAGCCGTTACACTCATGTTTCAGGAATGCGCGCAAAACGCAACACCACACTACAAACCGGTGTTTATGCAGCAGGAGACCGCTATGGCTGACAATCTGATCAATCAGGATACCTTCTATTTTATTGAGGTGGATCTACTCTGCAGCCGAACGCCGATCACCTGCCCGCCACAGACCGGACTGATCGAAATGGCCGGCCTGATGCAACAACACAACATATCGGGAATTGTGGTGGTTGAGAACGAACGCCCGGTGGGAATTGTTTCGCTGCGGGACCTGAGAAACTGTGTTGCCACAAACTATGGCGGCCTTGCGTCACTTACCGTGCAGGACCTGATGCAAACCGAACTGATCACCATCAGACGGCACGACTATCTCTTCAAGGCAATCTTCAAGATGGCCCGCTATAACATCCACCGTCTGGTGGTGGTCAATGATGATGGCAGTCTTGCGGGTGTCATCACCAACAGTGACCTGTTAAGGATTCAAAGCAGGTGTCCGCTGTATTTGTCTCAAGAAATTGAAGCGGCTGACAGCTTTGAGCAGCTGCAGGAAACCGGGGCACGGATAACCGAATTATTGCAGTTTGTGGTCAAGGCTGGCGCCGACACCCAGAGTCTGATCTCGCTGATATCACACTTTAACGACCTGATGAGCCTCCAGGTCATCACCCTGCTGGATCGCCTTGAAGGTGTCCGGCTGCCACGATCAGCAGCCTTTCTGGTCATGGGCAGTGAAGGCCGCGGGGAACAGACCCTGCGGACCGACCAGGACAACGCCATTGTCTACAGTGATTCTGTATCGACTGATGAACTGAAGCAGATCAAACAGTTTGCGGGTCGGGTGGTTGATCGCCTGGAGTTTATCGGCGTGCCCCGCTGTCCTGGCGGCATCATGGCCAGTAATCGCCAATGGTGCCACAGTATCTCCACCTGGCAGAGGATCATTGCCCGCTGGATCGGCACCCCAACGCTGAAAAACATGGTCAAGTTCGGCATGTTTCAGGATCTGCGGGTTATCCACGGCAACCTGTCACTGGAAAAGAAACTGCGGGAACATATCATTGCCACCAGCCACAATCACACTCTGTTCTTCTCTTACATGGCCCATAACATTGTGCAGTTCAGCCCGCCGCTGGGGCTGTTTGGAAGGTTTAAACCGGAGCAGAAAGGTGAACACAAAGGCAGTTTTGATCTAAAAAAGGCGGGAATTTTTGCCCTGACCCAGGGAGTAAGCCTCTTGGCCCTGCTGCACCACACCATGGGAGGCACAACCTGGGACAAACTGGGCTGGTTACGACAGGACAGTCAGATTTCGGAAGACGACCTGAACAGTATCGAAGAGGCGTTCAGCCTGTTGGTGCGGCTGCGGCTGATGGTTCAGCTTGATGCCGTTGCGGCCGGAAAAACTCCTGACAACTATTGTGACCCAACGCTACTGAGCAACCGGGAACAGGACCAGCTGCGCACGGCACTAAAATCGGTCAATCTGATGCTACAGATACTCAAGGACACCTTTCAGCTGGACCTGCTACGGATATAGATTTCCCTAAAACAGTTTCACGCGGAGACACGGAGACGCGAAGTTTACATTCAACCGGCTACTGATACTCTTGCCCCAACCAGCATGAATTACTACCTATTTACCTAAAACCATCCGGTTTCCTCCGCGAGCTCCGCGGCTCCGCGTGAAAAAGCCCGTTCAGATTCACTTCTTCTGCGGCTCCTGCAGTTTATCCGCCTCTTGCACCCAGCCGCCCCCCATGGCCTTATAGACTGAGATCAACGACACCAGCAGATCATAGTGGGTCTTGGTCTTGTCCAGTTTGCCGGTAAACAGCGACCGGTCGGCATCCAGCACCTGCAGATAGTTTGAGGTGCCTGCCTCAAACTGCAGCCGGGCCAGACGATCATACTCTGCAAGTGAAGCGACCTGCCGTTTCTGGGCATCCAGCTGTTCCCTGCCCTTGGTGGTCTTGATCAGGGCATCCTCAACCTCACGGAAGGCGGTCAGGATCGTCTGTTGATACTGATACATGGCCTGCTGTTGCTGAGACTCCGCCTGTTTGACCTGTCCGGCGGTCTGACCAAAATTAAAGAGCGGTTGGGCCAGCTGGGCTCCCGCAGACCAGATGCCGGCACCCGGCACAAACAGCTTGCTGATGTCGCCACTGGATACCCCCAGGGCACCAGTCAGGGAAATCTTGGGAAAGTAGGCCGCCTTGGCAACACCAATCTCAGCATTGGCAGCAATCAGGTTCTGCTCAGCCTGAATGATGTCAGGACGCCGTTCCAGCAGCAGCGACGGCAGGCCGGCCGGAATACCGGGCGGGACCAGTTCATCAATGGTCTTGCCCCGTGGAATCGGCCCTGGCGCACGCCCCAGCAACAGCGAGATCAGGTTCTCCTGCTGACGCACCAGCGATTCATAGCTGGGTATGGCCTGACGGGCAGACTCGTAGTTTGATTCAGCCTGGGAAAGCTCAAGCCCTGAGACCGTGCCATGCTTAAAGCGCAGCTGGAACAACTTCAGACTTTCTGCATAGGCCTTCTCCGTATCCCTGGCTATTTCCAGCTGGCGGTCCATCCCCCGCAGGGTGATATAGCCGCTGGCCACATTGGATACCACGGTCATGATCACCGCACGGCGACCTGCCTCACTGCCCACAATCTGGGCCTGGGCCGCCTCGCTGGAGCGCCTGATCTTGCCCCACAGATCCAGCTCCCAGGTGGCGTTCACCGTGGCCTGATAACTCTGGCTGGTTCTGCTGCCACTATGGGATGCTCCCGGCTCAAATCCGGCTGATATCTGCGGGAAGTACTGGGAGCGGGTGGTGTCCAACACCCCAAGATACTGATCAACCTTGGCCGTGGCGCTCTTCAGGTCCAGGTTGCCCCGCACAGCGGTCTCAATCAGATCATCCAGCACCGTGTCGCCAAACAGCTTCCACCACTGGGTATTGGCCAGATCAGCAGCGGCCTTGTATTCAACATTCCATTGATCAGGTGCCTTAATATCAGGGCGGACATAATCAGGACCAACCGTACAGCCGGTCAGTAGCAGCAGGATCAGAGCAAACAGATTACGCATGGCCAGAATCCCCTTTCGGCAGGGGCTTGACACCCTTTGAACGACTGAAAATGCCGCTGGCAGACTCCAGCAGCACAAAGAAGAGCGGCACAAAGAAGGAAGCCACAAGAGTAGAAGCCAGCATACCGCCGATCACACCGGTACCTATGGCACGCAGGCTGTTGGCACCGGCGCCGGAAGCGGTTGCCATCGGCACGCAGCCCAGAATAAAGGCCAGGGAGGTCATCACAATCGGACGCAGACGCAGCCGGGCAGCCTCAATTGCCGCTTCTGCCGGTTCCATCCCCTTTTTCAGGTTATCAGACGCAAATTCTATGATCAGGATGGCGTTTTTGGCAGACAGTCCCACCAGGGTGACCAGTCCAACCTGAAAGTAGACATCGTTTTCCAGACCACGCACCCAGGTAAACAGCAGCGCACCACACAGGGCAAAGGGGACCGACAGCACCACCCCCACCGGCAGGGACCATTTTTCATACTGGGCAGCCAGAATCAGGAAGACCATGATCAGACCAAAGGCAAAGGCCATGGTTGAGGTATTGCCGGACTTTTTCTCTTCAAAGGCCTGCCCTGACCAGGAATAGCCATAGCCTTCCGGCAGCACCTTTTTAGCCACCTCTTCCATGGCGCTAATGGCTTGGCCGGAACTGTAACCAGAGGCCTGGCTGCCGTTCAACTTGGAGGCTGGAAAGCCGTTAAATCGGGGCAGCAGACTGGGGCCGGCCACATAGTTAATAGTTGCCATGGCAGAAAGCGGGATCATATTGCCACCGGTTGAACGGACATAGATCTGGGTCAGGTCATTGGGCTTGTCACGGTAATCAGGTTCAGACTGCTGGATGACCTGCCAGATCCGGCCATACTGCAGAAACTGCCCCACATAGGATGAGCCAAAATAGGATTGCAGGGTCTCAAAGACCGTGGAGACCGGCACCCCCAGCAGTTCAGCCTGGGCACGATTCACATCCAGATAGAGTTGCTGTTGGCTGGCGGAAAAGGTACTGGAAACCCCGGACAGTTCTTTACGCTTGCGGGTCTCGGCGATGAACTGCTTGGTAATTTTTTCCAGTTCCTGGGGAGAACCACCCCCTTTACTCTGGATATAGAACTCAAAACCGCCGGTACTGCCCAGACCGGGAATGGAAGGCGGGTTGATCGGAAAGACCACCCCCTCTTTGACACCCTGCAGCTTGCGGCCAATATCCTTTTGCACGCTAAAGGCATCAGTCCCCTTCCCCTCCCGTTCACCATAGGGTTTAAGGGTGGCAAACAGCAGACCGGCGTTATCCTTGACACTACCGTCAAGCAGACTGTAGCCGTTAATCTGGGTGATATCTCCCATGGCCTTATTGCTCTGGGCCAGCTGTACCGCCCGGTCACAGACCGCGGTAGTCCGTTCAAGGCTGCTTGCATCAGGCATAATGGCACCCACAAACAGGTAGCCCTGATCCTCTTCCGGCACAAAGCTGCCCGGCACCAGCTTAAACAACAACACCACTGCAACCAGTACGCCACAGAACAGACCCAGGCCGATACTGCGGTGATTGATCAGCCAGCGCACACCGTTGGTATACAGCTCGGTCAGGCGGTTAAAGCGTCCCTCAAACCACTTGAAGAAGCCCTTTTTCTCGCCATGCCCCGGTTTCAGAATCCGGGCTGCCAGGGCTGGTGAAAGGGTTAAGGCCACCACGCCGGACAGCACCATGGAGATGGCGATGGTAACGGCAAACTGCTTATACAGCGTACCGGTCATGCCACCCAGAAAGGCCACCGGCAGAAAGACCGACCCCAGCACCAACACGATGGCGATCAGAGCTCCGGTCAGTTCTGACATCGCCTTTTTGGCCGCATCCATCGGGGTCATGCCATAACTGGCCATATTATGTTCAACGTTTTCCACCACAATAATCGCATCATCCACCACCAGACCGATGGCCAGGATCATGCCAAACAGGGTCAGCATATTGGTGGAGAATCCCAGGGCCAGTATCCCCATGTAGGTACCGATAATGGCGATCGGCACCGCCAGGATCGGGATAAAGGTGGCCCGGAAACTCTGCAGAAACAGAAACACCACCAGCACCACCAGCACCACCGCCTCAAAGAAGGTATGCACCACCTTTTCAATGGAAGCAGCGGTAAACTCGCTGGTATCCAGCACCACCTTGTAATCCATCCCCTGGGGAAAGCTCTTTTTCAAGCCTGCCAGCAGGTTGTTGATCTGCTTAGAGGTCTCAATGGCATTGGCGCCGGGCTGCTGGTAGACCACAATCGCCACTGATTTCCTGCCATTGACCTTGGTGGTGACCGAATAATCCTTGCCCCCCAGTTCTGCACGGGCAACATCCTTCAGCCGTACCAGCGCAGTGCCTGAAGAAGCAGCGCGGATAATGATATTCTCAAACTCAGCCGGGTCAGACAGCATCCCCTTGGTGGTAACCACAAAGGTCTGCTGAGTGCCCTTGGGTGACGGCGACTGGCCGATGGAACCGACACCAAAGGCCTTGTTCTGCTGCTGGATAGCAGTGGCAATATCCTGGGCGGTCAGTCCCAGCTGGGCCAGGCGATCTGGCTTAAGCCAGATCCGCATCGCCACATCAGGCAGAGGAAACATGGAAGAAAGGTTGGCGCCGGGAATCCGCTTGATGGCATCCAGGATATACAGGTTGGCATAATTGCCCAGATAGACCGGATCATAGCGATCATCGGGGGAATAGACGCTGATCACCATCATAAAGGATTGGGAGCGTTTCTGGACCGACACCCCCTGCTGGCTGACCACATCAGGCAACAGCGCAGATGCCTGGCTGACCCGGTTCTGCACGTTAACCTGGGCCATATCCGGGTCGGTGCCCGGTTCAAAGGTAACGGTCAGGCTCATGTTGCCCGAAGAAGCACTGGTGGAAGACATATAGGTCATGCCATCCACGCCGTTGACCTGCTGTTCGATCGGCGCAGCAACCGTATTGGCGATTACCTCTGCAGTGGCACCGGGATAAAAGGCTGAGACCTGCACCGTGGGAGGGGCAATATTGGGGTATTGGGCAATCGGGGTTACCTTGAGGGCAACCAGTCCCCCCAGGGTGATAATGATGGCAATCACCGCCGCAAAGACAGGGCGATCAATAAAAAAGCTTCCCATGACCCCCCCTTACTTGGCTGTAGCCGACTGAGCTGACGTCTTCATCTCTTCAGGGGTCACCAGCTTGACCGGTGCACCGGGGGCCAGCTTCATGAAGCCATCCACAATCACCTTATCACCCGCCTTCAGTCCCTGGGTGATGATCCAATCATTATCAAGCCACTCACCCACCACCACCGGCCTGGCCTCTGCCAGCCCCTTATCATTGGCTACAAAGACCACATGGCCGTTGCTGGTCTGCTGAACAGCCCGCTGCGGCACCACCAGAGCATTGGGGCGGGTTGCCCCTTTCAGGTAGGCCTTGACAAACATGCCGGGCCGTAACACGGCTTTGGGATTGGGGATCTCGGCCCGCACCAGATAAGTGCCGGTATCTTTATTAAAGGAAGGATCAGCAAAATTGACCACACCTGCCTGGGGATAGCGCCTGCCATCGGACAGCTCGATATCAACGGTAAAGCGGTTATCCTTTGGTCGAGCAATTTCTCCTTTTTCAACTGACTGACGCATCTTGGCCTGCTCGTTCTGGGAGACACTGAAATCCACCCAGGCCGGGTCCAACTTGGCAACGTAGGTTAATTTGGCAGAGCTACTCCCAGCTGCGATGTAGCTTCCCTCCCGCATCAACGCCTGCCCAGCCACACCACTGACCGGCGAGGCGATGCTGGTGTAGCTTAAATCCAGCAGCGCCTTGTCCAGGTTGGCCTGATCCTGCTGCAGGCCAGCCTCGGCAGTCTTGTAGTTACCGATGGCGTTATCCAGATCGCTCTTGCTGGCGGCATTCTGATCAGCCAGCGGCTTGATCCGGTCAAGACTGGCCTTTGCGGTAAACAACTGGGATTTACGGATATCAACCGCTGCCCTGGCCGCATTCACCGCTGCCACAAACGGCTTCTTATCAAGCACAAACAGCACCTGTCCCTGTTTGACCGGCTCGCCTTCCTGATAGCTGATCTTTTCAAGAAAGCCGTTCACCCTGGCCATCACATCAACTTGGTGAGAACTCTGAATCTGAGCCACAAAAGGAAAGATTGCGGGCACTGTTTTGGGCTGAACCGTCACAGCAACCACATCGGTCACCGGCAGCTGGGCCTTCTGATCTGTTTTTTTGCCACATCCCCCCAGGGGGGCAAGCAGGCAGACGGCCAGAGCAGCGTAAAGAAATAAACGATGACGATTCAGGCGGTTAGGGTAGATCAGACAAGGCAGTTCCATCGGTAACCTCACGCAGCTATGCAATTAATTTCACTTCAGTCTGAGGTACCATAGATCAAGGCATTGTCAAGGCGAGTCACTGAACATATACTGCCCACATTCAGTATCAATTCTGGCGGGGGAAACGTGCAACGACTCAAAGAATTTTACGAAAAGGAATCATCCACCGGCATCCTGTTGATGCTGGTAACCATCGCGGCTCTGCTGCTTAAAAACTCTCCGCTTGCCGAACTCTACAACAGTTTTTTGCACACACCGGTAGCCATCCAGTTTGGGGCCTTGAAGATTGCCAAGCCTCTGCTGCTTTGGATCAATGACGGCCTGATGGCGGTCTTCTTTCTGCTGGTGGGGCTTGAGGTGAAGCGGGAACTGATCCGGGGCAACCTGTCATCCTGGAACCAGGCGACCCTGCCGGTGATTGCAGCCATTGGCGGCATGCTGGTGCCAGCCTTGATCTACATCGGCTTTACCCACCGCGAACCAGTATCCATGCATGGCTGGGCCATACCCACGGCCACGGACATCGCCTTTGCCCTGGGTATTCTGTCGTTGTTGGGCAGCCGCGTGCCAGCCTCCCTGAAGATCTTCCTGCTGGCCCTGGCAATCATCGATGACCTGGGGGCAATCATCATCATCGCCCTCTTCTATACCTCTGACCTGTCGCTGATTTCCATTGCCGTCGCCTCAATCACCCTGCTGGCCCTGTTTGCCCTGAACCGCTTTGGCGTTGAACGCAGGGCAGCCTATATCCTTTTGGGGGTAGTACTGTGGGTCAGCGTACTGAAATCAGGGGTTCACGCCACCCTGGCCGGTGTGGCCCTGGCCTTTATGATCCCTTTGGAAACAAAAGGAGAACATCATTTAAAGATCCCGCTTGCTGCCAGCCTTGAGCATGATCTGCACCCCTGGGTCTCGTTCATGATCCTGCCGCTGTTTGCCTTTGTAAATGCAGGGATTGACCTGCGTGGGCTGTCTTTAAACCAGTTGTCCACCCCGGTGCCGATGGGGATCATGCTGGGACTGTTCATTGGCAAGCAGGTCGGGGTCTTCGGATTTAGTTGGCTGGCCATCAAGACCGGTTTGGCACGCCTGCCGGCAGCCAGCAGCTGGCGTCAGTTTTATGGTGTCTGCCTGATGACCGGCATCGGATTTACCATGAGCCTCTTCATCGACTCGCTGGCCTTTACTGACGATGCCATCTACCAGTACGCTGACAAACTGGCCATTGTACTGGGATCGTTGCTATCCGGCGTAGCAGGCTACCTGGTACTGCGTCTGGACAGCTCAACAGATCAGACCTGACCGCCGGGGCTTGACGCCCAGCCATTGCTATGCTATTGAGCAAACCTTCAAAATTCAACGAGTTACAAAACAAATTTATTGACCAGGCCAAATCAAAGTTCAATCATACAAAAAAACAAGAGGTAGTATCATGTCCCAAGCCATAACCAAGCCGATCGGCGCCATGCTGGATGAGATTGCAGCACGTTTCCCTGACAATGATGCCCTGGTCTATCCGGAACGAGGGCTGCGTTATTCCTACAAACAGTTTAACGAGATCTGCCGCCAGGTGGCCAAAGGCCTGCTGAAACTGGGCATCAAGAAGGGGGACCATGTCTCCATCTGGGCCTACAATGTGCCGGAATGGGCAATTCTGCAGTTTGCCACCCCCAAGATCGGTGCCGTGCTGGTAACCGTCAACACTGCCTACAAGTCATCGGAACTTGAGTATGTCCTGAACCAGTCTGACTCCACCACCCTGTTCATGGTCAAGTCATTTAAGGACACCGACTATGTCAAGACCCTGGCCGATGTGGTGCCATCCATCCATGCTTCTGAGCCGGGCCAGCTGAAACACGAGAAACTGCCGTTCCTGAAAAACATCATCTTTATCGGTGACGAGACCCCGGCCGGGATGCTGAACTTCAATGCCATCATTGAGCTGGGCAAAGATGTCACTGATGAGGAACTAGCTGCGGTTGAGGCCACCCTGGACTGCCATGACACCATCAACATGCAGTACACCTCCGGCACCACCGGCTTCCCCAAAGGGGTGATGCTGACCCACCACAACCTGACCAACAACGGCTTCCAGATCGGCGAGTGTATGAAATTCACCGACCAGGACCGGCTCTGTATCCCGGTACCGTTTTTCCATTGCTTTGGCTGCGTACTGGCCACCATGGTCTGTGTTACCCACGGTTCAGCCATGGTGCCGGTAGAGATCTTTGATCCACTCAAGGTGCTGCAGACCATTGAAGCGGAAAAATGTACGGCAGTGCATGGCGTCCCCACCATGTTCATTGCCGAACTGGAGCACCCGGAGTTCAAGAAGTTCAACCTCTCCAGCCTGCGCACCGGCATCATGGCCGGATCAGTCTGCCCGATTGAGGTGATGAAACGGGTAGTTAAAGACATGTACATGACTGAAATTACCAGCGTCTACGGCCAGACCGAATCATCCCCCGGCATCACCCAGAGCCGTACTGACGATGCGATTGAACTGCGGGTCTCCACTGTCGGACGTGCCCTGCCCGGTGCCGAGGTCAAGATTGTCGATATCGAGACCGGCACCACCCTGCCGCCCGGCAAGCAGGGCGAGCTCTGCGCCCGTGGCTACATGGTCATGAAAGGCTACTACAAGATGCCGGAAGAGACCGCCAAGGTGATTGATGCCGACGGTTGGCTCCACACCGGCGACCTGGCGATCATGGATGAAAACGGCTACTGCAAGATCACCGGCCGGATCAAGCAGATGATCATCCGGGGCGGCGAGAACATCTACCCCAAAGAGATTGAGGAGTTCCTCTACACCCACCCCAAGATCTCCGATGTCCAGATCTACGGCGTACCGGACAAGAAATACGGTGAGCAGGTCATGGCGGCGGTGATCCTGAAAAAAGGGATGGAGATGACCGAAGAAGAGGTCAGGGAGTTCTGCCGGGGCAAGATTGCTAACTACAAGGTACCCAAGTATGTCAAGTTTGTGGAGGGCTACCCGATGACCGCCTCCGGCAAGATCCAGAAGTTTAAACTGCGGGAGATGGCGATCAAGGAACTGCATCTGGAAGAGTCGGAATAGGTAGCATAATCAGACAATGGCAGCACAAGATAACCGGTGGGGAATACTCCTCGCCGGTTTTTTACAACGTACCTTGTTGAATGCTTAGCTCAGGCCAGACGGATAAACGCCCCCGTTGCAAAGGAGAATGTAGTATGAAGAGGCATAGTACAAGCCAGAATGTTTGTAAAGACGACGACCAGCCGAGAGCCTCAAAGCCATGACTGACAGACGGTTTCGCGTCCTTATGACATTCCTGTTCATGACAATTTCATCCGTCTTTCCGGCACCCACCGTGGCAAACGACACGGGCCGTGCCGGTTTATCGCTGGATATTGAAATTGGTGATGCATTTCACCCCTACCTAAGCCGGGCCGAGCAAGCCAATATCTGGCCAGACACCTGGCGCGACAGCACAATCATCGTACATTATCAGCCAACCCGCTTGGTCGAGGGAAAAACCAAAAAAACCACACGGCGTTTCCAAATATTTGGTAGCCTGATCGGTGTCGGGCCAACACTTGATCCAGGCATAAAAAAAGATGTCAAAATAGTTAAAAAACATATCGAACTACCACTGACAGCGAGCACCAAAGATGGCATAACAACACTCCATTGCGACATCCCTGAACAAGCAGATCCCTTGTACACAATTAGCAATTTTGAACTGTTTTCATCGACGAAGCCGTTCTCCCGTCTCAAAAAGCTACAGAACTTCGGCCCACTGACCGACGAAAAACTCAGATTTGATCTTTTCTTAAGCAAAACCAAGGGATTTAAACTTAAGACCGGAATCATCCCCTTACCGGGTGATTACGACCAAGGAGGCGCCATTACCGTTCGCGCCAGCTTAAAGAACAAACAAAGCGGCGAGGAACAGGCTCTCAGCCCATCAAATGCCAAAGATATGGAAGACGCATTGGGAAAAATCCCGGACAGCCTCAAAAGTTCGCTCCTACCCGACAAGGTCCCATCACTCATGGCAGGCAGTGATTATTCGGTTCGCAACATCGTCATGCCCCAAAACACACCTCGCTGGCACGGCCTGTTCAGGCCAGATACCGGTGGTGGCCCGCCAAAACTTGGCACCCGTCTCGAGCACCGGAAAAGGGGATCATTCTCGACGCTGACACTGGAATCCCTTGGTGGCAATGATCGAGTTATCTCAGGCATAATTCCGGTTAAAACAGAGACTTGGTATTTTCTGGATGGCAGACTGGTGCGCTATAAAGGGGAGATCCGCTATTTCCCCGCTGAATATTGCGCAGACGGACTGTGCGATAAACTGAGTTTTCATGAAATTGCAAACCGGGCTGGTAGTATTTCACCCACCTCCTGGTATCTGGATTTCATCGACGGACGGCATACCACTACTCTTTTCAATGAAAAAACCTGGACAACGGAGAATGGAAAGTTTGTCAATCCTGATTGTCAGTCAGACGGCTGCCGACGCAACGACGCCGAAGCACTGGACCAGATCAAGAAAAGTTATGCCCTGCTTGAAGCTGAGAGCAGATCCTATCTCGATCTGTTTGCTGCAAAGCCATGAACGCACTCTGTCTCTGAAGGGTGGCTACAGCACCATCAGCGGAACATTGACCAACAAGGCGGGAAAATTGATTATGGATCGGGTGAACAACGGTCTCATACAGTTGGAAACAGCAACGGCCCGCCAGTCACCCCTGACGGGCCGTTGCCATATTTTACAAAACCCCATTGCATCGAAGCCAGAGATCAGTATGATGGCATCCCGTTACCAGAACTCAAGCCAGGGACGATGACCGATGATCTTCGGTGTAAGCGCACATCTCCGCATACTCTGCCAAATCGGCATCTATCAGACGGTTGCCGCCTGTATCACGGGCTCCATCCTCTCACTGCTGCTCTTCACCACCCCGTCCCTTGCCGCCGATCCCCTTCTTATCGGCACTAGCGACAGCTACCCGCTGGGCAGAACAACGCTGGAGATGGTGGCTGACCCTGATCACCGCCTTACCATTAGCGATATCAGTTCTCCCGCCTATGCCAGCCGCTTCAAACCGGTGCCTGCCGACAGTCCCAATTTCGGCATCAGCACGGCCGTCTACTGGTTCCGCTTCAACATTGACTTTGGCACACGCAGTCAAGATAAATGGCTCTTACTGCTTGATCAGCCGCTTATGGATTACGCCGACCTGTACCTTGTGCACCCCGACGGCACTGTCCTAACACAGCATTCCGGCGACATGCGCCCCATGGCCAGCCGCACCATCCAGAAACGCAGCATCCTGTTCTCCCTCCACCCCCGCGAGGGATCGGCCACCTGGTACCTGCGGGCCCAGATCAGCGGCCGCAGCCAGTTTCCCCTGACGGTCTGTACCGGCGACGCGATGAACCTGAGAGAGAGCGTACAGAACTCGATCTACGCAGGATTTACCGGCTTTGCACTGACCATTGCGGTTATCAGCATGTCGCTGTACCTGTTCATCAGGGAGAAGAGTTTTGTCTACTATGCCTTCTATATCCTGGCAACCGCCGCTTACCATCTGACCATTGCCGGTTATCTCTTTAGTCAGGTTTTCCCCAGCCATCCCCGCACACACGACTATCTGGCCACGCTGATCTGCTTTTTACCGCTACTGGGCGCCACCTTTTTTATCAGAGAATTCCTAATAACCCCCAAGAATGCGCCGGTTATGGACCGCCTGCTCCGTATCTGGATCTGGGCAAACCTTATCCTGCCGCCATTGATCTTTTTCGTTCCTGCGGCTCCTTTTAAAACCGCACTGATGCTTGACGCCATGCTGATCGTACTGTTCCTGCTGGCTGCCTCAGCTGAAGCGGTCCGCAACGGCTATCCCCCTGCCAAATATCTGCTGGCAGCACGGATACTGCATGAGATAGCGGTACTGCTGCTCATGCTGCTGAACTTCAATCTGATACCCTACTCACCCTTCTATGAAACCGCATTGCTGATTACCCCGCTGCTGGACGGCATACTGATCGCCTTTGCCCAGGGAGAACGCTTCAAGCTGCTCAGTAGTAAAATAGGTGATCTGGTGGCTGATCTGCAGTTACAGATATCTGAACGGACCGCCGCCCATGGGGCATTACAGGAACAGATGGAAAAACATGAGCGGCTGGAGCAGGAGATTCAGCAGGTCAGCCGGGAGGAACGCCGTCGGATCAGCCACGAACTGCACGATGGGCTCTGTCAGCAGCTGACCGGAGCCCGACTCCGCTTTGCCGCCCTGGAAGACCGGCTAACCGAAGCGGGGTTAGAGCCGGAAGCCCGGCCGCTCGGCACCTTGCTGCAGGATTCTGTTGATCATGCCTACGCCCTTTCGCGTCGACTCTGGACCTCAGACCGGGATGGCGGAGAAGGGGTCATTGATCTGGAACAGCTGGTCCGGCAGGCCTCCAGCCAGAGTGCCATCCCGATCCAGCTGGAGATGAAGCAGAACTGCCCGGCCTGCTCTGCGGTCAGCATGCTGCATATTCAGCAGATCGCCCGTGAGGCGCTGACAAATGCGGTCAAACACTCTGGAGCCACCCTGATCACTATTGCGTTGCACTGCACACCGGATACGGGAATCCAGCTTGAAGTGAGCGATAATGGCTGCGGCATCACCACGACAAAGGGGACCGGCGGCGGCCTTGGAATCGGTATGATGGAATACCGCGCAACCCAGATCAACGCACGCTTTGAGATAACTGACCTGACCGGTAGAGGAACGTCCGTTGTCTGCACCGCCCCCTGCGCCGTTGTTTGGGATAGAGAGGCAACAGATGCCTGACACAACAGTTCAGGGGGTACGGGTCTTTCTGGTGGATGATCACCCGGCAGTGCGGGAAGGACTGTCGCTGCTGTTAGGCAGTAAAGGGCTGCTGGTCTGCGGTGAAGCTGATTGCCGTGCAGATGCCTTATCCCGACTCACTTCTGCGGCTGCCGATGTGGTGCTGGTGGATCTGTCACTGGGTGCGGAGAACGGCATCGACCTGATCACTAATCTGCGTGAAAACGGTGTTAAAGTGCTTGTGTACTCAATGCATGACGACCGGGAACGGATTGAGGCGGCTCTGGCAGCCGGAGCCAATGGCTATGTCACCAAGCGGGAAATGGCGGCAACCCTGCTGAAGACGATCAGCTCTGTTCTGGCCGGGGAATGTTACCTGAGCCCTGTTGCCACCGAGGCGCTCCGGCAGGGAACTGAGCCTGAAGGCAGTCGTCCGGTTATGGCACGGTTGTCGGAGCGGGAACAGAAGCTGTTCTGCAAGATGGGGGAAGGTTACTCAACCTCTGATCTGGCGCAGCACTTCGCCATCTCCGTCAGCACCGTAGAAACCTACTACGCCCGGATTCTGGACAAGCTGAAGCTGTCACGGACTAAAGAGCTGCGGCTCATGGCGATCCGGTTTACAAAGGGAAAGTAATTTCAACTCCCCACTCTCCACACCTCACGCACTAAATTCCCACCAGCTTTTCCACGCCTCTGTCGTGGTTTTCCACGACATTTTTTTTAAATAAAATCCTGTATGATGCCACAATTTAACCAGACAAAAGCTGTTTCACGCGGATTCTCGGGGACGCGAAGGATAAAAACCCGTTTAACGCCAAACCCTTTGATACAGGAGGACTGAGGGTGGCTAGGTTTCAGCTGTTACGCTGTACCAGCCATCTGCAGTTCTTTGTGATCTTTGTGTTCTGTGACGGCTCACTGCTTTTCCAGGTTTATTTCTCTATTGCTCCGTTGCTCTGTGTTTCGTGAACTGCCATTTTCAAAATAAAGGAACGTACCATGAAAAAAATACCGCACCTAAAACCGATCCTGCTGTTGTTGCTGGTTATCTGCCTGCTGGCACCTCTTCAGCCTGCATGGGCTGATTCCGCCACCGTCACCATCAGCACGGCAGCCTCCAGCAACGGTAGCTGGTCTGGCGCCACACCAGATGTCTGGACACCAGGCGCCAGCGGTGTTTCCACCGTGGCAGTAAGCGAGATCACAGACCGTCTGGCAAACAGCGGGGTAATCATCGGTTCAGGCAGCAGCATAACCGTGGCAACCCCCATCAGCTGGAGCAGCAGCAATTCCCTGACCCTTAACGCCGGAACCGACATCGCCATCACTGCCGCCATCAGCAGCTCCAGCGGTGCGCTTACCCTTGCTGCCGGTACCACCATCAGTGCCACAGATCAGATCAGCGTCAATATTTTTACCCTTTCCAGCGGCAGCTGGAGCC
The DNA here is from genome assembly GCF_900167465.1 of Trichlorobacter thiogenes. Lineage (GTDB taxonomy): Bacteria > Desulfobacterota > Desulfuromonadia > Geobacterales > Pseudopelobacteraceae > Trichlorobacter > Trichlorobacter thiogenes. The sequence continues at coordinate 43,707 of NZ_FUWR01000009.1, read as the reverse complement.
AGATCGGCAGCCTGCCCGGCTTCAGCGCCAGCGACTTCCGCATCAGCGGCGGCAGCTTTATCCGCGCCCTTGGCGGCGACGGCAGCAGCAGCAACCCCTACCAGATTACCGACATCTACGGCCTGCAGGGGATCGGTTCCAGTGGCATGCTGGTGAACAGCTACCAACTGGCCAACGACATCAGTGCATCCGGCACCGCCACCTGGAACAGCGGTAAGGGGTTCAAGCCGATCGGTGACAGCAGCCACACGTTCACCGGCAGCCTTGGCGGCCAGAGCCACACCATTAACGGCCTTACTATCAACCGGGACAGCGAGATACTGGTCGGTTTCTTCGGCATTAACTACGGCACCATCAGCAATCTGGTTCTAACCAATGCCGCCGTCACCGGCGGCGACGTGTGCGTGGGGGCGCTGGTGGGGTGCAACATGGAGGGCGGCATCATCAGCAATGTTTCGGTGCAAGGCAACGTCATTGGCACCGTAGATCAAGTTGGCCTGCTGACAGGTGGAAATGGCGACGGCGGCATGATCAGCAATGTCACGGCCAGCGGCAGCGTCAGCGGCCTCAGCGATGTGGGCGGCCTGGTGGGCGTCAACTGGGGCGTCCTCAGCAATGCCTCGGCCAGCGTGACCGTGACCGGCACCTACGACGAGGTGGGCGGCCTGGTCGGTGAGAACGCCGGATCGATCAACAGCAGCCACGCCAGCGGCAATGTCACGGGTAACAAGTACGTGGGTGGACTGGTAGGCCACAATGTCATCGGCACAGCCAGCGATGCGGGGCGGATCATTGATGTCTATGCCACCGGCACGGTCTCTGGCGTCAACTCCGTGGGCGGGCTGATCGGCACGAGCGACGCCAATACGGTGATCAGCAACGCCTATGCCACCGGCAACGTGACCGGAACGGAGGGAGTGGGCGGACTGGTGGGGCACAACGACGGCGGCAGCATCAGCGTCAGCTATGCCACCGGCAGCGTGACCGGCGGCAGCGGCAGTAACATGCTCGGTGGGCTGGTGGGGTACAACAACAGCGGCAGCATCAGTGCCAGCTACGCCATCGGCAGCGTGAGCGGCGACGAGTTCGCAGGCGGTCTGGTGGGGTGGAACCATGGGAGCATCAACACCAGCTACGCCACCGGCACGGTGACGGCCACCCTCGACGTCGCGGGCGGTCTGGTGGGCGAAAACACCCACGGCAGCATCAGCAACAGTTACGCCACCGGCAGCGTGAGCAGCAACACCTTCGTGGGCGGTCTGGTCGGCGCCAACGAGAATTCGGCCACGATCAGCAACAGCTACGCTATCGGTAAGGTGACCGGCAACAGCTACACCAGCGTCGGTGGTCTGGCCGGCATCAACACCGCCGATTCCAGCATCAGCAACAGTTTCTTCAACAGCGACCCCCCCGGCCAGGACAGCGCTGTGGGCGGCAACGCGGGCACGCTCACCAACGTCGTCGGCAAAACCACCAGCGAACTGAAAACCGCCAGCAGTTTCAGCGACGCGGGCTGGAGTATCAGCGCGACAGGCGGTTCTCCTGCAATTTGGCGTATCTACGAAGGCAAAACCTACCCATTGCTGCGCTCTTTCCTGACCGCAATGAGCGTAACAGCCAACAATGCAGCCAAAAACTATGACGGTACTGCCTACAATGGCGGTAATGGCGTGCAGTATGCGCCAGCCGGGTATAATGCAGACAGGGTGGCGGGTACCCTGTCCTATTCAGGTAGCTCCCAGGGGGCTACGGCAATTGGCAGTTACACCATTACACCGGACGGCCTGTTTTCAGACCAGTTGGGCTATGACATCTCTTTTATCAGCGGCGCCCTGAACATTAACGGCTACTGGCTGACCCTTGGCATCAGCGGTAGCGGTTCGGTGAACAGTTCAAACGGCAGCGGACTTGGCTATGCCTGTAATACCGCAACCTGTAGCGCTGTGCCGTTTGGCAGTAATGATACCGTTACCCTGACCGCCACCGGTTCAAACTCAAGCTTCAGCAGTTGGAGCGGGGATTACGTCAGCATCAGCAATCCCGGTAGCATCACCATGAATGCAAGCAAGGCGATTACCGCCACATTCAGCGCAGGCGCTGCAACGGTAAAGATTGATGGTGATAGTACCTCGTATTACAGCATCAACAGCGCCCTGGCAGCACCAACACAGGATGCAATCATCAAGGCCACGGCTATTGGTTTTGCAGAGAACGTTATCCTACAGAACAGCCATACCCTGACCCTGAAAGGGGGCTACAGTGACAGCAATTTCAGCAGCCAGACCGGTTACAGCACCATTAACGGCAGCCTGACCATCAGCAGCGGCACACTGGTTGTGGATAAGGTGGTGGTGGGGCCGTAGGGGAGAATAATTGGCCGCAAAAGAACGCAAGGGCCGCAGAGAAAAAACCTGAAAGGCTGTTTCACGCACAAGTCGCGAAAGCTTTGTGTGAGCAAGAGCAACTGCCGCTTTTTGAACAAAGGGAACGCACAATGAAAATCAAACTTCAGCTTAACCCCATCTTCCTGTTGTTACTGTCTATCTGCCTACTGGCACCGCTGCAAGCGGCATGGGCTGATTCCGCCACCGTCACCATCGGCACGGCGGCATCCAGCAACGGTAGCTGGTCAGGTGCCACACCGGATGTCTGGACACCTGGCGCCAGCGGTGTTTCCACCGTGGCAGTCAGCGAGATCGCAGACCGTCTGGCAAACAGCGGGGTAATCATCGGTTCAGGCAGCAGCATAACCGTGGCAACCCCCATCAGCTGGAGCAGTAGCAATACTCTGACCCTTAATGCCGGAACCGATATCAGCATCACTGCCGCCATCAGCGCTACCAGCGGTGCGCTCAAGCTCTACTACGGCAGCAGCTACAGCCTGAACAACGGCGCCAAGGTCAGCCTCTCCGCCGGTCCCAACTTCTTCACCAAACAGGGCAGCAACGCTGAAACCTCCTGGACCGTCATCACCAGCCTGGGCAGCGCGGGCAGCACCACCGGCACTGATCTGCAGGGGATAAGCGGTGCCCTCTCCGGCAACTACGTACTGGGGGCAGACATTGATGCCAGTGACACCACTACCTGGAACAGCAACGGCAGCGGCGGCTATTACGGCTTTGCTCCCATCGGCAACGATAGCACCAGCTTCAGCGGCAGCTTCAACGGCCTCGGCCACACCATCAGCAACCTGTACATCAACCGTAGTGGCGCTACCAACCTCAGTTTATTTGGCTCCAACACCGGCAGTATCAGCAACGTAGGGGTTGTGGGAGGCAGCATAACCGGCAAAAACAGAGTCGGCGGCCTGGCAGGCTATAACACCGGCAGCATCAGCAACGCCTACGCCACTGCCAATATAACCGGGGTATACGGCGTTGGTGGTCTGGTGGGGTTTAACGAGGGTGGCAGCATCAGCAATGCCTACGCCACCGGCAGCGCCAGCGGCACAAACGACTACACCGGTGGCCTGGTGGGCAAGAATTCCGGCAGTATCAATTACGCCTATGCACTGGGGAGTGTAACCGGCACCACAAGCGACACCGGCGGCCTGGTTGGGTATAACAGTGGCAGCATCAGCAACGCCTATGCCACTGGCAGTGTAACCGGTGTAACCAATGTTGGCGGACTGGTGGGAAACAATGCCAGTGGTACCTACAGCAATGACTTCTGGAATAGCACCACCACAGGACAAGCCTACGGGGCAGGCGGTTCAGCCACCCCCACCGGCGTCACCGGCCTGACCAGTGCCCAGATGCAGAATGCCAGCAGCTTCAGTGCCTGGGGAACAGAGATCAGCAGTACCGGCGGCTCCACCTCGGTCTGGCGTATCTACAACGGCTATACCTACCCGCTCTTACGTTCCTTCATGCCCACGCTCAGCGTAACCCCGGCCTTTGACGGCAGCGGTACGGCCATGACCAACATTGCCGACGTAACTGCCACCAGCTACGATGCAGCTAAGCTGCTGGGCAGCGCCAGCCCCCTGACCATTTCCAGTAGCAACGCCGGTTCCTATACCGCCAGTGTCAACATAAGCAGTCTCTACTCCAGCCAGCAGGGCTATGACATCAGCTATAGCAACCGCACCATCAGCACCCCTGGCAGTGGGGCAGGTGATATCATTATCAGCAGCCCGATCACCTGGACCAGCGGCACTCTGGCCATCAACACCAGCGGCACCATCAACGCCACCGCCGCCATCAACGGCAGCGGCAGCGCTATTTTTGATCTGCAATCCGGCAGCTGGAGCCAGATCGGTAGCCTGCCCGACTTCAGCGTCAGCGACTTCCGCATCTCCGGTGGCAGCTTTATCCGGGCATCAGGCGGTGACGGCAGCAGCAACAATCCCTACCAGATTACCGACATCTACGGCCTGCAGGGGATCGGATCCTCCGCCGACATGCTAACCAAGAGCTACCAACTGGCCAATGATATCAGTGCCTCCGGCACCGCCACCTGGAACAGCGGTAAGGGCTTCAAGCCGATCGGCACCAGCAGTCTCAACGGTTCCGGTGCCCCCGACCCCGCCAACACCGTGGCCTTCACCGGCAATTTCTACGGCCAGAACCACGTCATCGACGGCCTGACCATCAACCGCAACAACCAGAATTTTGTCGGCCTGTTCGGCTATGTTGGCAGCGGTCCCAGCTTCAGCAACCTGGGGCTGACCAACCTCAACGTCACCGGAGGCAACTATTACACCGGCGGCTTGGCCGCCTACAGCTACGCCCCGCTCTCCAACGTCTATGCCAGCGGCACCGTCACCGGCAGCGGCGTCAACAACAGCTGGTATATCGGCGGCCTGCTGGGCTACAACAACGGCGGCAGCATTGACAATAGCCACTTCACCGGCAGCTTGGCGGCCAGCGGTGGCTTTAACTACTACTACTTCGGCGGGCTGGCAGGCTACAGCACCGGCGCCATCAGCAACAGCTACGCCGATATCACCCTGAGTGCCGACAGCTACACCAATATGAGCGTCAACTACTTCGGCGGCCTGGCAGGCTATCAGGTGGGCAACATCAGCGACAGCCACACCACCATCACCATGAACAGCTTTACAACCTCGGGCACCGATGTGGGGACAAGCTATCTTGGCGGGTTGGCCGGCCGCATGGATAATGGCGCCATCAGCAACAGCCCTGTGGAAGGCAACATTCAACTCTTCCATACCCATACTAACGACGGTGGAAATTCCATCGGCGGGCTGGTGGGCGAAGGGTACAATATCAGCAGCATCAGCGACAGCCACTTCAGCGGCAACCTCCTTGGCGCCCAAGCTATCGGCGGACTGATCGGCCACAGCTCTTTAAACAGCGCCACAGTAAGCATCAGCAACAGCTACAGCACCGGCGCCATTACCGGTCGATTGGGGAGCGTCGGCGGGTTAGTCGGGTGGCAGTCCGGCACCGGCACCGGCAGCATCAGCAACAGCTACAGCACCGCCACCATCAGCAGCGGCGGCGGTTATACCGGCGGTCTGGTGGGTAAGGGCGATGGCCTGAGCATCAGCGACAGCTACTACATTGGCACCCTCAGCGGCGGCGGCGGCAGCAACTATACCGGCGGGCTGGCAGGCTACCTCACCGGCAGCATCAGCAACAGCCACGCTGAAGGAGCCGTGCCCGGCGGCAGCTATTCCGGCGGGCTGGTAGGCTCCATCACCGGCGCCGTTACCAACAGCTACCACATCGGTGATGTCACCTCCACCGGCAGTACCTACGTGGGCGGCCTGATCGGCTATACCACCGCCAATGTCAATAACCTCTACGCCACCGGCAAGGTCACGGCCGGTAGCGCCGATTACGTGGGGGGGCTGATCGGGTATAGCACTGGCAATGTAAGCAACAGCTACGTCACCGGAGATGTAATTGGCTACAAGCAATACATTGGCGGGCTGGTCGGCATGTTTAAGGGAACCGATATCAGCATCAGCGACAGTCATGCCATCGGCAATGTCAAATCCAGCATCACGGTCGATAGCGCCAGCGCCTCGTCCACCTATGTGGGCGGACTGGTCGGTCAACTCTACGGAGATAACACTAACATCACCAATAGTTACGCCACCGGCAATGTTACCGGCGGGAGCGGCGTGGGCGGTTTGCTCGGGGGAACCTATTGGATGTATCTCGATGACTCGATAAGTCAAAGACATATTGTCAGCAACAGCTATGCCACCGGCAATGTTACTGCCACTGCTTCCCACTGTCCTGGTTGCGAATATTATGGCAACGGCGATGCCGGCGGTCTGGTTGGCTGGGTAGACAATTTGGCCATTATCAACAGCTACGCCACCGGCAATGTCAGTGGATACCGCTATGTGGGCGGTCTGATGGCGCTTGGGCAAGCCGGCTACTACGACTCTAACACCGGTAAAGATCTGTATATTTACGGGAAAATCGACAACAGCTACGCCACTGGCACTGTTTCTGCCCACTATAGCAGCGGCGTCGCCGGCGGTCTGGTGGGGTTTGACGACTTGGGCAGCATCAGCAACAGCTACGCCGTTGGCGCGGTAAGCGCCACTTATTCTGGCGGTCTGGTGGGGAAGACCTGGCTCGGCACGACCATCAGCAACAGCTTCTGGAACACAACAACCACCGGCCAGTCCTACGCCATTGGCAATAACTACGGTGACATCACCCTGACCAACAGCACCGGCCTCACCACCGCCCAGATGATGACCGCCAGCAGTTTCAGCGACGCTGGCTGGAGTATCAGCGCGACAGGCGGTTCTCCTGCAATCTGGCGCATCTATGAAGATAAAACCTATCCGCTGCTGCGCTCCTTCCTGACCCCCATGAGCGTAACAGCCAACAATGCAGCCAAAAACTATGACGCTACTGCCTATAGCGGCGGCAATGGGGTGTTGTTTGCGCCAGCAGGGTATAATGCAGACAGGGTGGCAGGCAGTTTGACCTATGCCGGTAGCTCCCAGGGGGCTACGGCAATTGGCAGTTACACCATTACGCCGGACGGCCTGTTTTCAGACCAGTTGGGCTATGACATTTCTTTTATCAGCGGTGTCCTGAACATTAACGGCTACTGGCTGACCCTTGGTATCAGCGGCAGCGGTACGGTGAACAGTTCAAACGGCAGCGGACTTGGCTATGCCTGTAATACCGCAACCTGTAGCGCTGTGCCGTTTGGCAGTGGCGACACCGTTACCCTGACCGCCACCGGCTCCAACTCCAGCTTCAGCAGTTGGAGCGGGGATTACGTCAGCATCAGCAATCCCGGCAGCATCACCATGAGCGCAAACAAGGCGGTGACTGCCACATTCAGCGCAGGCGCTGCAACGGTAAAGATTGATGGTGACAACACCCCGTACTACAGCATCAACAGCGCCCTGGCAGCACCAACACAGGATGCAACCATCAAGGCCACGGCTACCGGTTTTACGGAAAATGTAACCATGCAGAACAGCCATACCCTGACCCTGAAGGGCGGCTACAGTGACAGTAATTTCAGCAGCCAGACCGGTTACAGTACCATTAATGGCAGCCTGACCATCAGCAGCGGAACACTGGTTGTGGATAAGGTAGTGGTGGGGCCGTAGGGGAGAATAATTGGCCGCAAAAGAACGCAAGGGCCGCAGAGAAAAAACTGAAAGGCAGTTCATCTCCACGAAGGACACGAAGTTTCACGAAGATTCAACAGGTTACAGCAAACACATGATTCACCCAAAAGGTTGTTGCTGCCTTGGCCTAAACAATCTGTTTTTCTTGGTGTTTCTTCGTGAACTTCGTGGACAACTGCTTTTTTAGGTTTAACGGTCACACTATCCAGCTACGTGCAGTTCTTTGTGATCTTTGCGTTCTGTGGCGGCTCACTGCTTTTCCAGGTTGATTTCTCTGTTGCTCCGGTGCTCTGTGTTTCGTGAACTGCCATTTTCAAAAATGAAGGAACGTACCATGAAAAACATACCGCACCTTAAACCGATCCTGCTGTTGGTACTGTTCATCTGCCTGCTGGCACCGCTGCAACCGGCATGGGCTGATTCCGCCACCGTCACCATCGGCACGGCAGCCTCCAGCAACGGTAGCTGGTCAGGCGCCTCACCGGATGTCTGGACACCGGGCGCCAGCGGTGTTTCCAGCGTGGCAGTAAGTGACATCACAGACCGTCTGGCAAACAGCGGGGTGGTCATCACTGCGGGCAGCAGCATAACCGTGGCAACCGACATCAGCTGGTCTGCCAACAAACTGACTCTGACCGCCACCAACGACATCAACGTCAATGCCGTCATGACCGCCTCCGGCAGTTCCAGCCTGACGCTCACCCCCGGCGGCGCGGTAAATTTCGTTTTCAATCCGGGGCACGACGGCACCGGCAGCCGGAGCTTCGCCGGGCGGCTGGATTTCCCCGACCGCTCCGGCGCCGGCTTCCTCACCATCAATGGCCAAGACTACATCGTCATCCAGACCCCGGCGCAACTGACGGCGATCAGCGGCAACCTGGCCGGGCATTACGCCCTCGGCGGCGATGTCAATTTGGGCAGCTTATTATGGACGCCGCTGGGTGCCGATCAATACACGCCGTTCACCGGCGCGTTCACCGGCCTGGGCCACGTGGTCTGGAATCCTTACGTCGTCAATGCCGCCGATTTCCAGGGACTGTTCGGCTTCAACACCGGCACCCTGGAGAACGTGCAGATCAGTATGGATGGGATGTACTCCAATGTCTTTGGCGTGAACTTCGTCGGTTCCCTGGCGGGCGCCAACGATACCGGCGGCATCATTCGCAATGTCGTAGCCATGATGGATGGGGCGTCGATCAGGGGAACGGGCCAGTTCGTCGGCGGCCTGGTGGGCGCCAACGCCGGCACCATCCTCAACAGTCATGTCGTCCCCTACGATGTCTACGGGGCGGATATCCACAGTACAAATTCCGTCGGCGGCCTGGTGGGTGAAAACGAGGGCGCCATTTACAACAGTTCGGCGAGCTTTGATGTGGTGGGCCAGTTCAACATGGCGCTGGGCCAAGGCTTCGGCGGGCTGGTCGGGGTGAACAACGGCGCCATTGCCGGCAGCTATGCCTCAGGATCGGTCAACCCCAGCTATGCGGAGGGGGTGGGCGGGCTGGTCGGCATGACGGGATACGACGGCGCCTCGATTGCCGACAGCTACGCCACAGGAACGGTCGGGAATGTCTCTGCTACGAATGCGAACGTGGGCGGGCTGGTGGGTTACCTGAGCCCCGGCACCTCGGTTACCAACAGCTACGCTGCTGGTGCGGTGGTTGGCCAGAGCCATGTCGGCGGCCTGGTCGGCTATCAGTTCAACGTCTATGCCACCGTCACCAACAGCTACTGGGACACTCAGGTTTCCGGCCAGGCGACCAGCGACGGCGGCACCGGCAAGACTTCCGCCGAACTGACGCAGGCGGCCACCTTCGCCGGCTGGGACATCAGCACAACGGGCGGTTCCTCCGCGGCCTGGCGTATCTACGACAGCCAGACCACGCCGCTCTTGCGCAGCTTTTTGACCCCCATGAGTGTGACGGCCAATAATGTAGCCAAGAACTATGACGCTACCCCCTACAGCGGCGGCAACGGGGTGCTGTTTGCACCGGCCGGGTATAATGCAACCAGGGTGGCAGGCAGTTTGACCTATGCCGGTAGCTCCCAGGGGGCTACGGCAATTGGCAGTTACACCATTACACCGGACGGCCTGTTTTCAGACCAGTTGGGCTATGACATTTCTTTTATCAGCGGTGCCCTGAATATTAACGGTTACTGGCTGACCCTTGCTATCAGCGGCAACGGTACGGTGAACAGTTCAAATGGCAGCGGACTTGGCTATGCCTGTAATACCGCAACCTGTAGCGCTGTGCCGTTTGGCAGTGGCGATACCGTTACCCTGACCGCCACCGGTTCAAACTCCAGCTTCAGCAGTTGGAGCGGGGATTACGTCAGCATCAGCAATCCCGGCAGCATCACCATGAATGCAGACAAGGCGGTAACTGCCACATTCAGCCCAGGCGCTGCAACGGTAAAGATTGATGGTGACAACACCCCGTACTACAGCATTAATACGGCGCTGGCCGCGCCGGTGCAGGATGCGGTCGTCCGGGCCACGGCTACCAATTTCACGGAAGACGTGACCCTGCAAAGCAGCGTCACCGTAACTCTGAAAGGTGGCTACAGTGACGCCACCTTCACCGACCAGACCGGTTACAGTACCATTAACGGCAGCCTGACCATCAGCAGCGGAACGCTGGTTGTGGATAAGGTAATGGTGGGGCCGTAGAGGACGTTTCGCACCGTCCAAGGCCACCTTTACACTCAAGGTGGAAATAGAAAACAAAACGTACATTGCACCAAACAGAGGACAAAAACATGAAATACGCAACCCGCCTTATCACGCTTTTGCTGGCCAGCTTTCCGTTATCAGGCTTTGCTGGAAATTTAGACGCCCCCGGCAGTGCTGGCAGCAACATGCCGACTATCAACCAGATCTACAACCTGCTGGATACCGGCGCAGCCATCCCGGCACCCAATACGAGCCAGTTTACCGAGCCGACCGCAGGGCCTACTGTGGGTAGCAGCAGGACACTAGCTGAGATTCAGGCAAAGCTCCCGGCGCCGGACAACACCAACGGTGCTACAGCAAGTGATGTCTTGTCCGGCAAGACGTTTTGGGGGCTTAGAACTGACGGGACCTGGGGGGTAAACACGGGTGCGATTCCGGTGCAAGGTAATGTTACCGGTGGTAACGGACTGCTGACTTTCACGATACCGGACGGGTATTATTTCGGAGGTAAAACAGCCACTGCCTCGGTCATCCAGGCAACCGGTACGGCCACTGTCGAAAGCGTGCTTTCCGGAGCCACCTTTTCAACTGCCGTTTCGACAGGCCTGACCGGCACCATGCCCAATAACGGCGCAGTCAGCATCACCCCCGGCACTACAAGCCAAGCCATTGCCGCCGGTTATCACAACGGTTCCGGAACAGTGGCCGGGGACGCCAACCTGGTTGCAGGTAACATCAGAAGCGGTACCTCTGTTTTCGGTATCAGCGGTAAATGCAGGGAAGTGTCGTCCACTGGCCAGAGCACCAGCTATGCAACCGGTGATGATGGTGCGTATCAGAACGGCTGCCTTCCGGTGATACTGCCGAAAACCGGTAATACTGGCAATTACGCCGTCCCTTCGTGGGTGCCATCCAACAGTTCGCGTTTTACAGATAACAGCAACGGCACGGTCACGGATAACTATAGCGGATTGATCTGGCTGAAAAACGCCAGCTGCACTGAGACCGTTGGCGGCATCAGTAATAGTAGTGGAAAACTTACGTGGGCAAATGCTTTGACCTGGAGCAATAATCTGTCCAGTGGCCTCTGCGGCCTGACTGACGGCTCATCCACCGGCCAATGGCGTCTGCCGAACGTCAATGAGCTACTTAGTCTGGGTCCCGTCTGGCCGCCGGCCAGTCCGTTTACGTCCGTCCAGTCCAGTCAATACTGGTCGTCCAGCTCCAGCTCTAGCAGCGGTTCTTGGAACGTCGCCATAAGCAGTGGCGTCATAAATGCCTACGTTAAGACCTACAGTAATTACGTCTGGCCTGTACGTGACAGACAGTAGATCATCCGACTCTTTGGATATCCATTAACAGAGAGGCAGCCCCCTCATGAGACATATCTTTTCAAGCGGCATCATTGCTGGCCTAGCACTCCTCTCCTTTGTCACTGCGGCCCTGGCCAGCAACATCAGCTCCACCGAAAAATACGCATGGTCCGAAACCAGCGGATGGATCAACTTTGCCCCTAGCAGCGGTGGAGTGACACTCTATGTCGATCACCTGGAAGGCTTTGCTTGGAGCGAAAGCATCGGCTGGATCAAGCTGGGGAGCCACACCGACGGCGGCAGCTTTATCTACGCCAACACAAGCAATGCCGACTGGGGGGTAAACCGGATCGGCGATGCGCTATCCGGTTTTGCTTGGTCTGAAACCAGCGGTTGGATCAATTTTGCTCCCAGCGGCGGTGGGGTTACAATCAATAGCACAACCGGCGCCCTTGACGGCTTTGGCTGGAGCGAAGCGCTGGGGTGGCTTCATCTCAAGGGCACGGCAACCAATGCCGACAGCTACGGCGTCCGCGTTATTATGCCAACCCTCACCGTCACCATCTCCGGCAACGGCTCAGTTACCAGCCATAACGACAGCGGCACCAACTACACCTGCAACACCCCCGGCGTCTGTCAGCCGGTTACCTTTAACCTAAGCGATACCGTTACCCTGACCGCCACCGGTTCCAACTCAACCTTCAGCAGTTGGAGCGGTGATTACGTCAGTATCAGCAATCCCGGCAGCATCACCATGAGCGCAAACAAGGCGGTAACTGCCACATTCAGCCCAGGCGCGGCCACGGTAAAGATTGATGGTGACAGCACCGCCTATTACAGCATTAACAGCGCCCTGGCAGCACCGGTTCAGGATGCAACCATCCGGGCCACGGCTATTGGTTTTGCAGAAAACGTTATCCTGCAGAACAGCCATACCCTGACCCTGACCCTGAAGGGTGGCTACAGTGACAGCACTTTCAGCAGCCAGACCGGTTACAGTACCATTAACGGCAGCCTGACCATCAGCAGCGGTACGCTGGTTGTGGATAAGGTAGTGGTGGGGCCGTAGGGGAAGTTACCACCCCTAGCCCCTCCTGAAACAGGAGGGGAACTTTTATGTTTCCTCCCCTCCTTACCAAAGGAGGGGTTGGGGGTGGTTGGGTTTGCTGTTACACTTTAGCTAGTCGTAGTCCTTTGTAATCTATTACGTTATACAACGGCTCACCGCCTTTTCCGGCGGTAACGCACTTGTCGTGATTACCGTTATCAGAATTACACCTTTTTCCACCACACAAGCCTGACAAAGGCCAGCCCGAAGCAGCCCAGGGACAACCAGCCAGCCAGCGGATGCACGAATCCCCGCAGGTAGAAGGCCAGCGCCACCAGCAGGCCGATCCAGGTCATCTGCTGCAGCCACAATTGAGCCGGGCGTAGCAGTGCGCGACGATCTTCTTCAGCCAGATGTACGGTCAGATCCCCCTGCTGCAGGGTATCCACCAGGTGACGGGCCTTGACTAGAGTCAGCGGCAGTTGCGCCAGTTCATGGGTCACCACTCCCCAGATGCTGTCACGTTCCCCCAGTGCGCGGGTCAGGTTGGCCTTCAAGACCGGCAGCACATCCTTAACCCCGTTGTAGTTCTCGATATAGCTGGTGCCCAGCCCCTCAATAATCGAGCTGGCACGCATGACATAGACGATCTCCTGGGGCAGCTTGAACGGGTACTCCTTGAGCGCATCCATAACCCCGAAGGCCAGTTCCTGCATGCTACCGGCACTCAGTTGGTCATTGTCAAAGATCCGAAAGATCTCCTCGGCCAGACCGGTCAGTTCATCCTGGGGCGCGCTGTCGGTGATAATCCCCAGCTTGCGGGTGGCCTGCACCAACAGTTCAAAATCCCGCTCGTAGGCTGCTTTAACGGTGTTGATCATGGCCAGGCGGATGGCATTGGGAATCCGGCTGACCATGCCGAAATCCAGCAATACCAGTTCGCCCCCTTCGGTCACCAGCAGGTTGCCGGGGTGGGGATCGGCATGAAAGAACCCCTTGACCAGCATCTGTTCCGTGTAAAACAGCACCAGTTTTTCCATCAGGGCGGCAAACGAAACATCCAGACCGGCCAGACGTTCCTGATCATCAAAACGGACCCCTTCTTCAAAGCTCATCACCAGGGCATCATGGCTGCAGTACTGCGGATACGGAACCGGCATACGGACGCCGGAATCAGGATAGGCCTGTCGGAACCGTTCCAGATTGGACAGTTCTGCCTGCATATCCACTTCCTGCAAGATGGTGCGGCGAAAGGCGATCAGCACCGCCTCTATGGAGTTGCGGGTGTATTCAGCAAACAGGGGATGCAGCAGGGCCAGAAACCAGCCAAGCAGACGGATATCCTCCCGCACCACCCGTTCAATCCGGTTGCGCCGCAGCTTGACCGCTGCCTTTCTGCCATCCAGCAGAGTTGCCCGATGCACCTGACCAATGGAGGCGCAGGCCAGCGGCTCTGCTTCAAAACTGCTGAAGCAGGCACCATCCCCAAAGGCACGGTCAAAGACCTGCTGAAAATCAGCAGCAGGCATGGGTGGCAGACGATCATGCAGGTGACGCAACGGTTCCAGATAGCTGCTGTCAAAGAAATCAGCCCGGGTGGCCAGCACCTGGGCCAGCTTGATGAAGCTGGCTCCCAGCTGCTCAATGGATGCAACCAGTTGTGGCGGTGTCAGCGGCCTGATACCCAGCCAGCTGGGACGTTTTCTGATCAGCAGAAACACCGTCAGCAGCACCCGGAAGACCCGGTAGACCCGCTGTGGATGGTACAGCCTGATAAGGAGGGTCAAAGGGGGCACCGGTTTACGGCTGTCCCTGACGCTGCTTGGCCAGTTCCTCCCTCAGGGCATCCAGGTCTGCCTTGGTGGCCAGGCCCAGTTCATCCATGACCTCTTTCAGCAACTCTCTGACGCTCTCTTTCAGCTGGCCCCGCTCCTCACTGCCTTTTGCTACGGCCTGGTCAAAGAACTCACGGGCCTTGCGCTCATTTTCTTCTTTCATCCCCTTGGCAGACTCACCGGCCTGGTCGATTTTCTCCTTGGCCATCAGCGCTGTGCCCAACCCGAAGTAAAACAGTTGCTCCAGTTTTTCTTTCATGATTGTTCTCCCCTTTTTCCGCTGGATAACTCCAGCAATACCGCTTCATGAGCTGCCACCGACGCATCAAGCCCGGCATTGCCGATGGCGCCTCGACCGGTCCAATCATTGCCCTGGCGTACATACAGGCTCTTCAGTGTCTGACTGATATGCCGGAGTGCCGAAGCCCGGTCACACCGGGCAAGTTCAGAAAGCATAGTATACACCGACTCAAAGGTATCGTCATAGCGTTCATCAATATAGTCAGTCATAGACATTACGCTGTTCCTTTCTGTTCAAACAGAGTGGCAAGAGTTTGTTGTCTTTAATCATAGACAAAATTAAACCATAGTGTTATTTTCACACTATAAATTATTTTTGTCTAGGACAAATTATGCCTGTACAATTTTCAATCAGTGACCTTGAACGTGAAACCGGTATCAGCCGAGACACTCTGCGGATATGGGAGCGACGCTACGGTTTCCCTGCGCCACAACGCAATCAGCGCAGTGAGCGGAACTACAGCGTCGAGCAACTGGAACGTCTACGGTTGATCAAGCAGCTGATGGACAGCGGCATGCGGCCTGGCAAGCTGGCCATACTTGATCTGCAGCAGCTGAGCCAGATCACGCAACAGCAGCGGGAGACGCAAACCGTACCGCGCGATGTTGAAGAACTACTCCAGATACTGGCAACGGGACCACGTTACGGTCTGCTGGCGCGACTGGAAGCATTACTGCAGCAGCAAGGCTTACGGGATTTCCTGATTGGCGTGCTGGCACCGATGAATCATGCGGTTGGAGAGGCATGGTTTGCAGGCAGAATCGGGGTATTGGATGAACACCACTATGCGGAACAGGCGCGCATGGTACTACTTACTGCCCTACGCCGTCTGCCGCAGACACCGGGAAACTCCAGAGCCCTTTTAACCACCCTGCCTGGCGAACAGCACGGCCTCGGCCTGTTGATGGCAACCTGCATGCTCGCCCTGGAAGGTGTAGAGGTACTATTACTGGGGGTGCAGACACCACTTGAAGAGATTGTGCGCGGAGCGATTGAAGGTGAGTGCAGCATTGTCGGTATATCCTGCAGTGAATACATGAACCGTCGTACCGTTGCCACCCAGCTGGTACGGCTACGCAACCTGCTGCCTGATACCACTGTCCTCTGGGCAGGCGGTGGCGGCATCAAGGGGATACCAGCCATGCCGACAGGTATACAGCTTTTTAGCAGCCTGGATCAGATTTCTACAGCTCTACAGAAATCTGCAGCACGGTAAGGAGATCTGAAGCAATGGCCACAGACACACTAAAACCAGATACAACAACTTCCGATCCCTTATCAACACGGTCTTTGCTTCGTCTTGGCCTCTGCTGCCTGTTCAAGAATGAACCGGTTAGCTTCCGCACCACCACCGCCAAGGCGTTATCAGCGTTACCCCGCAATCAGCAGTTGCTCAAGCTGTCTGAGATCTGCCTGCATAACGCCAGCAACCTGCAACTGGCGCTGGAAACGGTCGCCAGGCTGGAGATTGGTGCCTTTCGGATCATGTCACCGCTTTTCCCGCGCATGACCCATCCTGAGGTTGGTTACCGTATAGATCAGTTGCCTGGTGGCGAGGCCATACTGGCCACCCTGGAAACCTGCCGCCTGTTTGCTCAAACCCGGCAGATACGGCTCAGTTTTCATCCTGATCAGTTTGTGGTGCTGTCATCGCCGAACCCGGCAGTTGTAGCAAATTCTGTACAGGAACTGGCCTATCATGGCTGGTTGGCAGAAAAGGTTGGGGCTGATCTGATTAACATTCATGCGGGCGGCGTGTATGGTGATAAGCAGGCAGCACTGCAACGATTCGGAGAGGTCTTGGACAGTTTGCCAGAATCGGTTCGCAGCCGTCTGACCCTTGAAAACGATGATGTCAGTTATACACCGCAGGATCTGCTACCATTCTGTCAGCAGCACGCCATTCCACTTGTCTATGATGTTCACCACCACCGCTGCAACCCGGATAATCTGACGATTGAAGAGGCGACAGAACTGGCAGGCTCCACCTGGAAAACAACCGGACAAGAACAGTACTGCCATATTTCATCACCAAAATCAGGCTGGGGGAGTACTACCCCCAAATCCCATGCCGATTATATCAATCCCGCTGATTTTCCTGTCTGTTGGCGTAACAAACCGATGACGGTTGATGTTGAAGCCAAGGCAAAGGAGCTGGCTGTTATCCGTCTTATGAAGGATTTACAGACTCTTTAACCATAATAGCTTCATGCTGCAGGTAAAATGTTACCATCTCTCCTCTTGCAACATTCCTAAAACCATTTAAACTATCCGCTTACGCTGTACATCCAAGACCCCCCGTAAGGAGGCACTAAACATGGCATTATGGGACAAATTAAAAGCGGAACTGATTGACATTGTCCAATGGCTGGACGACACCAACGACACCCTGATCTGGCGTTTTCCCCGTTATAACAACGAGATAAAGAATGGTGCCAAGCTGGTCGTCCGCGAAGGACAGGCAGCCGTCTTTATCAATGAAGGGCAGATTGCCGATGTTTTCAAGCCCGGCACCTATGATCTGACCACTCAGAACCTGCCGATTCTGGCTACTCTCAAAGGCTGGAAGTATGGCTTTGAATCCCCCTTCAAGGCTGAGGTTTACTTTGTATCCACCCGCCAGTTCACCAACCTGAAGTGGGGTACCCCCGGTCCCTGCACCATGCGTGACCCGGAATTCGGCGCAGTGCGGGTGACTGCCTTTGGTATCTATTCAATCAAAATCAAGGACCCGGCCGTCTTTATCCGTGAAATTGCAGGTACTGATGGCGAATTCAGCACCGACGAGATTCAGGATAACCTGAAGGGCAAGATCGGGATGCGGATCAAGGAAGTGATGCCGGAGCTGCAGATTCCGGTGATCGACCTTGAGAGCAAGGTCTTTACCATGGGTGAGATGCTGAAAGAGCGGATCGCCCCGGCTTTTGAAAGCCTTGGCATCGCCCTGACCGAGGTACAGGTACAGGATGTGGGCCTGCCTGAGGAGGTGGAACGGGCAATTGACAAGGCCGGCGCCATGCGGGCCATCGGCAATATGCAGATGTACACCCAGTACGAAACCGCCAACTCCATTAATGATGCAGCCAACAACCCTGGCGGTCTGGCAGCGGCTGGCGTGGGGATAGGCATGGGCTTTGGTATGGGTGGTCAGATGGGTAACGCCATGGGCGGCGCCTTTACCAATATGGTGCAGCAGCCTGGCATTAATCCCGGTTTTTCAGGCGGCGCAGCCCAGCCGCCACCTATGCCGGGACCACCTCCCCTGCCCCAGCTTAACCTGTTTGTGGCCATAAACGGTCAGCAGTCTGGTCCGTTTGAGGCGCCAGCCCTGCAGCAGATGGTTCTAAGCGGTCAACTGACCCGCGAGACCCTGGTCTGGAAGCAGGGGATGGCAAGTTGGACAGCAGCCGGTACCGTGGCTGAACTTGCTCCGGTCTTTGGTGCGGTTCCTCCGCCCATGCCTCCAGCGTAAGAGGAGAGGACGGTATGGTAATAACAAATTTTCTGGCCTAAGAACCGGAACAAAGCGAGAGAAATCCAACCATGAAATTTGAATGGGATCCACAAAAAGAACGACTAAACATTCAAAATCATAAGGTATCATTTTCAGATGCTGGCCACGTTTTTGCCGATCCATGGCAGCTTAACCTTTATGATGATGAACATTCAAATGATGAAGAACGCTGGATCGTCATCGGCATGATTCCGGATTCATCTGTTTTGCTGGTTGTCCATACCATCCGAAACATTAGCAACGAACTGATTGTCAGAATTATTTCAGCACGAAAAGCAACAAAGCGCGAGCGTGAGACTTATTTTGCAAGGAGACCACGATGAAAAAAGAATATGATTTTTCAAAGGCAGAGCAGGGGAAATTTTACTGTAAGCCTGAAGAACTACAGTTCCCTGTGTACCTTGAAGGTTCGATTGAAAGTTTTTTCAGTCAACGCGCTCGCAAGTGCAAAACTGATATTGGAACCTTGATAAATACAGTGCTACGTAAGGAAATGGAGCTGGTTAAGGAGCTGGGGGCTTGACCGTTCTCTGGAAGCAGGTAGTAATTACTAAATCAGGAGACAACGCATGAGCGACCCGACCCAACAGACACCTAATACAGCTACCAAACAGTTCCCTTGCGGATCTTGCGGGGCCAAGCTGGAGTTTCACCCCGGCGCTGCCACCCTGAAGTGTCCCTATTGCGGCCATGAAAACAAGATTCCTCAGTCTGCAGAGGAAATCAAAGAGCTTGATTTTTACGAATACTTTGCTCGAGCAACAGAACAGGGTGATTCCCAGGAGGTGCAGACGGTCAAGTGCCAATCCTGCGGTGGCACCTCTACCCTGCAGCCAAATATCTCCATGAGCCATTGCCCGTTCTGCGGCACCCAACTGCAGGCCAAAGCAAAGGCCAGCCGCCTGATCAAACCGGGGGCGATCCTGCCGTTCAAGATCCCCAAGAACAAGGCGATGGAACTGTTCCGTGATTGGTTGGGTGGTCTCTGGTTTGCCCCCAGTGGCCTGAAGGAACAGGCCGCACGGGATGGCGGCATCAAAGGGATGTACATCCCTTACTGGACCTTTGATGCGAACTCCACCACCTGGTACGACGGTGAGCGGGGCGAGGATTACTACGAGACCGAACGTTACAATGAAACCGACGATGACGGTAACACGGTCAGCCGAACCCGCCAGGTACGCCACACCCGCTGGTATCATGCCAGCGGCACGGTCTGGCAGAACTTTGATGATGTTATTGTCCAGGCGGGACGATCTCTGCCGCCAGAGATCGTTGATGAGCTGGAACCGTGGGACATGAAATCCCTTGTTCCGTATCAGGATGCCTATATGAGTGGTTTTCAGGCTGAAGCCTACCAGGTTGATCTGGGTGACGGCTTTGAACGGGCAAAAAAGGAGATGGACGGAGCCATCAGGGAGACGGTTGCTGCGGATATCGGTGGTGACCACCAGCGAATTAACACCGTACGGACCCAGTTTGAGGGGATCACCTTCAAGCATATTCTGCTACCGGTCTGGATCAGTGCCTACAAGTACGGCGACAAATCATACCGTTTCCTGATCAACGGTTCTACCGGAGAAGTGCAGGGCGAACGCCCCTGGTCGGTGGCAAAAATAGCCCTGACCGTGGTGGCAAGCATCATTGTACTGATCTTGATTGCGCTGGTATTGAAGAAGTAGTTACGGCCTTAGAAAGAGATAGGTGGCAAACTCCTCCCCTATCCTGCTGTCAACAACGCTACATCCTAACCGGGTGTAGCGTTGTACTATGTCAAACTTATCCTGCAAGGGGATACCGGAAAGCAGCAGATGGCCACCGGGATTAGTCATCCCCACCAGCTGATCCGCCAGCGGCAACAGAATATCGGCGTAGATGTTAGCCAGTATCAGATCAAACAGCTGTATCTCAATACTGGCCAGCTCACCACAGACCGTGGTGATCCTGCCTTCAAGCCCGTTAAAAGCTACATTTTCCTGACAGGAAACCGCTGCGGCCTCTTCCAGATCAACCGCAACCACCGCCTCAGCCCCAAGACGGACTGCAGCCAGGGCAAGGATACCGGTGCCGCTCCCCAGATCCAGCGCACGGCTTCCCTGGATACCGGGAATAGTAGGCATAATCTCAAGGCAGGAGGCGGTGGTCTCATGCTCCCCTGAACCAAAAGCCCCTTTTTTCCCCAACACAATCGGCAGACCAGATGGATTTGGAGTTGGATCACCGGCCGGAATAATGGTAAAGAGGCCGATGGAAAATGATTTGAATATTCGTCCTGACATGGGGCGGCACCCTAACCGGTTCCGGCCTTGTCGTCAAGTGCCTAAAGAAAGGAACTATACATCCATGCGACTGACCCCAGCCACTGAACTTGAATTCCGCTGTAAAAAACTACAAGACCTGATGCAGGCATCGGGCCTTGATGCGGTGCTGATTGTACAGAATGCTGACCTCTACTACTTTACCGGTACTGTCCAAAATGGCTGCCTCTATCTCCCTGCCAGTGGCCAACCGCTCTACCTGGTTCGCCGGGATCAGGCACGGGCGCGCATGGAATCAGGTCTGAAAGAAGTTGTGCCGTTTTCATCGCCTAAAGACATACCGGCAATCATTACCAGCTATGGGTACCCGGAACCGAAACAGATCGGGCTTGAATTTGACGTATTGCCGGTTGTCTTTCTGGAGCGTTACCGCAAGGTATGGCCCAACGTAACCTTCAGCGATGCAACACCGCTGATCCGCCAAGTGCGGATGATCAAGAGCCATTATGAGATCCATCTGATGCAGGATGCAGCCGATCAGGTACATAAAGTCTATCAGCGGGCCAAAGAAGCCATTAAAGAGGGAATGACGGACTATGAGCTGGCTGCAGAGCTGGAGTACACAGCCCGCAAGCATGGCCATCTGGGACTGATCAGGATGCGGGTCTTTAATGGAGAGATGTGTTTTGGCCATACCTTCTCAGGCACTGACAGCGCGGTTCCGGCCTACACCGACACTCCTTTCGGCGGACTGGGGGCATCCCCCTGTTTTGGCCAAGGAGCCGGACACAAGCCGATCGGCCGCAACGAGCCGATTATCATGGACTTTGCCGGCAGCATTGACGGTTATCTGGTTGATCAGACCCGTATCTTTAGTATCGGTCCGCTGTCGGATCGTCTTACCAAAGGTTTTGAAGATATGTTGAAGGTACAGGAACTGATGAAAGAGATTGTGGTGCCGGGTATCAGCTGGGGCGAGATCTATGACCGCTGCCATGGGCTGGCCATGGAACTGGGCTACGCCGATAGCTTCATGGGGGCACAAAACTCACAGGTTTCCTTTATCGGGCATGGATTGGGGATAGAAATCGATGAATTCCCGTTCATTGCCCGCGGATTTAAGGACCAGACCATGGAGGTTGGTATGGCCTGGGCCTTTGAACCCAAAGTGGTCTTCCCCGGAGAAGGTGCCGTAGGAATCGAAAACACCTTCTATCTCAGTAACGACGGGCTAAAACAGCTGACCAGGTCAGATGATGCGCTGGTAATTTTATAATGTTGTTTCAGTATACAAAAAACCTGTTGTATTTGCCCCCACAGGGTGCTATAACAGCCAAAATTTTTGTATACAGTATATTCAAAACGCTTATTGCATTGTGCAATTAACTAGTTGCACCATTATCCCGAAAGGAGAAGTACCCAATGGCTCTGAAGGAAACTCTCAAGCAGAAAATCGAAGAGCATCGCCCCCGCACCACCCGTCTGGTAAAAGAATTCGGCAAGGTGAAGATTGATGAAGTAACCATCGATCAGTGCATCGGCGGCGCCCGCGACATCCGCAGCCTGGTAACAGACATTTCCTACCTGGATCCCCAGGAAGGTATCCGCTTCCGTGGCAAGACCATTCCTGAAACCTTTGCCGCACTGCCAAAGGCACCCGGCTCAAACTATCCTACTGTTGAGTCTTTCTGGTACATGCTTCTTACCGGTGACGTACCAACTCAAGCTCAGGTTGACGAAGTTGTAGCCGAGTGGAAAACCCGTCAGGAAGTTCCCCAGTACGTATTTGACGCTATCCGCGCTCTGCCAAAAGACAGCCATCCAATGGTAATGCTGTCCGTTGCCATGCTAACCCTGCAGAAAGACTCCAAGTTTGCAGGCTTCTACAACTCCGGCAAGTTCAACAAGATGACTGCCTGGGAATATGTCTATGAAGATGCCAGCGATATCGTTGCCCGTATTCCGATCATTGCTGCATTCATTTACAACCTGAAGTATCGTGGTGACAAGCAGGTTGCTATCGATCCTAAGCTGGATATGGGCGCCAACTTTGCCCATATGATCGGCCAGAAAGAGGAGTACAAGGACGTTGCACGTATGTACTTCATCCTGCACTCCGACCATGAGTCCGGTAACGTATCTGCACACACCACTCACCTGGTACACTCCGCTCTGTCTGACCCATACTATGCATACTCTGCAGGCCTGAACGGTCTGGCTGGCCCGCTGCACGGCCTGGCAAACCAGGAAGTTCTGGACTGGACTCTGAAGTTCCAGGAGAAGTACTGCAAGGATGTAGAGCCTACTGAAGAGCTGATCAAAGCTGCTCTGTGGGACACCCTGAACGCTGGTCAGGTTATCCCCGGCTACGGCCACGCTGTTCTGCGTAAGACCGACCCGCGTTACACTTCACAGCGTGAGTTCTGCCTCAACACCCCGGGCCTCAACGAGTACCCGCTGTTCAAAGTTATCGCCAAGATCTTCGAAGTTGCTCCTGGCGTTCTGACCGAGCACGGCAAGACCAAGAACCCATGGCCAAACGTTGACGCACAATCTGGCGTTATCCAGATGTACTACGGTCTGACCGAGTACGATTTCTACACCGTTCTGTTCGGTGTAGGCCGCGCACTGGGCTGCATGGCTAACATCACTTGGGACCGCGGTCTGGGCTATGCCCTTGAGCGTCCGAAGTCTGTTACCACTGCAATGCTTGAGAAGTGGGCTGAGGCTGGCGGCCGTAACTAATCACCGCTTGCTGCTGTAAAACAAAAGGGGATGCGCTCGCGCATCCCCTTTTTTATTCCTTATTGCTGTCCCGACACACTACTTACCGGTAAAAACCGGTTTACGTCGCTCAAGAAAGGCCCGTTTCCCCTCTTCATAGTCACTGCTATCATACGCCATACGCCGCAAGCCCTGTACATATTCAAAGGTCTCAGGACGCAAGGGGTAGGCGTCGGCCAACAGACGCAACTGCTCCTTCATCACCCGATTAGCCAGTGGGGAGTTATCAGCGATCCTGCCAGCCATTGCATAGGTGAATGACTCAAGCTCTTCAGTGGCTACCAGATGATTCAATATACCCACTTGCACTGCCCGTTCAGCAGAGATCGGCTCTGCCGTATAGAACATTTCCCTGGCTATCCGAGGCCCCACAATATTAAAGAAATGCATGATACCGGAAATATTATAGGGAACCCCCAGCTTGGCTGGCGTAATGGCAAACGAGGAGCTGGGACATCCGATGGCAATATCACAGACAAATGAGAGGTCACAGGCACCACCCCAGACAGATCCTTCAATCATTGCAATCACCGGGGAATGAAATCTCGCCACAGCTCGCAGCAGACACTCCAGCGGGTCATTGTAGGATAAAGGATCTCTGCCTGATAGAGGCAGCTCGTGAATGTTAAAACCAGATGACCAGACCTTTGTTCCTTGGGGAGCACGAATAACCAACGCCCGAACAGAATCATCTTGGGAGAACTGATCAATGGCCTGAAGCATCTCATCCAGTAATTGACAACTAAGACTGTTGCGTGTCTCTTGATGGTTAAAGGTTATGGTTGCTACTCGATTATCAACTGACGTCAGAATATGTGACATAGAGCCCCCTTTACTGGTATTACTCCTGTGGCTTCAGCCCATAGTGAAGCAGTTTACGTTGTAAAGCGGTCCGCTCCATTTCCAATACAGTCGCAGCCTTGTCCAGATCCCAAAGCGACTGCTGCAGCACCTGCATGATAAAATCCCGCTCAAACCGTTCACGTGCAGAGCGTAATGAACCAATGCCACTTTCTTCATCATCCATAGATGCAGGCTCATCTGCCCCCGCCCTGCAGCTACCGCCCGGCATGAGTTCGGGCAGCTCGTCTGCGGTTACTACTGGGCCTGCTGCCATAATTAAAATCCGTTCTACGATATTTTTTAGCTCACGGACATTACCAGGCCAGTCATAGGTCTGCAGACAGGCAAGGGCGGAATCATCAAAAGTCTTAGGTTCCCACCCCTCGCGACGATGGAACAACCGCACAAAATGTCTGACCAGCAGGGGAATATCTTCTCGACGTTCACGCAGGGGAGATAACTCAAGCGGCACCACCTGAAGCTGTTGATACAGATCTTCACGAAACAGCCCATCTTTAACCACTTGGGAAAGAGAGCGGGATGATGCAGCCACAACCCGCACATCAACCCGAACCGGGCGCGAACCACCACAACGCTCAAAGCATTGTTCAGTAAGTATCCGCAGCAGTTCACCCTGCGCCTTCAAAGACAATTCCTGGATCTCATCAAGAAACAGGGTGCCACCATCGGCGAGGTCAAGACGCCCGCGCTTCTGACTATCCGCCCCAAGGTACGCACCCCGTTCATGCCCAAACAGCTCATCTGCCAGCAATTGCTCTGGTACGGCCATACAATTTATGGAGACAAATGGCTTATCGCGACGAGTACTGTAATGATGAATGGCGCGGGCAACCAGTTCTTTGCCAACCCCCTCCTCGCCAAGAATAAGTACCGGAGTTGATGCAGGCGCAACCCGTTGTACCTGGGCACGTAAAAGCTCTATACCTGCAGAAGAACCGACCATTTCATGTTCTTTTTGAACAGACTGCCGTAATGCCTCATTCTCTTTACGCAACTCCTTGAAGTTAAGCGCATTGGCAATGGTAATTAAGACCTTATCCAGAGAGAACGGCTTTTCAATAAAATCAAACGCCCCCATTCTGGTTGCCTTAACCGCCGTTTCAATCGTTCCATGTCCTGACATCATGACCACAGTCAGGTCTGGAAAAAGATTCCTGATCCGATCAAGGGTTTGAATACCGTCCATACCTGGCATCCAGATATCAAGCAGCACTATATCCGGCACTTCTTCACGTATCAGATCAAGTGCATCAGCACCATTTTCGGCGTGCAGCACCTGATAGCCTTCATCCTCAAGAATCCCGCAAAGCGAAATCCTGATGCTTTCTTCATCATCAACAAGCAGGATCAGTTTTGACATGCATCTCCCCTCATCATGGCCTAAGCGACCGGCAGTTCAATAACAAAACAGGCACCATTCGGAAGATTATCTCGAACCCGAACAAAACCGTTATGATCAGATACGATACTGGTAACAATAGCAAGCCCTAACCCGGTACCACCCTTTTTAGTAGAAAAATAAGGTTCAAAGAGTCGTGATTTCACCTCTACAGAAATACCAGGACCATTATCCGCAACACTACATGAGACCATCTTAAGCTCTGCGTCATAGGTGGTTGTAATAACCACGGTCCCCTTGTTATCCATTGCAGCAACCGCATTTTCAAGGAGGTTGATTAAGACACGCTTGATCTGATCACGGTCGATCTTCACAGAAGGAAGCTTCTGATCTGGCAGGAACTGATACTGAATCTCACGGTGGGCCTGCTCGTAGAGTGTCAGTGTTTCACGCACCAGCTCATTTAAATCGTTCTCAGCAGGTTGAACTGCCGGCATACGGGCAAAGTTTGAAAATTCGTTTACCAAGACCTTCAATTCATCAACGGCCTTACTGATCATTAACGTACACTCGTCAAAGACCTTGCCATCTTCTTCATCAGAAAAACGGGCAAGGTAACGCTTTCTCAAACGCTGAGCTGACAACTGGATAGGTGTAAGCGGGTTTTTAATCTCATGGGCAATTCTACGCGCAACTTCACGCCAGGCTGCCATTCTTTGACCTTTAACCATCTGCGTCAAGTCATCCAGAACCAACACGGACCCCAAAAACTCACCCTGTTCATCACGCAGCATACTCAGATTCATCTGAAGTACATGGCGTTCACCACGCATTTCCAAAGCTATTTGCCGACTGATGGTATCATGACGGGTCAACGCCATATCACGCAAGGCATCACGTACAATCTCCAGGTGCGCCTCGCGCATCACCTCACGGAAATTACGGCCTAGTACATTCAAGGTATTGATATGCAGGAGACGCTCGGCAGAGGTATTGATGGTAGTTATCAAACCCTCGCGATCAACTGAAATAACTCCTGCTGCCACATTTCTGAGGACAATCTCCATGTATCTGCGGCGTGACTCAATCTCCAGATTGATGCGCGTCAGCTCATCATTTGTTGAACTCAAGACCTGACGTTGCGTTCTCAAATCTTGAATCATGGTATTAAATGACCCAACCAACATACCTATTTCATCAGGGCCTTCAGCATCAATAACCACATCCAGATCTCCATCAGCAACTGCACGTGTCCCATCAACCAGTGCCTGAATCGGTTTGGTCATGCTGTTGGCCAGATAAATGCCGATCCAGAACGAAAGAAACACAATCACAGAGGCGATCAGAAAAAGGACCAGCAGATATCCAGTCGTGATCGGGCTTTTGAGAATTTTTAAACGCCTGAACTCCTGATAGGAGTCAGATATCTCGCGCATTTTACTAACCAGCGAATGCGGCACATAGTAATTAACAACAACAACGCCAACCACATCGCGGTCATTATAGGTAGAGTATATCGGAACAATACCGCGAATAAGATCAGCCTTACCGACTGAGTTTACCTTGGTAAGCTCACGCCCAGCCAAAGCCTGATTGATATCCTCTGAATTAGGGCTGGTTAAATCACCTAAAGGCACCACCGGGTTTGAGGCGCGAATCAGCTCCTCCCGTTGCGAAGAGAACACCTCAACGATCCCAAGGTTGTATTCTTTCTGTTTTTCACGAATCAGCATCTTCATGCGCGGAAGACTGTCTTCGTTCAGCAAGCGATCGCGTTTAATGGTTGCACTCAGTCTATGTGCGTAAAACAGGGCATTACTGGCTGAAGTCTTATAGTAGGTTTGAGCGACTTCAAGGGATTCACTTAACGAAGTTTCGACCTGGACATTGAACCAGTTTTGGACACTGTTACTGATAAAACTTGCTGATGCAAAGAAGAGCAGCATGGTGGGGACAAGCGAAAGGCCAACAAACGAAATGACTAACTTGGTTCTAAGTCGGGTTGCCAGAACATTCGAACGGCTTTCAACGAGGAGTTTTACAATATTTCGGCTTATAAGGTAGACAAGCAGAACAACAAGTAGCACTATGACATTAATCATACCAAAGATAACAACATTACTTGAGAGAGGCGCCTTGGAGCTGATTTGAGTTAAGCGAATTTCAATACCAGTCAAGAGTACGATAAGCAGAACTGATAAAACAATAACCAGCGCTTCCCTGATCCGCTTTTTACGTTCTTCGACTGATAGCACGTCGCTCCACCTCCCCTACAGCAAATACAGCTAGTTTAGCGACAAAACAGTAGCACACTGAATCCGGCTTGAAAACCGTATTCACACTGCTATACTTATCATAATTCCTCAGCATTACTTTCGTCGGAGACCACATGAAGATTACTGATAAAAATGGGGTACGGGACCTGCGTAAAGGTGCCCAGTCAACTCCTGCTAAAAAGGACGGGACTGGCCTCTTTTCTCTTTTTTCTTCAGAATTGAAGACAAAACAGCATGAAATTAATAATTACAATCAAGATGTAACAGAGCTAAGAGCTTCCCTTGATGCAGTCGGCCAAGCACTGGAACAAGAACCAACAATTCAAAACTTCAAGAAATTCAGAGAGCTGTTAAGCAAGCTTGCCAAGCAGGTTTCAAGTGAAGCGTACCGACTTGAAAAAGTTGGCGGTACGCCAATGAATCCTCGCTATTATGAAATAATCACCGTGATTGATAAAGAAGCAGACAAGTTATATGAACTTGTTGTAAAGGAACAGAAGGACAGAATGGCTATTACAGCCTCTGTGATTGGCATTAAAGGGTTAGTCGTAGACTTACTAACTTAACAGGACCAGCTTCAAACAAGAAAAAGCGGCTCAAAATGAGCCGCTTTTTCTTGTATCTTCACCGATAGCAATTAAGCCTGCTGAGGTGTAGCCTCTTCAACCAGCTCAATTACCGAAAGAGAAGCAGCATCACCTAAACGTTGGCCAAGCTTAATAATACGGGTGTACCCACCTGCACGATCCTTATAACGAGGCGCGATGGTGCTGAATAGTTTGGTCACCACAGACTTCTCACGAATATAAGCTGCTGCTTGGCGTTGTGCATGCAGATCGCCGCGCTTACCAAGGGTAATCATCTTTTCTGCTACGCAACGGATCTCTTTAGCCTTGGCATCAGTAGTAACTATACGCTCATGGTTAAGGAGTGAAGTTACCATATTTCTAAACATGGCAATACGATGACTGGTAGTACGGCCAAGTCTTCTACCTGAATGATTGTGACGCATCGGTTCTTCCTTTCTACTATTCTACGAAAGTATCCACACCTGTAAAGGTGTTATTCTTCATCCTTCTGCTCACCGCGCAGACGCTTAATCACTTCTGGATCAGGAAAGGAATCCAGCTTCATACCGAAGGTTAATCCCATTTCATTCAAAATGTCCTTGATCTCATTGAGTGACTTACGACCAAAATTCTGTGTCTTGAGCATTTCTGCTTCTGACTTTGACACCAGTTCACCTATCAGCTTGATACCGGCATTTTTAAGACAATTAGCTGAACGAACCGAAAGCTCAAGCTCTTCAACAGTGCGATACAGGTTTTCATTGATCTTGGAATCATCTTCGGCCGCTTCATCCTGATAAAGTGGCTCAGACTCCTCATCAAAGTTAATAAAAATTGACATCTGCTCTTTTACAATCTTAGCAGCATAGGCAATGGCATCATCGGGCTTCGCACTACCATCAGTCCATACTTCCAAGGTCAGTTTGTCATAGTCAGTCATCTGACCAACACGAGCATTTGAAACAACAAAATTAACCTTAATGATTGGAGAGAAAATAGCATCAATAGGAATGGTGCCTACAGGAGCTTTTTCATCACGATTACGATCAGCAGACACATAACCTTTGCCGATTTTTACCGTCATTTCCATCTCAAGCACAGCATCTTTGCCACAAGTTGCAATATGCATCTCAGGATTCATGATCTCGACATTATGCGGAACCATGATATCAGCAGCTTTAATAATGCCGTCACCCTTATGAATGACCCTGATAGTTGCCTGATCAGTACCGTGAAAGCGCAGTCTTACACTCTTAAGGTTTAATATGATATCAGTTACGTCTTCAGTAACACCAGGAATCGATGAAAATTCATGCTGTACACCTTTAATCCGCACAGACGTAATAGCGGCACCTTGCAAAGAAGAAAGCAATACTCGACGCAAAGAGTTACCAAGTGTAGTACCAAAACCACGCTCAAAAGGCTCCGCAACGAACTTACCATACATCGGTGTAAGCGTTTCTTTTTCAATCTGAAGTTGTTTCGGCTTTATCAGATCACGCCAGTTTTTATACATTCAAATCCTCCCCTCAAGGGGTAAACGATAGATTACTGCGTAAACCAATACTGAACTAAACAAATACTACTTGGAGTAAAGTTCAACAATCAGCTGTTCCTGAATCGGAGTAACGATATCTTCGCGAACTGGGATCATTTTTACTGAACCCTTAAATTCATCACGTCCAAGCTCAAGCCACTGGGGAATGCCACGACGAACAACAGCATCTAATGCCTCATTAATAGAAACAACAGCACGGCTCTTCTCACGCAGTTCAATCTGATCGCCAGATTTTACCTGCATTGAAGGGATAGTTGCTTTACGACCATTCAGTACAAAGTGGCCATGACGAACCAGCTGACGTGCTTCTGAACGTGAAGAAGCAAAACCCAAACGATAGACAACGTTATCAAGACGACGCTCAAGCAGGGTAAGCAGGTTTTCGCCTGTAACACCCTTCATACGGTCTGCTCGGTCAAAATAGCTACGGAACTGCTTTTCCAGCAGACCATACAAACGCTTAACCTTTTGTTTTTCACGCAACTGGACACCGTAATCAGAGGTTTTAGAACGTCCTTGTCCATGCTGGCCCGGAGGGTAGTTACGACGCTTAAGGGCACATTTATCTGTATAACAACGGTCCCCTTTCAGGAACAGTTCCATATTTTCTCGTCTGCACAAACGGCAGGATGGTCCGATATATCTAGCCAAGACAGCCTCCTCTTACAGTATCAGGTGCTTATTAAATAGCGGTTATATTAAACTCTTCTACGCTTAGGTGGACGGCAACCATTATGAGGAATTGGTGTCACGTCACGAATAAAACTAACGTTTAAACCAGTTGCCTGCAATGCACGAAGCGCTGATTCACGACCTGAACCGGGACCTTTAACATATACTTCGATATTACGAAGACCATGTTCTTGAGCTTTCCGAGCACAATCCTCAGCCGCAACCTGTGCAGCAAACGGGGTGCTTTTACGTGAGCCCTTGAACCCCTTGGCACCAGCAGTAGACCAGGCAACAACATTACCCACCGGATCTGTGATGGTTATAATGGTATTGTTAAACGTTGCTTGGATATGAGCAACGCCATTGGTTATATTCTTTTTTTCTTTCTTTTTTCTGACGACCTTTTTTGGGGCTGCCATACTACCTCCAGACGTATTCTGTGGTTAAATTACTTCTTCTTGCCAGCAACCGTACGAGCAGGACCTTTACGTGTACGTGCATTGGTCTTCGTACGTTGTCCACGACATGGCAAGCCCTTACGATGACGCAGACCACGATAACAACCGAGGTCCATCAAGCGCTTGATATTCATAGACACTTCACGACGAAGGTCACCTTCAACCTTAACATTCTTGTCTATTTCTTCACGGAGCTTACCAACCTCAGCCTCTGTGAGCTTATCAGTGCGAGTGCTACCGTCAATACTGGTAGCAACAAGAATATTCTTGGCGGTTGTACGCCCTATACCGTAGATATAGGTCAAGGCGATTTCTATCCGCTTGTTTTTTGGTAGGTCAATACCCGCAATACGTGCCACTGCTCGTCCTCCTTGGTTGTTACCCTTGACGTTGAGAATGCTTGGGTGTGTCACAAATAACGCGCACAACACCTTTGCGCTTAATGATCTTGCACTTATCGCAGATCTTTTTGACAGATGCCCGAACTTTCATTTCTGTTCACCTTTCTGCCTACGCCTCTTAGAGGCGTGTAAGAATATCAGGACCGTTAGACGTTATTGCTACAGTATGCTCAAAATGTGCAGAAAGACTACCATCGGCAGTTACCGTCGTCCAACCGTCATCAAGAACCTTAACTGCAAAACTACCTATATTTACCATCGGCTCAATCGCCAACACCATACCAGGCTTGAGCTGCACACCTCGTCCAGCTACACCATAGTTAGGCACTTGTGGTTCTTCGTGCAGTTTTTTGCCAATACCATGTCCGACAAAATCACGAACAACCGAATACCCAGCATTTTCTACATGGGTCTGAACAGCACAAGAAATATCAAACAAGCGACCGCCTGAAATAGCTTGATCAATTCCCTTGTAAAGTGACTCCTCAGTAACCTTAAGAAGCTTTGTTGCTTCTGAACTCACAGCAGCAACCGGTATAGTCACAGCAGCATCGCCGTAAAACTCATCATAAAGCACACCGAAATCAACACTTAATATATCGCCATCTTTAAGAGGTATCGAATTCGGCATCCCGTGAATCACACGATCATTAGGAGAACAACAAAGTGCAAACGGGAAACCAGCATAACCTTTAAACGCAGGTATCGCTTTACGCTTCTTGGTTTCCTTGAGTGCAATTTCTTCCAGATCAAGTGTAGATACACCTGGGACTGCTTTTTCCTTCAAAAGAGCAAGAACTTCTGCAACTATTTGACACGGCACACGCATCCGCTCAATCTCACGAAGAGACTTTAGGACGATCATTACTAACTCACCAAAGCATTGATGATCCGTTGCTGAATTTCCGCTATCGCCCCCATACCAGGGATCGAACACAAAACATGCTTAGATCTATAATATTCCTTAAGAGGGGCGGTCTGTTGCTCATACACCAGCAACCTATTCCGTACCGTATCCTCTTGATCATCTGCTCGCTGCACTAAACTCGAACCACAAATATCGCAGACGCCCTCTTCTTTAGGAGCATCAAAAGTAATGTGATAACCCTTACCACATGATGGACAGGACCTGCGCCCAGACAATCGCTTTACGATTTCTTCCGTATCAACCTCAAGGGATATTACATGATCGATTGCACGACCTGCTTGCTTTAAAATCAGATCCAATGCGTCAGCCTGTGGTATCGTACGGGGAAAACCATCAAGCACAAAACCGGCACAACAATCATCCTGAACAATTCGCTCAGCAACAATACCGAGCACAATATCATCAGAGACAAGGCCACCCTGAGCCATAATCTCCTGCGCCTTAACACCCAATGGCGTACCAGCCTTCACAGCCGCACGCAGCATGTCACCAGTAGAGATCTGGGGAATCTTGTAAGACTCCACCAAGAACTGAGCCTGGGTACCTTTACCAGCCCCCGGAGGACCGAACAGAACCAAATCCATACTACCTCCGGCCTCGTATCCTGACACCTTTTAAGAAGCCATCATAGTTACGGGTTATCAGATGAGACTCAATCTGAGCCACCGTATCCATACCCACACCAACAGCAATCAAAAGCGATGTCCCACCAAAATAAAATGGCAAGTTAAGCCTAAAACCACTAACAAGCAGAGACGGCAGCACACAAACCAATGAAATATAAATAGCACCAGCAAAGGTCAACTTGGTAAGTATACTATCCATATACTCAGAAGTTTCCTTTCCCGGACGAATTCCAGGTATATAACCGCCATGCTTTTTAATATTTTCTGCAACGTCAGCAGGGTTAAACGTGACAGCCGTATAGAAATAGCAAAAGAAAACAATAAACGCAACATAAAATACATTATACAACCAATTACCTGGCGTCAGCATTTTTGCAAACTGTTGAACAGCAGGAATATTAATAAAATTGGCCACTGTTGCCGGAAACATAATAATCGATGATGCAAAGATAGGAGGAATAACGCCGGCCATATTTACTTTTAAGGGTAAATGAGAAGTTTGAGGACTGAATGTCTTCAAACCAGTAACCCTCTTAGCGTAGTGAATAGGTAGTCGCCGTTGTCCACGCTCAACAAAAACAATAGCAGCAATAACTGCAGCCATTAAAACCAAAACAAAGATAAGAGCAAATAATGACAAGTTACCACTATTGATCAATTTACCAGTATTGGCGATAGCTGAGGGTATTCTGACAACAATGCCTGCAAAGATAATCAGCGAAATGCCGTTACCGATACCACGCTCAGTCATCTGCTCACCAAGCCACATAATAAAGGCGGTGCCAGCAGTTAAGGTAATAATAGTCAGCAGACGGAAAGACCATCCAGGAGTCGGCACTACCAACTCACCAGCAGGTCCCCGCATACTTTCAAGTCCGATCGCAATACCAGAGCCCTGCACTATACTAAGCAGCACAGTGCCGTAACGAGTATACTGGGTGATCTTTTTCCGTCCGGCCTCACCCTCCTTTGACAACTTTTCAATGGCTGGAACAACTACCGTCAAAAGCTGAAAAATAATGGAAGAAGAGATATAGGGCATGATGCCAAGCGCAAAAACAGACATACGCTCAAGCGCACCACCGGAAAACATATCAAACAGGCCCAGGAGAGTTCCTTGAGCCTGTTTGAAAAAATGTGACAGCGCTACAGAATCGATACCAGGTGTTGGAATATGACATCCCACCCGATACACTGCCAGCATACCCAGTGTGAACAAAACCCGCTTCTTCAATTCAGGAATACGGAAGATGTTCTGAAAAGCCTCTAACACGCGCTGGTGTCCTCTATTTTACCGCCAACAGCCTGAATTTTCTCAATAGCTGACTTACTAAATTTATCCGCTTTCACAGTCAGGGCCTTGGTAATATCACCATTAGCAAGAACCTTAACAGGGAGATTTGATTTTTTCAGCAAGCCTTTAGCATTCATGGCGTCACGATCAACACAGCTACCAGCTTCAAAAACATCCAGCTGCTGCAGATTGATAAGCACATACTCATTCCGGTCAAGCGGCCTAAAACCACGCTTAGGCAAACGACGTTGAAGTGGCATCTGGCCGCCTTCAAAACCTGGCTTAATGCTACCACCAGAACGGGCTTTTTGACCTTTGTGACCCTTGGTTGCTGTCTTTCCGTGACCAGAACCAATACCACGTCCAATACGTTTTCTATTTTTAGTAGACCCCATTGCGGGTCGTAGGCTGTTCAGTTCCATGGAGGTCTCCATCCTTTACTTAACCTTCAACATATGGTTTATCTTGTTGACCATCCCGCGTGTTTCAGGAGTATCCACCAAGGAAACCGTCTGGTGCAGGCGACGCAGGCCAAGGCCACGTACAACCGCACACTGCTTCTCCGTAGCACCAATAGTACTTTTAACCAGGGTTATTTCCAGCATGTTACTCATGGTATCAATTCCTTCGTCAGGGAGTCTTACGTCTGTTTATTCAGCCAGACCACGACGTGCTATAAGCTCTTCAGGGGTCTTGAGCAGACGCAGACCTTCAAAAGCAGCCTTAACGACGTTGTGTGGGTTATTTGACCCGAGGCACTTAGAAAGAATATTGCTAATCCCGGCAGCTTCAAATATCGCACGTGAAGCGCCACCTGCAATAACTCCTGTACCTGGTGAAGCTGGCTTCATAAGAATCCGGCCGGCGCCAAATCGTCCAATGATTTCATACGGAATGGACTGATTTTGGTTAACCGGAACCTTGATCAGGTTCTTTTTAGCCTGCTCTACACCCTTACGGATCGCTTCAGGCACTTCGTTTGCTTTGCCAAGTCCATAGCCGACATGCCCACTGGCATCACCAACAACGACTAGTGCAGAGAAACTAAAGCGACGGCCACCCTTTACAACCTTTGCAACACGGCTGATGTGTACAACCCTGTCTGTCAGGTTTAAATCGTTTGCGTTAATCCTGCTCACTACAAACCTCCCTGGGAGAGTGAAAACTTAGAAATCAAGACCGGCTTCCCGAGCCGCATCTGCAAGAGCCTGTATACGGCCATGATAAAGAAATCCGTTGCGGTCAAACACGACGGAGCGAATATCTTTTTGCAAGGCAACCTTTGCGATTGCAGCACCAACAGCTGCTGCTGAAGACTTATTGCCTGTATGAACACCAGACTGAGCAACACCTTCGGAGCAGGTTGATGCAGCAGCCAAGGTCACACCCTGCACATCATCAATCAGTTGTGCATAAATATGATTTGCGCTTCTAAAAACATTCAAACGTGGTCGCTCAGCAGTACCTGTTACTTTTTTACGTACTCTGACCTGGCGCTTGAGGCGCGTAATAGTTTTTTGTGATGTCTTTCCCACGGATCTGCTCCTTACCCTGTTACAGGTTCCTATTTTTTACCAGTCTTACCAGCCTTACGAAGAATGGTTTCAGTGGCATATTTGATACCTTTGCCTTTATAAGGCTCAGGACCACGGAAGGAACGAATTTTGGCAGCAGTTTGACCAACCAGTTCCTTATCAATGCCTTTTACAGCAAGCTTTGTCATTTTATCAACTTCAACAGTGATACCTGTCGGAAGTGGAAAAACAACCGGATGAGAATAGCCAAGACTCAGCACTAATTCAGATCCTTTAACTTCTGCACGATAACCAACGCCGTTGATTTCGAGATCAGTCTGGTAACCGGTAGTCACACCGACAACCATGTTGTTTACCAAAGTCCGGGTAAGGCCGTGAGCTGAACGAGACTTGATAGCATCATCAGGACGAGTAACACAGATTTTACCGTCCTCTACAGCAACGGAAACTTCTGGCATAATCGTACGGCACAATTCACCCTTGGGACCTTTGATGGTCAGGACTGAATCAGCAAAGGTCACTGCGACCCCTTTAGGAACTTCAATCGGCAATTTCCCGATTCGTGACATTGTGTGACTCCTTTAGAACTGGGACTGACTACTTACCAGACGGTGCAGAGCAGTTCGCCACCGATACCGGCCTGGCGGGCTGATACATCAGTCATGATGCCCTTTGAGGTTGACAAAATCGCAATGCCTAAACCATTTTTGATGGTAGGAATTGACTCAGAGTCAACATAGGTCCGGCTACCTGGCTTACTAATCCGGGTGATCTCATTGATCACAGGATCTTTTTCGTCGATGAACTTCAGATAGACCCGCAGGACTCCCTGACGATTATCAGCGATAACCTTATAATTTTTGATGTACCCTTCTTGCTTCAACACCTGGGCGATATTCACCTTGACATTTGAAGAAGGGATATCGACCTTTTGAAGCTTAACCATATTCGCATTACGAATTCTGGTCAGCATATCGGCGATAGGATCAGTCATTGACATCGAGACGCACTCCTCTGAGGTTATGCAGCATTACCAGCTGGACTTGATAACGCCGGGGATCTGTCCGGCGGAAGCATATTTACGCAGGCAGATACGGCACATCTGAAACTTGCGATAATAAGCCTTGGGACGTCCGCAGACCGGGCAGCGGTTATGCTGACGAACCTTGAACTTAGGCGTGCGCTGCGACTTGTTGATCATCGAGACTTTTGCCACGGAAACCTCCCACTAGTTCCTGAACGGCATGCCCATATGCTTAAGCAGGGCCTTGCCTTCTTCATCATTTTTAGCTGAAGTCACAATAGTAACATTCAACCCCTTGATTTTGTCGATTTCATCATAATTGATTTCAGGGAAAATCAGCTGTTCTTTAATTCCCAGCGTATAATTACCCTGTCCATCAAAAGCCTTACCTGAAACACCTTTAAAGTCACGTACACGAGCAAGTGAAACGTTCATCAGGCGATCAAGAAATTCATACATACGATCACGACGTAGAGTAACCATACAACCGATCGGCATACCTTCACGCAGCTTAAAGCTGGCTATCGATTTTTTCGCCTTGGTAATTACAGCCTTCTGACCAGTGATCTTGCCTAGCTCAGATGCAGCAGAATCGAGAATTTTAACATTCTGGATCGCCTCACCCAGTCCCATATTGATAACAACCTTCTTAATTTTAGGGACTTCCATAATATTTTTGTAATTGAACTCAGTGCGCAGTTTTTGCACTACTTCGTTCTGATATACTTCTTTTAATCTGGCCATGGCCTGGATTCCTCCCGATTAATTCTCCAGAGAGCTGTTACACTTGACACAGGTGCGTTGTTTATCACCGTTTTCAAGTACCGTAACTTTGGTACGAACGGGTTTCACACACTTGGTACAGTAGAGCTGTACATTGGATACATGTAGTGCAGCTTCTTTTTCAGTAATGCCACCAGGCTCATTACCGCGGGCACGTACGTGACGCTTCACCATATTAAGGCCTTCTACGATAACGGCGTCCTTTTTAGGGAGTACCTGCAGCACCTTACCGGTCTTTGCCTTTTCCTTACCGGCAATAACCATTACCGTATCACCTTTAGCTACGTGATATTTTTTCGTTTGCATCAGTGTTTCTCCAATTTTGCGTTAAAGTACTTCCGGTGCAAGGGAGATGATCTTCATAAACTTTTTAGCCCGCAGTTCCCGCGCAACGGGACCAAAGATACGGGTACCTACTGGCTCCTTTGCGTTGTTTATGACAACACCTGAGTTGTTATCAAAACGGATATAGGAACCATCAGGGCGGCCAAGTTCTTTGGCGGTACGAACTATTACCGCTTTGACCACATCACCTTTTTTTACCTTGGAATTCGGTAGCGCTTCACGCACTGAGCAGACAACAATGTCACCAACTCCTGCATATTTACGCTTAGACCCGCCTAATACCTTGATGCAAAACAGTTTCTTTGCACCAGAGTTATCGGCTACGTCAAGTATAGTTTGCATCTGAATCATGCTCGTATCCTCTCTGGGGGGCTGCTACGCAGCGCTCTCAAGAATCTGGCGCAGGGCCCAGCGCTTGTCTTTGCTTAATGGACGGCACTCAACGATCTGCACCTTGTCCCCTGCCTTACAGCTGTTCTTCTCATCGTGAACCTTATACTTTACACTCCGCTTGATATACTTGTTATAAAGCGGATGTTTAACAAGGCGGTCGACTCTTACAACAACTGTCTTTTCCATTTTGTCACTGACCACAACACCGGTCTGAGTACGTCTATGTCCAAGCTCACCCATGACAGTCCTAACCCCTGCTTTCTGTAAGGATGGTATTGATCCGTGCGATATCTTTACGGATCGCGCCAAGCTTTCCAGTATTCTCAAGGCGCCCTGTGTTCAGTTGAAACTTAAGGTTGAAGAGCTCTTGCGTTAATTCTTCACGCTTCTGCTTCAATTCAGCCTCAGCCATTTTACGTATATCATTAGCCTTCATTTTGGGTACCTCTGGTAATGAACTTGGTGGATATAGGCAACTTATGAGCTGCCAACCTGAAGGCCTCGCGTGCGATTTCTTCAGTAACCCCTTCCATCTCATACAGCACCATGCCGGGCTTAACTACACAAACCCATGAATCAGGAGAACCTTTACCTTTACCCATCCGGGTTTCAGCAGGCTTTGCTGTCAACGGCTTATCAGGAAACATACGAATCCAGATTTTACCGCCCCGCTTGATATAACGGGTCATGGCGATACGTGCAGCTTCAATCTGACGTGAGTCAACCCAACCACATTCAGTGGCCTGCAAAGCAAACTCACCGTATGAGATCTCGATCCGGCGGCAGGCTGCGCCTGTCATCCGCCCTTTCATCTGCTTTCTATGCTTAACCCTTTTCGGCATTAACATGTGACTTGCTCCTGAAACTTATTGTCCTGGCAGGACTTCGCCCTTGAAGATCAGGACCTTTACCCCAATGATACCATAGGTGGTCATGGCCTCGGCAAACCCGTAATCGATATCAGCACGCAAGGTGTGCAGCGGTACCCTGCCTTCACGATACCACTCGGTACGTGACATTTCAGCACCACCCAGACGACCTGAGCAGGTGATACGAATACCTTTAGCACCAAACTTGAGCGAAGAGGTTACACTCTTCTTCATTGCGCGACGGAATGCTATCCGGCGCTCAAGCTGTAATGCCACGTTTTCTGCTACAAGTTGAGCATCAAGCTCAGGCTTACGAACCTCATTGATATTAATGAAAACTTCTTTTGAGGTAATGGCAGCCAGATCTTTTTTCAGCAGCTCGACTTCAGCGCCCTTCTTACCAATAATCAAGCCTGGACGAGCAGCATGAATATTGATCTTAGTCTTGTTAGCAGCACGCTCAATTTCAATCTTTGAGATACCTGCACTATACAGACGTTTTTTCAAAAACTTGCGTATCTTCAGGTCCTCGTGGAGATTCTTGGCATAATCAGCCTCAGCGTACCACTTTGAGTCCCAGGTCTTGATGACGCCAAGTCTGAAACCTATCGGATTTACTTTCTGTCCCAAGACTGCACCTCCGGCCTATCTCGTTTTCGTGTCAGACAAAACCACTGAAATGTGGCTTGTCGGCTTGCGGATCTTGCTAGCACGGCCCATTGCGCGTGGAACAAAACGCTTAAGAACTGCACCGCCATCAACAAAGATCGTTTTTACAAACAGCTTGTCTATATCGTTCACACCCTTCTGCTCGGCATTGGCAACAGCCGACTTCAGAAGCTTGAGAAGAATCTGTGCTGACGGGTTCGGCAAGAACGTCAGGGTGTTCAGGGCTTGCTGGATACCCTTGCCCCGAACCAGATCGGCGACAGTCCGCGTCTTACGCGGAGACAGGCGTGCTAATGTTAATTTGGCACTGGATTCCATTCAGATCACTCCTTTATTACTTCTTGACCTTGCTCTTTTTATCGGCAGCATGGCCATGGAAGGTCCGGGTTGGTGAAAATTCACCTAATTTATGACCGACCATGTTCTCGGTTACAAACACCGGGATGAATTTCTTGCCATTATGTACCGCCAGAGACACTCCAATGAATTCTGGAGTAATAGTAGAGCGGCGTGACCAGGTCTTGATGATTTTTTTAGAGTTAGGACCTTCGGTCTCAACTTTCTTCATCAGATGCCCATCAATGAAAGGGCCTTTTTTTATCGAGCGTGCCATATAGAGCTAGCCTCTCATTCGATTATTTCGTGCGTTTTTTAACAATAAAGCGGTCAGACGTCTTATTGGTACGAGTTTTATAACCCTTGGTGGGGATACCCCACGGTGTTACCGGATGACGTCCACCAGAAGTTCTACCCTCACCACCACCATGTGGGTGATCAACCGGGTTCATAGCAACACCACGAACCTTGGGACGCTTGCCCAACCAGCGTGAACGACCTGCTTTACCAAGACTAACATTTTCATGGTCAATGTTGCCTACCTGACCAATGGTTGCATAACAGTCTTGAAGAACCAGACGAACTTCACCGGAAGGCAGCTTAACCTGTGAGTACTTGCCCTCTTTAGACATCAACTGGGCAAAAGTACCGGCACTACGGGCAAGCTGAGCCCCTTTACCAATTTTTAGTTCGATATTGTGAATGATCGTACCCAGCGGAATCGAGCGTAAAGGCAGACAGTTGCCTGGCTTGATATCAGCTTCCGGGCCGCTCAGCACGGTATCGCCTACTTTCAGATCAACCGGTGCGAGAATGTAGCGTTTCTCACCATCGGTATAGTGAAGAAGAGCGATTCGAGCACTACGGTTAGGGTCATATTCAATCGTTGCAACCTTCGCAGGGATACCGCGCTTGTCACGACGAAAATCTATCATACGATACTTCTGCTTGTGACCACCGCCTTGATGGCGTGCAGTTACTCGGCCAAAGTGGTTACGACCACCAGTCTTCTTAATCTTGACCAGCAGGGACTTCTCCGGCGTTGTGGAGGTTATCTCCTCAAACGTCGAACAGGTTTGATGTCTGCGCCCAGCAGATGTGGGCTTGTAGCTCTTTATTGCCATACCTGAACCCCGATTCAGTAATGATTAGTCCGTTACACTTCGAAGAAGTCGACGGTCTGGCCTTCCTTCAGCGTGATATAGGCCTTTTTCCAGTTTTGACGCTTGCCATAATTACGACCGAAGCGTTTTACCTTACCAGCCACATTCACGGTACGTACCGAAGTAACATTGACCTTGAAGAGCGACTCAACAGCTTTCTTGATCTCAATCTTGTTTGAATCTCGGTCAACCACCAACGTGATGGTGTTTGCAGCCTCAGTACCGAGTGATGTTTTCTCAGTAACGTGGGGCTTTTTAATGATTGAATAGATATTCATTACTGCAGCGCTCCTTCCACGAGTCGCACAGCACCCTCGGTCATGACAATGTTTTGATACTTAAGCACATCAAACACATTCAAACCGTCAGCCTTGAGCAACTTAACATAGGGAACATTTCTTGACGAAAGTGAAAGGTTCGTCGAAGGTTCCTCGGTGATGATCAAAGACCGCTCAAGATCGAATTTTTTCATAAATCCTGAAAAATCTTTTGTTGAGATTTTTTCAAATTCGAGCTGATCAAGAACAGTAATCTTTTCACACTTGAGCTGCATAGAAAGCAAGGAACGCAGTGCTGCTTTACGGGCTTTCTTGTTAATACCCAAGTTATAGGTTTTAGGCTGAGGACCGAAAACGGTGCCACCACCAGGATACTGGGGAGCGCGCGAACAACCTTGACGTGCATTACCAGTACCTTTTTGCTTAAAAGGTTTTCTACCGCCACCGGAAACTTCAGCACGGGTCTTAGTCTTAACAGTACCTGCGCGACGATTGGCCAGTTGGACCTTAAGGGCTTGATGAATCAGGGGCTCTTTAACTTCAGCAGCAAAGATCTGCTCATCAAGAGTAACTTCCCCGACCTTTTCACGATTCATATTATACAGAGCTATTGTTGGCATACGTAACTACTCCGTCTGATTACTTGGTGGCTTTGACGCTGTCTTTAATAACAACGACATTGTTCTTGGAACCTGGAATCGCACCTTTTATCAAGATAAGATTCTGATCTGCATCAACTCGAACCACCTGGAGACGCTGAACAGTAACGCGCTCATTCCCCATCTGACCCGGCATTTTCTTATTCTTAAAAACCCGTGAAGGGGTTGCCGAGCAACCGATGGAACCAGGCGCACGGTGAAAGCGAGAACCGTGGGAGGCGCGGCCACCCTTAAAGTTATGACGCTTGATAACACCCTGAAAACCTTTACCAATACTGGTACCAGTAACATCAATCAGGTCACCTGGCTCAAACTGCTGAACGGTAAGTTCATCACCGATATTCAGTTCTGCCTCTTGTTCAAGCTTGAGCTCACGCAGGTGCCTAAACACACCTTTTCCTGCCTTAACGCAATGCCCACGGTCAGCTGAATTTGCCTTAGCAGCATTAACAGCCTCAAAACCAACCTGAACGGCTGAATAGCCATCTACTTCTGCTGTCTTCTTTTGCAGTACCACACAAGGGCCTGCCTGTACCACCGTCACTGGAACGCGGGTACCATCTTCTAGGAAGATCTGGGTCATGCCCAGCTTTTTTCCGATAATCCCTTTATTCATAACAGACATCCTATCTGGCAATAATGTCTACAGCTTGATTTCAACATCAACGCCTGCGGACAGGTCCAATTTCATCAGCGCGTCAACGGTCTGCTGTGTCGGGTCAAGAATATCAATCAGACGCTTATGGGTTCTGATCTCAAACTGGTCACGGGACTTCTTGTCAACGTGAGGTCCACGCAGCACGCAATACTTATTGATAACCGTTGGCAGTGGAATTGGCCCTGCTACACGAGCACCGGTACGCTTTGCCGTCTCAACAATCTCACCGACGGATACATCCAGCAACTTATGGTCATATGCCTTGAGGCGAATTCTGATCTTCTGGCTCTGCATCGCTTCCTCGCTTAATCTTTACTCGATAATTGCGCTGACGACGCCGGCGCCTACGGTACGACCACCTTCACGGATGGCGAAGCGAAGGCCTTCGTCCATTGCGATAGGGGTGATCAGGTTTACGGTCATAGCTACGTTGTCACCAGGCATTACCATTTCAGTGCCTGCTGGCAGTTCTGCAACACCGGTTACGTCTGTGGTGCGGAAGTAGAACTGGGGACGGTAGCCGTTAAAGAATGGGGTGTGACGACCACCTTCTTCTTTGGTGAGGATATAGGCTTCTGCCTTGAACTTGGTGTGCGGGGTGATGCTACCGGGCTTGGCAAGTACCTGGCCA
This sequence comes from Trichlorobacter thiogenes, assembly GCF_900167465.1. Taxonomy (GTDB): domain Bacteria; phylum Desulfobacterota; class Desulfuromonadia; order Geobacterales; family Pseudopelobacteraceae; genus Trichlorobacter; species Trichlorobacter thiogenes. The sequence goes on along the minus strand of NZ_FUWR01000009.1, from coordinate 70 downwards.
CGCTCGATGTCTTCACGCTTTACACCACGAAGCAGGGCGCCGATGTTGTCGCCGGCCTGACCTTGGTCAA
>NZ_FUWR01000004.1 GCF_900167465.1 Trichlorobacter thiogenes | reverse complement strand
GCCAGGAGATAAGCGCTTTGCAACCATCAGCATCATTGGTGAAACGTTTTACTTCTTCTGTTGGAATGACACCAACATCAAGAATAGCTTTAGAAACATCAATGCCGATAAACAGATTCTTTCCCATAGTCTTTCTCCTTTCCCGTTCTTGCAGAATGCGGGATCCAGATGGTCCCCAGTCAACTGTTCGGGCTATTGGGAGGAAGGGAATGACGCCTTACGCTCTGTGACGGGCTTGGTGTCCCAAAACACGATCAAGCTGTCATTCCCTGGCTACTTGAAAGAACATTAGATGCTACACGCTGAACATACAAGGGCACAGAGCAACACAGAGAACTACAATAAAAATCTATTTTTAGCAGATCACCCAAAAGGGATCAGGTTGTTTGCTGTATCTTCCTGTTTTTCCTCTGAGACCTCTGTGATCTCTGTGGCAAATGCTTTTTATTGGTTAAAAGCTGCTGCAACTGGTACTTGACGCAGCACGCAGCTTGACGCACACTGCCCCGATCATGCGCCGCTATCTCATCGCCCTCCAATTTCTGACCATCCTGCCGGTTCCTTCACCTAAGCAGTGCGATGCCGATGACCTGGGCCGTTCAACCGCCTGGTTTCCCTTGGTAGGTCTAACCATCGGCGGGCTGCTGCTGCTGGCTGATCTGGCGTTGACCCCGCTGTTCCCCCGTCACCTGACCGATGCGCTGTTGGTGGCGTTACTGGCCATCATCACCGGAGCCCTGCACCTGGACGGGCTGGCTGATGTCTGTGATGGTCTGGCGGCACGGGGCAGCAAAGAGCGTTTTCTGGCGATCATGAAGGACTCCCGCGTGGGGGCGATCGGGGCGGTGGGGCTGATTCTGCTGCTGCTACTCAAATATGCCGCCCTGCTGGCTTTGCCGATCTATCTCAAACGACCGGCACTCCTGCTGGTTCCTGCCTTGGCCCGTTTTACCCAGGTGCTGGTCATGACCAATGCCCGTGCTGCCCGCAGCGACGGACTGGGGGCCTGCTTCCTTTCCGGCATCACCAGCGCCCAATTTTCTTTGGCAGCAGCCTGCACCATCCCGCTCTGCTGGCTGCTGGGCCACTCCGCCGGAATTGCGGCCCTCTGCCTGTGCGCTGTCTGGGGCATTGGGGTTAAATCTTACTTCACCCGCCGTCTGGGGGGGATCAGCGGAGACATCGTCGGCTTCAGCAGCGAAATCGCTGAACTGCTGGCCCTGCTGACCCTGACGGCAACCACCACATTACTGACGAGGTACCTATGAACAGCATGACCCGCCTCCACCTGATCCGGCATGGCCAGGTGGCAGGTTTTGAACAACGCCGCTACAACGGCCATGCCGATGTTGCCCTGACCGACCTTGGTGTTGAGCAGTACCATCTACTGAAAGACCGGCTGGCTGACAGCCATATTTCAGCCTGTTACTCCAGCGACCTGACCCGCTGCCGGATCGGCGCCGGCATCATCTGTGAGCAGTTTGGGATAGAGCCTACCTTCCGCCCCGAATTGCGTGAGGTAAATATCGGGGTCTGGGAAAGTCTGACCTGGCAGGAGATCCAGAGCCGCTGGCCGGAGGAGTGGCAGGCCCGACTGAACGATCTGGTTAACTACCGCGTACCCCAAGGTGAGAATCTGTTGGATGTAGAGGCCCGACTGATGCCGGTGGTACGGGAAATCCTGGAACGGCATCGCGGACAGGAGATCCTGCTGGTGGGGCATGGCGGGGTTAACCGGATCATCCTGCTGGCCGCCATCGGCGCACCGCTGGCCAGCATGTTTAACATTGAGCAGAATTACGGTTGCCTGAATATGATTGATTACTATGGCGACGGCAGGGCAACGGTCAAGTTGTTGAACGGCTGATAATTCACGCTCTCGATTATTCAAAATCGCATTTCGTATGATTGCGTAACACTCACAACCTGCTATTATTTTTAAATATGACTTTTACTAACTGAAAACGGAAAGGGGTACATCATGAAAATCAGTCGTATTATTATGTTTGTAGCGGCTTCGGTTCTCTGTTTCTCAGCAACGTCTCATGCCAGCGAAATTGAGCAAAGGGTACGGCGTGCCTACGAACAGATAGACAGAGGGATTCAATCCGGCGACATTACTCGAGATGAAGCCCGTCGGCTGAAGGGTGATTTTAAAAAAATACGCGATGATGAAGAACGCCTGAATAATGAATTGGATCGACTGGAAAGAAATATTTATCGCGCCAAAAACAATGATAACAGGAAAGATGACTATAGAGGTCATGATGATTTCAGAGGGCCGGACAGAGGCCATCATCAGGTTCGCTGGGAAAGATGCGCTGGTGAAGGTGAAAACTGCAGATTTCGCGGCACCCGTGAGATCCGTTATGGCGCAGGTGACCGTTGGGCCTACCGGTCCCAGACAAACAGCATTACCTGTAATAACGCCGTGTTTGGTGATCCAGCCCCCGGCACACCAAAGGCTTGTTATATCAAAATTGACTAAGGCCTGAATTTTGCCAACAGCTCACAACCAATGATCAAACGGGGCATCCATCCAGATGCCCCGTTCGTTTATCCCCAAAACCTTACTACGCTACCAGGACTACTTACCCGGCTTCCGCTGAATATCCACGGTAGTCATCAACCCCTCCGGTGTAAATGTCAGCCGGGCATTGACCCGATCCAGTGAATTGATCAGCCGCATGGTGGGCGAGCTCTGATCACTGAAGGCCGGCTGTTTGGGATTATGCCGGTTGCCGTGGACTGAACAGACAACCGCGCCGGTGGCTTCATCAACGCTGTAGGTGCCACCTGACGGACAGTAGGGCTGATAGCCGCGCAACGCCTCTGAGGTGGAACCAAAACCGGTTGACGGCACACCCAGGTTACGCATCAGGATTGCAGCCAGGGGAAGGTTTTTCTGGCAGGCATGGCGGATATCCTCCTGATAACTGATACTGGAGGCCTCTTCCAACTGCTTGAAGGCAGAGCGATAGACTGATAGCTCCACATTCCCCTCATGTTTTACCACCTTCTTGGCCGCTCCCTTGGCCGAGGCATCCAGCAGATCGGTCACGATATCCCGCCGGGAGGCGATCACCAGCCGGTCATCCACTACAGCGGCATAGAGCCGCAGCTTGACCACAAATAGAGTAAAGTTGGCCACATAGACCGGCTTGCCACGATGGGTTTCCAGGGTATAGGTCTCCAGGGAAAGCTCATCACGACCGGAGTTTTTAGGGCCAATGGAGCGGAACAGCTCTGGAATGGATCTTTCAGCTTTTTTCGGGTCATTGACTTTTACCGTCAGATAGGTTGGCAGGTTGATGGCCGAGGCCAGATACCCGATCACCAGCGGTTCCAGTGATGAAGAACGCCCCACTTCCCGTCCCAACAGACCTGCAGCGCTACCATCGGCGCTAAAGAGGATCTGGCCGTCACACAGGTTGATGGCAACCTCATTCCCCAGCCAGTCCAGCTTCAGGTTGTTCCGATAGACCCTTTTATCGCCCAGTACACTTTTTTCAAGCCAATCCTGCGCCATGTGGCCACGCAGGGAAAGCACGGTACGGGGCAACACGGCACTGTCGGTCACCAGACCAGGAGTACGGCCAGAGAAGGCAGCCAGGCCGTCATACCAGGAGTTCTCAATCATCGGCAGAATACAGGTCTGGATACGGATATTCTGGCCCAGCTTGACCCGAATACCGATCGGATCAAAGAACTGAGTCCAGTAGCGGTTGTAGTTTGCAACAAAATCCTTGTACTGCGACGCTTCAGCAGGGGTCACCGTGGCAAGTTTCAGCTCATTCAGCGGCGTCAGCTTTCCGGGACGGTTATGCACCGGGCAATAGACTTCTCCCTGTGTGTCGATTGCATAGGCACCATGCTCTGGGCAGACCGGCGGATTCTTGCCCAGATAGCCGCCTGCCACCAGCTCCTCCATGGTGGGCTCCCGCCGTCTTTCCGTCTTGAACCAGAGCCGGGCATTGGCGATCAGCCCCATGTTGGCGCTGCACTGCATCCGACGGGCTTCTGCAATCTTCCAGCGAGGCCCCACCAGGTTGCGGATATGGGCATCAGAAAGATAGATGAAGATATCCTCTTCCTTGGCATCCTGCGGGAAGATGGTGCGCATGTAGCGGAAGTCATCAGCCTGGGCCAGGGCTGGCTGTTGCTTTGCCTCTACAGCCAAGATCCGCTCTAGGGCGGCTTTACTGGTTGAAACCACCCCCAGGTTGCCCACAATCACCAGATAGGATGAGACTCGCAGGTCTGGCGTTACTGCCGCCATACCCCGCTTGCCAGCTGCAACAAATTCAGAGCGCACAGCACCACGAGTCTTGGCTGCTTCGGAATAATGCTTCTCTATCTGCTTGCGAAAACGTGTTGCATCTTTGAGGGTAAAGAGGACGGTAATGGCCGTCCCCTCTTTCAAAAAAGGATCACTGCCGGTGATGGCCATATCTGCCACCACCCGATCACCGAACATCCTGGTCAGCATGCTGTTTTCAAGGCAGAGTTGCTTGCTGACCTTTTCCCGCACCTTGAAATCCTGGGCACTGCTTTCCACCTGACGCAGCAGGTTGCCGCCCCATTCATCCATCAGATCAGCCAGTTCAATCTGCTTGTTGATATTGGCAAAGAACACCCCGTACTGATCATCAGGAATGTACGATGCCAGCGCTGGCAATGACGGGGTTCTCCCCTTCAGCATCTCCTTGAAGGGGTGGGATTTCACCTGTGGTCCTTGCAGGGTTGAAAGGGGGACATTTTCAACAACTTTGACCGCTGTTTTGTCCGTTGTTGCACGTCGGGGAGTTGTATTCAACAGTTCCAGTTGCAGCGTTTCCTGAATGGCTGCAGCGCCGGTAAAGACGCTGTACAGGTCAGGGGTTTCACGACGGGAGCGGCTTCTGCTGCCCAGGTAGCGGGTTTCAAGGCCGTAGCGGGGGGCAACCGCCAGATTCCAGTACTGGGTGTACGGGTCTTCACCATTGGGGTCCGACGCCCAGAGTGACCACTGGTACTGCCTGGCCCATTCTGTCCGTATGGTGGCATCTGCAGTAACGTCACCGCCAGGCAGGGTAAAGGTCAGCCGTAGCAGGTCCCCCTTGGTGTTGCGGCTGCGGATAGCAAGACGGGCCGGGCCAGGCTTCAGGTAACGGCCGATAATGGTAACCGCATCTCCAACCTGATCAGGCGGACCTTGTGCAGCATCGTCATCATCAGCGTGCTTATGTTCGACCCGTTTTGCCACAACCGGACGCATGGTTAGCAGAAAGAGATCTCCTTCTTCAGCCTGCGGCACAAGTGAAAGGTACTCTTTTGAAGCCCCCTTTGGCAACTTCGCCACAATCCTGAAATACCCCTCATCACCACTCTTATACACCTCCGGCACAACCGTAACAGCAGGCGCTTCAGTGATTTTCACCGCTGCCACAGCTCCCAGAGCTGCGATGACCAGCAACGCAGCCATCAACGGCACAAACAGACGTCGAGACATACAAACTCCTTTCACTCGTAAATCAAATACCGATCCGAACAACCTCTTTGCACAGAGCAGACCAAAATCAACAGCCACAGAAAGTCTTGTAATTTTAGCAACAAGCAAGCAGCAGGCTACCGCTGCAGTTGCATCAACCAGACATTACATGCATAAGCAACCAGCGTTGGATGTACAGGCACTCCAAAATCAGTTCATCACCTGAGCACAAAAAATGGGTCACCCCAAGGGGCAACCCATCTCTTACATTCCTATGCCTGACAAAGAGGCATACCCATGTGGGACAACAGCTGCCTGTCCCTAGCCTTCCTGTGCAGCCTCTGCAGCGCCGCCTTCCATAAACTCCTGTTGTGCCTTCATAATCGCCTGCATCTGGCCCAACTGCTCACCCAACCAGGCATGCACCATGGCAGCGGTCTGGAAATTCATGGTAACACCGGTTTCAATAAAGCGAACCATGGTGCCATTCAGATTTTTGGGATCAGAGTCAACCAGGGCACCGATACCACCTTCAGGGCTGATTTCATGGGTCAGCTCTTTTGGCAGAGCCGGGCGCTCCTGATAAAAATGGGCAACCAGCTCGCCACGGGGGGTAAAGCCGCCCTGCACGCCGTTGGCGTAGACCGGGTTGTAGGCATAGTTGTAGATGTAGTTAAAGTTGATCTCTGGCTTACGCTGGTGACTCATGTTAATTCCTTCCTCATGGCTTGAATGTGCAACAAAGGCCCGATTGTATAGCATGTTTTTAACTTGCCTGACAAGCTGGAAGAAAAAAGACAGGAAAGGCCCGGTTACAAACCGGGCCTTTCCTGTCTCAAGACCAACCAAGAGATCTTTTTTCTTAACCGATCAATCGGCTTCCAATGTGGCTAAGGGCTGGCCAGACAATGTTGAGGGCAGCGCCGGCGGCAAACATGCCGAAGACCACCAGGGTTCTGCCAATATATTTACGGTCATTAAGATCAGAGTAACTAACTTTTGCTTTCATGATGGTATCCTCCGGTGTGCGCTGGTTTTAACGCTACGTTAATTAGTTGAACAGACTGACAAGACCACTGATTGCCCCTGCTGCTGACCAGGTAACAAAACCGCCCAGGAAAAGTACGGCGCCAGCGAAAATTGCCAAGCTACCTTTTGCGGTGGTTTCTGCCAACAGGACCGAGTAATTAGTTTTTGCTTTCATGACATCCTCCTTTGGTTTTTAGAACCGTTTGTAATGGGTGAACCGGAAACTTCCGGGTGCCTTGCTTTTGATTTTACCATTACAAGGCTCGTGCCAAAAACCAATCCAACCCAAATTATTTTTACAAACAAAATAATAACAATAACTTAACAATCAACACGCTATCCTGCATTTTATTTCAACAAACGAATCAGCAGCCCAAAGATATGTTGCACATGCAACAGCAACACCAGACTATTTTATGCAACAAGCCTCCCTGTCTGACGCAACCACGTCTGTTGCAATGCAACATTGATGCATTGCAACAGACGGACTGACGCGCCACACCAACAGTAGAGAGACGGCTCCACCAAATGAGCCGCCAGATGGCCCTGCAAAAAACCCAGAAACAGCCAGAATAACAATGGTTCCAGACCTAAAAATCAAATTGACAGCTACCGGATACGACTGCTACAACCGGCAGCAGAAGATCCCCACACCAAGGAGGAACCACCACATGAGAACACTCTGGATCAAGGCCATCACCACCATTGTTGCGCTGACCTTTTCTGTTGCCCTCAGCCTGGCGGCTGAACCGGCAAAAAAGACACCCCCTGCGGCAAAACCTGAAGCAACCAAGCCAGCAGACAGCAAAAAAGCTGCTGCCAAGCAGGAACTGGTGGATATCAACAGCGCCAGCGATGCAGAGCTGAAGGCGATACCCGGCCTTGGCGACGCCTACATAGCCAAGATTGTGGTTAACCGCCCCTACGCCAACAAGACCCAGCTGGTATCTAAAAAAGTGCTACCTGAATCGGTCTACGAAAAAATCAAGGACAAGGTCATTGCCAAGCAAGCCAAAAAGGACGACAAAAAGACCGCAGCCAAACCAGAACCAAAAAAGAAGTAACACCAAACAAACAAAGGGCAGCCAATCGGCTGCCCTTTGTGCAACAATACCAGACCAGGCTAAAGCTATTTCAAATGCACCGTTACCGATGCCCGCTCCTTACCCTCAGGAATATTAGGATAGACCGCATAACTACCAGGCTTCAGTGTTTTACCGATCAACTCAAACGGCGCACCACACAACGGCTGTTCTGCAGGAGACTGAATACACAATCCTTCCTTCCCTCCCTCGATACGATCCACTTTCGCAGACTTGGCAAGCTTAACTGTTGCACTGACAATCTGGGCATCATGCCCCGGCGTACCTTTTATCTGGGTTCCCTTCAACTCAGTTGCCCCACACCATGCTGTACTCAACACAATCATCATACCCGCCAGACCTACAATCCTTTTTTTCATGACTCACCCCCGATTATGAATAACTTTTTACCATGATGCAGCAGCCCCTGAAAAAGTCAAGAGTATCGATCTAACTTGACTTTTTAATACTATGCTCCTATTCTATCTCTCTTTTAGCAACCGCCAAGGAGTTGTAATGAAACCGCTTTTTCTTAACCCTCCCACGTTTGAGGATTTTGATGGTGGCGCTGGTGCCCGGTATCAGGCATCACGGGAAGTCACCTCATTCTGGTATCCCACCTGGCTCTGTTTTCCTGCCGGTATGATTGAAGGCAGCCGCGTGGTGGATGCCCCGGTACAAAAGTTCACCCTGGAAGACTGCCTGACCATTGCCAAAGGGTTTGATATGGTGGTGATGTACACCTCCACCCCCACCCTGGCGATTGATATTGAAACCGCCCGGCGGATTAAAGAGGTTAAGCCGGATATCGTCACTGTCCTGACCGGCCCCCATGTCTCCATCCTGCCGGAAGAATCGCTGAAGGCCGGTAACGGCATCATCGACATCGTCTGTCGTGGCGAGTTTGACTACTCCACCAAGGAACTGTGTGAAGGGCGCGACTGGTCCAAGGTGGACGGCATCAGCTTTATCAAGGACGGCAAGACCATCCACACCCCGGATCGCCCCCTGATTGAAGACCTGGATGCCCTGCCGTTTGTGGCGCCGATCTACAAGCGAGATCTGCCGATCTCGGAATATGTGATCCCCCACTTTAAAAACCCCTATGTCTCGATCTACTCCAGCCGGGGCTGCCCCTCCAAGTGCATCTACTGTCTCTGGCCCCAGACCTTCTCCGGCCGCCAGATGCGCCTTCGTTCACCTCAAAACGTGTACGAAGAGGTGAAATGGATTGTGGATAATATCCCGGAGATGCGTGAGCTGTCCTTTGACGATGACACCTTCACTGCCAGCCGGGAACATGCCCGCAATGTAGCCAATCTGCTCAAGCCGCTGGGGATCTCCTGGACCATCAATGCCCGGGCCAACTGCGACTATGAAACGCTGAAGGTGATGCGTGAAGCCGGCCTGCGTCACGTGGTGGTGGGCTATGAAACCGGCAATGAACCGATCCTGAAGAACATCAAAAAGGGTGTTACCAAAGAGCAGGCGATACAGTTTACCAAAGACTGCAAAAAACTGGGCCTGTCAGTCCATGGCGCCTTTATCATGGGCCTGCCGGGCGAGACCAAAGAAACCATTCAGGAAACCATCAACTATGCCAAACAGCTGGACCTGAACTCCATTCAGGCCTCGCTGGCCTCCCCCTACCCCGGCACAGAGTTCTATACCCTGGCCAAAGAGCAGGGCTGGATCGCCTCCGATGACTTTATCGACAGCACCGGCCACCAGAAATGCGTGATCAACTACCCTAACCTGAGCAACGCCGAGATCTTTAATTCAGTTGAGGAGTTCTACGACAAGTTCTACTTCCGTCCCAAGTACATCCTGCGCAGCATCGGCAAGATGATTGTGGATGGCGAGGAACGCCGCAAGCTGCTGAAAGAAGGCAAGCAGTACCTGGCCTATATGCAGAAACGGAAACAAGGCCAATCTTGCGAAAGCTGATTATCAATGCCGATGACTTCGGGCTTTCCTCCGGGGTCAACCGGGCGGTGGAACAGGCCTGGCAGCAGGGGATTCTAACCCAGGCATCATTGATGGCTGGAGGCGATGCCTTTGATGAGGCGGTGGAGGTTGCCAGACGTAATCCAGGCCTGCAGATCGGCCTGCACCTGACCCTGGTACAGGGTAAACCGGTGCTGCCACCTGAGATGATCCCCGGACTGGTTGCTGCCAACGGCTGTTTCCCGGACAACCCGGTGGCGGTGGGGATGAAGCTGTTCTTTGATCCAACCATCCGTATGCAGTTGCGGTGCGAGATAGAGGCCCAGATCCTTAAAGTTAAAGAGACCGGCCTCCCCTTTTCGCACATTGACGGCCACCTCAATATCCAGATGCACCCCACGGTCTTTACCCTGCTGACCGAACTGATGCCGCTGCACGGCATCACCAGCTTCAGGATTACCCGTGAGCGGTTGTTTGAAAACCTGCGACTTAACCGTTCCCGCATGGTGGGCAAGGCGGTTGAACGGGCCATCTTTGGCAGCTTGGCACACTATGCAGAAACCACCTTCAAGCGCCAGGAGATCAAGACCGCCGTAGAGGTCAAGGGGGTGCTCAACTCCGGCTGCATGACCGAAGAGTACCTGCTGGCGGTCATTGAGCGGCTGCAACCGGGCACAACAGAGGTCTATTTTCACCCCGGCTGCCTGCCGGATGCTGTAATCAGCCGCCGGATGCCTGATTACCAACATGCAGAAGAGCTGGCTGCCCTGCTTTCACCAAAAGTACGGGAACGGCTGCAGCAGTTGGATATAGCCTTAACAAACTATCGCGGAGAATCCAAACCGTATGCTTAAAACCATTGTCATTATGCTGATTGCAGTAACTGCCGGTACTGTTGGCGACATCCTGCTGGCCAAAGGGATGAAACAGTTGGGAGACCTCTCCACCATGAACCTGCGCGGCATCATGGAAGTTGCCTTCCGGGCCATGACCGAATGGAAGATTGTGGTGGGTACCGCCATGCTGGCTCTGTTCTTCTTCCTCTGGCTGGCCGTACTTTCCTGGGAAGACCTTTCAGTAGCCCTGCCGATGCAGGCCCTTAACTACGTCCTGGTGGCGGTACTGGCAAAATACATCCTGCATGAAGAGGTTTCCCTGTTACGCTGGGGCGGTATCGCTCTGGTCTGTGTCGGGGTGATGCTGATCACCAAAAGTAGTACCAGCGACAAAAAGCCCACATCTGAACTGGCTCAGCCAACATCGATTGAAAGCAGAACCGGAGGCGCATAATGCTACTGAACAACACCGTAGGATTTATTGGTGGCGGCAATATGGCAGAGGCGATCATCAAAGGCTTGATCGCCGGTGGTATGGCGCCGCGCAACATTATTGTTGCAGACCCGGTACAGGATCGCCGCGCGCTTCTGGCCTCAACTCTGTCAGTCAAAACCACTGACGAAAACAGTGAAGTTGCCCAGGAAGCAGACCTGATCATACTCTCGATCAAGCCCCAGATGGCAGCCAGCGTGCTTTCGGGACTTGAGAACACGATTACCCCGCAAAAACTGGTGCTCTCCATCATGGCCGGTATCTCCACCACCATCATTGAAGAGTCGCTGCAGAGCGGCGTGCGGGTTATACGGGCCATGCCCAACACCCCGGCACTGGTACAGGCCGGCGCCACCGCCATCTGCGGCGGTAGACGGGCCACTGAAGCCGATCTTGAGCTGACCAAAGAACTGTTTGCCTTGGTGGGCACGGTCTATCAGGTGGGTGAACGCCAGATGGATGCCGTCACCGGCATTTCCGGCAGCGGCCCGGCATACGTATTTTCCTTCATCGAAGCGTTGTCAGACGCAGGGGTAAAAAACGGTCTGCCCCGGGATATCGCCACCGGCCTGGCTGTCCAGACTGTACTGGGCTCTGCTCAATTGCTGCAGCAAAGCAACGAACACCCGGCAGTGCTGCGGGACCGGGTCAGCTCCCCCGGCGGCACCACCATTGCCGCCCTGCATACCTTGGAAAACGGCAGACTGCACGGCCTGCTGATGGATGCGGTGGACGCGGCAGTCAAGCGCTCCAAGGAACTGGCCGGAATCAAACTGTTGTAGACCAATTACAGAGCAGGGCGCTACCTGCGTCCTGCTTCTCCATGTAGCGACATCAGGAGCTGGCTCTATGGCTGATAAAAACATTTTTCACCAGCCACAACTAACACCAACACTCCTTGTGGACTGCAAGCTGACCTGGAAAAAACTCGCATCATTCATGCTATACGGCTGTCTGATAGCCTGTTTACTGTACATTTTCGGCTTTAAAACAAGTTTTTTTGATGCCCTTCTTTTTTGCAGCTGTGCCGCCGGGCCCGTTTTTCTCCTCCTACTCTGGTCAAACTCACTACCCAAACCTGCAGCCGTCACTGCCATGCTCCTAAGGCTCTGTACAATTCAGCTCTTAGGCTCCCTTATTGGAGCGGTCATTTTCACGGCTTTCACAGAGGGTAAACTGGTATCACCTTTCAATCAGCATATTGGCACCTTACTCAGGATGCTTTTCCTCAATGCCTTTTTTGGCTCTTCCATTGTTTTCTTTTTCAAGACTGGCGAGAGCATCTCAGAAGCAAAACAGTTGATCATGGAGGAAAGGCTTATTAATCTCGACATGAAGAGTATCTCCGTTGAGATGGAACTTAAACTACTCCAGGCCCAGATCGAGCCCCACTTTCTCTTTAATACGCTTTCAAATGTAATGAGCCTCATCGACACACACCCCGATAAAGCAAAAGGGATGCTTGACCACTTTTGCAATTTTTTGAGAGGTTCCCTTCATATTGCAAGAGATACAACCGTTCCCATTTCCCAAGAGATGGACTTAATCAGAAACTACCTGGAGATCCAAAAACTGCGCATGGGAGATCGTTTAAGCCATTCCATCGATATGCCTGATGCTCTCTTAAGCAAGCAGATCCCGCCTCTTCTGATACAACCGCTGGTTGAAAATTCAATCAAACACGGGCTTGAACCTAAATTGGAAGGGGGCAGCCTGATCATTAAGGGAGAAATTGACGGGGATATGGCGAGGATTGCCATATCTGATTCAGGCAGAGGAATATCCGAAAGTTCTACCGGAAACGGAGTGGGGTTGGAAAATGTACGCAAAAGGATTCGGATGTTTTCTGCCTCTAAAGGCAAATTAACACTTGAGGAGAATCTTCCTTGCGGTGTTCTCGCGATGATAGAAGTCCCGCTATGAAGACAGTCACAGCCTTGATTGCTGATGACGAGGCACCATTACGGGCCTTTTTAAAAAGACGATTATCCCTGTTGTGGCCAGAGATGACCGTCACCTGCGAGGCCAGTAACGGTCTGGATGCGCTGAAACTGGCGGCTGCACTGCAACCCGATATCGCATTTCTGGACATCAAAATGCCTGGGCTGTCCGGAATAGAAGTTGCCGGAAAACTCCCCAAGGGATGCCTGCCGGTTTTTATCACCGCTTTTGACAAGTTCGCCATAGAGGCATTTGAGGCCGGAGGAGTGGATTACCTGCTGAAGCCGGTGAGCGACAGCAGACTGGAAAAGATGGTAGCACGGCTGAAATCCAGGTTGCCGGCCATTTCAACCTCCCTGCAGCAACTGGATACCATACTCGCCAGATTATCTTTATCTGCACAATCCGTTGGCCGTGAATATCTGCAATGGATTAAAGTGGGCCAAAAAGACAAGATCAGACTTATATCGGTGCAAGAGGTTGACTATTTCAAGTCAACCGATAAATACACCACGGTCAGGAGCGGGGAAGAAGAGTTCCTGATCAAAAAGAGTATCAAGGAACTTGTTGACGAACTTTCCCCTGATCAGTTCTGGCAAATTCACCGGGCAACCCTTGTAAATGTCACCAAAATTGAAATGGTGAAACGCTCATTAACCGGCAGTTATAACGTCCATCTGGCCGGATCCAATCAAACGCTCTCCGTAAGCCGTGCCTTCTCACACCTGTTTAAACAGATGTAGACTACTGTTCATCCCTTCCTGCTACCGTTTATCGCAACAATCTCCCGTTCGTCGCACATCAATTGCCCTACAACAACCCCTCGTATTTAATAAGGTCATGATCACGCAGGTTGCAAGTAACCAGTAGCCATTACACCGTTAAAACGCAAAATTTGTCAGGCAAGACCACCTGATTTCCGCGAAAGGGGCGAAACATGCGTAAAGCAAACAAGTTGTTGCTATCCACCGTACTTGCTCTGGCCATCCCGGCTGGCGCCATGGCTGCAGAGGCTGATCTGCAGGTTAAGATTGACAGGCTGTCCCAGCAGATGGAAGACCTGAAGGGGCAGGTTCAGAAAATTGAAGACAAGTCCCTGGGTAAATGGCTGCAGATTGGTGGTAACTATCAGTTTAGGATGGACAGCCTACATGGTAAAACAGCTGCATATTCCGACGCTTATGGCACTATGCAGAACATGCAGATGTATGCTCAAATGCAATATTTTTCAGGCAACACGACTCCTTACACGACTATGACCAGCATGATGGGGCTTACCAATTACAGTGCTGCTGCTAATTTCCTTAATACCTATGGCATGGCACTTCAAGCCATGATGGGAACAGCTGGGGTTGTTCAAGTCCCTGCTGCAAAAATCCAAAATGAAACCATGTATAGCAACAAGTTTAACCTTGATCTGAAGGCCAAGGCCACCAAGGACGTGACCGTCAACGTTAGGCTGGGTATGTACAAGTCCTTTGGCAACCAGGATGACAAGGCTGTTAACGGTAACGCCTATTTTGCTGACCGCACGGGTATATTTGATGGTACCCTCGGACATGTGCCGTCTAACAGCTACCTGAATGTGGACCGCGCCTACGCCACTTGGAGCAACATTCTTGATCAACCGGTCTGGTTCTCGGTTGGCCGTCGTCCTGCCACCGACGGCGCACCTACCAACCTGAAGTCCAACAACGAGCGTCCCGGTAACGGTGGTACCCCGGCCCTGCTGGTCAACTATGCCTTTGACGGTATGACCTTGGGGTATGCACCTGATATCGATTTCCTTCCAGGATTCTACGCAAAGGTTTGCTATGGTCGCGCTTTTGAATCAGGTTTTCGTAATACCCCCAACAAGAGTAGTCTGAAGGACACGGATATGATGGGCGTAGCAGTGATACCGGTTGATACCGACCCTTTGCGCGTCTGGTTACAGTGGAACCGTGGCTTTAATATCTTTGACTTCCCGACCATGAATAACACTGCCTTTGGCAATACGGCACCATCAGTAAACTTGGGTAGCATCGACTGGTATGGAATCGGTGTCATGTCGTCCCTTAAAAAGGTTGGCCCCGGTGACCTGAATTTCTTCTTGGATGGCGGCATGAACGTGACCCACCCAACAACTGCTGTCTCTGCCAATGCTGGTTTCCAAGGTTTGCTGACAGGTGGCTTTATGAGTCCTGAAGCCCCATCAGACAAAACCGGTTATGCAGTATTCGCTGGTGTACGTTATGACCTCCCCAGCAAAACCAAGCTTGGTTTTGAATTCAACTATGGCACCAAGAACTGGATTCCCTTCGACCCATCTGCAGACGACATGTGGACCTCCAAGCTGGGTACCCGTGGCAAGGTCTATGAGCCATACATTATTCAAGAGATTGATCTAAAACCAATCTCCTCCTTCTTTGCGAAGACCTTCTTTAAGTTAGGCTACCAGTACTATGATTTTGAGTACACTGGTAGCAACAACTGGGTTGGAGCTCCGATCAAAATTTCTGATATTACTGCTAACACCATGTTGCTTCAGGGAGCAGTAAAGAATGCTCACGACATCTATGGCACCTTCGAAGTTCATTTTTAACCTTTAAAACGCAACGTCTCTTTTGGTGGTGTAATGGGCGAGTCTTCGGACTCGCCATTTTTTGTGGTTGCTTGACTCACTAGAAGTGGCACCTGACATGATTAAATCCTTCTGACGGATGCTTTGTATTCATGCTACTATGCCAAAATCTGCCGGACTTGGCATTTCAAGGAGAATACAATAGATGGAACAGAGCATATCAACCGTTGCTACAGACAACCGCCTGCAGTGCAACGAAGAAGAGTATTACAAGCTGCCTTTTGAAGACAAACGTGCCTATCTCGCCAGCCTGCCCCCCACCGATAAAATTGAACTGATTTTAAACGACCCGGAGGCAAAGAAGCTGATCCGGGCGATGCTGCCCCAGGAGCTGTATTGGTTGTTCAAGGAGATTGACGTTGCTGATGCAATGGAGTTGCTGGGTGTGGCAAATCCACGTCAGTGCGTTTTTATTCTGGACATGGAACTTTGGCGGGGCTGGGCGCTTGAAGAGGATAAGGCGGTTGAGTATCTTGGCTATATCCTGAAAGGTTCTGATGAGCATTTCATAGAGCTGTTGCCCCATCTGGATTTTAACCTGCTCTCGCTCTTTCTGGGGAGGGAGTTGATTGTCACAGGAGGCGTAGGCGATCTTAATACTGATGAAGAACGTCAAACCGATTGGGATCATACCTTTGATGACCTGTTCCTGATCAAATTCAAGAACCAGAAACATGCCCAGATAATCGGTTCCTTTCTGGAACTGGTCTGCCGTTACGACAATCGCCTTTACGTTGCCCTGATGGAAAGTGTCAGCGGTGAAATTGATACTGAATCAGAAGAAGAGTGCTACCACCTGAAATCAGGGCGCCTTGCAGACCTGGGTTTCCCCCCCTATGACGAGGCGCTTGAAATCTATTCCCGCATCAACCCGGAGACGTTTATCCCTGGCTGTGACAAAGTATTGATTCAATCAGCTGAATCAACCAGTCTTCCCAGAACCGTCGTGGCCGGAAACACCTTTCTGGAGCAGGTTATCCTGCTGGTTGATTCGGATCTTTTCAGGATGGAGCTGAATTACCTTATCAACACGGCACTGGTGGCTGATCAGGCACATCTCGCTGACACGGATTATATGCGGGCGGTGGTTGAAAGGGTGTACGGCTATCTGAATATCGCCCTTGAGTACCTGTGCAACGGGGATCAAGGCAAAGGGGCGGAAATCCTTACCGGCGAACATCTGAAACGACTGTTTCAGTTGGGATTCAGTATTGTACTGGGCCTGAAGCTCAGGGCAGACAGACTATCAGATGAAACTTATGCCACCGGCAAGGCGCTTTCAGGCCTGAAGAGCGCCAGACCGCTCTATTATCGCGGTTTTGATTCTGATGGCATTGACGGTTACCGGGAGTTTAGGGATCTGGAGGATATACAACGTATGTCTGATTTTCTGACGGAGCTGAAAGGATAATGATCCTATAAAAAGCAGTTTACCGCAGAGGACGCAGAGGTTCGCAGAGAAGAACAGGATTTTAGATTTATTTAACTGTTTTTCCTCTGTTTTTCTCTGCGTACGCTGCGGTAAAAACAGCTTTTAAGATGATAGGGCTAGGAGTCTGTTTGCTGCTTGCTGTTCAACGCCTCATACAGTGCAATCTGTTCTGCTTGGGAAAGCTGCTTGCGGCAGCAATCCTTTCTGAGGCACAGGTTGCAACGATCATCGGAACACCACTGACAGAAGCGACAATCCGGGCAGGGGTGTTTTTTGGCAGGCTCATCCTTGTTCAATAGGCCACATTCCTTTTAACCGCATTCCCCTGCATCAACTGCGCAAAGGCCTTTTCCTTATCTGCATTGATCAGCAGGTAACGGGGCAGGATCTGCAGCTTTTCTCTGGCCGTGGCATGGCGGCGCTCGATGGAGAAGGTACTGACAAACCCGGCTTCCTTTGCCTTCTGCAGCAGGTGATCATCATAAATGCCAAACGGCCAGGCCAGCAGATCCACCGGTCCGCCCACCTCCTGCTCCAGCTTTTTACGGGACTTCAGCAACTGCTCCATCACCAGCTTGTCATAGGCTGCCGGAGCCAGCTTCCGCTTCTCACGCTTAAAGTTGGGATGCCAGTAGGTATGGGACTGGATATCAACCAGCCCGGTCTTCTTCAGTTCGCGCAGTTGATCCCAGGTCATGGCGTACTTGGCGTTGGAGATGGCTGACGGATAGACAAAAATGGTAACCGGATAGCGATATTTTTTGATGATCGGCAGCATGTCGCTATAGACCGTTTTGTGGGCATCATCCTCAACAATAACAACAGATTTTGGAGCCGGAGCAGCACCTTTGCCCTGGTACCACTGCACCAGTTGACGCAAGGGAATCACCTTGTAGCCGTTGTCATGCAGGTACTTCATATGGGATTCAAAGACCGGGGTGGTGATGGTCATGCCATCGGCCACCGTGGGTCCGAAACGATGGTACAGCAGGATGGGAACCGAAACGTCAGGGGCAACAGCAGCAAAAACAGGAGAAGACAACGAGACCAGCAGCAACAGGACAAGCAGAAAACGAGACATCACAACACCTTTCAAGATATAAATACGGGGAAGCCCCCAAAATAGTATTAGGCCCGGACAAGATAGACAGAACAGGGAGCCAACTCAGCAACCCGGCGGGAGACAGACCCTTTCAGACGGCGTTCAAGAAATCCTTTACCGGAACTGCCGATTACGATTACATCTACCCCTTCCTGCTTGGCAAACTCAACCAGTTTTTCTGCCGGTTCGCCTGCCTCAACTATCATCTCAAGGGGCACATCATATTCAGCGGCAGATTTTTCTACAATATAGAAGATCCGTTTACGCAGATCATCCCACTGTTCGGTCTCCGTCAGCGGCTTGACCGGAACAAAGTCAGAATAGCTTGAGCTTTGGGCATTGGGGACCACCAGCAAGGCAAAGACCTTGCTTTTAAACTGGCTCCGGTTGCCTGCTGCCATCCGCACCGCTTCTTCAGCGGCCTTATCCGAATAAGGAGAACCATCAATTGCAACCAGAATTTTCTTTCTTAAATTCAGCATGCCCGCTCCGCTTTGTTTTATTTTTAGGCAGATAGCACGAAATACAGACCGACTTCGTGGTAAAAATATAATGCAATTATTCATACTTGACAATTATAAAACAAGATTCTATATAATAGACCCAACAGTAAGTTAAGTAGTAGTAAACTTCACCATCCTAACCCTTCAGGAACCGACACCAATGGCAAAAAAAGAAAAATCAGAATATCTTATTCAGGCTGTGTCCCACGCCCTTGATCTGCTGGAGCAGTTCCACGGAGAAACGGACGAACTGGGCGTTACAGAGCTTTCAAAGCGGCTTAAACTCCACAAAAACAACGTCTTCCGCCTGCTGGCAACCCTTGAATCCCGTGGTTACATTGAGCAGAACAAAGTTACCGAGAACTACCGACTGGGCCTGAAGACCCTGGAACTGGGGCAAACCTTTATCAAACAGATGGGCCTGCTCCGCCAATCAAAACCGGTCATTGAGGACCTGGTTAAAACCTGCAACGAAACCACCTATGTCGCGGTACTGAAAGATTTCCACATCATCTATCTGGACAGCGTTGAAACCACCATGACCGTTCGGGTCGTTCCCAGGGTTGGTTCACGGCTGCCTGCTTACTGCACCGCTGCTGGCAAGGTCCAGATCGCCTATATGAGCGGCGAGGAAATTGATCATTACCTGCCGAACCGTGAGCTGGAAAAATTTACCGCCAACACCATTTCTGACCGCGAGGTACTGAAAAAGCAGCTGGCTGAGATTGCAGAACAGGGCTATGCCATTGACAATGAAGAGCTTGACGAAGGGGTCAAGTGTGTCAGTGCGCCGATCCGGGACTATACCCGTCGTATCATTGGTGCTGTCAGCATCTCTGGCCCTTCAATGCGCTTTTCAGACGAACGGGTCAGCAAAGAACTGCTCCCACTGGCAATCAAGGCGGCTGAAGAGATCTCAACCAAGCTGGGCTACCAGAAGTAGCACCAGCTATAGCACGAAAAAGCGAGGGGGAGACCGAAAACCGGTATCCCCCTTTTTGTTCAACAGCACGCCCAAAAACAATCAGTAAACCTAGAACAAGGTATCCCGATTCATAATACCATCAATAAAACCAGCACCTTTAGGCCCTTTGTAATCAACACACTTGGCCCACGCCACCAGTGCCAGATCAAGGTCCTTTTTCTGCTCGGTTGACATTGCATCATAGCCCAACTCTTTGGCTGGGGTCAGCAGGACCTGCACAAACTGGCGATAATCAACTGACGCGGGCAGCTTTTCCACCACGCAGGTACAGTAGCTTTCAACGCCCACCACCTTCATGCACTGCTCACGCTTGGCAGGTATCGACTGTTTTTTCAATTTAAGAGCCGTCAATTCAGTGATCTGCTGTTCAAGTTTCTTGATTTTCTCCATCAGCTCAGCCTGTTTTTTAGGGTCCATCTCATCGGCAGCCTGGGCCGCACCGTTCCAGACCAGACAACTAACCAACAGCAGACACAGCACCATCTTTTTCATGTATCACCTCGTCAGATTATGATGCAAATCAGCCGAATGACCTTAACCAGTCACCCTGCGCTTGTCAACCAGAACAAAATCAACCCACGGTCTTCCTGAAGCGTGCCACCGCAACCCCAAGCACGACACTGCCGATTAAAAACAACATCAGCACCTGTTTCCAAAGAATCAGCAACCCAACCCCCTTCAGATACAGCCCCCGAATAATCTCCATATACCAGCGTACCGGATTGATCTCTGTCAGCCACTGCACCGGTTCCGGCATATTCTCTACCGGAAAGGCGAAGCCGGACAGCAGCATGGCGATGAAGATAATGAAAAATGCCGACATCTTGGCCTGCTGCTGAGTCTGACTGATGGTGGAGAGAAACAGACCGGTACCCAGTGAACTCATCAGGAACAGGCCAGTGGCCACGACCAGCAGCAACAGGCTACCCCGCACCGGCACCCGGAAGACCAGCCAGCCCACCAGACTGATCAGGAACACGTTGGCATAGCCGATCAGCACAAACGGCAAGGTCTTGCCCAGAATGAACTCATACTTACGGATCGGGGTCACAATCACCTGTTCAATAGTGCCGATCTCCTTCTCGCGCACCACCGCCATGGCCGACAGCAGCATGGTGATGATGTAGAGGATGTTGGCGATTACCGCTGGCACATAGAACGGCGGACTGGCCAGATCCGGGTTGAACCAGGCCCGGCTCTCCATCCGCACTGCACCGGGCAGCAACGGGCCACCGCTACGGGACGCCTGCTCCGACAGCAGTTGAATATTGCGGGCCTCAGCAAAGCGGGAGAGATAGCCCAGGATCACCCCGGCGGTATTGGAGTCAGAACCATCCACCAAGGCCTGTACGTTGGCGGTCTGGCCTCGCCCCAGTTTTTCTGCAAGACCATGGTTAATGACGATAGCCACCCGTATCCTGCCGGAATCCAGCATCCTGGAAGCCTGACGTTCATCATCCAGATTGGCCACCTGACGAAAATGACCGGAAGCAAACATCACCGTCAAAAGCTCACGGCTTTGAGGGGAGTTGTCCCGGTCAATCACCGCCGTGGGAATCTGACGCACATCCATATTAACCGCATAGCCGAAGATAACGGTCTGGATCATCGGCAGAATAAACAGCACCACCCGCATCCGTGGGTCACGGAAGGTCTGGATAAATTCCTTGATCAGCATGGCTTTTAAGCGTTCAAACATAGCTATCCCAGCTTCTTTTTAAACTTCAGCACCGCCACGGACAGGATCAACGCGGCAAAGCCCACCAGGAACAGGGCCTGGGGCCAGAGGGTTTCCATCCCCACATCTTTAAGGTAGATCCCCCGCAGGATGGTGACAAAGTAGCGGGCCACCACGATATGGCTGACCGCCTGAATCGGAGCTGGCATATTCTCCAACGGAAAGATGAAACCGGACAGTAGAAAGGCGGGCAGCACGGTGACCAACAGTGCCAGCTGGCTGGCCAAAAGCTGACTCTTGGCAATAATGCTGATCAGCATCCCCACTGCCAGCGCACCCACCAGAAACAGCAGCGACAATCCAGACAGCAACAGCAGGCTACCTTTGAGTGGCACACTGAAGACATAGTAGCCAACCCCAACTGACAACAGCAGATCCACCACACCGATGCAGAAATAGGGGGCGAGTTTGCCGATGATCAGTTCCCATTTGCGCACCGGCATGGTCACGATCTGTTCCATGGTGCCGGTCTCCCACTCCCGCGCCATACTGAGCGAGGTGAGGAGCGCGGCCACGATCATCATGATCACCGGAATCAGGCCGGGAAAGATAAAGTTTCGTGAGACCAGGTCGCTGTTGAACCAGACCCTGGGGCGAATTTCCAACGGTATCGGCTGAGTGGCTCGTTGCGGAAAGCGGCGTTGCAGGGCAGCCAGACTGATCTGGCGTGACCAGGTCAGTACAATCGCCTCGGCATAGCCCTGGGCAATGGTGGCGGTGTTGGGATCGCTACCATCCAGAATAAGCTGCAGGACCGGCTGCGTACCAGCATCAAGCCTGCCTGCAAAGTCGGCTGGTATCACCAGCGCAATCAAGGCATCCCGACGGTCAACCGCCTGTTCAAGCTGTTGGTAGGAGGCGGCATGCAACCGCAATGAAAAGTAGCGTGAACCTTCAAAACGACTGATCAGTTCCCGGCTTTGGGCTGTATTGCTCTGATCCCAGACCGCTAAAGGGACACGATCCACATCAAGGGTCAGGGCATAGCCAAACAGAAACAGCATGATCAGCGGCATCAAGATGCCCAGGGCCAGACTGCGCGGGTCTCGCAGCACATGCAGAAACTCCTTGCGGCCCACGGCGGTTATGCGGCGCAGGAAGAGCGGCATCAGACTACACCCTCCTGCCTATCCCGTTCTTCAATCAGATCAATAAAGACCTGCTCCAGGCTGGGTAACAGACCATCCACCATTCGTTGCTGTTTCAGCTCAAAAGGCGTCCCCACCGCCACCAACTCCCCGCGATAGATCAGGGCCAAGCGGTCGCAGTATTCAGCCTCATCCATGTAGTGGGTGGTAACAAAGACCGTGACACCATCAGCTGCCAGGTGGTGGATCAGCTGCCAGAAACGGCGACGGTTGAGGGGATCAACCCCGGCGGTTGGTTCATCCAGAAAGATGATCGGCGGTTTGTGCAGCAGGGCGCAGCCCAGGGCCAGCCGCTGCCTCCAGCCTGCAGAGAGCTCACCGGCCTTGGAATGGCGACGTTCAGCCAGCCCGGCCATCTCAATCACCCAATCAGCCCGCTCAGCCAGCTGTTTGGCAGGCAGCCGATAGATGCCGCCGTAGAAGGCGATATTCTCTGCCACGGTCAGGTCTTCATACAGAGAGAATTTCTGGCTCATGTAGCCGATGTTTTCCTTGATCAGCTCGGCTTGGGTGGCAACATCATAGCCCGCCACCTGGCCATCGCCACTGCTCGGCTCAAGGATGCCGCACAGCATCCTGATGGTGGTGGATTTTCCGGCACCGTTCGGTCCAAGGAAGCCAAATATCTCCCCTTTCGGCACGGTCAGACTGATCTTGTTGACGGCAATAAAATCGCCAAAGCAGCGGGTCAGCCCCTCAAGAATGACCGCAGGAGCAGCGGAGCGCAGATCAGGCGCTGGCCTGCGCTTGACTGCCGTATCCGCCCCTTCTCCCATGACGGTAATAAAGACATCTTCAAGGGTGGGACCTGCAATAACCGGATCTGCCAACGCCTTCAGGTTCTGCGGCGTGTCACAGGCCAAAAGCCGGCCGTGATGCAGCAGCCCAACCCGATGACAGCGCTCCGCCTCATCCAGGTAAGCGGTGGCCACCACAATGGTGACCCCTTCAGCCAGCAGGGTATCGAGAATACGCCAGAAATCGCGGCGGGAGACCGGATCAACGCCGTTGGTAGGCTCATCAAGGAACAGCACCGTGGGAGTATGGATCAGGGCACAGCAGAGCCCCAGCTTTTGTTTCATGCCGCCGGACAGCGCACCGGCACGACGCTTAACAAACGGCTGCAGGCCGCTCATTGCCAGGAGGCGCTCGGCCCGTGTGATCCACTCCCCCTTTGGCACGCCGAAGATATCTGCATGGAAGCGAATATTTTCCATTACGGTCAGGTCAGGGTAAAGCCCGAAGCGCTGGCTCATGTAACCGATATGGGAGCGGACCGGCTCCAGATCATGACAGGCACACCCCAGTACCGTGGCCGCGCCACTGCTGGCATCCAGCACACCGGTCAGCATCCGCAGGGTAGTGGTCTTGCCTGCTCCGTCAGACCCCACCAGACCGAACAGTTCACCCTTGGGAATGGTAAGGTTCAGATCATCAACGGCAGTCAGATCAGCGAAGAGTTTGGTGAGGTTGGAGATTTCAATAGCATGCATAGGGCTGCGCTGGATTACGGCGTCGCAATTACGGCGTCCACCGGCATACCCGGCTTCAGCTCCTGCTTCGGGTTGGCAATGGTAATCTTGATCCGGTAGACCAGCTTAACCCGTTCTGCCTCAGTCTGGACGTTACGGGGGGTAAACTCGGCTTCTGAGGCGATAAAGCTGACCGTTCCCTGATAGGTCCGCCCTTTCCAGGTATCACTGCTGACTGAAACCTGCTGGCCCAGCTTGATCTTGCCCAGTTGCGTCTCCGGCAGATAGGCCCGAACCCAGACCTCATCCATTTTGGCCACGGTGATCACCGGACTACCTGCGGCCAGCAGTTCACCAGGCTCGGCATGTTTGGCCATGACGGTGCCACTGATCGGCGCTGCAAGAACTGCTTGTGACAAACGGGTATCAGCCAGAGACCTGGCTGCAGCGGCACCTTCCAACCGGGCTTGAGCCTGCTTTATGGTGTCAGGACGGGGGCCAACCTTTACCAGCCTCAACCGTTCATCCCCCTCACGCACTGCAGCGGCGGTTGCATCCTTTGCTGCCCTGGCGGCATCAAGCTCCTTACGCGGTATCACCTCTTTTTTAAACAGCGCCTCAGCACGGGTTGCATCCTGAGCTGCCCGGTCCGCCTCTGCCTTAAGGCGGGCAAGGGTTGCTCCGCTGGCAGCAATCTCTTCCTGCCGACTACCTGCCTTCAGATCTGCCAGAGCAGCCTGTGCGGCCTGCTGATCTGCAGACCGGACGGTACGCTCATCCTTCAGCTCGTCATCATCCAACCGGGCAACTATCTGCCCGATCTTTACCAGCTGCCCCTCATCAACCAGCCGCTCTTTCAGCCGCCCCGGCACCTTGAAGGCAACTGCCACCGTGGTGGTTTCAATGGTTCCGGTAAGCCTTAGCACGCCACCATTCACCGTTTGGTTCCGTCGCATTACAACACCTACCACCAGTGCAATAACCGCTGCACCAAGCAGTATGAGAAATATTTTCTTGTTCATCGAAACCACTCCCTTACGCCCAACGTTGTGCTGTTACCTTAATAGCACAACAACCATCAGGCGGCTACTCCCCTGCCGAAGCCAGCCCGGACCCATAGGCAAAAAAATACTCCTGAAACCAGCTGGCTTCAGGAGTCAATAAAAACTATTGGTGCCGCTTACTGTGCTTGCACTTACATTAAGCGTAGGTGGAAAAACCAGAAACAGAGCTTTGGCTTGGCTGAGGCATCGACTGGGCACCCTTCTGGATCATCTCTGCGATCTTGCTCTGCGACTCTGCATTCATCTTGATCATCGATGCTGACAGCGCCTGTTGGCTCTGAGATGACTGCATAAGAGCTGCTGCACCTGCTATTGAACTTACGTCCATGGTTGCACCTCCTTCTCTTGCTGTTAGTATTCCACTCCACCTGAAATAATGCAAATATTTATTGGACTGAGTCCAACACTATTCTCTATTATCGCATCTGACGCATGACCAACTGCCCCACTGACTTCCCGGTGCTCACCGGGCGTGACAAGGAAAAACGAGATGATACGTACTCACGATTACTGGATGAACAAGGCAATTGCTGAAGCACGTAAAGCAGAGGCCATTGCTGAAGTACCGATCGGCTGCGTCATTGTTCAGGACAACAAGATCATTGCCCGCGCCCACAACCTGCGCGAAACCAAACAAGACCCCGCTGCACACGCCGAGCTGTTGGCAATTCGCAAGGCTGCCCGCCGCCTGGGTAACTGGCGGCTGCTTGAGAGCACCCTGTATGTAACCCTTGAGCCCTGCCTGATGTGCATGGGAGCAATATTACTTGCACGCATTCCCACGGTGGTCTTTGGCTGTTTCGACCCCAAAGCCGGTGCAGCCGGGTCATTGTATGACCTTTCCAACGACCCGCGACTTAACCATAGCTGCGAACTGATCAGTAACATCAGACAACAGGAATGTTCCGGTCTGTTAACCGCTTTTTTCTCTGAGCTGCGTCGAAAAAAGCGTAGCATACAAGGACAAGGTTGAGTTTTTTGCCTGCATGATGTATAGACAATGCGGCCTGAGCAATCAGGCCGTTTTTTCAGGAGGGGTGTCCGAGAGGTCGAAGGTGACAGACTCGAAATCTGTTGTACCGCAAGGTACCCAGGGTTCGAATCCCTGCCCCTCCGCCAGCAACTAGTCCGGCATAGTCCGGCTTTATATGTAAAGCCCCTTAAATCAAGGGGCTTTTTCTTTTTTGTTGTATGACTAACTCTGTATTGATATGCTTCCCTCTGGAAGTTTTTACGGTTTACGTTACGGTGTTCGCAAAACACCGCATAAAAACACCGTAAAAAAAGGGGGCTCAATGCCTAAGCGGGTTTTACCACTTACCGACCTACAAGTTAAAAACGCCAAGCCAAAGGACAAACAGTACAAGCTGACCGATGGCGGCGGTCTCTATATCCTGATCACCCCCAGCGGCGGGAAGCTGTGGCGCTTTGATTATGTGTTTGACGGCAAACGCAAAACCCTCTTTCTTAAGTCTTACCCGGAAATAACGCTCTCGGAAGCACGCCAGCGACGCGATGAAGCCCGTCGTAAGCTCGCAAACGACATCGACCCAAATCAAGAGAAAAAAGCAGCCGTAGAGGCCGCTGAAGTCGCTGCAGCCTCCATTTTTGAAGTAGTGGCCGGTGAATGGTTTCAAAAGCGTAAGCTGGAATGGGTAAAGAGCCACGCAGTATCAGTCAAAGGGCGGCTTGATAACTACATACTGCCAGCATTCGGCAGTAAACCGATTGCAGAGGTCACGGCTGCGGATGTCCGCACCATGCTACTTAAGATAGAGGCGCGAGGAACTGTAGAAGCTGCAAAGCGGGTAAAGGTTATTTGCGGTCAAGTGTTTAGGCATGCCGTGGCCCACGGTTTGCTTGAATATGATCCATCAGCGGCCCTGAAGCCTTCCGAGCTGTTCCGCAAAGTTGAAAAGCGCCACTTTGCAGCCGTCACCGACCCGAAAGAACTTGCTCCCCTACTGCGTTCAATAGACGACTATACCGGCACTTTAGAAACCCGCTGCGCCTTACGACTGCTTCCCATGCTATTAATGCGCCCAGGAGAACTGCGGCACCTTGAATGGTCGGAAATTGATACTGCGGCTGCACAGATTAGTATTCCAGCTGAAAAAATGAAGATGCGCAATGCCCATATTGTCCCCCTCTCCAATCAGTCACTATCAATTTTGGAAGAGATCAGGCCACTGACAGGCAGCGGAAGATATGTTTTCCCCTCTATATTATCGTCAGAGCGCCCCATTTCAGACAACACCTTAAACACCTGCTTTCGGCGCATGGGGTATGACCGTGACACAGTAACCGCCCACGGCTTCAGGGCAACGGCCCGGACTATTCTCGACGAGGTGTTAGGCTTTCGGCCTGATATTATTGAACATCAGCTTGCACATGCCGTCAAAGACCCAAACGGCAGAGCTTACAATCGGACGGCGTTTATTGATGATCGGCGGCGGATGATGCAGCACTGGAGTGACTACCTTGACGGCCTGAAGGCGGGGGCGAAGGTGATCCCAATCAAGCAGGTGGCCTGACCACAACTAAACACAGGAGGGTAGACAATGCTTAGAAAATCAGGACTATTTGTTGTTTTTACGTTATTGACTGGTTGTGCTGGAGTCCCCATACAGAAGGCAGAAACCCTTGATTATGACAAAACCTGCACCCCAAATTTTGTAGTAACCGGCGCGCCTGCTACAGGAAAAACACTCAAAAGCCATAGATATTTTAAAGGCAAGACCAAACAAGCAGCTTTTGACAATTTGCTATCCTCAATAGCCTCAAAGGGTTATCAAATTATCAACGCCAATAAAGAACTAGGGATAATTTCTGCTTCTCAGGCAGTCATTAACGGGCGTGGCGCAACAGTACCTTTGAATGTCATGGTGAAAAGCACAGGACCGTCTGTTATTAGAGTTGATTTGACTTTTAGCCTCACCGGTGGACTTGTTGCTTCTTCAAACGACGCAGCTATAGAGTTTTGTAAAATATATCAATCAATATAACCAATCACCCCGCCCACAGGGTCCGCAATTCTAGCCCGATGACGTGCATGCCGACTGGCTGCTCATCGGTCGGGAATATGGACCTTGTGGACGGCCTGAACGCCTCTTCCAGCAAACCACCAGCACTGCCATTCTGCCAGCCAAACAAAAACATTCAGCGGAATTAGGAGGAGCAAGGGCTAACAATAGTGCTGCACAATTCGGCCCCGCTTCGCAGTTCCAAATTTGCAGCACTATTGTTCAACCCCGCCCTTGCCGCCTGAAGGGGGAACGAAGGCCACTCCCTCTGGTCGGCCTTCTAAAAATCACACCATTACTGCAAAAAAATCTGCCTGTTTTCAGTCCTAAAATTGCACAGCTTTTTAAACCATCCCCACCTCAACCCAAACATTAAAAATCAGAAAAATACAGACCCATAAAAATAATAAATATTTTTTTGGGGGTACAAATTTTTTAGATTTTGTTTTTTTAGCATTAACACTATCTGGACACCAATTTTGTTTATGTAAAACATCGCTTTTTCATTTTTTTATTTTTACAAACATCTCTCAATGTGCTCGTGAATGCAATTTGTATTATCTTATATCACATTGAAATTATTACGCTTTTTTGCTTTACAGACCAAGAGAAAAGGCGTAAAAGACAGACAAGGGCAGCAAAACAAAGCATTTAAAGGAGTTATGCATGCTAACTAAACAATATTACCGATTGAAGGAAGTAATACAGCTCACCGGAGCAGGTCAGAGCACCCTGTATCAGTGGCAGCGGGAGGGTCGGTTCCCAAGGCCTGATTTGCGCCCAAGCAAGAGGCTTTGTCTCTATTCTCGCGAGTTATTAGAACGGTGGTTTGAAGACCAGAAAAAGGCAGCAGCACAAAGTTAAGGGGTTAAAAGTGGCTTATAGACCATTTAATTTCAAATTTTGCGCAGCTGAATTTTTCACAGAATTGCAAAAAATAGAGGATGATGCGGAACGAGGAAGGTGGGCTGTGCAGCTCGCAACTGACCTTATTACCCTGCTTCCTAAAACTGAATATGGAAAGCTTCTTATTTCTCAAACAACTGATTTAATTAACAAAAGGTCTGAATCTGGCAAGCTTGGAGGGCGACCACCAAAAAGCAAAGGTTTTGATTTGGTTTCGCAAGATAAAAGCGAGCCAAAACCAAAACCAAAGCCAGAAACAGAACCAGAAAAAGAAAAAGAAAAAGAAATAACAACAACAACTACAGATGATTTTATTTTGATGGCTCAGACCTTGCTGTCGGTTTGGTCTCCAGCAGCTGCCGCAGTTGATGCAGTTGCTGCCGCACTGGTGGCCGGAAACAGCATTGAGTTTATAAAAGCTCAAATTGAATACTCTCGCGCCAACGCCAAAGCCAACCCCTCAGGGTATCTGCAGGCAGCATTGAAAGGCGATTATGCTGGATTCAACGCCTCTGCCCAGATTAAGGCCGCTGCAACTGCCAAAAAACAGGCCAAGCAGGCAGCAGAAGACGCAAGGCAGGCCGAAGAAGACGCCGCACTGCCCACGTTAACAGGCGATCAGTTTTTTTTAAATGTTAATCAACTGGAGGGCTTCAATGCAAAACAATGACTACGGTCCATTTGAACCGCTGCCGCCAGATACACCGGCACCCACGCCCCACCGCAAACGCGGGCCAACACCTAAACCCGCCGATGAACAAAGGACCCACCGCATAGCCGTTTATCTTTCTCAGGCTGAAATGAAGGTGGTCTCAGGTTTCAGCGAGTTATCTAATGTCTGCCCCGCAGCTTACCTGCGAAAAGCTGCCTTGAATACTCCTCCTGTAGTTATTCCTGAACTAAATCAGCTAGTTTGGCAACAGCTAAGCAATGCAGCAGCCAATTTAAACCAGATTGCCAAGCAAATTAACTGCGATGATTTAAGTGTATTAGAAGAAGTCAGGACGGCTTTAATCCGGTTCAGACAAGCCCTTGTGAAGCCCCATAAGTGAAATCAAAGATCACCAGAGGCCGAGATTTTAGCGGTTTGTGCCGGTACATCCTCCGTCATTCCGCCCAACCGGACCTGATTGGAGGCAACCTTGCCGGTGCTGGTGCTGCTGATTTAGCCAGTGAATTTGTACAAGTTGCAAACCTCAGACCTGACATTGAAAAGCCGGTCTGGCACTCCAGTCTGGCCCTACCAAAGGGTGATACGTTAACAGATCAGGAATGGAATAAGATAGTTAGAGATTATCTTGAAGACTTGGGGTTTGATCCACTAACCACACCATATGTTGTCGTAAGACATAAAAATACCGGATCAGATCATGTGCATATATCTGCAAGTCGAGTCAATTTGTCGGGTGGATTATATCTTGGTCAAAATGAGCATTTAATTGCCACCCGTATTTGTCAAAAACTTGAACGGAAGCATGGCCTTACCACTACCCTCGGCCCGGATCACAAGGCTCCAGCCAAGGCCTTAAAAACCCAAGAAAAAGCCATGCAGCAGCGGACTGGCAAGGTCCCACCGCGCCGCTGCCTACAGCATTCAATTGACAATATTATTAATAACAGCATCAACTTAACCACTGAAGACTTCATCAAAAAGCTGGCCAAAGTTGACATAACTGCCAAACCCAACCTGTCAAGATCCGGCAAAATGTCGGGCTTTAGCTTTGAAATCAATGGGATAACATTTAAAGCCTCACAATTAGGCAAATCATATGGCTGGCAAGCGTTGGAAAAACGCCTGCAACAGTCTCAGCAGGTCAAGTCTCTGCCCCTTACTACAACGTCTCCCAAACCCGCCAGGGAGGTTGCCAGGTCAATCAAGCAACCTGTCACTACACCACACCCGGCCAATGCTACAACCGTTGTCACAACTGCTGCTGCCGAGCTTACCACCGGCCTGCTGGATGATCAGGACGTCAATAAAATAGCTAGCTTAATCTGCGGGTTAACCAAAGAGGGCATTGGATTGCCTCTGCCATCTCCGCCTTCTACTCAACAGACAAAAATCCCTAATGTTGAGCAGTTACATGTTTCATATTCTCCCCCCAAACCGGCATTTATGGCAATTCGGGACGAAAAAGACAAAGCGAAAGTCACTGATAACAAAACAGAAATAAAGCGTTTATCGTCTGAATTATGGCTAGGAAAAAAGAAAACAAAACGTCGCCAAGGTATCATCATCCGAATTATCAACTGGCGTCGTAAGCAGATCTTAACCAAAGAAATTGAGCGCTTAAAGCGTCGTAATGCAGATCTCAGGGCCAAGGCAGAGGCCCAGATCACGGCACCGCAAGCACCCACAACCCGCCAGCAATACGATCAGATTATCGTTGATTTCTGTAAGCTTCAGATTTCAAAAGACACGACATTACAACAACTTAACGCTAATCAAAAAGCCTATGAATTAGCACTTCAGCAGACTGGAACCAAGTTGACCGCCCTACAAAATCGTAGGGCTGAAGTCCTAAAACTCGGCAAGGAGCAGGGATGGGAGCCACACACCCCACCACCTCCAATTTGGCAGCCACTGACAAGAAACAAACACGCTACTTGGAAAAATGATTTAAACCATGCTTCCAGCGAGTTAGTTAAATTGCAAAATTTTGAAATTCACCAAAAGCGCTATCTTGAACAGATACAGCAGGCCAGTAAGGCCCGCCAAATTGAGGTTTGGAGCAATGCAAGGAGAGAGGTAGAGCCTAGACCACAAATGATTAAATTTATTCATGAAAACAAGACCGAAAAAGGTTCTAATATCAGCACTAAAAGCCTTAGAACCGATCAGCCCGTTGCTGATAAAGATACTGCTGAAATCCGGCAAAGGCCTGCCCGATCTCCAGCGGGGTCTGGCCAAGGTCGGCCACCGCATCAGGGATGGAATCACGGTATTTGAGTTTAAGTAGCGGTGTCAGCTTTGACTGATCCAGTTCATCCACACCGATTTCCACGTAATGAGCCAGCACGAAGTCCAGAAAAACCTGCAGCTTGTTGTTGAAGTGCTGGGTGATCAAGGTACGGGCCTTGCCTGCCCGTTCTTCACGGGTCAACGGTGGCATGGCGTATGCCACATGGGCCAGCACATCAAACAGGTCACTCTTTTCTGCATCAATAATCCGCTGCATCTCAGCCAGCTGGTCATGGCCGAACCCCTTTTCTGCCAGTCCTTCCAGCAGCTTCTTGCGGGTATCCGGTCTGCTCCAGAGGTTGCGTAGCTCTTGCTCATTCTTGAAGAACTCCGGCAACCTGCCGAACAGCAGCTCCATAAACTGCTGGGCTGACATGGGGGTACCGTCAGGGTGCCAGAAGCTGGTAACGGTCATGTGCTGAATGTTCCGCTCTTTGCCGTCAGCCAGCTTGACCTTTGCCTTCTTCTTGCAGACACATGGAGTCTGGCCGCATTTGAAGCATGGCGGCGGTGGGTCTTTGATACAGACACAAGGGCGCTCGCCACATCCCGGGCATGGTTGCGGTGGCTGCTTGACGCACTCGCAGGGATAGCAGCCGCACGTTTCACATGCCTCCGGCTCAACCGGTTCACCGTCCCACTCAGGATCACAGAAATGATGGTGGGCCTTTACGAAATCGTAGATGGTAAAGTACTCCTTGCCATCATACAGCCTGGTTCCCCGTCCGATGATCTGCTTGAACTCAATCATGGAATTAACCGGCCGCATCAACACAATGTTACGGATGTTACGGGCATCAACGCCGGTGGAAAGTTTCTGTGAGGTGGTCAGGATTGTCGGGATGTTCTTCTCGTTATCCTGAAAGTCCCGCAGGTGCTGTTCACCCAATACGCCGTCATTGGCGGTTACCCGCTGGCAGTAGTTGGGGTCAGAGCTGGTCTTAAGCTGATTGATCAGGTCACGCACCGCCAGGGCATGATCCTGGGTGGCACAGAACACCAGGGTCTTTTCCTGCTGGTTAATCATGGACAGGAACAGTTCTACCCGTTTCTTTTCCCGCTCCTTGATCTCAATAATCTTGTTAAAATCAGATTCCTCGTAAACCTTGCCTGCTTCAATCTGTCCCTCTACCACCGTATCATCAGGGATGTAGATATACTCATCCAGGGTGGTGGAGATCTGCTTGACACGGAACGGGGTCAGGTAGCCGTCGTTGATGCCGTCCTTC
Source organism: Trichlorobacter thiogenes (assembly GCF_900167465.1). Taxonomy (GTDB): domain Bacteria; phylum Desulfobacterota; class Desulfuromonadia; order Geobacterales; family Pseudopelobacteraceae; genus Trichlorobacter; species Trichlorobacter thiogenes. Next base: position 154,129 of record NZ_FUWR01000004.1, on the reverse strand, counting down.
AGTGAGTAGATAAAGACCGGCTCACCAAAGTAGGCATAGGTATCTACGTTGTCCTTGCGTTTGGGGGTGGCGGTCAGGCCAAGCTGCACCGCAGGGCTGAAGTATTCCAGAATCCCCCGCCAGTTGCTTTCGTCATTGGCACCGCCACGGTGACACTCGTCGATGATGATGCAGTCAAAGAAATCCGGCGGATACTCGCCAAAGTAAGGGGTGTCATTGTACCCGCTCATAAAGGTCTGGAAGATGGTGAAGAAAATACTGCCGTTCTTGGGAACCTTGCCCTTTTTCCTGATCTCTTCCGGTTCAATCCGCACCAGGGCATCTTCAGGAAAGGCGGAAAAGGCGTTGTAGGCCTGATCTGCCAGGATGTTGCGGTCTGCCAGAAACAGGATACGGGGCCGCCGGATCGGTTCCCCTTCCTTTTTCCAGTCGGTCAGGTTCCAGCGGCTTTGAAACAGCTTCCAGGCAAGCTGAAAGGCGATAAAGGTCTTGCCGGTGCCGGTGGCCAGGGTCAGCAGGATACGTTCTTTGTTGTCGGCAATAGCCTCCAACACCCGTTCTATGGCGATGTCCTGATAGTAACGACCCTGAAAGTACCCGCCCCGATCTTCAAACGGCACGGCGGCGAAGCGGTCACGCCAGTGGTTACGGGTAGCAAAGGTCAGGTTCCAGAGTTCATCAGGGGTGGGATAGTGTGGCAACTCACCTTCTGCACCGGTTTCCCTGTCGATGCCATAGACGCCTTGCCCATTGGTGGCATAAGTGAAACGAATCTCCAGCTTACCGGCATACTCCTTGGCCTGGGCAACCCCTTCAGTTAGCGGCTTGTCCCACGCCTTGGCCTCCACTATTGCCAGCTTGGTGTTGCGGTATTCCAGCAGATAATCAGCCGACAGAGCCTTACCCCTTTTGCCGTGGCCTTCGATGCGACCAAGGGTGATCGGGTACTCCCGACGAATGCGGCTGCCTTCCACCACACCCCAGCCAGCGGATTTCAGGGCAGGGTCAATATGTTCGGCTCGGGTTTCGGCTTCGTTCATGACAACGTTCGCTTTTCAGTGAGCTTTTTTATGAAAATATCATTACGTCTTCGAGCACGCTCTAATAGTACTGAGTACTTAATAACTTCGGTGTAAAGTGTGCCGTCTCGGCGACCATTTTCGCCCACTATGACTTTTTTGGGCCTGAACAAATAAGCAAATTGATAGGATTCAACGAAATCACCATCATATCCCCTAACATCCCTTGGCTCAATTCGCTCGCCAATCAGATAGCCATAGAAAGTGTCAATCTGGTACTTGTCTTTTGTAAAGTTTCTTATCAGGGTTGAGTAAAATGTTATTTGGTTTAAATGCTCTGAAACATTTACATTTGTATTTTTGAATTCAATTAGAATGCATTTGCCTTCATCTGGAAATAGAAGCACATCAGGCTTTTTCGTAATTCGATTCTCGTCTAACGACCTTAAGTATCTGTTCTCTTCTTCAGAAAACTCGCTTTTGAAAATCTTATCGCCTTCTATTTCAACGTCACAAAGACGGCTCTCAGATGCACCCTTGAAATAGATAAAGTCTTCATTTATCAACCACAAATCACTTTCCTCAGGAGAGTTGGAGCTTTGTTGGAATATCAGGTTATGAAGAAGCTTTTCATCAATGTTTCTACCGCCAGTCCTCTGTACATTTAGCTGACGGGCTAATATTTTGCCAAAGAGCTCAAGAACCAATTTTCTTCGTGCAACATAGTGGGTAAGAGCAACACGATTTTGTAGCGGTATTGCCTTTGTTAGGTCAGAGGTCAGCTTTGCAAGGTCTTCTTGGTAGTTTGACGCTGTAGTGTCAAGGCTCTCAATACTTTCAATATTCTTTTTGATTTCAGCGTCCTTTTTGGCAATAGCTTTTGAATCAGCCGCATACACTTTTTCGAGTATTTTTTCCTCGGGCTCATCCAAGCTAAAACTCAACTTTCTCAATGTTTCGCCATTGAGTAAGAACATGTTTTTTAGTTTGTCAATATCCTTGAGTTTTTCGTCTTTCCTTGCCCGTATTAGCGGGTAAATATGAGTAATTATCGAATTGGCTTCCGATTCAATATCATCCAAGAATATATATTCCTCACCATACAGATTCGTGTGGGATGCATTAGCTTGCTTGTACTGATCTCGGCGTTGAATGTTTATAGTGCCTCTTGTATCTCCATCTCGATCATCAATATAGCCACCAGAGATCATGAACAAATAACGGTAACCATCAAGCCGGTCATGTGCAGAGAGATTTTTCAACTCTAAGCCAGAGTCTGGAATGATTTCACCTTTACTTGTGAACTTCAGATCATTCCGTTTCAAATCGTGTGCGGGAATTTTAAATGCTGTAAGCTTGAGGAGCTCAGACCTATTGCTTTTTTCAAACTCCTTCCCATCTATGGAGAGCCTATGATAGTGAACTTCCAAGTCTCGTTCACTATCCCTCAAGGGTATATCTTCTTTTGTAATGGACTGTTTTTCAAGCACCTCTCCATCTAAATAATGAGTAATACTGATGGTTGGCATTTTTTCGCTATTGTTGCAAAACTCCATCATGTACCGTGCAATAAGAGCTTTTTTTAGGCCGTCTGCTGTCAGCTTGTTATAGGCATGTTCGTCATTTTCATTCAAAATACCGTGTAAAGTAACTACTGTTTTTGTTGAGCTATCCTGCGTTTCCTCCAATTTGTGGGCAGAGATAATGGCGTTCTTTGAAAGGTAGTGCTGAGATAAAGTAAAACTCCTTTGTTTGAAGGCATCACCTTCTTTGAACACACTGAAATATTTGGCTGTATCGAAAGAATGGAGAATTTGGATTCTGCCGGACCCGTTGTTAAAGAAACCCTTACGATTGTCCTTAAACCTCGTCATACGACCAAAATTTTCAGTGTCGAAGCCTATCCCGGAGTCTTCAATTACTATTTCATGAAGTTTGTATTCATCAGCGTTCATGCTTTGGCGTGATAAAATACTAATTATTATTGAACCATTATCAGCCACTGACTGCTTGAGCTTAATTGATTCAAGGGCGTTAGTAAAAATCTCGAAAATGGGTTGAAAGTGCTGCTTTGATTTTTTTATATCTTTGAGGACGTTTGGGTAATAGATGCCATCGCTAATTATGAGTGAATTTTGCTCCATGCTCATAGCTCCCCGACGAATGCTTGATTGAATTCAAAGTGCAGGTATTCAGCTTCAGTCATGATTCCAGTGTCTCTCCAAGTTGTTTCTCAAGCGCCTGTCGCACCAGACCAATTACATAGGGCAACTCTTCAAATGTTGAAAGACCTACTTCAACATCACCATTACCCCACCGGCCTAAATCTGTTACATCTTTGCATAGCCCTTTAGGGTCACTAATCTCAGCAAAATCCATATTCAAAGACAGGCGAAGTCGCTTGGCTTGGGGCACAATATCAACAAAATTTGTTTCTGCTTTGTATGCCACGTAAAGCTTCAGGAACTCTTCGTTGACGCATGGATCAAGTGCTAACACTTCTTTACGAAATGCCTCAAACAGAGGGCGTATCGTTGGTAATAGCAAGTGGGGATGATCCTCTATTGTATAGCTCGAAGCAGTATCCGTTTTGGAGCGAAAAGCCAATAAAATAGCATCATCCAGCTTAGGCGCCCCCCAAACACTCACTGCACGCTTAGCAAGGCGTTTTGCTCTTTCGATGATGGCTGCTTCATCCCACGCCTCTATTTGCCCCAGACCTACATTCACATTTAGCGGGCTATGCTTAAAGCCTCCTGTCATATCTCGCTTTTCAATAAAAGGACGGTCGCTGTATTCCGAGTTATAGCCTGTGAGAGTGAGGTTCCCCAGCGTATGCAACCAAGTTTGCTGGATGCGTTTCCACTCATCCCCAAGTGATGCTTGCCATGCAATGCTCAGATTTTCATTTTGCGGCAGAATATGTTCTACAGAGTATTCGTCTACCTGCGCCATTTCCTTCCGTCCATAGTTTTCAAAGCGTCTTAGCCAGTAGCTACGGCTGCGGAAGTTGTAAAGGTCACGTGTCTTGATGTCTCTCTCAAATTCATCATCACTCGGAAAGCGGCGATATGAAGGCAACAGTAAAAAATGAGCAGCGATACTTTCCAGATAACGATCTTTTTTCAATGCCTTAGTGAAAGTAGCAAAGGTCTTGTTCATAGAGTTTGTTGGTATTGCACAAACCGCACGACGGAATACGTATGATTCCACCATCCTGACGGCACTAGCAAAATCCTCTTTGGACAAATGACCAGTAGCGAAGTCACGGTATAGCTCCAGCAGAAAAGGATAAGCGACATCTACTTTTAATTCTCTCAGATCGTGAAACGCACGCTTCAACAGAGGATCAGTTTCTTTGCCTAAAGCCATTGCACAGAAATAACGGGAATAATCACGGATCATTTTGACCAGCGATTCCACATGACTATCATCGCTTTCAGCACCGCTCCGTGTCTCCCGAGCATGATTCTTGAACGCATCATAGACAGCGTTGATATTTGGAATCACTCCAGTTCTGACAGTCAGGTAGTGACGCATAAAGTCGTCAAAATGGATTCCATAGGCTTCTTGCCCAAATTCTACCTCCATTGGTCGCCAGAACTGCTCATAAAGTCTGGTTTGTAATGTTGGTTCAAGTCCCATAAGAATAAAATTGCGGATCAGGTCAGCTTGACTCAGCTCTTTGCCCGTAGAGTTCATGCTCTCGAAAATAAGTTGAGGGTTGTCCTGATCTCGGCTGAGTGCAATGTCAACAACCACCAGCTTTGCTAACCCTTTGCATAGGGTTGGCAGATCGACTTCGCCACTTTTTATCCATTTGCGAAACACATTGTAATTTCCATCCACCCGCAGAGAATGGTTTTCTGGTTGGGGATTGTTGCCAACTAAAGCAGTTAGAGTGGTTTTATCAGTCTGTGACAGTAACAATTTGAAATGCCGCTCACCGGATTCTTCGGGATTGAGCAGATAGTAGTTACGAATCTTGCGTTGAGAGAAACCATCAAACGGTTCTGATTCTCCGACTGCTTCCGCCAAAGCAGTAAGCAATAGTGACACTGTGGTAAGTCGCTGTTGACCATCAATAACCAGCAAAGGTGCCTGATGTGTTACCTGTGACAGACCGCTTTCCACATAGACAATGGAGCCAATAAAATGGACAGGGATTCGGTCGTTTCTGCCACAGCGAACAATGTCATCCCATAGCTGCCGACATTCCTTCTCAGTCCACGAATAGGTTCGCTGATAGATAGGAATGACGAACTGAGGTGACTTTTTCAGAAAATCAAGCAGCTTGGCTTCGGTTGCTTTCATTCATTACGTCCTTATAGCTGGCCGGTGAAGGCTTGATCCAGCAGCGACTTCTTCAGCGCGTCTAGTGCGGAGAGTTTCTGCTGGTATATCGACTCAAGACGTTGGGTTTCTTCCGAGAGGGAGTCAATAGTGGATACAATTCTTTGCTGAACTTCGCATGGAGGATAAGGAATCTTCACCTTCTGTAGTTCATCCGAATCTATCTTGAGTGTTCCGTGAGCCGCATTACTCAAGACCGTGTCGCTAGAATTGATCCTGTCTCGAAGCGCAAACAGGAGATAACGGGGTATCAAGTCACTATTCGAGTGGATTCCTCTGATGTCCTGATTGAAAGCACATGGAACCGTTAACTCAGCAATTTGGGCTCCATGCGCTAACCCCATTCCGCGCACAAGAACCAGCAAATCTCCTGCAGGAGCCATGCGGGTTGAGGATTCCTCAACCGCTGACTTTGAAATGTGCAGAAACGAATCGGACAGTTGGGTTGATTTCATATCCCGGCCCGAAACCCAAGGTATCTTGCCGTTCCAATAACTACTATTGCTTTTTGACGGCGTGCCACCACTACTGAATGTGCAAATTTCGTCGAGCCGTTTCTCCACCCACCCCTCACCCCGCTGAGAAAACACCGCTTGCAGGTGGCTTTCAAACAGCGCACGGGCATTCTGCAGGTTCTTCTCTGCATTGGCCTTGGCGGTGGCGATGCCTTCAAACGCTTCATCAAGGATGGTGACGATGCGTTGCTGTTCGGAAATAGAATCGGGATAGTGTACGGAGAACTTTTCAGCCAAAACGGAGCGGGCTAATTCTGTTTGTCCTCCGCAGCCCTCACCGGCTTCCTTGATAGCGTCCTCAATGACCACCATCATGTAACCAAAAAACTCAGGATAGAACTTGCTCGGTATCGGCCTAACTATGGTTACATGGGAATCAACTGTTGTTGGCTCAGGTGGTGCCTCTCTGAGTTGTGCAACACGGCCAAGAGTTCCCGTTCCAGTTGAGTTGACAAGGACATCACCCGCTTGTATGAATCTATCCCCTCCGACCTTTTTAGCCTGTTCATCATGTCGTCGTGACGATTCAAAATTAATTCGGTGGTCACGGATGCACTTCTGATTCAATACACATACACCACCAGTTTCAAGGTACTTCGGAGAAATGCCCCTATTGAGAAAGGAGGAGACTTCTCCTAATGTGCTTGTTCTCCACCCTGCCTTCATAGCAACGCTCTGATCTTCGCCAGCACTTCCGCACTCTCGGCATCCAGTACGGCTATCTCGTCCATGATCTCCTGCGGGGTGCGATGGGTAATGACTTCGCCAGCGTCAGGGTTCTTCACCGACAGGTCATAGGTAGCGGTATCAATGCCAGTTACATCCACACTCCAGCTTTTGGGGGAGTCAGCCTTGGTTTGTTGCAGTTCGATAAACTCGGCCATGTCAGCATCGTTCAGCGGGTTGGTCTTGCCCATGTTACGACCAGGATCAAGGGAGTAGTACCAGACCTTACGGGTGGGTGCCCCTTTCTCGAAGAACAGCACCACGGTCTTAACACCTGCGCCTTGGAAGGTACCACCAGGACAATCCAGCACCGTATGCAGGTTGCATGATTCCAGCAGCAGCTTGCGCAGGCTGACCGAAGCATTGTCAGTATTGGAGAGGAAGGTGTTCTTGATCACCACGCCAGCCCTACCACCAGCTTTCAGCATCTTGATAAAGTGCTGCAGGAACAGGAAGGCGGTCTCGCCGGTACGGATTGGGAAGTTCTGCTGTACCTCTTTGCGCTCCTTACCACCAAAGGGAGGATTGGCAAGGATGATGTCAAAGCGATCTTTTTCCTGAATATCAGCCAGATTCTCGGCCAGGGTGTTGGTGTGGATGATGTTAGGGGTTTCAATGCCATGCAGGATCATGTTCATGATGGCAATCACGTAGGCTAGCGACTTCTTTTCTTTGCCGTAGAAGGTACGCTCTTGCAGGGTCTTTACCTGGTCAGTGGTCATGCCTGACTGATTCTTCAGGTAGTCAAACGCCTCGCACAAGAAGCCTGCTGAACCGACTGCACCATCATAGACACGTTGTCCGATCTGTGGCTTAACCACCTGCACAATGGCACGGATCAACGGGCGGGGGGTGTAATACTCGCCGCCGTTGCGACCTGCATTACCCATGTTTTTGATCTTGACTTCGTAGAGGTGGGAGAGTTCATGTTTCTCGGTCTGGGAGCGGAAACGGAGTTCATCTATATGGTCGATGATTTCCCGCAGGTTGTAGCCGCTGTGGATCTTGTTCTTGATCTCGCCAAATATCTCGCCGATCTTGTATTCTATGGTGTTGGGGCCACTGGCCTTCTGCTTAAAACCGTGTAGGTAGGGGAACAGCTTGCGGTCTACAAAATCCCGCAGGTCATCACCGGTTAATGCCTTGTTGTGGTCGAGCTTGCCGTCTGCTGTCTTGGGGGCTGCCCAGACATCCCAGCGATACGGCTCATCAAGGATAAAGCTGTAGGCCTTACCTTCCAACTCCGCTTCCATTGACTTGTCCTGCTCCAGCCCGTCAAGGTATTTCAGGAACAAGAGCCATGAAGTCTGCTCTGCATAATCCAGCTCACTACCGCAACCGGCCTCTTTCCAGAGAACGTCGTCTATATTCTTGAAGGCTTGTTCAAACATGAGGTTCCTTACAGGATGGAATGAGATCGGAATTTTACGTTCAGTCAGGGGTAATTGCAATCATTGATAAGACGAAACCGGCTTATATCAATAGCTGCCAGGAAGTATTCTGTCATGCTGACAGGGATAATGTAATAGCAGCGGGCGCACATGTAATCATAAATGGTAGGAATCTGCTGTCGCTTGACATGAGCAATCCACCTGTTTGCGCCCAAAAAGGTTAACCAATCAAGCCTAATACTCTTAAAGACAATTGAAAAACATAGATAAATAGCCTATATTTAACAACAGTAACGTTGTGCAAGGTTCGGATTGCCTCCACCTTCGGTTTTATTTTACCGCAGGTGGGGGCTTTTTCATTTTAGGGGGAATTAGGGCAATCATAGTTGGCGATCTTCACAGAAAGGATATGTGTGATGATTTGGATTACAGGTGATCTGCATGGCGGGGATTCTGCCTATCATATTTCCTCTGCTCGGTTCAAGCCTGCAAAGAGGGGTGACATCTGCTTCTGCTGCGGGGATTTGGGCGGGGTATGGTGGCATGATTATCATACAAACGAAAAACACCGAAAAAACGAAGATTCGTTTTTAGAACAAAAACTTCGGCAACGTGTGTTGTGGCTGGCGGTTGATGGCAACCATGAAAATTTTGCCCGTTTGTTTGGTGGTGAGTTCCCCATCGTGGAGCTGTTTGAGGGAAAAGCGTACAAAATCAGGGAACATGTCTATTACCTGAAGCGTGGGGAGATTTTCCAAATTGAGGGGAAGCGCTTCTTGGCCTTCGGCGGTTCAAGCAGCCATGATCGTTTTGGCACAAAAGTAAAATCTCTGGCGTGGGGTGGCGGGTTTGATTATGCACCTCCCCGCAAGGAGGGCATTGATTGGTGGCCTGAAGAGATACCAACTGCAGAGGATTTTGAAACTGCTTGCCGGAATCTTGATAGAGTTGGGTGGAAAGTTGATTACGTCATAAGCCATACCTGTCCAAAGAGCCAAAGGAAACACTTCCTGCAGGGTTCAAGCAGGGTTCCTGATCCAGTTGAAGATATGCTTGAAGCAATATACCAGCGGCTTGATTTCAAGATGTGGCATTTCGGTCATTTTCACGTTGAGAAAGAAGTTGGAAAGTTTCAATGCCATTGGGAGCGAGTAAGGAGATTGTAAATGCTGAAAATAGCGAATAGTCCGGCTGAATATTCTATTAACAAGGATTTAGAGGATATACTGAGTAGTTTAGCGAAAGAAAAAGGTGATTACATCATCAGTTTCAGGAGTTCAGAGTATTCTGTTGAAAAAGGCGGATACAGACCGGTTGAGGTTATGATCCGCGATAGCCAGGTTATCTACGTGACAGATTTTACCTATGTCGGTTCAGGCCCATACGCCGAGCTGGTGAAGGGAATGGATTGGGATTTTGCTGCCGGGGAATGCGGTCAAACCGGAATGTATTTCGATCTGGAAGAGGCGGTTGAACTGTGGGGACTGTATCAATCCAATTTTGTTGATTACTTCAGGGCCGGAAAGTTTGATGACGTTACCGTTAATCTGTTGTAAAGTTGGCACAGGTGCGCAGTTTAGTTTTTACTCTTTTTGTGGCAGCAAATGCATAAAGCGCTAGATTTTTTACGGTCTTTTTTGCGGTTTTTCAGTCTATTCATAAAATAATATTATGTAATATCAACAGACTACAAATCAATTAAAATCCCTGCCCCATTTAAAGGCTTACAGAGCAGATCTGTAAGCCTTTTTCTTTTCCCATAAAAAAAAGAGGCTATGTCATCTGACATAGCCTCTTGAATTTCATGGTGCCCGGAGCCGGAGTCGAACCAGCGACACGTGGATTTTCAGTCCACTGCTCTACCTACTGAGCTATCCGGGCGAAGAGCTTTTGTTTATAAAGGTTGTCAGAGCGTCTGTCAACATCAAATTACTTCAGCGACCGAATTGGCACATAGTTACAGAACGGTTCTTCTGCCATATAGTCACCATAAACTGCATCTGCCCTGGCCCTGCAGCCACCACACACGTTAATAAATTCACATTCGCCACACTTGCCTTTATAAGCTTTGAAATCACGAAGATCTTTAAATATTTCAGAGTTCTCCCAGATTTCACGGAAAGGCGTTGTTTTTACATTTCCTGCCACGCGGTGAAAGTAAGAGCAGGGCTTTACATTACCAAAACAGTCGATCAGACAGATTGTCTGCGCGGCAATACAACCTTTTCCACCACCGGTTGAGAACGTAAGGCTACGCCGCTCAAACTTTATCCCCTCCTGCTTCGCGCGTTGCGGCACAAACCGGTAATAATGTGGCGCACAGGTGGGTCGCATCAATATATCGTCTTCAAGCTTCTCTTGCTGGTAGTGCCATTCAAGAATTTCTTCATAGTCTTCTTTACTGATCAGCTCATTCATAATCTCTTCACCACGTCCAGTGGGTACAATCATAAACATGTACCAAGCGGTGGCACCAAGCGACTTGGCAAGCTTAAAGGTATCAGCAATATCGTGCTGATTTCGCTTGGTAAAAGATGAGTTAATCAGGAACTTTTGGCCATTTCGACGAAACGTCTCTGCAGCACGGATGACACCTTCAAAGGCTCCTTCACACTGCCTAAAATCATCATGAATAGCGGCTGTAGAACCATCAAGAGACAACGAGACCATCTTGATATCCGCCTGCTTCATCTTGGCGCACACTTCATCTGTTACCAACGCGCCATTAGTTGCCATGCACATCCGCAGACCGAGTGAGGTGCCATGCTCAGCCAACTCAAAAATATCCGGCCGCATCAGCGGCTCGCCGCCTGACAAAACGATTACCGGCTTTGAAAACGCGGCAATTTCCTCAAGTAATCGCTTGCCCTCTGCTGTGCTAAAATCCCCCTCAGAGGAATTTAACTCGGAAGAACAACGACAATGCACACAACGCAGATTACAGCGTTGTGTCGTCTCCCATGCTATCCATTTTGGTATATATTCAGATGCCATATCATCCTCTTTTCAGACATTTTCGGCTTATCGTAGGTGAATTCAGCACAAAACTCAAGAACTCCTGATCTAGTCGCCTTTTAACAAGACTATTATTTGGTTAAATCAACTTGAATCAATGCCACTGTTCTGCTATACAAATTCGGTGGTTGTCGATACGCAGCCGACTCGTTGCAGGTGATAAGGAGATTCACATGTCCAACTCGCAGATGGTCATGTATGACGAAGAGTTTCAAGAAATAAATGTTGTCATTGAGCGACTTCTCAAAGACTCTAACTCAAAGGTAATTTTCCTTGTTGATAAAAACGGCCAGCTAATCTCTGGTGTTGGCGAAACCGAGCGTTTTGATACCACCTCGTTGGCATCTCTGACTGCTGGTAATATCGCTGCAACAGGCGGATTAGCCAAACTAATTGGCGAGAAAGAGTTTTCAATCCTTTTTCACGAAGGAGAGAAAGACAACCTCCATATTTCAATTGTCGGTGGACGTGTCATCCTGGTTGTTCTGTTTGACAACCGCTCTTCGCTTGGTCTGGTTCGCTTACGGGTCAAAAAGGCATCAGAAGAACTCTCCGTTATTTTTGAAAAGCTGATGAAAAAGTCTGATGAAAAAGTAAAATCAGGCACTTCATTCCCCTTTGCTGAAATTACGGATGACGATATCGACAACCTTTTCAGCTAATCAGTCTCACCGAGGTGCGCCGCAATGTCTTTCATTAACTATGCTTCACGCGAGATAAACTGCAAAATCGTCTATTACGGCCCAGGACTCTGTGGTAAGACGACCAACTTGCAACATGTCTACGCCAAAACAGCCCCTGAAGCAAAAGGCAAGATGATCAGCCTGGCAACCGAGACTGAAAGAACGCTTTTCTTTGACTTCCTCCCACTCGCACTTGGCGAAATCAGAGGTTTTAAAACCCGCTTCCATCTCTACACTGTTCCTGGTCAGGTCTTTTATGATGCCTCCCGTAAACTGATCCTGAAAGGTGTTGACGGCATCGTCTATGTTGCAGACTCCCAGGAAGAGCGGATGGACGCAAACGTCGAATCCCTGGACAACCTTCGCCATAACCTTAAAGAACAAGGCTACGACCTTGACAAGCTTCCCTATGTCGTACAATACAACAAGCGAGACCTCCCCAATGCGGTCTCTGTTGAAGAGCTTCGCAGAGAGTTAAACCCAACCAATGTACCGGATTTTGAGGCATGTGCCTCAACGGGTGAAGGTGTTTTTGAGACATTAAAAGCTGTAGCAAAGTTGATTCTTGTTGATCTTAAGAAGGGTCGATAGCCGATTATTTATCATCAATCCTACAGCACAAAATTATTGCAATTAGCACCAGAATCACGTATATCTGTAAGTCCTTTTGCACAGGGAGAGATGGCCGAGTAGGTCGAAGGCGCTCGCCTGCTAAGCGAGTATACTGGGAAACCGGTATCGAGGGTTCGAATCCCTCTCTCTCCGCCACTTACACTGTTAATATGCGCTTGTAGCTCAGCTGGATAGAGTACCAGACTACGAATCTGGGTGTCGGGAGTTCGAATCTCTCCAAGCGCGCCATATAGACAAAGGGCTAGATATATTGTATCTAGCCCTTTGTTGTATCAACAGTATTTTTGTAATGGAAGCACATCGGACGCTGGTGGTCCGCGCGGTCTTCAAAACCGTTGAGAGGGGTGAGAAACTCCTTTGGCAGGTTCGATTCCTGTGTGCTTCCGCCAAACCAGAAAAGGCGCTACCGTTACCGGTAGCGCCTTTTCTATTACAACCCTATCCCCAACTACTGCTAAATAAGTTTAACAGCCTGCTGAGCAAACTGAAGCAGCAATGAAGGAATAACACCAGGGATCAACGAACCAGCGGCAGAAACGACCAGAGCAAGCGCTACCGGAGCAGAGATAGTAAACCAGTCAAACTCCTCTTCGCCTGGCTTGAAGTACATGAACACAATCACACGCAGGTAATAGTATACGGAGGCAGCACTATTCAGCACACCGATGATTGCCAACCAGATGTAGCCAGCCTCTACAGCGCCAGAGAACAGGTAGAATTTACCGATGAAGCCAGCAGTAGGCGGCATACCTGCCAGAGAGAACATAAAGACAGTCATCGCAAGTGCAAGTAATGGACGCTTATGGCCAAGTCCGGCATAATCCATAACCGTGCCGTTAGGCTCACCTTTTTTGCCAATCAGCACAATAACAGCAAAGGCACCGATATTCATAAAGGTGTAAGAGAGCATATAGAAGAGTATGCCTGAGGTACCTGTAGCAGTCCCTGATGCAAAACCTACCAGACAGTAACCGGCATGTGCAATTGATGAATACGCCAGCATCCGCTTGATGTTGTCCTGACGAAGTGCCGTAAAGTTACCAACGGTCATGGTCAGAACAGCAAGAATCCAGAGCAGATCAGACCACTCAGCCTTCATTGCAGGGAAAACAACCAGCAACAGACGCAGCATGGTTGCAAAACCGGCTGCTTTTGGACCAGCAGACATAAATGCCGTCATTGGGGTTGGAGCACCTTCATAGACGTCAGGTGTCCACATATGGAACGGTGCAGCAGCAATCTTGAACAGGAAGCCGGTAAGCATCAAGAACATGCCGATCAGCAACATGGTATTGCCAGCGCCGCCTACCTGAACAACAAGTGAAGCGATCTTTGCAATCCGGGTGGTTCCGGTTACACCATAAATCAGTGCCATACCATAGAGCAGGAAGCCGGTTGAGAAGGCACCCAGCAGGAAGTATTTCATGCCTGCTTCATTGGATTTGATACTGTCACGATTGAAGCCAGCCAATACATAGAGCGAGATAGACATCAGCTCCAGACCGAGGAAAATTGTCATCAGGTCTGTTGCAGCTGCCATTAACATCATACCAACCGTAGTAAACAGAATGATTGGATACAGCTCACCGTGGTTACAATCTTCACGAGACATGTACTGATCACTAATCAGGACTGCAAGCCCTGCAGCCAGCAGGAAGATCATCTTGAAAAATATTGCAAAGTTATCCTGCACAACTGAATCATTGAAGCTAGAAACAGTCGTACCCCAGCCAGTTACCGCAACAAAGCCAGCACCGATAATACCGATCAAGCTCAGCCAGGCGAGGTAGCCTTTAGACTTGGAGGGAACGAAGACGTTAACCAGCAGAAGAGCCATACCAAGCACTGAGAGAATCACCTCAGGCATGATGACGTTCAGGTTAATCGTCTGAAAGAGTTGAGCTACATTGATATCCATTTAACAATCCTCCAGGGCATTAACTCGTTCAACTAGTGGGCAGCCGGCTTTTCAGCGGCGGGTTCAGTCACAGGATGCACCGGTGCAGCATGATCAGCAGGTGCAACTTCAGCAGCCGGGGCAACCGCAGGTACTGCTACCTTGGCGGTAGTTACTGGCTCAATGCGGGTATGTGCAATCACCTTCTTAATTGAAGGGGTCATCTTTTCAATGAAGGGGTTGGGGTAGACACCCAGCACAAAGATCATAACCAGCAGTGGAACCATGATCGCAATTTCACGGGCATTCAGATCCAGCAACGCTTGATTCTTAGGATTGTCCAGCTCGCCAAACATGACCCGCTGGAACATCCAGAGCATATAGACAGCAGCAAAGATAACACCGCTGGAGGCAACGATTGTCCACCAACGCAGGCTACTTTCAAAACCACCAACCAGAATCAGGAACTCGCCTACGAATCCGTTCGTACCAGGAAGAGCAACTGATGACAGGGTAACAATCATAAAGATGACGGCAAAGATCGGCATCTGCTTGGAGAGGCCGCCAAAGTCCGTAATCAGACGGGTATGGCGACGCTCGTAAATGAAACCAACAATAAGGAACAGTGCGCCGGTGGAGATACCGTGGTTCAGGTTCTGCAACAATGCACCGGTTACTCCTTGCTCGTTCAGTGCAAACAGACCAAGCATAACAAATCCAAGGTGTGCAACTGAGGAATAAGCAACAAGCTTTTTTACATCCTCTTGAACCATTGCAACAAGCGCCGCATAGATAATACCGATTACTGCAAGCGTCGCAATCAGCGGTGTGAACTGATGGGTAGCTTCAGGGAAGAGCGGCATGGCAAAGCGGATAAAACCGTAGGTACCCATCTTCAGCATGATAGCTGCCAGAATGACCGAACCTGCAGTCGGTGCCTCAGTGTGAGCATCTGGCAACCAGGTATGGAGCGGAAACATGGGGACCTTGACAGCAAAAGCCAGTGCAAAGGCAGCAAAGAGCCAGGTTTGTGTTGCAGGGGCAATCTTGAGATCAAAGAAGTGAACCAGACTGAAATCAGTGATACCGGTCTTTGTCCCCAGGAAGTAGAGGTAAATCAGAGCTACCAGCATCAGCAGCGAACCTACCAGGGTATAAATGAAGAACTTCACCGTTGCATACAGACGGTTCTTGCCACCCCAGATACCGATCATGAAGTACATCGGAATCAGCATCAGTTCCCAGAAGATGTAGAACAGAAACAGGTCGAGTGAAATAAAGGCGCCAAGCATTGCTGTCTCAAGAATCAGCAGACAGATCATGTACTCTTTAACCTTATCTTCAACAGCAGTCCAGGTTGAGAGCACTGCAATCGGCATAATAAAAGTTGTCAGAATGACCAGCCAGAGACTGATGCCGTCAATGCCGATGTTGTAACGCATGGCAAAGGGACCAGCCGCAATCCAGGGTACATTCTCTACAAACTGATACTCTGCGTTGGTTTGATAGCCGGTTAAAATTGGTAAACTGGCTATAAATGTAACCACGGTGGTCACTAAGGCGACACTGCGCAGCGCTCCATTGCTCCCCTTCGGGATGAAGAGCAGCAGAAGTACCCCCACGATGGGTAGGAAGGTCATCACGCTCAGAATGTTACTCATCGAATCTGCTCCTTTAGTACAAATTACAGAAGGTTAATTACTTGAACAGGTAGTAGCCGATGATTACAACCACACCAAAGGTCATTGACCAGGCATAATTGTAGATCTGACCGGTTTGCATGTAGCGGATTACACCACCAAACGCCATAACCACATGGGCAACACCGTTAACGATACCGTCAACAACCAGAACATCAAACCCTTTCCAGAGGAAACGACCAAGGGACTTACAAGGGTTAACAAGCATGAAATCATACAGCTCATCGATATACCACTTGTTATAGACAGCACGATGCAGAGCCGGGAAAGCAGCAGTAAACTTCTTTGGGATCTCAGGGCTTGCAATGTACAGCACATATGCGGTGCAGATACCAACCACTGCAATGACAACAGAGGTTCCCATCAAGCCCCACTCAAGGGCATGGCTGTGATGACCATGATGGGTATGGGCCTGCATATACGCATTGGCATTGGCAAAAACAGGCTCGAGGTAATGTTCAAGATAGTTTGGAATACCACCAACCAGATCACCAATCAGCTTTGGCAGACCGATATAACCACCAACCATGGAGAGAATAGCCAGCACGATCAGCGGGAACACAATAACCATGGGAGATTCATGCAGATGCTTCTCTGCGCCAGCCTTGATCCGGCAGGTACCGTGGAAGGTCATGAATACCAGACGGAACATATAAAAGGCGGTCATCAGGGCAGCACAGGCGCCAAGCCCCCAAAGCAGCATATTAAGACTACCATGCAGTGGGTTAGCAAATGCCTGCCACAGGATCTCGTCCTTTGAGAAGAAGCCTGAGAAACCGGGGATACCAGCAATGGCAATGGTAGCAACCAGAAAGGTGCCATAGGTCATTGGCATATACTTGCTGAGACCACCCATGTTACGCATATCCTGTGCATCGTCATGTGAATGAACATGATGCAGTGCGCCATGCATGGAGTGAATAACAGCACCTGAACCAAGGAACAGACAGGCTTTAAAGAAAGCGTGAGTCATCAGGTGGAACACGCCGGCAGTAAAAGCACCAACACCCATTGCTAAAAACATGTAACCAAGCTGGGATACTGTTGAGTAAGCAAGAACACGTTTGATGTCGTTCTGGGCAGTACCGATAGTAGCAGCAAAGAAAGCTGTACAAGCGCCAATCACAGCTACAGTCATCATGGTTTCAGGGGAGCGAATGAACAGATAGCTCATCCGTGCGATCATGTACACACCGGCAGTAACCATGGTAGCAGCATGGATCAGAGCAGATACCGGTGTAGGACCTTCCATAGCGTCAGGCAACCAGGTATAGAGCGGAATCTGTGCTGATTTACCGGTAGCTCCCAAGAAGAAGCAGAGTGTAATAACCGTCACCACACCACCAGTAGGGAACAGATTTGCGTTTTTAGCAAGTTCGGTAAACTGAATGGTCCAGATCCCGTGGGTTTGGCCAAGCCACCAGAAAAGGGTAAAGGTACCCAGCAGGAAGCCAAAGTCACCAACCCGGTTCATAACAAACGCCTTCTTACCAGCATCGCCAGCAGACTTCTTGTGGAAGTAATAGCCGATCAACAGGTACGAACAGAGACCAACACCCTCCCAGCCAACAAACATCAGCAACAGGTTATTACCAGTTACCAACAGTAGCATTGAGAAAACGAACAGGTTGAGATACGCGAAGAAGCGATAGAATCCTTCTTCACCATGCATGTAGCCAATGGAGTAGATGTGTATCAGGGTACCGATACCAGTCACCACCAGCAGCATCAAGCAAGAAAGTGGGTCAATCAGGAAGGCAATGTCAGCATTGAACGTACCTGCTGTCATCCAAGTGAAGATCTTGATGTTTACAGACCGTTCTGCCGACGGAAGACCGATCAGCTTGATGAAGGTCATAACCGACACGATGAAAGATGAGAACACGGCAAGAGCACCGATGCTACCTATGATCGTCTCGTTCTTGATCTTTTTCCCAAGTAGACCGTTAATTAAAAAACCGATCAGGGGAAACAGTGGTATCAGCCACACATTGTCGAACATTGAGCTACTCCTTTATCTCGTCATTACAGGTTCAAATTAGGACTATTGCTTAATGCTGCAAGCCGACTACCACTTCATCAGGTTGGCATCATCAATATCAATTGATTCGCGATTGTTGAAGAAGGCGATAAACATCGCAAGGCCGACAGCAGCCTCGGCAGCAGCAACGGTCATGATAAAGAACACGAAGATCTGCCCGTCAAGGTTGCCAAGGTGGCGTGAAAAGGCGACAAAAGTCAGGTTTACGGCATTCAACATCAGTTCAATACACATGAACATAACAATGGCATTTTTACGGGTTAAGACCCCGATGGTGCCGATGGAGAATAAAACGGCGCTGACAATAAGATAGTTGTTCAGATTATCCATGGTTACGACACCTCTAGGAAAGTTTTCTCTTGGCCAGGATCACTGCGCCGACAATGGCAACCAGCAGCAGGATCGATGTGACTTCAAATGGAAGCAGGAAGTCGGTGAACATAACCTTACCGATCAATTCGGTATGACCAAGTTTATTGATCATGTCTGAGGTAATACCACCAACCGGTTGCGACACCTTGCCGCGAGTCAGGATGAGACCTGTCAGCAACAGTGTAACAATACCCATGACGCTACCAAGGGCAACCTGGTGTGAACCTTTTTTGTTCGCATCGACCCGGATGTTCAGCAGCATGATGGTAAACACAATCAAGACCATGATGGCACCGGCGTAGACGATGATCTGGACAGCGGCCATAAAGGGAGCGTTCAGCATGGCATAGTAGGTAGCCAGGCAGAAGAACGTCAGCACCAGAGAGAGCGCACTGTTGATCGGGTTCTTGCAGGTCACGACCATCAGGGCCGATACTATGGCCACTACAGTGACGAGGGCAAAGAAGACGGATGAGATGTCCATGTACAGCGCTCCTTTATTTCTTTTCTAAAAGTCGTTCCTTGGTAAAAACAAAATCTTCACGGCGATAGTTGGCTAATTCAAACTCGCCAGTCATCTTCAGTGCATCGACCGGACAGGCCTCTACACAGTAGCCGCAGAAGATACAGCGCAGCATGTCGATTTCATATTTTGCAGCAAACTTATCGTGATTTGCATCTTCACCTGCTTCAACAGTAATACATTTAGCAGGACAGACCGTCGGGCAAAGATAACAGGCAACACACTTGGCCTTATTATGAGAAACCTTAAGGGCATGCAGGCCACGGAAACGCTCAGCTACCTTGGGACGCTCATCAGGGTACATGAGTGTGACCGGTTTTTTGAACACGTGTCCCAGCGTAATTTTCATTCCTTGCATTATTGGCGTAAACGGATTCGGCATAACGTCGTCCTTTATTTAGTACTATTAGTTCTTTGTTAGCTCAGAAGGTAACAGCGTAATCTAGTTTCCGAACAACCCGCTAAAGGTATAGAAGCCAAAGTGACCGGCAACAGCAGTTACGACAATCAATGCCAGCGTTGTTGGCAACATCACCTTCCAGCCAAGATGCATCAGCTGGTCATAGCGGTAGCGTGGCAGGGTAGCCCTGATCCACATGGCCAGGAACATCAGGAAATATACCTTGGCAATAAAGTAGAGCGGTGAAAGCCAAGGAATTGCGCTGACAAAAGGCCCATCCCAGCCGCCAAGGAACAGGGTTACCATCACAGCACTTACGGTAACCATGTTGGCATACTCTGCCATGAAGAACATGGCGTACTTCATTGAAGAGTATTCAGTACAGAAACCGGAAACAAGCTCTGTCTCTGCCTCGGGAAGGTCAAAAGGTGTCCGGTTGACTTCAGCCAGCGTCGCAACGTAGAAGATCATACCTGCGACAAAGGTCATCGGGCTGTTCCAGATAAACCACTTCATGCCTGCCTGAGCCTTGATAATCTCCTGCAGTGATAGTGATTCAACAAGCATAAAGACCGGGATAATAGCCAGACCAGCAGCAAGCTCGTAGGAGATCATCTGTGCTGAAGAACGCAGACCACCAATCAATGAGTATTTGCTGTTTGATGCCCAGCCAGCCAGAACGATGCCGTATACGCCCAGTGAAGACATGGCAAGCACATACAGTACGCCGACATTCATATCCACCACTTTACCGACACCGGCATCATAGTAGCCAACAATCTGCAACGGCACATCATAGCCGAAGATCTTGATTGTGTCGCCAAACGGAATGACAGCGAACGTAATGAAAGCCGGAATCAGAGCAACCAGTGGAGCAAGCAGGAATGCAAACTTGTTTGCCTCTGCAGGTATGATCTCTTCCTTGAAAAAGAGCTTCAAACCATCAGCAATCGGTTGCAATAAGCCCATTGGGCCTGTCCGGTTCGGTCCGATCCGCACCTGCATCCAGCCGATAATCTTACGCTCGGCATAGGTCGCATAGGCCACGGTCAGAAGCACGAATACAAACGCGATCAATACCTTGGCCACCATGGCGATGTAGTAGTACAGCGGCAGTCCTAGAATCTCGATTCCCATCGGTCCCTCTTCCTTCTCTGGTAGCGTTAAGACTCAGACAAATCGTTACTTGGAAATGGTTACGCCAGTTACAGCAGCACCAGACCAGACTGTATTAATTGATGCCTCAGCAAAGTGGTAGGGAGCAAAAGCAACCCCCTCTGACATCCGTGGTGAAATACGGGCCTTTACTGAAACCGTACCAGTTGAGGAGGTTAACTTTACTTCAGCACCTTCTGAAATATTCATCTTAGCTGCGTCGTTGCGGGATATTTCGACATACGCTTCGCCACAGACAGAGACCGTACCCTCACCATAGAGTGACATGGTTCCACAGTGATAGAGGGCAGCACCGGTTAACAGGGCAAACTTGCCTGCGTCAACAGCCACGGTTACAACCTTAGGTACAACCTGAACTGGCTGCAGCTTGACAGCGGCAAATGCACCACCTTCTCCAAGTTCAGCGTATGAAATGCCTGCGTAGGCAGCGATCTGAGCAAATGCCTCTGCCTGGGTAGCAGCAGGTTGGCCGCCAAGTAAGCTGATCAGTTCACCATAGACCTGAAATTCAGGCTTACTCTGACCTACAGCCGGAATGGCAGCAGATATTTTTTGTACTCTACGGTCTGTTGCTGTGAAGGTGCCTGCTTTTTCTGCATAGGAACAAACAGGCAACACAACGTCAGCCATCTGGGCTGTTTCTGTCAGGAACAGGTCGGCCACAACCAAAAACTCAACTGCATCAAGGGCCTTTTTAACCTGGGCCTGAGCCGGATAGGAAACAACCGGATTCTCGCCTGCAATCAACAGTGTCTTGATACTGCCAGCTGAACAGCCAGCAAGAATCTGCTGCGCATCCAGACCGCCTTGTCCTGGGACAAAACCGACATCAAGTGCGCCCTGGCTGTTATTCTTTTCCTGCAGGGCAAGAATACCAGACCCTTCTTTACCCAGCTTACCACCCAGAATTGCCAGGTTAGCGGCAGCATGGGCCAACTGTGCATCCGCACCAGGATATGCAAGACCGGAAGTAAAGAGAATAATGGCCTTCTCAGCAGCGGCATAGGCTCGAGCCAGATCACGTATGGCATCAGCAGCAACACCGGTAAGCTCGGCAACTTTCTCTGGGGTAAAGTCATTCAGAGCAGCAGCCAGCTCAGGTGTGGCGGGTGTAACAGCTAGATTTTCGTCAAGCAGTACCTTTGCAACAGCATTCAGCAAGGCGACATCACTGCCCGGCTTGTTGAGCAGCAGATTAGCACCAGGCAGGCGGGACAGTTTACCGCGCTTGTCGGAGATGATCTGCAGCTTGATACCTTTATTCTTGACAGCCATGTTGATTTCAAAACCAACCACCGGGTGGGTTTCATAGACATCAGTCTTGATAGCAAGAATCAGGTCACTTTTCTGGATATCAAGAATAGTTGCTGAGGATGCGGCAACACCAAGACTTTTACCAAGACCTTCTGAGACTGCAGCATGGCCATAGCCAGCTGAATGATCAATATTCTGTGAACCAACCTGTTGGGTCATCAACTGCTTTAACAAAACAAGTTCTTCATTGGTCATGCGCGGAGTTGCAAGTGCGGCAGCAGCAGAACCGGCACCTTTCAGACGCTCAGCCACCAGTGCTAGAGCTTCATCCCAGCCAGCTTCAACCAGCTGATCATTCTTACGAATCAGAGGAGTTTTCAGGCGCTTGTCAGAGCTGATGAATTGATAGCCAAAACGACCACGAACGCAGAGCTGACCATTATGGAAGCCCTGGTTTTCGTCATACACCGTAGTCAGAACTTTATTGTCCTTAACACCCAGGGTCACGTTGCAACCGGTGCCACAGTAACCACAGACTGACTTTTTCTTGGTCATTGCCCAGAAACGGGACTTAAACTTGAAAGGACGGGCAAGTAACGCACCAACCGGGCAGACGGAAATACAGGAACCGCAGAACTCGCAGCTGAGCGGACCATCAAACTCAGTACCAATAGTGGTTTCGATACCCCGGCTGATAAAGGTCAGCGCTCCGCGAGCCACAATTTCATCACAGATACGAACACATTTGCCGCAAAGTACGCAGCGGTTCTGATCGCGCTCAATCAGTGGGTTGTTATAGTCAATTTCATGATGAAATTTTTCATCAGCCAAACGGTTTGAATTGACTTTATGATCATAGGCAAGGTTTTGCAGTTCGCAATCGCCGCCTTTGTCACAGACCGGACAATCGAGCGGGTGGTTGAGCATCAACAGTTCCAAAACCAGCTTACGAGCTTTCTCAACCGGTGGTGTACTGCTACGGACGATCATACCTTCGGTAACTGGTGTGGTGCAGGCAGGGATCAAACGCCCTTTCATCTGCTCAACCTCAACCAGGCACATACGGCAGGCGCCAAAGGGCTTCAGCTTCTTGTCATGGCAAAGGATCGGAATGTTGACGCCAGCTGCTTTGGCAGCGTCATAAATCGTTGCATCCTTTTCTACTGATACCTGCTTGTCATCTATCGTCAGAGTGACCATCTCAACCTCGTCTTACGTAAGTTGTCTCTAGGAACTGTCTACTCAATTGCCATGAAACGGCAGGCGTCATAACAGGACTTACACTTGGTACACTTCTCTTTATCCAGGTAAGCAATCTCACCTTTTTCCCAAACAATGGCATCAACCGGACAGGCCTTCTTACAGGCACCGCACTTAACGCACTTGTCTTCAACCACCTGCCAAAGTAACAGCTCTTTACAGGAGTTTGAGGGGCAGCGTTTATCGTTGATATGGGCTTCATACTCATCGCGGAAGTAGCGAATAGTAGAGAGTACTGGGTTTGGCGCAGTCTGACCAAGACCACACAATGAGGCTTGCTTGATGGTAGTACCAAGATCAATCAGGGTCTCAATATCACCAGCACGACCATTGCCTTCGGTAATTCTGATCAGGATATCAAGCATGGCTTTCAAGCCAATCCGGCAGGGTACACACTTGCCGCATGATTCCATCCGGGTGAAGGTCAGGAAGAATTTTGAGATATCAACCATACAGGTGGTTTCATCCATAACAACCAGACCACCGGAGCCCATCATGGCGCCAGCCTTGATCAGGGAGTCATAGTCAACCGGTGTATCAAGCAGTTCTGCAGAAATACAGCCGCCTGATGGACCACCAGCCTGTACAGCCTTGAATTTGCGGTTATTAAGAATACCACCACAAACTTCGTAAATAACGTCACGAACCTTCATACCAGCAGGAACTTCAACCAGACCGGTATGCTTAACCTTGCCGGTTACTGCAAAGATCTTGGTACCTTTGGTGGTTTCTGTACCAATTGCTGCATACCATGCTGAGCCGTTGTTAATGATATGGCGAACGTTGGCAAAGGTTTCTACGTTGTTGATGTTTGACGGGTTCTGCCAAAGGCCCTTAACAGCAGGGAATGGCGGACGTGGACGGGGCATACCACGCTCACCCTCGATTGACGCCATCAAAGCGGTTTCTTCACCGCAGACAAAGGCGCCTGCACCCATCTTAATCCGCATGTTGTACTCAAAGCCGAGTCCCATGCAGTCGTTGCCCAAATACCCTTTTTCGTAACAGGTATCGATGGCTTTTTGAAGGCGCTGAATTGCCAGTGGATACTCAGCCCGGACATAGACATAACCGAACTGTGCGCCGATGGCGTAACCGGCAATCATCATCCCCTCAATCAGGCAGTACGGGTCACCTTCAAGGATTGACCGGTCCATAAAGGCACCTGGGTCACCTTCGTCGGCGTTACAGATGATATATTTATGATGACCTGGTGACGCTGCGCAGAATGACCATTTCAGACCGGTGGGAAAGCCACCGCCCCCACGGCCACGGAGCCCGGATTTCTTAACTTCTTCCGTAACTTCAGCAGGCTTCATTTCAGTAATGCATTTTTTGATTGCCTTAAAACCGTCAGTTGCAAGGTATGCGTCGATAGATTCTGCATCTATCTGTCCGCAGCCAGACATAACAATCCGTTGTTGTGCATCAACAAACTTATTATAGTAGGGCTTTGCCTTGCGCTTCTCAAGCGGTTCACCAGCAATAATATGCTCGTCTACCAGCTTGGCAACTTCTTCCGGCTGAACGAAGTCGTAGGTGGTACAGCCCTTATCGTCAACGATGTCAACCAGAACGTCGTTCGCACAAAGACCACGACAGCCGGTCTTTACCACATCACAACGCTTGCCAACAGTAGCAGTAAGCCCTTTTTCGGCAATAATCCGATTAAACTCGGCTTCTACCTTCTTAGCGCCGGCGGAGATACCGCCCGTTCCCTGGCAGATCAATATCTTGATAGCTTCAGCCATGTGTTCTATCCCCTGACGAACGTCCCGAACCTAGATCGGGAGCGAAGAATATTCCTTGATGATCTCATCTACCTTTTGAACTGTCATCTTGCCGTAGGTCTCATCGTTGACCATGGAAAGTGGCGCCATACCACAGGCCCCAAGACATGCCACCAACTCAAAGGTAAAGCGACGGTCCGGAGTTGTTTCTGCGTGACCAATACCGATTCGATCATAAAACGATTCTTTGATCCGCTCAGCCCCCAGAACGTGACAGGCTGTTCCCATGCAGACCCGGATAATAAACTTACCGCGTGGCTTGAGATGGAACTGAGCATAGAAGGTCAACACACCATAAATCTGACTGGGATAGACATTCAGACGCTCGGCCACATAATCAACGGTGATCCGTGGCACATACCCGTAGGCATCCTGGATTCCCTGCAGAACCGGCATCAGGTTGCCCGGGATATCCTTGTATTTTTGAATTACCTCTTCTGCAAGGGCCAGATCAATAACCGGCTCTTCCACTTCGGTAGTTTCTGTAGTTGCAACCGCTTCACTCATCTGCGGCCTCCCTTTTCGGTCTCAGTTTAGCGGTCAATCTCACCCAACACGATGTCCAATGTACCGATAATCGCAACAAGGTCTGCCAGCATGGCACCCTTTGCCATCTTCTCAATGGCCTGCAGGTTGACAAATGATGGCGGACGAACCCTCATACGATAAGGCTTACTACTACCGTCACTTACCAGATAGAACCCAAGCTCACCTTTAGGCGCTTCAATTCCCATGTAGACTTCACCCTCAGGAACCGGGTAGCCCTCACTGGCAATTTTGAAGTGGTGAATCAGGCCTTCAATACTGTTATAGACAGAATCTTTTGCGGGATAGCAAACTTGAGGTGCATCAGCCAGTACCGGACCGGGCTTGAGTCGCTCCATCGCCTGGGTAACAATCTTGCAAGATTCACGCATCTCAATCAGACGACATTTGTAACGATCAAAGGTGTCGCACTCAGTTCCAACCGGCACTTCAAAGGTGTAGTTCTCATAACCTGCATAAGGAATATCACGGCGCAGGTCAAAATTAACACCTGAACCACGCAGAGCTGGTCCCGTGATACCAATATCAGTTGCATCTTCAGCCGAGATGATGCCGTTGCCAATGGTACGCTTGCGCCAGATCGGGTTACCGGTCAACAGGCCTTCATAGGTATCAATGAATCCAGGCATTTCAGCTATGAAGTCACGTACTTTCTTCTCAAATTCAGCAGGCACATCCTGTGAAAGGCCGCCAGCACGGAAGAAGTTAGAGGTCATCCGGGCACCAGAGATTAACTCATAGGTCTCCATGATGGCTTCACGCTCGCGGAAGGCATAGATAAAGACAGTCATAGCACCAATATCAAGTGCGTGACAGGCAAGCCATACCAAGTGTGACTGCAGGCGGGTCAACTCAGTCATAATAATTCTGATTGTCTGTGCCCGCTCAGGAACATCGATACCCAGCAGTTTTTCAACAGCCAGAATGTAGCCCAGGTTATTACTCATCGGAGCCAGATAATCCAGACGGTCAGTTAACGGCAGGGTCTGGTGGTAGGTACGATGTTCAGACAACTTTTCAACGCCGCGATGCAGGTAGCCGATATCTGGATCAATCTTAAGAATGGTCTCGCCATCCAGCTCGATCACCATGCGCAGAACGCCGTGGGTACTGGGGTGTTGCGGCCCCATGTTAATGGTCATGATTTCATTGTTAGCCATGTATAGCCTCGTCTGCTCGTTAAGTGCGTAGTAGTTCTAATTAAGAAAGACGTCCCTTGTACGGCTCACGACCAGGCCCCTGCAACGGGTAGTCCTTGCGGAGCGGATGCCCTTCCCAGTCAGGCGTCATCAGGATACGACGCAGATCCGGGTGTTTATCAAAGCGAATACCAAACAGGTCAAAAACTTCGCGCTCAAGCCAGCCAGCGGACCCGTACACCTGCGTAGCACTGCCAATCACACAGTTTGCCTCAGAGACCGGGGCCTTGACCCTCAAACGGTCTTTGAACGACACCGATGTCAACTGATAGACCATCATAAAACGGTCAGCAGCCTTACCAAGATAGTCAATGGCTGTTACATCAGTCAGCATATCGAACTTGCACTCTTGCTTCAGAAACGTGAGTACAGCAACGATATCCTCTTTCTTGACTGTAACGATCCAGTCACCACGATCCTGCGTCACCTCCAGAATGGAGGCCTCGAACTTCCCTTGCAGTTTTTCAACGGCGCGATTTGTGTCTGCCATAGCGTCGAAACCTTTTCAGTAATAGTGAATTCGTAGCAACCTAGAAAATCAGACCGTGGATACCCGCTCACCCAGGCCGAATACGGAACCAAACGAGTTACTCTCCTGCATGATCTTGTCTTGCAGCTTCATCAGACCATACAACAGAGCTTCTGGGCGTGGAGGACAACCCGGAATATAGACATCGACCGGCAGTGCCTCATCGATACCCTGCACAACACTGTAGGTATCAAAAATTCCGCCAGAACAGGCACAGGCACCCATGGCAATTACCCACTTAGGCTCAGGCATCTGCTCATAAACCGTCTGAATTACCGGCAACATCTTCTTGGTTACCGTACCAGCGATAATAATACAGTCTGCCTGACGTGGCGAAGCACGGAAAATGATACCAAAGCGGTCAAGGTCGTTGTGCGACGCACCAGTTGCCATCATCTCAATGGCACAGCAGGCCAGACCGAAGGTCATCGGCCAGATGGAGGACTTCCTGACCCAGTTGACCAGCTTATCAAGTGACGTAACGGTTACGTTACCACCGAGGGGCTGATTTACTCCCATTCCAGTGCTCCTTTTTTCCAGACATAGATATAACCAACAAACAGGATCACAACAAAGAGCCCCATCTCTACCAACCCGAACACACCAAGCTTCTTATACAGAATTGCCCAGGGATAAAGAAAGACAGCTTCAATATCAAACAGAATAAACAACATCGCGATCAGATAAAACTTGATTGGGAACCGCTCGCGCGCTGTGCCGATCGGCTCACAACCACACTCGTACGGTGCCATCTTGACCTTTGAAAACTTCTTCTGGCCAATCAACGAAGAAAACACCACCGAACCAAGGCCAAAGGCCAATGAAACAAGGATCAGCAGCATAATGGGTAGATAGGTACCAAGCATTCTCTATTTCCTCCCCAAGCAGTTTCTTTCAAGACTTTACACGTATACTGTATACAAAACGCAGCAAACCTATTGCATTTGGGTGCCGATTGTCAAGCACTTTTTCCCTTTTTTTTTAGCCTGCATTAAATCATTCTTAACATCGTAAGATATTTATTTCGCTTATGTTTACAGGACATAGAAGACTTTTTAGGTATAATTCAGGCAAGTTTTTCTACCGCAAACGAACTGAATTGACAAACGAACCTAGCAACAGGTACAAAAGCGCAACTGTCCTACGTTCACAAATTGGAGGCACACATTTCTATGATCCACACACGCTCTCACACATTATTTACGCAAGCACGTCAGATTATTCCCGGTGGCGTTAACAGTCCGGTCAGGGCCTTTAAATCAGTTGGCGCCGACCCACTGTTCATCAAAAAGGCTTTGGGAAGCCGGATAGTTGATGAAGACGATAACAGCTATATCGATTATGTCGGCTCATGGGGCCCCATGATTCTCGGCCACTGTTACCCTGCCGTTGTCAACGCAGTCAAGACATGTATGGAAAACGGCTCAAGCTTCGGTGCCCCAACTGAGCTAGAAATTACCCTGGCCCAAATGGTGATAGATGCCGTGCCTTCCATAGAAATGGTGCGCATGGTCAGCTCTGGCACCGAGGCAACCATGAGCGCCATCCGCCTGGCCCGCGGCTATACCGGTCGCGACAAGATCTTAAAGTTTTCCGGTTGCTACCACGGCCACGCAGATGCACTGCTGGTTAAAGCAGGCTCTGGCGCCGCCACCTTTGGGGTACCTGACTCTCCCGGCGTTCCTGCAGATTTTGCCAAGCACACCCTGACAGCAGAATACAACTCTCTGGAATCAGTCAGTAGACTCATTGCCGAGAACAAGGATCAGATCGCCTGCATCATTATTGAACCGGTTGCAGGCAACATGGGCACCGTGCCACCCCGGCCCGGCTTCCTTGAAGGCCTACGAGAACTCTGCACCAACGAAGGCATTATACTGATTTTTGATGAGGTTATGTGCGGTTTTCGCGTTGCATACGGTGGAGCACAAACGCTCTACGGCGTTACCCCGGACATGACCACCCTGGGCAAGATCATCGGTGGCGGCCTGCCGGTTGGCGCCTTTGGCGGCAAGCGCGAGATTATGGAAAAGCTCTCCCCCTCAGGCGGCGTCTACCAGGCCGGCACACTGTCAGGCAACCCATTGGCCATGACCGCTGGCATCGAAACCCTCAAGATGTTACAACAGCCTGGTTTTTACCAGCAACTGGAGGAGAAGAGCCGCCTGCTTGCAGAAGGGATCGCCCAAGCGGCCAAAGAAGCGGGATACCCACTATATTCCACCAGGGTCGGCAGCATGTTCTGCGCCTTCTTCACCCCCCACGAAGTCTTTGATTGGACCACTGCAGCTGCCTGCGACACCAAGACCTTTGCCCGCTATTTCCTAGCCATGCTTGAGGAAGGGATCTATCTGGCCCCCTCCCAATTTGAAACAGCCTTTATGTCAGCTGCACACACGCAGCAGGAGATTGAGACAACTATTGCCGCAGCCCGTAAGTGCTTTAAACTCATTGCATGATTCACGAAACAATTGACACTGCAAGCGTCACTGTGCTATGAGAAACAGGTTTTGTATACAATCCCTGCTGACCGGAGGCGGAAATGGGCGAACTTCGTGACATTTTCCGCAACATTGGCACCGTTTCAAGCATGGGTATTTCAGTTGTACTTGCCATCGCAATCGGTGTCTGGTTTGGCCTGACAATCGATCGTTGGCTGGGTACGGCTCCTTGGTTTTTCTGGATTTTCCTCATGATTGGTATCGCTGCCGGGTTTAAGAATGTGTATATCATCACACGGCGCGAGATAAAAAATCTGAACCGTGACAACGATTAACGAGGCAAGGCTGCCTGCGCTTATTTTGCAATCTAGCGTCGTGCTGCTTGCCATTGCAACAGCAACCGGTTTTCTTTTTTATACCGCCCCGGTTGGACTTGGAATTCTTGCTGGCGGCAGCATCGCCATCATTAACTTTGTCTGGCAGCGCAGGACATTGCGCCAGCTGCTAGATCATCAGATCGCACCATCTGCAGGTTCTGCAGCAGTCCGTTACCTGCTTCGATTGAGTATAACTGCTGTCATACTCTATGCTGTTCTGACCTCCGGGCGTTTTTCCATTATTGCCCTGCTCGTTGGTCTCTCGGTCATTGTGGCAGTCATAATAGCGTTAACTCTGTATTCAGCGTTTTATAAAGGAGATTGACCCATGGTCCACCCGTTGTTGTTTCTCCAGTTCCTTAGTTCAAAACTGCAGCACCTGCTGCATATTTCTGACGCTTCAGCTAACGCAGTTGTCTATACCTGGACGGTCATAGCACTGCTGTTGGTGCTGTCACTGATTGCAACCAGTGCGCTGAAAACCATACCAAGCGGCACACAAAACTTTATGGAAGTTGTGGTCGATGGCATTGAAAACATGATCGTTGAGACCATGGGTGAGCATGGTCGTCCCTTCTTTCCGTTAATTGCCACACTGGCTATTTTCATCCTGGTGTCCAACCTGGTGGGCCTGATCCCCGGTTTCTATCCGCCGACCGCCAATATCAACACCACTGCGGCCTGCGCGATTGTTGTATTTGTAGCCACCCACGTGATCGGCATCAAGCACCATGGTTTCCACTACCTGAAGCACTTCCTGGGACCGATCTGGTGGCTGGCACCGCTGATGTTCTTCATTGAACTGATCGGACACCTTTCACGTCCTGTATCCCTTACTCTACGTCTTTTCGGCAACATGAACGGCCACGAGCTGGTTCTGATGATCTTCTTTGCTCTGGCACCGTTCCTGGTACCTCTGCCAATGATGCTGATGGGTGTACTGGTTTCTTTTATTCAGGCATTCGTCTTTATGTTGCTGGCCATGATCTATATTCAGGGATCACTGGAAGAAGCGCACTAATTATCGATTATCCATTTTTCTCCTATACTGTTTAGGAGCACACACCACACGGAGGTAGTACAGATGAACTTTTTCACAATGTGTATGCTGGCTGCAGGTTTTGGTATGGCTATTGGCGCTTTCGGTACCGGTATCGGCCAAGGTATGGCTGTTAAGAGTGCTGTTGAAGGCGTTTCCCGCAACCCCGGCGCTTCCGGCAAGATCCTGACCACCATGATGATCGGTCTCGCCATGA
This sequence comes from Trichlorobacter thiogenes, assembly GCF_900167465.1. Lineage (GTDB taxonomy): Bacteria > Desulfobacterota > Desulfuromonadia > Geobacterales > Pseudopelobacteraceae > Trichlorobacter > Trichlorobacter thiogenes. Next base: position 123,033 of record NZ_FUWR01000004.1, on the reverse strand, counting down.
TCGAGTCCCTGGCAATCTACGTTCTGGTTGTTTGTCTGATCATCCTGTTCGCTAACCCCTACAAGGATGTTATGATCAAGGCTCTGGAGACCGTTGCCAAGTAATTTGGGCAACCTCTTTTTCCTTGCACAACACAAGAAAAGGCGACCGAGTGATTCGGCCGCCTTTTCTTGTTTAGAAAGCTTTATTTCTTAAAAACTAGCTTGGGTCGTCCGCAACACTGATGGCAACAGCAGCAGAGGGCTCACTTTCAGCCAGCATTCCATCAGCGCGCTTTACCACAACGCTGGCAGCATAACGGTAGGTCACACCACGCTGCACAGCCTGATCTTCGTAATGGGTAGATCCTCCTGTCAAGGTGGTCACCGGAACAAGTGCTCCAGCCCCCTCCCCACGGTAAATGGTGTAGCCAACCAATGGTGCGTCTTGCTGAGCAACGCTAGTAAGATCAAGGGCAATGAATCCGCCAAAGGCAGAGCGTACCTTTAACTCCGGCGAGTTGGGAGCCGCCAGAAGCTTTACCATAGCGGTTGTCGTGGCACCGCCGGTAATGCCCCCCTTTTGCACCGTCTGCAGACGATACTGATACCGTTCACCATTGCGAACATCAGTGTCAACGACAACAAGCCGGTTACCCTGACGTTGTGCTGGCGCAGGGAAAGCAGGATCAACCTTCTGTAGCGCCTGATACTGATCCTGGCAACTGACGCAGTCATTTTCCTGATATACGCGCCGTCCAATCAGAATCGCCTCAAGATCTTGAAGCTTGCGGCCTGAACGATCCTTATCCGGCAGATCAAAAGAAAGGCGCAACGCAGAACCACGTTGCTCAACCTTCAACTGCTGCGGCGGCTGGGCTATCAGCATATCAGGATAGATTAACGGCCCTTTTTTACCGCAGCCTGTCATAAGCATGGCGGCTGATGCAGCCATGAGGGCGACCTGTTTAACCTGCATGCTACTTCCCTTCCCGACAGCGCCGGATCTCATCTTCAACACGGCTGCGAGCAGTACCACCAATCACATTACGGGCATTGACACTTGCCTGAACCGTAATGGCTGCGAAGATGTCATCACTGAAGTGCGGCGAAAACAGCTGCCATTCAGCCAAAGAAAGTTCTTCCAGCTCCATCTCGTTTTCAACACAGTAAGCCACCGCTTTACCGACCGCCTCGTGGGCATCACGGAACGGCAATCCCTTGCGTACCAGATAATCAGCCACATCAGTTGCAGTCGAGAATCCCTGGCCTGCTGCACGCCCCATGGAACCGGCATTAACCCGCATCTCGCGGATCATGTCGGCAAAGATCTTGAGAGAGCCCTTGACGGTGTCAATCGTATCAAAGAGCGGTTCCTTGTCCTCCTGCATGTCTTTGTTATAGGCCAAGGGCAATGCCTTCATCACTGTCAACAAAGCCATCAGATTTCCATAGACGCGCCCGGTCTTGCCACGCACCAGCTCAGGCACATCCGGGTTCTTTTTCTGGGGCATGATCGAGGAGCCGGTACAGAAGCCGTCGGACAGATCCACAAAACGGAAGGCACTGGTGGACCAGATGATCAACTCTTCTGACATACGGGAAAGGTGCATCATCAGAATTGAGGAGGCAGAGATAAACTCAATGGCAAAATCACGATCAGAAACCGAATCCAGCGAATTGCGGGTCACCGTAGGAAAGTCAAGCTGCTCAGCCACATATTCACGGTCTATCGGGAAGGTTGTACCGGCCAGCGCACCAGCCCCCAGAGGCAGCACGTTCACCCGTTTAAAGCAATCCTCCATCCTGCCTTTGTCACGTTTAAACATCTCGACATAGGCCAGCATGTGGTGAGAAAACAGGATCGGCTGAGCCGATTGCAGGTGGGTGAAGCCGGGCATCACCACCTCAATATTCTTTTCAGCCTGCTCCAGCAATGAATCAATCAGCATCTCAAGATAGGCCACGACCTCAACAATCTCATCCCGCAGGTAGAGCCGGATATCCAGTGCCACCTGATCATTTCGGGAACGTCCGGTATGCAGCCGCTTGCCTGCCTCACCAATCTTTTGGGACAGGCGAGCCTCAATGTTCATATGGATATCTTCAAGACCGATGGAAAAATCAAATTCGCCTGCCTCGATCTGCTGCAGGATATTTACCAGACCGTGGACAATTTTATCAACATCATCCTGAGGTATGATCCCCTGCCGTCCCAGCATCCGTGCATGGGCAACCGAACCACGAATATCCTGATGATACAGCCGCTTGTCAAAATCAATTGAGGCGGTGAACTCTTCCACAAACTTATCAGTCGGCTGGGTAAAGCGCCCACCCCATAATTTGTCCTGCGACATACAAAAATCTCCTTGATTACGTGTTAGATGCCACCAACGAAGGTAGCTGACTGCACCTTTTCCCATCCTTCTTCAGCAGATCGCTGCAGAATGGCATGTACCTTGAGCGGCACCCTGGAACTGCGCGGATCTATTTCATGGTGCAAGGGCAGATTAAAATAGAGCAGGCGTGTGCCACGACCAAACCGTAAACGGCAAACCGGCGCGCCAGCAAAATCATCGGCAACAAACTCTTCTGACACCACCTGTTCCAGACGGTGATGGCGATTGATCACCACAGAGGATTGTCCGAATCCGGTTGACAGCGGCACCCCTTCCAGCAGGGTCTCATCAGAGGCGTTGCCAAAAACCGTTACCGTCTCCCGCACACCAGGGGTGTCCTCCAGATATTCTCCGTAGAAACCGCTGACCACATCACGGTAGGCCTGATGCTCCGGCTTGGGATTGCACTGGATCACAAACAGGGCATCAAGCCCCTGACGGGTACTGAAATAGAGCTGATTTGCATGGTCAATGATCTGCTTGATATTGGAGCTGTACAGGTCACGGTAGAGATAATCAAGACAGATAATCGCCATAAAATTAAAGCAAGAAGCTCTGCTGCGTAACAGGTAAAAATGCCGTCCCCGGTAGAGATCATGGTACTTGTCAATAAACTCTTCACCATGGAAGGGATGACTCTTTGCCTCCAGAAAGACCCGCAGCCTGCTGTCTGCCTCCTTAACCAGAACCAGACACCAGTTAACCGGCATATCCAGCACATCGCCCGAGTCAATATCCTGATCAACCAGCTCTATCGCCGCCTGATTATCAGCCTTGAAACGTTCAAGATAGCGACGATACTCCCGCAGGCTGACATGCTCGACGCCGATCATGGTAACCGTATTGGGCCTGAAACCCTGATCAACGGTTGCAAGCAGCTGATCAAGACAGCTTACCGGCAGACTGGATTCAGGAAACAGCAAAAAATGAAGCTTTTTAAGATTCCCTTCACCTGCTGCCACCAGCTCAAGGACTGAATTGATCGCCTGCCACTGCTGTTGTTCTTCTACCGGATGAAAGCCAGAGGTTTTATGCAGGTGGTTGGGTAGCTGAGCAATCAGGCAGTGCAGATGATGCCCCAATGGAAAGGCAAGATTAACCTTGGTATCAATGATCTTTGGCATCAGCGCGACTCCGGGTCGACTGTGACAAGCTCAGGGAAAATTTTCCCAAGGATGGTACGGGTTCCGTCAGGCATCAGGTAGGCTGCAAGTTCATGCCTTGGCACCCAGCTTGCCTCGGCAACCTCATCCGGATTGTGGGCCAGATCATAATGAACCGGTCTGCAACGGTAAAACAGGATAACGTAGTGGCAGTTTTCTTCACCGGGGGTAAGGTGTTCAAAGACATCAATCAGGCTGCCCACCTCAACCTCTAACCCGACCTCTTCATCCACTTCCCGCCTGAGTGCCGTTGCTATCGGCTCCCCCAGATCAATCTTACCGCCTGGCATGACCCACATATTTTTAAAGGGCGGGATGCTCCTCCTGGTGAGGAGCACCCGTTCCTGTTCATCAATAATCACCGCCACCACAGAAGTGACGATATGTTCCTTCCTGTAGCGCGGTTTGGTCACAAACCTACTTCTTGCCCTGCATCAGGGAGCGGATCCGCAAGCGCAGGGAGTTGATCTTGATAAAGCCCTCTGCATCTGCCTGATTATAAACCTTGTCCTTCTCAAAGGTGGCAAAATCCAGGTTGAACAGCGAGTTTGTCTCGGACTTGCGGCCAACGGTGCGGCAATGTCCCTTGTACAGCTTGACCCGTGCTACGCCGTTAACAGTCTTCTGTGATTCATCGATCAGGGTCTGCAGCATTTCACGCTCTGGGGAGAACCAGTAACCGGCATAGACCTGACGGGCATATTCTGGAATCAGCGAGTCACGAATCCGCATTACTTCACGATCCATGGTGATCTGCTCAACAGCAGAGTGTGCTTCGCGCAGGATGGTGCCGCCGGGAGTCTCATAGACACCACGGGACTTCATGCCGACTGAACGGTTTTCCAGCAGGTCAACCCGCCCTACCCCATGCAGGCCGCCAATGGTGTTCAGGTGCGCCAGCAACTGGGCCGGTGTCATCCGCACACCATCAACCGCCACGGCATTACCCTGTTCAAACTCAATCTCAACATACTGCGCCTTGTTGGGAGCCTTTTCCGGCTTGCAGGTCAGCACATACATCTCTTCCGGTGCCTCAGCCCAGGTATCCTCCAAGATGCCACCTTCAAAGGAGATATGCAGCAGGTTACGGTCTGAAGACCAGGGACGCTTCTTGGTGATCGGAATTGGAATATCGTTCTTCTTGGCATAGGCGATCAGCGCCTTACGGCTGTTCAGCTTCCAATCCCGCCAGGGAGCGATGACGGTAATGGAGGGGTCGAAATGGTAATAGGCCAGTTCAAAACGGACCTGATCATTACCCTTACCAGTGGCACCGTGGGAGACCGCATCACAGCCTTCAATCTTGGCGATCTCCATCTGACGCTTGGCGATCAGCGGACGGGCAATGGAGGTTCCCAGCAGGTAATGGCCTTCATAAATAGCATTAGCCCGGAACATCGGATAGACGAAGTCACGAACAAATTCTTCCTTCAGATCATCAATATAGACGGTACTTGCGCCGGTCTTGAGCGCCTTTTCACGCACCGGCTCCAGCTCATCACCCTGCCCAAGATCTGCAGAGAATGTCACGATCTCTGCGTCGTACTCATTCTTCAGCCACTTCAGGATAATGGAGGTATCCAGCCCGCCGGAGTAAGCCAGGACGATCTTCTTAACATCTTGTTTTTTTGCCATTGCGTGTCTCCTTAAAAATTTCTGTTATTTCATCAGAGTGGCCATAATGGCCTTTTGAATATGCAACCGATTTTCCGCTTCATCCCAAACCACGGACTGTTTCCCTTCAATCACGCTGTCGCTGATCTCCTCGCCACGGTGAGCAGGCAGGCAGTGCAGCACAATGCTGTCTGGCTTGGCAGCCGCCAGCAGTTCATCATTGACACAGTAGCCTTGAAATGCAAATTCCCGCTGTTTCTGTTCTGATTCCTGCCCCATGCTGGCCCAGACATCGGTATTGATCACATCGGCATCACGCACCGCTTCTTCAGGGTCTTCGGTGATGGTGATCGTGGCAGTGCCCTGCTTCTGCGCCCAGTCCCAGACATGGCGGTCCGGCTCATAGCCTTGAGGACAGGCCAAAGCCAGATCAAAACCGAAGATAGCGGCAGCCTCGATCCAGGTGTTGGCCATGTTATTACCATCCCCCACCCAGGCAAACTTAAGACCTTGATACCCACCTTTATGCTCGATCACGGTCTGCAGGTCTGCCATGATCTGGCAGGGGTGAAACAGGTCGGTCAGGCCGTTAATCACCGGCACATCGGAGTAACGGGCAAACTCGTCCACGATCTCCTGACCAAAGGTACGGATCATCACACCATCACAATAGCGTGCCATGACCCGGGCTGAATCCTTGATCGGCTCGCCCCGCCCCATCTGGGAATTGGCAGATGAGATAAACAGGCCGTGACCACCCAACTGATAGATACCCACCTCAAAGGAGATACGGGTACGGGTGGAGGCCTTTTCAAAGATCATGGCCAGGGTCTTGCCCTTTAGCAGGTGATGCTCAATGCCGCTTTTCTGCTTCTGTTTCAGCTCTGCAGCCAGAGCCAGCATGGCATCAAGCTCTTGCTTTGTAAAATCGTGTAATGCCAGAAAGTGCCGCGTCATGCCTGTATCTCCTTGAAAATTCCATCCAGAATCTGAATCATCTGATTAACGTCCTGCTTGCTGACCGTTAGGGCAGGCACAAACCGTAGCACGGTATCATGGGTCACATTCAGCAGCACACCCCGCTCGTGGCCTTTCTTGACAATATCACCACCGGGAATAGTCAGCGACATGCCGATCATCAGACCGATGCCCCGCACCTCTTTGACAAAGGGATACTTGGCCCCCAGGGTTTCCAGTTCACCATGCAGGTACTCACCCATCTCCTCTGCACGGTTCAGCAGTCCCTCCTCCAGAATAGCCCGCACTGCGGCGATTGCGGCGGCGGTCACCAACGGATTGCCGCCAAAGGTGGAACCGTGGGTACCGGGGGTAAAGGAGGCAGCCACCTCATCCCGTGCCAGCATGGTACCGATCGGCGCACCACCGGCCAACGCCTTGGCCAGGGTCATAATGTCCGGGGTGATATCAAAATGCTCATGGGCAAACAGCTTGCCGGTCCGCCCCATTCCCACCTGCACCTCATCCAGAATCAGCAGCAGTTGGTGACGGTCACACAGTTCACGCACCCCCTGCATATATTCAACTGAAGGGATATTGATGCCACCCTCTCCCTGGATCGGTTCCAGCATGATCGCGCAGGTCTGAGGGGTGATAGCTGCCGCCAAGGCCGCCAGATCATTGAACGGCACATGGGCAAAGCCATGCAGCAGCGGATCAAAGAAGCGCTGCACCTTCTCCTGACCAGTGGCTGACACCGTGGCCATGGTACGACCATGGAACGAATCCGCAGCGGTAATAATCCCATACCGTTCAGGGTTATTGTGCTTCTCGCGGCTGTATTTACGGGCCAGCTTAATGGCCGCCTCGTTGGCCTCTGCACCGGAGTTACAGAAAAATGCCTTATCTGCAAAGCTATGGCTGCAGAGTAGTTCTGCCAGCTCTATCTGCTGAGGGATCTGGTAGTAGTTGGAGCAGTGGATCAGGGTTGCAGCCTGCTCCTGGATCGCCTTAACCACCTTGGGGTGGCAGTGGCCAAGATTGTTAACCGCCACACCGGCCAGAAAATCCAGATATTCTTTACCATCGGCATCCCAGAGACGGCATCCTTCGCCCCTGACCGGTACAATCGGATACCGTCCGTAGGTCTTCATGATTACTTTATCTGAGCGTTCAACCCATTGCTGATTTGTCATTTCTGTTTTCCTTAGTTCTGCTTAAGTACCTTGATCCTGCCATCAGCCACGTAGCCCGCCTTACGCAACTCTTGAATATAGGCCACATCATTTTTCCAGTCGATGGTCAGGTCCAGCTTGCCGGTACCTTTTTCAGTGGCTGCCTGTAGACGGAAGTCATACTCACCGGGATCAAGCTTGTAGCTGAGTCCTTTATTGGTGCTAAAGTCCTCATTCAGGAACAGGATGATATCCTTGCGAGGCTTGGACAGGGCTGGTCGAAAAACCCCTTCCTGCTTGGCATTGGATGCATAGGAAGAATATTTGCCGTCATAGCTCTTGGTCTGCTTGACATACAGCACCACCCTGAACTTTTTACCACCATCGGCCTGGGGACCAACCGGATCGGTCAGGCAGACCAGCGCCCACATCTCTTTACTGAAATCAAGCTCTGTCACCGGGGCAGGCAACGGCTTATCCCGGTCGATCTCACGATCAAAAAAGGTGACCGTCCCGGGGGTTTTACCGGCACAGAGATCTGCGGCCTGAACAGCAGCAGCGGTGGTCAACAGAGTAGCCAATACAGCAACAGCCAGTGCAAGTCTCTTCATCGTCTGATCTCCTTTCATACGCGCCTATTTGGTTATCTCCGTCCCGATACCGACGTCCGTGAAGATCTCAAGCAGAACCGAATGCTCCATCCTGCCATCAATGATATGGGCCTTCTTCACGCCATCGTTCAGTGCCTCGCCACAACAGACCACCTTCGGTATCATACCGCCGGTGATTGATTCATCTTCAATCAGGCCATGCATCTGAGCAACACTGATCTTCTGGATCAGTTTTTTATCCTTGTCCAGCACACCAGGGGTGTCAGTCAACAGGATCAGCTTCTCCGCATTGAGGGCCGCAGCAACCCGTCCAGCCACCACATCGGCATTGATGTTGTAGCTTTCCCCCTCAAGCCCGACACCAACCGGCGCAATCACCGGCAGGTAGCCGCCCTGTTCAAGTGCCTTGATCAGATCGGTATTAACCTTGACCACATCACCCACATAGCCGATATCTATCTGCTCAACCGTGCCGTTCTCGCTGGTTACTTCCTGCAGCAGCTTTCTGGACAACAGCAGACTGCCATCCTTACCGCACAGGCCAACCGCCTTGCCACCATGCAGGTTCAGGTAGCCAACCACCTCTTTGTTGACCTGTCCCACCAGCACCATCTCAACCACCGACATGGTCTCGCTGTCGGTCACCCGCATACCACGTACAAATTCAGAGACGATCCCGTACCGCTTCAGGGTTTCATTGATCTGGGGACCACCGCCATGCACAATCACAGCATTGATTCCCAGCGACTTGAGCATGATCACGTCCAGGGCGAAGGACTCCTTCAACCGCTCATCTGACATTGCATGGCCGCCATACTTGATCACAAAGGTTTTACCGGCAAAACGCCTGATATAGGGCAATGCCTCCATCAGATTATTGGCTTTTTCTATCAGATGCTTCACTGTTTGATCACTCCTCTAAACAGCTGAGATTAATGGTTACCGTTGTTCCCTGACCTGGTTGACTACTCAGCGCTATCGAACCACCATGCTGCCTGATTATTTCCCGAGCACAAAACAGGCCCAGACCAAAACCAGGAATCTGGCCCGTGGCATCCGGGTCAACCTGATAAAACCGTTCAAAGATCTTGGGCAGCTCATCTTCAGCAATACCACAACCAGAGTCTCTGACAATGATCGTGGCATGCTGACCGTCAGACGCCAGGCCAATCGCCACGGAGCCACCCTCGCTGGTAAACTTAAACGCATTTTCAAGTATCTGTTGCAGCGCAAAAATAAGTCGGTCACGGTTACCACGCACTGCAGGGACAGCTTCCAGATCAAGCGTCAGAGTAATGCCACTCTTGGCAGAGGCCCGTTCCACTGACTCTGCGGTACTTTTCACCACCTCAGACAGGTCGCAGCTGACCTGACCACTACCCGGTGCTCCCAAGGCCTGATGCATACGGACCAGCGATGTCATCAATCCAGAAAGCGCACCCAGGTCTTCCCGCATGGATGCCAGCCGCAGGTGGCAGGCCTCTGTCTGGTGGAGTCGAGACGCATACCGTTCAAGCTCTTCAAGCCCCAGTGACAAGGAGGTCAAGGGTGTCTTCAGCTTGTGGGAAACAAGCGAAAGAAATGCCCCTTTCAGGCTGTCAAGATACTGCATGGCAGCCAGTTCTTCCTTTAAGGCTCGCCTACTCAGGGCTTTTTCAATTGCTGTCTGCAGGTGCAGCAGATTAACCGGCTTCTGGATAAAGTCATCGGCATCAGCCCGCAACGCCTCCAGCACCGTCTCTTTGTCACCAAAGCCGGTCATAACCAGAACCAGGGCATTGGGATCAATCTGCTTAATCCTGCGCAGCAGGTCAATTCCACTGCCACCGGGCATCTGTATATCTGTTAGAACCAGATCAACCGGTTGACTGGTATAGCAGTCCAGTGCCTCTTGAAGCGAGCCTGCCTGCAGAATCCGATACTTCCTCAGCCCCTTGCTACAGAGGTCGCGGATGACCAGTTCATCATCCACCACCAGTATCACAAGCTGTTGCCCGGAGCGATTTGGCATCGGCTACCCCATAAGTTCTGCTACGGCAGCAAGGGCTTCCGGCAACTTCTCCGGCTGGCTGCCACCGGCCTGAGCCAGTTCAGGCTTGCCACCACCCCGACCACCAACAATCGGCGCCAGTTTACCCACCAGCTCACCAGCCTTGAAACGGTCAGTCAGATCCTTGGTTACCGTGACCAGCAGGTTGGCCTTGCCATCCAGCTCTGCCCCCAGCGCAACGACACCTGATCCAAGCTTGTCACGTAACTGGTCAGCCAGATCTCGCAGCGCCTTGATATCCGCAACCTGCACCTGCACCGCAAGCAGCTTCACCCCGGCCACCTCCTGCGCCTGACTCAATAGATCGCCGGACTGGGCTGCATTCAGCTTACCCTGCAGCGCCTCAACCTCCCGCTGCAGTTCACGTTGACGTTCCACCAGTTTTTCAACCCGGTCAACCAGCTTGCTGCTGTCAGCCTTGAGCAGCTCAGCCACTGTCTGACGTTCACCTTCAAGACGGCGGACAAAATGCAATGCATTAAATCCGGTGGCGCCTTCAATCCGGCGCACCCCGGCAGCAATCCCGCCTTCGGACAGAATCTTGAACAGACCGATATCACCGGCTGCCCGCACATGGGTACCACCACACAGCTCGGCACTGACCTCGCCGATCCGCACCACCCGTACGGTGCTGCCGTACTTTTCATCAAACAGTGCTGTGGCGCCGCTCTCCACCGCTTCCTGCATCCCCATTTCACGTATGTTCAGCTCGGCGTTTTCCATGATCCAGCCATTGACCAGATCCTCCACCTGTTGCTGATCTTCGTTTGTCATGCCGGTAAAATGGGTAAAGTCAAAACGGAGCCGATCAGGCTCAACCAGCGAACCAGCCTGCTTGATATGCTCGCCCAGTACCTTGCGCAGGGCAGCCTGCAGCAAGTGGGTTGCGGAATGGTTACGGGCGGTTGCCCGTCGCTCTGAGCTATCAACGGTCAGATTAACGGCGTCTCCGGTCTTGAGAGCCCCCTCTTTAACCAGGACATGATGCACCACCAGATCAGTGAAAGGCCGGGAGGTTGCCAGCACTTCAAGGTAAGCACTTCCGGAGGAGATCAGACCAGTATCGCCAGCCTGGCCACCAGACTCACCGTAAAACGGGCTGGTTTCACAGATCAGATCAATCTTGTCTCCGGCGGTTGCTGACTGCACCTTGCTGCCATTGCGCAGCAGTGCAGTGACCGGTGAAAAGGCGGTCAGGCTGCCGTAGCCGACAAAATTGGTACGCAGGCCATGGTTGTGCAGCTCCTTATAGACATCGGCAATACCGGCAGCCCCGGAACCTTTCCAATGCTCACGCCCCAGCTCCCGCTGATGCTCCATACAGGCCTCAAAACCCGGTTCGTCCACACTGAACCCTTCGGCCCGCACAATATCCTCTGTCAGATCAACCGGAAAACCAAAGGTATCATACAGCTTGAACAGGGTCTCACCCGGAATAACCGAGCTGCCGCTGGCACGCAGGCTGGCGACCTCCTCATTCAGGATAGCCAGGCCACGGTCAAGGGTCTCGTTAAAACGTTCTTCCTCGGCCAGCACCACCTTACGGATATAGGCCTCACGTTCTGCCAGCTCAGGATAGGCATTGCCCATCATCTCCCGCACCGCATCCACCATCTTGCACAGCAGCGGCTCTGCCACCCCCAGCATCTTGGCATGGCGGGCTGCCCGGCGCATGATCCGGCGCAGCACGTAGCCGCGGCCTTCGTTGCTGGGCAGGGCACCGTCGCAGATCAGGAAGGTCACTGCCCGGCAGTGGTCAGCAATCACCCGCATTGAGACGCTGTCCTTCTCGTCATCACCGTACTTTTTGCCGCTGTGACGCTCGATATGACGGATGATCCCCTGCAGCAGATCAGTATCATAGTTGGAACGAACTCCCTGCATCACGGTGGTGATCCGCTCCAGTCCCATGCCGGTATCCACGGCCGGCTTGGGCAGTGGATGCAACACACCGTCTGCAGTGCGGTTGAACTGCATGAAGACGTTGTTCCAGATCTCCATGTAACGGTCGCAATCACAGCCCACGGCACAGTCCGGTGAGCCACAGCCCACCTCCGGGCCGTTGTCCCAGAAGATCTCGGTGCAAGGACCGCAGGGGCCGGTGTCACCCATGGACCAGAAGTTATCCTTTTCACCAAAACGGTAGATCCGGTCGCGAGGTACCCCTTCCTGCTGATGCCAAATGTCGGCAGCTTCATCATCATCGGTATAAACCGTTACATACAGACGACTGGTATCCAGCCCCAGATCCTTGGTCAGAAACTCCCAGGCAAAGGCGATCGCCTCTTTCTTGAAATAATCACCAAAGGAGAAGTTACCCAGCATCTCAAAAAAGGTATGGTGCCGCGCTGTCCGTCCCACGTTTTCCAGGTCATTGTGCTTGCCACCGGCCCGAACGCATTTCTGGGAAGAAGCGGCCCGGTAGTAGCCCCGGTCCTCCATCCCCAGGAAGCAGTCCTTAAACTGGTTCATACCGGCATTGGTAAACATCAGGGTCGGATCATTTTGGGGAATCAGCCCTGAGCTGCCCACCACAACGTGTCCTCGATCCTCAAAATACTTCAGAAAACGTGCGCGAATCTCATTACCGGTCATGTACTATACCTCTGATAATTTTATAGAACGTACTCATTCAAAACTACTCGATGCCCTGTTGAGCAACGTCATTACAACCCTGGAAGGGAATCCCCTCCGTTGCAGAAAACCAGCGATCCGACGTCGCTGGCGATCATCTGCCACCTGCGGATTGAAGCCGGCATAGCGACGTTCAATCAGCTCTCTGGCTCGCATAAGATCATCTCCGTCATCAGGAGCATCCTGCAACACCTGTTCAACCAGCTCGGCATCAACCCCCCGACGACGCAGTTCCTGCCGCAACCGGTAGCCGACATACCGCCCACTGTTCCGAGCTGCGGCAACAAAACGTTCAGCGTAGCGCTGATCCTGCAGATAGCCTTCTGAAATCAGCCGTTCAACCGCCTGCTGTGCTTCTTCAGCAGAAAACCGTTTCATCTGCAACTTACGTCTCAAAGCGGCACAGGTATAATCCTGTCCGGTCAGCAGCCTGAGCGCTGCCAGATAGCAGTCGCTAGGCTGACTAGAACCGGTCAACGTTGATCTTATCCTCGTTCAGCACCTCATTAACCTTTTCTTCTTTGTTATCAAAGTTATCCCAGGTTGCATCAGAGGTAGATGAAATACCGGACACCTTAAGGGCAAAGTCATCGGGGTTGGAGCTCTGGCGCAACGCCTCTTCATAGGTAATCAGTTTTGAGGTAAACAGCTTCATCAGAGACTGATCAAAGGTCTGCATACCATAGGAGACAAAGCCCTGGGCAATGGCATCCTTGATCTGCTTGGTCTTGTCCTTGTCGTCAATACACTCTTTGACCCGTGCCGTACCCAGCAGTACCTCAACCGCAGGCACCCTGCCCTTGCCATCAGCCCGGGGCACTAGGCGCTGGGAGATAATCCCTTTGATGATACTGGCCATCTGAATCCGCACCTGCCGTTGGTGGTACGGAGGAAAAACCGAGATAATCCGGTTGATGGTCTCCGGCGCATCCATGGTATGCAGGGTGGACATAACCAAGTGGCCGGTCTCGGCAGCGGTCATGGCGGTTTCAATAGTCTCGTAATCCCGCATCTCACCCACCAGGATAACATCCGGGTCCTGACGCAGGGCACCTTTCAGCGCGCTTGAGAAGGTAGGGGTATCAGTACCCACCTCCCGCTGGCTGATGATACACTTGTTATCACGATGCAAAAACTCCACCGGGTCCTCAATGGTGATGATATTGCTGGTCCGGTTATTGTTGATCTCATTGATCATAGCAGCCAGGGTGGATGACTTACCGGAACCGGTGGTGCCGGTCACCAGAATCAAGCCACGCTCTTCTGCACAGAGTTTTTTCAACACCGGAGGCAGGTTCAGCTCCTCCATGGTCGGAATCTTCATTGAGATCGCCCGGAAGACCAGGGCAATGGTCCCCCGCTGGCGATAGCAGGCCACCCGGAAACGCCCCAGGCCTGGCACCGCATAGGCCATATCCACCTCGGAGTTCTCCTCAAAGATCCTCCGCTGGCGGTCATTCATCATCATATTGGCAATACTGGCAACCACATCTGGCCCAAGCCGTTGGGCATTGGGAATCGGGTGCAGTTTGCCGTCAATCCGGACAATAGGTGGCAGACCGGTCTTGATATGAACGTCAGATCCACGGGCCTTGACAGCAATGGTAAGAATTTCGTTCAGCTCCACGGGGTACCTCCGAAATCCTGCTTTGGTTTATTCAGCTTTTTCTTCCTTGGGTGCTGGCTTGATCAACTCCATCAGTTTTGCTTCAATCTCAGCCAGCATGGCAGGATTTTCTTTCAGGAACTGGCGGGAATTCTCACGCCCCTGGCCGATCCGCTCTTTGTTGTAGGAGAACCAGGCACCGCTTTTATCAACAATATTGCGGTCTACCGCCAGATCCAGCACATCGCCGGTACGGGAGATACCTTCTCCATAGAGGATATCAAATTCAGCCTCTTTAAAGGGTGGTGCCACCTTATTCTTAACCACCTTGACCCTGGTACGGGAACCGATCACCTGATCCCCCTGCTTGAGGGTAGCAATCTTACGGATATCCAGACGAACCGAGGCGTAGAACTTCAGCGCGTTACCACCGGTGGTGGTCTCAGGATTGCCGAACATCACCCCGATCTTCATCCTGATCTGGTTGATAAAAATCACGCAGCAGTTTGATTTTGAGATGATGCCGGTCAGCTTACGCAGTGCCTGAGACATCAGGCGGGCCTGCAGGCCAACGTGGGAATCCCCCATCTCACCCTCTATCTCCGCCTTGGGCACCAGAGCTGCCACTGAATCGATTACCAATATATCTATGGCACCACTACGCACCAATGTTTCAGCAATCTCCAGGGCCTGCTCGCCGGTATCAGGCTGCGAAACCAGCAGATCATCGGTCCGCACCCCCAGTTTCCGGGCATAGCCAACATCCAGGGCATGTTCTGCATCCACAAACGCAGCAATACCACCGACTTTCTGCGCCTCTGCCACAATATGCAGGGCCAGCGTGGTCTTGCCAGAGGATTCTGGGCCATAGACCTCAATCACCCGACCACGGGGTACTCCACCAACCCCCAGAGCCAGGTCAAGAGAGATGGCGCCGGTTGAAATTGACTCAACACCGGGCAACGCCTCATCATTACCGAGACGCATAATGGCACCCTTACCGAACTGTTTTTCAATCTGGGAAAGGGCCAACTCTATGGCCTTATTCTTATCACTCACAGGAGTACCTCCTTGGTACGGGAAAAATTGGAAAGAGTTGCGAAACGTACCACATCAAAACAACCAGCGGCAAGCTAATTTGGGCCTATTCAAGCCGTTTCTGACACCATAAGTCGCTTTTTAAGCATCAAAAGCCCCATTTCTACCGTCTGTTGCCGCACGGCAGCACGATTGCCATTAAACTGGCACCGAACAACCTCGCAGCCATCCTGATCGGCAAGGGCGATATAGACCGTACCGACCGGTTTTTCGCTGGTCCCCCCCTCCGGTCCGGCAATACCGGTTACCGCCAGGGCCAGGTCACTGCCAATGACCCTTCGTGCGCCTTCAGCCATGGCCCGGGCAACCGCTTCGCTCACCGCACCATACTGTTCCAGAAGCGTGCCGGAGACCTGCAGCAACTGCTGCTTCACCTCATTTGAGTAGGCCACAACGCCGCCCCTGAACCAGGCAGAGCAACCTGCGCTATCTGTCACACGTGCTGCAATCATTCCACCAGTGCAGGATTCAGCCATGGCCAGGGTCATCCCTGAGGCCAGAAACAGCCCTGCCAGCTCCTGATCAGCGGTCATGGCCATTCTACCTGCGTTAGAGTTGATGCAATGGTCTGGCATACTATCCTCTGTTCATCAAACTGGCAGCGCAGGCAGCACCAATGCCGTTATCGATATTCACCACGGTAACTCCGCAGGCACAGGAGTTGAGCATTCCCAGCAACGCCGCTATCCCGCCAAACGAGGCACCATATCCCACCGAAGTAGGCACTGCAATCACCGGTCGATCAACCAGACCGCCCACCACCGAAGGAAGCGCCCCTTCCATACCAGCCACCACGATCAAGACCGTTGCTGAACGCAGCTGCTCTATGCGGGACAACAGCCGATGCAGCTCTGCAACCTCAACATTACAGAGCAGTTCTGCACGATTACCCATAAATCGCGCCGTTACCAGCGCCTCACTGGCCACCGGCAGGTCAGAGGTACCAGCTGCGATAATCAGGATAGTGCCCCGCCCCTGTTCCTGCTGGGGTGTTATCTCAAGGGTCAGACAACGTGCATCGGCATGGTAAAAGGCTTTGGGAAAGGCGGCCAACAGTTCAACCGCCCGGGTCTCATCCAGCCGGGTCACTAGCAGATTACTGCCGCGGCTACTGATCGATTCCATGATCATGGCAATCTGCTCAACGGTCTTACCCTGCCCAAATATTACCTCTGGCTGGCCTTGACGCACATTGCGGTAATCTTCAACCGGAAGGTGGCGTAACTGTTCCAGCCCCTGCTCCGGCGTTGTCGCACCGGACGCAATAGCCTGCAGTAGAGCCTGCAATTCTTCTTGATCCATAGCTATCACTCCATCTTCTATCCTTAATTTCTCTACCTGACCTTTTCTTATAGCACCTTCCTGGCAATTTACCATTGCACAGTTCTTCAAAAACCGGTTTATTGATACGAAAACAGGATGTTATCAAACCAAAGCAGTAGACTTGCCGGCCATTTTCTGCTACATCTGTCCAACCTGAAACATCGGAAAGGAAGGACAGAAGAATGGGTAAGACCACTGCAGAAAAGATTTTTGCCGCCCACCTAGTGGATGAGCCGTTCAGCGGTACCAAGGTACTGAAGCTGGATGTGGTACTCTGCCACGAAATTACCACCCCGATAGCCATTGATGATCTGATTGCCAGAGGTAAAGACCGGGTATTTGATCCAACCCGAATCAAGGCTGTTATTGACCACGTTACCCCCTCAAAAGATTCCAAGACCGCCACCCAGGCCAAGATCCTGCGTGACTGGGCCCGTCGCCAAAACATCAAGGACTTTTTCGATGTGGGCGCCAATGGCGTCTGCCATGCCCTGTTCCCGGAAAAAGGCTTTATCCGACCCGGCAACACCGTCATCATGGGTGACTCCCACACCTGCACCCACGGTGCATTCGGTGCCTTTGCCGCCGGTGTTGGCACTACGGACCTGGAAGTGGGCATCCTGAAGGGTGTCTGCGCCTTTCGCGAACCAAAATCAATCCGTGTTAATGTCAATGGACAGTTGCCCAAAGGCGTCTATGCCAAGGATGTAATCCTGACCATTATCGGCAAGATCGGCGTCAATGGCGCCACTGACCGGGTGATTGAGTTCCGTGGCACCACCATTGATGCCATGACCATGGAATCCCGTATGACCCTCTGCAACATGGCCATTGAGGCAGGCGGCACCTCCGGTATCTGCATGCCTGACATGACCACCGTGGAGTACCTCTGGCCGTTTATTCAGGACGAGTTTGCCTCCAAAGAGGCTGCACTGGCTGATTATCAGCAGTGGACTTCAGATGCTGATGCCACCTATGAGCAGACCATTGAGATTGATGCTGCTGCTCTGGTTCCGGTTGCCACCTTTAACTTCAAGCCGGATCAGGTTAAAGCGGTAACTGAATTCAGCGACAACCGGGTTGATCAGGTTTACCTTGGTTCCTGCACCAATGGCCGTTTGGAAGACCTGCGGATTGCTGCCCAGATCCTGAAGGGCAACAAACTTGCCGAGAATGTACGTGGCATCCTTTCCCCGGCCACTCCCAAGATCTACCGTGAGGCCATGAAGGAAGGCTTGATCGATATCTTCCTGGATGCCGGTTTCTGCGTCACCAACTCCACCTGTGGCGCCTGCCTGGGGATGAGCAACGGCGTGCTGGCTGATGGCGAGGTCTGCGCTTCTACCACCAACCGTAACTTTAACGGCCGGATGGGTAAAGGCGGCATGGTACACCTGATGTCACCGGCAACGGCTGCTGCCACCGCCATTGAGGGCAAGATTGCAGACCCTCGTAAGTATCTGTAGTTCACACACTTAACAAGGAGCTTTCCATGAAAACTTTTGGCGGGCCGGTTCTGTTTCTGGATCGTGCCGATATCAATACTGACGAAATCATTCCGGCAAAGTATCTGACCGAGATCACCAAACAGGATCTGAAACCGTACATGCTTGAAGACCTGAAGCTGGACGGATTTGACCCAAAGGGCGAGAAAACACTGAACGCCAGGGTTGTTGTGTCCCGTGAAAACTTCGGATGCGGTTCTTCCCGTGAGCATGCACCATGGGTCTTTGAAGTCAACAACATCACTGCGGTTGTGGCAGAGTCATTTGCCCGGATCTTCCGCCAGAACATGTTTAACTGCGGCATGGCTGCCATTGAGCTGCCAAAGGCAGACCTTGATCTGATATTCTCACATGCCCAGGACGCTGACGCTTCCATGTCTATCGACATTGAGGCTCAGACCCTGACTATGACCGGTGGTGGTAAGCAGAAAAGCTTTAGTTTTGAACTGTCGCCCTTTGACAAGGCCCTAGTTCTGGCTGGCGGCTGGGTGGATTACGCAGACACCAAATATTGATTTTTCATGCAGCACCTGCCATACTCTCGTCACAACGCTCGTAAGGAGGCTGTAATGTTTGGATTTGGCATGCCGGAACTGATTGTTATTCTGGTGATTGTACTGGTGGTATTTGGGGCAGGACGCCTGCCTGAGATTGGTGCTGCCTTTGGCAAGAGTATCAAGAATTTCAAGAATGCTTCAGATGGCAAGGATGAGATTGAGATAAAGCCGAAGAAGGATGATGAACACAAAGCGTAGGTTACGACTATAGATGTTTTTCTGACAGCCGGCAGCCCTGCCGGCTGTCTCTTTTTACAAGCTCTGCATCAATACAATTCAGGACTTCCAATTTACGGCGTGACCAGTCCGGCGCAACAAGCTCAGTGCGACCATCCCCCATCAGGCGATGAATCAGAATTCTAGGATCAAGCAGTTCCAGTGCATCCACCAGCAGCGTAACGTAGGCATCACGGTCCATCAGTTGTAGTGCTCCGCTTCTGTACTGTTCCTCCAGCAGACTGCCTTTTAATACATGTAGATGGTGCAGCTTAACGCCATCAACACCGAGGCGATTCAACTCCTCCACCGATGCCAGCATCTGGTCCCGTGATTCACCGGGCAGCCCCAGTATCAGATGGGCACAGATGCGTAATCCCTTCTGCTTACAACGCTTGACCGCCTCTACAAAGCAGGCGTGATCATGCCCACGGTTGATCGCCTGCAGGGTCTGATCATGCATGGTCTGCATCCCCAGTTCAAGCCAGAGATAGGTCCGCTGGTTAAGCTCAGCAAGCAGGTCCAACACAGTATCAGGCAGGCAATCAGGTCGAGTGCCGATAATCAGCCCGACAATGTCTTTGTCGGACAGGGCGGTTTCATACAGCTGCCGCAACTCATCTGCTGCTGCATAGGTGTTACTGTAGGCCTGAAAGTAGGCCAGAAACTTTTCAGCCCTGAACTTTTTAACCAGATACGCTTTGCTCTTCTGCAACTGCTGCTGTAACGGCAGTTCAGTAGGAACACCTACCGCCGCAGCTCCACGATCTCCACAGAAGGTACAACCACCTGTTCCCAGGCTGCCATCACGATTGGGACAGCTAAAACCTGCATCCAGGGAAACCCGCTGCACCCGGCAGCCGAATTGGTGCCGCAGCTCTTCTGTAAAGGTTGTATAGCGTTTAGTGGTCATGGCAATAAAAAAGGAGCGACATTGCTGCCGCTCCTGTATTCCTCGGTTGTGTTAGCTGTGTTACTTGCGTGCAGCCTTGCCGGCTACCTGCATCCGAATCAATGCACGTTCCAGCGCAGCTTCGTATACTTTGAACTGCTTGTCCTCTGCTGTCAGCTTCTTAAGGGCATCCTCTGCGCGGCCAAGAGCAGCTTTGGCACGCTCAAGATCGATCTCGTCAGAGCGCTCGGCAGTTTCCACCAGGACAATAATCTTATCATCCTGAACCTCGAAGTAGCCCCAGTTAAGAGCCATGCTGACAGCAACACCATCTTTTTTGTAGCAAAGCTCACCGATATTAAGTGAGGTCAGAAAGGGTGCATGACCCGGCAGTACGCCAAACTCACCCATTTTACCGGTTGCGGTCACTTCATCCACCAGCTCATCCAGCACCTTGCTGTATGGTGTGACTATTTCAAGCTTCATCTTTTCAGCCATTGTATGGAGCTCCGTTGGGACAGAGGTTCTGCCCTGCCAGGTAATAAATTATACAGCTGCCAGTTTAGCGGCTTTTTCAATCGCCTCTTCAATGGAACCGACCATGTAGAAGGCCTGCTCAGGAAGGTTGTCGTGCTTACCGGCAACGATCTCCTGGAAGCCTTTGATGGTATCTTTCAGTTCAACGTACTTGCCTGGTGAGCCGGTAAATGCCTCAGCAACGTGGAATGGCTGGGACAGGAAGCGCTGAATCTTACGGGCACGGGCAACAACCAGCTTATCCTCTTCGGACAGTTCGTCCATACCAAGGATGGCGATGATATCCTGAAGATCCTTGTACTTCTGCAGCACGTACTGTACGGAACGGGCTACTGCATAATGCTCATCACCGATTACCTGTGGATCCAGAATCCGTGAGGTGGAGTCCAGCGGATCCACTGCAGGGTAAATACCAAGTTCTGCAATCTGACGGGAAAGAACGGTTGTTGCGTCCAAGTGAGCAAAAGCCGTTGCAGGAGCGGGGTCAGTCAAGTCGTCAGCAGGAACGTAGATAGCCTGAACCGAGGTAATGGAACCCTTCTTGGTTGAGGTAATACGCTCTTGCAATTCACCCATTTCAGTTGCCAGCGTAGGCTGGTAACCAACCGCAGAAGGAATTCGGCCAAGAAGGGCGGAAACTTCGGAACCGGCCTGGGTAAAGCGGAAGATGTTATCAATGAACAGAAGTACGTCCTGGTTCTCTTCATCACGGAAATATTCAGCAACAGACAGAGCGGTCAGAGCAACCCGTGCACGGGCACCTGGGGGCTCGTTCATCTGGCCGTACACCAGAGCGGCTTTATCAAGAACGCCGGACTCTTTCATTTCCATCCAGAGGTCGTTACCTTCACGAGTCCGCTCACCAACACCGGCGAACACGGAATAACCACCGTGCTGCTTGGCGATGTTGTTGATCAGCTCCATAATCAGAACGGTCTTGCCAACGCCGGCACCACCGAACAGACCGATCTTACCGCCCCGAGCATAGGGAGCAAGCAGGTCAACAACCTTGATACCGGTGGTAAAGGCCTCAACCTTGGTAGACTGGTCTTCAAAGGCTGGTGCTTCACGGTGGATACCGTACTCTTTTTCATTGCCGATCGGGCCCATTTCATCAACAGGCTCACCGATAACGTTCATGATCCGGCCCAGGGTCTTGCGGCCAACCGGTGCGCAAATCTGCTTGCCGGTATCGATTACAGCCTGGCCACGCTTGAGACCGTCGGTGGAATCCATGGCGATGGTACGAACAGAGTTCTCACCCAGATGCTGTGCAACTTCAAGCACCAGGTTGTTCTCACGGTCATCAATGGCCGGATTGGTTACTCTCAGGGCGTGATAAATCTCCGGCAACTTACCGGGCTCAAACTCGACGTCAATAACTGCGCCGATAACCTGTGAAATTTTACCGATATTTTGACTCATGGAACCATGTCCTCCTGCGGCCCTGGGGCCTCATATAGTGATTCGTTTGTAATTATCCCTTAATCGATTCAGCGCCTGAGATGATTTCCATCAGCTCGGTGGTAATGGCAGCCTGACGCGCACGGTTGTACTGCAGGGTCAGCTTGCCAATCATCTCTGAGGCGTTCTTTGATGCACTGTCCATGGCGGTCATACGAGCGCCATGCTCACCAGCCACCGACTCAAGCATCGCCTTGAAGATCTGTACTTCTATATTCTTTGGCAATATTTCAGTCAGCAGGTCGCTAACTGATGGCTCATAGATAAACTCAACACCGACTTCATCAACCGTAGCCTTTTCTTCAGGTTCAATCGGCAGCAGCTGCTGGAAGGTAATATCCTGGGTCATAACGGTACGGAAAGAGTTGAACAGCATGACAACCTGATCATACTCTTCCGAGAGATAGCCCTCGATCACATCCTGAGCAAGCATTGCTGCTGTCTGATAGTTAGGCTTGGAAAGGATGTTTGAGAAATTTTTGTAAACCGTATGACGGTTTTTCAGAAATTCATACCCTTTACGGCCAACCGTCATGATCGA
Source organism: Trichlorobacter thiogenes (assembly GCF_900167465.1). GTDB lineage: Bacteria > Desulfobacterota > Desulfuromonadia > Geobacterales > Pseudopelobacteraceae > Trichlorobacter > Trichlorobacter thiogenes. The sequence continues at coordinate 100,713 of NZ_FUWR01000004.1, read as the reverse complement.
GATCTGCTCAAACTCGGCCTGTTTCTCTTTAATGTAACGCTCACCAGCCTTGCAGAGGTTTGAGTTAAAACCACCACAGAGACCTCTGTCAGAAGTTACAACGATCAGAAGCAGTTTTTTTGCATCGCGCTTTTCCAGAAGGGGATGCAAATCACCTTCCAGGTTACCGGCCAAAGACTGCAGCACTTCTCCCATCTTCTGGGCATAGGGACGTGCAGCTACCACGTTCTCCTGTGCGCGGCGCAGTTTGGCAGCCGAAACCATCTTCATGGCTTTGGTTATCTGGCGCGTATTTTTTACGGATACAATCCGTTTTTTAATGCTTTTAAGGCTCGCCATGTCTCAAACCGTCCTTGTTTAAGCGGTAAATTCCTTCTTGAACTGATCAAGGGCACTAACCAGCTTGGCCTTCAGGTCATCACCGATTGCCTGCTTGTCACGCAATTCAGCGAGTACATCTGCCTGACGGTTATCAAAGAATGCGTACATTTCAACTTCATAACGCTTCAGTGCTGATACTGCATAGTCATCCAGGTAGCCGTTGTTGGCGGCAAAGATAACCAGAACCTGCTTCTCGTTCGGAATTGGACGATATTGAGGCTGCTTAAGGATCTCAACCAGACGCTCACCACGGGCAAGCTGCAGCTGGGTAGCGCGGTCAAGGTCGGAACCGAACTGGGCAAAGGCAGCCATCTCACGGTACTGAGCCAGGTTAAGACGCAGTGTACCGGCAACCTGCTTCATCGACTTGGTCTGTGCAGAACCACCAACCCGTGAAACCGACAGACCGACGTTGATCGCCGGACGTACGCCGGAGAAGAACAGGTCTGATTCAAGATAAATCTGACCGTCAGTAATGGAAATTACGTTGGTCGGGATGTAAGCGGAAACGTCACCTGCCTGGGTCTCAATGATAGGCAGGGCGGTCAGAGAACCGGCACCGCACTCATCGGACAGCTTACAGGCGCGTTCCAGCAGACGACTGTGCAGATAGAAAACGTCACCAGGATATGCTTCACGACCTGGCGGACGACGGAGCAGCAGGGAAAGCTGACGATAAGCAACAGCTTGCTTGGAAAGGTCATCATAGATGATCAGAGCATGCTTCTTGTTATCGCGGAAGTACTCACCCATGGTTACGCCGGTGTACGGTGCGATGAACTGCAGCGGTGCGGACTCGGAAGCGGTGGCGGCAACAACAATGGTGTAATCCATTGCGCCGTGCTCGGTCAGCTTGGAAACAACCTGTGCAACGGTTGAACGCTTCTGGCCGATGGCAACATAGATACAGACAACATCGCCACCCTTCTGGTTGATGATGGTGTCAATGGCTACAGCGGTCTTACCGGTCTGACGGTCACCAATGATCAACTCCCGCTGACCACGACCGATTGGAACCATGGAGTCAATCGCCTTGAGGCCGGTAGCCATCGGCTGATGAACCGATTTACGGGCAACAATACCAGGTGCCTTGATCTCTACCTTGCTGAAGGTGCTGGTGTTGATCGGACCTTTGCCGTCAATTGGCTGACCAATGGCGTTAACAACGCGGCCTATCAGTGCATCACCAACCGGTACCTCGGTAATCCGGCCGGTACGTTTAACCGTATCGCCTTCTTTGATCTCGGCAAATTCACCAAGAATAGCGGCACCGACGTTATCTTCCTCAAGGTTGAGAACCATACCGGATACGCCGCCGGGGAATTCCAGCAGCTCACCGGCCATGGCGCCAGCCAGGCCATGGATACGGGCAATACCGTCTCCGATGGAGATAATGGTACCGGTCTCCGATACCTCTACCTCTTTGCCATACTCGTTGATCTGTTTCTTGATGATTTCGCTAATTTCTTCGGCTCTGAGTTCCATAGAAGCGTTTACCCCTTCTGTAGTATATCGTGAATCCGTGCTAACTGAGTTTTAACACTGCTATCATAGGCGATATCGCCGATCTGGGTAACAACACCACCGATCAGAGATTGGTCAACTTGTACCTGTGGCACTACCTTCTTACCGGTCTTCTGCTCTAGCGCACCTTTAATGGCATTGATCTGGGTATCATCCAATGCAAAGGCAGTCGTAATTACCGGACGAATGACACCGGACTGTTCATCAGCCAGCTTCTCATAGGTCTCAACAATTTGCGACAGACAGGCAACCCGGTTTTTATCCACCAGCAGCAACAGGAAGTTTGCCACCAGCTCCGAGCATTGCATACGTGCAATCAGGTCACGCATGATCTGCTTCTTTTGATCAGCAGTAAAGGCAGGATTACCAAAGGCTGCTCGCAGTTCTGAACTACCAGCAAACACCCCGTCTACCACCTTCAGCTCCTGACTGAAACGATCAATCAAATCTTTTTCCGAGCCAAGCTGGACCAGCGCCTTGGCATACCGTCTGGCAATGGCGTTATTGATCACAGTTGCACCACCTTCCCAAGGTAATCCTGTACAAAGCGGTCATGATCAGCCTTCTGCACGGCACCACCAAGTTTACCTCCGGCCAGTTCAACCGCAAGCCGGGCAGCCTCTACACGCAGTTCTGTGCGAGCCTTCAAGACCTCTTGATCAGCAGCCTGAGCAGCCTGCACCGCAACCTTGGCAGCAGCAGCCTGAGCTTCAGCAACAATACGCTGCTTCTCGGACTCTGCCTCCTTCAACATGGCGGCACGCAGTGCATCAATCTCCTGATTAGCCTTTTCAAGCTTGTCAGTATATTCTTTCAGCTTGGCCTCAGCAGCTTCACGAGCCTCAGCAGCCTCACGAAGATTTTTTTCAATCTGCTGCTGACGCTCAGCCAACGAGCCTTTTACATTAGCCTTTTTCAAGGCCCAGACCATGATACCAACAAGCAGCGCAAAATCGACTACCCGCCAGCCAAAGTCTTTCAGCTGTGCACCGCTATCAGCATGATGCTCACCACCGCCTGAAGCAATGGCCAGCACTGGAACCAGGATGGCGACAACAACAGCCAGACCGGAGAGGATTCTTTGCATACGGCGATCATTCTGAATCAGCATGGGCTTACAGACTCCTCCCCAGAATTTTCTCACAAATATCGCCAGACAGGACGTCCACCTGCTTTTGCAGCAGGGTGCGTGCCTCGGCAGACTCTTTGGCTACCCGCTCACGAATCGAAGCGATTGATGCCGCAGCATCCTGGCGTGCCTTGTCCAGCAACGACGCCTCTTCTGCCTGAGCTTCTTTCACCAGTTCAGCCCGCTTGGCGCCGACTTCAGCTTTGGCATCACGCAGACGAGCCTCGTACTGAGCTACTTTTTCCTGCACCTGCTGATCCACAGAGACTGCACGCTCACGGGCAGACTGGATCTCCTGCCGACGCTGGGCCAGCAGTGCCCTGATCGGCTTGTACAGAAAGATATTCAGAACAAGAACCAGAAGTCCGAAGTTTACAATCTGGACAGCAAATGCGAGATCGAGATTGATCACGGCCTACCCCTTAACCTACGGTGAATTGTATACTGTATCCCACAAAAACATGCCTGACTGAGTGGTCAGGCGTAAACGTTGGTTAGCTATCATGGTTAAACACAGACTGTCAATCAAAAAAAGCTGTTTTTTTGTTGTAGCAACGGGTTACGACTGCAACAGGTCAATAATGCGGGTCAGTTCATCCGATGAATTGAAGTGTATTTCCAGCGCACCTTTTCCACCACTGTTACGACGAATGGCGATCCTGGTCTGGAACTGTTTCTGCAGCTGCTCCTCCAGAGAAACCATCAGAAGGTCAGGCTGACGGGCAGGCTTCTGAACAACCCGCGTGCCCCGCTTAAGCTTGTTAACCAGCTCTTCCGTGGCCCTGACACTCAGCATCCTGTGCAGGATTTCATGGCGTGCCTTTTGAATCAGCTCTTCACTGTCAAGCCCCAGCAATGCCCGGGCATGTCCCATGGAAAGCCGCTCTTCAACCACATCCTTCTGAATTTCATCCGGCAAGCGCAGCAGACGCAACGCATTGGTGACCGTTGTACGATTTTTACCAACCCGTTTTGCCACCTCATCCTGGGAGATACCGAAATGCTCCACCAGTGATTTGTAGGCCTGGGCCTCTTCAATGGCGTTCAGATCTTCACGCTGGATGTTTTCAATCAGGGCCAGCTCCATGACCGCATCTTCGCTGGCCTCACGAATCACCACCGGCAGTTCGCGTAGCCCGGCCTTTTGCGAAGCGCGCCAACGACGCTCACCGGCAATGATCTCGTAGTAGCCATCCTTCTTGGTGACCACCAGCGGCTGAATAATCCCTTTTTCGCGGATTGAGGAGGCCAACTCCTCCAGCTTATCGGCAGTAAACTGCTTGCGGGGCTGATTGCGATTAGGCCTGATCTGCTCGATTGGACAGAGGAAATAGTTTTTATCTTCAGCAACCGACATCACCGGCAACAGTGCCGCCATCCCCCTGCCCAAACCACCTTTTTTAAGCATTGGCAACCTCCCGCTGAATCAGCTCACGGGCCAGCTGCAGATAGGCAGTGGCACCTTTGGAGGTAATATCATAATAAATGATCGGCTTACCATGGCTGGGAGCCTCTGAAAGCCGGACGTTACGGGGTATTACCACCTCAAATGCCTCTTTGGGGAAGTGAGTCCTGATCTCATCCTCCACATCCTTGGACAAGCGGTTACGGGCATCAGCCATGGTCAACAAGATACCCTCAATCGTAATGCGGGGATTCAAACCTTTTTGCACCAGACGGATGGTATTAAGGATTTGAGACAGCCCTTCCATCGCGTAAAATTCGCATTGCAGGGGAATTAAAACCGTATCGGCAGCGGTCATGGCGTTTACGGTCAAAAGACTCAAAGATGGCGGACAATCAATCAGGATATACTGGTAGCGATCCTGCAACAGCGACAAGGCGTTCTTTAACTTCTGCTCACGCCCGCTCTCGGTGGCCAGTTCCAGCTCCGCACCGGCAAGATCAGCGGTGGCCGGCAGGATATGCAGATAGGGGTGACCGGTATCAACCACCAGCGAAGCTGGCTCTGCGTCGTTAATCAGCAGATCATAGACCGAGTGCTGCAGCTGGGTCTTATCAACTCCAACACCACTGGTTGCGTTACCCTGGGGATCAATATCCACCAGCAGAGTTGGCCGCTCAGCAGCAGCCAGCGCAGCAGCGAGGTTGATGGCGGTGGTGGTCTTGCCCACACCACCTTTCTGATTTGCAATGCAGATAATTTTTGACATAACCTATTGTTCGATCTGAGGAAATTTGGAATTGAACGAGTCAGGTGCGAGTTCGGAACCCTACCATAAAGCAGTGGAGCCTGCAAAGAACTTTTTATGATGTAAGCGCGGTGTCCCAGCACAGACCACACCGCGCAATAAACGAGCAATCCGGCAGCGCCTCCAGGCTACAGGGCTGCCCGTTCCGTCCGGCAAACCGCAACCCGACACAGTGCAGCATGAGTCTTTCAGACACCAATCCACCGTAGGTTGTATCACCCACAATCGGCAGGCCGGCTGCAGAGAGGTGAACCCGAATCTGGTGTGTACGACCAGTGCGCGGGAACGCCTCAACCAGTGCCAGCCCGTCTGCCTGACTCAGCAGACGAAAATCGGTCAGGGCTGCCCGGCCTTCAGGCATGATCCCCCACCGCGCACTGCCCAACTTACCGATCGGTCCATCTGCTGACCAACGCTGTTCAGCAGACTCACCGGCAACTAAGGCTAGATAGCGCTTATGAATGTCGCCCTGCTTGAACAGCTCCGAGAGCCATGCTGCTGCCTGACGATGCTTGGGAAACAGCATCAGCCCCGAGGTACCCCGGTCAAGCCGATGCACCACCCGCACCGGTTCCTTAATCCCCTGACGGGCAAACTCTTCGGCAACCCAGTACTCCAGCGTCCCTTTCAGCTGATAAGGGGTGCGCTGACTGGCAACCCCGGATGGCTTATTGACTGCCAGCAGATCCTTATCCTGATAGACGATCGCTTCAGGCGGCAGCACCAAATCCTTAAACCGGCCCTGCTCCATAAAACCAACTGTCAGCTGATCTTCGGCCTTCATGCCGCGGGAAGCCACCCGCACCATGGACTGGTTGACCGCACAGCCGCCCCGGTCAATGATCCGCCGAGCCTCACCCTTGCTGATTCCTGCCAACTGCGCCAGGACTTCGTCAAGGCGCTGGCCTGCCATAGTTGATGACACACTGAATATCTTGATCATAGCCCTCTCTACCACGAAGCACGCTTAAATCGCAAATAAACCTGTTGGCAGCTGCCCGATGAGTTTGCTACCCTGCCTGCCCATGTCAGATCATCTGTCCCCATACCCTGCCCTGCGCGGACCGGTCCCGCTCAGCCATCTGCTGCTGCGCCGCTTCATCCAACCCGGCAACCGGGTCGCTGATGCCACCTGCGGCAATGGCAAGGACACCCTTCTATTGGCCGATCTAGTTGGAGAAACGGGACATGTCTGGGCCTTTGACATCCAGCAGGAAGCCCTGAACCGCACAGCCCAACGCCTGGCAGAACTAAACCTGCAGCAACGGGTATCCCTGTTGCATGTAGGCCATGAACGGATGCTGGATCTGGTGGAGCCACCACTGCATGGGGTTATCTTTAATCTGGGCTGGCTACCAGGTGCCCCCCGGGAGGTTGCCACCTGCACCACCACCACCCTGACCGCCCTCGAAGCATCGTTACAGTTGCTGGCACCGGCAGGGCTGGTGCTGATCACCTGCTACCCAGGCCATGCGGGTGGAGACCAAGAGGCAGCCGCAGTACAGGAATGGGCAACGTCTCTCTCCTCCCGCAGCTATTTTGTCTGGCGGATGGGACAGCTGAATGTAACCTCTGATGCACCATTCTGCCTGCTGATTCAAGATGGAAGGCCCTCTGATGTCCGCTAATCTGCTGCCGTTTATCGCCATTCTACCTGCCAGCATTTATTCACTGCTCACGCTGTGGTGCGGCTGGCAATTTTTTAAGGATCAAGGCGTTCCAGCCAAACAACAGGACACGGCGATCTCAATCCTGAAGCCGGTCAAAGGGATGGATGAAGGCAGTTATGAAAACTTTGCCTCCTTCTGCAGACAGGACTACGCTGCACCGCTGCAGTTGATCTTTTGCGTGGCCGCTGCCGACGATCCCGCTGTTGAGGTCATCCAACAGCTGATGGCTGATTTCCCCCACCACGACATCAGCCTGAATATTGACCCGACCATCCACGGCCCTAATTACAAGGTCTCAAACCTGATCAACGCCTTTCCCAGGGCAAGGCATGACCTGCTGATGATCTGCGATAGCGACATCAGGGTGGAACCGACATTTCTGCAATCCGTCACTGCCCATTTCTCCACACCGGAAGTCGGCCTGGTCACCTCCCCCTACCGCAGCTCAACCGTGCATGGTGCCGTCACCGCCTTTGAGGCACTGGCCTTTACCTCTGAGATGGTTCCTAATGTGGTGACCGCGCTGAAACTGGAGGGGCTCTCCTTTGCCCTGGGGGCAGCCATGACCTTCCGCAGACAGGCGCTACAGGATATCGGCGGCCTGGAAGCATTGGTGGACTATCTGGCAGATGACTACCAGCTGGGCAATCAGATCCATCGCGCTGGCTGGCAACTGAAGTTGGATCATCAGTTTGTGGAAAGCATGCTGAAACCTGAAAGCCCGGTCACCATCTTTTCCCGCCAGCTGCGCTGGGCCCGTACCATGCGGGTCAGCCGTCCTGGTGGCTACCTGGCCTCCGGCATTACCTTGCCGGGCCTGGCAATTGTTGCCGCCTTCCTTATCGGACCGCCTCTCCAGGCTCTGTCTGCCATCTGCCTGTTCTATCTTATCCGTCTGACAGTGACCTCGCTCTTCAGTCGCCGGTACCTCCGCGACAATCTGCTGCCTGGCTGGGCCTGGCTGCTCCCCCTGAGGGATCTGCTGGCCTTTGGCACCTGGCTGCTGGCCTTTGCCGGAAATCGCGTCAACTGGCGTGGACACTGTTTTTTGATCTCATCAAACGGAAAACTTAAAGAGCTATAATCCTATTACTTTACAACGCCGTAACTTCCCTCTATAGTATCCAGTCGCTTAAATCAGACTAAAGGTATCCAACACAGCAGATGACCAATTTTTTACGGGCAATAGGTCGCGGGACCATTAAGCAGCTGCAAGAACTGGGCAATTGCGGCCAGTTTCTGGCCTATGCCCTGTACTCCATCCTGCGCCGTCCCGGTCGGCCGGTACATATTCTGAAGCAGGTCAACTTTATCGGCACAAAATCCCTGTTTGTGATTGTGCTGACAGCCGCGTTTACCGGCATGGTACTGGGGCTGCAAGGGTACTACACCCTAACCAAATTCGGTTCTGAAGGGATGCTGGGCACCGCCGTTGCCCTGTCACTGATCCGTGAGCTGGGGCCGGTTCTCTCTGCCCTGATGGTAACCGGTCGGGCAGGCTCGGCCATTACCGCTGAAATCGGCATCATGCGGATCAGCGAACAGATCGATGCCATGGAAACCATGGCGCTTGATCCCTACAAATATCTGATATCGCCAAAATTTATTGCTGCCATGATCTCAATGCCGCTGCTCTGCGCTATTTTTGACGTGGTTGGGATTTATGGTGGCTGGGTAGTGGGCGTTAAGCTGCTGGGAGTCAACCCCGGAGCCTACTTCAGCGAAATGTATAAAGCTGTCGAGTGGAAGGACGTCTATTCAGGGTTCGTGAAATCGTACTCCTTCGGCATCATTATCGCCTGGATCGGTTGCTACAAAGGCTATTACGCTGGACACGGTGCCGAAGGGGTCTCCAAGGCAACCACAGAATCAGTGGTACTCACCTCCGTCCTGATCCTGGTTTGGGACTACTTCCTGACCTCAATACTACTATGATCGAACTTATCAATATCCATAAAAGCTTTGGCAGCCAGACCGTCTTGAACGGCCTGAACCTCACCATCCCGGTTGGCAAGACCACCGCCGTGATCGGCCCCAGCGGCGAGGGCAAGAGTGTGCTGTTAAAGCATATGATCGGGCTGCTGCAACCTGATCAGGGTGATGTACTGGTGGATGGCAAGAGCATCGTGGGGCTACGCCGCTCACAGCTCAATCAGGTGCGGGAAAAATTTGCCATGGTGTTTCAAAATGCAGCACTGTTTGACTCCATGACCGTCTATGAAAATGTCGCCTTTCCGCTGGAGGAAAAAACATCCTTAAGCCGGAGCGAGATCGAAGAACGAGTGGCCATAGCCCTGCAGGAGGTTGGCCTGAAGAAGGTGAATCATAAATATCCTGACGAACTTTCCGGCGGGATGAAAAAGCGGGTTGGGCTGGCACGTGCCTTGCTTTTACAGCCACAGATTGTGCTGTTTGATGAGCCAACCACAGGACTTGATCCGGTCATCCGGCGTGCGATTCATCAACTGATCAAGGAAACTCAGGAGAAATTCGGTTTTACCGCTGTCATTGTTTCCCACGACATCCCTGATATCTTTGAGGTAGCACACCATATTGCCATGCTGTACCATGGTGAAATCCTGCAGTTTGGTACACCAGAAGAGATTCAAAACTCTGATCACCCGGTTGTACGTCAATTCATCAGCGGCAGCCTTGATGGCCCGATCAATAGCGGAGTAGCATAACTTATGAACAGTGCAAAACTTGAACTGACCGTTGGTATCTTCATGCTGATCGGCATCCTCTGCCTGGGCTACCTGTCCATCAAACTGGGCAAAATGGAGCTGATTGGTAGCAACAACTACCGTATTTCAGCACGATTTGACTCGGTATCAGGACTAAAACCTGGCGCGCGGATTGAACTGGCTGGCGTTGAAGTTGGTACGGTTGAGCGGATCGGCCTTTCAAATGCCAGTGGCGATCAGGCTGAAGTAACCATGAAGATCAAAGACGGCATCAAAATAACTGATGATGTGATCGCTTCAGTACGAACCAGCGGCATTATAGGTGACAAATTCATTAAACTGAAGCCTGGCGGCTCTGACCAACTGTTAAAAAATGGCGGCAAAATCCGGGAAACAGAATCTGCCATTGATATCGAAGAGCTGGTAAGTAAATTTATCCACGGTAAAGTGGATTAGGAGCATAGAGAACAATGAAACGGTTTACACAGCTTCCGCTGACTGCGTTACTCACGACTATCCTGGCGGCTTCACCCGCCCTGGCTGGCAGCCCTGGCCATACCACCCTGGTGCTGGATCTTGAGTCCTGCATCAGCACAGCCCTGCAGGCAGCCCCTGAAATCGGCGAGGCCCAGGCTGACCTTGCCCTCACCAGCAGTAAACTTGATGAAGCAAAATCATATCGCTACCCACAGATCAACGTCATGTCACTTTTTGGACCAGCACCAGGCGCTCATAAGGAAGACCTCAACCCGATCAACACCAATAAAAGCTTTTCCATCAAGGACCTGACCTGGTTTGCCAGCACCGATCTGCTGGTAACCCAGCCACTCTGGACCTTTGGCAAGATCAGTGAAAACATGAAGGCTGCAACCCATGGCACTGAAGTTGACAAGGCGAAAAAGCAGCAAAAGGGGAGTGAAGTTGCCCTTGAGGTCAAGAAGTACTACTACAGCGTGCTGCTGGCCCGTGAAACCCAGGGCGTTCTTACTGAGCTACAGCAATATATGCAGCAGGGGAAACAGAAGATTCAGGAGCTGATTGACAAAGAGTCTGATTCCGGCGACCCGATGGACCTCTACAAGATTGACGCCTACGCCGGCGAGATCAACAAATATATGGAAGAGGCATTAAAAGGCGAGCGCCTGGCTACTGCGGCCTTGAAAGCCAGACTGGGCCTGGCTGATAACGTTGATGTTAGTGTTGCAACGGAGCGACTGGAGTTACCAAACGACACTATCCCTGAACTGAACGGTGTTATTGAGAGAGCAAGGACACAGCGGCCTGAATTCAAGCAACTGAAAGAAGGAATGGCAGCTCGCACGGCCTTGGTCGAGGCAGCCAAGGCAAACTACTACCCGGATGTTTTTCTGGCCGGCATGGTTTCCTGGGCCTATGCAGACAACCGGGACCGGATCAAAAACCCCTACATCAGCGACACCTTTCAACACACTTACGGCGGTGTGGCACTGGGACTGAAATGGCACCTTGATTTCGGCATTACCTCCGCAAAGGTTGCCGCCGAGCAGGCCCAACTTAACCGCCTTTCCAGCACCAAGTCCTACGCCGACAGCTATATCCCCTTGCAGACGCAAAAGGCCTGGTTAGAGATGCAGGAGGCAAAAAAGAATGTCACGATCACCCAGAACGCATTCCAAAGCGCCAAGAAATGGGGAGCTGCAGCACTGGCAAACTTTGATTTTGGCATCGGCAACCCCCGTGATGTCTTTGATGCCGTTGGCATCTATGGCAAGATGAAGGCTGCCCACTATCAGGCAATCTTTGACTACAACATGGCCAAGGCCAATCTCGAGTACGCAATGGGTGATACTCCGGTCGCATCCAGCAAATAATTTAACTGCCCACAAGGAGTCCAATCAATGTTGAAACGTATAGCTCTGCTTGCAATCCTCTGCCTTTTTGTTGCCACCACCGCCTTTGCTTCGGTAACTGACACCATCAAAAAGACAGTTAACGATGTCATCCATATCGTGACCGATAAAGAGTTAAAAAAGAAAAGCAATGAACAACGGCGGCGTACGGCCATAAAGAAATCAATTGCCACTATTTTTGACAGCCAGGAGATGGCTAAGCGGACCCTTGGTAAACATTGGAATCAACGCACACCCGCTGAAAAAAAGCAGTTTGTTGATCTGTTTGCCACCCTGCTGGAAAACTCCTATGCCGGCAAGATTGAGTCTTATAACAATGAAAAAATTGTCTACACCAAAGAGACCCTTGACGGCGATTTTGCTGAGGTAAAATCCAAGGTCATCACCCCGAAGCAGGATGAGTACACCCTTGATTACAAGCTTATGAAACATGGAAACGGCAGCTGGATGGTGTATGACGTGGTGATTGAAGGGGTCAGCCTGGTATCCAACTACCGCACCCAGTTTAACAAGATTATTTCCACCAATGGCTACGCTGAACTGGTCAAGAAATTACAGGCCAAGAGTAACGAACTAAAAATGTAGCCAGCTCAATTATCTTGACAGCCACATCGTGTTATGCTACAGGGACGCAGCGATAAGTTTCGGACGTGACAGCAGTACTCACGAAGCACCCGCTGGATTGGCCTTGCTTGGCGACACTCCTGCAACAGCTCCGGAAACTTAGAAATCTTTTTGATCCGGCGCTGTCCGGCAACACACGAAGGAGGAAGTAAAAGATGGCTCAAGGCAAGGTCAAGTGGTTTAACGACACCAAGGGGTTTGGCTTTATCGAGCAAGAAGGCGGCGAGGATGTTTTCGCGCACTTCTCAGCTATTCAAAGCGAGGGATTCAAGTCCCTGGCTGAGGGTGAGTCTGTAAGTTTTGACATTGTTCAGGGTCCGAAAGGTCTGCAGGCTGCAAACATTGTAAAACTGAAGTAAATTCCAGACACAAACCAACCAGAACGGCCCGTTGAGCAATCAGCGGGCCGTTCTTTTTTTCTGAGGCCCTTTTCTCTGGCGCTGTTGCTGCCCCCCGCCGGATTGCTGTCCTTCATCAAGCAGCCTGAGCAGATCTGCCCGCCCCAATTCCCGCAGCAACTTAACCACACGTTGCCGTTCCTCAGGCAGGTGCCAGAGCAGGATCGACTTCTGCAGGATCTTCTCCCGATCAGTTCGAGCAACATAGACCGGCTTGCCGCTGTCCGGATCCAGTCCGGTGTAGTACATACAGGTGGCAGCCGTACCAGGCGTGGGAGTAAACTCCTGTACTTGCTCAACTTTAAGCTTTAAACGCTGCAACTCCTTCAGCAGCAGCACCATCTCATCCACCCGGCAGCCGGGGTGGCCTGACATCAGGTAGGGCACCACCGCCTGAACCTTGCCTGCCTTGCGACTTTCATCTCTGAAACGCTCAAGGAAGCGGGCGAACAGCGCTTTGCCAGGCTTACGCATCAGCGTGGTAACGGCATCCACCAGATGCTCCGGTGCAACCTTTAAAAGGCCACCAACATGCTGTTCAATCAACGCTTTACAGTACTCAGGCTGCAGCTCCAGAAGATCATTACGAATACCCGAGGTAACCGTCAGGGTCCGCACACCGCTGCAACCGGATGCTTTGCGCAGCAGGGCCACTGCAGGACGATCATCAGCCTTCAGGTTTGGACAGGGCTTGGGATGCAGGCAACTGGGTCTCCTGCAACTGTTGCCACCATCAGGTGCACCACAGCAGGTACCGTACATATTGGCTGTCGGGCCGCCCAGATCACTGATCGTACCACGAAACCAGGGCTTTTTAGTCAGGATCTGCAGTTCTGCAGTCACCGAACCAGTAGATCGTGACTGGATAAATTTGCCCTGATGTGAGCTGATGGCGCAAAAAGAGCAGCCGCCATAGCAACCACGATGGCTGGTCAGCGATGTCTTGATCTGCTCAAAGGCAGGAATTGATTCACGGTAGGAAGGATGCGGTTCACGGCTGAATGGCAGGGCATAGACCGCATCAAGCTCTGCGGTTGTCAGCGGCAATGCAGGCGGATTACAGACCACGAAACGTTCAGCATGGGCCTGCACCAATGTCTTGCCACAATAGGGGTTCTGTTCAGACTCTGCCTGACGAAACGCCTCCAGATAGATCTCTTTTGAACCACTCACCTGTTCAAAGGATGGTAGCTCAACACAGTTTTCAGGCAATTGTTTGGCAGCATAGACCGAGCCTCGCAGATCACGGATCTGCTCAAGTGGCTCCCCACCCTTCATCCGCCTGGCAAGCTCAAGCAGCGGCTGTTCTGCCATGCCATACACCACCAGATCGGCCTTGGCATCTAGAAGAATAGAGCGCCGCACCTTGTCGTCCCAGTAATCATAGTGGGCAAGCCGACGTAACGAGGCCTCTATGCCGCCCAACACCACCGGCACATCCCGATACGCCTCTTTGAGGCGAGAGGTATAGCTAAGTGCCGCCCGGTTAGGGCGAGCGCCGTACTTGCCGCCCGGGGTGTAGGCATCATCGTGACGCAGCTTCTTGCGGGGGGTGTAGTGAGCCACCATCGAGTCCATGGCACCGGCTGATACGCCAAAGAACAGACGGGGACGTCCCAAGGCCATAAACGGCTCTTTTGACCGCCAATCAGGCTGCGCAATGATGCCAACCCTGAAGCCATGGGACTCCAACCAACGTCCTAAAAGTGGCACACCAAAGGCCGGGTGGTCAATATAGGCATCGCCGGTCACCAGAACAATGTCCAGCTCATGCCAGCCACGACCGCGGGCTTCATCCAACGTTATTGGCAGGTGACGGCTCAAGGGAAGATCGCAAGCCCTTCCAACCCGGCGGTTTCAGAAAATCCGCTGATCAGGTTCATGTTCTGGATCGCCTGACCGGATGCCCCTTTGACCAGGTTATCAATGGCCGAGACCACCACAATCCGATTGGCTCGGCTGTCCAGGGTGATGCCGATATCACAGAAGTTTGAGCCCCGCACAAAGGCAGTAGCAGGAAACTGCCCCTTGGCTAGCGGACGCACAAACGGCTCATCCTTGTAGGTATCAGCATAGAGTGCTACCAGTTCATCAGTCGTCACCGTTCTGGTTGGTGTGGCATAGATGGTGGAAAGGATACCTCGATCCATCGGCACCAGATGAGGCGTAAAGGTAATAGTAACCAGTTTACCGGCAAGTTCAGACAGTTCCTGCTCGATCTCGGGGGTATGACGGTGGGCACCACCCACGCCATAGGCCTTAAAGGAATCGTTGACCTCACAGTAGAGTGAATCAACCTTGGCACTGCGTCCGGCTCCACTGGTACCGGATTTGGAATCAGCAATAATGGTGGTTATGTCAATCAGACCGTTTTCCAGCAGTGGCTTCAGGCCCAGGATCACACTGGTGGGATAACAGCCGGGATTGGCCACCAACCGCGCCTGTTTGATGCTCTCGCGACGCAGTTCAGGCAGACCGAAGATCGCTTCCGGCAACAGTTCAGGGTTCAGGTGGGGTTCATACCAGGCGCCGTAAACCGCTGGATCATGCAGACGATAATCGGCTGACAAGTCGACCACCTTCTTGCCAGCTGCCAGAAAGTCAGGCACCACCTTCATGGCAGCCTGATGTGGCAGGGCAGTAAAGATCAGATCAGCCTTGGCTGTAATGGCTGCCGGATCCAATGGTTCCAGAATCAGGTCGCAACGTCCCCGCAGGGTCGGAAAGATCTCAGAAATCCGTTTACCGGCACTCTGTTCAGAGGTAACACAACTGATCACCACACCGGGATGACGATCCAGCAGACGGATCAATTCAAGGCCGGTATATCCACTGGCTCCGACAATCGCAACATTCAACATGGTACTATTCTCCCGATTCAGAAACATACGGAGCCGCAGCAGTGGGCACCGGTTCAATCACATACAGTTCATACAGAATGGCCAACAGCAGTGGGCCAAAGATGGCACCCAGCACCCCGAAGGCTGCCAGACCTCCAAAAGCCCCGAGCATGATCGGTAATATTGGCAACGTGACCCGGCTGCTCATAAAGATCGGCTTAACCACGTTATCTGACATACCGACGGCAAGAAAACCCCACAAAATAAGTATAATAGCCTTGACTGCTGATCCTTGCAGGTAGAGATACAGGGCAGCTGGCAGCCAGATAATGGCCGTACCCACCACCGGAATCAAGCCGCCAATGGCGGTTAACACTGCAAGTAACAGCGGAGACGGAATACCGAACAGTAGATAGGCTGCCCCAGCCAGAATCCCCTGCACTAGACAGGTCAACAACGTACCAAAGATAAAGCCGGACAGCACATCCCGCACTACCCTGGACAGCTTTTCCTGCAGGCCACTCTCCATAGGTAGCCTTCTATGTAACCAAACCAGGGCCCGTTCACCATCAAGATAGACAAAAAACAGAATAAACAGCATAAAGACCATATCCATAAGAAAACTGAATGAGTTTGCCAAGATAGAGGTCAGAAAGCCAAGCAGCTTTGCCAGTCCCTCCTTGGAATTGGCCATGACACTATCAGTTAGATTAAAGCTGCTACTACCGATCAAAGACTTTAGTTTAGCCACGTAAGGGGCTAACTGAGGCTGAGCCGACCACTGCTGGAGCAGCTTGTCTGCACCACCACTGGTTAATGAACTGCTTACAAACTGATAGACCTGGGCAACTTCCTGCGCCAGGACCGAGAGCAGGCTGATCACCGGCAGGACAAAGATCAGCATAACCGCCAGGGTCATCAATCCTGCTGCCCACCCCTCCCGCTGTTTCAAAAGCCCAAGCAGGCGGCGATAGGCCGGAAAGGTTATGATACCGATGATCAAGGCCCAGGCAATGGGGGATAAAAACGGTAGCAGGATCTTGCCCAGCAGGTAGATACCAAGCAGGATAGCGACAAAGGCAGACAATGTCTTCAGCAGGGTACGGTCCATGATGACCTCTCAGGCAGATGCAATACAAAAGGGGGAAGATCCTTGCGGATCTCCCCCCGTGTAGCACACCTTGCAGTGTATAACCAGTATCCGATTAGCGCTTGGAGAACTGGAAGCGGGCGCGTGCAGCCTTGCGACCGTACTTCTTCCGCTCCTTAACCCGTGAGTCGCGGGTAATAAAACCAGCCTTCTTCAGCTCTGCACGTTGTTCTGGATCAGCCTCAAGCAGCGCCTTGGTAATGCCATGCTTGATAGCGCCGGCCTGACCGGAGTCACCGCCACCACAAACATTAACGAATACATCGAACTTGCCGACGTTCTCGGTCAGTTCCAGTGGCTGACGAACAACCATCTTGGAGGTTTCACGACCAAAGTACTCATCAAGGGTCTTGTTGTTAACAACGATACGACCTGCGCCGGGCTTGAGCCAAACGCGAGCTATCGAACTTTTTCTTTTGCCAGTGCCGTAGAAGCTGACTGCTGCCATATCTTTATCTCCTCAAAAATGAAACGTGTAATCTGTACGGTTACAGGGACAGCTGAGCTGGCTGCTGTGCCTCATGGGGATGGCTGCTGCCACTGTACACTTTCAGCTTCTTCAGCATGTGACGTGCCAGCTTGTTCTTGGGCAGCATACCCTTAACAGCCTTGCGAAGCAGCTCTTCAGGCTTTTTAACCAGCAGCTCACCAGCGGTAGTGGACTTGATACCACCGGGAAAACCGGAGTGGCTGTAATACACCTTGTCGGCAACTTTATTACCGGTCAGAGCGATCTTCTCGGCATTCAGCACCACCACAAAATCACCGGTGTCTACACTGGGGGTATAAATCGCCTTGTGCTTACCACGCAGTACGTTAGCAATCTGGGTAGCCAGGCGACCCAGCACAACATTTTCAGCATCAACCACAAACCACTGGTGGTTAACGGTTTCTTTTTTAGCAACTTCTGTTCTCATTACGAACCTCACACACGGTCTCGACGAGCTTTACAGCTGGGTCGTAGCGCCGCCTTAGTTTTACGAAGAGGTGTACCATACGTGACCACCAAAACAGTGTCAAGCAAAAAATATATCCCGCATCCCGAACGCAGTTGCCAGGAAAGTGGGTTCTGTGCTACAGAGACAGAACTTTTACCGCCGTTTTTGCAAGGAATCAACCATGAGTATCAATCAGCACGAGATAGAACATGTGGCAAAGCTTGCCCGACTTTCACTGCGGGATGACGAAAAGCAGCTCTTCACCGGCCAGATGGAGGCAATTCTGGCCTATGTCGAGACCCTGAACGAGCTGAATACCGATGGCATCTCCCCCACCTCCCACGCGGTACCGATGGAGAATGCCTTCCGTCCTGACTGCGTGACCCCGTCCATTGGCCATGATCGCGCCCTGGCCAATGCCCCTGACAAAAACGAGACCTACTTCCGGGTTCCCCCGGTTATAGAATAACTACGAGAATACATCTATGGAACTCTACGAACAGACTATCCATGACCTGCAGGGCCAGTTACAGGCACGCCAGGTCTCCTCGGTTGAGATCACCAATTCTTTTTTAAACCGGATTGAATCCACCGACCCGTCCATTAATGCCTTTATCACCGTCACCAAAGAGCAGGCACTGCTTGATGCAGCGGCAGCAGACCAGCGGATTGCATCCGGTGACTGCTCCCCCCTGACCGGCATTCCGGTGGCGCTGAAAGATATATTTCTGACTGAAGGGGTACGCACCACCTGCGCCTCAAAGATGCTGGACAACTTCATCGCCCCCTATGATGCCACTGCCTGGGCCAGAATGAAGTCCCAAGGCGCCGTCCTGCTTGGCAAGCTGAATCAGGATGAATTTGCCATGGGCTCCTCCTGCGAGAACAGTGCCTTTGGCCCGACCCGCAACCCCTGGAACCGCGAGCATATCCCCGGTGGTTCATCCGGCGGTTCTGCAGCCGCCATTGCCGCGCAACAGGCCGTAGCCACCCTGGGCACTGACACCGGCGGCTCCATCCGCCAGCCTGCCTCCCACTGCGGTTGTGTTGGCCTCAAGCCTACCTATGGCCGGGTCTCCCGCTACGGCGTAATAGCCTATGCCTCCTCACTGGATCAGGTCGGCCCCATGACCCGCGATGTGACTGATGCAGCCCTACTGCTGAGAGTCATTGCCGGACACGACCCCAAGGACTCTACCAGCGTAGACTGTCCGGTGCCGGACTACATGGCAGCACTGAAACAAGGCGTCAAAGGGCTTAAGATCGGCCTGCCCAAAGAGTATTTTATAGAGGGGCTTGATCCTGATGTGCAACGAGCCATGGATCAGGCCATTGCGGTCTATCGCCAGCTTGGTGCAGAGTTTGTAGAGGTTTCGCTGCCCCACACCAACTATGCCGTGGCCACCTACTACCTGATCGCCACTGCTGAGGCCAGCTCCAACCTGGCCCGCTACGAAGGGGTCCGCTTTGGCCACCGCGCCAAAGAGAGTTCCGGCCTGATCGACCTGATGATGCAGTCCCGTTCAGAAGGATTCGGGGCTGAAGTCAAACGCAGGATCATGCTGGGCACCTACGCCCTCTCCTCCGGCTACTATGATGCCTACTACATCAAGGCACAGAAGGTGCGCACCCTGATCCAGCAAGACTTCATCGAGGCATTCAAGTCCGTAGACCTGCTGCTGACCCCGGTGGCCCCCACCCCGGCCTTCAAGATCGGTGAAAAGACCGCTGACCCGCTGCAGATGTACCTGTCCGATATCTTCACCATCCCGGTTAACCTGGCCGGTATCTGCGGCATCTCGGTTCCGGCTGGAATAAGTGCCAACGGCCTGCCGATCGGCCTGCAACTGCTGGGACGCCCCTTTGGCGAAGAGAGCATCCTGCGAGCGGCTTTTGATTTTGAACAAGCCACCCAGTGGCATACCAAGAAGGCAGCATTATGAAATTCCAACCGGTTATCGGACTTGAGGTCCACGTACAACTGAAGACAGACAGCAAGATCTTCTGCGGCTGTTCCACCCGTTTTGGCGCTGAGCCCAACCTGAACACCTGCCCGGTCTGCCTGGCCCTGCCCGGCGCCCTGCCGGTGCTGAACCAGAAGGTGGTGGAGTTTGCCATTATGGCCGGTTTGGCCACCAACTGTTCTATCACCCCCACCAACATCTTTGCCCGCAAGAACTACTTCTATCCTGACCTGCCCAAGGGCTACCAGATCAGCCAGTTTGATCTGCCGATCTGCCTGGCCGGTCATCTGGATATTGCGGTGGGTGATCAGACCAAGCGGATCGGTATTACGAGAATCCATATGGAAGAGGATGCCGGCAAGCTGGTCCACGGCCAGGGGGGCGGCTCCGGGGTAGACCTGAACCGGGCAGGAACTCCTTTACTGGAAGTGGTCTCTGAGCCGGATATGCGCACTGCCGATGAGGCGGTGGCCTACCTGAAAAAGCTGTACCAGATTGTGACCTACCTGGGGATCTGCGATGGCAACATGGAGGAAGGCTCCTTCCGCTGTGATGCCAACATCTCGGTTATGCCGGTTGGTTCCGACACCTTCGGCACACGGGCAGAGATCAAGAACGTCAACTCCTTCAAGTTTGTCAAGGCCGCCATTGAGTACGAGATTTCCCGGCAGTGTGAACTGATCGAGGATGGCGGCAAGGTGGTACAGGAAACCCGCCTGTTCGATCCCAACAAAGGGGTCACCCGTTCCATGCGGGGCAAGGAAGAGGCCCACGACTACCGCTACTTCCCAGACCCGGATCTGGTGCCGGTGGTGATCTCTAACGACTGGATCAAGCGGGTCAAGGGCGATCTACCTGAGCTGCCGGAGACCAAATTCAACCGTTTCCTGACTGACTACAGCCTGCCGGAGTATGATGCCGATGTGCTGACCTCATCACGCCCGCTGGCCGACTATTTTGAACAGTGCGCCCAGTCCTGCAACAATGCCAAATCAGCTGCCAACTGGATCATGGGTGAGCTGACCCGTTCTCTGAATGACAACGGGATTGCCGTTGAGAAAAGCCCGGTCTCCCCTGTTCAACTGGCTGATTTGATCAAGCTGATTGATGGCGGCACTATTTCTGGTACTATTGCCAAGAAGGTCTTTGAAGAGCTGTGGAAAAACGGCGGCGAAGCAGCAGCCATTGTTGAGCAGCAAGGGTTGGCCCAGGTCTCTGACACCGGCGCCATAGAGACCGCCATAGACCAGATCATGGCCGCCAACATGGGACAGGTTGAGGAATACCGTGGCGGCAAGGACAAGGTCTTTGGCTTCTTTGTCGGTCAGGTGATGAAGGCGATGAAGGGCAAGGCCAATCCGGCGGTGGTCAACGACCTTCTGAAACAGAAACTGGCAGGATAGTCCCTCTGGAGAACACCATGCCTCAAACCGTCATGATTGTCGATGATGCCCTGTTCATCCGCACGGTCCTGCGTAACATGCTGGAAGACTGCGGGTATCACACAATAGCTGAGGCTGGCAGCGGCCTTGAGGCCCAACGATACCTGCACACGGTCACACCTGATCTGATCTTTCTGGATATCATCCTGCCTGATGCCAACGGCATCGAGATACTGGATGATATCCGTTGCAGTCTGCCGGCAACAAACGTCATCATCTGTTCCTCCATCTCCCAGGAACAGACCATCCAGAAGGCGCTGCAGCATGGTGCTGCAGCCTATCTGCAGAAACCGTTTACCCAGGAAACCGTTGCTGCCGTACTTAAACAACTGGAAGCCCACTAGCCATGGATATCTCCCGCTACCGGGACCTGTTTGTCAGTGAAGCCCGTGAACATCTGACCACTCTTGGCACATTAAGCATGCGCTGTGAAGAAGGAGCTGCCGACTCCGACAGCATCAACGAGATGTTCCGCCATGCCCACTCCCTGAAGGGGATGGCTGCCACCATGCAGCTTGGCCCGATCACCACCCTCTCCCATGCCCTGGAAGACCTGCTGTCCCAGATCCGCGATGGCCATTTCAGCCCTACCCGTAACACGGTGGACCTGATGCTGGCTGCCATTGACACCCTGGAGCAGTTGGTGGCGCTGGTGGCACAGGGGGGAGAACTGCCGGACAGTGACGATCTGGCCAGCCGGATCCGCAACCATACCGCAGCGGCAGAAGAGGCAGCAGCGACAGATCCCACGCCTACTGCCAGCCAGATCAAACCGGCAGCAGAGCCAGCTGAGTCTCTTTTCCGCGCCAGCGATGAAAACAGCACCACCCGGGTCCGCACCGCGCTGCTTGACCGACTGGTCACCATTTCCGGCGAGCTGCTGACGGTACGTCACACTCTGGAAGACTGGACCAACCACAATCAGGCTGACCAGCTTCAAGCGCCGCTAAAAGAGCTTTCCACCCTGCTCAGACAACTCCAAAACGAGGTATTCCAGGCCCGGATGCTGCCGTTTGGATCAATTGCCGAGCGGTATCCCCGCATGGTACGGGATCTGGCCCGCAAGAGTGGCAAAGAGATCACCTTCCAGATCTACGGTGACACGATTGAGCTGGACCGGGGAGTACTGGAGCAAATCATTGAACCGCTGGTACACCTGCTGCGTAACGCCGTTGACCACGGATTAGAGACCCCGGCAGAACGGGTGGCCTGCGGCAAGCCACCGGTCGGCAGCCTCTCCCTCAGCGTCAGCCGACTGGCTGACCAGGTACTGCTGGAGGTTCGGGATGACGGACGGGGTATGGACCCGGCACGAATCCGCTCCAAGGCGATTAGCCAGGGCCTCTTGAATGAACAACAGGCAGCCGATCTGACAGCACAGGAGATCCTGCTGCTGATCTGCAGCCCCGGTTTTTCAACCGCCGCAACCGTAACCGACATCTCAGGCCGGGGTGTAGGGATGGATGTGGTTCAAAATGCGATCCAGACCATCGGTGGCACCCTGACCATTGACTCCACTCCGGGGCACGGCTCCATCATCACCCTGCGGCTGCCGATCAGCGTGGCCATCATTCATGCCCTGATGGTAGCCTGTGGTGAGCTCCAGCTGGCAGTGCCGGTCAGCGCCATTACCAGCACCTGCGAGGTACAGCGCAACGAGATTATCCAGAAGGGGCGCGATCTGTATCTGCTGCGTGATGGCACAGAGATACCGCTCCGCAACCTGCCCCGTTTTTTCCGGCAGCGTGAAACCTTGTCAGACAACGCAATACTGCCGATACTACTGGCTGAATCAAACAAGCAGCCGATCGGACTACTGGTGGATCGTCTGCTGGGCCAGCAGGAAATCTTTACCCGCCCCCTGCGTCATCCCCTGACAGATCTGCGCGGCATCTCCGGCTCCTGCCTGCTGGGCAACGGCCAGATTGTCTTTATTGTTGACCCAACTGCCTGCGTCGGCAGGCTTTGTACGGAGAACTAAACCATGAAACAGCTCATCAGCACCTGTGTACTTGCCGTTTTACTCTGTTGCAGCTCCAACCCGGCCCTGGCTGCCGAGGCCACCCTACAACAGGTCATCGCCACCCTGGAACAAGGCTATGCCTCACTGCAGGACCTGCAGGCCAGCTTTAGCCAGACCACGGCTCTGGCCGGATTTCCCAAGCCCCAGAAAGGGCACGGCGAACTGGCCCTGCGCCGTCCCCCGCAGGGGACCGCCCAGTTCCGCTTTGATTATATCGTGCCCAAGCAGAGCATCATCTCCAACGGCAAGCAGGTCTGGTTCTACCAGCCGGAGAACAAACAGGTACTGGTTTCCTCACTGGAAGGGATGATGAAGGGGGGCAACAGCATCGGCATGGCCTACCTGACCGGACTGGGTAACGTATCAAAGGATTTCAACGCCGTATTTGCCAAGCCGAACCGTGACAAACAGGGCAACTACCTACTTGACCTGACCCCCCGCAAGCCAACCCCGATCCTGTCCCGGTTACGCCTGACCATCCACGAAGAGGCGGTCAATGCCCTGTTGGCTGATGGCCAGACAAAGGAGGCATTCCCGGTGGTCGCATCAACGGTAGTTGATGGCAGCGGCACTGAAACCCGGATCAGCTACAGCCGGATACGGACCAACAGCGGCCTTTCCGCTGCAAAATTCAGCTTTAAAGTGCCGCAAGGCGTCGAAATTATCAAACCGTAGGAGGAAGTCCATGCCATCATTTGACATTGTATCAAAGGTAGATATGCAGGAAGTAGACAACGCAGTTAATCAGGCCATCAAAGAGATTGGGCAGCGCTACGACTTCAAGGGTTCCAAGAGTGAGATCACCCAGGAAAAGGACAGCGTCAAGGTCCTCTCTGAAGATGATTACAAGCTGAAGGCAGTGATCGATGTGCTGCAGACCAAGTTCCTGAAGCGCAATATCTCAATCAAGGCGTTACAGTACGGCAAGATAGAGCCTGCCTCTGGCGGCATGGTGCGCCAGATCATCTCGGTTCAACAGGGCATATCCAAGGAAAAGGGCAAAGAGATCATCGCCGTGATCAAGGAAAGCAAACTCAAGGTTCAGGCCCAGATTCAGGATGATCAGGTACGGGTCACCGGCAAGAACCGTGATGACCTGCAGGACACGATCCAGCTTCTGAAGGGCAAAGACCTTGATGTAGAGATGCAGTTCACGAACTTCAGGGAATAGGGGATAGACTCCGTGAGTAATCAGGCAAAACAAAAAGTAAGCATGGTCAGCCTGGGCTGCCCCAAAAACCTGGTGGATGCCGAAGTAATGCTGGGGGTATTGTCCCAACAGGGCTATGAGATCACCATGGATGAAAAAGAGGCCGACGTTATCATCGTCAACACCTGTTCCTTTATCAAAGAGGCACGGGAAGAAAGCGTCGACGCCATTCTGGATCTGGCAGACCGGAAAAATGACGGCAACTGCAAGACCCTGATCGTGGCCGGCTGCCTGCCCCAGCGCTACCAGGAGGAGCTGGCCAAAGAGTTGGAAGAGGTGGATATCTTCATCGGTACCGGTGACTATCCCCGTGTGGCAGAGATCCTGGCCGAACATACGGCCCAGACAGGACAGATCTGCTATGTGGGCGATCCCAACTACATCTATGATGAAAACCTGCCACGGTTGAACTCATCACCAGGCTGGTACGCCTATCTCAAGATCGGTGAAGGCTGCTCCAACTGCTGCACCTACTGCGTGATCCCCTCCCTACGTGGTCCGTACCGTTCTCGCCCCATGGATGCCCTGGTGGCTGAGGCGGAACGGCTGGTAAAAGGTGGCGTGCGGGAACTGATTCTGGTTTCCCAGGACATCACCCGCTACGGCACTGATATGGATGGTAGCAGTAGCCTGGCCGAACTGATCCGGCAACTGGCTGCCATTCCTGACCTGAAATGGATCCGGCTGCTCTATGCCTACCCGGACGGCATTACCGATGAGCTGATTGAGCTGCTGAAGACCGAGCCCAAGCTGTGCAAATATCTGGATATTCCGATCCAGCATATCAGCGACAACGTCCTGAGGCAGATGAAGCGCCGCAGCAGTGAACAACAGGTCCGCGATCTGATTGAGCGCCTGCGAGCTGAAGTGCCGGGTATTACCCTACGCACCTCCCTGATTGTCGGCTTTCCCGGTGAGACGGTGGATGACTTCCTGAACCTGCTGCAGTTTGTGGAAAAGGCCCAGTTTGATCGGCTGGGGGTCTTCTGCTACTCAAAAGAAGATGGCACTCCGGCAGCAGAGATGCCGGATCAGGTCTCAGAACGGGTCAAACGGGAGCGTCACCGCAAGCTGATGAAGGCCCAGGCGCGGGTCTCATTCCGCCGTAACCGGGCCATGGTGGGCAAGATCGAACAGGTGATTGTGGAAGGCTACAGTGAAGAGACCGAACTGCTCCTGAAGGGGCGCACCAGCCGCCAGGCACCGGATATTGATGGCCAGGTCTACATCACCTCAGGCCATGCCGATATCGGCGATATTGTTACCTGCAAGATCACTGACTCATCGGATTATGACCTGGTGGCGGAGATGGTTGAAGAATAGACCTGAAAACAGCAGTCCATATCCACGAAGGACACGAAGTTTCACGAAGATAAAGCATTTACAGCAAACAAATGATTCCCAAAAGGTGACTGCTCTTTTGTTTTAAACAATACGTTGTCCTTCGTGTTTCTTCGTGAACTTCGTGGACAACTGCTTTTACAGGATAATTCACGTTTCAAAAATTCCAACAAGAAGGCCCTTACCAGATCGGTAAGGGCCTTTTGTTTTCAACAATCATCTTCCTTGCAGAACACGATCAGAACTTACCGATCACGTTAAAGAACCAGCCATGACTGCGGTAGGAAAGATCCGTCATATCATCGGAAAAATCAGTAAAGTTATAGCCGACACCGGCCTTAAAATTCTTATGCAGGTGGTAGTAGACGGCGGTCAGGAAGCCGCTGCGCATATCCTTGGCCTCGGTAACGGCCAGGGTGCGGTACTCACCCATAATGTCCCACTTTCTGATCAGATGGAAGTCTGCCCGGGCAACCCCCAACACCGCATGGCTGTCAAACCACTCCCCGACGGTCTTGCTGGGCTTCAACTGGCTGTAGCGATAGCCAACCTTACCACCCACTGACAGATACTTGCAGAGATCATAGATGGCATCTGCTGCCACGACATGGCTACGCTGAACATAATCTGCAACCTGGCTGCTGGCGGTCAACTGACCGGCTGTGGGGGTATCCTGGAAATAGGTATACTTGAACAGGGCATTCAAACGGTCATTCATCACGGGACGATAGGCCGCGCCGGTCACCAGCTCCACAAAGTCGCCATCGTAGAAGGCACCACGGTTGTTACGGCTGATGGAGAAGTTCACCTTCTGGAACCAGCGCCAGTCCTTATCAACCTGATAGGAAAGCGAGTTGCGCACCAGCCAGACATGACGTTCACTGGTGCTACCGTCTTCATGGCGATACTCCAGGTTACCGGCATATTTGATCTTGTCCTTCTTGTAACCCAGCGAAAAACCAGCCACCTGCCGCTTCAGGTCACCTGCCACGGCATCAGAGACAACGCCGATCTCACCCTTAAAACCGTAGGTCCAACGATCATTGGGGGACAGATCAAGACCAAAGGCATTCACCAGGCTTTCTGATCCGGCCCCACTGGTGGCCTTGGTTTCGCCATAGATTGCCATCTCATCACTAATCCGGTACTTGGTACCGGTTACCGCCGTGCTGTAACGGCCACGGGCATTGGTGTCAGGACGTTGTGACTCCATGCTGTAGGTCAGGTAGACGTTACTACGGTCGTTCACCCGGTAATCACCACCCAACAGACCGCCCATACCGCCATCGCCGCCAGACACCTCGGCATTCAGACGTAACCGGTCAGTCACCTGCCAGCCACCACCCAGACCACCGCGATCATTATCACTGCGGTTGCCGGTTTTCTCCGCAGTACCTTGCAGGAAGCCGTACAGATCCCAGTTGCCCGGCTGCGGCTTACCATCTTTCCCGACAGTCAGCGGCTTATAATGTACACGGCCCTGGATATCGGTCCGCTCGCCGTTTTCCGACAGGATTGAGCTGGCATTGGCAACGGCGGTCCAGCGATCATCATGGCGGGCAGCAAGCCCAAGTTGCCATTCCGGTAACATCTGCCAGCTGATGGTACCCTCAAAGCTGCGGGCGGTCTGTGAATCAGCCTGACGATCATCAACCTTCACGTCAGCATCCACACCTGGCACAACCGGAGCGGTGATACGTCCGCCCTGCTTGCGCTCCGCCTCACTTGAGGCGCTGATCTGACCGGGACCGGAGAATCCTTTGTCCTTGTCCTGCCAGTACACACTGGCCTTACCCTGGGCGCCTGCAGCCAGATCGTTCAGATCCACCTGCGCCTCAACCCGCTTGGCATCGGCCTTGTCACCAACGGTTGCGGAGCTGCTGTAGGCAAAGCCGCCATCAACCGAATTCTGCTGGCCTGATCCCGGCCCTTCTGAACGGGCTATCTCTGCCTTGATGTAGGTGTTCTGGGTATAGCGTGCCATGACATCAACACCACCAAGGCGTTGCTGCTGCTCATTTTCCCCCTGCCTGAATCCGGTTACCCCCAACCGCAGATAATCACCTACCCACCAGCGCCCCTGGAGACCGAGGGAATAGCCATCAACCGCCGTAACCCCCGGCACATATTCGTAGGTGGTCACCAGATACATCGGGTTGCCGGACAGATTGGCCGTAGAGATCCAGGAACCGCTGCCACTGACACTGGAGAGCGGACTGGTCAACAGCAATCGGCCCTGCAGATAGTTCATCTCGTAATCCTGGGCAGGCACCAGCTGTTTACGCTCCAGCACCAGACCGGAATCCTTGTCCCGCACTTCAACCCAGATATTTTCAGAACCCTGGGTAATATCAAGATGCCGCAGGTAGTAGAGCGATCCACCGGTACCACGGAACTCATCACGGGATTGCAGGGTGCCCGGCTCAGCAGCAAAGGCGCTCAGATCAAACTTTTTCTCACCGAAAGAGGTGATATCGGTACTCTTGAGTTTCAACTGGGCACCGTACAGCGCACGGCTGAACTGGGTCAGCTCCGTGCCGGTCCACTGGGTCTGGAAATTACCCCACATGATCTGTGAGTCTCCCCGTTCCAAACGGACATAGAACTTGCCGTAGGTGGGGGCATCCTCCACCATGGTGCTGTCGTCACCGTAGACCGGGTAGTAGCGGTCAGCATCAATCCGGCGCAACAGGTAGCGGGGATCTTTGGATGAGAAATTGCGGAACAGGTCTTCAACCGGCTGCTCGCCGGTATCGGCAGCAGCGGTCAGCAGGTACTCACCCTTGATCAGGCCTTTCAGATAAAAGGCACCCCGTCCATCAACATAGGTCTTGGCATCATAATGTTTGGTATCGGCATTCACCAGTGCAGCCGGGCCACTGGTATGGTTCTGACCCACGGTCAGATCGCCGATAGCCACATAGAACCAGTCCTGATCAGCAATGGTCAGGTTACGGGAAAAGGTGGCCTTGCTGCCGTCTGGATCAGTAACCGACACTTTGACCGTATGGGGACCGGCAGGCAGGATCTGACGCACGGCAAACTTGCCGTCCTTATCCACCGGTACCACGGTGCCAAGGCTTTCAACCCGTTGACCAGGACGGATGTTTTTACCGTTAACGGTTACGGTACCACCATGTACCGGTATGGTTGCCAGGGCACGGGAATCCTGGCCCCAACCTATCAGACGCTCCCGCTCCGCCTTTTCTAAATCGTTATGGGGACGTGACTTGTCCAACAGCCGCAACGGCTTGGGAGCGGTCTCATCAAAACGGCCGGAACGGTCATAGACCCGCAGCAGGAAGACCATCTCCTCCGGCGCATTCAGCGGCGCTGTCCAGCTGACCATGGTATCCCATTTGGCAGGAATCACCGCCAGCGGTTTGCCACTGGGACGCTTGCCGCTAAAGACCCTGATTTCAGCGTTCTTGATCCAGGCCTGATAGTTGGCATAGGCGCCAAACTCAACTGCTGTGCCACGTACCACACCATCGGGATAGGACCAGGTATTCAGGGCCGGTTTTGCCTCCAGAGGGTCAAAACGGACCTGGATATCGTTCTTGTCCAGGGCCACGTCAACACAACGCTGACGATCTGCCTCAGGCATCAGATTATCTTTACCAACGGGCTGACCATCCACGGTAATACGGAACGGCAGATTATTGATATCTGAAGGACCTGCTGCGCCACACGGTCCCCGGGGAGGTACTGGCGGCACAATGCGCGGTCCGACCGAAGCTGTCGGCACTGCCGGTTTGGCAACCGCAGTGGCAGGAACAGGCAACTTTGCCGGTTCTGCTGCCGGTGCCGGAGTCGCTGGCACAGCAACCGCTGCCTGTTGCTTCGGCTGCTGAGCAGTCGGCTCCTGCTCATCTTCATACCAGATGGCTATTTCAGTTCGGCGATTTCGGGCTCGCCCAGCTTCAGAACGGTTATCGGCAATCGGCACCGACTCTCCCTTACCGCTACTGGCAACTGCAGCATCCGGCACCTCCAGCGCCTTCTGCAGATAGCGCGCCACCGCAGCGGCACGGGCCTCAGACAGCACCTGATTGTTGGCAAATATCTTTCTGGTCTTTGCTGCAATCCGCACATTGTCGGTGTGGCCAACCACCTCAATCCGGATCTGCTGCTTGCCCTTCAAGCGGGCCACAATCTGGTCAAGGTGCTTGATCGCAGCGGGCAGCAGGCGATCCTTGCCGGACTCAAACAGGGCACCGGTCATGGTGTCACCCATCCGGGCCACCACTTTGGGGGCCGGAATAACCGGGGCAGCTTGTGCTGCAGCAGCCTTTTGTCCAGTACCTTCCGCAGCAACGGGTGGTGCCGCAGGCTTTGCCGGTTCAACCGCCGTTGCTACCGTCACCGGGGTGGCAGGGGACGCCGCCGGGGCAACAACCGCTGTCTTCTGGTTACGGGGCATAAAGACCGAACCGGGCAGTGAAGCCCCAAACGGTGTTGCCCGTTCACTGCTGGGTGGCAGGAATTCAAGATAGGTGCGGCTGTCATCCACCCGCTTGCCGCTCTGATCAAAGGTAGCTGGCGGCTTTACAAGTTCGCTTTCCGGTATAATTGCGTACGCTTCAAGCTGTCCACCCTTTTTCATGCCTGCCGCCTCTTTGCTGGCGGCAGCTCTACTGGGAAAATCACCAAAGAAAACACTGGTCAGACCATGCACCGTCCTGCCCGATGCTGCCTTGACCCCCTTCTTCTCCAGCTTGTCCAGCTCTTCGTCGACATACTGCTGCTGGGCATAGGCACCCACCTGAATAAAGTACCATTCAGCTGACGCAGCGGTCAGCAGGGGCAGGCTGCACAACAGGGCCAATGTTATCGTGATCAGTGTTCTGTGGAAGATGGTTTTCATTTCGCCACCTCCAGCAGTTCATCTTCAATCGAGAGCGGGTACTCTTCGTCCAGCGCCTCCCATTTTCGTCGCAGCATACTGGTCAGTTCCTTCAATCGTTCTTTGGCCTTTGATTCATCCTTCACACTCTGACGGAATACCAGACGGACCACACTGGGCCGCGACCGTAACTGCTCTGGCAACGCTTCGAAGCGCTTCTTCCATTCCTCTTTCAGCTGGACAGAATCCTTTTCAAATGCCTCGCCACTCACCTCAACCCGCACCACCCGGTGGATGGTTGCACCAAAGTTCAGCTTCACCATCTTGCCGCGGGTAGCCCGGACAACACGGGGGTTCTCGGTGGTGACCCGAAAGCCGCTGGGCAGGGTCCGCTCATCCAGCTTCATGATAAAGTTTGAACCACGGTCCATCTGGGGAACTACCGCACAGGGCACATGGAACCGCCCTTCAGCATCGGTGGTTACCAACCAGCCCTTGGCTGTGGCAACTCGTATATTGGGGATACCCGGCTCACCGCTGTCCTGATACCCGTTGGCGTTCTGATCATCAAACACCTTGCCGATGATATCGGTACAGTCAAAGGTAGGATCAGGCACCACCCTGACCGTGGCTGTGGCCACGTTGGAAACCGCGCTGTTCACCAGATTATTCAGCGCCCAGACCCGGTTGACATACTCGCCGTCACCCACACCGGAACCAACCACCAAAACCATAGTCAGGGTCTTGGTCTCGTTCGGGGCAAAGGTCAGGTTAGGCCAACGCAGCACCCTGCCGCTGGCCTGCGGTTCAACCGCCAGACCGTTCAGGCGTGCGCTGCCGCTGCGATACTTGAAGCCAGGAGGGATCTCGTCGACCAGATCAATGTTCGGAATGCTGGCAGAAAGGGTGTTGCGGGCCTGAATGGTGTACGGCACCAGATCACCGCGGGGTACGTTCACCTTGGGGGTGGTCTTGGTCACAAAGATCGCCCCACCCAGGATCGGGTCGATCGGCAGGTGGTTGTTGACCACATTTGCCGAAGCGGCATTCAGATTGATGGTCAGATAATAAGTGGTGCTCTGGGCGCCGGTTGGAGCCGCTGCCTGGGCTTGAACCTCATAGTTGCCAGGTCCGGCAGGTGGTGTCAAAGCGGTGGTTACCGCAGGAATAATGCTTGAGGCTCCGGGCACATAGCCGGCCGGTCCGTTGACTGTTAGCGTATAGGTACCGGCTGGTGCTGCAGGCAGCAGCAGGAACTGGTAGAAACCGCTGGCATCAGTAGTCTGACTCTGGTTTGTAGCTCCACCCACCAGATGGGTAGCAGCATTGAACCCGGATGGGCCGGCAATGCTAACCGTTGCACCGGAAACCGTTGCACGGGTAATGGAGTTATAGACCACCCCGGAAGGGTCGATCGGCAGGTTCTGCTGCACCACGTTGCCGCCAGAACGCAAGGTCAGATTAGCAATGGTATGGGCCGTATAATCAGGTGCTGAATCGATATAACCAGGATCCTGAGACACCGGATTCCCGTAGATCGCGCTGTTTAGCGGATGGCGATAGCGGATCTCATAGCTGGAACCTGCTGCAAGTCCACTAATTGTCCAAGTGCCATCTGCAGCAGAGGTTGCTGTCCCACGCACCACACCACCATGCACAACCTCTACCCGCCAGCCGGGCAGACCCGCTTCACCCGGCTGCTGAATCTGGTCACGGGTGATACTGTTGTACCAGACCTTACCTGAGAAACTGCCTGGCATACCAGTCCGCTCACCAAACAGATACCCCGTTACCAAAGCACCGCTTGCCAGATTAATGTTACTAATTCTATTCTGCGCCGGGGCAAGTGTAAATGAGCCGTTATCAACCGTTCCACCTGCTGTTCCAGCCGTTTCTCTTCCGTCTTGGTAGATAACCGGCTGAATTTCAGTCAAAATATAGGTGCCTTCAAGTAGCTCTGCAAAGCTGTAACTACCATCCGCCGCAGTTATTGTAGTTGCACTAACTGATATCCCATTAACATCTGTACCTGTCAGGGCAATAGAAACACCTGCAATACCTGCTTCGCCAGCATCAAAAACACCATTATTATTACCATCAACGTAGACAGCACCGCTAATTCCTGAACGCTTTTCGCGAAAATTATAATGAACACCATCCTTACCTGCGTTCAGGCTGATAAGGTTTATGATATTAACTCCGACAGTGCCGTTCAGGACACCATCAACCGTTCCAACAGCAGTGCCACTCGTCCCACTAAAATCACCATAACCTGCGGGCTGGGTCTCGGTTACAGTGTAACCGCTGCCATTAGATGCGGGCAGGCCTATAAAGCTGTAATTACCACTTGCATCGGTGGTCACCGTGCGACTGACAGCACTGCCGGAAGCATCCGTACCGGCTAAACTGATAACAACACCAGCAATGCCAGTCTCCCCAGCGTCCTGACTACCGTTGGCATTTACATCAACATAGACGGTGCCAGAAAGGCTACCCAGCCGTTCACCAAACAGATAGTTAGTTGCGCTGGTTCCTGCAGTAAACATAATCGCAGAAACCACGTTTACACCAACAGTACCACCGGCTGTACCGGCAGTTAGCTGGCCATCGCCATAGTTAACCGGCTGGGTCTCGGTTACGGTATAACCACTACCGTTGGAGGCAGGAAGATTACTGAAGCTAAAGTTGCCGTTTACATCTGTGCTCAGCGTACGGCTGACTGCAGTGCCGGAGGCATCCGTACCGGTCAAGGTAATTACAACACCGGCAATACCGACCTCACCAGCATCTTTAGCTCCGTTATTGTTAGCGTCATAGTAAACGGAGCCGCTCAAACCACCCAAATGCTCCCCAAACAGGTAACCGGTGGCATTAGTCCCTGCAGGAAAATTAATCGCCGACACCACATTTACGCCAGCTGTACCACCAGCGGTTCCGCTGGTGGTCTGACCATCGGCATAATTGACCGGTTGGATCTCGGTTACGGTATAACCACCACCATTGGAGGCAGGAAGATTACTGAAGGTGTAATTGCCGTTTACATCTGTGTTCAGCGTACGGCTGACTGCAGTGCCCGAGGCATCCGTACCGGTCAAGGTAATTACAACATTGGCGATTCCCACCTCACCGGCATCTTTCGTTCCGTTGTTGTTAGCATCATAGTAGACGGTGCCGCTCAAACCGCCCAGACGCTCACCAAACAGGTAGTTCGTTGCATTGGTTCCCGCAGGAAAGTTAATCCCCGACACCACATTTATACCGGCAGTTCCGCCAGCGGTTCCACTGGTGGTGGAACCATTGGCATAATTGACCGGTTGGGTCTCGGTTACGGTATAACCACTACCATTGGAGGCAGGAAGATTACTGAAGGTGTAGTTGCCGTTTACATCTGTGTTTATCGTACGACTGACTGCAGTGCCGGAGGCATCCGTACCGGTTAAGGTAATCACAACACCAGTGATGCCCACCTCACCGACATCTTTAGTCCCGTTATTGTTAGCGTCATAGTAGACGGTGCCGCTTAAACCACCCAAATGTTCTCCAAACAGGTAGCCGGTGGCATTGGCACCACCTACATAGGGTATGCCTGAAATACTATTTACACCAACAGTGCCACCAAGACTGCCTGCCGTCACAGCACTATCAGCATAGTTAACCGGCTGAGTCTCAGTCAACGTATACCCGGAGGCATTAGCATTGGGGATATCCGTAAAACTGTATGCCCCAGAAGCATCGGTGGTTGTAATGCATGTTGCAAGAGAACAGACACTAACATTCGAAGCGGCGTTACCTGACAAGGTAATCGTCACACCTGCAATGCCCGGTTCCCCGGCATCTCTCAGGCCGTTATTATTACTATCCAGATAGACACTGCCAATCAACCCGCCCAGACGTTCGCCAAACAGATAATCACTGCCGGACGCACCAGCTGGAACCGTAATACCGCTGATGGTGTTTGTACCAACCGCCCCGGCGATCCCTCCCAAGGTTCCTGCAGTCTGCATCCCCGTAGCATAGTTAACCGGCTGGGTCTCTGTCAGCGTATAACCACCCGCACCACTGGCTGCAACACCGGTAATGCTGTAGTTACCAGCCGCATCGGTTACCGCAGTACTGTTAACAGCGCCACCAGAAGCATCGGTACCGGTCAGGGTAATCGTAACACCGCTGATACCAGATTCTCCGCTATCCTTCAGACCATTGTTATTGGCATCAACATAGACGGTGCCGGAAAGGCCGCCAAGGGTCTCACCAAAAAGGTAGTTGGTGGTTGCAACACCGGCGGCAAGAGTAATTCCGCTGATTGTACGCACCCCAGGCAGACCGGCTGTGCCGCCAGAGCTGCCGGCAACCTTCTTGCCATCGGCATAATTAACCGGCTGGGTAATGGTCAGGGTGTAACCGCCTGCACCACTGGCGGCAAGATCAGAAAAGCTGTAGTTACCGCTTGCATCAGTCAACGCGGTTTTATTTACCGGATTACTGGAGGCGTCGGTACCGCTCAAGGTGATAGTAACGCCACTGATGCCCACTTCACCCGCGCCTGATTTGGCACCATCGTTATTAACATCGTAGTAAACGGTGCCGGAAAGGCTACCCAGGGTCTCGCCGAACAGATAGTTGCCACTGTTTGCTCCAGCTGCCAGTACAATCCCGCTGATGGTTCTGGTGCCGGGCAGACCGACGGTGCCGCCGGAGGCTCCAGCCGCCTTCTTGCCATCGGCATAGTTAACCGGCTGGGTAATGGTCAGGGTGTAACCGCTGCCATTGGACGCTGGAAGATTACTGAAACTGTAGTTACCGCTTGCGTCGGTGGTCGCTGTCAGGCTCACCACAGCAGAAGAGGCATCGGCACCACTCAGGGTAACCGTAACACCGCTGATACCCACTTCACTGGCACCTGATTTGGCACCATCGTTATTTGCATCGTAGTAGACCGTACCGGAAAGGCCACCAAGGGTCTCGCCAAACAGGTAGTTGGTGGCCGTGGCACCACCGGCAAAGTGAATCCCGCTGATGGTCCGTGTACCGGGTGCATTTGCAGTACCGCCGGAGCTACCGGCCGCCTTCTTACCATCAGCATAATTAACCGGCTGGGTGATGGTCAGGGTATAACCGCTGCCATTTGAGGCTGCAATTTCTGTAAAACTGTAGTTGCCACTTGCGTCGGTTACCACAGTTCTGGTAACAGCACCGCCGGATGCGTCAGTACCACTTAGGGTAACCGTAACGCCACTGAGGCCCACTTCACCGGCGCCTGATTTCGCACCATCATTATTTTCGTCAAAGTAGACCGTGCCAGAAAGACTGCCGAGGGTCTCACCGAACAGGTAGTTGGTGGCATTGGCACCGGCAGCAAGAGTAATACCGCTGATGGTTCTAGTTCCGGGCAGGCCGACCGTGCCGCCGGAAGTCCCGGCTGCCTTCTTGCCGTCGGCATAGTTGGCAGGCTGGGTGATGGTCAGGGTAAAGCCTGCGCCGTTGGAGGCAGGCAGATTACTGAAGCTGTAGTTACCGCTGGCATCGGTTACCGCCGTGATGTTAACAGCGGTACCAGCAGCGTTGGTGCCGCTCAGGGTAACGGTAACACCGCTGATACCGATTTCACTGGCTCCGGACATGCTACCGTCATTGTTTGCATCATAGTAGACCGTGCCGGAAAGGGAAGCAGCATACTCACCGAAGTTATAATTTAAGGCACTTTCCCCGACAAGCACCTTAATACTGCTGATCTTGTCATTAACCGCAGCACTACCCATGCTAGCACCGTTCACCGTACCCACTGATTCTGCGCCATCACCGTAGTTGGTCAACGGCGCAGCGGTCTGCAGCTTCTCGGTCACTGTATAGCCACTGCCATCGCTTGCCGGCAGACCGGCAAAACTGTAGGCCCCGTTCACATCGGTGGGAACCGTACAAGGATTGGGAGATATGGCAGTGCAAACAGACGTACCGGCACTGGTAAGACCGGAAAGCGTAACCATAGAGGTACCCTGGATTCCAGGTTCTCCAGCATCCTTACTGCCATTGCGGTTACTGTCGATATAGACATACCCGGACAACCCCTGGCCGGTTTCACCAAAGTTGTAGTTAGTTGCCGTGTTACCTGAGTTAAGAGTAATTGCGGAAATTGCGGTGTTACCAATGCCTGGAACTCCGGTATTCGCTGCCCGCACAACACCGGCAATGGTGCCGCCGTTGCTGCCTGCGTAGGCGCCGGTATGGGTAACACCGGTCGGTAGCGTCTCGGTTACGGTATAACTACCCGGCCGCAGGCCGGTAAAACTATAGGAGCCGTTCACTGCTGTGTGTGCATCCGGTGGCCCGACAGCTGCTCCTAGGTCATCGGTACCGGTCAGGGTAATGGTTACCCCGGTTAAACCGGCGGTTTCATCCCTGGTTGCATTGCCATTGGTGTCGATAAAGACATAACCGCTGATGGTGGCTGGAAGCAGTTCACCGAAGTTACGGTCACTGTATGTCGTGCCGGTGGCGATATTTCCGATACTGATGACATCGGTTGTTTTGCTACCGACAATCATATTGGGAAGCCCGGTTCCGTTCTGGTCCAGACCGTCAAAATACCCCCCAGGTTGTGCCATTTCTGTAACCTGATAGCCGGTTCCAGGCGGCACATTACTAAAAGTATAGGCACCGTTCGGGTTAGTGCCAGCGGTCAAGGCATCCGCCGGAGCATAGGCAATACCACGATAATCGGTTCCCCTCAGCCGGATAGTTACCCCGTTGATGCCGTGTGTACCGATTTCGAGAGCACCTGACCGATTACCATCATTATTGGCATCATGGTAGACATACCCGCTCACGGTGGCATTTTGCAGTTCCTGAAACAGGATATTCGACAATGTCAGACTATTATCTTTCGGGAAGATAATGCCGGTGATCTGGTTATGGGCAACGGCTGCTGAACAGTTATTGGTACCATCACAGTTTGTAGACGGCGCAGTACCGGCTGACTCACCCCCTGGCGTAGCAGAGAAGGTACCAACCTTCTCCAGCCCGTCTGAGTAGCCGTCAAGTGCCGTGTCTTGCGTTTCAGAGACGGTGTAGGTGCCAGGTGGCACATTATCGATGGTGAATACACCGCTGGCGTCGGTATTTGGGGCCGTAATGGACACTACCTGCCCCAGATACGCATCTGTACCAACCAGTGTGACCTGAACGCCACTGATCCGGTTTGCTGTCAGTACCGGCGGATTATTTGCCGCCGTATCATGGAAGATATACCCGGTAACCGTGTTTTTCCGCACCTGAACATTAACCGTCTGCGTATTATTGGTAACAACAGGATCAAGTGATATGCCGGGCAGCACAGCTACCGAAGCAGTATTGGGAATATCGGTATTAAAGGGACCGCTGAACGGATAGGCAGCACGCACCGGGATGGTAACGGTCACCTGTTTTGTAGCATCAATTCCAGTAGCATCAACCGGAACCGGACCGAGGTTACAGGTCACCGTACCATTGCTGCCGACAGGCGGAGCCGTACAACTGTTGGTAGCAAGCGTGACACCACTGCCCGGTGTTACCGTTACCGCCCCGGTCATGACAAAACCAGCCGGCAGAATGTCGGTCATCTTTAGCCCCGAAACATCTGACGGCCCTTTGTTGCCAACCTTCACCGTGTAGGTAAACGGCTCATTAATATCCACCGTGCCTTTTGAGACAGTTTTACTCACCAGAATCAGGTCGGTCTTGGGTAGTACGGTGGTGGTTTCCGTCACGCTGTTATTGCCGGGCAGGCTGTCATAGGTGGGAATGTTTGTGGTCTCGTATGAGCTGACGGTTGCTGTTGTACCATAGGTTAGTGACCCTGCAGGTGTAGGCCCTGACGTACCGAATTTAAGATTAAAGGTCTGGCTGGTGTTGGCAGCCATGATACTGTGGGCCTGATCTACTCCCAGATAACAGATAACATTAGTACCATCCGCCCCGCCAGGCTGCGAACAGGTCGCCCCACTAGGCAATACGCTGCCAGCCAAATCAAACGGCATAGTATAAACCCCTGGCGGCTTGGGGGTTACCGCCAGCTTGAAACCGGTGGCCTGGGATGGCCCGTTATTCTGGACCTTGATTTCGTAGACGATTGGATCGCCAAAGGCAGTCGGATCATAGCCGGGATCGTTATCAGTAACCGTTAAATCCAGTGCCTGCATGGTGATGTGTGCGGTATGGCTGGCACTGTTATTGGCATAACCGGGAGCATCGCTCTCAACCGTGGTGGTTGTTATGGTGGCGGTACTTATGTAGGTGTTCGGCACACCCCCTGGATACGGGTAGATCGGAATCACCTTAAAACCAAGTTGGTATGAGGTATCATCCCCCAGACTGAAGCCACTGCACTCAATACCGGCCTGTCCGGCATAGGGACCGCTGCTGAATGAAGTAACATAACTGCAGCTACCAGGCCCGGTAAAGGCTATGGATCCGCTCACATAACTAACTTTTAAGGGGTCTATAGTCTGCCTCAAAACCACACCGGCAGCGGCACTGGGACCAAAATTTTTGATGGAAGAGGTGTAGCTCAGCTCAACCCCTACTTTGACCGGGTCCGGCCCTGCGGCAATGCCGGTCACTGCCACATCAGCAAGTGGGTCAACAATTACCGTTGCACTGGCTGAGTTATTTGTGCCGTTCGTGTCAATGGCATCAGGGGTTGATACCGTTGCTGTGTTGCCCAGAGTACCATCCTTAAAAGGTCTGTTCAGGGTAACCGTAATGGTACGGGGTGCGCCGTTGGCCACATTCTTCAGGGTACAGCTTACGGTGGAACCAAAGCTGCAGGACTCTCCCGCGCCTTGCCCGATAATAACAGCACTGCCGCCAGTTGTACCGGCGCTGCCGCTGTACCAGATACTGCTCAACGGGTCGCTGACGGTGGCGGTTGGAGCTATGTCCGTCCCTGCATTGGAAACGGTCAGGGTGTAGCTGACGCTTGCATCAGTGGTCAGGATATGTGTTGGCGAAGGGATACTGGCGGTCTTGGTGATACCCAGGTCTACATTCCGGTTGGTGCCGGTCACGGTGGCGCTCTGGCAGTTACCGGTGCTGGAGTTGTCTGCCGGTGTATGGGGAGAGACCGCAGACAGGCCGGTGCAGGCGGTGTTGCTGATAGTTCCCAGATAACCGGTTTCTGCCTTGGTAATTATGACCAACGCCGGCAGCGAGGCCCCCCGCGCCAGGTTGGCACCGGCATAATCGCAGGTAACTGTCCCGGTAGCATCAACGGCAACACCTGAACAGCTCCAACCACTGCCACTGAATGACTGGTAGGTTTCATGGACGTCCAGCACGTCAGTAACCCGAATCGTACCGGCGGCAGCGGCTGTTGAACTTAATGAGTTGGTTACGACAATGGTGTTAGTGATCATACCATCTGCAGCAACCGGGGTGGGCCCCTTGGACTTGGTCAGGGTTAAATGGGCAAAGGATGTAACAATGGTGTAGTTTGCGGTTGCCGGACTGTCTGTCCCGCCGGTTGGCAAGGTCCTGCTGATGGACGCACTGTTTGAACCGGCCCCCAGTGTCGGGCTGGCAACCACGGTCAAGGGAATGCTGAAACTACTGGTGGCGCTACTGTTCAAGGTTGCAATGGTACAGGTAATAACCTGACCTACTTTGGCACACTCGGAAGGCAGGGGGCCGATGGCAAAATCTACCGGCACGGTATCGGTAATGGTTATTCCGCTGGCCACCTGGGTGCCGCTATTGGTTGCCGACAAGGTCATGGTGACGGACTCATCAGCCGTAAAGGTAGTCAGACCAGTTACTGAAGAAACCATGGTCTTGCCAGCCTGCAGGTTTGTCCCAGCGGTTACCGTTACCACCACCTGGGAAGGACCGTTGTTCCCGGAAACCGGGTCACCGGTGTTACCGTCGGTGGAGACTATTGATGCTCCGTTGGTAATGGTACCTGATGAGGTAATAAGCTTACCTGTCAGAGTTATCGCCGGTGCATCACTGCCTGCAGGTACGGCTGCCCCACTATAATCACAGGTGACGGTTGTACCGGAAACGCCACAACTCCAACCACTGCCCGTGGCGTTTTGATAGGTAAAGTCAACCGCAGCTGGCAGGTCATCAGTTATCCGAAAGGTCGTTGCTGCATCAGGGCCGTAATTGTGGGCTGTAAGGGTAAAGCTGATAAACGAGCCGGCTGCGGCAGTAGCCGGACCGGTTTTGGTGATACCGAGGTCAGCTCCGTTGATGACGGTAACCGTTTTTGTCAGAAGATTATTACCACCATTGGGGTCCGTAATTGAGCTATCTGTAACGGTAGCCGTTGTATCCTGCGCCCCGGCACTGAAGCCTTTGCCACTGTAGCTGATATCCCAGGTACCTTGTGCAACAAGTGAAGAGGGCTTGGTACACACAAGTTGTTTGGGAGAAGCAGCCAGGTTAAAGACACACTCACTGGAAGCAGTTCCGGCACTAAAATCAACGTTGGATGGAAGTAGAATTGTTAATACCGGCGTAGCAGCAGCCACACCGGCATCATTATTGGTAACCGTAACAGAAAACGTCGAGTTTCCGTTATGAATAACAGGATTAGGTGACCAGGTATAGGCAGAAACACTGAGATCAACATCAGCTGCCCACGCAGCCCCCGCAACAACCAGCAGAACCAGTACCGTTACAACCAGACGCCCGACCTTACCGATTACACTTTTTCTCATTACACCCTCCACTTCCAACACCGCCACTGATCAGATTTAACAAATCTCAGTAGTCAAGCCAGAGCAAACATATATTTATTCTAATAATAATATAATTAACAATTTTGAAGCGTTGGAATATACACAAACAAACTGGACAAATACAGCCAAATTTACCGTTTTTAACAAAACATCAGAATTCGTCAGATAGATTAGAAGCAGATAGCAGATGCGCCTCCAACCGGTATTTGCCGGGGAGACGCATGCACAACATCATCACTTGTTATTCACAGCTAAAGTTAGCTTCGATACGTCTGTTCTTTGCTTTTCCTGCAGCGGTTTTGTTATCGGCAATCGGCTTGGTGGGACCAAAACCTTTGGCGGTGATCCGGCTGGCATCAACAGCTGAATGCTTGATGATGTAGCTGCGGACGCTTTCAGCGCGGCGCTGGGAGAGCTTCATGTTGGCCTTCTTGTTGCCAACGCTGTCGGTATGTCCTTCAATGCTGCCTTTGGCGCTTGGGTTGTCTTTCAGGAAGGTGCCCAGTTTTGCCAGTTCATCCTGATAGGCAGGCTTGATAGCAGTCTTGTTGGTGTCAAACTTGATATTCAGCACGGTGGGGCTGCAGAGCTGTGCAGCAGAGGCCTTGGCTGCAGACTGTTCCACCACCGGAGCAGGCGGTACAGGTTGCACGACCGGAGCTGCCTTGACCGCAACAGCTGTCTTGCTGGTTGCCTCACCGCCTTCACCCTTGCAGGTCAGGGTGTATTCCGTATCTGCTGTTGGGGCAACCATGGTGAAACCACTAAGTGCAACTGCACCGATGGCAGGTTGAATGGAGCATTTTTTTGCATCGCTTGAGCTCCACTGCAGGGTGGACTGTTCACCGCTGGTGATGTTTTGCGGGGTCGCATGCAGGAAGGCCTTTGGAGCAACTGGCGCAGGTGCCACAACTTTGGCCGGCTCCGGAGCAGGAGCCACCTCAATCGGCTTGACAGCCGGGGCAGCTCCGCCAAATGGAATATGAGCGCCTACGGTGTACTCAACGTTATGAGTCACTGTCTCGCTCAGGTTATACATGATGTGCCGTACATCGGCCCGCAGGGCAAAGTTTTCATGCAGAAAGTACTTGGCACCAACACCATAATCAGCTGCACCATAGGTATTTTTTGATGAGGCATTGGCGCCATCAAACTTCAATCCGGCAAACCCGGCAGCAATATAGGGCACAAAATTGTTGTCCGGCATAAAGTGATACAGCAGCTCACCGCCGTAGCGGTACATGGTGATATCTTTCTTGCCGCCGGTCAGTTCAGGATTAACATAATCAAACAGCCCTTCAATCCCCAGCTGTTTGGTGATGTTGTAGCCAGCCCTGCCGCCAAATACCAGATTGGTGCCCAGATGCTGTTGCCCTTCGTAGGTGTAACCGCCAACCACCGGTGACAGGGAGAACTGTCCTTGCTGAACTCCGGCAAATGCGGTGGATGCCACCAGCAGCAAACCTACCGGCAAGATACGTTTCAGTTGTTTTTTCATGCCCTACTCCTCTTTAGTTTGATTTAGAGTGTGATTACCCTGCGTAACCACCGGTTCACCTCATTTTTACGGGAAACCGGATTGCTGGGCACTATCAGGCATAGCAAGGGCTAAAACAACCGATCAAATCGAAGCAGTTCTGACCAATTCTGATGTTGCAGAGGGAAGCGACAAGCGAAGGGGAAAAGACAGCAGAAAAGAAGACGGGACAGAAGACGCTACAGCAGGCAGATTCAGATATACCGTAGTGTTGCAGAAAAACAGTAACCAACCGCGTGGACCGTCTTGATCGGCACCGGTACATCCGTAACAGACATAATTTTAACCCGCACCCGACGCACTAGAGAATCAAGGGACCTGCTGGTGTACTCATCATGACGCTGATACAGCTTAAGCAACAATTCTTCTCTGGCAGCAGCCTTGCCAGGGTGCGCGGCCAACAGCTCAATAAACTGCAGCTCCTTGCCGGTCAGCTGAATCTGGGTTCCATCCGGCGACACCAGTGCCCACGAACTTTGGGCAAGCCCCCAGAGATCACTTGAAGGTGTCAGATTCTGGGCCGGGGCCTGCTGGGCTACACGGCTACAATAGCGCTGCGCTTGGCTGGTAATGGCTGCTGACAGCTCGCGACAATCAATCGGCTTGATCAGGTACAGGTCTGCACCGGCATCATACCCTTTGACACGATCATCCAGCGCATCACGGGCAGTAAGGATAATCACCTTCATGTCAGTATTGGCACGTACATACTCAACCAGCACAAAACCGGATTGATCAGGCAGACCGATATCAATTACCACAACGCTCCAGCCCCCCAGGGCTATAGCCTGATAGAACTCGGCAGCGTTCCTGACACCACTGACCTCAAAACCGGCCATGGCAAGATATTCAACAACGCTCTCACGCAAATCCTGATCATCTTCAACAATGAGAACCTTGAACCCTGTACCCATGCCTTTTCGGCCTCCTGTTTTTTGCAACCACACCAACATCTATTTCAAGCAATATCAGATAATTATGTCCTTAACATAAATGTCACAAAAAAGTCTATTCGGGAAACCCCTTATACAAGATAGGGAAAACCCTTATTGGAGTCCGTTGCCCCAATCCTCACCATCTTGATAACATCCATAGATTGCAATTGAAATAGAGCATAAACAACAAGCGTTAACCAGCCATGAATGCAATCAGCTCACTGGTCAATGATTTGGGATAGAGCAACCGGGACGGAATTTTTTCTCCTCCGAAAAAATCAACCCGCCAGGCTTGACGTCG
Organism: Trichlorobacter thiogenes; assembly: GCF_900167465.1. Taxonomy (GTDB): domain Bacteria; phylum Desulfobacterota; class Desulfuromonadia; order Geobacterales; family Pseudopelobacteraceae; genus Trichlorobacter; species Trichlorobacter thiogenes. Next base: position 56,959 of record NZ_FUWR01000004.1, on the reverse strand, counting down.
TACCCAGGCCATCAGCTGCTCCCAACCATGCCAGCTCAGAAAATCTACGTCACAAATATGGGTAATACCTTCAAGAAATCGTTGTTGTTCCATGAGTGTCATGACTCTATTCTCCTGTTGCTAAATTGAACATGTATCCGAGTAGCGAGCCTGCACACACGACCCGCCTGAGCAGGTGCAGACCAGATACTGACCACTGCAGTCAAACATGACCACTTCAAAACCGGCAACCGACAGATACTTCAGAGGCACGTCAAACAGTTCCACCAACGCTGACAATGACAGCCCTTTAAGCATCTCGGGGCAAGGTCTTTTCTTGGTTGCATCTGTGTCGTAAGACTGTGTTGTCATGCCATACCTGCCCACTGGAACTATTATAGAAAACCTGAATTCACGAACCGCCAGTACGGTTTACTGCACGATAGCAAGCAAACTGGCCAAGCTTCAACCAATGAGAAACAATCAATTGTGACAGAATCTGACGAGGAGAAAAGGAGGAGGCTTACTGGTGCTGGCAGAGTGGCAGGCTGATGGTTGCTGTGGTGTAGTGACTGTCATCACTTGTCAATGTCACGCTGCCACCAAGTTGCTCAATGATTTTACGTACAAGATAGAGACCAAGTCCGGCCCCTCGGGTGTTGACGCTGCTGCCGCCCCGGTAAAACTTGTCAAATACCCGCTCAAGCTCTTCCGGCGCTACTGTTGTTCCCTGGTTGACCACCGAGACAACCGCCTGACCGTCCCGTTTTTCAAGAAAAACCCGTACCGGTTCCTGTACTGCAGAGTATTTTACCGCATTATCAATCAGGTTCAGCACGGCGGTCTTCAACATTAAGCGGTCGCCGTGGACAAAACATCCTGAACAGCCGCCACCGTACCGTTCAAAACGACGCTCCGCCCAAAGTTCACCTGATTCCGCAAGCAGCGAATCAAGAAAAGATGAGAAATCAATATCTTCGCTCGTCGGCTGTGCTGTCCGGGCCTCTTCAAGCCGTTGCCGTCCCAGCGAGGTCTCCATCACCTCAACCAAGCGGGAAACCGCACGCTTCATCTTGGAGAAGTTCCCGGATAGCTGTCCACCCAGATCTTCGTCCTTCATCTCAAGGATATCCAGGTTGGCACGAATAATCGCCAAGGGGGTACGGTACTCGTGGGAAAGCATCTCAACAAACCGGATCTGGCTATCAAGCGCCTCCCGCTCGGTCTTCAAGGCGCTTTCCAGCTGTTTATGCAGCCCCAGCAGTTTGGTGGTCATGCCAACCTGACGACCAATCTTGGCGTTGATGCCACCTTCAGACAAAAAGCCGAACAGTCCGCTACCTGCCACCTGTTCCGGGGCTTCATTGGCATCACGCCCCAGCAGGGCAGTCATGATCTCATATTCATGGTCAAGTTTTCGGGCCGCACTATCCAGACGGTACAGATAGACCGCAGCGAATATGACGCTGAAGGCGACCAAAAAGAGGGAGGGAGAAACCCACCAGTGAGCAGCAGCAAGCAGAGCAAAGGCAGCCAGCAACGTCACAAAAAGACTCAGAATCCAGATCAGAACCGCCTGTTTCTCATCAGATCTGGCCAGCACAACCGCCAGTAGAAACGCAGTCAGCAGCGCAGCAAAAGCCCGCAGAAATCCGGGCAGTTCATGTATGCTGCTCTTGTCAAGCAGGTTGTTCAGGGCATTTGCATGCACCTCAACACCGGGCATCCGGTTTCTGGTTTGACTGAGGGGAGTTGATACTTCATCAAGAATACCCGGCACGGTCAGCCCTACCAGTACCAGCTTGTCTTTGAAATAGGCTGGCTGGACAGTCCCATCAAGCAGGTCTGCCAATGAAATCCGCGTAAAGGCACCTGGCGTACCGTAATAGTTGATTGTGTGGTGATCCTGCTGAATCAACCTGCCTGTGGTCGAAACAGGGGGGGGCAGACGAAGCAGAGGCTGTTCAGAGACGGCCTCATACATTTTGGAGGACAGTGACGGCAACAGCTTGTTCGCGTAAACACTATGGAACAGCTCTCTGGCGGTATTATCAACCCCCAGTTCAATATGGATATGCCCGGTTGCTGCAGATGCAAAACGATCAAGCGGCCCGATCGGCTGGGCAGCGGCACCGACATAGACCGGCAATACCACCTTGCCATGCCGCTTGATTGCTGCCTCCAACAGGCCGTCATCAGCGGTCTGCTCCCGCAGCAGCAGATCAAAACCTACAACAGCGGCCTGATCAAGCCGGCCAAGCAGCTCTGCATAATGGCGTCGCCTGATCGGCCATTGTCCAAACCGGTCCAGCGTCTTTGCATCCACCGCGACAATGACAATCCTGTTGGAAGTCGGCCTGGTTCCCCTCAGGCGCAAAAACGTGTCATAGAAATAGGTGTCAACTCCGGCAAATGCTCCCAGATAATCAACAGACAGAAGAATCACAAGCGTTGCTGCCAGCAGGAGCAGGAAGCGCAGATTACGCGTAACCGGATGAGTAGGCATGGGCTATCGGCTATCCTTACAACAGTACCAGCAGCAGAGCCAGACCTACCCCGCCAACAAACCCAAGCGCCTCATAAAAATAAGACTTTGATTGCTCGATCTCAAAACTGCCAGACTTTGAAAACGCGCTGGTCTCCTGATCGGCATTCCGTGCAGCAACACGCATGTAGTATTTTCCCGGCTCCGGCGGATTTTCCAGCACCAGTTTTGATTCACCCGGTTTTTGATCAATGATAATGGTGCCAAAGGCCTCATCCCGGGCAATCTGCAGATGATAGCCGGTGGCACCTTTGATCGGCTCCCACTCCAGGTAGAGTTTATTGTCATTACCGTCCGGCTTATGCAGTGAGGGGGGCAGAAGTTTAACAACGCTGAATGCACGGGTAGCGGACCAATCCCCGGCATAGCCATCTTCAGCCAGCGACCTCACCCGCAGATAGTAGGTACCTCCCTGCAGTTCCTTTGAGCTGTAGACGGTCTTTTTAAGGTCACCGGATTCAATCAAGGCGCCTGAAAAATCAGGAGTGGTGGCGATCTGAAGCTGATAGCCAGAGACGCCAATCACATTATGCCATTGAGACTTCAGAGGCATTTCAGGCAGGGTAGCCTTATCCACGGGCAAAACGATATCCGGTGGCAGCGGTTTCCGTCTGACTTTCACCTCATACGGCTTTGACAGGGGACCTTCCAGCCCTTCCTGGCCGATACTGGAGGCCAGCAGATAGTAGCCCCCATCTTCAAGTCCCTCAAACACAAAGGGATCATCGGGCTTTATAACCGCAGTTTTGACAGCGTTTTTACCTTCCTGATCCCGCGCCAGCAGCACCCGGTACTGTGCCGCGTTCTGCACAGGGGAAAATCTGATTTCACTGGATGCATTACCATATATCGCTGCAAGAGCTTGTGGCTCTGGCGGACCAAGCAACCTGATCGGTGCAGAAGGGGCTTCATTGCGACGGGCAAGCGATCCTTCACCCTCCTTAAGGGAAACCGTCGTTCCCATTGCCGAGAGATCAATCCGGCTTTCCAACATTTCAGCCCGGGTAGTTCCCTGTTCATCAACCGCAACCCGGTAATGGGTCCCCCGCGCAGCAGCAAGGGCCGAAGGGGTTTCGATCTCAAAGCGTGAATCTTTACCGGTGGCGGACTTTACCCTGGAAATGATCTTGCCACCTTCAAGCCGCAGTACCCGCAGAAGATGCAATGGCCCCTTCTTTGCGGCCTTAACCGATACCAGCGACTGTTCCCGCAGTAAGAAGCTGGTACCATCTTCAAAGCTGATCTCAAGGGCACTATTGGCTGCCGTCTTAAGTGAGCTGCCTTCCTTGACACTATCCCGCAGTTGCAACTGACGCCATGCAGAGTTGCCTGACGATTGCAGGTACGCCTCTCCTTGCAGAAAGGAGACGACGCCATCCATCGGTAGTCCTTTCAGTAAGGCAACCGGTACGATAATTTTCTGCCCTGGAGCTATGTAGTTGGAATCGGGAAGCCGATTGAGTTTTGAAACCTGCGGCCATTTTTCCGGGTGGGTAAGATATTTTTGACATAGACCGATCAGGGTATCCCGGCTGGAAACACGGATTTCAACGGTCCTCTCAGCATCCTGGCCGGCAGCAGACAGAGGAAGCGACATCACGCTTAATAACAGCACCAACCAGCAGATTATTTTATTCATTGTTCTACCTCAACAGACAGCCCTGTATCGTATAAACAAACAGGCCAGCCTATCCCTGAAGGTTGGTCTGAGAACAGCTCCGTATACCAAAGCACAAATCATCGCTTAATTCTGTCAGCACTTTGCACTCCTGCGGTGTAAATGCCGCATTCTCAGGAGCGAACAGGGCCAACGCACCCCAGACGGCATCATCCACCTTTAATGGAAGGGCGATGACCGACTGATACCCCCGCTGCTTTGCATCGGCTCTGCAGGGGGACATCTGGGGGTCACTCAAAATATTGTTCCGGACAACCGGTTGACCGGATCGGATGGCTTCTCCCACGGCAGTCATATTGTTCCCGTTTTCTCCCCAGGTAATATTCAGCTTTTCAATAAAACCGTTATTGAAGCCATGAAATGCCACCGGACGGATGTTTTTGGCCGTATCCTGCTCTGCAAAACCGACCCAGGCCATACGATAGTTGCCTGCCTCCACAGCGGCCTGACAAACCTCCTGAAGAAGATTCTGTTCATCATCCGCATGGGCAACAATCTGATTCACCTTACTCAAAAAACGCAAAGAGCGATTGACCTGGCGCAATTCAAGCTCTGCCTGCTTAAAGGCGGAAAGGTCAAAAACAGTGGCAAAAAACAGCACTTCGTCACCAAACGTGATCGGAGCAAGCGCAACATCAACGGGGAAAAGGGTACCGTCCTGGCGCAGGCCATGCCGTGGCAGCCCGGTCCCTTTGGGACAGGTTGACGGATTCTTGCAATAATCATACAGCAGCTCATCATGCAGTTCCCGCCTGTCCTTGGGAATTAACAGAGCAAGCGGTTGTCCATCCAAGCTGCCCGCGGCATAGCCGAAAAGCAGTTCAGCAGCATGATTTGCCTGTAGTATCTGTGCGTTAGCACCAACCAGAATGGCTGCCGAAGGGATATGCTGCAGGGTTGCTACGAGATGTTCGCGCATAGAGATAACTTCCTGATTTTTATTAGTACTATCAAGCAACGGCAGCACTAGGACAAGCGACTAAATCTGACGAAATGCCACAAAATACTTCAGCAGGACAATTTATTACTGCAGCATGAAGGTCTCATACTCCAGTTTCCCAAGGTCGTAGTCAAGCAGGGCCATACCCACTGCAATGGTCACTATCAAGGCCAGGGCAAAACCGTAGCCATAATAGTACGGCCCCATCCAGATCGAGAGCAGGGTAAGCCCCAGGTTCAGCACCGTAAACAGGGCGGTCAACAACAGTACCCGATTCCGCTTGTCCAGGTAGAAAAAGATGTTCAGCAGCCCCAGCAGCACCACCTGAAAACCGGTTGCCACCACCTGAATCGAAAGCAGCGGCAGATGGATTTCAGATATACCGGCCCAACGCAACAGATGACGGCCGGCCACAATTACCACAATGGTGGCAATGGCCTGGATCTTGATAATATCATACAGACCTTCCCGGGCCACCCGCACCATCTCGTCCTTCATCTCCTGAATGTAGGAAAGCGAACCCCCTTCACGCACCGCATCATAGAAGCGATCGTAGTATTCAACAAAGTCGGTCTCTATCCGCACCAGAAAAACAGCCATACCCGGTATAATTGCCAGGTAGGCCAGAAAGACCGGCAGATCATATACCAACGAAGCCCTGAGAGGACCGATGACGTTTGATCCAGTAACCGGATGAATCCAGAAGATGAACTTGTCCATCCAGATCCCCAGGTTATAGAACAGGCCGGTCAGCATCAGGGAACGGTACATCCTGCCTGATCCCATAAAATCAAACTCTATGAATATCCGGGAGGGATAGCCACGGAAGACAACCCAGAACATCCCCAACAGCAGGATGAATTGGCCGGCCAGGAAGGCCAGCAGCAGTCCTTCCAAGTTGCCATGTCGCAGCAAAAAGGCAAGCAGCAGGGCGGAACCATAGCCAAAGGCAAAGTTAACCAGTATCGCCTTGTAGGCCTTCAACCCCGACAGCAGAATAGCGGTAACCCATACGCAGCAGAGCACCACAAAGGTTGCAGCAAACAGCAGCCTGAAAAACAGGCTTTGTTGGGGAAAGGCCAGAAGTCCGATCGGATAGGAAAAGAGGCCGCTGACCGCAATGACAACCAGCAACAGACCGTTCAGATTGGGCAGTAACCGGTAATGTTCCTTTTCAAAGATCCGGTCTGCAGAGTAGCGGGTAAAGGAGAGCTGCACCAGCCCGGTCAGTATGAGACTGAAGGCGATCAGATAAGTAACCACGGTCTGAAACTTGGAGACCAGCATTGCCGGTATGACCACCGGCAGCGAGATCACGCCGATCAACAATACGGCGATAATAGAGAGTATCCAGGGGCCTGAACTGATAATACCGGCATAGGCATAGGCCATCAGCAACGAGCTGTAGCTGTCGCCCTTCATCAATTTACGCAATTCAAATCCGATACCGGCCATTTAGCTCAGCGCCTCCTGATACAACGCATGGTAGCGGGCAAACATCTGCTGTTGGGTATAGAAGGTTTCAACCCGGGTGATGGCCGTCTGACTGGCCTGATCCCAGGCCTGTTGATCTTCCAGCAAGTTACGACAGGCCCCGGCAAGGGCCTGGGGGCTATTGATCGACACGACAGCGCCGGCCACTCCCAGTGCCTGGTCCGACTCACCAACCCCTTCTATCAACTGACGACAGGCACCGACATCGGTGGAAACCAATGGCACTCCGGCAGCAAACCCTTCAAGAGCCACCAGCGGCAGGCCTTCGCTGATGGAGGAAAGCACCAGCAGCCCGATCTGTGGAAACAGATCCACCGGATTCATGAAGCCGGTAAAGCGGACACGATCTGCAAGATCCAGACTCAGGACCAGGGCACGGCACTCTGCCGCATACTCAGGATCTTCACCATCCGGCCCCACTACCCAGCCTTCCAGATCCGGGATCTGGTTCACCAGAATACGGATCGCACGGATGTAGGTTTTAACATCCTTAATCGGCACCACCCGCCCCAACAGTGCCAGCACCACAGGGGGACGGGACGGTCGTGCAGTACGCAGTGATGCAAAACGAGCCACATCAATCCCGTTGGGTACGACACTGATCTTTTCCGGCAGGGCTCCGTCACTAATCTGGCGTTGGCGCACCCCCTCATACAACGAAACGATCTGCCCTGCTGCGTCATAGCAGAAACGTCCCAGCGTTTCAAAAAACCTGATCCAGAGATCACGGAAGTAGCTGATCTCGGTTGGGTCCCGCTGCAGGGCGTTGCGGTTATCCTGAATCCATTCATTATTAAAGATATCAATCCGGCGTTCCTTGGTATAGATGCCGTGTTCTGAAAGCATCAGAGGGCGCCCGGTATGGTGATGTAAAAGTCCCCCTAAAAATCCGGCATAGCCGGTGGAAACGGTATGATATGCCCGGGCCGGGATTAAGCTGCCGGCGATGGCAGCCAGTTGCCAGATCGGGGCATGCATATTGCGGACGGTCCAAAAATAATCAACAAATGAAGGATCGGTACAGCGTTCACGATATAAGGAACAGATATACTCCCAAGATCGATCAGCGTACAAAAACTGGGAATAATCAACGCCTCCTTTGGCCTTCAGATAAAAGGAGGCCTGCTTCAGCTCCGCAGGTAACCCATCAGGATGCGGGTTGGCAAACCAGCCATGCAGACGCTGCAGAATTTCAAACCCCTGGGGATCTCCTGCACAGGGTGCTACCGGCGGGGTAATATGCTCATCATGCAGATAATGCACCTGCAGGTGCTTCAGATTAGGGGGTAAGGAGTACTTGAAGCCATCATACTCATCAGCCTTGCTGCCGATGAATACCGCCCCGAAATCAATCTCGGGAAACCCCTTGATAATCTGGTTAACCCAGCTGGACACGCCACCACTGACATAGGGAAAGGTTCCCTCCAGTAGCAGCATCACATCAACCTGTTTGGCCCTGGGAAAGATATCTTCCATCAGCATGTCCCCCAAAACTGGGCCACCGGCCCGATACCAGGCCTGAAGCGAATCGTTGCATCCTGTTTTAATAGTCTGCGGACAGTCTTGAAATCTCGCTCATAAAAGGCTAGCTCAGCCTGATAGGGCAGCACCTTAAGCGGATCAGCACCTTCTGATAACGCCTTCTGAATGGTCTCTGAAGCCAACTTGTAATCACGTTTTTGCAGGTATATCCGTGCTACCAAAACAAGCAGAGCAGGATTTTTGGCATCCAGCTGTAATGCCTGTTCAGCATATTTAGCCGCCTGTTCCACAAAAAAATCACGCAGATCATCCTGGGCCAGGGCACTGTAGACCATCTCCCAGTAGGAGAAGGCCAGGTTACGGCAGACCGAGGCCTTAAGCTCAGGAGTTTCAGCGGTTTTCAGCTCATGAAGCTCTGCAGAAATGGTCTGCTGTATCTTCTGTTCCTGACGTTCATGGAGGTTAAAGGCCAACAACCGGATTTCATCATCACTGTCTCCGGTTGCATGCTGCAACAAACGACTGGAGTTATGCCCGCTGCTGGTTCCTACTGACAATAACGCCTTTAGCCGCAGCTCACGGGGTAGATCCAGGGTCCGCAAGCGGGACCAAGCCCCCCCCTCCCCCATACCTGACCCGAGATCAGCTGACTCTGCTAGAAAGGGTGGCAGCGGCACATTGGAAAATTCAGTACGCTCTGCTTCTTTCAGAAACCATTTGAAATACAAAAGCAATAGTAACGTCCCCAGTGCGCCAAACACAGGCACAAAAAAATTAAAACTGAAGAACAGCCCCAACAGCCCTTTTCGGGAAGAGATAAAACGCTTGGGAAAGCTGGCCGTTAGCAGCAGGGAAAAGAGTACTGAGGCAAGCAGATGCGCAGCTCCAAAAAAAAGTACCCGCTGCCAGACCGGTTGTGTGCCAAAGATGGACAACAAGGCTGATTGCTCACTCAGCAAAGCATAGATGAGCAGCTTCAGGCTACTCATGCTTCCTCCGTCAGCAGGTTTGCCAGCTGCAGTTCCGGTTCGTCAGCAGAGACCACCACATACTTGAGCGATATCCCCGCGCCCTGCAACGTTATCTTAAACTGGCCTTTCAGCACTTCGTTCAGACGCGCCTGATACCCCTCCATTGCAGTCGGACCGGAAAAAGGCATTAACGTTACAAACTGCACTCCCCAGCCTAAATCCCGGCGCCAGCCATGGTCCAACCCCCGTTGCTGGCGCTCCACCACCTGGCAAAGTTCATCAAGTCGTGGGCCAGGAGGCAGGTTAATCACCACCAGGGTACTCACAATATCCAGATCCCGTTTCAGACGTATCATCTTGATCAGCTCTGCGCCAAAGACAGTCGGACAGTCCGGATAAATAGTAGTCACATTTTTTGCTGTCGCTGCAGCCTCAACATGATCAGCTGCATAGGCCAGCAGAACCCCTAGAATCTGCAAGGTTTCACGGTGCAATGCCATGAACGGCATATCACTTACCAGCACCACCCCCAATAAATGACCACTACTACTGCAAAGCGGGGCTGCCACCAGATAGCTGCTATGCTGACTACCACCAAGACGGTTGGCGGCCTGATAGGCGGTGGTGCCAGACTCAAGTGCTGAACGCACCAACAGATCGTCAGGCAGACAGGGAGCCCCCTGACCACACTGCGCCAAAGGCACCAGATCAGGCACGCCGTGGCGTACTGCATAGATTGCAGCACTGGAAAGGGAGCAATAGTGGGCGAGAATAACCATCAGTTCGCCTGCCAGTTCCGGGCTGACCACACCACCCTTTTCAACCAGCAGACGACGTAACTCCATCATGGCCTGTCGCAGGGTAACCGGTCTGCTAACCAGGTTTTGTTCAAGCCGATCATGGGAATGGCGCACCATAAAATAGGCACGGGAAAGCTGCTGAAACCGCTCTGAAGCATGACGGGAGAGTTGATCTGAACGTCTCAGCCGGGTTGACCATGATGTGCTGAACTGCCCGGCCAGCAATGCCAGCAAGACTCCCCCCAACATAAAGTGCAAAGGAAAGGCGCCACTGACCAGCCCTACGATAACGGCGCCAAACCAAAGCAGCATTACCAGTGACACCGAGCTTAAAGCAGGAGCAATCCCGTAACGTAACGCCACCAGAAGCGGCCCAAGCCAGAGCCAGGGAAACTCCGCCTTCACAAAAAACGGGTCATCCTGATTCAGTACGACACCTGCAAGTGGAATCAACAGGGTTAATCCCAACGTTTCAAGCCAGGCAATCAGCCTTGGGAAACGGGTGAATATACCGGCTAGCCCAGACATGTTAACGTAACGCGATGGTGCTGATCAACTGCTCAAGAACCTGCTGGGCCACAGCACTGACCGCCTCACGGCTCCAACCGCTTTTACCGGCACTACCGGACCAGAGTACCTTGCCATCATTCAGATCAATCAGCTGCAGGGTCATGCCGGCCACCGGTTCCCCATCCAATCCGACTTTGTAGCGCCACTCCGTAACGGTACCGGCAACGGCATAGCGGACATTCTGTTTCTTTGCCCACTCCAGTCCGGCCTCCCGGCGCTTCAAGCCACGATCAGGCAATGCCTCGTTATCTGCTGCCGGGTCAAGAGGCATGGTAATTACCCGTTGTACACCACGGGCATAGAGCAGTGCCGTGGTGATCGCCTCTGCCCGCTCGGCAGCAAAGGGGGTTTCGGTATTGTTCACAAATGGAATCACTGCCCAGGTCTCAGCCAGCGGCGCAGCCTCTCGGCTCCCCTGATGCAGGGTAGAACAACCAGACAGGACAAACAGCCCGACAATCAGCAGCAGTATTCGTTTCATGCATTCCTCCTTCTTGCTTCCAGTTGTTAATAAAAATAGCGGTAACTGATGCCGATAGTGGTAGTCAGGTCACTGATGCCGAACTGGCCACTACTTTGCGTTAATTCAAACATCAGCTGATCAACTCCAAAGACCGGACCAACCAGCCCCAGACCATAGCTGAAACCAAAATCAGAATTACTGTTCCAGTCAATATCAGCCTCGGCAAACGGTTTCCAGTCACGGGTATAGCTTGTCTTCCAGGTCTGGCCCCAAAATAGCCCTACCCCCAGATGTCCAAAGCTCTGTGGTACAAAAAAGGATGCGGTGGGATCAGTCTCAGCAGGCACCAGCCCGGCGATGTTAGTGCCCACGACACCATCAGCCTGGTACCCACTGTAGCCGCCGTAGAGCCGGATGCCATAATCAGGCCATGCCCGGGTGAATTGATGCCGCAGGTCTATTCCCACCGACTGTCCCTGACCGAGATAGCCCCGGCCCTGATCATAATAACGGGCTGCAGCCAGTTCAAGGGAGACTGTATCTTTAGGCGTCAGAGTAGCGGTGCCCGTCACTCTCAATCGATCCCGCACCCCACCCACCGAGAGTGCAGCGGTTTCATCTGCCCCGGCATTCAGTTCAAGCCTGGCCCCCAGCTGCAGATCCCGCCAGGGCTGCCATTCGCCTTCAAGAGAGCCTGTTGCAAAGCTGTCCAGACCACCGTTCCTCATTCCCAGTGACAAGGCCAAGTGGCCCCGCTCATGCCGGCGGGTCAGGGTCAGGCTTCCGCCGATATCATGGTCCGGCAGATTCCTTATGACATCACTTTTCAACTGACTGAACTGTCGTTCTGTCAGCTCAGCCAGCAGACTGTAACGGCTGGTAAGCGGCTGGGAAAACGCCAGTCGTGATTCAACCATACCAACACCGGCTTGGTCCTGCAGCTTCAGATCAGCAGCAGCATACCCTGCACGCTCACCAAACAGTTGACGCACCTGCGTGTCCAGCAGATAGTCCTCACGGTTCAGCTGCAAACGCTGCCAGGCATGCTCCTGAGCCAACGGAATGGAGCCTGTCCGTTGAGCAGCCTCAACCGCATCACGATAGGGCAACTGCTCCAGTTTGCTATCCAGCAGATCAGCCATGGTACTGCGATCGTTCTCCTCCAGAGCGAGACCAAGGCGGGCCCATTCAGGCCGCTGAATCGTCCGGGCAAAATGTCTCCAGTACCAGAGTCGGGCCAGGTCGGTCTGTCCCGTGGTCATGGCCCAACCCAGCACCAACTCTTTGCCAAAATCATCCCGCTTGTCTGAAGCCACCAGTCTGATACGTTTTGAGAGTGCATCGCCGGGGGCAAGATGCAGCAACAGTTGCGCCTGAGTCAGCAGCCCGTTTCTCACCTCATCATCTGACAGATCTTTTGAGGCCTGCCGGTGCACCAGCTGCTGCGCTCGACGCCGCGCTTTCCAGGCACTCTCTGCATCGCCAGCCTGCTCTAACGTATCACCAAAGGAGGCCAGCCAGGCCGGATCTGTCTGGCGCTTCGGGGCCAGTGCGCGATAATGACGTAATGCCCGCTGCGTATCCCCCATCAACACCATGGCTGCGGCCAATGGTTCCTGCAGTTCAGGCAGTGCCCCAATCCGTCCTTCCCAATCCCGAACCAGGGGGCGCAGTTCAGCGACCTGCTTCATATCCACCAACAACCAGAGATAGGCACTGAGCAGATCCGCATCGGAAGGGGCTAACCGGGCAGCGACTCTGGCAGCAACGAGGCTGGCAGGCTGATTGCCGGTTGCACGATAGACCTGAGCCATGGCCATCCAGGCACGTGCGTCTTGAGCGATAATAGTGCGTTCATCTGGCCGCATGTTATTAAAAAACAGCGCCAGCTCTCGCCCCTTGCCGCTACGCAGGCCGGTATCGACCATGGCATACAGAAAGACTGGCCGCTGCAACTGTTTCCACCCCTGTAAAGCATAGCCGTAAGCCTTTTGCGGGTCTGACTCTCCATACAGCTCCTGCAGTCGCTGATAATCTGCTTCAGTGGCGCTTCCATGTTCAATCAACATCTCAGCCGCTTTGATGGATGCGTCGTTCTTCTGGAGTGTCCAGGCCAGGTCGGCATAGGTTCGCCAGAAGTCAGTGGCTGTTGCCGGAGCGGCATGCTCCGCCATCAACAATGCCTGCCATGCCTGCAGTGTGTCACCCTGCCCATACCAGAGCGATGCCAACCTAAGAGATTCATTGGTCTCAAGCGGCTTCAATCTGGCCCGTCGTTGCCATGCTCTGATTGCATCTGCAGGCCGTCCAAGCATCTCGGCAAGCCTTGCCTGCTCGCTCAGTAGCCAGACCGGATCAGCACCGCGAATCGTGTCTGATGCGAACAGATCATAGGCCCGCTGCGGCATCCCCATCCCCTCTGCTACATACAGATACTCCTTCAATAGCTCAACCGGCGCATCCTGCTGAACCACCATCTGTTCCAGCAGTTTCATCCGTAGTGGAAATTCCTGCAGTGCCCTGGACAGACGCAGGACAGATTGTTCGCCCTCGCTATCACCATGTTCGGCAAGGTAGAACCAATGTTCAAGGGCCAAATCAGGGCGTCCTGCCCATTCCGATGTCTGGGCTGCCTTTTTACGCCAAACCTTATCTGCAGGGCGTGCCTTCACCGCACGTTCAGCTACTGACAAAGCCTCCTTGACATTACCATTTGCCAGAAAAACCGTATGAGCCAGTTCAAAAAGATCCTGTTCAAAATCCACCCTTATTTCTGACACAGGCTGCACAGGTGGTTCAGCCAGCGCCTGCCCTTGTCCAGACAGAGCAGCAACCGCTGCAACAAGCGCAATATGTTGTAAGGTTATTTTCACGGTTTAACCCTCGTTTTATCAACATCCGAGGAATACCCCAGAGCCCTCCTTACGTACAACTGAGCTTTATCGGGACGGTTTGCTGCCAGCGACAACGTAACCAGATATTTCAAAATGCTACGATCCTTGGCCAAGTCACTTGTCAAATGTACCTCGGCTGCGAGCAACGCCTCCTGCACCAGATTACCTGATTGCAAGGCTCGTACACCGGCAAGGAACAGGCTCCGCTTTTGATCTGAAGAACTCGTCTGCATTCCTTTAAAGTAGTGTGCTGCTGCCCCCCGATAATCGCCTTTGCCCAGAGCGATAGCAGCCGCAACCTCTGCCGATAACGGATCTGCATCACGACCCAGCACCCTCTCAAGCCTCTGCACGGTAATTCCATCTCCCAGCCTGCGTGCATCTGCCAGATAGCGGGCTAAGTCCTGTGACGTTGCGCCGGCCTTACGCATCTGCTCTATCTGGGCAGCATAGTTCTTTCGAGCTATCTCCCAGCCTGGTTCATTAAGACTCATCCATTCAAGTTCCTGACGCCTCAATTCATACTGTAACGCCATAACTGTTTTTAACTGTTCAACAGAAAGTCGCCCTCTTTGGTGACTTAATGCAGCAGCAGCCTTTTCCGTACACCCCGCTGCCAAGTAACTACGCACCAGCGGGATTACCAGCTCTGTATCACCAGTACGCAGGTGCAGCAGGGCCTCAAGGTAACGCTGTTGCGCCGGACTACTTACTTCAGGATTTTCAAGTAGCTTTAAGAGACTTTTTTCAGGGTACAGCACCAGTAGAAGAAGCAGGCCAGCCCCTACCAACCCGCCAATGGCCAATGGCCCGGCGAAACGCTCACGCGATTTATGAGCATTATCTGCAGACAAGTTCAAACCCGTATTGCCCAACCGACAAAGGTGCCGTCAACAGGCCAGAATCCTGCTTTACCGCAAGCGAACGACCGTCTGGCACCAACTTGCAGCCGGAGGCACCACCGAAACGTATGAAGCCATTGGCATCGGCTGTCACCTTCAGTTTCATGCCTTTCGGCGTCCAGGAGAAGCTCTCTACTTCAGCCGCTGCGGCAGACAGCCATGCCCGCTTAGGGGGAAGGGGAGTCATGACAAGGAATGCCTCGCCTCCTGGAGCCAAGTGGATATAGCGTTGATCATTATGATCCACAAATCCGATCACACCGCGACTGGCGACCAGATCAGGATATCCCGCACTAATTGGCAGCCGTAACTGCCTCAGGTCACCCTTGTTGCGGACTTGCCAGCCGTTACCGTTTCGGGCAATGGTTGTTCGGTTAAAATCAAGCACTTTATCAACATAGGCAGAAGTATAGACAGGAAACAGCTCCTGCTGCATCGCCCAGTTGTAAACATCCAGCAGTGCCTGTAGCGAGGCCAGCTTACTGGCAGAATAAAAATGGTAATAGATATTGACCGGCTTGAGTCTGCGGGGGGCGTCGGTCATTTTGAAGGTCTCAATCACACGCCGGAAACCATAAAAAGGCCCTTTCCAGTCATTGGTATAGACATTTTCGTTCTGATTGGGGGCAAAGACCTGAAACCATCCTTCCTTTGCCACTCCTAACGACGCAACAGAGGTTAGGCTCGGATTTGATACCGTCATAACGGTATCGCCGCTGTTGATGTTTCTAATGCCAGCAGCATAGGTCAACCTGATCGCCTCAGCAGGCGGTGTACAATCACCTGACCATTGCATCAGAGTCACCTTTTTGCCAGGAGGCAGAAGGCGGCTATTGATAAAATTGACCGATCCGATCACTTCTGTCTCATAATTAAGTGCATAACCGGGTATGTTAAGGTACCGCTCTGAATACATCTTGCGGCCCTCTGCACTGTCCTGCCAATAGTACGGGTGGGAATAGGTATGGGTTGCAGCCTCAATCCAGGGCAGGGCCAGGGTCTCCCGGAACTCTTTCTGCAGTTCTGCAGCCTGGGCCGGGTACAGCCCCTTCTCATCCACTATCCCGGTGATGACCGAAACCGCCGTGGGAATTTTGTACCGCTTAAGGATCTTCTCCCGCATCTCGACACCGGCATAGCGACCACCGGGCCACTCTGCATAGCTCTCAAAACCATCTGCATCAATATGGGCCAACAGCAGGCGCACACCGTTCTCTGTGGTGGGGTCCGGCGCAACCGGTTGCTCAAGCCCGAGTGCTTTGGAGAGCAGACTGAATGGATTGACGACCCAACGGGCCTGATCCTGCATAACTTGCATAACACCGTAGGGATACTGTACGTAGCCGCCCCAGGGAGTAATCCCCACTGCATCATACACCTCCCCCCCCTGAGCTGTAAGGGTCAGCAGCGGTTCCCCTTCCTTGATTTTTAACCGGGCGAAAGCAGTTGTCTGCAGGGGCGGTTCTGCCTCAAAACCGATATCCTGCGTACGGCGGATAATCTTGAGCGACGGAAGTCCACGTCGTGCCAGCCGACGATATTCAAGCCCCAGCACATTTGACACCTGCTCAGGCGGCATGCCGAATCCATCAACAAACAGCAATTTGACACCATCATCAATCTGTCGACGCACCCATAGGGCAAGGCTGTTCTTGCCGTCAACGTTTTCGTTGTGGGGCCAGACCACCACCCCGGCATACCGTCCGGCCAATATCCCGGACGGCAACATTTTACGCAGATCCTGCATCTCCAACTGGTAGCCGAGATAATTGAGCGGAGTCGCAATATGATGATGCAGGTCAGAGTTGGCCGGGTCATTAACACTCTGTCCATCATACAACCCCAGCACCTTACGTGGCAGTACCTCAACGGCTCCGACACCCAACGAGGAGATGTCTTTGTCAGTCACCCAGGGAATGATACCCAGGCTCTTGATCTTGTCGGCGGTCTTGCGGGCACGTTCACGCTCCTTCGGGGCAACATAATCAATGGCAATCACCGGCAGACCAGCTTTCTGCACTTCAGCAAACTTGCCAAGCAGCCACTGGCGATCATGCTCTTTTACCTCGCCATAGGCTCCGGTAATGGGATCAAACTTTTGGAAAAGTGACTCGGCCGCCACGGCAAAAGCAGCACCTTTTACCCGATCAAACACTTCAAAACCGCGATTCAGAATCAAACGGGCCTCCGGATGGCGCTGTTTGATGCTATGAATAATCTCCACGAGTCCAGCCTCAAGTGCCGGATGCTTTTTCACATCCTTAACCAGTAGAAATGAGTCCAACGTATCCAGGAAAAACCCTCGGTAACCGGCAGCCCAGAGCGGTTCCACCACCTGATCCAGAAAAAAAGCTCTCCAGGCAGGATTAGCAAGGTCAACCAACTTGCTTTTCCAGGCCGGGTTATCGCCAAGTAACCATTCCGGCTTGATCTGTTTATAAGATCGACGCTGCGGATCAGCCTCACCAACGCTGACATAGGCAAACAGTTCGCTATGCCTACTTTTATACTGTTCAGGCTGAATGCCGACATTATCAGGATCAACAACGACAATATCAAAGGCATACAGCTCATCAAGCGGTGGTTTCTCCGCATAATAAAAAGCGACACTAAACGGCGCTGCTGAAGCAGCTATCGCTTGTGTTATCAATACCACGGCCATTAAAAACAGAATAAAAATACACCGCATACGCCACCTCAAACCACTTAACTGTCATATTACAATTATTTACCACACTATTAACAAAACGCAACTTTCATGATCCTATTAATCCTGACAAGCTTTATCCTTGACAGCAGATACAGTTTCTGTTAGTGATTGCCGCCTTTCGCAGCAGCCTATACTCTTAAAACTCTCTTTTGATGGAGTACGTTACGTATGGCAACGACCAAAACAGCAAAGAAAACCGTGCAGGAAAACACTGCGCCCGCTTCTCCACCAAAAACAGCTACTGCAGTTAAAACAGCCGCTTCCAAGAAAGAAACGACAGCGCCCACCAAGACGCCTGCCAAGGCTGCGGCTCCACAACCAGCTACAAAAAAAGTGATTGAACCAAAGCCAAAAGCAACACCTGCCAGCATTGACAATGCCGCACCAGCTGCCACTGCAGCGGTTTCAGCAGCGCCTCCCGTTGGCAAATGGAAAGAGGTTCAACAGATTCTGCTGGATATGAAAGAGCAGACCCTGCTTGAAATCAAACGTTCCATCAAGAAGGGTTCCGAGACCTCGGTGGGTGAAGAGCCGACTGGCGATATCTACGACCAGGCATCATCCGAGCGTGACCGGGAGTTGGGACTGCTTTTGAATGATCGTGAGCGTGAAAAGCTGCACAGCATTGACGAAGCGCTGCTGCGGATCGCCGAGGGTGAGTATGGCATTTGTGAAGAGTGCGATGAAGATATCCCGATGGGCCGTTTGAAGGTGCTTCCCTTTACCCGACACTGCGTCAAGTGCAAATCTGACCTGGAAAAGTTCCAGGCCCAGACCCGCCGAATTGAAGAAGACCGTGCGTATCGGGAGATTCCGGTTGGTGATGAGGATGAGGGTTAAACCGTAGCAGGGTTGTTGCAACAGAGTCAGAACAGACCCCGTTGTGCTGCAAGTTCACATTCCGGCACCATTAACAAAAATCAGAGCGCCCTGAATCAACTTTCAGGGTGCTTTTTAATGACATGACCCACAATCCGTCTTCCCGAAACGACCGTCATCATCGCTAACGCATTTGTGTAGGCTCACCAAATCTACAACAGCCCTCTTGCGTTTTATTCCAGTTCAGTTACACTACCAGCAGCGGTTCACAGGCACTTTGCTTCGGGCACGGGGTCCCCATGAAATCAGACACCATGGAACATTACGACATTTCCCTGCTCTACGTTGAGGATGAGCGGGTCACCCGCGAGCAGATCTCACGGATCCTCCAGCGCATCGTCACAGAACTGTACGTTGCTGAAAATGGGCAGGAAGGCCTTGAGATCTACCGGGAGAAACGTCCTGATATCATTATGACTGACATCATGATGCCGGTTATGAACGGCCTTGAAATGGCCCGGGAGATCCGGGCACTGGACCGCGACAGCCAGATCATCATGCTGACCGCCTATAGCGATACTGAATACTTACTGGAATGCATCAGCTTGAGCATCAATCAATATGTGCAAAAACCGGTAGATTTTTCTCAGCTGGCAACCGCCATTGAGACCTGCAGCAACTATGTCCTGTTGAAGCGCAAACTGCTGCAGCAAGAGAGCAAAATCCAGATGCTGTCTCAGGCAGTGGAACAGGCACCGGCTCCGGTGATGATCACCTCGCTAAACGGCTCCATAGAATATGTCAATGCCATGTTCACCCGCCTGACCGGTTATCAGGCGACAGAAGTGCTTGGCCGCAACCCCCGCCTACTCAAATCTGACCTGAACTCTGTTGAGGTTTACCGTGATCTTTGGGATACCATTTCAAGCGGCAAGGAGTGGAAAGGGGAACTGGCCAATAAGCGGAAAAACGGTTCTATATACTGGGAGATGGTCAAAATCTGCCCTTTACGTGATGTTGACAACACCGTTACCGGCTTTTTGAAGGTTTCTCAGGATATCACTGATCGGAAGCAGTACGAAGAAAGTCTGCAGTATCTGGGTACCCATGATCCTTTAACCGGCCTGTTTAACCGTGCCTATTTTGATACAGAGTTGCAGCGGATTGAATCCAGTCGGGAATACCCGGTCAGTATCGTCATGGCCGATATTGATGGCCTGAAGGGGGTCAACGACTCTTTTGGACATGATGAGGGGGATCGCCTGATTAAAGGAGCTGCTGAGGTGTTGCTGTCAGCCTTCCGTTCCGGTGATGTGGTTGCCAGGATCGGTGGCGACGAGTTTGCGGTCCTTCTTTCCCGCACCGACCATGATGCGGTTATGGCGGCGATTCAGCGGGTTAAAGGCTGTGAGTCAGACCGGCTGCTAGGAACCTTTGCCCGTTCGCTGTCACTGGGAGCAGCTACCGCTGAGCACCCGGATGATCTGCTGGACACCATGAAAACGGCTGATCGATTGATGTACAAAGACAAGGCCGAGCGCAAACGCCAGCATATACAAAAGAGCACACCTGATTGATTAACGATTTCCGCAACTGCTGCAACCGGGATTTACCGCAACCGGCACCTCTCTGAAGCGCATTCCCAACAGGTCAAACGTCAACAGACGGCTCGTCAGAAGCGTTCCTATCCCCACGATAAACTTCACCGCCTCTGCGGCCTGCAGCGTCCCAATCACCCCCGGCAAAATACCCAAAACGCCATCCCGTTCACAGGCCTCACGATCTTCTTCTGGAGGCAGTTCAGCAAACAGGCAACGATAGCAGGGTGACACCCCAGGCAACACGGTCATGGTCTGGCCACTAAAACGCAAAATCCCCCCATGGGAAAAGGGAATCCCCTGGCTGACACAGATGTCGTTAATCATGAACTTTGCAGCCAGGGTATCGGTGGCATCCAGCACAAAATCATACCGCTGCACCAAGCTGGGCAGATTATTCTGATCAAGCATAACCGGAATCTGCTCCAAACGGCAGGCCGGATTGAGCGCCTGAAGCCGCTTGGCAGCTGAAGCCACCTTCAGCTGCCCCAGCGTAGTACTATCGTGAACAACCTGACGCTGCAGGTTTGACAGCTCCACCCGGTCACCATCGGCAATACCGATCGTGCCAACTCCGGCCGCGACCAGATACAGGGCTGCAGGTGACCCCAGACCTCCGGCACCGATGATCAGCACCCGACTGTCCCGTAGCCGCTCCTGACCCTCCGGCCCAACTTCCGGTAACATCAGGTGTCTGCTGTAACGTTCCTGTTCCTCAGCAGTCAGCATGGCTGCTCTGCCCCGGTTATCCTGCCTGCCCCAAGCACCTCATCCCCCTGATAAATCACCACGGTCTGTCCCGGCGTGACTGCCCGCTGTTGCTCATGAAACAACACCCGCATCCCGGCCCCATCCTGTGGCTCAACCCGACAGGGAACCGGAGCATGGCGATAACGGATCTTGCAGTGCGCCTCAAACGGCGCAGCGGGTTCCTGCCCAAACCAAACCGTCTGGTCTGCCAACAGACCCGGCGCATAGAGGTACTGCTGTTCACCAACTACAACCCGGTTACGGGCTGCACTGATCTCAAGCACATATAACGGCTCGCTCCAGGCGATCCCCAACCCTTTACGCTGACCTACCGTATAACGCCAGAAACCGTTATGGCGCCCCAGCAGCTTGCCTGAACGATGCACAATCAGCCCCTGTGCCACCGGGTTAGTCATGCGCCCTTCTAAAAAGTCACCATATCCGCTGTCCGGCAGAAAACAGACATCCTGACTGTCCTTTGCTGCTGCCACCGGCAGGCCGAAATCACGGGCCAGCTGACGTACCTGCTCCTTGCCTGACATCTCGCCCAAGGGGAACAGGGTCTGTTGCAGCGCCTCCTGACCGATGGCTGCCAGAAAGTAGGATTGGTCTTTGCGACGATCAACGGCAGCATGCAGGTGTGCCCTGCCATCGACATCCCGCACCACCTGTGCATAGTGGCCGGTCGCCAGCCTGCCTGCCCCCAGCTGGTGGGCCTGCTCCAACAGCAGCCCAAACTTGACCAGACGATTACAACGTACACAGGGATTGGGGGTTTCACCGTTAAGGTAGCTGGTTACAAAGGGGGTAATCACCTGTTGTTCAAAGGCGGCAGTCAGGTCAATACGATGCAGGGGAATACCCAGATGTGCAGCCACCTGCTCGGCTGCATTGTTTACTGCAGCACAAGGCAGCAGATCCATGGTAATCCCCACCAGCTGATGCCCCTGCTGCTGCAGCAGGGCCGCTGCAACCGCAGAGTCCACTCCGCCGGAAAGGGCAACCGCAATTAATGATGATGAATCAGGCTGGTTCATTGGTTAAAACTGGATATTGGGACGCAGCACCAGCGTAAAGTTGGAGGCACTGGTATCACGCAGGCTGCCGCTGTAACGGGAGGGGTCTTCCCATATCACACCGACATCAAGTTTGAGGGCAACCCCCCAGGATTTGATCGGAAACTTCTTACCCAGGACATACTCCTGACGCAGTAAATCGCCATGCTTGGCCCCGATATCCCAACGGACATCAAAACTGCTGTTACGCAGAAACTCAAACGGATTCACCCTGAAATCCAGGTTACTCCGCCGGAATCCGACATAGAGGGTATTGGCGATATTAGGATTTTCATGCACCTTGGCCCCCAGCCGAAAACTCCAGGAAAGTTTCTCATCCTTAAAGCTGCGCTCCCCCTTCATCTTCCACTCCGCCTCAAGGGAGTGATCAGGAATCAGCACATTATTCTGTATATGCTGATTTGAGTAACTGAAAAGGTAGCCCATATAGCCCTTGTTGGATGAAAGCCGCTCTTCACCCGGCTTGTTGAATTTAACCATGTCTCCGAAAAAAACAGAGAACGCATAGGGTTCCTCAAAGCCGGCAGTCAACCACTGGATCACATTCTGGTTACGACCGATGTCGGCAATGCCGTAGAAATCCTTGGCATACTCCTTCAGGGCGACTCCTGCCAGTGGCAGTGGCATGACCGATGCTTCAACCAGCATAAAGCGGGGGACAAGGGAATTAAGCCATAATCTACTGTAAATCTCAAACTCACCCTGATCTGTCGCCGTGGGGATAGGCGAACCATCCAGCGGGATGTTAAGTGAAACGTTTGAGTAGTAAAGGTCCGTTTCCCAGTCAAGATCAGCCCAACCAAGTTCTTTACTCCCAAAGAGGTACTCCTTGAGAGTCCGCTCAGAGGCCGGTGTCTGCAGGGATTTGGCAGGCTCATCGGCATAGGCGGGCATACCACCACAAGCCAGCAGCACAACACAAAACAGCAGCAAGAACCGTTGTCGCATCACACCTCCCCTTCCTGCAGCCCCGCTGCCAGCTTCAAGAACGTCCTGACACGATACCCTGCAGCTGCAGCCAGTGCGGTAAGCTCCATCACCGGCACCAGGTGTACCTGTTCATCCTGTGCAGATTCAAAAGAGACCTGCAGCGCCAACCAGACAAGCAGTTCATCAAACCGTTCCTTGTTAAACCAGAGCGTACCACCATCATCATGGACCAGCAGGAACGAGCTGATCTGTTGGTTGTCAAACAACTGAGCCAGCCGGTCTGTAGCAGCCTCTGTTAACCAGATCCCGCAACCCAGCCCAACCGCACTGGTCAGTTGGCTGATCCAGAGCTCGGACTGATGATCCTGTCCCCCTTCGCCAGAAACAAAGCCAGCCAGAGGGCGACACAGGCCATAGCACTGCAAGGCATCATCACATAACGGCAGCGCCAGTAGGCGGGTCAGCAGGATGGCCAGTGCCTGGCGACGGTTCTTCTGATCAAGGGACAACATCTTTCTGGAAACGCCGCTCTTACGCAACCGTCGTAAGGTCTTGGCAGTAACATCCGGCTGGTGCGCCGCGACCAGACTGACCAGCAGAGCCTGCCGGTCTATTTCAGAGGCGGCAACCGGTGGCAGCTCTGCACAGTAGTTCTGTAACGCCGTCTCCAGCAGGCGGGGCTGCTGCAGTGTCTGCAGACACTCGCCAAAGGCACCAATCAACGGCTGGTTGAGCAACTGAATCCGCTCATCCTCAAGGGATGCAACGCCCCTGCCTGCCAGATGCCCACACAGCGCAGCCCACTCACCGTCCGGCGTATCTTCAAGTATCCTGAAATCAAGGAAGACATGAAACTCATACTCTGAAAGTTCTGCGTACATCCCACGCTGGCAGATCTCAGCAGCGTTGCGCAGATATTCATGCTGGGTGGAAATTTCACGGAACGCCAGAAAACAGCGGGAATCATCAGGCACTGCCAAGGCCTGCCCCAGGGAGCCGGTGTAGAATTCCGTTGTATCGCCGCTCCCCTTTACCGCAACCGGCGTGGCCATCCTGATCCAGCCAGAGGTTGCACCATAGCGGTTGTTGTACAGCACCAACGCACGCTGTTCACCCAAGCGGTTACTGTAGGCAAAGACGTTTTCATCCACACTACCGTCATGGCAGTAAAAATCATACAGGGCAAAGTTTTCTGAACCGGAAAAGAGCTTGCGCCGCTTCAGAAGCGGGAAGATCCAGAGTTCATGCCCCCGTACCAAGCCCTGGTCAACCGACTCATTCCAATAGGCCTTACGGTACTCCATGCCGTACTTTTCATGGAATCCCTCAATTTGGCCGTGTCCAAACATCGGCAGACCCGGCATGGTGGAAAGCAGCACGCAGGCCCCAAAATATTTGCCCTGGGCACCAAACTGCTCCACCGCCGTTTTCTCATCCGGGTTGTTCATGAAGTTGACAAACCGCTTCAGGATCTCTGGATTGAATTCCAGCACGTTCTTGACCGTCTGACGGTACTTGGCGTTCTCTTCCTGCTTGAGCATGTTCATGAAGGCAGAATTGTAGACCCGGTGCATCCCCAGGGTACGAACAAAGTAGCCTTCCATCATCCAGAACGCCTCGGCCAGCAGCAAGGTATCCGGCGCCTCCTGCGCCATCCGGTCCACCACTTCACGCCAGAACTCCACCGGAAAGACCGCATCAAACTCATCCCGCCCCATGGCATGTTCAGCGCGGGAAGGGATACCGCCCCCCAACCCCCGTTGCGGGTACCAGAGCCGCTGGTAATGCTTCTTGGCCAGGGTCATGGCCGCATCAAAACGGATGATCGGGGTCAGCCGGGCCACATGCAGGATAGTCTGAATCACCGTCTCACGCACCTGTGGGATCAGGTAGTTCAGCTGGGCCGTGTCGTTCCAGGGGATACTGGTGCCGTCATTACCATGGTAGATGTAGCGGGTACGACCATCCCGGCGATCAATCATCCTGAAGACAACCGCCGCATCCTGTTTGTTCCAGTAACCATCCTCCACCTGAAGTGTGACAGACGGGTCGGGGGAAAGATCTTCGCCGTTAAACTGGTAGGTGGGAAACGGGGCATAGTCAGTCTGAACAAACCAGTCAGGATGTTCCAGCACCCAGCGGGAAAAGAGGCCGGTATGATTGGGGACCATGTCGCTGGCAAGGCGAATACCACGCTGCCAGGCCCGCTGTTTCAGATTCAGAAAGGCAGGCTCACCGCCCAGGTCAGCTGCGATGGTATAATCATACAGCGAGTAGGCCGAAGCATGGGCCTCTGGATTGCCGCATAACTGCTTGATCCGTTGTGAGGCGGACGAGCGCTCCCAGAGGCCGATCAGCCAGAGACCGGTAAAGCCCCAGGCCGCCAGACGGTCAAGTTCGGCATCCGGCACCTGATCCAGGCGGGTAACGGGACGGGCGTAGGTCCTGGAGAGCTGATCCAGCCAGACATGGGTCATCTTGGCCATCATCACCACGTTGGACATCCAGTCGGCATCGGCAGAAAAGGCCTCGTACTCCGGCTGATCATAACCGGCATGGTGACCGGCGCCATGGTAGATACTTCCAGAAACACCACCGGAAGCGACATCTGCACCAGCAATACCCGGCAGGCCAAAATGGAGTACTTCAGCAGGACCGCTACCGCCATCAGACCATTGTCGCTGTTCCTCATCCAGGATATCAAAAGCGGTCAACACCTCCTCCAGCAACTCCGGCGGCAAAGCCTCAGCCCACTGCTCCCGAATATAACCTAACTGCCCTGCCAGGGAATCCGGAGCAGCGGCAAGCGGCGCATGTAACGCCTCAACCAGCGTCATCCCGAGACCAGGCAGTACAGGACCTTTGGCAAGCACCCGTTCAATCCCGGCCACCACCTGACGGTATGGTGCAGCGTCTGCCAGTTGCCGGTCATCCAAAAGCACACGGAACGGATCAACTGCCCGGTTATGGGCAGCCAGATTAAGCAGCAGCAGCTCACGCAGCAGCAGATACTCGCGCTGGTCCCCTCCCAGTGAGGCCAGATCACAACCGGCCGGAAACAGATCCACAAAAGCAGCACAGGTCTGTCTGACCTGCGTGCCTGCAGGGTCCAGCCCAGCCTGCTGTAAAGCATCAGCCAGCAGACTCCGCTGTTCCCCCTTGCCCACCTCATCCACCAGATGGCGGTAGATACGCAAAAGCGAGGCATACAGATTGAGTTGTGCAGCGGTTGTTACGTCAGGCACACCACCTGCCCGGGCCATACCTGCAGCCAGACGGCGGTAGAACAGAATAGGAGGGTAGCCGGCACCATGGTGGGAAAGCAAAGCCTCGGCACCAAACTGTTCCTGGGCATGGACAGTCAGTTGAATCGTAAAGGGGAAATATTCCGGCAGTGATAATGAAGGCATGGTCACGGCTCGAGTCTGTATGGGTAGGTACTGCCAGCTGCTAAAAAAGGCGGCCAGAAGGTACTGGCCGCCGACGGTCTGTTAGTGAGACTTTTTCTTGGCTGGTGTCTTT
Source organism: Trichlorobacter thiogenes (assembly GCF_900167465.1). GTDB lineage: Bacteria > Desulfobacterota > Desulfuromonadia > Geobacterales > Pseudopelobacteraceae > Trichlorobacter > Trichlorobacter thiogenes. The sequence goes on along the minus strand of NZ_FUWR01000004.1, from coordinate 30,836 downwards.
GCCTTGCTGGACTTTGCACTACTTTTCTTGCTTTTCTTGCTTTTACTTTTCGTCCCCTTTTTCGACTTGCCAGCCTTGCGGGGGGCCGGGTTGAATTCGTCCCGAATATTATTCAGCAGAACCGAGGTCTCTTCCATGTTCGGATCCGCTTTTTTAGCCGCTTCAAGTGCCTCACGAGCCTCTGAAAGGCGACCGGTTTTCATATAGACCCGACCAAGGGCATGCAGGGCACGGGCATGGTCCGGCTTTAACTCAGCCGCCTTCTTATAACTGGCAATGGCGTTATCATATTCTTTCTTGAAATCGTAAATCAGGCCAAGCTTGTAATGATTATTGGCATCGTCAGGAGCCAGCTCCACCGCCTCCTGCAGCAGTTCGACCAGCTCATCATACTTTTTATCTTTGACATAGATGGCCACCAGAGCATTACGGCTCTCACTGTCATCTTCCTGCAGCTCAAGCGCCGCAGTGTAATGTTCTACCGCTTTGTCGGTAGCACCTTTGGCACGATAGACAGCAGCAAGTTCCCGGTTCGCCTCGACATTATCAGGAGCAAGCTTCAATACCGCCTTGTAAGATTCCTCGGCAAGACTCAGGTTCTTGTTTTTTACAAATATCCTGGCAAGTTTCAGGTGGATATCAGCACTTTCAGGCTTCAGCTTCAAAAACTCAACATACTGCTCAACCGCTTCCTGGGTGTTGCCACGTCCCAGACGAATATCAGCCAGCTTCAGGCGCGCCTCGGCGAAAGTCGGCTTCTTTTCAATGGCCCGCTTGTAGGAAACCACCGCTTCATCCAACTGGTTACGTTTTTCATAGAGCTGGCCAAGATTATAATACACTTCAGCATTGGAAGAACCGAGATGAACCGCCTCGCGGTAGGCAATGATTGCATCAGCTTCACGACCTGCACGGAAATACAGGTTGCCCAGTTTTTCATGGGGCTCAATTGCATCAGGCTGCTGCTGAAGCACAGCTCGATAGGCATCGGCAGCCTTATCAACCTCCCCTTTGGCAGCCAACTGATCACCTAACGCAAAACCTTCCGGCTTTGCGGGTTGCTCCTCAACCACGGCCGTCCCCTTTTTGCCCCCCAACAGCCGCTCGTAATCGGCCTGTTTGGCATCACCCTTCTTGTCATAAATATCAGCAAGCATCAGGTGCAGGCGGCTGCTGCGAGGATTTGCGGTTGAAGCCTTTTTCAGCAGATCCAGTGCGGTATCCTGCTGATTCTGCTGCAGGTAAATACCAGCCAGAGAGAGCGTTGCCTGTTCGTGGGAAGGATCCAGCAATAGCGCACGCCGAAACTCATCGATAGCCCGATCGGTCTGTCCCTGGGCAGCGTAGACCTCAGCCTGGCCAGCCAGCACACCAGCATCGGACGGTTGTTTGCTTCCTGCCTCGCCATAGTGATACAGGGCAAGTGCATAAAATTTCTTATCCGTCATAATCTTGGCCAGGGCCTTATGATAGGCCGGCACTGGTTGACCGGACAGCCCCTTGGTCAAGGCAACGGCCGCGTCATCCTGCAGCCCCTTTTGCAGGTAGAGTATCCCCAGGTTACCAGAGGCTGCGGCAAACCCCGGTTCCTTTTGCAATCCACGCCGATAGGCGGCAATGGCACCATCAATGTTTCCGACCCGCTCCGCCTGAAGTCCCTGCACAAACTGGGCAGCAGCGCCATCAGGGCAGTTCGCCAGAATCTGGGCTTCCTCCCTGGTTCTGGTGGCATCATCACTGATGGCAGGGAGCTTGTTAGCCAGCTCAAGGGCATCCCTGCACTTGTCTCCCCCAAAATTCCAGCTAAAGCCGGTCAACAGAAAAAAAGCTCCGGCAAGGAGCGGCAAAACTGTCGTCCTTTTTCTATACATAGTTAATTTTCCTTTTGTTTGGCAGCAAGATTGAGGGGGAGTATACAGACAAAACCGTAAAACTTCAAATAATTCTGCCGAACTGCTTGATTCTTTACAGTTTTATGGAATAGTATGACGCACTTGATATGCAACCGTTGTACACAGAACTACAGGGGAAACAGCATGAGTAAAGACCTGGAGCAGATCATCATGACGGCTGGCGACCTGCCGACCATTCCGGTGGTTGCCACCAAAGTAATGCAACTGATGGATGATGAGAACTCCACTGCTGATGACCTGGCCCGAGTAGTTGCCTCTGACCCGGCAGTTGCCGCCAGGGTGCTGAAAATCTCCAACTCCTCATTTTACGGTGCCCAACGCCAGATCCAGACCCTGCCCCATGCCATTATGATGCTTGGCTTTGTTACCCTGAAAAGTGTGGTCGTAGCCGCATCGGTCAAACAGGTCTATCATCCCTATGGTCTCACTGAAAAACTGCTTTGGGAACACTCGTTTGGCGCCGGCCTGGCAGCCCGCCTGATTGCACTGGAACTACGCCAGATCAATCCGGACGAAGCATTTCTGGGGGGACTGTTCCACGATATCGGCAAACAGATCATGAACTTTCTGGACAAAGACAAATTTCAGGAAGTAATGCAGCTTTGTTATAATGAAGGGATGTCGTTTGCTCAGGCAGAGCAGATGCTGTTCCACTACACCCATGAAGATGCCGGAGCACTGGTTATTAAAAAGTGGAATTTCCCCGAACACCTGATCAAGGCGGTCCAGGCCCATCACAGCCTGGATCTGGGTGAGGATGCGGACCCCTACCTTTCCAATCTTACCAATGTGGTCAGCCTTTCAAACCTGTTCTGCCACCGCTACGGGGTTGGCACCCTGGCCGCAGAGGAAGAGCTGGATGTCGCAGCAAGCCTGCCGGCAACACAGCTTGGTTTAAGTGAAGAACGGACAACAGCCCTGCTGGAGCGGTTTATCGAGGCCTACACCAAGGACCAATCATTCTTCAGCTAGCGGCGGATACTACTCATCATCTTCAATATGCTCCAAAATCGACTTGCGGTAGGTCCCGTCTGCTCGCTTACGTGCCTCATCAGAGATATCCACGCTATCGTCCTCTTCAGCTTCATCGCGATTATGGGCCATATCGCCGTAAAGTCGCCGCAAACGCTCCTGCGTTGCACTGCGTCGACGTTCAACCCCATCTGTCTTTACAACTCCCTGTATCGGCTCTGTCATTTATTCACCCCGCGCAACATAGTTGATTTTGTTGCTCAGAAATTGATATAAAGTATCGTTAAACATCTTACCAGACTACGAGTACGCAGACCATGATTCGTCCCATTCTCACTTTTCCTGACCCGCTTCTCAAGCAAAAATCAGCACCGGTCACCATTATAACCGATGAGATCATCCAGCTTGCCAAAGACATGGCTGAAACCATGTATGATGCCCCTGGCGTCGGCCTTGCAGCTCCGCAGATCGGGGTCCTGCAACGGGTAATCGTCATTGATGTTGCTGCCAAACATGATGCGCCGCAACTGATCACCGTGATTAACCCGGTGGTTATCCATGGCGAAGGGGAGACCTTCGAAGAAGAAGGCTGCCTCTCGGTTCCAGACTTTTCCGCCAACGTCAAACGCCATGAGCAGGTGGTGGTAAAAGGGCTTACCCTTGAGGGACATGAGCGGATCTGGCATGCCAATGACCTGCTGGCCGTTGCCTTTCAGCATGAGATCGACCATCTGGATGGGATCCTGTTTGTGGATCGGCTCTCGCCGCTAAAGCGCGACCTGTTTGTCAAAAAGAGCAAAAAACGGAGCGCCCCATGACCGGCTGGCGGATCATCTTTATGGGTACGCCGGAGTTTGCCTGCCCCACCCTGCAGACCCTGCTTGATCGTAATGAAAACGTGGTAGCCGTCTTTACCCAGCCTGATCGTCCCAAGGGCCGCGGCCAGAAACTGCAACCACCACCGGTGAAAGAGCTGGCACTGAAGCACGCCATCCCGGTCTATCAACCACCCAAGGTGCGGGCACCAGAGGTGATCGAACAGATTCGTGAGCTGCAGCCCGACCTGATCGTGGTGGTAGCCTTTGGTCAGATCCTGCCCAAGGCGCTGCTGGAGATCCCGCCACAGGGTTGCGTCAATGTCCACGCCTCGCTGCTGCCCCGTTACCGTGGTGCTGCACCGCTCAACTGGTGCATTGTCAATGGCGAGACCGAGACCGGCGTCACCACTATGCTGATGGATGTGGGACTGGACACCGGCCCGATGCTGCTGAAGAAGGCAACGCCAATCGGGCAGGATGAAGGGATTCAGGCACTGCATGACCGGATGTCGCAACTGGGAGCAGAGCTGCTAGGAGAGACCCTGGATGGTTTGAAGGCGGGAACAATCACCGCCCAACCCCAGGATGACAGCCTGAGCTGTTATGCCCCGCTGCTAAAAAAAGAACATGGCCTGATCAACTGGCAGCGTCCTGCAACCGAGCTGCACAACCAGATCCGCGGCCTCTCAATCTGGCCAGGGGCTGTCACCTTCCTTGAAGGTGCCCCGCTAAAGCTGTACCGCACCACCCTCTGCCATGGCTCCGGTCTGCCCGGAACCATCATCGCCACCGGGAAAAACGGTATTGAAGTCGCCTGTGGTCAAGGTTCTCTGGCTATTCAAGAGCTACAGGCCGCTGGCAGTAAGAAAATGGATGCTGCCAGCTTTCTGGCTGGCCATCCCCTGGCGCTTGGCACATTGCTAACGCCACATGAGGTATCTGCATGAGTGATGTTCAGGAACAGACCGCAGCCCCCCGCAAACGACTCTTTATCGCCCTGATGGGGCTGACCTGCATAGTTCTGGTGGTACTGATTTTTCTGGCCTGGTGGGTTCCCAGCCGTGGCCTGGCGAACATCCACCCTGATCTGCCCCGGATTGTCGGGCTGGTGGTACTGGCCCTGTCCGGCGTCGCTATCCTGGGTACCGGCCTGCTGGTGCTGACCACAGCGTTGGGTAAGGATATCTTCTTTACCCGCTTCATGCGTCTGGTGGTAATCAAGTTTCTGCTACCGATGATTGAATTTGTGGGCAGGGTGTTGGGGCTGGATAAGGACCGGATCCGTCAGTCCTTTATCGCCATGAACAACTCACTGGTGATCTCACAGAAGTACAAGGTAAAACCGGACCGGATTCTGATCCTTTTGCCCCATTGTATTCAGCTTTTTGATTGTGAGATCAAAGTAACCGGTGACATTTCCAAATGTGTGCTCTGTGGACGGTGCGACATCAAGGGATTGGTGGAAATCGGCAGAAAGTACGGGATTGATATCTCGGTGGCCACCGGCGGCACCCTGGCCCGCAAGGTGATTGTTGAAAAACGCCCCAAACTGGTACTGGCCGTGGCCTGCGAGCGAGACCTGACCTCCGGTATCAAGGATTGCTATCCGCTACCGGTGATCGGCGTGCTTAACCTGCGTCCCCATGGCCCCTGTTACAACACCATTGTTGACGTAAACGCCATTGACGCTGCCCTGCAGCAGGTGCTGGATTTACCCCAATAGTCACCCGCTATCAGGAACTATCCCCATTTCAAATCAAGGATGAGATCAAGGCGGCGAGGAATTCAGCGACGCAGGCGTACATACCAGTACGCTGAGGAGTTGAAGACGAGCCAACGAAGATATCGCCTTGAGTTGGAATGGGGATTAAATTCTGAACTGCTCCAGCTCATCCTCCTGCAAATCATTCAGCACACTGATCTCTGTTTGTTTTCCATCGACCTGTAGACTTAAACGTGCAGGCTCACCTTTAGGTGCCTTGGTGTAGCGCATCAGAATCCGCCCAGCCTGTCGAAGATCCGTTTCCAACGGTTCCCCCACCAGCAGCACCAGCGGGCTGGCACCATCCATCCAGCGCAGGGTGGTTTCTCCTGCCCCGATTGAGGCCAGAATCTTCTCATTATCGCTGCTGTCCCGCCCAACAACTGCCTTGCAGGTCTCAGACAGCCGAAAGTGCCTGCCGGTCCGCAGCAGATCAAAATCCCTGATCACCGGCACGGTCTGGTGATCCAGCAAATCCTTGACCTTGGGAATGTAGCTCTCCTCGGTCAGCAGGCAGCCACCGCCCGGCGCCGGATACTCATCAACCCCAAGCTCGGCTGCCAACCGCATCTGATCCTTACGTCCCCGCCCCTTGATGGCAGGCAGTTGCTCCCGATTCACCCAGCCCTCAGCCTCCGGGATGGTCACCTTCATATACTTTGCTGAAAGCGGACGCAGCAACAGGCCGGCAATGCCGCAATCCCGCTCAATCAGACGCAGGGTATCCTGGCGCTGGCTCATGGGACGCTGCCCCACCACCTCACCGGTGATTACAAAGTCAGCCTGCAACTCCTGCAGCAGGGCACCGGCACAGCGCAGCATAAAGGTCTTGCAGTCAATGCAAGGATTGAGGGCACTGCCATAGCCATGGCGGGGATGCCGCAGCATCTCAATAAACTCAGCCCCCAACGGAATGGAACGAAACGGAATAGCATAACGCCGGGCATATTGGGCTGCCACTGGCTCACCGTCAAGGATCGGTGAACAACCAAAAAAAGGTGACGTAAAGTTGATGGCCAGCACATCAACCCCCTGCTGCTGGATCACCTTCACCGCCAGGATTGAATCCAGGCCACCTGAAAATAACGCTAATGCTCGACGTTGCATCTATCGCAAACTCCTTTGGCAACTTTTTAAAAGGGCAGCATCTGTACCACATCTGCAATGGTTGACTCAACAGCATATCACGTTACAATAGCATCTATTCCTCAGCAGCAGAAGGGAGCCCTATGCCGATCAATGTCAGGGAAGGCACGCTGGGTGCCATCCTCTATAACTCACGTATCATCAGTGATGCCGACATCACCGCCGCACTTGAAGAACAGCAACGTAGCGGATGCCGCTTTGGTGAAGCACTGGTTATTCTGGGTATCGTCACCCAGGAGGATATTGACTGGGCACTCTCCAATCAGTTGGATATTCCTTACATCCGGCTTAAACGCGAGATGATTGACCCGGATGCCCTGATGCTGATTCCTGCAAACATCTGCAGAACACATCAACTGATACCACTGATAAAAGCAGGGGATGAGCTATCTATTGCCATTGCCGACCCACTCAGCAAAGAAGCTGTTGCCGCTGCTGCCGAGGCGTCAGGTTGCCGGATAAACCTCTCGGTTGCCCTGGCCCGTGAAATAAACGAAATGCTTGACCAGTGCTACGGCCTGAGTAAAGAAGAACAACTTGGTTTTAGCTCAGGTCAGTTTACTGCCGAACAGCTTTCCTCCATCAACTCAGATCTCAGCGGACAACAGCTGCTGAACAACCTGCTTGCCTACAGCATTCAGCACCAGCTAAGCTCCTGTTCCTTTATGCCTTTGGATACGGCAATTGCCATCACCGCCCGTAGTGGCGCAAGCAACCATGAGCTGGGGATGCTTGCAGCTGATCACTATACAACGGTCTGCAGCCTGATCCGCAAAGCGGCTACACTACCGTTCTCCAGTGAACCCTCACTTAGCGGTTGCATCAGCTTTCGCCATCATGAACGGGAACTCTGTTTTCAGGTCCTGTTGATGCCTGGCAGACAGGGAGACTACATCACCATCCGTCGGCATATAACGGCCAACATTCCTCACACCCTGTCCCGATTACAACTGTCGTCATTCCAGAGAGAGCAATTTACCCGCCTCACAACCGTACGCCACGGCCTGATTCTATTTGCATCCCGCTCGTTGCAGGAACGTTGTCGTTTTATGGATCTGCTACTGGAGGAGCTGGACACCACCAACAGGTCTGTGCTGATTCTTGGCAATGAACCAGGGAGAATGCTCAAACAGTTCCCCCGTATCCCGCTACCAGAATCAGAGGCGAGCCGTGGTCGGCTGATTATGGACAGCCTTGAGCATGGCCCGGATATCATGGTGATTGAAGACGGCACCGCTCTGGAGCCATTTACCGCTGCAGCACGGGCTGCCATGCGGGGCAAACTGGTGCTGGTGGGCATGGATATCCGCGGCACCCGCAACCTGTGCGATCACCTGATCCGCTACCGTCAGCGCAACGCCTTTTTGACCCCGTTTCTTTCCGGCATTGTATCATTCAAAGGTATCCAGCTGCTCTGCCCCTCCTGCAGGCAGACCGCCACCCTGCCGCAACAGGAACTGCTCGGTCTTCAGCTGCAGCCACCACCTGCAGAGCTGTATCATGCAACAGGCTGCCCTCACTGCAATTTTACCGGTGTCAGTGATCGGATTTTCCTGACCAACTGCATCTGCTTTGACCGTGAATTGCACGCCCGTTTTGATGCCGCTTCTGACGGAAGCAGCTTCATTGCCGGACTGAATGCCGATGGGTATCGCGGAATCAAGGCAGAGGGAGAAGCGTTGTTGAAGGCGGGAGCGGTATCCCCGGAAGAGTTTATTGCAGCAGTAATACAATAACTATCCATCAGCACTATTTCCCCAAAACCGACTCACGCGGAGACACTGAGGCGCGAAGGGGAAAACGACAGAGTATCCGATCTACCTGTGAAGAAAGACAGGCAAAACAGTTCAAAACCATGTCTACTATAATTCGTTCTCCGCGAACTCCGCGGCTCCGCGTGAATAAACTGTCTTTATGAGGTTACTATAATGGCTAAAATAGATGCACTGTTCAAAATGATGAAGGAGCAAGGGGCTTCAGATCTGCACCTCTCATCCGGCAATCCTCCCATCTTCCGTCAGCATGGCGAGATGGTCCGGCTGCAGTTCAAGGCTATGTCCCATGAAGAACTTATCCCTATCCTGTATGAGATCCTGAATGATGAGCAACGGGCACAGTTCGAGACCACCAACGACCTTGACTTTGCCTACGCCGTACCGGATCTGGCCCGTTTTCGGGGCAATATTATGATGACCCACCGTGGCGTGGCAGCGGTCTTCAGGATCATCCCGGCCAAGATCCTCTCCGCAGATCAGCTCAATCTGCCGGAAGGGGTCAGGCGGATGACCAACTTCAAAAAAGGGCTGGTACTGGTCACCGGCCCGACCGGCTCAGGTAAATCAACCACCCTGGCCGCTTTGATCGATCTGATCAACGCCACCCGCCCGGAGCATATCCTGACCCTGGAAGATCCGCTGGAGTTCATCCATGAGAACAAGCAGTCGCTGCTGAACCAACGCCAGATCGGGGCACATACCAACTCCTTTGCCTCGGCCCTGCGGGCTGCCCTGCGGGAAGACCCGGACATCATCCTGGTGGGAGAGATGCGGGATCTGGAAACAATTCAGCTGGCCATGAGCGCTGCCGAAACCGGCCACCTGGTCTTCGGCACCCTGCACACCAATACGGCTGCCAAGACCATTGACCGGATCATTGATGTCTTCCCCAAGGAATCCCAGGATCAGGTCCGCACCATGCTGTCAGAATCCCTAAAAGGGGTAGTCTGCCAGCAGCTGCTCAAGACCGCCGACGGCCACGGACGGGTGGCTGCCCTGGAGATAATGCTGGGCACCCCGGCCATTGCCAACCTGATCCGTGAAGGCAAAACCTTCCAGATCCCCTCCATCATCCAGACCGCCAAGAAGGACGGCATGCAGCTGATGGATCAGCATCTGCTGGATCTGCTCAAGACCAAACAGGTCACGCCGGAAGAGGCCCATAAATGCGCCATAGACAAGAAGCAGTTTGAACAATACCTGCCGCAGACACCCCAAGCATAATCAGCATTCAGACATGAAAACGCCCCGCCGAAAACTCCGGCGGGGCAACAGACAAAGCTACCTCAAGAAGCGAGGATTTTTTCGTTTTGGGTGAGGCAATTGAGCAATGACGCGGAGGCGTACAAAACCGTACGCCGCACAAGTCATTGTGACGATTGACGCAGCCAAGGCGGAAAAGGACCGCTTCTCCGGCTACATCTCCACCCTTGTTACGACCCCCTGTAATTTCGCCGCCGGCAGTTTGTTAAACTGCACAAAGTTGGGGGTCAGCCGCTTGATCACCGAGAAGAACCTCCAGATCAGGTTATTAGTGGCAATATCCTCAATACCGTAGAAGATAACCTTTTCCTGCACCCCGTTCTGGTGCAACAGCTCCTCAATGGCAATATGCTCCATATACCCAGCATGAATCTCAAAGGCATCCAGACCTTGGGCAATGCCGGTCTTCAGCTCGCTTTGCAGGCCGTAGGGTTCATCGGTCCGCACGATGGAGATAAAGACGTTACGCTCATAGATGATGTTGCTGCGGATAATGCAATGCACCACGTAGGGGGGCACCACGTTGTATTCCTTGACAAAGAACAGACCGGTACCAGGGATATTCCTGCCCTTGCTATAGATCTGCTCATAGGCCAGCTGAAAGGTGTCCAGTTCCAAGGGACGCAGAGCCAGATAGAGCGCCCGCTGTCCCTTGGTCCAGACCAGAATGGTAATCAGCGGCACTGAGGCCAGGATCAGGGACCAGTAGCCGCCGTGGGGCAGTTTGTAGAGGTTGGAGACCAGAAAAACCAGATCCATCAACGTCACAAACAGGGCCAGCGGCACCTTCCACTTTTTTTGGGTCCTGCTGAAGATGGTTACCATCATAATGCCGGTGATGGTCATGGTACCGGTCACCGCCAGGCCGTAAGCCGCAGCCAGATGTTCAGATTTCTGGAACACCAGCATGATCATGATCACCAGCCCCAGCAGCAGCCAGTTGACCGAACCGATATAGATCTGGGACTTGAGGTGGGTTGAGGTGTAATCAACCTTCAGAAGCGGCAGGATACGGGTGGTGATCCCCTGATAGACAATGGAAAAAACGCCACTGATCAAGGCTTGGGAGGCGATCACCGTAGCAGTAATGGTCAGGATCAAAAACGGGATATACAGCAGGGGAGCCTGCCACTTGACCATACTGAACAGGATGTTCTTGGCCTCAGGATTATTCAGAAGATATGCGCCCTGCCCCAGATAATTGATCACCAGAGCGACAAACACAAAGTACCAGGCATGGCGGATCGGCTTGCGTCCTAAATGCCCCATGTCGGCATACAGTGCCTCACCACCGGTGGCGCACAGAATCACCTCGGATAGTACAAAAAATCCGGCAAGACCGTGATGCATTAAAAAATTGATGGCATAGTGAGGGCTTAAGGCCTTGAGAATACCAGGATGGGAAGCAATGGCGATCAGACCGGAGACCGTCAACGCCCCAAACCAAAGGATCATGATCGGCCCAAAGGCCTTGGCCACCTTGTCAGTGCCCTTGTCCTGAAAGATGAATAACCCCACCGCAATGATGGCGGCGATCAGGATCAGCACCCCCTGTTTGGTTGCCTCCAGGCCGGGGATCAGCACCATCCCCTCCACGGCTGAGAGGATCGAGATGGCAGGCGTAATCACCCCGTCACCCAGCAAAAGCGCCACACCCAGAAAGGAAAGAATGCCGATCAGAGCCAAACCTTTACCCGGCTGCAGCATCCGGGTCAGGATCTCCTTCAGCACGATAGTCCCCCCCTCACCTTTACGGGAGAGGGACATGGCAAGGATCGAGTATTCCAGGTGCACCAAAATTACCAGGGTCCAGAAAATCAGGGAGACGATTCCGAAGATGTTGTCCGGGGTCGGTTTAGTAATGGCAAAGATAACCGTCAGGGTATAGATCGGGCTGGTGCCGATATCGCCAAACACCAATCCCATGGACTTTATGACACCACCCCAGAAGCTTTCAGCGTCATGTTGTTGCATAACTGCCCCTTTCCCTCAACACACCGGGCTTGGAAGAAAAAAACGCCCCCGGCAATGGCCGCAAGACGTCTGTCCTGTCCGATGCCCCTTCAAATGCCTACGAGGTTAGCTGACGGGCTTGAGGTTGAAAGTCCTCTAACCAGCTTGCGCTGGAATACGCCCCAACTGATCGGGTCCCCCGCATCCATCGGCCTTTATCGCGATGAATCTCGGCTGCTGTCTTCTGTGGCGGAAGATACTCTTTTTCTCAAAGCTGTCAAGTATTCCTGGGCATGCGCAAGACGCCTGTCAGCAATACTTGTTTTGATACAAACAGTAGTTGGAGAGGAATCCAAACGGCGAGGTCTGTTTGAGATTTTGGTGGCGTGAATCTAGGTACGCACCCTGATCGGCAAAATAACGGTGGTCAGGCCGTCCCACTGCAGGCGGCGCTGGATGGCGAAGGCCGTCTCGTTGTGCAGCAGGCGATGGTAGAACTTCTCCAAACGGAAGGTGAGCTGTCCGGTAAAGACCGTTGAGCGGGGAAACTCTCCGGCAATCTGTTGACAGAGCGTCGTAGCTCCCTCCACCACGTCGGTTCCCACGGCCATACGGTAGTCGGCGGCAAAGCCCAGTTTGCGGGCAAGGTTTACATACTGTTCCAGTCCGAACCGGACTGATTGCTCCAGCGCCTCAATCTCTTCGGCGCCTTTAAAGCTGCCGGAATCGATCATGGCCACTGAAACGAAGATCACGTTTTTATAGGTCTTGGGAAAGGTGGAAAGGATGGAAAAGAGCGTATGCACACCAAATCCGCTGTAACCGGAAACCAGCTGAATGGCAGTAGCGGCATTGTGATCGATGGCAGGCGGTTCACCATGAGCGCTGACCGGCACATCCAGCAGGCTCTGGTCCAGATCGGCCATACCGAGCCGTACCCGTTTGTAGTGCCCCTTGATCAGATAGCAAAGCACGATTACCACCGAGGTAATCAGAAGCGTCATCCAGCCCCCTTCGGTGAATTTTTCAAAGACGGTGACCGCCAGGATGGTCACACACAGCACCAGCCCCACCAGGTGGACGGAAAGATGCCGCATCCATTGCGGGTCTTCTTTTCTGCGCTGAATGAAAAACTTTGACATCCCCAGTTGTGACAGCGAGAAGGTGACAAAGACGTTGATGGAGTACATCACCACCAGGGCCGAGACTGAGCCACCGGTATAGAACAGCAGGGCAATGGCCGCGACCCCCATCAGCAGGATGCCGTTGCGCATGGTCAGCCGAACCGAGAGCGCCGCAAAACGGTGGGGAAACCAGGAGTCAATCGCCATGTTGGCCATAACCCGTGGACCGTCTACAAAACCGGCCTGGGCAGCCACCAGCAGCAGCGCACCTTCAGAGAAGATGGTGATGAAGGCGATGGTGCTGCCCATGGGCCAGCCTGCAAAGAGTCCGTCAGCCAGCACCGCGTTGAGGGTCTTACCCTCCACCGGCTTGATGCCGACCAGGGCATAGCAGAGGAACAGTACCCCGGCAGTGAAGGCCAGTGAGGTGGCCATGTAGAGCATGGTACGCTTGCCGGTTTGCACCCGCGGTTCACGCATGATCTGCAGACCGTTTGAAACCGCCTCAATACCGGTGTAGGTACCACCACCCAGGGAATAGGCCCGCAGAAACAGCAGCATGATGCCAAACAGACCAATGCTTGAAAGGTCATGCTTGATGCCGGTGGAAAAATCACCAGCCAGCGGCGCAAACCGCTCGGTGTGGGTAAAGACACCGTACAGCAGCATGATCAGGTGGCTGATCACAAAGATGGCGAAGATGGGGGCCAGAACCGTAATGGATTCCTTCACCCCGCGTACATTAAGGATGATCAGCAGCAGGGTCAGGACACAGGCAACCGGTACCTTATAGTGGTGATAGTGCTGGGGGACATAGCTGAACAGTGCGTCACAGCAAGAGGCGATCGAGATGGTGATGGTCATCACGTAATCCACCAGCAGGGCGCTGCCGGAGACCACCCCGGCCTTCTCACCCAGCATATGGGTAGCCACAATGTAGCCACCGCCGCCATGGGGGAAATGCTCGATGATGCGGGAATAGGCGTAGGAGATAATGAAAACCGTCAGGGCAGTGGCAAGCCCCAGCAGAACCGCCAGGTAGGTATGGTTTCCCAGGGCGCGGAACGCCTCTTCCGGACCGTAGGCCGAGGATGACAGGCCGTCAGCACCCAGACCGACCCAGGCCAAAATCGGGATCAACGCCATCTTGTGAAAGAGGTTGGTATCCTTCAGATGCTTGGGAGCGCCAAAGATGGCACGGATACATTTGGCAAAGAATCCCTGTCCTGATTGTTGTTCCGCTGGTTCCATGAATAACGCGCCCTCGCAATGAGATACTGCCAGCGTATCAGGCTGTGCATCAAGAGGGCATCAAGATCAGATCAAGAGGTATCAAGAAGGCATCAAGGCAGATTACCGGGACTCAGACAAGACGATAACCTACACCAAGTTCTGTTGTAATATGAAGAGGTTGCGCAGGATCTAGTTCTATTTTACGGCGCAGATTGCTGATATTGACCCGCAGCACATGGGGCTGTTCCAGGTGGGATGGCCCCCAGATCTTGTTCAGGATATGGCGATGGGTCAGCACCTTGCCAGCCTGGCTGACCAGCAATTTCAACAAATCATATTCCGTTGGGGTAAGCTGGACATCCTTTCCCTTAACCATTACCCGCCGCAGCTCCAGGTTTACCTCCAGATCATCACTGATAAAAACCGGTTCTGGCAGTTCCTGCTGCAAACGACGCATGGCAGCCCTGATACGGGCCAACAGTTCTCCCACCCCAAACGGCTTGGTCAGGTAATCATCAGCCCCGGCATCCAGTGCAGCAATCTTGTCTTCTTCCCGCTCCCGTACCGAAAGCACGATGATCGGCACCTGCGACCAGTCACGGATCCTTTTGATCACCTCCAAGCCATCCAGATCGGGCAAACCGAGATCAAGCAGAATCACATCCGGGCGGACTGCAGCCGTAAGCGACAGGCCGGTATGGGCATTCTCCGCCTCGTACAACAAAAATTCCTCACTGGATAGAACCGTACGCAGAAACTTGCGGATGGCCACTTCATCATCAATGATCAGAACCCTTGGGAGGTTACCCGACGTACTCTCAGCGATCATGCCTCTATTCCTTTTCCTGTTGTCCTGTTTTGGCCAGCGACAGGCGGATCTTTATCACCAGCCCCCCGTCGGCACGGTTTTCAGCCCTTATAGTCCCACCGTGGGCCTCAACAATCCCTTTGCAGATGGAAAGCCCCAGACCGGTGCCACTAACCCCTTCAGGAACCGGAATCCGGTAAAACTTGTCAAAGACCCGTTTCAGATCCTGCTCCGGCACACCGGGACCATGGTCGGCGACCTCCAGCACCAGCCAGCCATGTTCCTGATGGGAGCTGATTTCAATAGCACGCTCCGGCAAGGAATACTTCAGCGAATTATCAAGCAGATTCACCAGCACCTGGGTCATCAACACCTGATCCATAAAAACCATGGGCAGGTCATCGGGAAGGCTGATCGTTATCAGATAACTCCCGACACGAGGCTTGATGGCCGCCATGGCACAGCCCACCAGATCCTGAATATCGCACAGCTCCAGATTCAGTCTGATGGCTCCGGCCTCAATCCGGGTCATATCCAGCAGGTTGCCCACAAAGCGATTCAACCGTTCTGCCTCGCCGCAGGCGGTATCCAGTAGTTCACGACGGGCCTGATCGCTCAGATGCATCCCCTCATCACGCAGACTGGAAAGTACGCCGGTTACGGAGACCAGCGGAGTACGCAGGTCATGGGAGATGGAGTTCAACAGGGCGCGCTCCAGATTCTCACGGGCCTGGAGGATCTGGGCCTGTTCAGCCTGATGGGAAAACTGAACCCGCTCGATGGCCATGGCCGCCTGGGTGGCAAAGGCATCCAGCAGACGGCGGCTCTCCTGCGAACGGTAGTCATATTCATCTTCCATCCGTACCCCCAGCACCCCCAGCTGGCTGGCCGGTGTCTGCAGCGGCAGATAAATCAACTCTGCCGAGATCAGGGTATCAGTGCCACGTCCGGCCGGATGCCGGTTACGGAAGGCCCAGTCCGCCACCGCCTGTTCCTTGCTATCCAGAATCAGCCCATCGCTGGCCGTCAGCATCTCCAGCCGCTCTCCCTCCGGCAAAAAAATGACTGCCTTGGCGTTTAGCGCCTCCTCTACATTTCTGATCACTGACGTTAACACCTTGGTGATATCAGCAGCCGCAGCCAGGTCACGACTAAGGTAGTAGAGCGAGGCGGTCTGGATCTCCCGCACCCGGATTACATCAGCCCGTTCCCGTGAACGGGCCACCAGGTTGCTGATCACGATCCCCACCGTAAACAGTCCGGCAAAGGTGATCAGGTACTGGGTATCTGCCACGGCAAAAGTCAGGTGGGGCGGGATAAAGAAAAAGTCAAAGGCCAGCACCCCCAGAAAGGCGGTCAGCATGGCCGGTCTGCGTCCCAGCCGGACCGCAGCCACCACCACCGCCAGCAGATAGATCATCACCAGATTGGTCGGCTCCAGGAAGCGGCTGACCAGCCAGCAGAAAATGGTTGCAACGGCCACCAGAGCCGCAGCCAGAGGATATCCCCAAGGATGGAGATGATGGCCGCGAGGGCTACCCTTTTGCAGTGGTGGCGTTATCCCCTCAGTATTGATACGAACCACAAAGACATCACTGCTACTGCTGCGACGGATGATCTGATCCACAATCGACGGGTGCAGCAGTTCATACCAACGGCTATGGGTAGGCTTACCCACCACGATGCGGGTCACGTTATGGCGGGCCGCATACTCAGCCACCGCATCCGGCACAGAGGTGGCGGTGACGGTGGCCACCTGGGCCCCCAGGCTTTCAGCAAAACGCAGGTCCTGCCAGACCCGTTCACGGTTCTGGCGAGTGTGGCGATCACTGCCCGGCGTCTCAATATAGACCGTATGCCAGGGCGCCTTCAGCTCCTCGGCCAGCCTGCGGGTAGCCCGGATCAACTGCTCACTGTAGGGACTGCCGCTGACGCAGACCAGCAACCGTTCTGCAGTGGGCCAGGGACCGGCAATGGACTGGGTCTCCATATAGGCCCGCATCTGGTCATCCACCCTAGCTGCGGTACGGCGTAGCGACAGCTCCCTGAGCGCCATCAGGTTACCGGGGCGAAAGAACTTCTCAATCGCCTTGGCTGCCTGATCAGGGATATAGATCTTGCCTTCCTGCAACCGCTGCAGCAGGTCTTCCGGCGGAAGGTCGATCAGCTTGATCTCAAAGGCGATATCCAGCAGCCGATCCGGCAGGGTCTCCCGCACCGTGATGCCGGTGATCTGAGCCACCACATCATTTAAGCTTTCAAAATGCTGAATATTGACGGTGGTATAGACATCTATCCCGGCCGCCAGCAGTTCCTCAACATCCTGCCAGCGCTTTTCGTGGCGCGAGCCGGGCACATTGCTGTGGGCCAGCTCATCCACCAGCACAATCTGCGGCTTGCGGGCCAGAATGGCATCCAGATCCATCTCCGGCAGCGTGACGCCGGCATAGGAAAGCTGACGGCGGGGGATCAGCTCCAACCCATCCAGCAAGGCATCGGTCTCACTGCGACCATGGGATTCCACATAGCCCACCACCAGATCACGGCCATCTGCCTTGCGCTTGCGTGCCGCCTCCAGCATGGCGTAGGTCTTGCCAACGCCAGCGGCATAGCCCAGAAACACCTTCAGCCGGCCCTGTTCGGATTGGACCTCTTCCGCTTGGGCCAGCTTCAGCATCGCCTCTGGCGTGGGGCGTATGTTGGTGTCCTGGTTGGTCATGGAGTTAGTGTATCTAATTTCAGATTCACCGCAAGCACGTTTACCCGCGCTGCGCCTAATATCCCCAGTTGCGGTTGTTCTGTAGCGGCATCTATCTGCTTCTGCACCATGGTCTCCGGTATGCCACGGGCCTTGGCGATCCGTGGCACTTGCAGCCTGGCTACCTGTGGTGAAAGGTGAGGATCAAGTCCACTTGCCGAGGCCTGTACCAGTTCAGCCGGGATCGGGCCGGTGATGCCGCTGTCCCGCAGCGCCTTGACCCGTTCTGCCACGGTCTTCAGATAATCCGGGTTGGTGGGACCGCTATTGGAACCACCGGATGCAGAAGAATTATAGCCAAACTCTGCCGTGGCAGAGGGACGGGGCCAGAGGTATTTGAGATCAGAGAACGGCTGACCGATCAGGGAGGAGCCGATCTCTTTGCCGTATTTATCATGGATGAAGCTGCCCTTGGACTGGTCGGGGAACAGGGCGTGGGCTATGCTGGTCACCAGGGCCGGATAGATGCCGCCGCAGATGACGGTGAATACGATGAACAGCAGGATGGCTGGTTTTATATCCTTCATGGTTTGGCTCCTAAAACCTTTAATGGCACGCTGATGACACGGATTGAGCGGATTAGCACGGATTTAAAGCTTTAAAAACTTTGATTTTGTTTTAAGACTTGAATCAGTTGACTTTATCTGCGGATATCCGCCCAATCAGCGTTATCCGCGTGCTATCGCCTTTACTTCTAAACAAAGACCGCGATCAGCATATCAATCGCCTTGATCCCCGCAAACGGCGCGATGATGCCGCCCAACCCATAAATCAGCAGGTTATGGATCAGCAGCTTTTCAGCAGGCATGGCACGGAATTTCGTCCCCTTCAGGGCCAGCGGCACCAGCATCGGGATGATGATGGCATTGAAGATTACCGCTGAAAGGATGGCACTGTAGGGGCTGGCCAGCCCCATCAGATTCAGCACCCCAAGTTGGGGATAGATTGAGAGCAGAGCGGCCGGGATGATGGCAAAATACTTGGCAATGTCGTTGGAGATGCTGAAGGTGGTCAGGTTGCCACGGGTCATCAGGATCTGCTTGCCCACCTCCACGATATCCAGCAGCTTGGTGGGGTTGGAGTCCAGATCAATGATATTGGCAGCCTCTCGGGCCGGTTGGGTGCCGGTGTTCATGGCCACCGCAACATCAGCCTGGGCCAGTGCCGGGGCATCGTTGGTGCCATCGCCGGTCATGGCCACCATATACCCCTGTTCCTGGTACTCCTTGATCAGACGCAGCTTTTCCTCCGGCTTGGCCTGGGCCAGAAAATCATCCACCTGGGCCTCGGCGGCAATGGCCGCTGCAGTCAGCGGGTTATCACCGGTAATCATCACGGTCTTGATCCCCATGGAGCGCAGTTGCAGGAAACGCTCCTGGATACCGGCCTTGACAATATCCTTCAGGTTGATCACCCCCATGATCTCGTTGTCACGGCTTACCACCAGCGGCGTGGCTCCGGCCCGGGCAATCCTGTCCACCAGATCAGCCAATTCAGGGGGGATGCTGGTTGCACCCAGCCCTTTGACAAAGGCGATGGTGGAGTCGGATGCCCCTTTACGGTACTGATGTCCAGCCAGATTAATGCCGGAGAGACGGGTATCTGCGCTGAACTCAACCACTTCGGCATCCTTGGGGGTCTCCCTGACCAGTCCGTTGTTCTGCTTTGCCAACAGAACCACGCTGCGTCCCTCCGGGGTCTCATCAGCCAGGGATGCCATCAGGGCAGCCTCGGCCAGTTCCTGCTCACTGTGGCCACCCACCGGGACAAAGGCGGTTGCCTCACGGTTGCCGTGGGTGATGGTGCCGGTCTTGTCCAGCAACAGCACATTGACATCACCGGCCGCCTCAATGGCCCGACCCGACAGGGCGATCACGTTTTTTTGGAACAGGCGGTCCATACCGGCAATGCCGATGGCAGGCAGCAGGGCGGCGATGGTGGTGGGGGCCAGACAGACAAACAGGGCGGTCAGGATGGTCAAAGAGACCGGCGTACCCTGCCCGGCTGCCTTAACACTGTAGCTGGAGAGCGGCGCAATATTGGCGCAGACCAGCAGAAAGACCACGGTCAGGGCGATCAGCAACACCTCCAGGGCCACTTCGTTGGGGGTCTTACGACGCTTGGCCCCTTCAATCAGGCCGATCATCCGGTCCAGAAAGGTCTCGCCGGGATTGGCTGTAATCCGCACGATAATGCTGTTGGCGATCACGCTGGTACCGCCGGTCACCGCGCTGCGGTCGCCGCCAGACTCACGGATCACCGGGGCTGATTCACCGGTTACGGCCGATTCATTGACCAGGGCTGCGCCTGCAAGCACATCACCGTCACCGGCGATCATCTCGCCAGCAGCCACCAGGATGCAATCCCCCTTGCGAAGCTGACTGGCGCCAACCGTGGTAAAGGCGCTGTTAAAATCTGGTTTGGCAAGCAGCTTGGCAGTTACGTTGGTCCGGGATGAACGCAGGGAGGCGGCCCGTGCCTTGCCCCGCCCTTCGGCCAGTGCCTCGGCAAAGGTGGAGAAGATCACGGTCAGCCAGAGCCAGGCTGAGACTGCGCCGGTAAACCAGGCCGGTTCCTTGTTAGCCCCAGAAAGTGACAGGACAAAGGTAACCAGGGTTATCAGACTGGCAATCTCAACGCAAAGCATAACCGGGTTGCGCCAGAGCTGGCGGGGATCAAGTTTTTTCAGGGACTCCAGCAGTGCCCCCTGCAGTAGTGCTGTATCAAAGGCCGATTGCGGCTGTTGGGTATGTTTGGACATTGTTGTCTCTCCAGAAGGGGCTTAGTTAGGCCCAGTACCTATCAGGCTTACCGCATGGTCAGATGTTCCACTATCGGCCCCAGCGCCAGTGCCGGGAAAAAGGTTAAAGCACCGACGATCAGGATCACCAGGGTCAGCCAAACCGCAAACGGCAGCTTGTCAGTGGGCAGGGTACCCAGGCTGGGGGGAATGTACTTCTTCTCTGCCAGGGAACCAGCCATGGCCAACACAGCCACTGCCGGGATATAGCGACCAATGGTCATGGCCAACCCGCCCAGCAGGTTATAGAACGGTACGTTGCCATTCAGACCAGCAAAGGCGCTGCCGTTGTTGTTGGCCATGGAGGCCACGGCATACAGCACCTCTGACAAGCCGTGGGTGCCGGGATTGCTCATGGAGGCCACCGCAGAAGGGGTTATCATGGCCAGACCGGACAGGATCAGCACCACCACACCGGCGGTCAGGATGGTGATGATCGACATCCACATCTCCTGCACCTCAATCTTCTTGCCCAGATACTCCGGGGTACGTCCGATCATCAGGCCGGAGACAAAGACGGCGATTATGGCAAAGGCCAGCATGGTGTAGAGCCCGGAACCGACCCCGCCGAAGACGATCTCCCCCAGCAGGATCAGTGAGAGCGGGATCATGCCACCGATCGGGGTCAGGGAATCGTGCATACTATTGACTGCGCCGCATGAGGTAGCGGTGGTGGTCACGGTAAACAGGTTGCTGGCAACCATACCAAAGCGGGTTTCCTTCCCTTCAAGGTTGCCGCCACTTACCCCCAGCTTGGCCACCAACGGGTTGCCCGCCTGCTCAACCCCCTGCAGCACACCAAAGCAGAGCAACCATAGTAAGATCATTACCCCCAGCAGCATCCAGCCCTGACGGGTATTGCCCACCATCAGACCAAAGGTGTAGGTCAACGAGGCAGGTATCAATAGGATCAGCAGGATCTCCACGAAGTTGGTCAGTGGGGTGGGGTTCTCAAAGGGATGGGCTGAATTGGCGTTAAAGAAACCGCCACCATTGGTGCCCAGCTCTTTGATCGCCTCCTGTGAAGCAACAGGCCCCATCGGAATGGTAGCCTCTTTGGCAATTACGTTCTCCGTAACCGGATTGCCCTTGGCATCCTTGAGCTGAGCCCCCTTGTCGTCCAGCTTGGGCTTGTCATAGCTGACCGACTGTACCAAAGGTACGGTTTTATAGGGGGAGAAGTTCTGGATCACCCCCAGGGAGACCAGCAACAGGGCAGCGATGATCGAGATCGGCAACAGGATGTAGAGCGTGCCACGGGTCAGATCCACCCAGAAATTACCGATGGCAGAGCTCTTGCGGCGGCTGAATCCACGGATCAGCGCAATCACAATCGCCATGCCGGTGGCGGCAGAGGCAAAGTTATGCAGACCAAAGCCTGCCATCTGGGTCAGATAGCTGGCGGCCTGTTCGCCGGAATAATTTTGCCAATTGGTATTGGTGGTGAAACTGATGGCGGTATTCAGGGCCAGTTGCCAGGAAAAGGGTGGTAGTTTTTGCGGGTTCAGCGGCAGCAGATGCTGGGTTAACAGCAGGGCAAACAGCCCTGAAAACAGCACCAGATTAAACAGCAGCATGGACCAGGCATAACGTTTCCAGCCCATTTCATCATCCGGTTGCACCCCGCTGATCCGGTAGAGCAGACCTTCAACCGGGGCCAGCAACGGCGTCAGAAAGGTACGCTCCCCCTGATAGACCCTGGCCATAAAACCGCCCAGCGGTTTAACCAGTGCCAACAGGACCACCAGCAGGAACAGCACCTGCACCAGTTCAAGCAGAGTCTGACTCATTGGTTTCTCCCCAATATCAGTTGACGGACAATGGCTACTGGCAGTAACTCCCACTGTTGAGCTGCAGCATCAAAAACCGGCACCTGACCGGCGCCATACTCCGGCGGGGCAACCGTGGTAACGCCGCCCACATAGGGAAGTGTAGCACTGTCTTCAAAAATTTCACCTTCGTACAGCCCGGTGGCCTCGTTAAACTGGTATGCCTTCATGTTGGTTGACCTCCTGGTGCGCGCTGATCCTGCATGATCAAAGCGTAGCAACCGGGCAATCAAATTGGTGTCAAAACCTGAAGCAAGGCTGTCAAGAAGCCATCAAGATTATTTTACTCTTTGAGCAAACCTGCTACCATGCCCCCCATTTCCACGAATGGAGTTTCAGATGCCACAGCCGGTTGTTGCCCTGAAGATTGATGTTGATACCTACGTTGGCACCCGGGACGGCGTACCGGTGCTGCTTGACCTACTGGCCCGTTACAACGCAAAAGGCACCTTTTATTTCTGCCTGGGGCCAGATCACACCGGCCGAGCCCTGCGCCGTATCTTTACCCACAAAGGGTTTCTGCAAAAGGCGCTGCGTTCCGGCGCACCTTCGGCCTATGGCATCAAGACCATGCTGTACGGCGTACTGCTACCAGGACCGGTGATCTACCAAAAATGTGGCAATATTATGCGACAGACGGAACAGCAGGGGCATGAGGTGGGGATTCATGCCTGGGACCATGCTAACTGGCATGATTTTCTGCTCAAGAGTGATCTTAGCTTTGTTAAATCAGAACTGGGCCAGGCTGCCAAAGGGTTCAAGCAGGTCTTTGATCGGCTGACCACCACCACCGCAGCGCCGGGCTGGACCGTTTCGCCAGACTCCCTGGCCCTGCAGGACCAGATGGAGCTGTCCTACTGCAGTGACTGTCGTGGAACCTTGCCCTTCTATCCGGTGATAAACGGCCAACGCTTCAACACCCTGCAGATCCCCACCACCTTGCCCACGGCCGACGAACTGCTTGGCCGCGATGGCCTGACCCCGGACGACCTGCCGGACTACTATCTCAAACAGCTGAAGCCGGGCCTGAACGTGCTGACGGTTCACACCGAGCTGGAAGGGGGTGTGATCCGCAACTCCTTCAGCCGGTTGCTGGAACTGCTCGCCCAAAACAACATCCCCTGCATCAGTCTGGCCGAGGCCAGGGCACAGATTGTCGATGCTCCGGCCTGTCAGCTCGCCATGGGGATGATTGAAGGACGTTCCTTGCCGGTGGCCCTGCAGGGTGACGAGGTGACAGCATGACGACCCCACGTTTTTTCAAGGTAGAACGCAGCCAGCACGCCTACCTGACCTTTATCACGGAATCCTACGAAGGGCTCTGCACGGTCAGTACGGTTGACAACAAGAATGGCATTGTGCGGGTCATCGCCCCGGAAGGACGGGAAGAGGAGCTGGAGGGATTGATTCGTGCCCTGCAGGAAGAGATCGGGATGGAGGAGGTGGTATGGCCCGCCTGCTGATTGTTCTGTGCTTGCTGCTGTCTGCTGCTGATTCCTTTGCCGGAGTCATTCCCGGCATCGACATCCTGGCCCGCCGCAACTTTGATCTGCTGCAGGGCAAACGGGTCGGCCTGATCACCAACAACACCGGACGTACTCTAAACGGCAGCAGCAGTATTGACCTGCTGGCCCAGGCTCCCGGTGTCAAACTGGTGGCGCTCTTTTCACCGGAACATGGCATCCGGGGTGATTCCGACGTCAAGCTTTCTTCCGCAACCGACCAGCGGACCGGACTGCCGATCTACTCGCTCTACGGCAAAACCTGCCGCCCCACAGCGGAGATGATAACCGGTATTCAGGTGTTGGTCTTTGATATCCAGGATATCGGCGCACGTTTTTACACCTACATCGGCACCCTGCACCATGCCCTGCTGGCAGCCAAACAGCAGGGGATTCCGCTGGTGGTACTGGACCGCCCCAATCCACTGGGGGGGATAGCGGTTGAAGGGGCTGTGCCTGATGCTGGCGAGATCTCCCGTAGAATTGCTGCGGACAAAACCGGCTGCCGCTCCCTGACCGTAACCCACCCGATCCCCACCCGCCACAGCCTGACCGTTGGTGAACTGGCCCGGCTGATCAACGCAGAGGCAAAGATTAATGCAAATCTGCAGGTGGTATCCATGGAGGGCTGGAAACGGGAGCTGCTCTGGCAGGAGACCGGTTTAGCCTGGATCAACCCATCCCCCAACATGAAAGATCCGATCGCTGCCCTGCTGTATTCCGGTTTTGGTCCGCTGGAGGCAACCAATCTTTCCGTTGCGCGGGGCACCGACAAACCGTTCCACAAATACGGTGCGCCATGGCTTGATCCAACAGCAGTCTTAAAAAACCTGCCAAACCTGCCGGGCCTGAAATTCAGTGCCACCAGCTTTACTCCCACTGCCCCCGGCCACACCTACCAAGGCAAACTCTGCAACGGAATTGAAGTGACTATCACCGATCTGAACGTTGCCAATTTGCCGCTGGCCGGACTCTACCTTGTCCGGGCGATCCAGCAGACACACCCCAAACAGTATCATGTTGCCGGTGGGTTCTACGGTATGCTGGGAGATAATCAGGCCTGGAAGATGCTGCGTGATGGCGCGTCACCGGAACAGGTCATGGCACGCTGGCGGGGGGGAATTGAGCAGTTTAGAAAGCTGCGGGAGACGTATCTGTTGTACTAAAAATCAACCAGCCAGCGTTCACCCTCTTTTCGGACAGCCAGCTTGGCAGGCGGCAGCTTTTTCACCCGCGCAACCAGTTCATCAGCACGCTTGCCAGCAAGTGGCGTGGCCTGAAAACCAACCTCGCGGTGCAGGATGTTAACCGGCAGCAGCTCTGCGGACCGTTTGTCACCATCAAAACGTAGCCGTACCAGCAAGGTTCGGTCAGCTATCCGGCTCTTGTGGGCAAAGGCAAAATTTCCCAGACTGTAGAAGATGATCCCCCGTTTATACGTTTCAACCCCTTGCAGGATATGGGGATGGTGGCCGATCACCGCATCGGCTCCGCTATCAATCATCATCCGAGCCAGGCGGGGCTGATACTCACGCAGCCGGGTCTTACCCTCTTCGCCCCAGTGGGCAGTCACGATCACAATGGATGCCTGCTTGCGGGCAGCAACAATATCATCCTTGACCATCTTTTCCATCAGCGGTGCAGTACCGGCCCGTTTATCGCCAGCCCAGAACTCAAGCGGCAGGGTCAGGGAATAGCCAAGCAAAGCCACCTTGGTGCCGCGTATGTCGTAGACAGCTGCTTTACGGGCAGCAGCCAGATTTTCTCCGGCGCCGACATGACCAATACCGGCCTTATCCAACTGCTGCAGGGTGTCCTGCAGGCCAACAGCCCCGTAATCCATACTGTGATTATTGGCCAGGGTAACCGTGGTAATACCGGCTTTCTTGAAGGCAGTTAGTGCAGACGGCTTGACCCGGAAACGATATTTTTTGTCGGTAAACTCTTTACCACGGCCTGTCAGGGGGGCCTCAAGGTTAACCAGCGTAATATCCCCTTTTTTCAGCTCCGACGCAATTCGGGTAAAGGGATGATAATAGCCATCCTGGGACATCTGCTGTTCCCAGAGACCACCCAGCATCACATCACCGGCAGCCTGGATCACCACCTCTCCGGCATAGACCGGAAGAGCAGTAAGCAGCAGCAAAAGCAGAGAGCAAGGCAGAGCCTTGAGTCGGAATTGAAAGCCTGTTTTGCGTTGACGGTAACGGTTCATAAGTGCTAGATAGTACACCTTCATCCTGTTAGAACCAAAGGAATTTCCCATGCTTGACACTAAATTTATCCGCGACAACCTTGATCAGGCCGAAGCCGCCCTTGCCACCCGTGGTGGCAACATTTCTTTGTCAGGCTTTCGAGAGCTGGACATCAAACGCCGTAGCCTGCTGACTGAGAGCGAAACCCTCAAGGCGCTGAAGAACAGCGTCTCCGAAGAGATTGCCAAGGTTAAGGACAAAAGTACGGTCAAAGACAAGATTGCTGAGATGAAAGAGGTCTCTGCCAAAATCAAAGGTTTTGATGATGAACTGAAGACCGTTGACGAAGAGCTTAACACCCTGCTGATGACCATCCCCAACCTGCCCCATCCCACGACACCGGTTGGCAAGTCTGAAGAGGACAACGTGGTGGTTCGCAGCTGGGGCACACCGCCAACCTTTGACTTTGAAGCCAAAGCACACTGGGATCTCGGTGAAGATCTGGACATCCTTGATTTTGAACGGGGTGCCAAGATCACCGGCGCCCGCTTTTGTCTCTCCAAAGGGGCTGGCGCACGTCTTGAGCGGGCTTTGATCAGCTTTATGCTTGATCTGCACACCACGGACCATGGCTATACTGAGGTGCTACCCCCCTTCATGGTGAACCGGGCCAGTATGACCAGCACCGGACAACTGCCCAAATTTGAAGAAGACCTGTTCCGTTTGGTTGATCCTGATTTTTTCCTGATCCCGACAGCCGAAGTACCGGTTACCAACATCCACCGTGACGAGATTCTGAAAAAATCTGATCTGCCGATCAGTTATACCGCCTACACCCCCTGCTTCCGTCGTGAGGCCGGTTCCCACGGTAAGGACACCCGTGGCCTGATCCGTCAACACCAGTTTAACAAGGTTGAGCTGGTCAAATTTGTTCACCCGGATGAGTCCCAGGCTGAACTGGAAAAGCTGACCAGCCATGCTGAAAAAGTCCTGCAACTACTGGAACTTCCCTACCGACTGCTGGCACTCTGCTCCGGTGACATCGGCTTCTCGGCCTGTAAAACCTATGACCTTGAAGTCTGGTTACCGGGTCAAAATCTGTACCGTGAGATCTCCTCCTGCAGTAGCTTCGGCGATTTCCAGGCACGGCGGGCCGGTATCCGCTTCAGGGAAGAAGAGAAGAGCAAGCCAGAGTTTATCCATACCCTGAACGGCTCTGGCCTGGCGGTGGGCCGCACCCTAGTCGCCATTCTTGAGAACTACCAACAGGCCGATGGCTCCATCCTCATCCCGGCGGCCCTGCGCCCTTACATGGGAGGTATGGAAAAAATCACCAAATAGGGGCTTGAGCTTCTGCCCAAAAGTATGCTAGAAAGTCTTTCCTCTGGAGGGGTTGCCGAGCGGTTTAAGGCACCGGTCTTGAAAACCGGCGACGGGCAACCGTCCGTGAGTTCGAATCTCACCCCCTCCGCCATTCAACAATCCAGACTAGTCCAGACTAGTCCCAAAAGCCCTGAGAAATCATGGCTTTTTTTTATTTATACGCATCCCGTGTAGTCCTCACAGAAACACTCAAATCCATAACTTTTGACGGTGTTTTTTACGGTACATATTCAATTAGCAGCTGTCCCCACCATGACGCCGGCACCATTGGCCAAATCAAGCTGCAGTCTTCTGATATCAGCCAGCCCTGCACCAGCCATGATAGTAGTAATCTCCTGCTGAGAGTAAGCCTGACCAGACTGTGTACCAATAAGCATGTTCAATGAAAACAGGGTTGGAAAGAGTGGTGCTGCCTTGTCATCATGCAGGATAAACTCCTGAATCAGCAAAAGCCCACCGGGATTTAGTGCCTTTACCGCCTTGTCAACAATTGCCGAGCTGTTTGCAGGGCTTTCACTATGCAGAAGATGAGAAATCCAGACCACGTCAAAGCCGGTACCAAGGTCATCACTCAGGATATCTCCTGCACTGAATGCTATTCGCTCAGAAAGCCCAAAACGTTGCACGGTCTGCTCTGCAAAGGGGCGGGTTGTGGGAAGATCATAGACAACAGCTTTCAAATCAGGATTCACTTTACAGAAGTGAATGGCATAGGTGCCTGGTCCACCTGCCAGATCAAGTAGGCGGTGACGTCCTTTTAAATCAATCTGGGCAGCGATACGGGGTGCAATCAGAGAAGCAAGATTAAACATCCCCATCAAAAAGCTCTCCCGCTCCTTTTCGCCTGTACCATGGGATGAACTTTTCCGTACCGGCCCGCCTCGCAGCACCGCTTCATCAAGGTGACTCCAGCCTTCAACCAGATAGTGATGATGCATGATAATATGCCCCATGTAGGACTCAGAGCTTTTTGCAAGATAGCTGGCACTGAACTCTGTACATTTGAAGCTGTCACCTTCTTTCTGCAAGAGGTCCAGGGCAGTAAGCCCGTGGAGCAGCATTTCAAGGCCACGTTCATCAGCAACGATAATTTCTGCCAGGTTGGCCGTGGTCATTGGCTTGTCTGCCAGATGGCTAAAGATATCCAGCTTGACCCCGGCATGGAGTGTACAGGTATTCCAGTAGCTTGATGACAGTTGCAGCAATTCCGGCACATTCATAGGACCTCCGCTTGTAACTCGTCTGCAACTCCCTACCTTTTCCAGCTTGAGAAAATCCAAATCACTGCCGATAACGAATACTGAAACCTTTTAAAAGCGGGAGTTGTATGCAAATTTCAACAGATACAGAGTTCAGCTACCACGGTATTTCTTTTGATGAAAGGCTGGCTATTTTCCGTCTTTTTCATGACGATGATGAGCCTGGGACTATTGTGGAACCGTGCTCTGCCGGATTTGTCACTGAAGGATTCGCGCAATGAGCTTTCCAATACGGAGCAAATACCTTTCCCCTCTTGAGCTTCAGTATGCAGAGCTGAAAAAACAGTCTAGTGTTGATCAAAACAACAGCCAAACCCCAAACGGTGCAAAAGAGCGCAGAACAGCCAATATTCCAGACGAAGTAACGCTCTCATCAGTACTAACAGATACTGATGAAGCAACAAAGCGCAAACCGTCTCAACCTGTTACACCTGATGAAATGCAGGCTCTGAGAGGCCTTTTTTCTATTTATGCCTAAGCAGCAAAAACCACACAACGGAATCCATTGCCGACTCTAAAATATCAGCTTCTTCAGCATCTGCAGCACCATAGCAAAAACTCAGGACGGATAAAAGCCGCACCCTTTCTGATAACCAGCCGAGCCCCAATCCACCAGCTGAAAGAGAAACGACCATGTCCGAACAGACCTCGCCCCAAGCTGCTCCCGGTGTAATCCAGGCCATCTTCAGCCTGCCGGTCATCGTTGCTGCGCTGGGTTATTTTGTGGATATCTACGATCTGGTGTTGTTCAGCATTGTGCGGGTTCCCAGCCTGAAGGCGCTGGGGCTGTCCGGCAAGGATCTGGTGGATCAGGGGGTGTTCCTGCTGAACATGCAGATGGTGGGTATGCTGTTGGGGGGTATTCTCTGGGGGGTGCTGGGGGACCGCAAAGGTCGGCTTAAGATCATGTTCGGTTCGATCTTCCTCTATTCAATGGCCAACTTTGCCAACGGTTTTGTTGATTCAATCGGTGCCTATGCCACCCTGCGTTTCATTGCCGGCGTCGGCCTGGCGGGCGAGCTGGGGGCCGGTATCACCCTGGTCAGTGAGGTGCTGCACAAGACCGTGCGGGGCTATGGCACCATGATCGTTGCCTCGGTGGGGGTTTCCGGGGCGATTCTGGCCAATTTTGTTGCCAAGCATTTTGATTGGCGCAACGCCTTCATCATCGGCGGTATACTGGGGCTCTGCCTGCTGGCGCTGCGCTTTGGGGTGGTGGAATCCGGCATGTTCAGCACCATGAAGGTGCAGGAGCAGGTCAGCAAAGGGAACTTCCTGTCGCTCTTCACCAGCCGCGACCGTTTTGGTCGTTTTCTGCACTCGATCCTGATCGGTCTGCCTTCCTGGTTTGTGGTGGGGGTGTTGATCACCTTTTCCCCTGAATTTGCCAAGCTGCTGGGTGTGGCGGGAACCGTCAGTGCCGGTAATGCGGTGATGTACTGCTACCTGGGCTTGGTGGCGGGAGACCTGCTGAGCGGTATTCTGAGCCAACTGCTGAAAAGCCGCAAAAAGGTGGTGCTGTTGTTTCTGATCATCACCGCAGTGGCAGTTGTGGTTTATTTTATGGCCGGTGGCGTCAGCGCTGAGGCGTTTTACGGGATCTGCGGACTGTTGGGGTTCGGTATCGGCTACTGGGCCATCTTTGTCACGATTGCCGCCGAGCAGTTCGGCACCAACCTGCGGGCCACGGTGGCAACCTCAGTCCCCAACTTTGTGCGGGGAATGACCGTGCCGATCACCATGCTGTTTCTGTACTTTCGCAACCATTTTGGCCTGCAGCAGGGGGCGATTATCGTCGGTTGCCTGACCATGGCCATCGCTCTGTTCTCGCTCTGGCGTCTGGAGGAAACCTTCCACAAGGATCTGGACTACTTTGAGGAGTTTCTCTAACCCATAAAAACAAGCTGCCACAGAGGTCACAGAGTTCTCAGAGGAAGAACAAGATACCCCCCATGGCCAGCTTCATTTCAGGTGAGTCACAAAAAACTGTTTTTGTAGTTCTCTGTGTTCCTTGTATGTTCAGCGTGTAGCATCTAATGTTCTTTCAAGTAGCCAGGGAATGACAGCTTGATCGTGTTTTGGGACACCAAGCCCGTCACAGAGCGTAAGGCGTCATTCCCTTCCTCCCAATAGCCCGAACAGTTGACTGGGGACCATCTGGATCCCGCATTCTGCAAGAACGGGAAAGGAGAAAGACTATGGGAAAGAATCTGTTTATCGGCATTGATGTTTCTAAAGCTATTCTTGATGTTGGTGTCATTCCAACAGAAGAAGTAAAACGTTTCACCAATGATGCTGATGGTTGCAAAGCGCTTATCTCCTGGCTGTCTGAAATTGAACCTG